>NZ_LODI01000024.1:200325-249442 GCF_001468485.1 Pseudoalteromonas sp. H71
CGCAAAAGCAACAACAAATGTGGCGCATGCGCCTAACCCTTGTAATGCACGCGCAGAAAGTAATACTTCAAACGAAGGGGCGTAGTAAGCAAGTAGCGCAGAGCCTGCATATAAGCTAATACCCACTAATGCGACAGGCTTTCGGCCAAATCTATCAGCTAAAGGCCCTGCTATTAATTGACCTAATCCAACAGTTAACATAAAAATGGCAACGGTTTGCTGCACTTGTTGCTCAGTTACCAAAAATTGCTCTGCTATGGTAGGGAAGGCGGGCAGATAAATATCAATAGCCATAGGGCAAAAAATAACAAGCAACGCTAAGATAAGTAATAAAGTTAGATTAGGTTTTGCGGGCTGTGTATGCATTGAGTCTCCTTTTTCGCGTATTTTAGGGGGGCACTCATAAAAAAGAAAGGGCTTTTGGCCTATGCATACGTCGTCATTCGTATTTTTTATTAAACATGTGATAAAAGCAGCGATTAAAACGGCTTTTTTAAACTGGTCTGATGTGTTAGCGTTAATAAAGTAACTGTAACTGGAAAACTATAATGGCAAATCAATCACCACTTGTAAAAACGTGGCATAAATTTAAAAACTTACCCCTTGGTAATTGGCTTTTTACTAAGGCGGTTTGTTTTAAAGCCCCTTACTTTGGCTCTATGAAACCTTACGTATTAGACCTGCGAGAAGGGCACTGCAGTGCTGTTGTTAAAAACCGCCGAAGTGTTCATAACCACATTGGAACCATTCATGCAATTGCGCAGTGTAACCTAGCTGAGTTGTGTGCAGGTGTGATGGTTGATGCGACTGTACCGGTAAAAACCCACCGTTGGATCCCAAAGGGGATGACCGTACAATATTTGGCAAAGGTTGATACAGACGTTACGGCCATTGCTGAGATTGATTTACCACGCCAGTGGATAGATAAAGAAGACTTGGTTGTACCCGTGAAGCTTTATAATACCCGCAACGAACTCGTGTTCACTGCAGATATTACAATGTATATTACTGAGAAAAAATAGCCTACCGCTAGTGTAGCGCTAGCTTTTATCGGTGGCTTGTTTATTTACAAACGACAAGCCGCTGTCATCTTCTTCAATCAGTGTTTTTACTTCTGTTTCAATTGGTTCAGCAGTTAATTCTACTGTTTCTTTTTCAGTGCGTTGCTTTAAGTTGCCTTCAATTACAGCGCCCGCATCAATACTCAATGAGTCATGAAACACATCGCCATGTACATGGGCACCACTTTGTATTTTTACTTCGCTTGCATTGATAGAGCCAATAACCGTGCCTTTAACAACAATACCCACGGCCTCAACAATTCCCTCAACAACACCGCAGGAGCCAATGACTAATTGTTCGGCTTTTATGTCACCATCTATTCGTCCATCAAGTTGAACTTCGCCTTGGCTTATTAAAGTGCCAGTAAGGCGCACATCTTCAGAAATTATAGAGGGGGTGTGATTAACCTTTCTTAGGTTAGTACTTGCTGATTTTTTTTTACCGAACACGAGAGAGCGCCTTTGTTATTTTTAGAGGATTGACTTGTTCGCCATTAACCAATACTTCGTAGTGTAAATGAGTGCTGGTACTTCTTCCAGTGCTCCCCATTAAACCAATCACATCGTGCTTAGCAATATGCTGGCCTTTTTTTACTTTTATTTTATTTAAGTGGCCAAAGCGAGTAACTAAGCCATTTTTGTGTTCGAGTTCAATAAAGTTACCGTATCCGCCATTACGCCCTGCACGAAGAACCACAGCGTCTGCAGGAGCAAAAATTTCGGTTTTGTGCCAACCTGCTAAGTCTACGCCTTTGTGAAATGCACGACGATTGTTCATTGGGTCTTTACGTAAACCAAAGCTACTTGAAATGTAATATTTAGCGGCGGGTAAAGGCAGGGTGTTAGGTAATTCAGTTAATAAATTTTCTAGATTGTTTAACGCAACTAATTTGTCGACTATTGCCAAAAAATGACTGGGTATATTTGTTTCGTCAAACACATCAAATGGCCCACCTTGAGCAATGTGCAAAGCGTTAATTGCTAAGTGGCTTTCTAAAGCGGTATCAAGCCCTGCGCCTTTAAGCATGGCTAAAATGGCATTGTGTCGTTCGTTTATTTTTTTGTCTAGGTAGTTAAAGCTTTGTTCGTATTGGTCATTTAAACGCGCCAACCGCGCCTCAAAACTAATAGGTTGACCTAAATTAACTTGCTTAGCATTTGGATCTTCATCAACTAAAGGTTCATGGAATTCGTTTTTATTTTCATTAATAGGGGACTCAAGCTCTTCACCTAACTGAATAACGTCTTGGCTAATTGAAGCAGGTAAAGATTCGATCATGCTTTGAAGTAGCGCTTGTTTTTGCTCAAGCGTTACAAGCTGCTTAAGTTGCTGTTCGTGAAGACGTTGCTGCTCGGTAACTTTTTGTTCCCAAAGTGCTTGTTTGTTTAGCTGGTTTTTTTCTATGTCAGAGATGTGATTAGTTTGCGTATAAACACGAAAGCTCGAAATGCTCACCCACGCAATTGTTGCTAAAATAAGCATTATTGCGAAAAGTTGTAACCAAGACGCTAAAACAACATGCTTAACCTCGCCATTTTGACGAATAAGAAGTTGGCGAGCTGGAAAAAGTTTTTTGTAAGACTTTATAAATACTGACATGGCATATAAACACTGGCTACTAACCGGAATAATGTATCAATCTGAGCTTAAAAAGCCAGAAAAAAATTGTAACTGTTCAAAAATTAATAAAAAAGGGCTGCTTTTAAAAGCAACCCTCTTCATTTGGTTATGCTTGATTGGGATTATTTTGCGGCCAAAACCGTACTCTCAACTGAGCCAAAACCAATACGTGCAAAGCCTTCTTTTTCGCACCAGCCACGCATAATAACGTTATCGCCATCTTCTAAAAAGCTGCGTTGCTCGCCATTACTTAGCGTTATTTTTTCTTTACCCCCACGAGATAGCTCCAGTAAAGAGCCCGCTTCTTCATGTGTAGGCCCCGATTGCGTACCCGAACCCAACATGTCACCCGGCATAAAGTTACACCCGTTAACCGTATGGTGAGTGACCATTTGAGCTACAGTCCAGTACGAATGCTTAAAGCTAGAGGTAGATACGCGAGTAGGAGAGTGCCCTTCGCTACGCATTTTTTCGGTTTGAATTTTTACATCCATTTGAATGTCAAATGCACCTTGCTCACGATTAGCTGCAGACTCTAGGTATTCCATTGGTTGTGGGTCATTTTCATCACGCGTCCAACTTGTTCTGTACGGCGCGAGTGCTTCTGTTGTAACAATCCAAGGCGACACTGTTGATGCAAAGTTTTTCGCTAAAAACGGACCTAATGGTTGATATTCCCAAGCTTGTAAGTCACGGGCCGACCAGTCGTTAAACACACAAAAACCAAATACATGATTTTCTGCATTTTCGATTGCAATTGCATCGCCAAGCGCATTTCCTTTACCTAAGTAAATGCCAAGCTCTAGCTCGTAATCAAGGCGTTTACATGGGCCGAATGATGGTACATCAGCATCAGGTGCTTTAGTTTGTCCTTTAGGGCGGTGAAATGTTTGCCCAGACACATCAATAGATGAAGAACGGCCATGGTAACCAATTGGTACCCATTTATAGTTTGGTAATAGTGGGTTATCAGGGCGAAATAAACTACCGACTGCTGTTGCATGATAAATAGAAGTGTAAAAGTCGGTGTAGTCACCAATACGACATGGCAATGCAAATTCAATATCAGCTTGTGCTATTAATGTATTTGCAATGTCTTTTTGACAATCAGCGCCTTCGCGTAGCGATTTAGAAAGAGCCATACGAAGTGCTGACCAAAATTGCTGACCCAAACCCATAAATGCATTTAGTGTTGATTCGCTAGCTGCATCGAGAGCTGTTTTAGCATCGCCTGTAAATACATTAAGCTCACTTAGTTTTGCAAGATCGATAACCTGATCACCTATCGCTACACCGCCACGAAATTCTTCGTTAGTACCTTTGCGACGAAACTCGGCAAATGGCAAGTTTTGAATAGGAAAGTCGCAATTGGCAACATTTGCTGACTCTACCCAGCTTGTTAAATTGATATCATGGGTTTCGTTAATTAGGCTCATTACATTTCCTTTGGTTTAACTGTATGGCAACAATGGAGTATTTATTTAAGCATACTTGCACTTTAAGCCATACATTTTAAATATTAAAACGACAAAAAGCAGCGAAGGTCGCTGCTTTTAATTTACTCAAAAAAGGTTATAAAACGCCGCGGCGCTCTTGATCGCGTTCAATTGATTCAAATAACGCTTGGAAATTACCTTCACCAAAACCGCCATCATCAACGCGTTGAATCATTTCAATAAAAATTGGGCCAAATAAGTTTTTAGAGAAAATTTGTAGTAGGTAACAATTTTCGCTTTGGCTATCAACCAGTATTTGGTGTTCGCGAATTTTGTCTTTGTCTTCTTTAACCCACGGTACACGGTCAAAAATGGTGTCGTAGTACTCAGGAATAATATCAAGCGTAGCAATCGTTGATTTATCTAGTTTGTCTAGCGAGCTAACTAAATCGTCAGTTAAAAATGCTAAATGCTGAACGCCTGGGCCATTGTATTCACCTAAGTATTCGTCAATTTGGTTGTTGTCGTTACCTTTACCTTCGTTGATTGGAATTGAGAAGGTGCCACATGGAGATTTAAGCGCATATGAAATTAGCGCCGTTTTTTGACCTTTAATGTCAAAGTAACGTACTTCTGTAAAACCAAACACATCTTTATAAAAGTTTGCCCATGTTTCCATAGTGCCTTTATAAACATTATTAGTGAGGTGATCGATACGCTTAAAGCCTTTGTCTTCAACAATGGTTTGCGTTGCTAAATCTTCAAAGTCACTTTCGTAAATAGTGCCTTTATCGCCAAATTGGTCAATAAAGTAAATTAGGCTATCGCCAATACCGTAAATTGCAGGGTAAGGAAGATTTTTGTGTGTAGAATCGGTTGCAGGTTTTGCACCGCGCTGTACTGCAGTTTCAAATGCTTTTTGGGCATCTTCAACACGCCAACCCATTGAACAAATTGCAGGGCCATGGCTTTTAGCAAATTCGGCTGAAAAACCTTCACGCTCGTTGTTCAGTAAAAAGTGAATGTCGTTTTGATTGTAATAAACAATGTCTTTACCTTTAAACTTTTTAAGCTTTGAAAAGCCAAAGTCAGTAAATACTTTGTCCATGTAATCTGCATCAGGCGTGGCGTATTCAGTAAATTCAATACCGACTAAACCTAAATAGTTAGTTACTTCACTCATTTTAGTTACTCCCACAATGTAAGCACTGTGATTATTTGTTGTTGTGTTAATGGCAAGATAATTAACCAGAATTAGGTTTAGGGGAAGCGTTGCGCTGTATTTAGTATTTAGGCTGTGTGTAAATTTTATAGGACGTTTAAGGTGAACTTGCTTTTAGTGCATACAGAGGAGAACATTTACGCTGTAAAAATAAGCGGTTACCGTTACTTTTTTTTAGTTAAGTTTATGATTTAAATTAATAAAAAAGAGAGTTTAAGTGGTTAAACCCTCTTTTTTGACGTGGTATAAAATAGTGGTAAGTGTAATTAATTGTTTACATTTTTGGTGTGTTCACCAAAAAACTTGCTACGCTGTTGTAACCATAAATTAGGCTTTATTGCAGGGGCAGCTTGGTAATGGCGTTCAATAGTTTGATTAAGTACGCGTGTTGCTTGCTCGTAAGTCAGTTTTTGCTGCGCATTACCTAAGCTTTTTATTTCGTCGCGGCTCATCGCACGTCCGGCATAAAGCATGGCATTTAAGTAGCCTGGTTCGGTTTCGAAATTGTCATCGTTAAATAACAGTACGGCGTTTTTGAGCGCCCAACGATTGTTTATTTCTCCATCTTCCTTTACACCTACAAGTTCGCCATCTATGTATACTTCAAATACGCCATTGGTAGGTGCCGTATAAAATACTAAAGCGACACGGTGCCAAGAGTCTGGTTGTGTATTACCAAAATAGCCACTGTCGCTGGTTGATTTACCATAACCACCACTTGGGTCTATAAATATGTCGGCGTCGTCGGTTAAGTAGTTAACGGTATCCGCTTGAACAACCGCACGGTAAATATCTTGGCCTTCAGCGGGCCAGTATAAATCCATTACAAGTGTGTAGTCTGAAACCATGCCATCAGCGGCATAATCGCCGTTAGCGGGGGTGTTTAAGTTAATATGTAGGCCTTCGGTTGGTGCATGCCTTGAAAATGCCATTACACCTGACGGCCCGTCACTCAAATCGCTAATGCCGAGTTCGGTAGTGGTTTTATATTGAGTTTCTTCTGGGCCCCAGTCTTTTTCTTCAGGATCGAAGTAACTGAGTACTGAAGGTCCAAAATCTGCTGTGAGTGGGCTTGCTGTATTATCAAAATTCCATACCGTTATGTTTTCTTCGTTTGTACATGAAAATAGTTGATTGTTGGTATCGAGGTATAAGCACTGGCTTGTTCTAAATCGGGCGTACTGATCTAGTAACCACCATGCTTCAGCAATGGGTTCTACGTTTGAAAATGTTACGCCATTAAAAAACAACTCAGGATTAAGCGCTGCACCTTTAAATAAGGCAACATCATAACTGCTGGTGGCTTGAACGTTATCGGGTGTGAGTAAAAACCAGTCTGGTTGGCTTGCATACATAGATGTTAAATCTGTGCCCGTAACTGTCACTTTATATATGGCGTTAAAGCCAGGTGTATTCGAAGGTTGCCTTTCTACATAAAATGCTTCGTGGAAATCTTCTTGTGTAAGCGTGCCGGGTGTCCACCGTTTTTGAACCAGTTCAGGGTTTAACAGTGCAGCAGTAATTGAGCTTGCGTGCTGCGCGGCTAATGCTGTTATTTCAGCTAACTCAATTGCACTTGGGTAGTTTTCTGAAATAGCTATTTCGGTTTGTGCATCAGGTGCGTAACGCCCCATAATTTCGTCAATGGCTTGCTTTGTTGGGTCATCACGTTCTGTAATTGTTTCGGTCGCAATTGTCTGATAGTTCACAACAGGGGATGTTTTATCAGCTAAATTAAACTCCAGCGTTAAATCGGTTATCCCTTTTGCATAAAAGTCAGGTTGAATAACAATAGCGCCATTTTCTAGTGTATCAAAGCTTTCGCCGCCATGAGTATGGCCCCCCAATACTAAATCAATGCCTTCAACGTCAGTTGCCATATCGGTATCTAGGCCTACGCCTAAATGGCTTAGCATTACCATGTAATCAACATCATCACGGTATTGGCTTACAATGCTTTGTGCGACTTGTTGCCATTCCCAGCTCATTTTAAATTGTTTTATAAAATCAGGAATTGGATCGTCTTGAAGTGGCTCATCTAATTCATTCCATGGCACCGACGTCATGCCAAATACACCTAGAGTAATACAGCCAACTTGCACTTTTGCAAAGCTTACAGCGGCAAAGTCTTGAAGTTGCTCCCCTTCATAGCGAGTGTTACTTGCAAGCACAATCGCTTTATCATCTTGCGAATAACTCAGCAGTTTTTCAGGGCCCCATGCATAGTCGTGGTTTCCCACAACGCGGATATCAAACTGCATTGCTTTAATGGCTTCTTCGGTTGCTGTGCCTTGTGAAAGTTGCTCTGCTACCGTGCCTTTTTCATAATCGTCACCACCGTTGGTAAATAGGGTATGTGGTGTTTGGTTGGCAACTTGGTTGTAATACGCTTTAATGCGGCTAAAGTATTGTTCCTCATACCCAAAACGGGCATGTAAGTCTGCTACATGAACAAACCGTACCGATTGTGTTGTTGCGCTCGCCTCACATGTTGGGCCAATATCGGCGAATGCTTCTTTGCGCTGCATTTGAATTGCATAAGTGCCTACTTGATTCACTTGTGCACTGACATAATCATCGCTTACGGTTGAGTTAGTAATCGTTTCCCAACTATTTAGGCCCAACTGCCTGGCTATAAATAATTGCCCACCTAGTACGTAGTCTTCAGGTATTTTTATTCTAATAGTAATAGAATCTGAAAATGTAATGTCAGGAACGGGTATAAGAGTATGTAAATCAGAGATAATGTTTAGCTGTGTGTTAGCGTCATCCAAGGTCGTTTTTTCGTAAGTGATTTCGCTATTCGATGAAGCTGTATTAGCAGGGATAATTAATTCAAAACCCCCGTTATCTAGTGTTGAGTTTAAGCCGTTAGCAGCAGTTAAAGAAAGTAGGGTAGGCTCGGGCTCAACAGGATCATTTGGATTAACTGTTACTGCATCACTCGCACCACCACATGCACTTAATATAAAGAGCAAAAATGGTATTGCAGCTATTTTTAATAACTTATCCAATAACATATACAGCAGTCCTCGGGTATCTAATTTAACAATTTATTAATGCATAATATCAGTTAAAAGTATGGGAGCATAGCTGTATAAAAATGCCCCCATAAACAATTATGGGGGCATTTTTTATTTGTTACTACATTTAGAATATGCAGTAAATAATTATTGGTACAAAAGGATTAACCGAATTAGGTTTCTAATCCTTGTTTTTCCCATATTTTCGCTTTAAAGCTCATAAGCACTAAAACAATACCTACACCAATGCTGAATAATGCAATTTGTAAGTATAGGGTAGGAATTTCTTGAACGTTATTTGGATCAAAGTTACCCGCAAGTATACCCGAGATAACATTACCAATAGAGTAAGTTAAAACAAACACACCCATTAACTGGCCCGTATAGCGACGTGGCGATAACTTGCTTACTGCACTTAATGCAACAGGGCTTAAACAAAGCTCACCCACTGTGTGTAAAAAGTACGTAGTTACCAACCAGTAAGGCGCTACTTTTAAGCCTTCAGCTGCATAATGTGCTGCCATAAACATGACTAAAAAGCCTGAGGCCATGATGATCAAGCCAAATGCACATTTTACGCTGTAAGTAGGCGATATCATTTTTTTAGATAGGTTTATCCAAAGCGCAGCAAAAAACGGTGATAAAACAATAATGAATATTGAGTTTAAAGATTGAAACCACGTAGTTGGAATTTCAAAAGTACCAATAAGTCGGTCTGTGTAATCACGGGCAAATAGATTTAAAGAAGAACCGGCTTGTTCAAAACCAGACCAAAAACACGCAGACGCAACACACACTAAAAATAGTGCCCACATTCTTTGTTTTTCTTCGCCAGTTAATTTACCTTTAAAGTAAATGAGGCCAAAATACACAAAGAATATAGCAGTGAATATAACCGCTGTATAACCGGCTACAATCGAAGGGTTTATAGTAATGGCACCCGTCATAGCGGCTATGGTAACGCCCGCAACAACAGCCACAAACAACGCGATAGCGCCCCATGTACGTGAAGTGCCTTTAGCGCTTAATGGGTTAGCAGGTAAAGCGCTGTGCTCTGGTAAGTTATTAAGTGTAAGTTTGTATTGCACTAAACCAATCGCCATACCAACAGCTGCTGCACCAAATGCCCAGTGCCAACCTACGTTTTCCATAAAGTAACCACAAACGTAGTAACCTATTAGAGAACCTAAGTTGATACCCATGTAATAAATAGCGTAACCGCCATCACGACGCTCATCAGCATCGCTGTATAACTGGCCTACCATTGCACTGATATTTGGCTTGAGTAAGCCCGTACCTGTAGCAACAAAAATTAAACCAATAAAAAACGAATATTCATGCGGGACGGCCAAAATAATGTGGCCACACATAATGATAATACCGCCGTACCAAACCGCTTTTTGGCCACCGAATAATCTATCTGCAAGCCAGCCACCTGGCAAACCTAAAAAGTATACCGCACCTGTGTACAAACCATAAATTGCAGCAGCTGATGCAACAGTAAAGCCAAGGCCTTCTTGTTGTAAGCTTGCTGTCATGAATAATACGAGCATAGCTCGCATACCGTAATAACTCATTCGTTCCCACATTTCAGTGAAGAACAATGTCGAAAGTCCTTTAGGGTGGCCAAACCAGCCACTATCTGGAGCTGAACTCATATTTACTTCCTAACTTAAAGAATTGTTGTGATGGCCTTATAATTTTTTGCTTTAGCTAAGTTAGCCCGTTTATAAGGTTAAAGTGCTCGACCATCAGTATATTATTTGTAGCTAAGATAATGATTTGCTGTATGGCTATAACACCATAAGGTAAGAGACACACCCTTATCCTAGCTACAATTGCGCTCAAGTATACATATACCTCAAGGCGAGGGGAAGTACTGAGCGGTGTATCACCTTATGCTAAGTTAGAACTCAGCATAAGGAATAATAGGTGTACCCGGAAATTCGAGTGTCCCGTAAACAGGATTGAAGTAGTAACGGATATACAGTTGGCCAAAATTAGGTTCGTAAAAGTCAGAACGGTCAATAGCTAAATAACCACCAAAGAACCAATGTGGGGTTATTCTGTATTCAAAGCTGCCTTCTAAGTTGTACGATACGCCTGCACTGGTATCTGAGTCAAAGGCAGGGTCTACACCGGTTTCAAGTTGGCGCGCAAAGGCTTCTGCTTGAAGGTCGGGATCATTAGGGAAAAAGTCGATGGCTTGCGTTTTAGTTTGCGAATACGACACGCCCGTTTTTACGCGGTACACAAAGTCATCACCCCAACGTGCATCGTAAGTTAAGGGAACCGATAACCCAACATAGTTTTGTGGGCTATAGTAGCCGCCATGCCCCCACGTTTCCTCACTTAAATTAAACTTATACGCCCAATGCAATAAACTTGCACCGACTGTAAATTCGCGTTCTTGATTGCTTATTACACGATAATAGGTGCCGCCCATCAAGCGGTAGCGCTGGTTATCTTTTACGTTTTGACCTTTATATAATGTAAAGTCAGCACTAGACCAAAACCCCCAATCGCCGCCTAAATCGTGGGAAACGTTAGCGGTTAAACCTGTTGAACGAACACCACCCCAAATTTTACCAGTATTAACGTCTTCAAGACCTGCATAGGCAAGTACAGAGCTGGTTACTGGTCGTTTTTCTAACTCAAGGCTATAACCAAAGTCACCAAAGTCGTCCGAGTAATTAACACCCCATACAATGTCTTCGATTAAAAAGCCCAGTGGTGTTGTACCAATATCTACGCGCCAGTTTTCGTTTTGCCAACCAATGCCAATATCAACGCCATCTTGCTCAGGACTTACTTCGTCAATACCACAAGTAAATATACACAAAGCGCCTTGTCCGTATCGGCTGCCAGCAAATTGTTCGTCAAATCGTGTAGTTTGAGCGCTAATGCTTGTTGGGTCTATTTTTACAAAACCTTGCCCTTGCCAAAGCGGAAAGTACGCTTCAATAGGGACTAAACCAGCGCCCAATGTTGCTTCACTTTCAGTGCTTACTTGTCCACTAAAATTAACACCAACAGCAATGTAGGCTTGGTTTTTGTTTTGCTGATTAAGTAGTTCTCGTTTAGCACCGTTTATATACCACTGGTCGTTTTCATTAATGCGCGAAAGTGATGCGTAGAGTTCTTTTTCATTTAGTTGACGATTAGGTGAAAGCGTTTGTGCGTACCACGTTTGTGCTTGCTCTGTTTCATTAAAATTAGCCGCAACTTGCGCGCCTAAATAACGAAGCTCTAAATCATTAGGTGCTTTTTGAATAAGTTGTTCAGCTAAGTAAAGGGCATCACCTGCGTAGTTAAAATCGTTTAACGATTCCATAATTTGACGCTGAAAATAACTTTCTTGCGTTGTGCTTTGTTCAATGGCGAGTTGTGTTACTTCTTTCGCTTGGAAATCGTCCCCAAGTGCTCTGTAGGCTTTAGATATTGCCATTAAAGCTTGGGGTTCAATTAGCTGATTATTTTTTACTTTTTGTTCATACAAAATAATGGCTGATTGGTTTTGATCAAGTGCTAAGTTTGCATTTATTAGCGCAGTCGTTGTAGCCGGTGAGCTGGGGTATTTTTGATCAAGCTGATTTAGCTTGGCAATAAGGTCACTGCCATTAAAATACTCTGAATAATAAGCATTTTGTAATTGCACGAACTGATTTATTTCACTCTCAGAGGCATTTTCAGGAAGCCTATAACGATTAAACCAATCAACAGTCGGTGCTTTATTGTCTTGTGCTAAAAGCCATTCGCCGTACAACATATGCCAATAGGCAGATAATGAGGGGTCTTCAACTAACGCGTTGCGCATTAGTTTTAAGGCATGATTTTGTTCATCTATGCTAAACCAGCTTCGTGCTAATTCAGCTTTCATTGCTGGCGTTAAATTTTGCGCCTCTATCGCACTTAAGTGATAAATAGCTGCCGCTTTATTTTGAGAATTAATAAAACGTTCGCTTTGTGCTAAAGACTCATTAAGTTGCAACTGTTGTTCAAGAGATACAATATCAGCGTCGCGAGATTTAAAAGGAATATACTTAAGTGTAGCAAGCGCGCCTTGATAATCGTCTAACGCGCGCAAAAATAGTGCATGGCTATACCTAAGCTGTGAATTTAGCGGAAATTGCCACAATACATTATTAAATAATGAGCGAGCTTTGTCGGTGAGCCCTTTTTGTTGGTATATAAATGCTAAGTCGTAATATAACCAAGGCTCTTCAGGTGTTGCTTGAATAGCCTCTTTTAATATTTTTTCAGCCTCTTCTAATTCACCTGCTTCAGTAAGCTTTGTTGCCTTAGCTCTATACACGCTACTTATTGAACTTAAATATGACGCTTTTAAAATTTCTTTTTGTGAAAAAGAAAGTCGATTAAAAAAAGATGTCAGGGTTTTTTCATTTTGCTCAAGTTCTGCAATCTCAAATAAGCCAAATAGGGCGCCTTCGTTTAAAGGTTCGCTTTTAAGCACAACTTGATAGGTAAGTGCTGCCTGTGAATATAACCCTTGGGCAAATTGTAAGGTGCCACGATTTGCTAACACAGTATTCGGTTCTTCTTCTAATGCGGCGGCTAAATCGAGTTTTAATTTGGCAACTCTAAATTCACTGCTGTCTATAGCGTCTCTTGCTTGGCGAATATAAAACCAAAACTTAGCCGTTTTGGCCATGCTTTTGAGGGTATTTCGCTCTGCAAAGTCGGCAGTGTATTTTTGTGCACGTGTAAAGTAATTGTAGGCTTTACCATTTTCACCTAGTTGAAGGTAAAGTATGCCTAAGCTATTCATAATAGCACCGTCAGTAGGGCGGCCTTTTAATGCGTTTAAAAGGTGGGGCTCTGCTGATTTTAGCTTTCCTTGTTCAAGGAACTTTTCGCCTTTTAACCAAAGCTGATAAGCAGGATCGGCTAACAACTTTCGTCGCGCTTTTAATTGCTTTTTAAAATCTTGGTATTGTAATTCACCCTTGTTACTAAAAGGGTAGAGCGTAAAATACTGCTGAAACTGTTTATCTGTATTACTGTTTATCGGCATGTTTCTTAATGCAGATAACCAAATACCTTCTACTTCATCACTAAAACCAGATGTTGAGCCATACTTACCCAAAATACGCATAGCTGTTTTATTACGTGGGTTACGTCTGAGTAAGTGCCTTGCATAAGCAACTTCTACCTGGCCAATATTGTCATAGCGCTTTAACAGTTGCTTATATCTATTTTTAACGCCTTGCCATTGGCCGGTGTCTTGGGCATACCAGCTTAAATGCTCAAGTTCAAAATTTAAGGTCGGATAAATGTTATTAAAAATTTTATTATAAATCTGACGTGCTTGTTCATACCTGCCAGCACGAGCAAGGAGCTTGGCTTCTTGAACGCTAGCCTTATCTTGCCCTTGTATACGAGACATCACCTTGAGTTTTTTTACGCAAGGTGTTTGTTGCATTAGTTGGTTATCAAGCTTGCTTAATAGTAAGTTTGCTTGATTTACATTGCCATTTGTAAAGTCATAATGGGCCAAAGCACATTGTGTTTCTATTCGAGAAGGGGCAATAGCAACCAACTTTTGTAGGCTGTCTTCAACTAGCTTTTTGTTTTGCTGTGCTTCGCCAATACTAATTTGACTTAATAACCAATCAACAGATTGTGTATCAATATCATTTATGGTTTTGGCGTTTAAACTAGCGCTTAGTGCTAATGTACAAGCTAAGGCTAACCTTAACGACATTCAGTGCTCCAAGTAGGTTGTAGCGTTCCATCAGCAGTGATTTTAAAGCGCTTATTTACAGCACTTTCACCAAATAAATTTAATACACTGTCGTAATAACGTGTTTGTGTAAAAGATTTATCAATCATCAATTTTTGTTGAATAGCCATTACTAACTCATCGTTACCTTGCTCAGCTAATAAAGGGAGTAATGCAGCGTTAAATCCTAATGGGCCTCGTTTATCAGATTTACCTGATTGAGAATATGTATTTAGAGGAACATAGCCACGTTCTTTAATCGACTCTATAAATGGTGCAAATTGAGTAAGCAGCTCTTGTTTATAAGGTGCGTCGTTTGCCATCATACTGGCCCAAAGGTAAACCCGAATAGCGTTATAGTTGCCTATGTCAGTGGTTTTTTTGTCAAAGTAAAATCCACGGTTTGAATCAAACATAACCCAATCAGGGCTTACGCCTTGCTTAGCAGTATCTAAAATAAGCTTTGCTGAGCCTTCATGAAGTTGATGCCATGGTGAATGTGGGTAAAGCTTTTTAAATTGTTGATAAATAAATAGCGGCGAGTAGCTAGGGTTTAGCTTATAACGCTCATTATCAAACTCAAAGCCTGCAGGTGCCGGCAATAAAGATAAACCAAGGCCTGTTATATAAGCTGTTTCTTCTCTGATTATACGCTGAGCAAGCACAGCGGCTAAAATACTATAGCGACGCTCGTCCCATAAAATAGCGGCTTGAGATAAGCTGTATGCAATCCATAAATCAGAATCAGACGCAGGGTTTGAGTCTAAAATACCCCCTACACGGTTTTTATTTAGGCCCCATTTCCATGCAGGTAAACGAGTACTTAAATCGCCTTCTGATAAGTGCTCTTGAGTCCAATTTAAAACAGAGTCAAACGCGGCTTTATCGTTGGCGATAAGTGCAAAAAATAGTGCATATGATTGACCTTCAGAGGTTGTGATACTTCCCTCACTGCCTAGGTCAATAACACGTCCGTCTTGGCTTACAAAGTGATTTTTAAATACCTGCCACGACTGCCATGGTGCACATTGTTCAGCTTGTGCGTTTGCATTAAAAGCAAATAGTGCAATCACAGTAAAAAATACATTAACGAGTGATTTCATTATTTATCTCCTTCAGCTAAACGCTTGTAAGTTAGTGCTTGTAATAATCGCCATAAAATAAATGAGATCAGTAACAACGTTAATATAGACAGTAACGCCAATATAAATGGATGATCAGATAAGTGGAACCACACTAAAGTATGGACCGGAATATGCCCAACATAATATTGTTCATCTACTTGTATTGTTTTAATACCTTGTGAATTAATAACGGCTGCACTGCCATTAATTAGGGCACGTTTTTCTGAGTTCATCAATGCGTCATCAAGCAGAGTAAATGCATTATTAGTTGTCGCACTTAACGATACAATTGAACGATTTGAATCAAATGGTGATTGAAACCCCGTGATTACAGCCATATCACCACTACTTTTAATGCTCACTTCTACTTTTTCGGTAGTTTGCTCATCATAAGCGCCATTATAAATAGCTTGTTTTATTGCTCGTTGATTATTATTAAGCAAAATGTTTGTTTGTGCATCTTCGTCTAAGTCGTTAGCAATACTGTTTGGTTTTGCGATTACAAGTATGTCTTTATCATCTAAATCAGCGTCCTCATTTAAATGAGCCACACTCATTCTATGAGCCGGGTAACCAGTAATTGCACCAAATTCGCCAGTTAAATTAAACAAAACGGTAAGTGCACTAGGTGTTGGGTTGTTATCAATTAATACAAGAGTTTGTTGTAAATCAGCGTATTTGGTGAATGGGAATCCACTATTAGCAAATACATTTAAGTCTGGCAGAGCAATGTAATGGTCAAAACCGCTTACATCAATACTTGAGTCGCCATCAATAACACCAAATTCACCGCCAGGAGGTGCAACAGCACATTCCCCTTTTTTGAGGACCCCAAATCTAAAATCAAAGTTAAGTTCATTTCTGTTCGCTAAATTAATCCCGTTCACAGAAAAACCTTCAGTGCTTTGGGTTGTATCGGTATTGGCTACTAGCGGCAGTAAAGCTTGTGTTGTTTGTAATAAATCGTTGTTTTCGTCTAACAAAAAGCCGCTTATGAATTCTTGGTTTATTAACATATTTAAACGAGAGTCGATAGCTTCCGATTCTGGAGTGCTACGATATTGTAGGGTAATAGGTATCCCTCTTTCACGCCATGTAAACAAATCAGGTGCAAAACGAATGTTTAGTTTTACAGGGCCATTATTAAGGCCTTGCGCCTGTAATTGCGTAGGGTAGTCAATAAGTTCGTCAAAATGCACAGGGCGATCGCTTCTAAGCCAGCGCGGAGCATCATAGGCTTTACGCAGCGGTAATTTATCAATGGCTTCAATACTTGCACTTCTGCCTGTCATTACTTTGTGGCCAAATGCAAGACCCGTCACTGCAGTTTTTAAATCAGCCTCATCACGACCGAGTATTAGCAGTAGCTTGTAATAACGATTAAATGGATTTGAAATGATTTCAATCGTTGGTTTTTCAACATCTGGGTAATCTTTTAAAAAATCAGGCTTCGAATCATTAGTAATAAACACCACGCTATGTTTGTTTGGCGCTTTATTTAGCGTTACCGGAAAATTAAAGCCGCGCCAGTCTGCTTGTGCGCCAAACCAGCTAGATAGCGTTGCTGCTGCTTCAATTGCTTGGGTGTTGGGTGTTTTAGCAAATACAAAGGGTAGGTTAAGTTTATTGTAATCTTTTTCATCAAAAAACGGTTCAGGAAGGTATTCTAAACGGCTATCAATAGCAAGCTGCTTTTGGTCGAGCATAATGTTGCTTGATCTATTAATTTCAGCCCAAATGGTGCGGCTGAAATAATCTTGACAACGAAGGTCATAATAACCAACTAACTCAAAGCGTACTTGGTTGTAATCTTGGATATATTTAGCATTTAGATCGAGGCTATGTTGCACTGTGTTTTTCACAATACTTAGCTGCTCATTAATGGGCAAAACAGTCACTAAATTATCATTAAAGTAAACTTTTAAATGCGATACATTTGCGATTAACGAAGGCGAGTTTGTATACGAAAAATTCAACTTTAAATTAGTGCTTAATTTATCTATTCGGTTTGTGAAGTCAACGCGGGAATTGTTATTTACCCCGTTGAGCTTAAAGCCAGTAAAACCTAAAGCTTCAAACTCTAAGCGTAAACTCGATACCTGAGCACTTTCAGGATAGCCATTAATAAACATTGATTTATTTTGTAATGGCTCAACCGCGTGTGCAATATGCACACTACAAATAAGTGACAATGTTAGGAGTGTATTTAGCAACTTTTTAATCATAATTATTATGCACTATTGGTCTTTTTGGGGTAAATGAGTTTACGTACACAACTATATTAGTTATGAACTGAATAGTAGGTTGAAGCGCTCTTGGCGCGTGGAAGAGCAGGTTACTAAAGCCTCTAAGGCTCGTTTTTTGCACTTCTTTAAAACTGTATGATGGGCGATCATGTCTAAAGTTATTTTGCCAGTCAAGCCACGCATCTGCGCGTGAAAATGTACATTGTATAAACGCACGTTGTTTTTCAAGAGACAAATCTTTAATGGTTAAGCCAATTTGGTTACCCCGAGTGTTACAAACATGGGTAGCGAAGGAAAACTGCTTATTACCGCGGCTCATTAATAATTCTATCTTATCGTTTACGCGACAAGAATGCGCATGCTCGGTTTCTATACCCACGCCGTTGTCTGAGTAATCTGTAATTTTTACTTTTAACGTATGTCCATTTGCTAAACGAACGCCCGCTGGAAAATTTGCTTTAACACGGTGAGAGTGCCTAACTTGGCGTGCCTCTGCAGCTACCGCAACGGCAGCCCCTAAAATAATAATATTATAAAGCGCCCACCCCATACTAATTAGTAACACACCAACCTGTGTAGGGTCGCCAAAAAACAGGCGCAAAATACCGACCAACATGCCTAATAAATTAATGGCGAGTAAAACAAGGTAGGGCTTAGAAATTCCCCAGTCATAATGCTCTTCGTCGTTTAAGCCGCCTTTTTCGGTAACGTTAAATTTCCCCTTATTTGGGTTAAATAAAGCAACCGTTGTTGGCTTTAATATGTACCAAGCAAGCACAGATTCGTAAACTTCGCCCCAAAACGAATAGCGATACTTACCTTGTATTCGCGAGTTGGTTGCTTTTATTTGAATAAGTGTCGGTACAACATAGATAAAAATAGCTAAAAATGGCGCATAAATAATGTACGCATTAAAGTAGATGAGTGCCAGAGGTGCGGTTAAAAACACAATGCGTGGAATACCTGATAAAAAATGCAGCATAGCGTTTAAGTAACAAAGTCGCTGAGGAATGTTTAAGCCTTTACCTAAAAGCGGGTTATCGAGCCTAAATATTTGCGCCATACCACGGGCCCAACGAATTCGCTGGCCGATATGAGCCGATAAACTATCAGTGGCAAGACCTGCCGCTTGTGGAATATTTATATAAGCCGTTTTGTAACCTGCGCGTTGCATTCTCAGCGCAGTGTGTGCATCCTCGGTTACGGTTTCAAAAGCAAACCCACCAATTTCGTCAAGCGCTTCTCTTTTTAGTACCGCACACGAACCACAAAAGAACGTGGCATCCCACATATCGTTACCGTCTTGAATAAGCCCGTAAAACAGCATGTTTTCGTTTGGAATTTGACTGTGATTATTTAAGTTTCTTTCAAATGGATCTGCTGAGAAAAAGTGATGAGGTGTTTGCACCAAACATACTTTACTGTCTTTTAAAAATTGCCCCATGGTCATTTGCAAAAATGATCGAGCAGGTACGTGATCACAGTCAAAAATAGCGATATAATCACCGTTGGTATAGCGCATAGCACTATTCATGTTACCCGCTTTTGCATGGTTATTATCTGGCCTTGTTAAATAACCTGCACCCACTTGTTTGGCAAATTCACCAAATTCAGGGCGTTTACCATCATCTAAAATATATACGTTTAATTTATCTGCCGGCCAATCAATACTTAACGCAGCAAGTGTAGTGGGCCTTACAACACTTAATGGTTCATTGTAAGTAGGAATGTAAATATCTACCGTAGGCCATAAGTCAGTATTTTTTGGCAGCATCACGGGTTTTCTTTCAAGTGGATTAATTGTTTGAAAGAAACCTAAAATAAGCACCATCCACGCATATGTTTCTGCAAGTAATAAACCTGCACCCAATGTTAATGCGAGTGGATCATCCCAGTTAAGTGTTTCGGTATAGCGCCACCATAAGTAACGAGATGATGTAGTGACAGAAAGCGTGACCATAACAATGGTGGCCATATGACCTTTTACCCGTTTGAGCGCGTAAGCAACCAGTAATATAAAGCTAATAAAAACGGCTTGCGCTTCAAGGCTAAATGGAATGGTTACAAAGATTGCGAGCAAAAATAATATAAGCGCAACTACAATGTACTTAATTAACTTATTTTGCCAAATTCGAGCGTCAGCCATTGTTTTAAAAGCACTTTTTTTAGGCCTGCTGCTGTTTTTAGAAAAAAAGCGCCTTATTAACCGACCTAATTTAAGATCGTACCAGCGAAGTTGTCTTAGGCTGTAGCTCACCGAATCATAAAAATAATTTGTTGCATGCTTTTTGATTGATACAGATTTATTTTTAGGTTTGTTGACGGTAAACAATAAAAAAATAGTCTGAATTATAAAGCGCACAATATTAGAGTATATGTAGGTCCTGTAAGGAAGCCTTAAGTGCGGATAATAATTATATAAGGTTAATTCAAAGCGCTCTCTGTTTTTGCTTATATTTATAAATAAAGAGCTAAACAAAGTAATAAAAGGCATAAAAAAAGCTTCAATTACATTAACTTTGTGTTGATTAAAGTAACTATGAAATTTAAATAAAATATAGCGAACAAGCTTATCAGTAAACAATATGCTCAGTAGTAAATACAGAGTACTGTGTATGGGTCTTTTGTAAAAAAGAGAAAAGCTCATTGTTACAACGCCGCTTTACTTACAAGCCACCCGGCAAGTGTTTCAAAGTCATCATTAGCAACGCTGTATGGTGCACAATTAAGTGCAACATTTCGGTTTGCTGTGGCTTCTTTAATAACTTCATCGCTGTTGATGAAAAACGGCGCCATAAATGGCAATGTAGATTGCCAAAGAGAAAATAGATCAAATTCTAACACTGAGGCTGAGTTGTAGCGGTTTACTACAAAAAAATGCTTCCAAGTTGATTCGGCTGTTTTTAACGTTTGTAGGCGTTTATATATAAGGCTATGGCAAATAGCATCGCAGGTGACAAGCTCAATCACAATATCGTCTTCTTTCAACGGGTAGTGAGAAATATTAATATGAGCAGGGCAGTCAAATAGTAACCAGCTTGATGCGTTATAATCCAGTTTTTTACAATGATTAACGGTTGAGACTATGTCTTCTAGCGTTACCTCATTATCACCAAAGGGTAAAAAAAGTACGCCGTCGCTGTCTTTACGAAAGTGCAGTAGTGCATCTTCGAAATTACTTTCGTTACTCCAGCCTTTAGTGCTCGTCCACTTTAAACCAAAATGCAACCCAAGGTCGCTTTTAGCATCTAAGTCTATGGCAATAACATCTACATCCGATTTTTTTAAGACGCACGCAAGATTGGCAACGACCGATGTGCTGCCAATTCCTCCTTTAATACCTTTTACAAAAATCCGTTGCAATGGAACGCTACCTTTATATTATTTATTATTGGTTGTTTTTATTGCGTCATCAATTTCTTTTAATAGCGCGTATTTGTTTATTGTTTTTTGGTTTTTTTGTGTATTCATAATTTCAATGTAGTCATCGCTTTTCCCACCAAAACGGCGAGCTAGGTTTTCTATGTCACTTGATGTGAGTATTTGTGAGCTTTTTGTAGCTAAATTGTTCATCACAACCTTTGTAAGCGTAATTTTTATTTTATTAAAAGTGGACAATATTTGGCTATTATATATAGAATAGCGGGCAAAACTAGTAAAAAAGTATTTTTTTTAAGGACTTTTTAAGTGCATAACTTTAACATACCGGGATTAGAGCCGGCTGCAAAGGAGTTAAAATCGGCTTCAAGTTATGCTGTTTTGGCGCCTTTAGACAATTTTGTTGTTGAACTTGCTTTACATGCAGTTAACCAAAGTCTCTCAAATGATATCTATATTGTTTCTCAAGAAGTTGAATCATTTTTTGAATCGCCCTATTCGGCTGCACTTAACAACGCTTATAAACGCAATAAGGTTCACCCGTTTTCATTTTCATCTGAAACCCAACACTACTCAATAGAGCGCACAAATAAAGGTATAATAAAAGAAGTTAGCGCCTACAAAAATTTAAAAAATGCCCTTGTGTTTATTCACCTGAGCACTGAATTACTCAGTGCTACGAGCGAAGCAAAGATAGGTGTAATTCTGAGTGATTACAGTGAGTTTGCTAAAAAATCAGGGGTGACCTTGTTGTTTTTAATATCGGGTCCAGAAGTAACACATTACCGATTTTTAATGAGGCGCTTAAATACTATTTTTGATGGCTTAATTTTTGTTGATAATGACTCTGCCACACGTGTTTTAGATTATGATTACTGGTTGCATAGCACGGGCGTGTTTGCTGAAAAACAATTCCAGCTTGCAATTGAAAACAATCAGTTTGCTGTTTCAGAGACTAATATTAACGAGCAAAAAATGCCAAATGGCAGTCATTTTCCCGATGAAGATGACGTATGGTTAGTGCAAAGTGCGGTGCCTATAGGCACAAAATTACCCACACACTATTATACCGCTAAAGACAATAATGAATTATTCGATAAAGGCCCAAAATTAAAAGCCGCAACACTTGTTTTTGCTGTTACTCGCTACACTGATTTAGCGCAATTAGGTAAACAGTGCTTTGAGCTCAGAAAAAGCTGTGGTCGTTGGTTAAAATTAGTTATACAAAATGTAGATGGCGTAATACGTCATCAAGATGAATGCTTATTTTTAACGTTAGGCGTAAATCTTATTTTGTATAGTTTTTCTGAGCCTTCGCGGTTATTGTCTCAAATCCAGTCTATTCAAGGCTTTCAATTTTCGAGGCCATTACCTCCATCTGTTGAACATGTTTTAAAGTTTACTGAAAACACCTTCTCAAAAGGCTATCTCCCTTTTGATGAGTTTACACGCCAGGTTGAAGTTCATAGTGACTCTGCGGTTAATTTAGGGGTAAGCGGTGTGTTAGTTAAGCTTGAGTTACTGCCACGTATAGATCCGATTCATCCTTTACACTTGTTCCATATTAAGCGTGAAGGAGATGTTTTTAGCCTTGCGGATAACACAGTATATTTGTACTTGCATGCGTGTAGAGAAAACGATGTAAATAATGCAATTAAGCATTTGTTTAAATTACAAACCAATGATTTTTTTGTGCAGCAAAATGTTATTTCAGACCATTTTCATATACAGCAAGAGTGTAAGCAACTCAGACGATTTTATGCCGGTAAGCCCGTTGTTGATTATTCTAAGCAGTTAACCGAAAATGACAGCTATAAATTTGAACCCAGTGTGTCAAAAAATATTACAGAGGCATTAGAAACGCCCGAGTTTACAAATGATGCGCGCCCCGATGCGGTATCATTTGTGATGAGATTAAAGGCCTAACCCATGAGTATTGATCAGCTTTTTATTACCGCTATTTTGGCTATGCTCGTCGGTATTATGCTATGCATGTCAGCAACTTACATACTAGCCAGAGTAAAAAAATATTATTACAAGCTTACTTTTAAACATGAAGTACTTGAACCTTACACACCCAATAACAAAAAAAAGGATGAGCAGTGAAATTATCAGGTTTAGGAGCTTGGAACCTTTATTTTCTGGCTAAATTTGCCCTATTTTACTACGGTGCAATTGATTTTAATGTATTGACCAATGCTGCACTTGCTGCTCTTTTAGCAATCAAGTTTAAAAAAGCAATAATCGAAAAAGCAAAGCACGTATTTGGCGGCTTTTTGGCAATTATTATATTGTATCAAGACTCGTGGTTACCGCCTTTAAATAGACTGACAAAACAAGCAGGTAATGTTCAAGATTTTAGCTTCGGCTATTTTATTGAGCTTTTAGCACGCGTAATTAGTGTTGATATGTTACTAGCATTATTTGTTATCACAGTCTGCTTTTGGTACACATCGCAGTGGTTACGCTTTACAACGATCACCATTGTGGGGTTACTCATTATTGGCTGGCAGGGAGACAGCGAACAATCGTCAACTGTTGCTGGTAACAACTCAGCGAATACCACCCTATATAATCAACCTGAGCAACAAACACAGGTTATTACTCGCGCCACTCAAACACCTGATCAAAAACTCACTGATTTTTACCAGCAACAAAGCCACCTAGTGAGTCACTTTCCTTCGCAGGTAAATGGTGAGTTATTTGATGTCATTGTGTTAAATATTTGCTCTATGGCAATTGATGATTTAAATGCCATTGGTGTCAGTGTTGAAGATATGTTTAGTGACTTCGATGTGCTGTTTTCAGACTTTAATTCGGCTACATCGTACAGTGGGCCTGCCGCAATTAGGTTGCTTCGAGCAAGTTGTGGGCAAACCAGTCAAACCGCTTTATTTAACGATGCACCAGAGCAGTGCTATTTATTTAAAAACTTAGAAAAGCTAGGGTATCAAAGTAGCGTGGTAATGAACCATGATGGGCATTTTGATAACTTTAAAGGTTTAATTGATCAATTTGGTGGTTTGAATAATAAACCACTTAATATCAGCTCAATGCCGGTGGCCCAATATGGATTTGACGATAGTCCTATATACTCTGACGGGGCAGTATTGAACAACTGGCTTGAAAATGAGGCAGACGATTGTAAGCCATGTGCAATGTACTACAACACAACAAGTTTGCACGATGGTAACCAGTTAGCTAATCAAAAACGTATGAATAGCCTTGAAAGTTACCCAATCAGGCACGCTAATTTACTGTCTGATATTAACCGCTTTATTAAAAACCTTGAAAAGCGTGGTCGTAACGTCATGTTAATGATAGTGCCTGAGCATGGAGCAGCATTAAAGGGTGACAAAGTTCAATTTGCTGGCCTTCGTGAAATACCCAGCCCTAGCATTGTATCAGTGCCGGCGGCTATTAAATTTATTGGTCCGGATGTTCAAAGTTATTCGCAAATTATGATTAACGAATCGACTAGCTACTTTGCCTTGTCTGAAATTGTTGCTAAAGCACTTGAAACAAATGTTTTTGGTGGCAACAACAGCATTGCAAATTTAGTAGAAAACCTACCTAAAGCATCAAAAGTAGCCGAAAATGCGGGTACAATTATGATGTACGTTAATAAACGCCCTTACATACAACTTGATGGCGAAGAATGGTCTGCCTATCCTCAAGGTTAAAAAACAATTTAGCTATGCAGTAGGCTAGCACTGCTGCGTAGCGTATTTAGGCTGTTATTCCTATGCCTTAATTAAAATGCAAGTTTGTCCAAAAATGTTTACAATAAGCTACCTTCTCAAAGCGACTTAGCGTATTATTCGGCTAATTTAGTTTTTCCTGCTTTGAGGATGTATGCGTCTAGATATTCACTGTGCTGATAGAATCGGTATAGCCCAAGAAATCCTTAATATTTTAGTTAACTACAGTGTTGATTTAAAAGGTATTGAGGTTGATTCTGTTAATTGCCGTATGTATGTGAGCTTTCCCGAAATTGAGTTTGAACAGTTTCAAAAAATCATGCCTTCGATTCGTCTTATTGATGGTGTGCATGATGTACGCACTACCGCATTTCTTCCTTCTGAACGAGAGCATAACGAATTAAATACTTTGTTACGTGCATTACCTGATGGGGTTATTTCTATTGACGCTAAGGGCTGGGTGCGTTTGTGTAATGACGCTGCATGTAAAGACCTGCAGTTAAGCGAAAAAGAAGTGATTGGTGCCAATATTAATAACTTACTCAAAGGCTTTAACTTTACTCGTTGGTTGGAAGGCAAAGAAGTGTTAGGCCAAACCACTCGGGTTGAAGTCGCTGGAGAAGACTTTATTGCTGATATTTTGCCTATTGCCGTGCCGCAAGGCAGTGAAGGCGATGTGTTAGCTGGTGCCGTTATTAATATTAAGTCGCAAAGTCGTTTAGGGCAGCAAGTAAGTGCATTTAGACGCTACGGACAAGAGAGCTTTGCAACCATTCATAACTTTAGTACAGCAATGCGCCGTGTTGTTCGTGAAGCTCGAAAAATGGCGCAACTAGAAGCCCCAATACTCATTACGGGTGAAACGGGCACAGGTAAAGAGTTACTTGCGCGAGCGTGTCATTATGCATCTAATCGATCAGTTAAGCCGTTTATTGCGCTTTCGTGCGCGTCGTTACCTGACGATGTAGCGGAGTCTGAATTATTTGGTTATGCCGGCTATGAAGAAAATGCGGCTCCTAAACGCGGTGTACTAGAACAAGCCGATGGCGGTACTGTATTTTTAGATGAAGTGGGTGAAATGTCGACCCAATTGCAAACTAAACTTTTGCGCTTTTTACAAGACGGGACTTTCAGAAAAGTAGGCGATGAGAACGAAGTAAAGGTAAATGTTCGTATTGTTGCTGCTACTCAAAAAGATTTACCCGCAATGGTACAAGAAGGTGTTTTTAGAGAAGATTTATACTACCGAATTAATGTATTAACACTCGAAATTGCACCATTAAGAGATCGTAAAGCTGATGTAGGGCCTCTCGCAGAGCACTTTATTCAAAAATACGCACAGCAAAATGGCCACGCCATTCCGTTATTATCACAAGAGTGCTTAAGCTTTTTACAAGAATACCCATGGCCGGGTAATGTACGCCAACTTGAAAATGCTATTTACCGTGCAGTGTCTTTGTTAGATGACAGTGAGTTACGTTTAGAGCATTTACAACTGCCTACGTTTACGCATGAATTAGGGTATTTGGAGTCAGACTTTGAGGGATCGCTTGATCAAGCAGTAAAACGTTTTGAAGCCACATTATTACGTAAGCTTTATCCAGCCTACCCAAGTTCAAGGCAGCTCGCTAAACGTTTAGGGCTTAGTCATACCGCAGTGGCAAATAAGCTACGCGACTACGGTATTAATAGAAAAACCGTTAAGGTTTAGATTTTTCTAAAACAGAAATATGGGACTAGTTTTTAGTGCCCATATTTTTTGTAACACCATCAATAGCAATAGTTTCAATACCGTCTTCATTAAAGTTTATAACAATACTGGCATTGTTACGGGTAAAAAAGTAACTACGGTTATTTA
Source organism: Pseudoalteromonas sp. H71 (assembly GCF_001468485.1). Taxonomy (GTDB): domain Bacteria; phylum Pseudomonadota; class Gammaproteobacteria; order Enterobacterales; family Alteromonadaceae; genus Pseudoalteromonas. Next base: position 226,739 of record NZ_LODI01000024.1, read on the forward strand.
ACTCTATAACGTAATCGCCTTTTACTCGGTCACTAAACATTTGCTTTTTCAGTGACACAGTATGCTCGCCAATTTGCCAATTAAACCCTTCAATAAAACCATTGTTAAACTCTTGCACCCATACCTGGCTTTCATCTTTTGATAGTGTAATAGCCACTGAGTATGAACTTGGGATGCTTTGCATAGCGTAGCTTTTAGCGCCAATTTTAAATTGTTCAGCTTTTTGCTGCCATGCAAAACCAAATTCAAAGTTTTTTTGTATTCCAGTGGAGTAGGTAATGGTCCCTTTTCCTGGCAGTGAAAAATCAGCTAGCGCCGAATAGCTTGGTAGAAGTAATCCAATAAACGTAATTATATGTAGTAGAGGTTTCATAAGCGTTTTATTTTTATATATATGAGTGAATTAAGAGTAAGGGAGAACATTCGTCTTCGCAAGTGCTTGTGATACACTCAATTAAATTTTACTGGTAAGACCTTTGTTGTGAACTTATATATTCGACTCCTATTATTATTTTTTAAAATTAAGCGTAATAAACACTATCAAGATTTACTTGATACCGTAGATATTGACTACAAAGCACTCCCGACTGACTGTGATATTAATCTGCATTTAACTAATTCGCGTTATTTGGCAATGATGGACTTGTCGCGAACGTGGATGACCGAGCGTGTTGGTTTACTTAAGCAAATAATGAAACGCCGATGGTTTCCTATCGTTAATGCAACAGCAATCACTTATATTCGTGATATAAAACCGATGCAAAAATACACCATTAGCACTAAGTTAGTAGGGTGGGATCATAAGTATTTTTACATAGAGCAAAAATTCCACTCTGACCGAGGTTTGCATGCTATAGCTTACGTGCGTGGTGTATTTAAAAGCAAAAAAGGCGTTATAAGTATTGAAGAAATGCTTGAAGTGGCTGGCTTTGAAGGTAAAGCGCCTATTTTGCCAAGCGAAGTAATGCATTGGAAAGAAATGCTTGAGCAGAAAAAAATGACTAATTTACCAAAGTAAACGTTAAAGGCGCTTAGCGCCTTTCTTAATGTTAAGCTTTTATATTCAACTTACCCTGAAAGTCCTGCCATCCTGGTGGAAATTGCCCACGTAATACATACGAAAACGCAATCAGTTCTGCAATCACAAAATAAAGCTCTTTTGGAATTTCCTCACCTAATTCGAGGTGCGATAAGGTTTTTGCTAAGTCAGGGTCTTCGTGGATCATGATCCCTTTCTGTTTTGCTGCTGCAATGATTTCTTCAGCTAATTCGCCAAAGCCTTTAGCGCTTACCGTGGGGGCGCTTCCGGTTTCGTATAAAAGGCCAATTGCCGATTTGCTTTTAGGGGGAGCACTCATAACTACACCTTAATATTAATAATTGCATGAGATTTATAAAAAGCAGCATGGGTTGCTTCGCCTCGTTTTAGGTTTAGCTCGGCAACTTGTAAGCCATGTTTAGCAAGTTTTGAGCGCAAGTTATCAAGGTGAGGGTGCGCAATAGCACTCACTTCTTGGCTTGACGCGAGTAACTGACAGTCGAGTGATTTGTCCATTAGCTCGGCTGTAATTTGCAGTTGTCCAAGCTCGGCATAATCAAAATTTAATCTAACAAACCATACGTTTTTCGGCTCTAGTTTATCTGCCGATGGCTTTTTATATTGCCCAAGAGCTATTTCTGTTTGGGCTGCTTCTGGCGGTAATTTCATCGGCAATAAAAATTGTGCCAGCGGGTTACTCTCAGGTTGCTGGTTAGGTGTTGAAACATTAACTTGTGTGAGCGTGTTTTTAACCTGAACAAGCTCTCCAGCAAGCGCTTGAACTTGTGATTGTTGCAGTTGCTCGAGTATTTTTGAACTTGCTTTGCCAGTTTTAAACGTAGGCATAAGCACCTGTAGTAATGCATCAATACCTGTTTTTGACTCAAAAGTAATAGGGGTTACAGATTGGTTAATAATAGGGGCGGCCAAAATACTGACGGCTAGCTGCTCAAGCCCTTTGGTGAAGCTACTTTGCAGGGTGTCATGCGTTAAGCTATGAGGTTGCAATGTCGCCAGTATTTCTCTTTGCACAGCAGTCGGGCTGACGTTACTGCTTGATACCATCCGATTAAAAGCCTGATTAACCAATGCATTTAGGTCAGGTGTTTGTTTAGTGGCTTTAACTTGAATATCGGCTATTTGACTGCTCAATGGGGGTTTTTCTTCAGAGATTTTTTGAGTTGAGTCATGCGATGGTGGCAGTTTTAAAAGCGGTGTTAATATTTTAGCTTCAATAGGTTGAAGCATTTGGCTTTGTGAAGCAATAGTCGCTGTGTTATTAAAAACTGTACTTAAAAGGTTATTATTTGCTGGTGTTAAAGATACAACGTGTGTTTGCTGAGCTGTTTGGCTATTAGGCTTGGGGATAGGCAGCGTGGCCAGTTTATTATCTGTGTTAGCTTGTTGAACATGACTAAGCCCCACTTTTGTAAGAGGCAGAGAATTTAGCTCTTTAACTCTAGTTTGTTTTTGCGGTTCGTTATTCAAGGTAGTTTGAACTTGGGCTGTTGAGCTTTTTAATACTTGCTCTGTATTTTTGGCTGCGTGTTCTGCTTTTATTTGAGTGCTTAACGGTGCAACTGATTGTGTACCTAGCACTGTTTTACCTTGCTGAGTGGTTTTTTCGATTTGTGGCAGCTTATTTTCTGATGTATTTGTTGTTTTTGCATCAGGTATTTGCAAATGACTACTCACAACTTTGTCGTTAGGAGATTGCCAAACAGCGACATTTGCTTTTATTAACTGCGTTAACTGCACAATAGGCGGCAGTTGAGAGAAATGCTTAGGTAAAATATTAGCACGATCACCACTGGGCTTTTGCGCATTAGTAGCAACTTGTATACCTGCATGCTCAATTACATTAATTTTATTTGTTAAGGGGGGGGCGGCTGTTAACTGCTTGTTTAAAGTGGGTAATGGCGAGAATTGAGCTTTATTTTCGTTTGCAAACGATTTGTTTTCAAAATAACTAACAGCATCATTAATTCGTGTTTTTAAATCACTAAAACTTGTTTGAAGCCACGATTTTATAGGGCTATGAGTACTCACCAATGGGCTTACTTTAATGCTGCTATTATTGTGTGTGGGTGAGGTTGATAAATTAGCGTGTTGCGCAGTCAGTAATTCATTAAAGGGCTTGGAAAAAGAGTTACTTAGCATCACTTTTGCGTTTTCGGCTTGTGTTTTTATTACTAGCTTGTCTGCTTGATTTGTTAGACTTACTTTTACTGGCGAACGAGGAAGTTCAGCTAGCTGCGCGTTCGATACTTGTGTAGTAAAAGAACCTGATTTTTGAGGGTGCGTTAAAATGGCTAATTTTGGCGTTGCGTGTAGTTGTGCATTAGGTAACAAGCTTGTTAGCATTTTAACCAGCTTCGTTTGGCTTAGCGGCTGTGTATGAACGGTATCAGCAAAGCGATTAATAACATTAATTTGCGCCCCTTTACTGCTGGTGCTCATAACGAGCTTTAAGGGTTGCTCTGTGCTGAGCAATTGTGCCACGTCTTTATTAATGGCAATACTGGCATTGAACTTATCAATAATTAATTTGGGTGCCGGCGTTAAAGCAACCTGAACGGCAAGTGGTTTGCTTTCAACCTCGGCACCGGTACTAATAAAATTGAGTAAGCGCTGTAATTGAGCGGGTTTGTTAATTGTGAGTGTTGTTACATTGGGTAAAATAGCAAGTTGTTTACCATCTGCACTTAATTGAATATTAGCGCTGGCTATTTTGTCTAAAGATTGAGGCGCATGGGTTGTACCTAGCCTGAGAGTTTGCCAATGCTTATTAATAAGTACATCGAGAGTGATGGAGTCTTTAGAAAATTGAATGTTTTTAGCCGCAAGTACTTCACCTGGTAATTGTGGTAACTCATTGGTTTGGTTATTAGTTGATGAATTGATAACCAATGAATTAGATAATGTTATTTGCGTTGGCGTATTCATTATTTTAAATCAAGTTTTCTCTATTTTAAGTGAATCGATTTTAAAGCAATATTCGTATTACCCTATCATTATGGTAGACTAACGCCTAATTTTTGGCAGAGAGAATCGTCATCTTGTTACACATTAAGTCCGTCTCCTGCATCAAGCAAGAACGTTGTTTGTTTGCGGACCTTAATTTTAGCCTTAAAAGCGGTCAAATCATGCAATTAGCGGGTCCTAACGGGGCTGGTAAAACATCGCTATTGCGTATCATCGCCGGTTTTTCTGCGCCTGATGAAGGCGAGGTTTTGTATCAAGAACGCTCAATAAATAAATACTATGAAGAGTTTGCTCATGACTTACTTTTTATAGGCCATAAAACGGGTGTTAACATACAGTTGAGCGCTGTTGAAAATGTACGCTTTTGGTTACGCATCAACGGCTATTCAAATGAGCCCGACCTATATCCGATCTTGGCAAAGCTAGGTCTGGTAGGCCTTGAAGATGTGCCTGTTAGAATGCTGTCGGCAGGCCAGCAACGACGAGTTGCATTAGTTAGGCTGTGGCTAAGCGACGCAAAGTTATGGGTATTAGACGAACCATTTACCGCACTCGATAAAAGCGGTGTTGCATTTTTGCAGCAGCGATTTACTCAACATCTAAATAATAATGGCGCCATATTATTAACTACTCACCAAGATTTAACCGCTCATTTTAGTGATTTACAAACAGTCACATTGGAGTATCGTCACTGATGACTCGTCAACACTCTTATTGGTTACTATTTAGCGCGGTTTTTATTAAAGATGTGAAGCTTGCTTTTCGCCAGCGAGCTGAAATTGTAAACCCAATATTGTTTTTTTTAATTGTTATTTCTTTGTTTCCGTTAGCAATAGGTCCTGAGCCCGGTCTGCTTGCTAGAATGGCGCCCGGTATTATTTGGGTTGCCGCTTTACTCTCTACCATGTTGGGTTTAGATAAATTGTTTAGAGATGATTTTAATGATGGATCTCTTGAGCAGTTAATTGCTTCATCGTACCCTTTGTCACTCACAGTGCTTGCGAAAGTAGCAGCCCATTGGGTGGTAACGGGATTGCCCCTAGTGCTCATGACACCACTGTTTGCGTTGTTACTTAACTTAGACAGTAATGCGCTGGTGGCCACTGTTTTAACGTTATTACTGGGTACACCGTTATTAAGCTTTATTGGTGCAATAGGGGCTGGGCTGACTGTTGGGCTACAAAAAGGGGGTATTTTGATGAGTTTACTCGTACTGCCTTTGTACATTCCTGTTCTAATTTTTGCAACGTCGGCTATCGATACCAGTGTTATGTCGCTGGATTATAGCGGGCAACTTGCCATCCTTGGTGCTATGTTAGTCATCGCTATTATTAGCGCACCAATCGCCATATCGTCAGCTTTAAAAGTGAGTATAAGTTAATGTGGAAGTGGTTACATCCCTATGCTAAAGCAGAGCGTGCATACCAGTTATGCAATACGTTCTTGCCTTATTTTGCCGTAGTTACGGTTGTTAGTATGCTCGTTGGTTGGGTGTGGGGGCTTGGTTTTGCACCTGCCGATTACCAACAAAAAGACAGCTACCGTATCATTTTTATTCATGTTCCTTCTGCCATTTTATCAATGGGGGCATATTCCTCTATGGCCATTGCAGCTATTGTTGCACTTGTATGGCAACTCAGAAATGCAGAACTTGCCGTAATTGCGATAGCCCCTGTTGGCGCATGTATGACGGCAATAGCACTGATAACCGGGGCTGCATGGGGTAAACCTATGTGGGGCGCTTGGTGGGTGTGGGATGCACGACTCACATCGGAGCTTATTTTATTATTTTTATATTTGGGCGTCATTTCGTTATACCACGCTTTTGAAGATAAAAAGGCGGCAGGTCGCGCGGCTTCAATTTTGGCTATTGTAGGGGTGATTAACTTACCAATAATTCACTTTTCGGTTGAATGGTGGAATACCCTTCATCAAGGAGCAAGCATTACTAAATTCAATACCAATGCAGTTGACCCAAGCATGTTTTGGCCATTAATGGTAAATATTTTAGCCTTTGCAGCGTTTGTTGGCACCGTCACTTTAATTCGTCTTAAAAATGAAATTTTGCAACGAGAAAAGCATCGCCCATGGGTGCGCCAGTTGCTTAATAGGGGGTAATTATGCAGTTTGACTCTTTTTCTGATTTTATTGCAATGGGAGGCTATGGGTTTTATGTATGGCTTTCATTTGGTACATGTGCACTTATTTTACTGGGTATTTTAGTGGGCTCTTTAAGAGATACTAAACGTATTATGGCTTCAGTAGAGCAACAAATTGTGCGCGAAGAGCGTATTAAGCAAGCCAAGCAGGAGCAAGCATCATGAATCCCAGACGTAAAAAACGCTTATTAGTCATTGTTGCTATTTTATTCGGTTTGGGATCATCGATAGGTTTAGTGCTTTACGCTTTACAAGAAAACATAAACTTATTTTATACCCCAAGTGAATTGATTGACGGCAAAGGCCCGAATAAAGAAAAACCATTTATCGGCCAAAAACTGCGTATTGGTGGCATGGTCGTCCCAGGGTCTGTTGATAGAAACGAGAAAAGCTTAGAAGTAAGCTTTAAATTAATTGATACAGGTCCATTAGTTACCGTGAAGTACCAAGGTATATTACCTGATCTGTTTCGCGAGGGGCAGGGCATTGTTGCGCAAGGTGTTTTAATTGAACCTAATGTCATTGAAGCGTTTGAAGTACTGGCCAAGCATGATGAAGAATACATGCCGGCAGAAGTTGCTGAGGCGGTTAAAGGCATTAAGCACGAAAAACCAAAATACAACCTAGATAGTGGTAATTAGCTATGATCCCAGAAATTGGTTACTTTTCTTTAACGCTCGCCATGGTGCTGAGCGTTTTATTATGTATTTTTCCACTTTGGGGCGCACATACAGGTAATCTTCGCTTAATGCGTGCAGCCCCCTCTTTAGCTATTGGTCAGTTTGCGTTTGTGTTAATTTCGTTTGCTGCGCTTATATACGCAAGTTTAACTGATGATTTTACCGTGTCATATGTGGCTTATCATTCAAGTAGCACACTGCCTTGGTATTACAAAATAACATCGACTTGGGGCGGCCATGAAGGAGCAATTTTGCTTTGGTTAGTGATGCAAGCTGGATGGACTGCTGTCGTAGCTGCTCGCTCAAAGTCATTACCTTGGGTTTTACGTGCCCGTGTTTTAGGTGTACTTGGCTTCTTAGGAGTCGGCTTCATGATGTATACCTTACTTCTATCAAGCCCATTTGAACGTTTACTTCCTTACTTTCCGGTAGAAGGACGAGATTTAAATCCGCTTTTACAAGATCCCGGTATGATTATTCACCCGCCATTACTTTACATGGGCTATGTTGGCTTATCGGTTGCATTTTCGTTTGCAATTGCAGCACTTTTAACTGGAAAACTCGACAATACATGGGCTAAATGGTCACGCCCGTGGACAATGACCGCGTGGGGCTTTTTAAGCCTAGGTATTACAATTGGCAGTTGGTGGGCTTATGCAGAACTTGGCTGGGGTGGCTGGTGGTTTTGGGATCCAGTAGAAAACGCGTCGCTAATGCCATGGCTTGTTGCAACCGCTTTGCTTCATTCGTTGAGCGTGACAGAAAAGCGCGGTATTTTTAAATCGTGGACCGTTTTACTGGCAATTGCTGCATTTTCGTTAAGCTTGCTAGGCACGTTTATCGTGCGTTCAGGCATTATTGTATCTGTTCATGCGTTTGCAACAGATCCAGACAGAGGTTTGTTTATACTTGCCTTTTTGGGAATAGTTGTTGGGGGTGGTTTAGCGCTTTATGCACTTAGGGTATCGCAGGTTCACAGCGAAGGTCGATACAAGTTTGTATCGCGCGAAGTGGCATTATGGCTAAATAATATCTTTTTAGTTGTGGCAACTTTAATTGTACTACTAGGTACTTTATTGCCTATGGTGCATAAAGAAATGGGCTTAGGCAGTATTTCTATAGGCGAACCATTTTTTAATAAGATGTTTGCAATACTACTGGTGCCATTTGCTATTTTAATGGGTATTGGTCCTTTTTTACGCTGGAAGCAAAACAAATGGGCGTTTTTACAAAATAAAATCGCGGTAGGTGTTTTGGCCAGTGTGGCAATTACTTGTGTATGGTTATTCTCAGCTTACGATGAAGTCACACCGCTTACGCTATTAGCAACAACGCTGGGTGTGTGGGTTGCCATTTCAACCTTGATTGACATAGTGACTAAAGCTGCAGTGCATGGCACATTAAAAGAAGGGTTAAAACGCTTAGGTGTTAGTTATTGGGCCATGGTGTTGGGCCACATTGGTATGGCATTTGTTATTGCGGGTGTTGCGCTAACCTCTGCGTACTCGGTTGAGCGCGACGTATCAATGAAGCAGGGTGATACAGTGCAGCTAAACCAATATAACTACCGTTTTGAAGGCGTTAAAACAATTCGTGGACCTAATTACAGTGGCCATGCTGGTGTTGTTACGGTGCTAAAAAACGATGACGTAGTGACTCGTTTGTACGCTGAAAAACGTAAATACGACATTGGCATGCAATTCATGACAGAAGCTGCCATTGATGCTGGTTTTACACGTGATTTATACCTTGCTCTAGGCGAGCAATTAAGCCAAGGAGCTTGGTCGCTTCGCATATACCATAAGCCGTTTGTGCGTTGGTTATGGATTGGTGGTGTATTAATTTCACTTGCAGGGTTTATGATTTTGTTTGATAAACGTTACCGTACATCTGCAAAAACAGCTCGAAAAGCTGCGGCGGAGAGCGTGTTATGAACCGTAAATTGTTAGCCATAGCGCCTCTTTTAGCCTTTGCTTTTATTTGTATATTTTTGTACCAAGGGCTGTTTGCAAACCCACGTGAAATACAAACAGGGCGAATTGGCCATGAAATGCCGGCTTTTACCCTTCCTGATTTAATGCAAGACAACAAGCAATGGACCAACGAAGCGTTAAAAGGCGAGGTTTATTTATTGAATGTGTGGGGCACGTGGTGCCCAACCTGTTTAGCTGAGCTGGGTTACTTAACAAAGTTGCGAGAGCAAGGCGTTAAAATTATTGGCTTGTATTATGTGCAAGGTTACGACGCAGACTTTGATGGTCCTTTTGACATGCAAGCACTACGTACTGAAGTACAAGACATGCTTGAGCGTGCGGGTAATCCTTATCAGTTTAATATTTTGGATTTACACCGCACGCTGTCGTTAGATTTGGGCGTATCGGGTGCGCCAGAAACATTTTTAATCGATAAAAACGGCACCATTTTGCTACACCATACCGGTGATATTAATCCACGAGTATGGCGTTCTAAATTTGCACCTATGATGCAGGAGCTTAAATAATGAAGTGGCTATTGTTTTCACTCAGCCTTTTACTAACGACAAGCGCATTAGCACAAGCTGATCGCTACGTATTTGATACCGACGAGCAAGCGGTTCGTTTTGAAGAGCTTACAAAAGAACTTCGTTGTCCTAAGTGTCAAAACCAAAATATTGCAGATTCAGACGCTATTGTTGCCAAAGACCTTCGTGAAAGAGTGGTAGAGCTAGTTAAAGAAGGCAACACAAAAGATGAAGTTATTGACTACATGATTGACCGCTATGGTTATTTTGTTCATTACGACCCACCTGTGACACCTGCAACACTGGTGCTTTGGGTATTGCCGGTACTCATTGTTATTGTTGGTTTTGGTTTTATTGTAATTCGTCAGCGTAAAGCGTCTGTAAAGCAGACCTGGAGCAACCAAGATGAAGTACTTTTAAATAAGCTAATTGAACAAAATAAACGTCAGGAGCAAAGTTAAATGATTCTAATGTGGGCGTGTTTTGCTTTACTCACACTGATTGCACTGGCGTTTGTTATGCTGCCTTTTTTGCAAAAAGAGCGTGTTAAAACAATTACTCATAACGCAAATGCAGAGCTTATAAGTATTTATGAACAGCGTTTAGTCGATTTAAAGACTGATTTAGATAACCAACGTATTGATGATGTTAACTACTCTGAATCGATTGTTGAACTAAAACGCCGCTTACTTAATGAGCTGTCACCAGAAAAATCATTGATTAGTAAAGGTAACAACCGTATTTTTGCCCTGACAGGGGGGGCATTTGTTATTGCACTAAGCGGTATTTTTTATAGTTTAACGGGTAGCCAACAACAAATATCAGCATGGCACGATGCCATGGATAATCTGACTGAATACGGTGAGCGCGCAGTGATGCAAAAAGGCGAGCAGCTTACTCAAAATGAGCTACAAGCATTTGCACTGGCACTGCGCACTAAGTTGAGTCGATCAGGCGATGACGAAATGGCGTGGATGTTACTCGGTCGTGTTGCGATGTCACTGAATGAGTTTGATATGGCTCAGCAATCATTTGATAAAGCACTGCGCATGAACCCTGAGAACAAACAGGTGTTAATAAGTTACAGCCAAATTTTACTTCTTGAAGGCAGCGAAGCCAACATGACACGTGCTGCGGGTATGCTGTCAAAAGTATTAAATGCAGAGCCCACTAATTTAGATGCTATTTCGTTATTAGCGCTGATTGCTTACGAGCGAAAGGACTGGCCTCAAGCCAAAGCCGCATTTGAAGTATTGCTAGCCAGTATGGAAAAAAATGATTCTCGTTATGGCTTAATATCTCAGCGTATTGCAGATATTGAACTGCAAATGCAAAGCGAAGGTTCTGTAATGCCAGTTACTCAGGCCAATAGCATTGCTGTTACCGTTAATGTTGCCAGTGAGCTTATTAGTAAATTGCCGCAAGAAGGGACTTTGTTTGTATTTGCAAAAGCCGCGAGCGGTTCGCCAATGCCACTTGCTGCTGTAAAACTCACTTCGTATTCATTCCCTATTACAGTTGAATTAAACGACAGCACTGCCATGGTTGAAGGTATGAACTTATCTAGCGCAGAAGATATTATTATATCGGCGCGTGTTTCGTTAGATGACTCTGTTATGCCAAGTTCAGGTGAATTAGAAGGGCATTCTTCTTCACTAAAGCGTGAAAGCGTAAGTGAATACCAACTCCAAATTGATACATTAATACCTTAAGGACGACACATGTTAAGACAAAGTTTAGCTTTTTTAAGCTTTTTGATACTTGCCGGTTGTGCGCAAGTACCAGAAAGTAAAGTCGATGAAAGAGATCCATTGCAAAGTATTAACCGTCCGCTGTATGACTTTAATATGGATGTTTTAGACGCTTACATACTTCGCCCAGCAGCAGTGGGTTATGTTGCTGTGACTCCTGTGCCTGTTCGTCAAAGTATTGTTCACTTTACCGATAACCTTACGGCACCTGTCGACATGGTAAACGCGGGCCTACAGGGTAAACCGGGTAATGCAAGTGTTAGCCTTGCGCGCTTTTTAGTGAATTCTACCGTGGGTATTTTTGGGATTTTTGATGTCGCTAGTTCTCTTGGTTTAAATCGAGTAGATGAAGATTTTGGTCAAACAATGGGCGTGTGGGGCATTGGTGATGGTGCATACTTAATGCTACCAGCAATGGGGCCAACAACAGCAAGAAACCTAACCGGTGACGTAGTAGATAACTTTGTATTACCAGAAATAGCCCTAACTACGCCACAAACGGTGTTAGTTTTTGCTTTAAAAGCAGTAGAAGCACGCGCGTCTTTAATGGCGCAAGAAGGGCTTTTAAATGACTCACTTGACCCCTACTTATTTGTAAAAGATATTTATTTTCAACGTCAATTATTCGAGCTTTACGATGGCAATCCGCCAATTAAAGAAGAGCCAGCCGACTTTGATGAAGACTTTCTAGAAAGTTTATAAGTGAATCAAACGTAAAAACGCCAGCTAAATGCTGGCGTTTTTATTATGAAATAAGGTTTACTAAGTACCCTACGTTATATTTAGGTATTAACCATCAAACTCATTTGCTCGTTAACCCAGCTTAATGCTTCATGATAAGCATCAGGAACTTGGTCGGCAATATTGAGTGCCTTAGAAATGTCGTTTGCTTGTGACCAATCTGCTTTTTCGTAATGCTTAACAAGGTTTAAATATTGCGCTAATAATCCTTCGTTATCTAACAATGCCGCTTTAATGTCGTTAGATAAAGGAAGCTTTTGCATCACACTTTGCATACTTTCATCTAAAATGGCATCCATTAGCGACATCATACCGGTTAAAAACGCCATGCCTGTATCTTTCATTTGCCCATGTGAAATAGCTAATAGTTCACAAAAGCGAGCGCGCGTGAGAGATAATCTAATTAACTCTACCGGTTTATCAGCCGATACTTGTGCAGCAAATAACAAAGAGAGCAGTTTTTTAATTTCTTGAGCACCTAAAACAATAAGCGCTTGTTTTATTGTGCTTATTTCAGCTCGTCGTGTAAAAGCTGCTGAGTTTGAGTATCTAAGTAGTTTGTAAGACAGGTTTACATCACGTTCAAATACATCGGTGATTTTTTTAAGATCCATCTCTACACTTGACGTTTGGTAGAGTAATTCTGCAAGGGCCATTTCTGATGGCGGTAGCGCTTTGCTTTTAACCATTTCTGGTTTAGAAAAGAAAAATCCTTGAAAGTAATCAAAGCCAAGCTCTAACGCTAAGCTGTATGCTTCATATGTTTCTACTTTTTCTGCTAAAAGCTTTATATGCGGTTGTGCCTTTAGCTCTTTTATAATGGTTTTTATTGTTGCTAAATCACACGTTAAAAAGTCGATTTTAATAATATCGATAAACGGATAAAAGTGGCGCCATACCGGCTGGTGAATGTAATCATCGAGCGCGATGGTATAGCCCTTGTCTTTTAGGTCTTTAACAATAGCAAGTAAGCGTTTACCGGGTTGAATTGTTTCAAGTATTTCTACAACAATAGTGTCTTTACCCAATAGGGTAGGGTAACCCTTAAGTAAGGTTTCGAGTGTAAAGTTAATATAAGCAGGCTTGTTATCGGTTAAGTCTTCTAAACCAAAGTTAAACTGACTGCCTTCAATTAAGCGCGTAGTTGCTTCGTCACCATCTATATTGGGAAATACATTATCCACGCCATCACGAAACAAAAGCTCGTAGCCAATAAGCTCTTTATCACGATTTAAAATAGGTTGGCGCGCAGCATAAAAATACATAAAAAAATCCGTGTCAGTCAAGTCAGTCGCTATTGTAATAATATATTAGAAAACATACAAAATAGCATGCTGTATATTTTGCTAAATAATGAAATAGCATTATTAAATAAATGCGCTTAGTTATTTTGTACATGTTAAAACGCTTTTTTTAGCAATCGTTTTCAACATGATTATTTTTAAACTAAGAAAATACAACAAATAGAGATTTTTATGGCAGGCATGATATAGTCCGAAAGAATGCTTTTATCCTAATAGTGACTTTATTATAAAATTTTAAGAGTCAAAAGCCCGCTACTTTTAATTGTTTTATGGAGGCGAATTTGGAAACAGGAATGATCATTTCATTGTCACTATATTTTGTTGTTATGCTAGGTATTGGTTTATATGCCTATAAGCAGTCAACAAGTGATGTTTCTGGTTATATGCTGGGTGGTAGAAACTTGTCACCAAGTGTTGCAGCACTTTCAGCGGGTGCTTCAGATATGAGTGGCTGGATTTTAATGGGTTTACCTGGTGCCATGTTTGTTACTGGCTTAAGTAGCACATGGATTGCATTTGGCTTAAGCTACGAAATGGGGCTGTATATCACAACGGGTGTTGTTGTTTTGTATACACTCTTTGGTGGCTTTTTAGCGGTTAGTTTAACTGACTTCGTGCAAGGCTGTATTATGTTTATTGCACTTATTTTAGTGCCCGCTGTTGCTTATTCATTATTAGATCAACCATTGCAGTCAACCTTAAACAGCGTTAACCCAGACATGCTTAGTTGGATAGGTGCAGGGTCTGCGCTAGGTATTATTTCAGCAATGGCGTGGGGCCTGGGTTACTTTGGGCAACCACATATAATTGTGCGTTTTATGTCGGTGCGCAGTGTTAAAGATATGCCAACAGCGCGTCGTATTGGTATGTCTTGGATGATTGTTGCTGCAATAGGCGCCGTAGGTACAGGTATTTTTGGTGCGGCTTATACGTACGAGAATAATATAGTAGTGGATGATCCTGAAACTATATTCCTGATCCTTTCAGAGCTCCTGTTCCACCCACTTATTGCTGGCTTTTTACTTGCTGCAATATTAGCTGCAATTATGAGTACAATTTCATCTCAGCTATTAGTAAGTTCAAGCTCACTAACTGAAGATTTTTACAAAACATTTTTACGTAAAGAAGCCAGCGACGCAGAGCTTGTACTGGTAGGGCGCATTAGCGTGTCTATTGTTGCAATACTCGCTATTTATCTAGCGTACGATAGAGACAGCTCTATTTTAGATTTAGTAAGTAATGCGTGGGCAGGCTTTGGTGCTGCATTTGGGCCGCTTGTATTGTTTAGCCTTTACTGGAAACGTATGAACTTTGCGGGTGCGCTTTCGGGGATGGTTGTGGGTGCGGTTACCGTTTTACTATGGATTTACGGCCCGTTCACAATCAATGGTGAAAGTTTAAGTAGCGTAATGTACGAAATTGTCCCGGGCTTTATACTCGCGAGTATTGCTATTGTAGTTGTAAGTTTAGCAACCAATGAGCCTAATTCAGATATAACAACGTTATTTGATGAAGTAGAGAAAGAGCTTTAATTAATATTTGTTTTTATAAAAGCTGTAAAAAAGGGAGCAACTAAGTTGCTCCCTTTCTTTTTGCAAAATATTTAGCTTGCTTGTTTGGCGTTGTTATCGTCTATCGATGCAACGTTATCTGACTTTTTATTTTTACTTACCGCTTTAGCAGTAGCAGGTTCTTTGGCACCTTTAAGTACCGACATAAAGTCGTCTTTGCTTTTTGCTATTTCTAACGCAAGCGATTCTATTTGTTGCTCACTTAATGGCACGTCTACTTTTTCTAGCATCAGCTCAAGTGATTCTGCTATGTCTAGCATTTTGTCATAGGCATCAGCTTCTTTTTTAGTAGTAAACGTCATGCGTTCGACTCCGTTTCGTTCTACAACATATTTAACAACAACAGCCATGATTTCTCCTGCAAACTTGCTTGGCACTGTGGTTTATAAAAAACCATAAGATTACTGTTTTTATATACAGTAAAGGTTTGCAAGTAAATATGCAAGCGCAGAGTTGTAATTTTTAAGTGTCTTAAATTTGACAAAAAACGGTAACTTAACTTTATTTAATATATCACTTGGTTGTACCAGCTGCATTTTAAGGATTTCGGAGAAAAGTGATAATGCATTTAGGTACCTCCAAAGTGGCTAGCCTCGCGTTTGTTATTTTTGGGTTCCTAATAATTAAAATAAATATGTTCTAAAATGGACAATAAGGACGATAAAATGAAAACCTTTAAAATTTTACTTATAGCAAGCTTATTAAGTATCCTACCTGTTACGACCTCTTACGCGCAATTACCTGAAGTAAGCAAATCTATGGCTCCCATCGAGGCGGTGAGCATTAATGATGCAGATGCTAAAATGTTAGCTAAACTGCCTGGAATTGGTAAGAAAAAAGCACAAGCAATAGTAAATTACCGAGATGAAAATGGTGTATTTACAAGCCTTGAGGATTTAGCCAAGGTGAAGGGGATAGGTAAAAAAGTAATGAGCAAGTTAGAAGGTAAAGTTAAACTTTAAAAAAAAGGGCGCTAAGCGCCCTTTTCATGTTGTTGTAGTGCTTCGTCTAGATTTCTTCGTGCAAAATTAATATCAACAGGGGCGGTTAATAACGGATAAAAAAGTCCACCTAATAGTAAAAAGGGAATAATTAACCAACCTTCAAAAAGGGTAAATATTAAAAATAATGGGCTTAATAGCAATATTTTGATAATACGGAGTAATACACGGTCTGTTGGCGACAACATTGATAAAGACCGTGCTATAACAAGCTGCCTCTCGCGTATTTTTAAATGCTGTAACTGTTTAAGTTGGCTAGAAAAAAATGTAAACATAATTATTAAACCGTTCTTTTTAGTATTAATCGACTACCCAATACAATAAAAAATGCCAGTGCAAAAAATGCAAAAATAACTTCCATCCAAGCAGGCATGCTAAGCGATAAAAACTCCCAATCTATGTTACCGCAATCGCCAGTGGCTTCAAAAAAGCTTGGTATCCATTCATGCAGCGGCATAAACGATGGAAAATTAGGCTCAAATTCACAGCTAAACGCAAATGGATCGGTGGTTGTTTGCATATCTATGTGCTCACGGGCAATTAAATACCCCCAAATGCTCGATACTCCCCAAGCAATATAAGCAACTATACGCATTATTTTGCTTTGTGGATTAATTGACCCAACAATACCCGCGCCAAGTAATCCTAATACCGCGGTTCGTTGATATATACACATAATACAAGGCGCTAACCCCATATTGTATTGAAAAAACAATGCGGTTACTTCTAGCATAAAAACAATCGCAGAAAATAAAAGCCAAGGTGTTCGTTGAGTCGGTAATTGCGCAAGCCAGTTCATAAAAAGTCCGCTAATAAATAAGGCGTTAGATTATGACGCACGAAAAAGTAAGCGGCAACAAAAAGAGTGAGATAAAAAAGTTTTATAGCTATCCTCCAAAAAATGTTCCAGTACTCTAAAAGGCCATGTTGAAATACTCTGTGATATGTTTTTATGCATATTGTGGTATTGATGGATTTACATTTTTACTACTGGAAAATATGTGCTTTGCCCATTTGTTTGCCTCATAGTAGGCCTTACTCTAGAAAATTTTGCTTAACGGGCTAACAACACCGTTTGCTCCTTGCTGTAAAACATGAGTGTAAATCTGCGTGGTTTTAACACCTGTATGACCTAACTGAGCTTGCACCGTTCTTATATCTGCTCCACTTTGTAACAAGTGTGTTGCAAAAGAATGACGAAAGGTATGAGGCGTAACAATCTTTGTAATATTGGTTTGCTTTAATGCCTTTTTAACCGCTTTTCTAACACATGTTGGATGGAAGTGATGACGCCGTATCTCGCCGGTTTCTAGATCACTACTTAATTTGTAGGAAGGAAATAAGTACTGCCACGCGAGTGATTTGTTAGCTGACGGATATTTACGAGCTAAAGCGTTTGGCATCCATACGCCTGCGTATTGTTCGTTTTGTAAATCTAATCGCAAATATTCTTCAACTTGCATAATTTGATTTCTAAGTAACGGGAGCAACTCAGTTGCAAGTGTAACGATACGATGCTTATTGCCTTTCCCGTTCCAAATTTGAATGCATTTATAATCAAAATCAATGTCTTTTACTCGCAGCTGCACAGCCTCCATCACTCGCAAGCCACTACCATACATTAACCCCACGATTAAGTAATATCGCTTAGATAGATGAACCATCAATTGTTTGACCTCATCAGGGGTCATCACAACAGGCAATTTGGGCTGTCGCTTACTTCGTGCAAAGTTCAAGTTTAACGAAAGTTCATTTTTGACAATATGTTTATATAAAAAAGCTAACGCATTTAAAGCTGCACATTGTGTTTTAGCTGACATGTTACGTTTTAATACAATATGGTCTAAAAACGCTTCGACTTCTGAATCTCCCATTGAGCTTGGGTGGCGTTTGTTGTGAAAGTGAATAAAATTTGCGATCCAACTCAAATAAGCATTAATAGTTCTTAATGAATATTGTCGAGTGAGCATATAGTCCGCAATGTAATTTAAATACGCAGAGCGAGTTTTCATTTTCAATCCGTCGAATTTTAACTGTATGCATATACAGTTATAGCTCAGTCGCTCGCATAGTCAAGAAAACGACCCAGTCGCTCGTTTTATACTGAGAGGAAAAACGAGCACTGATGAATTTTAATAACACTGGCAATTAGTTGACAAGTTTGTTAAAAATAAACCAATAAGAAAACGAGCTACGCTTTGGTAGAAATACGCGCGATTAGCTCGCTATAAACATGTTAGTTTGCAAGGAAGCACCGTGCACATCGAATTCATGAGAGATAAAAGTAGAGTTATGCCACAAATAGAAAAACCTGAGGAGGTTATTTCTATGACGGTCTGGCATTGTAACTTTGAGTCGCTTAATCAAATCTCTAATTGTGTGAATTTAGAGCAACTATCTATAGCGACATTGCCTGAGGATGATTTTGATTTCCTTGAAAAGTGCTCGAAATTAAAGCTGTTATCAATTGTTCATTTGCCAGACATTTCAAGCCTTGAAACTTTCCCTATTTTAAGACAACTCGAAACGATCTCACTTGAAACATTGCCAAGCTGGGACTCCTCGGGTAAAAAGACAATAATTGATTCACTATGTCCCTTATCAATGCTCCCTAATTTAAAGTACCTAGAGCTATTTGGTGTGGTTCCAAAAGACTTATCACTTGAGTCACTGAGTCTTTTTAGTGATTTAAAAAGCGCTCGATTTTCCAAGTACCCTAAAAAGATCATAAATGCATTTTACAAGCACCATTCTGTAAGCGATGATTGGGCACCGGAGTTTAAAATTGCAAACTAACAAGCTAATTAATAAGGACAAAAAACAGTTGGCTGTTTTCGTTCCTCAACATTTTAGCCAACAATTTTTTGCCCATTATTAGGGCGTTAGGTAACTAAGGAAGGTCATGCGCAAATATCTAGTGTGGATTTTAATGCTTCAAGCATTTAGCTCGTATGCTTCAAATGGTTGTTTTGATATGCAAGGCTTTGTTCTTAAAGCAGGTGACAAAAATTCGCTTGGGGTAGAAGCACTATTGTCCTGTGGTCGCTTTACTGGCTTATGTGATTTATATATTAGAATCCCTTCGGAATATGACACAGCAGCAATAATTTATGATCTTGAAGGTACAGAGGATTCAGAATTATATATTCCAACTCCTGTCTATGACTGGGATGAAGAATATGCAAAAAAAGAGTATCGTTCACCTAGCGATATAGTTACTTTCTTAAGTCCTAAATTTCATGGTGTACATATTCAAATTAAAAAAGATTATGCAGAGCATTCTACTCTTCATATAACAGAGTCAAATGGTTGTGAGTTCATAGACATAGAAAATTTGTCTGGTTGGTTCAAATAGTTACCTAACAAATCGCTCAAACACGGACGTTCAAAGGTTGGCTTCGCTCGTGCCTCGCAAAATTTAGCCAACCATTTCACGCCGCTTAGCTCGGCGTTATGTAACTAATTATACTATGGAGTGTATTCTTGAAATTTAAAATAATGACTATTGCATTACTTTTTACACTTTCTGCTTCAGCAGAGACAGAGTTAAAAGGTAGCCCTAAGGAGCTTAAAAGCTTTTTACACCCTGAAGTTAAAACTATATCTATTACAGAAAGCGCCGAAGAAATTGCATTCAAAGATGAAGCTGTTTTGAGTCTGTTAGTAACAACGGAAGATGATAAATTAGCAATATCATTAAGTAAAAACGCTAAAGTTAGGGCTGATATATCATCTGCACTAACCGCCAATAAAATTCCATTAGAAAACATTAAAAACTCAAAGTTTTCAACTTCACCTGATTATGGTTGGTTTGGGAATAAACCTGATAGTTATAAAGTTGCTAACACTGTGACTGTTGTTATAAACAATGAAACAGGCCTACAAAGTATTGCAAAAATTGTAGATTCCTACGATGAAGTCACGTTAATAAGTACAGAATACAGGCACTCGGAAAAAGAACTTTATAAACAAAAAGTAAAAGAAAAAGCATTAAATAAAGTATTAAAACAAAAAGAATTTTACGCTAAAAGTTTAGGGCTCAAACTAAAGCCGATATCTTTTACTAATCAAGCCTCGTTTGCAAATGACGATATTGAAAGAATTGTAGTAACGGGAAGTAGAGTTAAGAGAAGTGATTATTCAAGTGTTAACAGTGAAGAGCGATCCCAGACATCATTTGAAAAAATAACTTACAGTACAAATGTAACGGTTCAGTTTATAGTGGAATAGTTACATAACAACACGCCCTGAGGTGGACGACTAGTAAAATTTAGCTATTAATTGCAAATTTTAAAAGTGGTGAGCCTCTGCGTTTCAATGCTGCTAAATATGTCGATTCATCGTAGGGTGTATTCGTTTTCCAACACCTAAATACAATCCTTATCCATTTAAATGCCAGTGATCTAATAATGCTATTATGCGGCTTACCCTTGGCTTTTTGTTGCTCATAATACGCCTTAGCCCAAAATGAATAACGAATAGAAAAGCCTGCCCATTCTACAAATGTTTGCCTTAAAAAAGTGGGGCAACTATAACGCCAATGCGTCCACATTTTTTGACCACTGCGCTCAATAACAGGCGCTATACCTGCGTACTTTTGAAGTTCTGCAGCATCATTGTAACGCGCACGATTACTCCCAAAAGCAACAAGTAATCGTGGGGCGAGTTGTGGACCTGCGCCGGGTAAGCTATCAAATATCTTTTTATCCTGCTGGGCTTTATAAGCCGATTTTATTGCTTTATCGAGCTTTTCAATGCCCTTTAATAACACTTTAAATTGCGTGATAAGCACTTCAACGAGCATTTGATTAGGTACAATTACTCCTTCGTCAAGAGTTAATGGCATCGCATTTTTAATACTGTCTAGTCGTGCATTATTAACCGTGCAATAGTGTGAATTATGACTCTCAAAAAAGTCGAGTAAGGTCTGTTTTCTTGCTTTTTTAACCGCAATGAGCGATGGCCATTTCTGAATGAAGTCGCAAAATATATACGTGTCCTTTTCTTTAAACCATTCAAGTGCCTGCGGGTAATAATTCTTTAATGTCGCCGTTATTTTATTGGATAAATCGACACTGTCTTGCACTAAACTTCGGCGATATTCAACAAGCTGAGACAGCGTTCGCATAGCTGCTGACTCGGGCTCAATGACAGAGAGCTTATCCATGTGTAACTTAAGAATTTCAACTTGCAGAAAGGCATCTGATGGGTCATCTTTTGCGCCACTGGGCGTAAAAGCCTGGCGATATTTAGCAACAGCACAAGGATTAACGGTGAATAAAGTAAGGTGGTCGTATTTAGCTAATGCATAAATAAGCGGGCCTTTTTTAAGTTCGCAAACAATCGCTATTTTTTGGTCTGGATAACGCTGTTTAATATCCATAGCCCATTCATGCAACGCTTCAGGTCTGTGTTTAACAACGGTGTAATGATATTTATTAGTGCTTGTTGGATGCTCACAAATATCATATTTTTTATCGGCCCAATCAATGCCAATGAGTGCAGCAAAATTATCAACGTTATATGCTTTCATTTTATAGCGCCTACGGTTAAAGTTAAGGACGGAATGTGCTTAAATCTCGTTTCTCGCAGGTCTTATAGATAGTCTTGGTCGGCAATCCCTGAGTATGCGTTTTGAAATCGAGGTGCTCTGTTGGCTCGAACGTCTTGTTAAAAACATTGGATGTTTGTCATTCAATATTCGTAACCAACAGAAGCATATTCCACTTAATATAATAGTCAGTTACTTTTAAATTAAGTGGCTTGGTCGAACTATAAGTCATTAAAGAAAGACTCGTCACGGCTTGCTCGAGTTCCTTCGTCACTTAGTTTAGCAAGCCTTAACTCGCTTCTTAATGAGGCGTCAGGCCTATAGAGGTAAAACATGATTTCAGAGGCAGATTGGAAACACTTCAAACAAGTTAAGGCAGATGCATTAGATAAATGCTGCCAGCAAGTTTTGGACGAAGTGCGTAAAGGAATCGATAACCCCGAACTTTCAAATCATGAAAAATATCTTTATTTGTATAAATTGATGGAAAACAGCGACAAACGTATCGCCAACACATTCGATTACAATGCAAGGTCTAAAGCTATGCTGCAACTTGCATTAATGAAATCAGACGGCCTTCTAGAAGTTAAACAAATTAGTGACTTCTCAGATGAGTTACAAAGTTTTATTAATAGCCATGACTAACTTATCAGCACGGCCTAACAACTCAATAAACTCACTCACTTCGTTCGCTGGGACGCATACACGCTGGGCGGCTTCCCCATTATGCCCCACGTGCCTGCGACCGTTATTGAAAAGTTAGTTGCCCATAAGGATTCAGTACATTGTTCGAGAAAAATCCTAGAGTTAAAGAGATCAAGTTGAGTCGGGAGTATGATTTTTCGTATGAAAACTTTGTACTGGCAACTCAGCACGATGTTTATCTACTAATCGAAAGGACTGATGACTCCATATACGGTATTAAATTTAGGTCTAGGCTGGTCAAATATGGCAGTCCAAACGATGAAGCGCGGGGAGGGCATCCTTTGACTAAGTATGGCTTAGGTTTTTATGGTTTCTACGAAGTTGAAAACTCTCCATGGATAAAAGAGCAAATTGAACTAAATAAAGTACATCCCCGACATAGCGATTCGTTGTTTTCTGGGCTGTCGCACTATGTAGCGTGCTTTCAAGATGTGATGCTTGAAATAACATCGAGATCCTATGAAGAGTTTAAAATGAGTCAACAAGAATTAAATGTAGTTCTAAAAGAGCAGGTGTCTAATCTTGAGGTTTAAGCAACTAACAAGCAAAGGCAGCATCGCCCCTGCGGGGCTGGACCTCGCTACGCTCGGCCGCTGCTTTGGGCGTTGGTATGACTCCCACTGTCATGTTAAACACACTGATCCTTGCTTAACTTTTTAAGCCATAATTACTTCAGCTCGAATTAGAGCGAGTTAATACATAGGATGAAGCAAGTAA
>NZ_LODI01000025.1:0-37417 GCF_001468485.1 Pseudoalteromonas sp. H71
TGCCTCTTGAATGACCTCGGATTTTAGCCGCTCTTCAGCATACATTTTCTTTAAACGGCGATTTTCATCTTCAAGCTCTTTCATTCGTGTCATTAAAGACGCATCCATACCGCCGTATTTAGCGCGCCATTTATAAAAGGTTGAATTGCCCATGCCATGTTCGCGGCACAGCTCAGGAATAGGCACGCCGCTTTCTGCTTGTTTTAAAATGGCAAGGATTTGGTTGTCTGTAAAATGTGCTTTTTTCATAATTTTCTCCTGTGTTTACAATAAGAGAAAATTCTACGCTTGGCTTCTATTATTTTTCGGGGGGATTACCATAGCAGTGCGCTTGAGTGCCACTCGAGTCCGTAATCACAAATTTTAGACATAAAAAAACCCCTGCTAAATCTAGCAGAGGTTATAAAAAGTGGTACCAGCGGCCGGACTTTAACTTATAGCAGCGCACTTGAGTGCCGCTCGAGCCCGTCATCACAAGTTTTAGACATAAAAAAACCTCTGCTAAATCTAGCAGAGGTTATAAAAAGTGGTACCAGCGGCCGGACTCGAACCGGCACTCCTTTCGGAAGGGGATTTTGAATCCCCCATGTCTACCAATTTCATCACGCTGGCATCATTTTTCTTTAACCTTCTAAACACGAGAAGATAAAGAAAAACCACTTTAGAGCTTAGGATTATTTATGTTCCCGCGTCTCTATGCCAAGCATTATACAAACAATAGGGTTAGCAGCAAGCCTTTTATTACATAAGCATGATCAACCGCTTAACATTTAGGCAACTATTAACATTTAAAAATTAAAGCACCATGCAAATAAAGTACTTTTAAAAATACGGATATTGTTTAAACCTAGAGTTAAATGATACCAACATACTATAGCACTTAGTATTTTTGCGCTTTTTTGCTAAACTAGCCACACATTAACAGTGAGAGTATTTTTATGTCGGGTGAGTTTCCACGTGCTGGTTTTTGGCGCCGTTTTGCGTCGCTTATATACGACTCTTTAGTCGTCATTTCGTTATCTATGCTAACCGCTATTTTGTACTTTGCTGCAATCCAAGTGTTAATTTCAACGGGTCTTATTGAGCAAACAGAAGGCCAAGACCCTGCTGCATTTATAGAAAATTCGCCTTTACTAGATGGCATTCGCAGTGCGTTATTTGTGGGCGTTAATGTTATCTTTTTTAGTTACTTTTGGACCAAAAGTGGGCAAACAATTGGTATGCGAGCATGGCGTTTAAGAGTGCAAACTAACGACGGTAATTTAATTAGCTGGTCGCAATCCGTTATTCGCTGTCTTGCCGCGTTACTTGGTTTAGGCAACTTAGTCGTGTTAGTTGATTTTAAAAATAAAAAAGCATTACAAGATTACTTATCTAAAACAGAGGTTGTTGCGCTTTCAAAAGAAGAGAATAAACGCATATACCGCGAGCTCGATTAGCCTGTAAATACATAATGATATAATCATTTAAAAACAAAAAGGGTGACTAATAGTCACCCTTTTTGTTTTTAAATATGAGCGCTTATACCCGTTTATTCATCAAGTAAGTCGCAAAGCCTATAAAAATAACACTAGGCAGCACGGCGCCGATTATGGCAGGTATTTGGTAAACCATTACCACAGGACCAAATATCTCGTTTGTTAAATGAAATACAATGCCTGTAACCACTCCCATGATTATACGTGCGCCCATAGTTACTGTACGTAATGGGCCAAATATAAACGAAAGCGCAACCAGTAACATAACCGCAACCGACACAGGTTGCATAAACTTACGCCAAAGAGCGAGATCGTAAGTACTGGTATCTTGCTCGTTTTGCTCTAAATAACTTAAGTACGACCATAACCCTGTAAACGATAGCGACTCGGGCTTTACAGATACAACCCCTAACTTTTCGGCGGTTAGTTGCGATGGGTAAAACTCTTCTGAATGTAGCTCAGTAGTAATTAACTCATCCGTAATAATGACTTTGTTTACATCACGTAAAAGCCACCCATCTTTTCGGCTAATTGCTTCTTTAGCTTTAGTAATTTGAGTCAGTTCAAGCGAATTATCAAAATAGTACATGTGCAAACCGTTAAGCTTACCGCTTTCGTCCACATCTTCTATATTTATAAAGTTATTTCCATCTTTTGCCCAAACTCCTTTTTGCGCGCTAAACACATCACCGCCATGTATCGCTTGGTTTCGCATTTCTTTTGCACGTAACTGTGCCTCTGGCGCGCCCCACTCGCCAAGCGCCATCATACAAATGGCCATAAACATGGCGGTTTTCATCACCGAACCAATAATTTGCAACCGCGACATACCCGCAGCTTGCATAACCACTAATTCACTATTTGAAGCAAGCGCACCAAGCCCTGTTAAGCCACCAATCAATGCAGCCATAGGAAAAAACACCACTAAATCACCAGGAATACTGTATAACGTATACAGCATGGCTGTGATCAAATCGTAACTACCACGCCCTACCGATTTTAACTGCTCAATAAATTTAATTAAGGTGCTGATCCCAACTAAAACCAACAAGGCAAAGCCTGTCGTTTGTAAAATGCTGCGCCCTAAATACCAATCGAGTGTTTTCATCATGAGCTTAGCTCCCGCTTAGTAACAACAGCTTTAAGCAAAGCACCAATTGGTCGACCTTTAATAATTAATAAGCCACCAATAAATAACGCGCTCAGGTGAATCCACCAAAGCCCAATTGACGGCGGTATTTTGCCATCTTCTATCGCAAATTTAGCGGCATTTAATAAAATAAAATACCCAAGATACAAACTGATAGCAGGTACTAATTTAGCAAATTTACCCTGACGAGGATTAACCACACTTAGCGGCACTGCTAGCAAAGTAAGAAGTGGTATAGAAAGGGGTATAGCGATACGCCACTGCCATTGAGCAATAGACTCAGGGGTGTTAATGGCGAGTAACTGATTAGTTGGCACGGCTTCTAATTTACGGCGTTGATGTTCTATTTCTTGTTCGCGAATTTGCACACTGTAGCCATCAAACTCGGTCAGGTTTAATGCAGCCGTTGTGCCGTCGGTTTCGTATCGTTTTCCATCGGTTAACACTAACTGTTGCTCACCGTTTTGCGCTTCAATTACCACGCCTTGCTCTGCGTATACTAGTCGAGCTAACTCATCGTTATCACTATTTGGCAGCTGTGCAACAAACACTTTGTTTAACTCTTTTCCACCATTCTCAATATTATGGATAAACACTACGGCTTTTTCGTTACCTGTTTCTTGGAAACGACCAGCCCTTAGTGCTGATAGCCCTGCGTCAGCTTTAGCTTGCTCTTTTAATTGATATTCTTGTTCACTGGCCCATGGCGCTAGGTACATAGTTAATGCGCCAGCCAAAAGCGCCAAACCTGCGCTTGATATTAAAGTTACACGCACTACATACCATTCGCTCACACCACATGCTTTTAATACCGTCATTTCGCTATCGGCATAAATACGGCTATAGGCTAAAATAATGCCTAGAAATATACTCAATGGAAGAATCAGCGAGGCAAGCTGTGGTAACTTTAACGCAATCATCGACAGCACTAACTGGGCAGGAATGCTCCCCTCTGATGCGTCACCTAAAATAACCACCAGCTTTTGTGATAAAAAAATGGTCATTAAAGTTAAAAATACGGCGACCTGCGATTTTAAAACCTCAGCGGTCAAATAACGAAAAATAAGCAATGCTCGCCCCTGTTAAACTTAGTATTTCACCACAATAGTGAGTGTCGAATAGTTAAATAGCTATTTTGAACAGTTTATACCGACAAATAGGGTATTATTATAAGCCATCAAAATTAATTATCCTACCTAAGTGCAAGATATAATGTTGCATTAGTAGCCCTTAAGCATATAAAGTTCAATTACACAGTAAGAGTCGGTAAAAATCAGCTAAAATGAGTATTATCTCTACATAAGCTGAGCAGCTAATACTAGAAAATATTATTTTTGGTCTTATTTAATAGCTTAAATGACTCACAATCAGGAGCAACAATGGAATTTAGCGTAAAAAGTGGTAGCCCAGAAAAGCAACGCAGCGCATGTATAGTCGTTGGCGTTTACGAGCCACGCAGGTTATCCCCCATTGGTGAACAACTCGACAAAATCAGTGATGGTTATATTTCAAATCTACTTCGCCGTGGTGACCTAGAAGGGAAACCTGGACAAGTTTTATTATTGCATCATGTCCCTAACGTATTAAGCGAGCGTATTTTACTTGTAGGCTGTGGTAAAGAGCGCGAGCTTGATGACAAGCAATATAAACAAATTATCTCTAAAACAATAAATACCTTAAACGATACAGGCTCTATGGAAGCAGTATGCTTTTTAACAGAGCAGCACGTTAAAGGCCGAGATACTTACTGGAAAGTACGTCAGGCCGTTGAAACAACGCAAGATTGCCTATACACGTTTAATCAGCTTAAAAGTAAAAAAGTAGACCCGCGTCGTCCACTTCGTAAAATTGTATTCAACGTACCCACACGCCGCGAACTCACTATTGGCGAAAGCGCTATTGAGCATGGCTTAGCAATTGCAGCTGGCAGTAAACTATGTAAAGACGTAGCAAACATGCCACCCAATATTTGTAACCCAGCTTACTTAGGTGAACAAGCTCAAGAGCTGGCTACCAATTTTGATAACATCACCGTTGACATTATTGGCGAAGAAAAAATGGCTGAGCTTGGTATGAACTCATACTTAGCGGTTGGCCGTGGTAGTGATAACGAATCAGTGATGTCGGTTATTAACTACAAAGGTGCAAGCGATGATCAAGCGCCAATAGTACTTGTTGGCAAAGGTTTAACGTTTGACTCAGGCGGTATTTCATTAAAACCTGGCGAAGGCATGGATGAAATGAAATACGACATGGGGGGTGCCGCGGGTGTTATTGGCGCAATGCGCGCACTGGCACAAATGCAGTTGCCTATAAACGTAATAGGTATTTTAGCGGGTTGTGAAAACATGCCAAGCTCAAATGCTTATCGCCCTGGTGATATTTTAACAACGATGTCGGGGCAAACGGTTGAAGTACTTAACACCGATGCTGAAGGCCGTTTAGTATTATGCGATGCGTTAACTTACGTTGAGCGTTTTGACCCAGATACAGTCATTGACGTAGCAACACTAACAGGTGCATGTATTGTTGCATTAGGTGCGCATGCAACGGGTTTGCTTGCAAACCATAACCCCCTTGCCCACGACTTATTAAAAGCGTCTGAGCAAAGTGGCGACCGTGCATGGCAACTACCGCTATGGGACGACTATCAAGATCAACTAGAAAGCCCATTTGCTGATTTTACCAATTTAGGTGGCCGTGCGGCTGGCACAATTACTGCGGCGTGTTTTTTATCTAAGTTTACCAAAAAATATAATTGGGCACATTTAGATGTAGCAGGTACTGCATGGCGAAGTGGTGCAAATAAAGGCGCTACTGGCCGCCCTGTTCCTATGCTAACTCAGTATTTATTAAACAGAGCGGGTGTAAGCGAAGCAGCGCAAGATTAATTACCTATTTAGCTAAAAATAAGGCGCCACACGGCGCCTTATTTATTTGTGTATTAATTGAAGCAAACCCCGTTATATGGCAAAATCTGCCTCTTAATTTACGTGTATTAACCTAGTACACATTCAATGTCATGGGAAAGCCCGATACAATGAACATGAACGCTAAATTTTTCGTTCTAAAGCAACAGGATGAGTCTAAAGCTCAGGCTGATGATCATTTTGCTTTGGCTGCACAAGTTGCAGCCGATCAGTATCGAAATGGGCAACGTGTCTTTATTTGTGTAAACGACAACGAAACCGCCTGCGCCATTGATGAAATAATTTGGGCATTCGACCCAGACAGTTTTGTACCACACAATTTACAAGGTGAAGGCCCCAAAGGCGGAGCCCCTGTAGAAATTGGTATTACGCCACCTGTTGGCAACCGAAAAGTTTTAATAAACTTGGCCACCCAATTACCGGATTATATTCGTCGATTTAACCAAGTTTTTGATTTTGTCCCCGTAGAACCTGCTGCTAAACAAGCAGCCCGCGAGCGTTTTAAAAAGCTACGCCAACTCGGTGCCAATCTCACCACGCAAGATATTAATAGCTAGCCACTCTGGCAAACTAACCAACTAATTTAAGTACTTATTTAAGGTTCTGTGTAATGGATAAAACCTACAATCCGCAAGATATTGAACAGTCTCTATATCAAGACTGGGAACAAAAAGGCTACTTTAAGCCATCTGGCCAAGGCGTACCGTATTCAATTATGATCCCGCCGCCAAATGTTACTGGTAGCTTACACATGGGCCACGCCTTCCAAGATACAATAATGGATACCCTAACGCGTTTTAAACGTATGCAAGGTAACAACACATTATGGCAAGTAGGTACTGACCACGCAGGTATTGCAACGCAAATGTTGGTTGAGCGTAAACTGCATGCTGAAGAAGGTAAAACACGCCACGATTTAGGCCGCGAAGATTTTATAAATAAAATCTGGGAATGGAAAAACGAATCGGGCGGCACAATTACTAAGCAGCTTCGTCGCCTTGGCGCATCAGTTGATTGGGACCGTGAACGTTTTACGATGGACGATGGCCTATCTGAAGCAGTTAAAGAAGTATTTGTTCGTCTTCATAAAGAAAACCTAATTTACCGCGGTAAGCGCCTCGTAAACTGGGATCCAAAATTACACACCGCTATTTCAGACCTTGAAGTTGAAAACAAAGACAAACAAGGCCACATGTGGAACTTACGTTACCCATTAGCCGATGGCGTTAAAACACAAGACGGTAAAGACTACATTGTAGTGGCTACTACGCGCCCAGAAACCATGCTAGGTGACTCTGGTGTTGCTGTAAACCCAGATGACGAGCGCTACACAGATTTAATTGGTAAAGACATTTTATTACCTATCGTTAATCGTCGTATTAAAATTGTTGCCGATGAACATGCCGATAAAGACAAAGGCACGGGATGTGTAAAAATAACCCCAGCGCACGACTTTAACGATAATGAAGTAGGTAAGCGTCATCAAATGCCGATGATAAACATTTTCGATAAAGACGCCGCAATTTTAACGCAAGGTGAAACATACACCTTTGACGGTAAAGAGCTTGAACTTGATGCGCCAATTCCTGAGCGCTTTCATGGCCTTGACCGTTTTGCTGCACGTAAAGCAATTGTGGCTGAATTTGAAGAACTTGGCCTACTTGAAAAAATTGAAGACCATGGCCTAACCGTTCCTTACGGCGACCGCTCTGGTGTAGTAATTGAGCCACTACTAACCGACCAATGGTATGTACGTGTTGCGCCACTTGCTGAACCTGCAAAAGCCGCAGTTAAAAACGGCGACATCCAATTTGTACCTAAGCAATACGAAAACATGTACTTTTCGTGGATGAACGACGTACAAGATTGGTGTATTTCACGCCAGCTTTGGTGGGGTCACCGCATTCCAGCTTGGTACGATAGCGAAGGCAACGTATTTGTTGGTCGCGACGAAGCAGAAGTGCGCCGCGATAACAACATTGCAGATGATGTTGCGCTAAGCCAAGACGAAGATGTACTTGATACGTGGTTCTCATCTGCACTGTGGACGTTCTCAACGCAAGGTTGGCCAGAAAATACCGATGATTTAAAAACCTTCCACCCGTCTGACGTGTTGGTAACAGGCTTTGATATTATCTTTTTCTGGGTTGCGCGCATGATCATGATGACGCTGCACTTTATAAAAGATGAAAACGGCAAGCCACAAGTGCCGTTTAAAACCGTGTATGTAACGGGCTTAATACGTGACGATAACGGCGATAAAATGTCTAAGTCAAAAGGTAACGTGCTTGACCCACTAGACATGATTGACGGCATTGAGCTTGAAGACTTAGTACAAAAGCGTACTGGCAACATGATGCAGCCTAAACTTGCTGCAAAAATCGAAAAAGATACCCGCAAAGTATTCGCAAATGGTATTGAAGCTCACGGTACCGATGCACTTCGCTTTACCCTTGCTGCGATGGCATCTACTGGTCGTGATATTAACTGGGATATGAACCGCCTTGAAGGCTACCGTAACTTCTGTAACAAATTATGGAACGCAAGCCGTTACGTATTAATGAACACAGAAGAGCAAGACTGTGGTTTTGCAAGCGATGCTGAAAAAGAGTACTCACTTGCTGATCGTTGGATTTTAGGCCAATACGAAGCAACCGTTAAAACCTACACAGAGCACCTTGATAACTACCGCTTTGACTTAGCCGCTAACACGCTTTACGAATTCACGTGGAATCAATTTTGTGATTGGTACTTAGAACTAACTAAGCCGGTACTATTTAAAGGCAGTGAAGCACAACAGCGCGGTACGCGTAATACACTAATTACCGTGCTTGAAAGCTTACTGCGTTTAATGCACCCAATGATGCCATACATCACAGAAACAATTTGGCAACGTGTTGCACCACTTGCAGGCCTTGAAACTACAGGCACTAGCATTATGGTACAAGGCTTCCCTGTTTATAATGAATCAAGCGTTGATGCACAAGCAATGGACGATTTAGAGTGGGTTAAGCAATTCATTTTAGCTATTCGTAATATTCGTGGTGAAATGGATATTAGCCCAAGTAAACCGCTTAGCGTATTACTTGCTAACGCATCGAGCGACGATGTGCGCCGTATTGAAGAAAACAAATCATTCTTGGCATCACTTGCGAAGCTTGAAGAGTTTACAATGCTTGAAAACAAAGACGACGCGCCAGCATGTGCAACCTCTTATGTTGGCAACCTTGAAATTATGATCCCCATGGCGGGCTTAATTGATGTAGAAGCTGAGCTTGCACGTATTAATAAGCAACTTGAAAAAGCTGAGAAAGGCTTAGCACAAGTGCAAAACAAACTAGCGAACGAAAAGTTTGTAAACAATGCACCTGAAGCGGTACTTGCTAAAGAAAACGCTAAATTAGCTGAATTCACCGATGCTAAAACTAAGCTACTTGAGCAAAAAACTAAAATAGAAAGCTTATAAACTTTCATAAAATGCCTATTAACATCATTTAATGGGTATTAAAAAAGCCGCTCACTTTAATAAGTGAGCGGCTTTTTTGTGCCCTGTGATTAACCACAAGGCACTTCTACATTAAAACGTGTAGTTGTACTGCGCGCCAATAAGCGTAGCATGACCTTTAGACTCAAAAGACCACTGCGAGCCTAAGTTGTCTTTTTCAGTGTAGTTTTGTGTTTTACCACGAATAATACTTACGCCTAGATCAACGTTTGAGTTTTTATCGATGATATAGTTACCACCAAAAGAGAACCAAAAACGGTCTGTATCAGGAATAGAGATTGATAAATGCTGTTGTGATACAGGTGACTCGTCAAACGCAATACCTGCACGCAACAATAGGTTTTCGTTGTACTGGTAGTCAGTACCTACTGAGTAACGAAGCGCGTCAGAGAAGTCTTCTGTTTTTTCAAATGCGCTAAACTTATCACCCGTAGGCGCAGTTACTTGCGCTTCTAATGAATCAAAGCTGCTCCAACCGGTCCACAATACACTGTAGTGTAGGCCTAGCTTTTCATCTAACTGGTGCGAACCAGAAAACTCAGCAATAGCAGGTAGCGTGATTTCAACCGAACCTGGAAGTTCAAGTTGTCCGTCTAATCCACCAGGAATAAATGCAGAAGGTAGCTCGTTTGAGTATTCACCTTCAAAAGTGATGTCAGTTTCTGTGCGGTAGTTAAAACCAAAACGGCTGTTTTCGTCTAATTGGTACATTACACCAACATTTAAGCCGTAACCAATATCGTCACCTTCAAGGTTTACTGCATCTGTTGAGGCAGGGATTGGTAACGCAGATGCACCAAACTTGCGAATAATTTTAGCTTCTGCATAAATTGCATTTAAGCCAATACCAAAGCTGAACTGCTCGCTTACTTTATAGGCAACGCTTGCGTTCATATTTACGGTTACAATTTCTGTTTCGCCCGCAATTTGACCTGCCGCGTAATCGTCATCAAATTTTGTCGCTAGACCAAAGTTAGCAAATGCACCAAAACCAACTGATACTCTGTCGTTTACTGGCATGGTGAAATACGTAGCTGGAATAACAGCGCTAGGAGCAATGCTGTCGTCATCTAATGCGTTCGCGTCAATGCCATTGTTTGTGCCAGTGCCTTCAAGGCTCACGTCTGGAACAACGGCAATAGCAGCAACACTTAGTTGCTTATCTTTAAATACAGTCATTAAAGCAGGATTACGTGCAACAACAGACGCGTCGTCTGCAATAGATGCTTCACCAGCATAGGCACGGCCTAAACCTGATGCGTTTTGCTCAGCTAGTTGAAACGCAGCTGCAAAAGAGTCAGCTGAAACAAATGCAAGCGAGGCTGCGATAAGCGTTTTAGAAAATTTCATTGTTGTGTCCTTAACCAAACTCACTGTTTGGGTAGCTATGTGTGTTGTTACTTATGTTCAAAACCCGGCTACACTACATTAATTTTTATAAAAAAACTTCATGATCACACCAAAAACACCTAAAAAACACGTTTTTTAACTACATTTTAACAACTATTTAAAACTCATCGGACAAGAAATATGTTATTAGAGTAATTGCTCTAAATGTAATTAATTATCATTTAGATTGACATAAAATACACTGCATTTTAAACTCTTTTTAAAATAACCAAAGGTTTAAAACTGTGCTGATTGTTCTAATTATGGTGGGTCTTCTTTTTTGCGGAGCCAGTGTATTTTTCTTTTATAAGGCAAATTACTGCGCATGCACACAGGCCGGGCAATGCGATAACCCTGTTAATCGTTACTGGTTGGGGGCTATGTTAAGTGCTGCTGTATCGCTCATATTTTGCTGCTTAGCCCTTCACGTAGAGCTTGGCACTTTGTTGTGGTTGGTACTAATGGGAAGTTGTTTTTTAGGCGCGTTTATATCGGCTCAGGCAAACCAAAAACGCCAATGCACTAAAACTAAACGAGCAGATGATCTTTTAGTAAACGAGATAAATTAATTTGATAATCCATCGGCTTTACACTCGCTAAAATTTTAAGCTCTTGGTTGTCAGTACTCAAATCTATATCTTTAGGCGTTACGTGATGATTATGCTTTGCATTGTAAAATAATTTAACTTTTGGCTTTATAGGGTTTTGGGTGTTTCCCTCTAACACGATAGCCAAACGCTCGTTAGTTAATTTCACAATACTTCCCACAGGGTGGACTCCTAAACACTTTATAAAGCGCTGCACTAATTCAGCATCAAATAGCGTGTTATTAGCCAACAAATGGCGTAATGCATTAATAGGTTCATCGCCTTCTTTGTATAGCTTATCAGCCGTCATCGCATCATATACATCAACAATAGCCATGATACGCGCAGCACGACTCAGCTTTTTTTCGTCAACACCTCTGGGGTAACCAGAGCCATCTAATCGTTCATGGTGATTTACTATCATGTCCAACATGACTGGCGTTACACCCTCCTCCTCTTTTGCTAATATCAGCCCTTGCGATACATGCTTTTTTACCGCACTCATTTCAAAATCAGTTAATTTAGAAGGCTTTGAAAGTATACCTTGCGGTATTTTAGCTTGGCCTAAATCATGGAGTAATGCGCCCATTGCCAATTGCTGGACAACCCCTTGCTTGTACCCTAAGTATTTAGCAAACACCGCGGTAAAAATGGCGCAGTTAATCATGTGTCGCCAGTTATAATTATGCTTGTCTTTTACGCGAGTAAGTATGGTCATAGCGTTAGTATTACGAAAAACAGAGCTAACTATCTCATTAGCTATTTCATCAAGTACTTTTACATTGACGGCCATGCCTGCAGTTATATCACCATATAACGATTTTAATTTTTTGCTGTGGCGCTCGTAACCTTCGCTTGCTGAAGCAAACTCTTGCTCAAGGGTTATACTTGCGGGAGTATTTACAGGTTTTGATTTAACCTTGGTAGACTTTGTATTTGTTTGGTCATTTAGCTTTGTAGGCGCTGAGTTTTTATTTTTTGCAGGCGACTTGGGAGTTGGCTTGTACTTAGCAGGAATGGCTGCATCGCCTTTAGTAAAATCAATTAATAGCTCAAGCACACCTTCTGTTGCTAAACGTTTTATTATTGATTTTTCACGAACCAAACCACTGGTTTTT
The DNA here is from genome assembly GCF_001468485.1 of Pseudoalteromonas sp. H71. Lineage (GTDB taxonomy): Bacteria > Pseudomonadota > Gammaproteobacteria > Enterobacterales > Alteromonadaceae > Pseudoalteromonas. The sequence goes on from NZ_LODI01000025.1 coordinate 12,158, forward strand.
ATTTTTATTCCATTAACACCTTCATGCTGCTTAGTTACGCTATCGACATACATGCCGGGAACAAGTTCAGTGATAGGTAAAGTAATAAGCATAGAGGTTTTTAAAATAGGTAATTAAACACCATAGATAGCATTTTACACCTCTAAAAGTCTAACATTTGTTTCATTTACGTTAATAAATGACTATAAAGGATTGCTTATAACCCACTTAAAAAACACATTTAAATAAATATATAACACAATAAGATAAGTGGTTATGATCAAGCCGCTCGAAGTTAAATGTGTTTATAACTTAGAAAAGTTTCTCAATTGGCTGCGGTTTATGCACTGCATAACCCTGTGCGTAATCTACACCCATTTCTAATAGGATTTGCTTAATTTGTGAAGTTTCGACAAACTCAGCAATGGTTTTCATACCCATAACGTGGCCAATTTCGTTTATTGATTTTACCATTGCATGATCAAACGGATCGACCGCTATATCTTTAACAAAAATCCCATCTATTTTAAGGTAGTCAACCTTGAGATTTTTCAGGTACCCAAATGATGATAACCCACTACCAAAGTCATCTAGTGCAAAGCGACACCCTAGCACTTTTAATTGGGTAATAAACTTACTAGCAAGTTCAAGGTTCGAAATTGCGGCTGTTTCGGTTATTTCAAAACAAATTTTTACACTGTGCTCCCCCAATAGCTTGAGTTGCTCTGTAACGAATTTTAAAAAATCCTCATTAGTAAGTGACTGCCCAGAAAGGTTAATAGACAAGAAATTAACCCCTTTGAGAAAGTTAGGGTTATTTAGAATCATCTTAAATGCGTTTTCAATCATCCAACTATCTACTTTAACAATCAGTTGATAGCGCTCTGCAGGAGGTAAAAAAGCGCCGGGTGGAATTATACCTCCTTGCTTATCGACCATGCGCAATAGCAATTCATAATGTTTATTTTTATCGCAAGCGAGTGGCTCAATTAATTGTGCGTATATTTTAAAGCGGTTTTCATCTATTGCATCTTGAACTCTATTTACCCACTGCATCTCGCCTTGGCGCACTGCGAGCTCTTCGTCATCATCATAATGAACATGAATTCTATTTCGTCCCTTCTCCTTTGCTATATAACAAGCAACATCAGCTAACTTTAGCACCTCTGTAAAATCCACATATTTATCGGTAATTTGGATCAACCCCATGCTTACACCTATACGAAAGCTGCGACCTTCCCAAACAAATCGATAATCCTCTATTTCCTTTTGAATTAAGCTAGTTACACGATGGGCGTTATCAAATGAGCAATTTTCCATTAACACGGCAAACTCATCCCCTCCCAAGCGAGCTACCACATCTGTTTTTCTCACTACTTTTTGCAATAAAGACCCGAGCTGACGCAGTAACTCATCGCCAGCTAAATGACCACAGGTGTCGTTAACCACTTTAAATTGATCAAGGTCCATGTAACATAAAGCATGATCAACTCGTTTTTCAGCCGGTACTGATAATAAAAGCTCAACGCAACGCTTAAACTCTCTTCTATTTGCTAAACCAGTGAGTGAATCATGAGATGATTGGTAACTGAGTTTCTCTTCTGATTTTTTCCTTGCCGTTATATCTACATGGGTGCCAACTAAACGAGTAATTTCACCTTCCTCACTTTCAACAACAAAAGCACGAGATAAAATATTTACATAGCTACCGTTTTTATGGCGCATTCTAAACTCAGCTTCATAGTGCTTAGTTTTAGATTCCATAAATGAATGGATTTTAGCAACTGTTGGAGCTAGATCGTCAGGGTGAACAAGCATTTCCCATGTAGCAAAACTATTTGTAAGCTCGTCCTCTTCATAGCCCAACATCGATTTCCATCGCGGTGAGTAATACATTTTTTCGTTAGCTATATCCCAATCCCAAAGCCCATCGTTAGCGCCCTTCATGGCTAAACTTAACCGCTCTGTGTTTGCTGAGGCTTTTTGTTTTTCGCGTATGAGCTCTTTTTTTTGCTGCTCTAGAGAAAGGGTTAATTCAGTAATGACATTGGATAAATCTCGTATTTGGTCATTTTGATGCTCAAGTTCAGTAATATCATAAAAAATATTTAAAATAATACTGGCTCCCCCATTTTGTAAGGGGACGGCACTGCCAAGTACAGTACGTTTAAACCCATTTTTGCACTGTATAGTTAGCTGCATTGGCTCAAAACGAGTATTCATTTTTTCTGAATCGATACGTTTTTTTTGCCACGAGCGGAGCACACACTCACGATAATGATTGTTGGGAAGTACTTTGACCCACCATGCATCTAATGTGGAGGTTTCGCTTGCCCCATAACCATACAAATTAACGAACGCATCATTGGCATGAATTATAGTGCTTTTAACGTCACTCAATACAAATGGAACCGGAGAGGTGTTAAATATAGTTAAAAATAAATCATTAAAACACGTATTTTTTTCTAACTCAGATATTTTGGCATATGCCTTTTCTAGATCAAATTTAAGCTGCTCAATACTATCCATTTACTGTATTTCCCAAAAATACGAATGTATTAATACACCTTTGCCTGTTGATGTATTTGAATAGCACAAACACAACGCACCAATGGCATAATTAGATATTTATAATAATCAAAACAATAGGCACTAAAGCCTATTTAAGCAAGATAGCTAATACTTAGAGAGGGAATATAAAAATGCAGGTAAGGTATTGAGCAAGGTTAAATAAAAATCAAATGGCGCTCTCGGTAGGGATCGAACCTACAACTCAGCCTCCGGAGGGCCACGTGATATCCATTTCACCACGAGAGCACATTTGCTGCCGCCACATCAACTCGCGATATCAATGTATTAGCATGCGCCAATGATAAAGCCATCTTTACACAAATGCTAGCGACATTAGTTTATATGATTATTAATTAGGCACTTTTAAAGAAAACATGTGACTATTTTATAAAAACGCGTTATTTATTAATATTCGATAAAAATAGTTACGCTTTAGCAACATTTTAACTATCATTGTCACAGAAATAAAAATATTTAATGAGAGGAAGTAATAATGAGTTTGATGTCTACTGAGCAAGTTGCTGAGTTTTTAGGTGTTAAAGAAGAACGCGTAAAACGTCTTGCACGTGAAAGTTTATTAATCGCTAAGTCAGAGGATGAAAACGGCGAACCGCAGTTTGATGCAGATGAAGTAGCAAAATATAAAGAATTAGCAGCGCGTTTTGGTGGCCTTTAAAAGCCACATGCTGCACTAAATTTTAGCAGCTGCGCGCGTAATTTTTTCGCTGGAGCTCTTATGTCGCGCTGCTCATACCAACCAATACTTAAAACCAAAAACAAAAGCTTATAACAATTAAGCTTATCCGTTGATTTCACAAACCCTACTTGTTCATCTTTATATTTAACGTAACTATCTAATAGCGCGTTATCAACCTGCTCATTGAGCTCAAAACTAATACTTAGTGCGGCCAAATCAAAATACACGTCGTTTGTTTTCGCGTACTCAAAATCAATTAAGTATGCGCCTGACTCATTCACTATTATATTGTCTTTAATTAAATCATTATGGCAAAAGCCAAGCTCAATAGGCATAGCTGCAATAAAGTTAACCGCTGCATTAATTTTTTGCTGATACTCAATATACACAGATGAGCATTTATAGCCGTTTAGCTCTTGGGCTATATCCATAGGCTCAGTGACAATCGAGTAAGCATGAACAGCAGCAAGCTTTTTAATAACATCATCGATTAATAAGTCAGTTGCGGTGCTACCGTCAAAGTAATGAAATACAGCAAGTTGGTTTTGTTTATCAAGCCATACGGGGGAAGGACATATATTCGACGCACTCAGAATACGCTGCGCCTCTAAGGCATTTTCTGGCCAATGGTCTTTGTAACGCTTTAATAAATACTTCCCTTGAATGGTATTTATTAAGACGTTTTCGTTGCTTAAGCCTTGTGATAAAGGCACATGTGAAATAACGTCCCTTGGCGCTATAAACGCACGACATTTGTTTATAAGCCCAGTGTAATCACTCATAAATTAAAGCTGTGCGAGTGGCTTAGCTTGGCTTTGCTCGTATTCTTCGTACCAAGTTTTAAAGCCCCACCCTGCCATAATGGTGTAGAACACAAAAAGCGCTAACGTTGGGTAATAGCCTTTCTCGTAATATAAATACATAGAAGCTGCGTCTATGACTATCCAGTACAGCCAGTTTTCAAGAATTTTTTTCGCAACTAAATAAGTGGTCACAACAGCAAAACAGGTTGTAAAGCTATCTAAGTAGGCAAAATCAGCATGCGTATAATTAGTCATAAAATACCCTATGCCTGTTGCCGTAATAGAGGTTAGTATAATTAACAGCGCATGACGTTCCATTGACCAAGAACTAATACTCAGATTGTTATTATTAGCTTTACCTTTTCGCCATACTACCCAGCCAAATACCGCCATATACATGTAATAAAAGTTAAGTAACGACTCCATTAGCAATGCGCCATTCCAATACATGATAGTGTAAATTAGTGTACTAAAAAACGCAGCCGGCCAGCACCAAAGGCTCTCTTTTATAGCTAACAATAAATAAGCAATTGATAGCACAACCGCAATATATTCCCAATGCGACATGGCAGTAAAACCGCTTAAGGTTTTTGTTATAAATTCCATAGTGTGCTGTTACCGTTAAATTGTGGCGAAAAAACTACTGAGGCGATAAATCGCCAGACAAAAACTTACACACAAAAATAGCTTTTCCAAACTCTTCGTATGAACGTTTAATTTCGGTATTGAGTACTTGCATTACTAAATCATAATCGCCAAAAATTTGTGTCGATAGTGTATTTGTAATCACTTTTAAACCATCGTACTCGTTTAATCGATCAATAAAGCCTTTAATAAAAGGAATGTAATCTTGATGTAGTGGGTACTTACTAATCTCTACTGATAATTTCATTATTAACCCTATGGTTTAAGTGCCTAGTTATATCGTGTCATTCAATGCTAGAGCCGCTACTAAATACAGTGTAAAATCGCTGTAATTCTCAATTACAATGAGCTTAATATGGCACGCAGAATAACCTACAAATTTAAAAATCAACCGCGCGAAATTAATTTCGCTAAAGACAAATATCACGACATGTATCAAGCAATTGCTGCTGCCGAAGGCATTGATTTAACCAATTATTTAAGCATGGTACAACAAATAGAAATGACCTCTAAAGGGTCGGCTTCTGTTCGTAACTTTCGTGATCAAGAATTTGCCCGCATGGGCTTTAGTGATATTTACTTTATTAAAGAGTAATTACCACTGTTTAATTACGCCTGATACTCATAACTTACGCGCGGTGTAATATTACATAAAAGCTCGTAAGGAATGGTATCGGCGCACTGTGCTATTTCTTCTACTGGTAGCTCAGGACCCCACATTGTGACTCTGTCGCCTACTTTAATGTTGTGCTCGTTTTGGCCTATGTCTACGCTAATCATATCCATTGCCACACTGCCCACAATACCGTAGCGCTGCTTACCAATAACAACCGGTGTGCCCTCTTTTGCGTGACGCGGATAACCGTCACCATACCCCATAGCAACCACGGCTAACTGAGTAGCTTTATCGCTTTTCCAGCGCCCACCATATCCCACGGCCTCGTTAGCTGGAACATGGCGCACGGCTATAACACGAGTCGTTAATCGCATAACGGGTTTAAGCTGATGCTGCTCACCCAATGCGTTAGCCATAGGTGATACACCATAAAGCATTAAACCAGGGCGTACCCAATCACCATGGCCATTCGGCCACGCAATAATGCCTGCCGAATTTGATAAACAATGTGCTTGGTTAATATTATTTACTAGGCAGTCAAACTGTGAAATTTGCTGTGCTGTTTTAGTGTTATTCACATCGTCCGCGCAGGCAAAGTGGGTCATTAAATTAACGGTGTTATTGGCATTAGGCGTATTTTGCAAGCGCATATAAAATTCATCGAACTGCGCGGGGGCAATACCCAGGCGGTGCATGCCTGTATTTACTTTAAGCCAGCACAATAACGGCGCTTCAAGCTCGGCCTCTTCCAAAGCAGCAAGCTGATACTCATCATGAATAATAGTTTGAAAGTTATTGGCCAATAAAATAGGTAAATCGTCTTTATTAAAAAAGCCTTCAAGTAACACAATTGGTTTTGTTAACCCGCCGGCTCGAAGCGCTAAAGCTTCATCTATACGCGCTACTGCAAATGCGTCTGCATCATTTAAATGTTGAGCAATTTTAACCAAACCATGGCCGTAAGCATTGGCTTTTAATACCGCCATAACTTTACTGTTTGGTGCAAAACGCTTTACCTGCGCTAAATTATGCGCAAGTGCCGTTAAATTAATTTCAGCAGTGGCTAAACGCATTAATATTCGTCATCCATCGCAGGGCCTGCGTAATTATCAAAACGAGAAAACTGCCCTTGGAACGTCAGGCGCACTTTACCAATTGGGCCGTTACGTTGTTTACCTATTATGATTTCGGCGATGCCTTTTTCAGTGCTGTCTTCGTTGTACACTTCATCACGGTATATAAACATGATTAAATCGGCATCTTGCTCTATTGAACCTGATTCACGTAAATCAGAGTTAATTGGGCGTTTATCAGCACGTTGCTCAAGCGTACGGTTTAGCTGCGAAAGCGCAACAACCGGACATTTAAGCTCTTTTGCAAGTGACTTTAGAGAGCGCGAAATTTCTGCAATTTCAAGTGTTCTATTATCCGATAAGCTCGGTACACGCATTAATTGTAAGTAATCGACCATGATCATGCTAATACCACCATGATCGCGCGCAATACGACGTGCACGAGAACGTACATCAGTAGGTGTTAGGCCTGATGCATCATCTACATACATTTTGCCTTTTTCCATCAATAAACCCATGGTTGATGAAAGGCGCGCCCAATCGTCATCATCTAGCTGGCCAGTACGTACCTTAGTTTGGTTAATACGACCAAGTGATGCAAGCATCCTCATCATAATTTGTTCTGAAGGCATCTCTAATGAGTAAATAAGCACAGGCTTGTCTTGAGTCATAGCTGCGTGCTCTGCAAGGTTCATCGCAAAGGTGGTTTTACCCATAGAAGGACGCGCGGCTACAATAATTAAATCAGACGGCTGTAAACCTGTGGTCATTTTATCAAGGTCAGCATAGCCGGTACTTACGCCGGTTACACCATCTTGCGGAGATTGGTATAGCTCTTCTATTTTATCAACGGTTTTTTCGAGTATGTTGTGTATGCTTTGCGGGCCTTCGGTGCTTTTTGAGCGCTGCTCTGCAATTTTAAATACCTTACTCTCGGCAAAATCTAATAAGTCGTGGCTGGTGCGCCCTTCGGTATTAAAACCGGCCTCGGCTATTTCGTTTGCAACACCAATCATTTCACGAACAACGGCACGTTCGCGTACTATGTTTGCGTATGCATCGATATTGGCAGCACTCGGTGTGTTTTTGGCTATTTCGGCTAAGTAAGCAAAGCCACCAATACCAGCAAGTTTATTATTTTTTTCAAGGCTTTCAGAAATCGTGATTAAATCGATTGGATCACCCAACTCTGCAAGCTCTGTCATTGCTTCAAAAATGAGCTTGTGCGTGCGAGTATAAAAGTCTTGAGATACAACAAGTTCGGCTACGCGGTCATATGCTTGGTTATCAAGCATTAAGCCACCTAAAACAGATTGTTCAGCTTCTATTGAATGGGGAGGAACTTTAAGGGTATCGACTTGCTTATCTGGTTTGGCCATAACTTCACAGTACTAAAATTGAATGGCTCTATTCTATCGACTTGCCGGGGTTGTGCAAATAGCAAAGCAGGAAATCTTTTCCTGCTTTTTGTAACTCAAAAGTTTACGATTTACTTTTTAAGCTCAATACGACCACTTATGGTATCCATTTCAATGTCGGCATTGCCGCCATTAATAATAAACTCAAGCTCGCTAGCTGGGCCATATTTGGCTTTTTTTACTTTATCGCTGCTAAGTTTATTAATAATTTTACCATTAGCATGGGCTTCAATCTCAAATTTAGCCGATACATTAGCAGGAAAGAAAAATTCAGCATCGCCGCTTACGGACTCAAAACGTACATCGGCACTGTCTAACAATTCACTAATACGAACCTCAGCTTCGCCATTAACAGTATTAATGCGCAAGTTTTTGATGCTATCTAAGTTAAAGTTTATGTCACCGTTCACATTTTCAAGACGAACATCGTTCGCGCTTGATGTTGACTTAATATCACCATTCACAGCGCTAAAGCGTAACTCACCACTTGACTGTTCATCATTAATTTCGCCGTTTACCGTTTCAAATTGAATATTACCGCTCAGGCTTTGTGCATTCACATCACCGTTAACGCTAGTTAGCTTAATATTACCGGCTAAATCTTGCGCGGTAATTTCACCGTTAACCACATTAACTTCTGCACCATTTTTAAGTGCTTTAGCTATCACCGATACATTAACACCACGAAAGTCTAATGCGCTGCTGTGCGGCATATAAATAGTTAACTTAGAGCCGTCGCCATTGCTGCCCCAGCCCATTTTACGTGGCATTTTTACAACAAAATATGTATTGTCGCCTCTCGTTTCGAGCTCATAGCCTTGCGCCTTATCGTCAAGCTCGCCCACTACCTTAAACTCGCTTTTATCCCACCCAGCAATACTTACATCACCGCGCTGATTTTCAATAAAAACGGTACCACCTTTTGAAACCTCTATTTGTTTATCAATTTTTTCACCTGCAAATGCAGCAAGTGGAAATAAGCTTAATCCTAGTAAAATTGCTTTCATGTTAATCTCCTAAATACTTTGCCAACGAGGTGCATGCACCTTATTAATCAAATCAAGTTGTTGTTGATAAATCTGCGCTAACATTGTTAGCAATGCTTGGTTTTCGGGTTCGTTTTTAAGTGCTTGCTTAATGGCGTACTCTGCCTCTTCAAGCTCTTGTAATTGTGTTTGCCAATTATCGGTCAAGGCATCTTGATTTTTATATTGCACCAGCAAGCTTTGCTTTTGCTGTGCAAAATAGTCACTTATAGCCACAACTGGCTGTGGTTTAGGGTTTATTACAAACATATTGAGTGCCACTAGTGCGGCAAGGGTACAGGCCGCAATTGCGCTTAACTTTGGCCATAAAGTAGTAGCTGATTGCTTAGGTTCATGAGTATTTACAATGGCTCTTTCTATGCCTGCCCACAAATCTTTTTGTGGGGCTATTTCTTTATCAAGCGTGTTTAATGATTTATCTAAAAAGTCGTCAAAGTTTGGTTTATTCATTTTCATACCACTCTTGTAATAACTGCCTTGCTCGATGATATTGCGATTTGCTTGACCCAACGGCAATACCCAACTGCTCTGCTATTTCTTCATGTCGATAGCCTTCCACTGCAAACAACACAAACACCATGCGTGCGCGCTCAGGCAACCTAACAATTAACTTATCTAAGCCGTTTAAGCCTTTACAGTCTTTAACCGATTGCTCATCCATGCCATCCTGTTCAATGCTAACGACTTTTTGCACCCAGTTTTTTTGTTTACGTAAATAGTTAATCGCAATATTACTCGCCACACTGTGTAACCAAGTAGAAAACTGCGAACGACCATCAAACATCGCGATTTTGTGCCACACCTGAACAAACACTTCTTGCGCGGCATCCTCAGCGTGCGACTGATCCGCTAATAAGCGTAAACATAAACCGTAAACGCGTTTAATATGTAACTGATAAAGCAGTGTGTATGCACTTTGATCACCCGACTTTACGCGCTCAATCAATGCATTTTCGCACTCAGCGGGCTGCTCGGGTTTAACGTGTAACATCCGTGATATCACCTTTTAATTATTATGGTATAGGTACCATTTCAAGTGTATTGATAAGTTAGACGCAATAACAGCGGTAAAAGGTTTGAATGAAATGAAAATAAATTTAAATAGTTTTACATTCTAAATAAGAAGAGTAGTAGGAGGCTTTATTACATTAATAATTAAAACACTGAATTTTAGGCACAAAAAAGCCGTGCTAAAGCACGGCTTTTGTCGCTTAATTTAAAATTAAGCTTCAGCGATTACGATTACTTTGATAGTAGCCGTTACGTCTGTGTGAACAGAAATTGATACGTCAAATTCACCAGTCTCACGGATAGTACCTAGAGGCAAACGAACTTCTGACTTAGCAACTTCAACACCAACAGCTGAGATAGCGTCAGCGATGTCACGAGTACCGATTGAACCGAATAACTTACCTTCGTCACCAGCTTTAGATACTAAAGTAACTTCTGCTAATGCTTCTAGTTTTTCAGCGCGTGCTTGTGCAGCAACTAACTGGTCAGCGATTTTCGCTTCAAGTTCTGCGCGACGAGCGTCAAACGTTTCAATGTTAGCTTTAGTCGCAGGAACTGCCTTACCTTGAGGGAAAAGGAAGTTACGTGCGAAACCAGATTTAACTACAACCTGTTCACCTAGGCTACCTAGGTTAGCGATCTTATCTAGTAGAATAACTTGCATGTTTCTACACCTTTTAAAAACTGTTAATCCGCTGCTTACTTATGTAAGTCAGTGTATGGAAGAAGGGCTAAGTAGCGAGCACGCTTAATAGCAGTTGCTAGCTGGCGCTGAAATTTAGCGCTAGTACCTGTAATACGGCTAGGTACGATTTTGCCACTTTCTGTAACATAGTTTCTAAGAGTAGCTAGATCTTTGTAATCGATTTGTTGTACGCCTTCCGCTTTAAAGCGGCAGAACTTACGACGTCTGAAATAACGTGCCATGAGATTAATTCCTCAAATAATTCTTTCTATATGCTGAGCATGCAAAACCAATTGGCTAAGGCCGTTACGACCTTCGTGGCGATTTAAAAAACCACTCACTTGCAATGCCTGCCCAACGTGCAAATGTTGAGTCTGTTGTTGCATTTGCTTTCCACTGGCAACAACCTGAAGCTTTACATAACTATTACGGTTAAGGTCTGCTTCGGTTTGCATCGATTTATGTTCTAAAACAAAAATGCAATGCGGGATGCCAGCAGGGCTTTGGCTTAACTTGGGTGTTTTACAAACTACCCCAGATAAAACCAGCTGATTCATAAAAGGGCTAACCATTTATATTTACCGCCAGTTAAACGCCATGCTTGGACTCAAAACAATTAAGCAGCTGGTGCTTCTTTCTTCTCTTCTCTTGCAAGAGGAGACGCTTCAGTTACTGCAGATTTAGTGCGGATAACTAAGTTACGAAGCACTGCATCGTTGTAGCGGAAAGTAGTTTCTAGCTCGCTGATTACTTCAGTAGGTGCTTCAACGTTCATAAGAACATAATGAGCTTTATGAAGCTTGTTAATTGGGTAAGCCAATTGACGACGGCCCCAATCTTCAAGACGGTGGATTGAACCACCCGCTTCAGTGATAGAACCAGTATAACGTTCGATCATACCAGCAACTTGCTCACTCTGATCTGGGTGAACCATGAATACGATTTCGTAATGACGCATGGATATTCCTTACGGTTAATAGAGCCTTCTACCGTTTCGGCCGGTCGGTTTAAGGCAAGGAATTAATAGTTTAAAAGCCGAAATGAGCGCGCATTTTACGCTTAGCAGGATAATTAAGCAAGCAGGTTTTTTAAGCTTTAATAGATAAGTGTTAAAGCCACTAACATGGCATTACTATCCGCCCGCTTTATATCAACTGCTGCAATAAAGCTAAGTGTTTTGGGGTTTGTTAGTAGACGCCGAGCTTACTCGCATGAAAACGCAGCTTTAATAACTTAAACTTTACGCTTTCATCTAAAACATAAACATTTACTCAAATCTAAAGCCGTGCAATTATTAAGCAACACATTATTAAATAAGGATATTTATGAAGCTCTTATTACCACTTGCCTTGATACTTACTTTTAGCACCTCTTTTTTTAGCTATTCAAACACCGCTACAACCGACATAACCGTTGGTGAAAAAGTTATTCTACAATCAAAAATACTTAACGAAGACAGGCCTATCAGAATTTTTATACCTGACACTGTAAAAGGCGACCAACCGCTTTATGTTATTTATTTACTTGATGGTGTTGAGCACTTTCATACGGCATCTGGCGTTATAAAATCCCTTGTTGATTACGAGCAAATACCTAATGCCATGCTTGTTGCTATTGATACAACTAACCGCGTTCGTGATTACTTACCTAAAGTAGAAGGTGAGCCTAAAACTGAGTTTCAAACCTTTGTTAAAAATAAATGGCCGGAGGCTGGGCAAACCGACAACTTTTTAAAGTTTGTGTCTGACGAACTCATGCCCTACATAAACAGTAATTACTCAACTAACGGCTACAGCACTTTAATTGGTCACTCTAATGCAGGTACATTAGCGCTTTATACTTTAGTTAATCAGCCTGAGTTATTTAACAACTACATCGCTATAAGCCCAAACAGTTGGTGGAGTGATGAAGAGTTAAAAAATAACATTCTTAAATACACTAAACAGCCTAAAGGCGCCCAAGCGTTATTTATTAGTGTAGCGAGTGAAGGCGCGCGTTTTTATACAGGCGCATTAAATACGTTAGTCAATTTAGAACAACAAATGCCCACACAGCTTAAATGGGAATATAAGCATTACCCTACTTTTAGTCATATGGGCACTATACTTCCAGCCCTTAGCGATAGCCTTATTCACCTATTTAGCGACCTGATATTTAAAGTAACTGACGAGCACGGAAAATTCGCTGATGTATCGCTTATTACAGGTTACTACCAAGCACTGAGTGATAAGTACGGATTTGAGCTTAAAATTCCACAAGATGTGTACGTAGAGTTTGCCCATAGCCAGCAAAAATTTGGCAACACAAAAAAAGCGATAACGACCCTTCAACACTTTACTCGCGATTACCCTAATGCCGCTTACTCCCACATGCGGTTATCGCAAGGTTACACGGCTGACAAACAATTTAAAGAAGCCGTTACCAGTATGAAACATGCACTAAAGCTTGCTAAACAAAACTCGCGTGACCCACTGTTAATTGATGCACTACAAGATATGGTGAATGAAGCACAAGCCAATTTGTAACTGATTTAACGCAAAGCGCTTTTTGACTAACGATAGTAATTATGCGCTCGTCACGTCAGTAAGCGACACGCCTAAGGTGAAATTAAGCTCTGTGTTAAACTTTGCATGAAGACGCAGGGCCTGAAAAACGTCGATTTTAATTACTTCAGATCTAAACTAAAAAAATACAATCAATTACTTAACCCAAGTTCGCGCAGTGATTTTAAAGGATTTACCTGAGACTACTAAGCGCCTTAAATTTTTTAATAAGGAGGTATTTATATGCGAACATCAATATGGATGATATACAACTGTCAAAAAATAGAATTTGCTTTAACTCGATTTATTGAACTGAACAACGAACAAATAGAGCTTTGCTTTACTAACTTTGAAGATGCCCAGCAAATAGCAAACCCTATTGGAAGTTGGATTACAGATAAAATATTTAAACCAGGTGATTGGATCTCTTCAGGTAACCCACCCCCAATGAGTTGTAGTTACTTAGTTATAAAAAACTCATATTCAAATGAAAACTCACAATATATAGTTGAATTAATTACTCTTTGCTTAAGGCTAACTTTTCCGCCACCTGTAATAATTTCAAAAGCAGGTACCTATATTGAATTATAAACCCTATCTGGAATAATATCCCTAGCCCCTTGAGAGCGAGCCAAGTGGTACTTGATAATCGAGAGTTAGATAAATTCACTGAGCTACTCTCTAATTTCAATGCTAAGCCTGATTATAGATATCCCTACTTTGAAGAAATATTCAAAATAGCTGAAATTGGAGACGTCTTTATAGAGGCTTTATGCTTATGGGCATTTATAGAAGGCTTTTGGAATACAAACATAGGTGATAGCGTATTAGATCAATCCTTATCAAACATGCTCAGAATTGATAGGTTTCCAGGTGCAAAGAAAAGAGATCCTCGTGTAGTATCCATAAGGAAAAAAATTATTGAACAAAATGAAGTGATAGGAGCAAAGAAAGTTGAAGAACTTAGAAATATTCTTGCCCATGGCTCATATTTAAAGTTAGAAAACACATGGAAAGAAGCTCAGTGGACAGCTATATATGCTCAGAGAGATTTATTGCTAGAAACAGTATTACAAGCGCTAGTGGAACATAATCTAAAAAGTTAAGAACGTTCCTTTGTACTATTTAAACCGATGCTTAAAATAAACATCGGTTTTAACTGAAAGCTGATAGCTAAAAACTGACCGCTTGCCTTTATCACTTTCCTATCGCTTCTTTGGCGAACAGGTGTTTTATTGGACCTAGGTTATCAACGAGTGACAGGCCGACTCCACGTATTAGTTTTTTAACTGGGTTTGCGCCTTCAAATAACTCTTTTAGCCCTTGCATCATGGCTATGTGTTTTTGTGCATCGAGCTTGCGGGTACGCTCGTAATCGCGAAGGGTTCGGGTGCTTGCAAACTCTTTAGTTTCGTTGCTTAACAGCTCAATTAAGTAAGCGGCGTCTTTTAGGCCTAGGTTCATACCCAGCCCTGCCAATGGGTGAATGGTATGTGCTGCATCACCCATTAATACCACGTTGCCATTAACCCATTGTTGGGCGTAACGCATTTTAAGTGGGAACGCGACGCGCTTACTTTGCACTTCACATAAACCGCATTGGCCATCTATGGCGGCCATTACCGCTTTATTAAAGGCGGTGTCGTCCATTGCTAGCAATTCATCACAGTGGTTAGGGCTGGTAGACCACACAATTGAATGGGTATGCTCATCGCTCAGTGGTAAAAACGCTAGCGGCCCGGTTGGTAAAAACACTTGGCGGGCAGTATTTCCGTGTGACTCTTTAGTTTTTACTGTAGCAACTAGCGCGTGGTGGTCGTAATCTTTAAAGTTGAGCGCCATATTAAATTGTTTGCGAATAGCTGAATTTGCGCCATCAGCCGCCACCAGCAACTTAGCAATAATAGGCTCGCCGCTTTTAAGGGTTATAAATACGTCTGATTCACTCTGGTGTATTTGCTGATACTCGGTATCAAACATTAGCGTTGCACTACTTTGCTGCTCAAGCGCTTTTATAAGTGCAAAGCGAATAATGTCGTTTTCAACTATATGGCCTAAATGATCAAGCTCAAGTTGTTCGTTATTAAAGGTTATTTTACCAAAGCTGTCGGCATCACTAACATCCATATGCGTATAGGCACACGCTCGCTCTGCTATTATGTGTGGCCATACGTTTAGCTGCTCTAATAATGTTTGGCTTGCAATACTCAATGCGCTTACGCGTAAACCGTATTCATTATTTGGAGGGGCTTGTGTTGATGCCGCATCGAGTACCACTACACTAATATTAGCCTTAGCTAAGCCCAGAGCTAACGTTAGCCCTACGCAACCACCACCAACAATACAAACCTGTGTTTGCTTCATAAACGTGAACCTTGTTTAACTTGCCCCATTAGCTGTTTTGCTAATGGGGCTTTTAATGCGGGAAATAAATCCATCGAAAACAAGCCAATACTACGACCTAGCGCTAATACTCGAGATGAATTTGAAAATAACCTCACTAATGCATCAGTTAAGGTCATCACCGTATTTATATCTTGGCGGCGCAACTGTTCGTACTCGCGCGTAAACGCATAGCTCCCTAACTCATTAGGGCTATTGGCAATTAAGTCACTCAGTACTTGTACATCACGCAGGCCTAAATTAAAGCCTTGCCCCGCAATAGGATGAATAGCATGGGCGGCATTACCAATAACCACCGTTCTATGAGCTATTAGCGATTCGGCTTGCCCATAAACCAGCGGGTAGCTTGCGCGCATGCCCACTTTTACAAATTGCCCTGCGCGGTAACCAAAGGCTGATTGTAATGCACTTAAAAACTCGATTTCATTTAAAGCCATATACGAATCGGTTTGGCTTTTTTCCATACACCATACTAATGAATAACGGTTGTTACTCATTGGTAATAGTGCCATTGGGCCATGCTGGGTAAAGCGCTCAAAGGCATGGTTATTATGTCCTGCAGCTACTTCTATATTGGCGATAATAGCGCCTTGCTCATAAGGCTGGGTATTAAAATTAAGGCCCATTAGTTGGCGTGTCGGAGATTGCGCGCCATCGGCTACAATAATTAGCTTAGCATTAAGTTGTTTGCCACTTTGCAAAGTCAGTGCGTTGCTATGCAGCGTTTGCTTTATATAGGTTACGCTATCAGGGCAAAATAAACTCATGTTTGATTGCACTAATCGCTGATGAAGCGCACGCCCAAATGGATTAACCTCAACAACATACCCTAAAGAGGGTTTAGCAAATTCATCACACTGTATATGGGTTTTACCAAAATGCCCTTTATCAGACACGCTGACTTTTTTTATGGCCGCTGTATAGGGAGCATTTATTTCAAATAAATTGAGGCTTTGTAAATACTCTACCGATTGCTGGGCAAGTGCGATGCTTCTGTCATCAAAGCTTGGGTGATAATCGGTGGTTACTTGATTTGCTTCAATCACTGCAATATTTAAGCTGGGATTTTTTTTACTTATACTCAGTGCACAACTCGCGCCGACTAACCCACCACCAATTACTACAACATCAAACTGCTTAGCCACTTTACTCTCCAAGCTTATGCGTTTTTAGCGCTTTGCATTAGCGCTTCTATTTCACTGATTGTTTTAGGCACGCTAATGGTTAAGTTGTCGAAGCCCGACTCGGTAACGAGTAAGTTGTCTTCTATACGAATACCAATACCTTTGTATTTTTGTGGCGCGTTTGAGTCTTCGCTAATGTAAAGCCCAGGCTCTATAGTTAAGACCATCCCGGGTTCAAATGCTCGCTCAACATTATTTATTTTATAGTCGCCTACGTCGTGCACATCTAACCCCAGCCAATGCCCAAGGCCATGCATGTAATATTCTTTACATGCCTGCTGCGCCATTAGTTCATCAAAGTCGCCGGTTAAAATACCTAAATCAAGCAAACCTTGGGTTAATACTTCCATTGCTAATTTATTGGCATGCGACATAAACCCGCCGGGTTTAATTTCTTCAAAAGCCATTTCTTGTGCTTTAAGTACAATGTTATAAAGCGCGGCTTGCTGTTCGTTAAACTTGCCATTTACGGGAAAAGTACGCGTAATATCGGCGGCATAGCCTTGCAGCTCACAACCTGAGTCAATTAATACTAGGTCGCCATTTTTAAGCACATCGCTATTTTGCGTGTAGTGCAAAATATTAGCGTTATCACCGCTTCCTACTATTGTGCCGTAAGCTGGATGGGGCGCACCGTTCATTGCGTAATGATGATGAAGCTCTGCTTCTAATTGAAATTCAGTTGCCCCTCCATGTGAAAAGCGCATAGCACGCATGTGTCCACGGGCGCTAATCTCACAAGCTTCTCGCATTACCTCTATTTCGCCCGGCGATTTAAACAAACGCATTTCATGAATAAGGCCACGTATTTCTTTTAACGTACTGGGTGCTTTAAGGCCTTTTCGAGTACCACTTCGCAAAGTGCCTAATAACGAAAACACTTTACTATCAAATGAAGCATAAGCGCCTTGTGCAAAATAAATCGCATTTTTAGCATTTAGCAGTTCAAGCAGCTGCTCTTCTAAATCACTTAATGGGTAGGCTTCGTCAAATAAGTAGTCGCTTTTAGCTTTATCAAAACCAACACGGCGGCCATGCCAAATTTCAGCTAATTTGTCTTTATCAAGGCAAAAAAGGGTACTGGGTGTATCGCTGTTATTACAAAGCACGAGTACAGCATCGGGCTCGTTAAAACCGGTTAAATAAAAAAAGTCGCTGTCTTGTCTGAAAGCATATTCAGTATCACGGCTTCGCGTTACTTCACTAGCAGCCGGGATCAGCGCAATGCTGTTATCATCCATTTGTGCAAGTAGGCGCTCTCTGCGTGCTTTAAACTCTGACTTTTGTATTTCAACCATTATTAGCTAACCCGTAGTACTTTTTTAATTAAGTTTAGTGAAGCGTTTTTTTATCATTTTGGCTGCTTTGCTCTTTACCCAGCTCGGCAAAACAAAGTAGTGCCGATACACGTACATATTCAATCACTTCGTGCAGTGCGTTAGCATCTTCTTCAGTTTCTTCGAAAGTCGTATCTAGGCGTGTTATTTCGCTAAAGTCGCTAATAACTTCTTTCACGTCGGCCGACAGCTTACCGTAGTCTTTTTGCTTTAAACCAAAACCAAGCATAAATCCCGATACCCATGATACGAGGCCATTAGCCTGATCGATGAGTGTTTCGTCATCACTTGGTAAAAATAAATCAAACTGAAATTCTTCATCATTAAAGCTTGCAACAACTTGCTTATAAATAGTGCCAAAAAACGTTTTTAAACCGTTACCGAACGATTCACCATCGTTAAATACATCGCTTAAAAGGCCTAGGTACTCTTTGTCATCAATGCTTAGACCGCATGCTAATAAACCACTAATAACGCCATGCGCTTCGGCAGGAGAGACAAATATTTCGTTTTTTTCTAAAAGTAGTTGGGCTTTTTCGTAATCTGGTAAATCGTTCATAATCAAGTCTTCGCTTTGCTAGTTAAAGCAATGCTACCACTCGATAAAAAGCAACTCCAATTAATTGTATGATCAAGCTCAAAAACCACGCAATAAAGTAAACAGTGAGTTAAAGATGCAGAAAAACTAAGCGAACGACTTAATTTTTTACGTTTTGGGTTTAAGGATTGGACTATGTCTTATATACTTAATTTGTTCCCTGGGATACTGGAGCTGGGTTAAGTCCCTGAGCCGATAAATTTTATACCAGGGTTTCTGTTCGTCTACTATTGTGCAAGCTTGGCATGTACCGAGAAGCCTACGGTAAACCGCAGATTCCCGCCCTGAAACCTTCTGGTTTCAGGACTGAAACCGAGTACCGTATCTTGGGGAACATCATTATCTAACTGCGTTCTCACACGAACATCCAAACTTCTTCATCTATCTACGCTTATCTATCTAACGAAAAAAACTCTCAATTTTGTACAGCTAAAAACAAAAAAGCTGCAGGCAATTGAATACCTACAGCTTTTGTATTAACCCGTTTTAATATTATTTAAACCAGCCCTGAAAACGTTCCATCAACATATAATTGACTGGGACTAGCAATAAAGTAATAAAGGTCGCAAAAATAATCCCAAACCCTAAACTTACCGCCATAGGTATTAAAAACTGCGCCTGAGTTGCCTTTTCAAACAGCAATGGCATTAAACCAATAAAAGTGGTTAAACTGGTGAGCATAACTGGGCGAAAGCGCGATGCGCCAGCGAGTTTAACGGCCTCTATTAAATTGCCACCTTCGCTGCGTTTTTTATTAATAAAATCGACCAATACAAGCGAATCATTCACTACCACGCCTATTAACGCAAGCATACCTAGTAAGCTCATAATGGTTAAATCCATACCCATTATCCAATGCCCAACTACAGCGCCAATCATGCCAAATGGAATAACGCTCATAACAATAATTGGTTGCATGTATGACTTAAACGGAATGGCTAATAGTGCATAAATAATGAAAAATACAAACACTAACGCCCAAGCCAATGAGCCAAACGACTCTCTTTGCTCTTTGGCTTCACCTTCAAGTTTATAGTCAACACCCGGGTATTGCTGCATTAGTTCGTCTAGGTATTGTGCTAGGTCGGCTTGAAGCACCGTCATGTTGGTGTTGTTTTTTTCTATATCAGCTGTCACATTTAGTGTGCGGTAACGATCAATACGGTTTATGGTTGACGGGCTTTGCCCTGCCGTAAGTGTTGCCACGTGCGACAATGGCACAGAGCCGCCATCGGGGGTGTTAATTAGAATATTTTGTAAATCAGCTATCGAGCGGCGCTCATCGATAGGCAAACGCACCATTACACGCACGTCGTCTCGTCCGCGTTGAATACGTTGAACCTGCGAGCCAAAAAACGAATTACGCACTTGTCCTGCTACATTTACACGGTTTAAACCCAGCGCTAAACCTTGTTGTGTAAGCTCTATACGCAACTCTTCTTTACCATCAGACATACTATCGGCAATATCAAACACCGTTGGGTACGTTGCTAAACGGTTTTTAATGTTATCAGCAACATCTTGTAATATTGTTAGTGAAGTACCACTTAGTTGAACGTCTATTGGGTCTGAGCTTCGGCCAATTTCAGCTCTAAATGTTAGGCTTTCAGCACCAGGAATCACACCAATTAAATCGCGCCATTCACTAGCAAGCTCCCGCGAACCTATATCTGACTCACGCTTTTCTGCAGGTGTAATCTCAAAGCGTACCGCGCCAGAGTTTGACACACCGCCTCGTCCACCAGTAGTCGCTAGTATATTTAAAATAACGCTTTCGCCTGTATCAGGGTCGCGATATTTGTCTTGTAATTGCTGCGCCTTTTCAGACATATCAATTACGTATTTATTAGTTACTTCAAACGGTGTACCTGTTGGCAGTGTTAGATTGACTCGTACAGTTTCGCTAGGAATACGTGGGAAAAAGATAAACTTAGTCCAACCACTGGTGATCATGGTTAAAATAATAAAAAACACACCAACAAATAAACTGACCGTTGCTAATTTATGGCGCAAAGCAGTGTTTAATATAGGTTGGTAATATTTTAAAATTGCACTTTCAAAGCCATCTGCAAAGCGTTGTTGAATCGCTTCAAGCTTTGATGGTTCACCTTTTTGGTGGCGTAGTTTTATGTATTTTAAATGTGCTGGTAACACAAATTTAGATTCAATTAGCGAAAACAGTAACACCGGAATAACCACTACCGGAATTTGTGCAAATAAAGCGCCCCGCGCCCCTTCAATAAATGCTAAAGGTAAAAAGGCAGCAACGGTAGTCAGTACACCAAAGGTAACCGGAGTAGCAACTTCTTGAGTACCCAATATAGCAGCCTGCTCACCCGATTCTGCGGTTTTTAAATGGGTATATACGTTTTCGCCGGTTACTATGGCGTCATCAACCACAATACCAAGTACTAAAATAAAGCCGAATAGGCTCATTATATTTAACGTTACACCAAAAATTGGCATCGCAATAAATGCACCCATAAACGATACAGGAATACCAATAAACACCCAAAATGCAATTGCTGGGCGTAAAAATAGCGTGAGCAGTGCCAGTACTAAAATACCACCTTGTAAAGCATTACTGGTCAAAGTAGCGATACGGCTTTTAACTAGCTCTGAGTCGTCATCCCAATAACTTAGTTTAAAACCCTGTGGTAGCGTGGCTTGCTGCTCTTCAATATAATTTTTAACATCGTCTGCCACGGTTATCGCGCTTTGCGGGCCAATTCGGTAAACGTCTATAAACGCCGCTTGCTTACCATTAAAACGGGTGCGTACTGGCGTTTCTTCAAAATCGTCTTTAATTGTAGCAATATCACCTAAACGGATAATCGTTCCGTCGGCTTGGTTTTTGACTACTATGCTAGCAAATTCGTCTTTACGATAAGCCTGCCCTTTTGAGCTAATTAGTACATCGCCGCCTTCTGTTTTTAAGTTACCAGCAGAAATATCAGAACTTGAATTAGCAATAGCACTCGATATTTGCGCAAGGCTTAGGTTGTACTGGCGAAGTGTGTCTTGGCTAACTTCAATGGCTAACTCGTAGTCTCGTACACCACTTAACTCTACCTGCGTTACGTTAGGTAAGCGAAGTATTTGATCTCGTACTTTTTCGGCATATTCACGCGTTTCTTTTTCGCCGTAATCGCTTGATACGGTAACGGCTATTACTTCTCTTTTACGCTCAGCTAGCGCAACAATTGGTTTTTCTGCATCGCCAGGAAACGTATTAATTGCATCTACTCGGCTTTTAATATCAGCTAATAACTCACGTGGGTCATAACCACTTTCAACCTCAATAGTTACAGAGCCTGCTCCCTCTGACGAGCGGCTAAATATTTGTTTAATACCCTCTAAGTCTTGCACCGCTTCTTCTATACGAATAGTCACGCCCTGCTCTACATCTTCAGGGGTTGCACCACGCAGGCTAACACCTACGCTTATCATATCGGTTTCAAAGGACGGAAATACTTCCAGTGGTATTTTACTGGATAGGCTAAATAGTCCCGACAACAACAAAGTTACTAACAATAAGTTGGCAGCAACATGGTTTTTGGTAAACCAAGCAATCATGCTTTATCTCCTTGCTTGGCCGCGCGACGTTTTTTTATTAGCTCTTCAACACTTATACCAAGCTCTTTTGCTTTTTGCTCTAGCTGCTCACGAGTCGGACGCTTACTTTTAGATACTTTTTCTTTTGGCTGCGCACCTAAAATACTCACTTTAGTGCCTGAACTTACTTGCCCTAGCGGCGTAACAACTAATTTATCGTTCGCTTTTAAACCGGTTTTGATCATTGCTTGGTTGGCGTTTTGCCATGCAAAAGTTACGTCTTTACGCTTTAATACATCACCTTCAACTACGTAAACATAGGTGCCTTGATAAATTGTACTGTTAGGAATGATCAACGCATTTTGCACCGTTTTACCCGCTATTTGCGCTTTTATGTATTGCCCTATTTTAATGGGATACTGATTACTAGCGGTCGATTTATATGGGTCGTCTATTTTTGCCACCACGTATAGTTGCTGCGCGTTTTCGTCAATTGCGCCCTCGGTGCGTGCCAGTTGACCTTGCCATGTTTGCTCACCCACTAAATCAGAACTAAATTTAACTAACGAACCCGCTTGGTTTTTAGCACCATCACGGTATTGCTCTGGCAGGTTAACAAACGAAAGGTCTTTATTTTTTATTGGTAAGCGAATTTCAACACTATCAATAGCGTAAATAGTGGCAAGTTGGGTATTGTTACTCACTACTTGACCTAAATCGACACTGCGACTCAGTATACGCCCAGCATAAGGTGCAGTAACCTTTGTACGCTCTAAATCAAGCTCTGCTTTTTCAAGGGTAGCCTGAGCCGATAGCACTTGTGCTTGCGCCGCTGCTAATTGCGGCTCACGCAATACCAAGCTGCTGGCTTGGCTTGAACCACCAAGACGCTTCCAATCAGTCAGTGCTTGTTGCCCGCGGGCCTTTTCTTCTAATAA
This sequence comes from Pseudoalteromonas sp. H71, assembly GCF_001468485.1. Classification (GTDB taxonomy): domain Bacteria; phylum Pseudomonadota; class Gammaproteobacteria; order Enterobacterales; family Alteromonadaceae; genus Pseudoalteromonas. Next base: position 35,260 of record NZ_LODI01000025.1, read on the forward strand.
GCTTTGCTCTGCTGTGAGCAAGTTAGCTTGCGCAGATTTAACCTCTGCCTGATGATCTCTATCATCTAGCTTTAATAACACGTCGCCTTTTTCAAAAAAGCCACCTTCTCTAAACTCATCACTCACTTCAGTTATTTGCCCAGATGCTTGAGCAACAAGTAAGCTTTGAGTTCTTGGTTTTACCGTACCATAGCTGTCTATCATTACTTGATAGCTTTGAGGCACAAGCTCAAGTACAGACACACTAATTGCTGCTTTTGGTGCTGAGCCAAAACGTCTCGCCTCTGGCGGATTACTCTTTATAAAAAATACAATTAAAAGAGCGGCAACAACAACCGCGGCTGGAATAATAATTTTAGCTGTTTTAGTTTTCATCGTTATTGCTCTTTAAGTCGCCTGACGGTTTTTCAAAATCACCACCAAGGGCAACATGTAGGTTGATTCTATTTGCGATTAATTGATTTTTAATTTGTATTAATGAACTTTGCGCATCAAATGAGCGACCTTGTGCATCAAGTACCGTGGTATAAGTTACTAAGCCACTTTGATATTGCTCAAACGATAACTGCTCGGCAGCAAGTGCATTTTTTTGTGCTTCAAGGGTGCTGGTGTACTGCGCTTTTAAAGACTGCTGCTGCGATATTGCATTTTCTACATCAGCAAATGCATCGTACAAGGTTTGTAAATATTGCTGTTCTTGCTTTTGTGTATTCAGGCGCGCAATTTCTTCATTGGCTTGTAAACGACCGCCCTCAAAAATAGGTGCCGAGATACTTCCGAGTAAAGACCATGCAAGGCTTGAAGGGGAAAACAAATCACTCACTCTGTCGGTACTATCACTTAAGCTTGCCGCTAAGTTTAAGCTCGGAAAGCGCTGCTTATGTGCATAAGCCAGTGACGCATCAGTAGCTAATAACTCGTACCAACTAGCAAGTAATGCGGGCTTTCGAGTGATGAGTTCTGAAGGAATTCCAACTGGGATTTCGGTCTCAATAACCGGTAAGTCAGTACTTGCTGCAATGGCCCCTTTTGGGTACTCACCTAATAAGCGCTCAAGCACTCTTGCTGCACTTGATAGACTCGCTGTTTGAGTGGCAATGCGTGAGCGCTCGTTATTAAGCTCATTGCGGGCTAAATAAACATCAAGTGCCTCGTTAATACCTTGGCGATAACCCGACTCAATTATATCGAGGTTTTGCTTAGCATTTTCTTCACGGCGCTTATATAAATCGAGTAACTGCTGCGCAGACACAACATCAAACCAGCCTTTTACAACATCTGAAACGAGTTGTTGTTTTGCTTGTTCAAAACGCGATTTTTGCGCTAAATAAGAAAGGTTAGCCTCACGCTTTGAATCCGACAGCTTGCCCCACAAGTCAACCTCGTAATTTAAGTTTAAGCTTACCGAGCTAGCATTGTTATAACTAACAGGCCGGTTATTTTTACTACGGCTAGTACGCGTAGATAAATCCAAACTTGGCCATAGCGCTGCCCCTGTTGCTATAAGTTGCTGCTTAGTAATTGCAACATCGTAGCTATTTTGTAAAAGTTGTTGGTTGTTTTTAAGCGCCTGTTCAACATATTTTGTCAGTAGCGGAGTGTTTAGTTGCATTAACCATTCATCTTCCACTTTCAAAACTGAACTTGCTGCTTGTTGTGACCACTGCTGCGGAAGAGCGTTCGGCGCTTGTTCGCGCTGCGAAGGATTTAAGTTACTCGCACAGCCACTGAGCAGCATCACACTAAGTGCCAATAAAGTTGGCTTGCATTGCCAAATCATAATTTAACCTGAATTACTGCTATTTATGAATGTAATTCAAGCACCTTGACTAATTTTGCTCAACTTACTTTACATAACATTACATAGCTAGCGGTGAGTAAACGAATAATTAAGTTATACGGCAAAAATGATTAAATGATCAGCAACAGTGCAAATAAACACACTAATCAAAAACTCCAATATTTAGCTTACAAACAAACAGCCCATAAAAGTTATTAAAAATTTTATAGGCGTTTTAAAGTTGCAAAAATACAAACAACAAAACGTAATAGGCAAATTTTTAATTTAAAGATAAGTGATCAACACTACAGAATAAGTAGGTTACTTAAGCAGACTGCTGATTGCAGTACATTGAAATTACTGTTGAATGAATGGTGC
>NZ_LODI01000025.1:37509-37589 GCF_001468485.1 Pseudoalteromonas sp. H71
AATGGTGCCGACTAACCGAGTCGAACGGTTGACCTACTGATTACAAGTCAGTTGCTCTACCAGCTGAGCTAAGTCGGCAC
>NZ_LODI01000026.1 GCF_001468485.1 Pseudoalteromonas sp. H71
AATGATACGTGGCGGCCGACCTAAAATAAGAACTGCCATGTACATGGCGATGATGTCAGCCATTCAGTGCAACTCTAAATTTAAAGACCTTTATCAACGCATGGTTAAAGCAGGAAAGCCTAAAAAAGTAGCCATTATTGCGTGTATACGAAAGCTGGTAGTGATCATAAATTCTATGGTGAGGGATGGTGTCATGTGGGATCCTAAAATGGTTTGAAATTAGGAATTGACACCATAGTCACTTGTTATAAGGTTTATACACTGAACTTAGGCCATTGGTTATAGCCAATTTCAGGATTATTAGAACGATGCTCTAATATTAATTTAGATTCGGTTTTATTGATTTCTTTTGTGTCATCAGATGAGAATATTATCTCCTTTCTGATTGTGAAATCATTACGCTCAGCCTCGGTAAAGTCTTTGGCGATATGCTGACTTTCAGCACTGCCAAAGTAATTGATGCTATCCGTTAAGTCCTTCCCAATATAAATTTTACCATTGGGATAAGTAATTTTATAAATAACCTTACGAGTTCGATCATCCAATGTTCGAGAACCTTATAACATGTTTATAGCGAGCGAATCGCGCGTTTTTCTTCCACATTGTCGCTCGTTTGCTTGAATAACTCATTTGTAACAAACTTCTTAACTATTTGCCAGTACTACTAAAATACAGTCGTTCTGGTTTTTACGTCAGGATAAAAACGAGCGATTGTGTCGTTTTCCTGACTATGCAAGCCCTATACGTTGACGTAATTGAAAAGTAACGGTTAACAACAGCTCTAAGCTGCCATTAATAAACATAGTTACTTATTGAAATGTAATGGCAAACACAGCCTGCTATTACGAATAAGTGCCAAATGGCGTGGCTAAACTGAGTGGTTTTTGCGCTATAAAATAATGTGCCGGCACTATAAAAAACGCCGCCAGCGAGTAACCAGTAAAGTGCTTTTATATTAACGCTTGAATACAGCGGGTAAATAATGGCTAATGCAAACCATCCCATGAGTAAGTAAGTGGCAAGGGATATTTTTTTATTGCCATTTTTAACAAGTATTTTGTACGCAACACCCGCAATAGCAACACTCCATATAAAAGTGAGTGTTCCCCATGACCAAGCCCCTGAAAGTGAGAGCAATAAAAAAGGAGTGTAGGTGCCAGCAATAAGTAAATAAATGGCGCAGTGGTCACACTTTTTATATAAGGCACGTAAACGTGGTTGGACGCTGGCGTGGTATAGGGTTGATGATAAAAAGAGTATAAACAAGGTACTACCGTATATTGCAGTACTTATATAGGCTTTGGGATTTGTAGCTTGACTAAATAGATCCCACATAACAAACACGGCAAAAATAATACCCAGAGCATGGCTTATAACATTGAGCTGTTCTTCTTTACGAGAATAAGGGGCGTCGAGTGACATTACTGCTCCTACCACTATTTAATTAGCGTTTAGTGTACAAGTGTACGCTGAAATTTTCAATCACTGTACAAGTTAAACCTTTTTCTTGATTTTAAACAAAAATAATTCACTATGTGTTGGCCTATTTTCAACATAACTCAAGTTAAAAACCATGAAAGCAAATTTAAAAGCCGCATTACTAACAGCCATTATTTATCCAGGGGCTGGGCACTTTTCGTTAAAAAAACATTTAATAGGTGCAATATTTGCTGGTGTGTTTTCGGTATTATTAATTTTAACTATGAAGGATATTTTTGCCGTTGCACAATGCACAGCCAATGAAATTGTGGCAGGGAAAATACCTATGACTTTTACCTCTATATTTGGTGCCGCAAAAGAGCCGTCACAAGCATGTGCAAAACTTGCAGAATACAAATACTTACCACTTATGATTGTGATTTGGGTGTTGAGTATGGTTGATGCCTTTCGTTTAGGTAAAAAGTAAGCCTAAGCCTATTAGTCTTTTTATATTCACTGATCTTATTATTTCAAAACCATTATTTATGGTTGCGTGTTTTTAATAATGACTTTGTGATTGACCGACCATTTTTAATTTAATGCTTTTGCGAATCTATAAAACTGAGCATACCCACTGTTTATTTTAACTAAAAAGTGGCTAAAAAATAAATATACGTGGTTAAATTAACCTCTCCTGAATTTTTATAAATTACCTAGCTTATAAAATAATTATATATATCAATAATTTAAACTTTATTTTCATCTTGGCACAACCCTTGAGTATATAACTACGTCTAAACAATACACCAACAAGGAATACCATTATGAAACATTCAATTAAAATCGCTATGGCTAGTTTATTAGTATTAGGTTCTTCGCAAGTAAACGCGACAGAAGTTGACCTAGATGTAACTGATATTTTAACAAGCAGTGTGACAAGCTACATTAAGCAAACCACCATAGAGCTTGAAAAATCTATAAAAGATACCCTTTATTTTGATACAAAACTAACACTTGAATCGTTAATTGAGCCTGCTGACTTAGTCAGTAATGAAGTAGCTGAAAGTACGAATCCAGCAGTAAAAAACGCAAAATAAGCAACTTAAAGGAATAAGACGATGAGTACCGAACTTGGATTATTTGCACTTATGTTAGCACCTGTAGTGAGTATTATAACTGCGTATGTATCTGTACAAGCATTAAAGAGCATGGGCGGGTGGCTTAATATTTAACCAGTTAAGTATATTGCAATTAATTCGATTTAGTTAAAGCTGATCGACTTAGTAAAAACGCACGTAAATAAAGGCAGTGTTATTGATAGAAGTAGACTTTATGAAACGTGCGATTTTCCCATTACCCATTTTTATTTTACCTGAAGGTTACACGCGTTTGCGTATTTTTGAGCCTCGTTATTTAAATATGGTTAAAACCGCATTAAAAAATAGCACGGGCTTTGTACTATGCACGTTTGAGCACGACACACCTTTTAATATAAGCGCCCAAGGCTGCTTGGTTGACATAATCGATTTTGACCAAGACGACAATGACGTGCTACTTATTGATGTTTTTGCGTCTAAAAGCGTTCAAATTAACGATGTTTACCAAGACGAAGAAGAACTCCGTCATGGTTTAATATCTGACTGCAAAACGCCTTATTGGTATAACGAAACAAACACTGCTGTTGCCGAGCATTTTTTGCTACATGATGCGTTGCGCAATGTGTTTTATGGCAACCCTGAATTAAACCTACTTTATAAAACAACTAATTTTAACAATCTAGCATGGATAGCCGCACGTTGGCTTGAGCTATTGCCTATTTCGATCGAGAAAAAACAACAACTTGCGTTCGAAACTAACTTTGATAACTTACTCAATTTCCTCCATACTGTGATTAATAATGAATTTGCCTAAATAATGTGATCCCATACAATTTATTGTACGTACTACTCATATCAAAACAATAATGGGATTAATTACTATGGTAAGTCAACAACAGTCAACTCGTTGTGAACCTAATACAGGTAAGTATACTGCCATGCCAGAAACGCCTAGTTCTGAACTTATGCAAGCATTACTTTCGGTTGCACAAGACCGCGATAAAAAAGCATTTGCCTATTTATTTGAATATTTTTCACCAAAAATTAAGCGCTTTGGAATAAAGCAGTTTGGTGTTGAAGCACAAGCGATGGAGCTTGTGCAAGAAACATTAACGTCAGTTTGGCGTAAAGCGCATTTATATAATAGTGATAAAGGTGCTGCGACTACGTGGGTTTACACAGTAATGCGTAATGCCTCGTTTGATATGCTCCGCAAAATGAAAAGTAACAAAGAAGAAAACATTAGCGAAGATATATGGCCTTTAATTAACGATTCTGAAGACACAAATCATGAATACACTGATCATTTAGAAGATAAACAAATTAAACGCTACCTTGACAAATTGCCTATCGCACAACGCGAAGTTGTTCGTGGGGTTTATTTTCAAGATATGTCGCAAGAGCAATTAGCTCAACAACTTAATATTCCAGTAGGCACGGTAAAATCACGATTACGTTTAGCCTTGCAGAAATTACGTAATGAAATGGGAGATCAGCATGATTAAACATCACCCGAGTGAAACACTACTTACAGAGTATTGTTCAGCGTCGTTAAGTGCCTCTTTGAGCCTTGCAGTTTCGATACATGTAGACATGTGTCCTGTTTGCCAAGAAAAGGTAGCAAAAATAGAAGCAAGCAATGCAGATGCGTTGTTTAGTGAAGACACCGAATCTTTTGAGCAACCGATTAATAACCAATCTCAATTGCTTGAAGAATTTGATATGAACGTGCTTGACCTAATCACTGCTGATGATTCTATAGATGAAGTGTATGAGGTAGAACCTGTTAAAGTAAGTGTTAATGAGCATAACTACCAATTGCCTCGCGCATTGTCGCGTATTTCACACAGCAAATTTACCCAAGTTGGCAAATTAGCTCGCTCACGCGTTGCACTAGACGATGGTGCGCTACGCTCAAGTTTGCTACATATAGACGCTGGCGGTGAGATTCCTGAACATACTCACACAGGTTTTGAAATAACCCTGTTACTAGACGGTGAGTTTTGTGATGAAGACGGGCACTACGTACCAGGTGACTTTATTTGGCAAGATGGCAGCCACCAACACACGCCAATAACAAAAGATGGGTGTTTATGCTTTACAGTTGTGAGCAGTGCGCTACATTTTAATAAAGGGCTAAGTAAGTTACTAAATCCAATTGGTAATTTAATCTACTAAGAGATTACATGCAAAAAACTACAATAAAAATAGGTATAAGCGCCTGCTTAGCAGGCGAAAAAGTTAGATTTGATACAGGTCACAAAAGGTCAAACTTTTGTATGGATGAACTTGCAAAGCATGTTGAATATACACGCTTTTGTCCTGAGGTTGCGGTTGGCTTACCAATACCTCGACCTACAATTCGCCAAGTTCGAGTTGGTGACACTATTAAAGTCTGCCGTCCTGACGGCTCTGGCGACGTAGGTCCGCAGTTAACTGAATACGGTAAAAAAGTAGCGACTGAGCAGGCTAAAGAGTTGAGTGGTTTTGTATTTTGCGCCAAAAGTCCAAGTTGCGGCATGGAGCGTATAAAAATATACAATGAGGCTGGTACAGGTAACACCTCAGAGGGCGTTGGTTTTTTTGCCGAACAAATTATGAAGCATAATCCGCTGTTACCTTGCGAGGAAAATGGCAGATTGAACGATATGCACTTACGTGAAAACTTTGTAATGCGCGTATATGTTTTAAATAGCTGGCAGCAGCTTGTAAAAGAGCCACTAAGTGTCCACCACCTAACTCAATTTCATGCCAAGCATAAGTATTTATTAATGGCTCACAACTACCAAGCGTATCGAGAACTTGGTAAATTGCTTGGAACTTATACAGGCGACGACATAAATGCGTTGGCTGATGAATACATTTTAGGTTTAATGACAGGGCTTAAAAAACCTGCATCACGCCGTAATAATTGCAACACATTAATGCACTTACAAGGTTACTTTAAAAAAGACTTAGCTAAGGTTGAAAAACAAGAACTGCGTGAAGCAATAGACGAGTATCGCTCTGGCTTAGTACCGCTTTATGTACCTCTTACTTTACTTAAGCACCACCTAAAAGTTCACCCTAAAGAGTACCTAGAAAAACAGGTGTTTTTTAATCCCTATCCTCATGACTTAAAACTACGATTTGGTATTTAATGAATACATTATTTTGGTTTAGGCGCGATTTGCGCCTTTTTTCGAATGAAGCGTTAATAGAAGCGCTAAATAATGGCGCTAAACACGCCATTTTTTTTGTTTGCGAAAAGCAGTGGCAACAGCACCAAGCAGCGCCCATACAAATTGATTTACTTAAGCGACGTGTTGCTTATTTACAAGACCAACTTGCCAATTATGGTATAACGCTTCATGTAATTAATGCCCCTAGTTTCGACGACTGTGAAACTGAATTACTTTCGTTTTGTGAAACTAACAACATTGAGCACATTATTGCTAATACAGAATACGAATTAAACGAAGTTAATCGCGACAAGGCCGTTCTAGCACAGTGTGACAAACGTTCTATTACTTTTACGTTATATGAAGGGGATTTAATTGCGCCTGTTGGTAGCGTTAAAAACCAAAGTAATGAAATGTATAAAGTATTCACACCATTTAAACGCGCATGGTTAAAGCAATATCAAGACACCCACTTTAGCTTGGCGCGATGGCCACTAGAGCAAAATCCTATAAAAATTGAAAAAAGCCAGTACCTTGAAAGCGATGGTAGCTCGGATAAATGGCCCGTTGATGATGAAACACTTTTAACCGTTGTTGATAATTTTATTTGCGATAAGTTAACAAGCTATGACGACCAGCGTGACATCCCCAGTGTTAAAGGGACATCGGGTTTGAGCCCATATTTAGCGCTGGGTATAGTTAGCCCAAAACAACTATTGATCAATATACAGCAACGTTACCCCGACATATTCACCACATCAAAAAGTAAGACATTTACGTGGGTTAACGAGCTAATTTGGCGAGAGTTTTACAGGCACCTTATTGCAGAGTACCCGAGGCTTTCGCGTGGTGAAAACTTTAACGAGAAATACAATCCGGTTGTTTGGCGCAAAAACGAAAAAGAGTTTAAAGCATGGACCGAAGGGCGTACTGGTTACCCATTAGTAGATGCAGCCATGTTACAACTAAAGCAAACTGGATGGATGCATAACCGTTTACGAATGGTAGTAGCCAGTTTTTTAACCAAACACTTATTAATTGACTGGCGTGAGGGTGAGCGCTTTTTTATGCAGCACCTTATTGATGGTGATTTAGCCTCAAATAATGGTGGCTGGCAATGGGCTGCAAGTACAGGCTGTGATGCGCAACCGTATTTTAGAATTTTTAACCCTATTACCCAAAGTGAGCGATTTGATCCGACAGGTAAGTTTATACGTAAGTATTTGCCTGAGCTTGAAAATGTGCCAGATAAACACATTCATTTCCCACATACTTACTTAGCTGCAACAGGCAAAGGAAGTGAATGTTATTGGCCAGCAATTGTTGATCACAAAGCTGCACGTGAACGTGCGCTCGCTGCATTTAAGGTATGATATGGATAACCAGTTACCAGTAGATAAATTTGTTGATATTTACCAGCAACTCAATAGTTCTAACTTGGATTTATTAAGTGATATTTATGCCGACAACATTCAATTTATTGATCCAATGCACGAAATTAACGGCATAGTAAGTTTGCGAGACTATTTTGCAAATTTATATAGTAACGTTAAGCACTGTCAGTTTGATATTACAGATTCGTTTGGTATTAATAACAATGCATTTGTCTATTGGACAATGCATTATTCACATCCCAAGCTGGCCTCTGGCAAAACCATATCTGTGCAGGGGCATAGCAAATTAATTTTTGATAATGAAAAAATTATTAAGCACCGTGATTACTTCAATGTCGGCGAACTACTCTACAAACACATCCCTATATTAGGCAGTGTGGTTAATTACATTGATAAAAGGGCGGGTTAATTATGGTTACCTTAATAACAGGCGCAACGTCAGGTATTGGCGAGCAATTAGCAATTAAATATGCACAAATGGGTGACACTGTTATTGCATGTGGCCGTAATACAGAAAAATTAGCGGAGCTTTCAAAACATAAAAATATTGAAAGTTGTAAGTTTGATGCAACAAGCCTAAAAGATATTAAAGAAGCAACGATTGGGTACCCGCACTTTGACCGCGTTATTCTAAATGCAGGCAATTGTGAATACATAGACGATGCGAAAAACTTTGACAGTGCCCTGTTTGAACGAGTAATTAATGCCAATTTACTGTCGGTAGGCTTTTGCCTAGAGGCGTTGCTCCCCAAAGTTAAAAGTGGCGGCCAGTTAGTTATTGTTAGTTCAAGCGTTACATACTTACCGTTACCACGCTCTGAGGCTTATGGTGCGTCTAAAGCGGGCGTGAGTTATTTAGCTAAAAGCCTAGCCGTTGATTTGACCGATATAGATGTAACGTTAGTTCACCCAGGATTTGTTAAAACACCTCTAACAGAAAAAAATGATTTTCCTATGCCTATGGCAGTGACCGCTGAAGAAGCAGCTGATTATATGATCAAAGGAATAAACAAGCGACGTAAAGAAGTACATTTTCCGTATCGTTTTACGCTTATATTAAAAGCATTGCGGATTTTACCTTTACCGCTTTGGCTTAAAATAGCAAAAGGATTAACCCGTTGAAAAAAATAGCAATAATTGGAACTGGTGTATCAGGTTTAACCTGTGGGCATTTGCTTCACAAACACTACGATGTCACTTTATTTGAAAAAAACGATTATATTGGCGGGCACACTGCGACAGTTGACGTAGCTGTTAAGGGCGTTAATTACGCAGTGGATACCGGCTTTATTGTTTTTAATAACAGAACCTACCCTTACTTTGAAAAGCTACTTGCTCGCATTGGCATAAAAAAGCAAGAAACCCAAATGAGTTTCAGTGTTCATAATGAGGCAACAGGCTTTGAGTACAATGGCCATACCTTCACCAGTTTGTTTGCACAAAGAAGAAATATTTTTAGGCTTAAATTTTGGCGCTTGTTATCTGACATAGTTAAATTTAACAAACTATGTAAAGCCATACACGAAAAAGGCGAATACCAACAATCTCAAACATTGGGCCAGCTTCTTAATGAGAATCAGTTTAATGACTTTTTTAAGTATCATTATATCCTACCCATGGGCGCAGCTATTTGGTCTACTAGTATTAAGGAAATGGAAAATGTAGGTGTAGAGTTTTTTGTAAAATTTTTCTTTAATCATGGCCTTTTAGATATTACAAATAGACCTCAGTGGTATGTTGTGCCGGGCGGTTCACGCGAATACATTAACCCATTAATAAAAGGGTTCGCTGATAAAATAAAGCTTAACACTGATATCAAATCGGTAATTCGTGCAAATGACCAAGTAACCATTGAACTTACCAATGGTGAGCAGCATATATTTGATAAGGTGGTTTTTGCTTGCCACTCAGATCAAGCGCTTAAATTACTTGGTGATGCCACAAGCCAAGAAAAGTCTGTACTTGGTGCAATTCCTTATACTGAAAATTCAGTAGTGCTTCACACAGATACAAATTTACTACCTGACAGAAAAGCTGCTTGGGCTAGTTGGAACTATTTATTGAACAATAACACCGACAAAGCAGCTGTTGTTACCTACCAGATGAATATATTGCAAGGTATTCAATCAGACACTCAGTTTTGTGTTACGTTAAACCACCTTGAAGGGATAGATAAAAGCAAAATATTGCGTGAATTCACTTATCACCATCCTGTTTTCAACAAAGAATCCATTGCTGCGCAAGGTCTTAAACAAACTATCGATGGCCAAAATAATAGTTATTTTTGTGGTGCCTATTGGTACAACGGCTTTCATGAAGATGGTGTTCGCAGTGGTGTAGATGTGGCAAGGCAGTTAGGGGTTGAGTTTGACTAGTGCTGTTTATTTAGGCGATGTTAAGCATCGCCGTTTTGCTGTTAAGACTCATCATTTTAGTAATCCACTGTATATGATGTGGGTTGACCTCAATAACCCAGAGCAATTGAATAATAAGCATAAATGGTTAGGCACTTCTGGTTCAAAAGCATTAAAGTTTAATGAATCAGACTATTTTGTTAATAGTCCCCACAATAATGATGCTTCAATCATTGAACGTGCAAATCATCAGTTATTATCGCTCGGTGTAACAGAGACTTTTAGCCATGTTTACATGCTTGGACAGCTTCGTTGCTTTGGTATTTACTTTAGCCCAGTAAACTTCTTTTTTTATGGTAATAGTGGCAGTGAATTTAAGTACATGGTCGCTGAGGTTAGTAATACACCATGGAATGAGCGACACTACTATTTGATACCTCTAGAGAAAAAAGTGAACTTTAAAAAAGTATTTTCCGTATCACCCTTTATGAATCTTGATATGAACTATCATTGGACAATCAGGTTAACGCAAGATAAAACATTGATTCATATTGAAAATAAGCGGGATGGTGAGTTGCTATTTGATGCTACTCTTCGATTAACCCGCAAAGAACTGACTGAAAAAGAAATGAGTCAGTTGTTAAAGCGTTTCCCAGCAATGACGTGGACAATATTTAAAGGTATTTATTACCAAGCGTTAAAGCTATTTATAAAAAGAGTGCCTTTTTTAGGCCATTCTTAAAAGTCACAAATTACATGTAAGCAGTAATAAAAATAACATAGGTGTTCTAATGGAAAAAGTGTCTAGCTTAAATTGCGAACAAAACACAGGCTGGTTTACAGGGCTTTATAAAAAATTAGTATTTAAAGCCTTTTCTTCAATAGAAACAGGGCAAATTACAGTGATTGATGAAGATCTGCAGCTTGTTTTTGGAGATGCATCATCTGACTTAAAAGTAACGGTAACAATCCACGACAAAGCAATGTATAAGGCATTTGCGTTGTCTGGCAGTGTTGGTGCAGGCGAATCTTACATTTTAGGTCAATGGAGTTGTGACAATCTAACCCGACTAATTGAGTTGTTTGCGATAAATGAGAAGCAGCTGGATGAATTCGAAAGAAAATTTGCATTTTTCAGTAATATTGCTAACAGGTTGACTCATTTAAAAAACAAAAATTCTCAGTCGGGATCGAAGAAAAACATAGTTGCTCATTATGATTTAGGTAACGATTTATATGAGTCGTTTTTAAGTAAGGAGATGCTTTATTCGTGTGCAGTATATCCCTCAAAAGATGCCAGTTTAGAAGATGCTCAGCAACACAAGCTAAAGCGTATTTGTGAACAGGTTGAATTGAAAGCCGGTGACTCAGTAATAGAGATTGGTACAGGGTGGGGGGCATTTGCAATTTTTGCGGCAACGCATTATGACTGCCAAGTAACGACTACAACGATATCTGATGAGCAATACGATTATGTCGCTCAAAAAGTTAAAGAGCTAGGCTTAGAAAACAAAATAACGCTGCTTAAACTTGACTATCGGTTGCTGACAGGCAAATACGACAAGTTAGTGTCAATTGAAATGATTGAGGCGGTGGGCCACGAATATCTACCTAGCTTCTTTACGCAGTGTGGGTCCTTGTTAAAAGACGATGGCGCAATGTTGATACAGGCAATCACTATTAGCGATCAGCGTTATAAGCACTACCTTAAAAATTCAGATTTTATCCAGCAGTATATTTTCCCAGGTGGGTGTTTACCCTCATTAAACGAAATGAGTGAGCAAATTAAGAACAACACCGATATGGTTATTCATACTGTTAGTGATATTGGAACGCATTACGCAAGAACGTTAGCTGATTGGCGTGAGCGCTTTATCAAGAGTTGGCCAGACCTAGACCGCTCAAAATTTGATGACCGCTTTTATAGGCTATGGTTATTTTATTTTGCGTACTGTGAAGGTGCATTTAGAACCCGTGCAACCAGTACCGTACATTTAATGGCGCGTAAACCTCGCTTTAGTAGCAGTGTAGATGAAATTGCACTCGCTTACTAATTTTGTTTTGTTTCAAGCAGTGTGGTTTTTATCATTACTGCTTGAAGGAAAATCACTTTTATTTAGTGCGATTGTTATTGTTTTAATGTTTTATTTATCAAAACAAAAAAAACAAGACGCATTACTCTTACTGAAAGCACTCCCAATTGCATTATTGCTCGAATATATTTCTGTAGAGCTTGGTTTACTTGCGTTTAAGGTCGATCCATTTCCTTTGTGGTTGGTTTTTCTATGGGCCGCACTACTACTATCATTAAACACATCGATGCACTTTTTGAGTCGTTTAAAATTTTGGCAAGTTTTTGTTGTTTGTTTGGTTTTTGCACCTGCTAGTTATTGGGCGGGGGCACGATTTAACGTAATTGATTTAGGGTTACCCCTTTGGCAATTTTGGTTAGCCTACGGTGCGATGTGGTCAGCAGCCTTTACGTTCATTGTACTTATAAATCAAAAAATAAAGTCGATAATACCTCCTACTTGAGGCCGGTTTACCTAGTTAATTTTTTATTTAAATAAGGACTTTAATGTTGAAAGCACTCATTAATACAACTTTGCTGTACCTATTATTATGTACTTCTGCTTTTGCTAATGCTGAATTTAGCAAAGTGGGTGAGGGTAGAATGGAGTATTTGTTTTGGGATGTATACGACGCCACCTTATATAGCCCTTCTGGCGATTATGTTTTGGGTGAACACCCTGTCAAATTTAAGCTTATCTACTTACGTGATTTTGAAGCCAAAGAAATTGTAAAAGCAACTAATGAGCAGTGGGAGTTAATTGGTAAGGAAGATTTAGTTAATAAATACGATAAGCAGCTTTTATCGCTTTGGCCAAACATAAGCAAAGGCGACTCTTTAACCTTGGTTACAGACGAACAAGGCAAAAGTACTTTTTTGTTTAACGATGAAAAAGTAGGTGTAATTGATGATATTGCCTTTTCGAGTGATTTTTTAGCTATTTGGTTAGCTGAAAATACGTCTGAACCGGCTTTAAGAAAAAAACTATTAGGGAATTAAAATGACTATTAATAACGCGTTAAAAATGACTTTTGTGTGCGTACTTGCGCTCCTTTTAGTTAGCTGCTCTGCACCTAGCGTTGAGCATTACAGTAAAACAACCCCCAATTTTGACTTTAAAACGTTCTTTAGCGGTAAATTAAAAGCCTACGGCGTAGTGCAAGACTTTAAAGGTGAATTAACCCGTAAGTTAGTAGTTGACATGAACGCTACGTGGGAGGGCAACCAGGGCGTTATAGAAGAAGATTTTGTGTATGATGATGGTGAAACACAAAAACGCATTTGGAAAATAACCCTTAACGATGATAACACGCTTACAGGTACTGCTGCTGACGTTCTTGGTGTAGCAAAAGGTAAGAGTGATGGCAGTGTATTTCATTGGAATTATAACGTTGAGCTTCCTTATGACGGGAGTACTTTAGACGTTAATTTTGATGACTGGATGTATTTGGTAACACAATCACGCTTGATTAACCGCACATCTATTGTTAAGTTTGGTGTCGAGGTCGGGGAAGTGACCTTAGTTATCGAAAAAATATAGTTTTTACATGTTGATGAACACGCACCAAAATTGTACAAAAATTAAGTCTTTGTTAACACAAGATGCTGTATTTTAGCGGAAATTAATATAATTTTATGTGTTTTATAAGATTTTAACTAAAAATTGCAATTTGCTGTTGCTAACTTTTAAAAAATACATAAAGATAGGTTTTGCGAAGGCAAAATAATAACGAATAGGAATCTAACAATGAATAAAGCTCAATTAGTTGAAAAAATTGCTACTGACGCGGAAATTTCTAAAGCCGCTGCTACCCGTGCGCTAGACGCATTTACTGGTGCTGTAACTTCTGCACTTAAAGAAGGTGATTCAGTAGCATTAGTTGGTTTTGGTACTTTCTCAGTAAAAGAACGTGCAGCACGCACTGGCCGTAACCCTCAAACGGGTGCTGAGATCCAAATCGCAGCGGCAACTATCCCAAGCTTTAAAGCAGGCAAAGGCCTTAAAGACCAAGTAAACCTATAATTGGTTTTACAAATTAATTGAAAAAAGGGCTAATAAGCCCTTTTTTTTTATATTCTAAAAGCCGTATTTAAACGGCTCCGTATCAGTAAAGTTAGGCTTTTAAGGCTTTATCGCCTCTGCCAATTCCAACTGCACCTGAACGCACAACTTCAATGATGTCTGTTTCATGGCGTAACGTATCTAAAAATGATTCTATTTTATCTGTGCTACTTACAAGTTGTAAGCTGTAACTCTGACGCCCCATATCTAAAATATCACCTTTAAACACATCGACCACACGCGTTACCGCTGCACGCGTTGTTTCATCTTGCGCAAATACTTTTACAAGAAGTAGTTCGCGTTCAATGTGGCTCATTTCAGTTAAATCAATAATTTTTAGAACATCAACTAGCTTATTTACTTGCTTGGTAATTTGTTCAACAATTCGGTCATCACCCATTGTTGTTATCGTAATACGAGACAAAGATTGATCGTCAGTGGTACCCACTGTTAGGCTATCAATGTTGTATGCCCGTTGCGAAAATAACCCTACAATACGAGATAGTGCACCGGGTTCGTTTTCTAATAATATCGATAAAATACGACGCATTATGCTTTTACTCCTTTACGTAACCACATTTCGTCAATGCCACCTAATTTAATTTGCATTGGGTATACATGCTCTTTCTCGTCTACAAGTATATCTAAAAATACGAGACGATCAGTTATGCTCATTGCTTTATCAATAGCGGGTTGGAGCTCTTCAAGCGTGTTTACCTGAATGCCAACGTGGCCATAGCTTTCAACTAATTTTATAAAGTCAGGCAACGAGTCCATATACGAGGAAGAATGACGTCCGCCATACACCATATCTTGCCATTGACGAACCATTCCTAATGAACGGTTATTGAGAGAAACCACTTTAACCGCTAAGTTGTACTGTAAGCACGTAGAAAGTTCTTGAATATTCATCTGAATAGAGCCATCGCCCGTTACACATACTGACTCTTTATCAGGAAATGCAAGCTTAACACCCATAGCGGCAGGTAAACCAAAGCCCATAGTGCCTAGGCCACCAGAGTTTATCCATTGGCGAGGGTACTTAAATGGGTAATATTGTGCTGCAAACATTTGGTGTTGCCCAACATCAGAACTGATGTAAGCTTCTCCTTCAGTTGCTTTATAAAGGGCTTCAATAACGGCTTGAGGTTTAATTTTTTCAGATGGTTGTTGTTTATATCCCAAACATTTTTGTTCACGCCAGCTAATAATTTGTCGCCACCAATCCTCTTGTGCACTGCGATCTATTTGGATTGTGCTTTTATCTATGCCGTCTTGTAGTTGTTTAAGTACCGTGTCTAAACAGCCTACAACAGGGATATGTGCTTTAATGGTTTTAGAAATCGATGTTGGATCTACATCAACATGAACAATAGTGGCGTTAGGGCAGAATTTTTTAACATTATTTGTCACCCGATCATCAAAGCGGGCACCTAATGCGAGTATAACGTCGGCGTTAGCCATCGCTTTGTTTGCTTCTAGAGTACCGTGCATCCCTAGCATACCAATAAAATTAGGGTGGACTCCTGATATACCACCAAGCCCCATTAAGGTGTTAGTTATGGGCGCATTTAATGATTCTACTAATCGAGTTAATTGCTCAGATGTGTTTGAAATAATAATCCCGCCACCAGAGTATATAACTAGCTTTTTAGCTTCCAAAATAGCAGCCACTGCTTTTCTAATTTGTTTTGAGTGGCCTTTTGTATTTGGGCTATATGTTCGAAGCTCAGTTGTTGTAGGAAAGTCGTATTCAAATTTGATTGTCGGATTTAGCATATCTTTTGGTAGCTCAACTACAACAGGGCCAGGGCGGCCAGTGCTTGCAATATAAAACGCTTTTGCCAAAATAGCTGGAATTTCTTGCGCGCTTCTGCAGTTAAAACTGTGTTTTACAATTGGGCGAGAGCAGCCAACGATGTCTGTTTCTTGGAAGGCGTCGTCACCAATTAAACTAGTGGGTACTTGTCCTGATAATACAACCATTGGAATCGAGTCCATATAAGCGGTTGCAATACCCGTAATACAATTTGTTGCACCAGGGCCTGAGGTAGCAAGAACGACACCGACTTCTCCGGTAGCACGTGCATAACCGTCAGCCATGTGTGTTGCTGCTTGCTCATGCCTAACTAAAATGTGTTCAATGTCATTTTGTTGAAAAAGTGCATCGTATAAATCCAATACCGAGCCACCAGGGTAGCCAAATATATATTTTACTTTTAATTCTTTTAATGCCTGAACGACTAGTTCAGAGCCATTATACTCTTGTTTGCTCATCCTCATTCCTCTGCGCTTTTTGTGCATAAAAAAACCCCCGCTTAAAGCGAGGGTTTTTAAAAAGCAGTATTACCTTTTAATACATCCCCGCTGGGCTTATTACTAAGACCAGTACGAGAACGACTAGAAGATTAAATTGTGTTTTCATAGTTATTTACTCTACTTAGCAAAACACTGCTTTGATGTGAAATTTTGTATAGGGCTATTTTTAAGTGTTTTAGGTGTGCATGTCAACCTTGAATGTGTATTTTTGCATTTTAAATTCATTTGCTGGGCCTTTTTGGCTTTTTAATGCTTTATTTGAATGGTATTTAAAGGTTTTAAGGAGATAATATGCAATTTGTTTATTTTCATTTACTTACTGTTGTTTTAGGCTTAAGCAAAAATAGGTTGCTAGCATATACTTTAAGCTAGTTTATAACCTGTTTAAATGATTGTTATTAGGTATGATGTGTCTAACAATCTGTTTGAGGAACACACAGTGAACAAAATAGCGTTACTTACTTTTTTTACTCTGTTTTTTAGCACTATCGCTACTGCTAAAGCACCGACTCCGCACGATTTAGGGGTGACTAACAAAGAACGTATTTTGTATTGGCTTAATAAAAAAGAGGGTTTAACTCCCGATGAGTTAGAAGCTTCTTATAATGAATTCATCAGTAATCAATCACCACTGCAACTGCCTTTAAAAAATGGGTTTCGTCAATCATCAGGCATATCATCGTATAACTCGTTACAAAATAAGGCCTTGTTTAAACAACAACCGAGTTTTTCAACAGGCTTAGTTCCTGATGAGCGAGTAAATACAGTTAAAGTGCTAACTATTTTAATTGATTTTCCTGACTTAAAACACGACGAAAACCAGTTAACTCCTCAAGATACAGACATGTTTTATGCCGATTACTCAGCCGAACATTACCAGCAGATGTTGTTTAATCTCAGTGGATATGAAGGTCCTAATGGAGAGACTCTTTCGTCTGCAGCTGAGTATTATGCAGCTGCTTCGGGCAACAGCTTAAATTTTGAAGGGCAAGTTTACGGGTGGGTAACTGCAAATAATAATGCTAAATTTTACGGTGAACGTTTAGGCTCCACCCGAGATAAAAACGCTCCAAGCTTAGTAAAAGAAGCTGTGGAAAAAGCGGTTGCCCAATTTAATATTAATTTAGCAGACTATGATCTAACCGACCTTTATGACATAGACGGTGACGGTATTACCGATGAGCCAAATGGGATAATCGATCATGTTATGATTTTTCATTCTAGTATTGGTGAAGAGTCGGGCGGTGGTTATTTAGCCACTGATGCTATTTGGTCACATCGCTTTTATGTTTTAGACGAAAATAGCCAACCTTCTGAAGTTGTTGGTAGTGACATTAAGCTATTTGGTTACACAATAAACCCTATCGATGCAGCCATTGGTGTTGTTGTTCATGAGTTTGGACACGATTTAGGTTTAAAGGATGAATATGATTTACAGTCTAATACGGTTGGTGAACCCGTTGCTTCATGGTCTGTTATGTCATCAGGTACGTGGGCGGGCTCTCCCAGAGGGTCTGAGCCGGTCATGTTCAGCCCTTATGCGCTAGAGTATCTACAAACACGCTACCAAGGTAATTGGGTAAACCAGCTTAGCCTTGATATGGATGAGATTAATGCCAATGCTGTGCAAGTGATAAATAATGCAGCAAGTACGTCTATATCACAAAGCCAAATAAAGGTTACATTACCACCAAGACTTGAAAAATTTAAAACCCCGGTAGAAGGTGTTTTTCAATATTATTCAAATACTGGCGATAATCTTAATACGAGTTTAGTAAATACCATTGATTTACCAAGTACAACTGAGTCGCTTATGCTGAGCTTTGTTGCCTTTTATAGCATTGAGAAAGATTACGACCTAGTCCAAATAACGGTTAATGGTATGCCTATTGCTGGTAACTATACACAATCTATAAACCCTTACTATGGCAATATTGGCCCTTATATTACAGGCGATTCATTTTTAAATGCTGATGCGCAGCTTCCTAACGGTTATTTAATACACCAATTTGATTTATCTGCTTATGCAGGGCAAACAATAGAGTTGCAAGTACAATACTTAACAGACGCTAATACGCACTATTATGGCTTTGTTATTGACGATATGCGTATTGAGCAAAGTGGTTCATTAATTTGGCAAAATAACGCAGAAACTCAAAGCACTATCACCTTAGCCGGCTTTTCAAAGGTGGGTAGTTATGTATTTGCTAGGCCATCGTATTACTACCTGCAGTTGCGTGACTATTCGGGTGTAGATAGTGGATTGCAAAAAGAAGGTTACTCGCCGGGGTTATTACTGTGGTACAGCGATGAGTCGCACACTGATAACAATACAACTGAGCACCCCGGCAGTGGTTTTGCATTGGTTGTTGACGCAGATCAGCGTGCTATCAATAAAGGAGGCACGCAATCACCAGCAAATACAGCTATTCAGGTACGAGATGCCGGATTCAGTCTTTATGCTCAGCGAGCTGGGCTAGGAGATAATGACTTATCTGCTATTAGTTCTTTTAGCGATAAGACGGACTTCAGCTTTGCAGAACAAGCAGAATCGGGTGTTAAATTACCACAAGTTGGTTTTGGTTTTACGCTCACAAACCAAGAAAGCAATAATGGAAGCATTGAAATATTATTAAATTATGAGCCATTAAATGGTATTAGTTACTCACTCTCAGATTTCACAGCTGATTTTAAAGTAGAAGGGTTATCGCTTTCACCATCTGACACGTTTATTTGGGGCTTTGGTGACGGAAAAACAAGTTCTGAATTATCCCCCTCGCACGTTTTTGAAGGTTACGGACGCTATGATGTTACATTTACGGCAAGTAACGGTAACGATGAGCAGACAGCAACAACGACAGTAACCATTGTTGCTCCCCTGAGTATCACTGCAATTGATTACGAAACAACACAAGGGCTATTCACAGCACAAGCTGACGTTGAAGGAGGGTTAGCGCCGTACAGTTACCAGTGGAATTTAGGCGATGGCAGTTCGTTAGCATCACAAAGCGTTTCACATAACTATTTATACTCGGGTGATTATTCAGTGTCGTTTACCGTGACTGATGACCAAGGGGTGTCGGTATCTCAAAATGTAAATGTAAACGTTAATGTTCCACTAGCAGTTAATACCACTTTTTCAACGAATAACTTAACGGTTCAATTTAATGCCGATGTAATAGGTGGCTTTAAAAATTATGCTTACACTTGGGATTTTGGTGACGGCAGCGACCTATCTCAAGTTCAAAACCCACGTCATACGTATCAAAGTGCTGGCAGTTACTCTGTGGCTTTAACCATAACAGACACAAATACGGGGGAGGTTATCAGTGAAAACTTGTCTGTAACTGTAGCGCAGCCAGAAAATAATAATGGTTCAAGCTCTAGTGGCGGGGCGCTTGGCGGGTTATTAATTTTAATGTTGTTAATTTCAATTAGGTCAAAACGTTTTTAAACGGCATAAAAAAGCCAGCATTAAACGCTGGCTTTTTTGAACGTCCTATTAAATTACAGACGGTCAATCACTGATTGTGTGAAATCAGTTGTTCCGTGGCTGCCACCTAAATCACGTGTAGTGCGGTCACCTGATTTGATTACATCAGCAACGGCGCTGCGTATACGCTCTGCTGTGTCACCCATATTTAAGTGCTCTAACATTTGAATAGATGCTAAAATTACAGAAGTTGGATTTGCTAGGTTTTTACCTGCGATATCTGGCGCGCTACCGTGCACAGCTTCAAAAATTGCAGCATCTTCGCCAATATTTGCACCTGGTGCCATACCTAAACCGCCCACTAAGCCAGCACATAGGTCTGATAAAATGTCACCAAATAAGTTTGTAGTAACAACTACATCAAACTCTTCAGGTGTCATTACAAGCTTCATACAGGTTGCATCAACAATCATTTCTGTTGATTCAATTTGTGGGTAACGCTCAGCTACTTCACGAGCAACTTTTAAAAATAAGCCAGACGTAGACTTTAAAATATTTGCTTTGTGAACAGCGGTTACTTTTTTACGGCCTTCACGCACTGCAAGTTCATAAGCAAATGTTACAATTTTTTCAGCGCCTTCACGTGTTATTACTGATTTTGCTTCAGCTTCATTGCCATCTTCACTCACTACTTGGCCTGCACCTGAGTACATGCCTTGTGTGTTTTCACGAATAGTGATGATGTCAATATCATCGTAACGGGCTTTAGTGCCCACAAATGATTTTACAGGGCGAACGTTTGCGTATAACCCAAATTGCTTGCGCAGTGTTACGTTGATAGACGTAAAACCTTCACCTACAGGGGTAGTTAATGGACCCTTAAGTGTAATTTTGTTTTTAGCAATGGTATCGATCGTCTCTTGTGGAAGTAACTCACCTGTTTTCTCAAGAGCGGCTAGGCCAGCATCAACAAATTCATAATCAAAATCGCATCCTGCGGCTTTTAGTATTTCAAGTGCTGAGTCGATGATGCTCGGACCGATGCCGTCGCCTTTGATCACTGTGATGGTTTGTTTGGCCATTAACGTTTCCTTTAAAGAGTTTGATGTGCACATAAAAAATTACTCTAAAAGAGTAACTGCTTGTTAGGTAATTTATGTGAATGATTGAAAATTTTAAGGGCGCATTTATACCAATTTACCACTTATTTTGCCAGTTTATAGAATAAATAATGGGTATAATTTCTATTTATAGTGGTAATAAACGAACTAAATATTGTTATATATTTGTAAACCCGCTAATTGGGCGTAAAAAGGTCGCTCATCATCCCAGCCATTTAGTCTTAGTTGCTCACTCAGAGTTTGCTGTTGCCATGGGGTTAATTTTAGCTCAGGTTTGAAAACCCGTTGAGCAATCACTTTTAAAGCAACCCATAGCTTATGCTCATTTGTTAGCTGTTTTTTTGCTGTTTGCTCTGCCTGTAACAACATGTTTGCCCAAGGGTTATCGCTTAGTAATTGCAAAAGCAATGCTTTAATATGCTCATTATTAATATTAGCTACACCAAAAAATGCACTAAATGGAGTGCTTAACGTTTTGTTTGGCACTTCATCGATAGCTATTTTTCGTGTTAAGCGAGTACTGCATTGGGTTAACAAAAAATGAGTATATGCGTACAAAGGTAAAGTGATGTGCTCAAATTGATACTGCTTATTGTGTGTTACCAATAAAGCCATTATTTTTACCAAACAGTCTAGTCGATTTAATATAAACTTTTGTAGTGGATGGGGTGTTGAATTAACCAATTGCTCAAATACGACGCGCTGAATAATAGCAGGCGCATTATTGTATCCAACCATAGACAAGCTATGGCGCAGATCTTTAGCTGCTTGATGTTCTTTATTATAAGGTTTAACGGCTTCACATACTCGCGCAATAATCTCAGGGTGATGAGCCATTATTTTATTCAAACCTTTAAAACTATATTCTTGGTTAACTTTAATTTGACTAATTAACTCAATTAGTTGCCTTGGTTTATCTAAACTGCTTGGCTCGTTAATAGTAATATGTTCACTGTTCCATACACTGTATAGAAGCTTTTTATCTGCACATTTCCATTGTTTGGGGTTGTCTTTTAATGTCGCTTTTACTCTAAACCAAGCTAATTTTTGTTTATTTTCAGGGGTAACTATTATATGCCTGTTTTGTTTATCGGTTGCTAGATAAACCATATTTTGATCTTGATACACAACTCGGCTACCAGCCAAAAATGCCCCTACGTGGGCAACGTAAGATTTAATTAAATGTTGTGCAAAAATATTTGGCGTGCGTAAATATAAATCGGACAAGGCCTGATAAAAGCTTATGTGCTTTTTAGCAGGGGTATGGGTTATATTCATTGCTATTATATTAGCGAGTGCAACAAGCGTAATTCCACCATCGTAAAGCATTATCTTTGGTGTATTTACGAGAGCTTGCTTATATTTATTTAGTTTTGCGAGTATATGTGTAATCGGTGCAGCGCTATTGCCACAGCTTAACATTATTTTTGCTGCAAATTGGTGGCGCAGCTGCCAAATCTTTTTATCGTTAGCACTAAATTCAGATTGTTCAGCTAGCTTGTTTAGTTGCGAGCAGACACACAAATGCTCCACAAGTGCGGCGTTTATGTAAAGTTCGGTTAGTTTTTTGTCGTAATTTTGGCTAGCACATAAGCTTGCAGTAATGACACACTGGCTTATCACTAAATTAGTTGAATAGCTGTAGTGGGAATTAAATAACGTTAATTTGGATAGTAGTGCATTAGGGCAGTGTTCGTATAAGACTCTATACTGTTCGGCTAATTTACAGGCCATAGGGTATAAGGCTTGCCAATGGTCTTTATTATTATAGCCAATTAAAAAACGCTGCGTATTTTCGTGCAGTTGTTTTAAACGATTTGCAAGGGGCTCATCCATTATGCCTTCACCTAATTTCTTCCTGATATTTACTATATGCACTTGGTCCCCATAAAATTAGCTGGCCATTTTTAAATAATAAGCCTGTGCATTCATCCATCGTTGTTATACCGTCTGACGTAATATGCTGTGTGCGATAAAAAATAATTTGTAATACTTGTTCATTATCGCGCTTGGCAAATGTTAAGTCTGGGCTACCAAGGTAATCAAGTACGGTGTTGAGTGTAGTTTGAGAATCTAGCGAAAGCTTTTCAATGTAGCGCTTATTAAATGATTCTCGATCTTGCCAAATCATTGCTTGTGGATCGTCTTTGTAAAAAGCAATCACTAAGGTTGCAATGAGCGCGTATAGCCCCAACCCTAAAATTAAATACCGTATAAACTTTTTCAACACTATTTACCTTAAATGCTACCACGGGTATTAGTATACGTTTTGTTATAAATACACGCTATTTACTTGCGACTAATTAAGCCTAAGCTGCTTTAAACTAAACCCTAAATTTATATCTGTTCTTAAACTAACCAATTGTTTAGATATAACGAACATGTCCATATTGGCTTCAAGTTTTTTGCGTAGCGCTGTGTTTAGTAATTCATCACTCAATGCTTCATTTATAGAGGTGTAATTATTAACAAGCTGCTGAGCTGATTTTATACCAACTCCTTTTACACCAGGTATGTCATTCGTTTTATCGCCTGCAAGTGCCCAAAAATCGACGAGTTTATTTTTTTCTACACCAAAGCGCTCTTCCATTGTGGGTTCATCTAAATACTGCCTTTTAAAATAATCATAAATCTGTATTTCATTGTTTAAATACGGTAAAAATCCCTTGTCAGTAGATACAATCGTATTCATTATTTTTTTATCAGCGGCTTTGCAAGCAAGCGTAGCAATAATATCATCAGCTTCATCATTTATTGGTTCAAACACAATAATACCGGTTTCCTCAATTGCTGATTTAAAATGATGTAACGCACCTTTTAGTGTTTCGGGCATCGGGGCTCTTGAGTGTTTGTAATGTTCATAAAAGTGATAGCGCCAACTTTTATCTCCGTCAAACACTGCAATTGCATGCGTTGCTTGCGTTATGCGAAGCAATTTTTTGCATGCTTGCGCTACACGCTCACTGCACGTAAGTATTAATTGGTCTTCGTTGTTGTGTTTTTGGTTTACATCAACTGCATAAATGCGCCTAATTAAATTAAGCGCATCAATTAATAATAAATGGGGTTTCAAACTATATGACTCATGCTTTTATTTTGTAACACGGAGTATACTTACTGCCAGGTAATTTCATGCGGCCTTGGTCAACAAAGGCTTGTAAAAGTACATCCATATCTTGCATTAATGCAGGTTCACCACTGAGAGTATAAGGTCCATGTTGTTTAATAGCGCGTACTCCCTCATCTTTAACATTACCGGCAACAATACCCGAAAACGCACGTCGTAAGTTTGCTGCAAGCTGTTGTTTTGGTTGATCCAAGTGTAAATCTAGGTTTGCCATGTTTTCATGTGTAGGTGCAAAGGGCTGCTGAAAATCGTTATCAATTTTAAGCGTCCAATTAAAATAGTATGCATCGCCCTCACTTTTTCTATACTCGCGAACATTAGCCATTTTAGATTTTAGTTTTTGTCCAACTAAACTGGGATCGTCAATAATAACTTCAAATTTGTCTAGCGCTTCTTTTCCGAGCGTCATTTCAATAAATTCGCACAGTTTTTCAAAGTAATCTTTGCTTTGTTTTGGTCCGGTTAAAATAACGGGTAAGCACTGCTTTTCGTTATCTGGATGCAATAAAATGCCTAATAAATACAATAATTCTTCGGCAGTGCCCGCACCGCCTGGAAATATAATAATTGCATGGGCTGTGCGTATAAATGCTTCTAACCGTTTTTCTATATCTGGCAATATAACGAGTTCGTTTACTATTGGGTTAGGGGGTTCTGCTGCAATAATGCTGGGCTCTGTTAGTCCTAAATAACGATTGTTTTTAATACGTTGTTTTGCATGGCCTATAGTAGCGCCTTTCATTGGACCTTTCATTGCACCAGGTCCGCAACCAGTACAAATATTTAATCCACGCAGGCCCAATTCATAACCTACTTGTTTGGTATACTTATACTCAATTTCGTTTATTGAATGCCCGCCCCAACAAACCACCATATTGGGCTCGCTATTTACACGAAGCGCATGCGCATTTCTAAGCATGTCAAACACCATATGAGTAATGGCTTTTTGTTCTTTTAGATCTTTTTCGTACTTTTGACAAATAAATAAAATATCGCGGATAACTGAAAATATGTGTTCGTGTATACCGGTGATTATTTCACCATCTACAAAGGCAGTTTGAGGTGGGTTTTCAAGCTCAATTTTTATTCCGCGCTCTCGGCTGAGTAAGCGAATGTCAAAGTCTTTATACTTGTCGTATATTTGCGAACTTTCGTCGGTATGGCTGCCTACATTGAGTACCGCTAATACACAATTTCTAAATAGTTTATAACGCTCGCTAGTTGAGGATTGTTCTAATAAATCAACCTCTAACTGAGATAGTAAATCTAATACACCAGTTGGGTTTAACTGTATTAACATGGGCGTACTCCTTGCTATTTATGTAAATTACTACTGAGCCATACATTATTTATAACCGTGTGGCATTATTTACTTATACAAAGCCGGTCTCTACCAGTATTTTTGGCTTCATACAAAGCATCGTCAGCTCTATCAAAAGCTTTAATTGGGGTGTCCCCTTTTTTTAACTGCGTAGCGCCTACGGAGATAGTTATTTCAATTTGCTTATCTTTAAATTTAAACGGAATATTTTTAATAACTTTTCTGAGTTTTTCAAGCGGTGCAACAGCATTATCAACTGTGGTTTCACTCATTAATAGGACAAATTCTTCACCGCCATATCGCGCTATAAAATCAGATTTTCGTATCGATTTTTGTAATGCTTTTGCGATCACTTGCAACGTAATGTCGCCAGCTGTATGACCAAACCTGTCGTTTATTGATTTAAAATGATCAACATCTATAACGACCAGCGTAACATTTGATTGCTGAACATTAAATAAATGCATTTCGTGGTTATAGCGTTCGTCAAAAGCGGCTCTATTAGGTAATTTTGTTAAGCCGTCTAGTAGGCTTTTAAAGCGTTGATCGTTTAAGCGCTTTTTGTATTTTGTTAGTTTTGTTTCAAGCGTACCAATACGGCCATTAATCTCATTAAAACTCGATACAAGTATTTCCCTGTCTTGGCGTTCTAGTTTTTCTTTTGCCATAAAGTCTTGAGTCAACGACTTTAGTTCATTATCAACAAGCTCTTTTAAAGATGAAATAGAAGTAGCGGATTGTGTTTTTTCGTTTAAGTTTTCTATTTTACTTTTAATATTTTTATTGAGGGTCTCAAACTCAGCCCCCATTGACGTCGAATGTTTACTTGTAGCGACTATTGATTTGTGAAGTTCTTCAATTGTCTGGTTAAGCGATGATAAAAAGCTTTGAGCTGACTCGCGTTCTTTATTTATATTTTTTACGACAACAGTAATTATGTTTATGGCCGTATCGAGCAAAGAGCCTAAATTATCGCTTTCAGATATGATGCTTTTAATACGCTTAATTTCTATTGTTGCTTCATCTTCAAGAACTAAGTCGTTAGCGAGTTCAAGTAGTTTTTGTGCTAATGCAGGCGTCGCTTCACAAGTAATCTTGCTATCTGCACGTAGTTTTGTGTTTAGCGCATGGTGATAAAAGCTAATTAATTTTTCCAGTAACGGAATAAAGTCATGAGTGGAATGAACGTTATTCATTTCGTGATCGAGTAAATTTCTTAATGAACGGCGTGTGCCTTCTGGCAAGCCTTTGGTTTTTTGGAGTTGTCTGCCCGCTGATAAAACACTTTCTTGTAGGTCACGTTGTTGCGAAAGTTGAATGGACTCTTGTTTTTTTAACAGCTTTATTGTTTCGTCAATTAAAGGGGATAAATCATCAAAACCAACGCCTTTGTTGAGTGCACTTCTAAAGTTAGCAAGTCTGTTGTCAAGTTCTGTGTCAAGACCCTTACACGCTAAGGATAATTTAGATGAAAAAATAGAGAGGGTGTCTACTTGATGTTTTCGCGCGTCTTCCAGTGCCATGCGCGCACCAATTGCTTGTTTTAGTTTTCTCTCTGTAGCAGTAGATTTTTCTGACACCTAGGCAGCCACCATGATTTGTAATTTTGTTACTCTAAGTCTACAACAAATTTATATTAAGTGTAGTTATCTCGGTAAAAACTCTATATTTTTATTAGCCTTGTGCGTACAAACTCGTATACATGAGGGTTTATCGCTTTTAATTCACATTTAAATGTTCGCTTGATAACCTTGGCTGCAATCAAGGTCTTAAATAGAGTTTATATGAAAAAGTTATTAGTTTTATCAATTTGTGCTGCATTATCGGCATCTGCTTTTGCTGATGTTGACTACTCATTGAGTATCGATGAGCCTCAGCATCATCTTGGTGATGTTCGCGTTCAATTTCCTAAGTCAGCACAAGCTCATCTTGATATTAAATTACCTTCTTGGCGCACCGGCCGTTATGAAGTCCTTAATCTTGCCAATGGAGTACGTTATTTTAACCCAGCGGATAAAGAGGGTAATCCTCTAAAGTGGGAAAAAATTGATCACAGTACATGGCGTGTCCATATTGATACACCCACAGAAGTAAGTGTAGGTTATCAGGTTTACGCCAATGAACTAGGTAAGCGTGCTCGCCACATTGATGATAGCCATGCTTTTATAGATGCTTCTGGCTTTTTTATGTTCAGCGAATCATTTCGTCAAGAGCCTGTAACGGTTAAATTAGAGGTTCCTAAACTGTGGCGTTCTGTTTCTGGGATGGCTAATTTAAATTCAACACACTCGTTTATAGCAGCTAATTACGATGTACTCGTGGACTCGCCTATTGAAACAGGTATTAACCAACTCCATTCCTTTAGCGTTGATGGGCGTGAGTACGAATTGGTAATTTGGGGCGAGGGGAACTACGACGTTGAATTAATGCTGCGTGATCTCAAAAACCTAGTCACAACAGGTAATGTAATTTGGGATAGCTACCCGTATGAACGCTATGTATTTATGGTGCATGCAACGTCTGGCGCAGGGGGGGCAACTGAGCATTTAAATTCGACCATAATTCAACGCCCACGCGACCGTTTTGGTAGCCGCGAAGATTATTTAGGCTTTATTAGTACCGCTGCCCACGAATTTATTCATACTTGGAATGTAAAAGCATATCGTCCAGAGGGGTTGGTACCTTACGATTACACTAATATGAATTATTCAAAATTACTTTGGATAGCAGAAGGTTCAACAAGTTACTTTGAGGATCATTTGTTAGTACGCTCAAAAATTGAGACGATTGATGAGTTTTTTAATGGATTGACAAAAACCATAAATCGACACTTACAAACACCAGGTAGAGACGTTCAAAGTGCCAGTGAAACAAGTTTTGACAAGTGGATTAACCAAGGTGGAGATCACGGACGTAATTACAGTACAAATATTTATTCAGAGGGTTCATTGCTCTCAATGGTCCTTGATATAAACCTATTAGAAAAAACAGCAGGTAAAGTCAGTTACCGGGATGTGCATAAAGCACTCTATAACAACCATAAGTTACCATTAGGTTTTAATGAAAAAGACGTACTAAGCATTTTACAAAACCTGACGGGTCTCGATTATTCAAACTGGTGGAAAGAGTATGTTGATTCACCTGCAAAAATTGATTTTGACGAATTACTCAATAAAGTAGGTTTGGTTTTTGAGCGACCCAAAGACGCTAAGGCTGTTGCCAGCATAGATGCAGTAGCTAAAAATACCGGGCAGCTTTTAACATTAACACATGTTCAACGTGGTGGTAGTGCGTGGAAAGCGGGATTAACGACCAACGATAAAATCGTAGCTATAAACAAGCATCATGTAGGAAAAGATCTGAAGTCGACCCTTGAAACCTTTAGTCCGTCAGATAAGGTAACCATTGACTTTATTCGTCGTGATTCACTGCAAAGCCTTACCTTAGTGTTAACTGAAAAGTTTGATAAGCCCAAAAAGGTAACAGCAAATCCCCAAGCAACTACAGATCAAAAAGCACGCTTCAAAGCATGGATGGGAGTTGAACACCCAAATGATGTTAAATAGAATTTAACAACACTAATAAAGGAGCTAAGGCTCCTTTATTATTATTTTAACAGTGAATAATACACTTAAGCTTACTTTTGAATATATGTGTATGGAAATTCAACAATTAACTTCTATTATAAAATGAGAAAATTTTATAGGAGATAACCACAATATGAGTTCCAACACGGTTGTTAATCAATTATCTAAACAGTTTGTTACTAACGATTCATTGCACCAACTATTTGAAAGTGTAAATTCAATTTCAGTGCAAGGTTATGATGAACAAAGACGAGTTGTGTATTGGAACAAGGGAAGTGAATTACTTTATGGGTTTAAATCAGAGGAAGCATTTGGAAAGAAGTTAGAAGACCTTATCGTACCCGCTCCGATGAAAGACATGGTAGTTGAGGCTCATACAAAGTGGATAAATGAAGGCGTAGCAATACCCGCTGCAGAAATACTACTTAAGCATAAAAATGGAACTGATATATACGTTTATTCAAGCCACGTAATGTTTGAAAATGAATTTAAAGTCAAGCAAATGTATTGTATAGACATTGATTTGTCGGATGTAAAAAAGGCCCAAGCCATTGCTACTTTTAAAGAGCAAATGCTGAAAACAATCTTTGAAGCAATCCCTGATTTACTCTTTTTAATGGATCATGATGGAATCATCATTGATTACCATACTAATAACAAAAATACCCTTTATGTATCCCCTGAAAAGTTTATTGGTAATAGTATGCTTGATATTTTACCAAAGGGTGTTGCAAAAAAATTTGAAATACATATCGCTAAAGCAATCGAACAAGAAGAGATGGTGACATTTAAATATGAGCTTACAGTACGCCAAGGCTTAGCCTACTTTGAGGCAAGGATAAATAAAGTCTCTAAGTATGACCAAATAATGATAATTATTCGAGATATAACCGAACAACACCAATCAGAACAATTAATTCGTAAACAAGCTTATTTTGATAGCCTTACACAATTACCAAACCGCTTACTAGCCCTCGATCGATTATCACAGGTAACAGTAGAAGCCGATCGCAATGATGAAAAAGCCGCGATATTTTTTTTAGATTTAGACGACTTTAAAAAAATAAATGATTCACTTGGCCATGAGGCTGGCGATAAGGTTTTGATTGAAACAGCTAACCGCCTGCAAAGCGCTTTGAGAAAAGCAGATACAATTGGTCGACTAGGAGGAGATGAATTTATAATTCTGTCTAAAGGAATTTCTACTCAGCAAAATGCAGTGGGTATTGCTGAAAAGATTCTACAAAATTTTAGAGACCCCTTCACAATTGAAGGCCGTGAGTTAATGTTAACAATTAGTATTGGTGTGGCAATATTTCCAGATAACGGCAAAACGGCTTCTGATTTACTGAGAAATGCAGATACAGCGATGTATCAGGCAAAAGCACTCGGGCGCAACACATATTCGTTTTTTACCAGTCAAATGAATACCGTTATTCAACGACGCCTAGCAATAGAAGAGCAAATGCGAGGTGCTCTACAGCGAAAGGAGTTTATCCTTTATTACCAACCGCAATTTGATGTTAAAAACAATGAAATTACAGGCGCAGAGGCATTACTACGGTGGCTAAACCCTGTACTCGGTAGCGTGGCACCAGATGAGTTTATCCCTATTGCAGAAAAAACAGGCGTAATTATTTCTATTGGTGAGTTTGTTATTAAAGAATCACTTCACTTACTCAAACGATGGAAAAACGTAGAAAAGTTAAATAAAGATTTTACTATCGCTGTAAATTTATCTCCAAGTCAATTTAAAGATTTAAGTCTGTTTAACTTTATTAAAACATCGTTATTAAATGCGAATATTGAGCCTAAAAACCTTGAGCTTGAAATTACAGAAGGAGTGTTGATGACTGGAGAGTCCACCATTACTGACACTTTAACCAACATCACAAATTTAGGGGTTATTCTATCCATGGATGATTTTGGGACGGGTTATTCATCACTTAGCTACTTAAGGCAATACCCGTTTAATGTATTAAAAATAGATCGTGGTTTTATTGGGGGGATTACTGAAAACAATGAAGACTACAGCTTAGTAGAGGCAACAATTGCAATGTCGCATGGTTTAGGGTTAAGAGTGGTTGCTGAAGGAGTTGAAACTCAAGAACAACTCACAATATTAAAAGAACTTGGTTGTGATTTTGCTCAAGGGTATTATTTTAGTAAACCAATACCTGAGCAAGACCTCATTGATTTTTCGATACGTTTTTATAGTTAACTTGCAGTAAACCTTTTAAAGGGTGCGATGTAACTACCGTGTTTAAATAACATTTTATATACGGTTTTCGAATTCAAACATAAATCGATTTAAGACTTCGTTTAATTAATTACTTCCACATATTGCGGCATGAGCGCGTATTTTAACGTTTTGACTGTGCTATCGCTCTTAAATCTGTTGAGTTATATCTGCACGTCGGATTCAGCGTCTGCTATGTTTTGAGGTGACAATTTAATAGACAATAAGAAGTGCCAAGTTTAGTTCATGCTCTAGTATTAGCTGGTAGGAACTCCAAAACCAAATTAACTAGTTTAATCTTAATTTATAGATTTAACGATTATACTATTCTTTTCTTGTGGGTTTGTATTTTTACGTGCATTTAATTACCCTTAAGTGGTGTGTTTTAATAATTTACCAAAGGAATTAATTATGAAATTAGAGTCTTTAGCACTACACCATGGTTACGAGTCTGAAGAATCCACGAAATCAGCAGCAGTGCCTGTTTATAATACCTCATCGCACACGTTTGATAACACGTAACATGGTGCCGATTTATTTGATTTAAAAGTACCTGGAAATATCTATACCCGCATAATGAATCCGACCAATGCGGTACTTGAGCAGCGTATTGCGGCAATGGAAGGCGGCATTGGTGCGTTGGCTGTAGCCTCGGGTATGGCGGCGATTACCTATGCGATTCAATGTTTATGTGAAGTAGGTACTAATATTGTAAGCACCAGCCAAGTGTATGGCGGCACTTATAATTTATTTGCCCATACATTACCACGCCAAGGTATTGAAGCGCGTATGATTAAGGCTGATGACTTTAGCGCATTCGAGGATGCCATTGACGACAATACCCGTGATATTTTTGTGAATCTATTGGTAACCCTGCAGGTAATATTGTTGATATTGAGCGTTTAGCTAAGATTGCTCATAGCAAAGGTGTGCCACTTATTGTTGATAATACCGTTGCTACGCCGTATTTATGTCGGCCATTTGAGTTAGGTGCCGATATTGTGGTGCACTCACTCACTAAATATATTAACGGCCATGGTACCGCGATTGGCGGTATGATTGTTGATTCGGGCAAGTTTGACTGGAAAGCCAATGCGACTCGTTTTGTGATGATGAATGAGCCTGATCCGTCGTACCATAATGTAGTGTATACCGATGCATTTGCTGAGGCGGCGTTTATTGGTCGTTGCCGCGTTGTACCACTTAGAAATACCGGTGCGGCGCTTGCGCCTAAAAACGCATCTGATATTTTAATTGGCCTTGAAACGTTGGGGCTAAGAATGGATCGCCACTGCGAAAACGCGCAAAAAATTGCTGAATATTTAGAGAGCCATCCTAAGGTGCGGTAATCCCGCCATTTTTAATGGAGGCTATCTGTAGAATTTTCGTTGTTTAACTTTTCCAGTTTTTGTATGGGTGTTATGCCACCTATGCCCATGTTAGGGCGTTCATTATTATAAGTCCATAA
>NZ_LODI01000027.1 GCF_001468485.1 Pseudoalteromonas sp. H71
TAATATCTTTCGATATTGAATTGACTGTGCTGCAATTCCTACCGAAGTAGTTATTGCTGTTGGTCACTCAGTTTCAATTGAGACTCTAATTTGTTTGCCTCACTACCGAAGTAGCTTGGCTGTTAGAACTCAATCTGTACGAGTGCCCACACAGATGATTGCTTTATATTGTTAAAGAACGTTGCGACGTTGTCGCTAGGGATGCGTATAATACATCCTTTATTTTTTGAGTCAACACTTTGTTTTCAAATTTCTTTTTAGAAGCTTTAAAAGTAAAGTTTTACTTAACTCTCTGATTAACTCTTGCCTCGCTATGCGTTGGCGCCTGCCGTCTCAGTGGGGTCGCATTATAGGGATATTCGAGTGGGGGTCAATGTTTAATTCACGCTTTTTTGAATAAAAACACTTTTAGTACGAAAGGTATACAAATAAAGGGGTGGAGAGCGCTTTTAGTTTAAAAAACATGCATTTTTAATCACTTTAAAAATGCTAATGATCTATGAATATAAAAGCGGAAAACAAAACATATTCTTTTCCGCTTTTAAATAGCATGGTTAATTAGCTGAAATTTCCCATACTGCAATAGAACCAGATATTTCATTACCTATTATGAGGAGTGGTTTATTAGTGGCACTTTGTTCAGCCGGCACAAACATCATCCCTTCTGGTGCAAGGTCGCCGGTTATAGCTGCTTCTTCTATTACACCTCGGTTATAAAAGTAGTCTTCAAATTGCACATCATATGGGTTAGTAATATCGTAAACCATAATCCCGCCCATACGCTCGAGCCCTATAAATGCAAAGGTGCGTTCACCAATTGTACCTATTGTGAGCGCTTCGGGTTCTGCGCCTTTATCGTCTGAGCGTGTATCGCCTTTATTTTCATCTTCATTGTTATTGAAGGCTTCGCCATGAACAGATGCAGTTATACGGCCTATGTCGTCGCCTGAGTCAAACACCACCAGCCCATTACTGTCCCAAATAGTAAACGAACGTGCGCCATAGGCATAAAGCGATTCGTATTGGCCATCGTTATTAGTATCACCTTTAACCGTTGTCACTTTTAAACGGCCGATGTCGTTATCGTCGTTATTTAAGTAGTCAAAGTTAGCAGCAAGTGTTAAGTCTTCAACGCGGCTTTCATCTATGTAAGCAAGGCAACCATCGTCTTCATCGAAATCTAAGCCGCCTTTGGCTGTACAATCTGCATCATCGGTTGTATCAAAAAAGTATTCGCGTGCATCGCCTTCATTAGCCGACACTATAAAGTTGGCGCCTTTCCAGCTAAAGCTTGATATTGTGTCTGGCTGGTACATGCCGTATAAGCCGGGGTATGATTTAAAATTAACACCGCCGTCTTTATCTGATGCGTCTATTTGTAAGTTAGACCAGTCTTTAAATCCTAACCCTTTTAACTCAAGAGAGTTATCTTCTAGATTAACGATGGCAAGCGCGTTATTTTCTTGAATTGATACATAAGCGTATTTGTTATCTTTAGAAATGCTGACGTACTCTGGCTCTAAGTCCATAGCGACGGTTGTATTTATTAAATTACCATTTATAGTGCGCCCTGTTGGATTAGCAAATACCAATCCTATAGCTTCAAGCTCAGCTTGCTTATCGTTGTATGCTGTAAAGTCAATATTTGTAGCGGTGTCGGCAACTTCCCCATCAATAACATTAATAATGCTGATAGACCCCTGTGGGTCAATACTATAGTCGCCATTAGGTTCTCCTTCGTTGGCAACAACCACTTTTACTCCATCATGGCTAAAAGTAACCATATCAGGCAAAAAACCAGCGGTTACATTTTTTATAAAGATTGGTGTATCGC
The DNA here is from genome assembly GCF_001468485.1 of Pseudoalteromonas sp. H71. Taxonomy (GTDB): domain Bacteria; phylum Pseudomonadota; class Gammaproteobacteria; order Enterobacterales; family Alteromonadaceae; genus Pseudoalteromonas. The sequence goes on from NZ_LODI01000027.1 coordinate 1,835, forward strand.
CGCTTATATCGTAAAAGGCAACTTGGCCCATTTCACCAACGTTTTTTGCGGCCATGGCTACAGCAAGTAATTGGTTATTTTCGTCTATTGCAATGCTGTTTGCGTCACCGGGGGTGTTGTCGTTTAAGGTAAGTGTAATTGCCGTACTTAAGTTAGTTGTATTTACAATGCCTTCGTTATCTTGCGCTAAAGCAGCTGTATCGAATGTGTCGGCAGGGATAATATTTACAACCGCTGTATCGCCCGAGCTATTAATAGCGTAAATCCATTTTTTTGATGCTTGATAAGCGACTATTTCGGCAGCACCTTCAGGACTTTGCGCATTGAGTACAGCTCTACCTACTAAACTAATGGTTAAAGCTGAGTTAGCGTTGGTGCCGTTAATTCCATTCTCACCTGCAGTTCCTTGTACACCTTGTAAACCCTGTGCGCCACTTTGACCATCATCGCCATCTAATGAGCAACCGGTCAGTATAGATAAAAGTGAAAGCGCTATTATTGATTTTTTTAACATTGTAATTTCTCTTAGTGTGGTATTACGTAAATATCAACACAGAGGTATTACAAAGTTGTGGCACTTTTAATAAAACTTTTTTACCTTAAAAAACCAGCTGATAGGCTAAAGGTAAAATAAGCAACATACCCAAAATATAACCGGCCTTTTTTATCGTTGGCGAATAGTTATTTTTAATTTTAATACCTAGCAAGGGCCTCAGAGCATCAAAGCGCATTACCACTAATGTAATAGCTGCGCAAGCCCCCCAAGTACCCACTGTAATTAAAAATAACTCAACCACGGGGCAAAAATTAAAAGGCCGCAGCATAAAACACAAAATAATTAATGCACTTTGATGTAATACGTAAAAGGGAAACACCACGCTATTTAGTGTATTTAGGTAAGGTGCTTTAAAGTTTAAAAAGCGCTGCGCTAAGGTGAGCATGGCGAACACCCCAACAACTCTTTGAGTATTATATATAGTGACCCAAACATAATTTGGTAAATCTAATACACTCTGATACGCCAAAACAATGCACACATATAATAGGATAAAGCTTGTACACAATACCCAACGATATTGATTTAAACTTGCCCAAAAATAAGTATTTTTGGCTAACAGGTATCCTGTAAATAAAAATATAAAGCCGCTTACTTCGCGTATTGCATCACCTTTTTAAATAATTATTAGCAAGCAACATGGCTATTACTAATAAGCCTGTGAGCATAGGAAATGATAGATTTAATTTAACCGTGGTTAATAAAGAAGAAAAAATAGAAAGCTTTGCTACTAATGAGTATATAAAAACAATAAGCATGAACTGCCATAAAGAACGTAAATACCATAAATGATTTACATCAACATGCGGCCATACGCCAGATTGGTAATTAGCAAACATGCTATTACTAGTATCTAAAAACGCTAAATAAAACTGCCAGTACGTTATATCTATAACGCCTTGTTGATGCATTTCGGCATAAAGCTGTAAAGGTACAACTAACCATAACCCCACCAGCAGGGGCAGTAATATAAAAATAGAACGCTTTAAAACAAATAGGGCACGTAGTTTGTAGCCACCTACCTTATCAAGCATAAAACGAAGTGCCACCCCTGATATAAACCAAATTAGCAACATTCTCCAAGGGGAAAACACCAACATAAAAGACTCTACGTGTTCAGACGTATAATTACTTTTAAAATGAAACCCCCAATTTGGGCTATACAACATACCTATGTGATAAAAAATGAGAGTCGCAAATGCAATTACTCTTAACCAATCAAGAAAGTAATGGCGAGAGTGTATAGATTGTATTGCGTTTAATTGAGTACTCATACGTTAACCAATGTGTTTGTGATACCGGTAGTTAACTTAAAATAACTCGCAAAAACTATACATAAGTGCTTATATTACAAGCAATAGTGATAAAAGGTGGTATACAGGGATAGCTGTCTCCTACAAATATAAAAGCACACATAATGAACCTTCAACACTTTCAACGTTTTCAAACTTTTTATGCCGCGTTACTTTTGTTTAGCTACGTTGTAATAAACAATACGGTTAATGCGACAACTCAAATAATGGAGGCGCAAAGAGACGGCGCACTGCCTTTTTTAATATGGGAGCCGTTTGTATGGGAATATTCCAGTGCGTTTAGCACGTTAATTATATTCCCGGCTGTGGTGTGGCTATTAAAAAAAGTACCTTTTAATTGGCATAATATTGCGCTTTCGCTGTGTACTTACTTTGTAGCGTCTATTCTTTTCAGCGTATTCCACATTAGTGTAATGGTTGGAGGACGTAAGCTCATTTATTGGTTGAACGAACTTCACTACAACTTTGGGCTCAGCTGGTTTGAATTTTTATATGAATACCAAAAAGATGCGATAAGCTTTTTATTCTTTATCACTCTTATTAAAGTTTATCAGTATATTGTTAAACAGCTACTCGGGGAGGCTTCATCTATTGATGAAAGTGAGCAACACAATACTGATACTATTAATCGCTTATTAGTTAAAAAGCGGGGTAAAGAATTTATTATAAAAATTGACGACGTGGATTGGCTTGAATCTTCAGGCAATTATGTAAACTTACACATTGGCACGTCCATTTACCCTTTAAGAACGACCCTTACAGCACTAAGTGAGCAATTAGAAGATAAAGGCTTTTGTAGAGTCCACCGCAGCCATGGCGTAAACCTTGATAGAATAGAGTCTATTACACCGCTACCTAGTGGTGATAGTGAAATAAAACTAACTACAGGTAAAGTGCTTAACCTTTCTAGGCGTTATAAAGAGCAATTTAAACTTAAGCTGCAATAAAAAAGGCTACCTAGGTAGCCTTTCAGTATTATTTTTTAACCGGGCGTTTCCAGCCGGTTAAATTACGCTGCTTTGAACGTGCTATTGCAAGCTGCTCGTTTTCAACGGTGCTAGTGATCACAGAGCCCGCTCCCACAGTTGCTGTTGCACCAATATTTACAGGGGCAACAAGTGATGAATTTGAGCCAATAAAAGCATTATCGCCAATAATGGTTTTTGCTTTATTCACCCCATCGTAGTTACAGGTAATTGTACCTGCGCCAATATTTACTTTTTCGCCAATTTCAGCATCGCCTAAGTAACTTAAGTGATTAGCTTTAGAGCCTTTACCTAAACGGGTTTTTTTCATCTCAACAAAGTTACCAATGTGAGAGTCTTCTTCCATTACCGCACCTGGGCGAAGGCGTGCATAAGGGCCAAGTGTACATTTAGCCGCTACGCTTGCATCTTCAATTAGAGTATTCGCCTTTATTACAACGTTATCGCCTACGGTACAGTTTTTAAGTACACAGTTAGGGCCTATGTGTACGTTATTGCCAAGGGTTACATTACCTTCAAAAATAACGTTGATATCAATTAATACATCTTCACCTGTTTTTACGTCGCCACGCACGTCAATGCGAGCAGGGTCGGCAAGAGTTGCACCATTTAACATTAACTCTTCTGCTTGCCATGCTTGATAAGCTCGTTCAAGGCCTGCTAGTTGTACGCGGTTGTTTGCACCTTCAACTTCCATTGCATGATCTGGCTGAGCCGATGTAATTTCTACACCTTCACTGTGCGCCATAGCCACTATATCTGTTAGGTAGTATTCACCTTGGGCATTATTGTTAGATAAGTTGCCTAACCAGGTTTTTAACAGTTTGCCGTTAACCGCCATAATACCGGTGTTTACTTCGTTAATAAGTAACTGCTCTGCGCTTGCATCTTTTTGCTCAACAATACCAACAAGCTTGTCATTTTCACGCAGCATACGACCGTAGCCATTTGGATTAACCAAGTTAACGGTTAATACCGCTAGCCCATTTTTAGGTGTTGCAGCTAATAAGCGCTCAAGCGTTGATTGCTTTGTAAGTGGTACATCGCCGTACAACACAAGTACAGTGTCATCATCATTAATGTGAGGGTTTGCTTGTGCAACAGCATGGCCTGTACCTAGTTGATCTGCTTGCAGTACCCAGTTTACGTTATTATCGGCAAGTTGTTGTTGTAATAGTTCGCCGCCGTGTCCGTAAACTAAATTAGTTGTGGTTGCACCAAGTGCCTTTGCGTTATCTATAACGTGCTGCACCATAGGTTTACCTGCCACTTTATGCAGAACTTTAGGTAGAGCAGAGCGCATACGAGTACCTTTACCCGCAGCAAGAATTACTGTTGTTAGAGCCATTAAAACAATTTCCTTTTTCCGTTGTTTTAGTTAACAAGTCTGTTTATACAGAAGATTACGTAAGTCACGCCCTGTGCAAATACTCAGTAAACTAATTTGCTATTACTGAATCTTGGCTGAAAAACACACTTAATTTAATGGCGTTATTGTAACGGGGATTGATGAAGGATATAAGTGAAAAGCTCAGTTAATAACTTCTACGACTAAAAAAAGCTTAAATTTAAACACGGACCTTAGCAACAAGCACAAAAAAGCCCACATAGAGTGGGCTTTTTATAAACCAGATAGGCTTACTTTTTACGTAATTGCTGAATAACACGTAGTTGTGCTACCGCTTCAGCTAGCTGCATTGCCGCTTGATTGTAATCAAGCTCTGACGATGCACCTTTTGCCATTTGCGCTTCAGCGTCACGTTTAGCTTGCTCTGCAGCTTGTTCGTCTAGGTCTTCACCACGAACGGCTGTGTCTGCAAGTACGGTCACTATGTTCGGTTGAACTTCTAGTGTACCGCCAGCAATATAAATGAGTTCTTCTTCACCAAATTGCTTAACTAAACGCACCATACCAGGTTTAAGGGCAGTTAGTAGTGGCGCGTGACCGGCATTAACACCAAGCTCACCTTCACTACCAGATACTTGAATCGATTCAACCAAACCAGAAAACAAGTTCTGCTCTGCGCTTACTACGTCAAGATGTACAGTCATAGCTGCCATACTACCCTCCTAATTACATGCTTTTGGCTTTTTCTTGAGCTTCTTCGATAGAGCCAACCATGTAGAACGCTTGCTCTGGAAGGTCATCAAACTCACCGTTTAAAATGCCTTTGAAGCCAGCAATTGTGTCTTTAAGTGAAACGTATTTACCTGACGCACCTGTAAATACCTCTGCCACGAAGAACGGCTGAGATAGGAAGCGTTGGATTTTACGTGCACGAGATACAAGTTGCTTATCTTCGTCAGAAAGCTCGTCCATACCTAGGATTGCGATGATGTCTTTAAGTTCTTTGTAACGCTGAAGAACCGTTTGAACGCCACGTGCTGTATCGTAGTGCTCTTGACCAATTACTAATGGGTCAAGCTGACGTGAAGATGAATCAAGTGGATCTACCGCTGGGTAAATACCAAGTGATGCGATATCACGTGAAAGTACTACTGTTGCATCTAAGTGAGCAAACGTTGTTGCTGGAGATGGATCCGTTAAATCATCCGCAGGTACGTATACCGCTTGGATTGATGTGATTGAACCCGTCTTAGTAGATGCGATACGCTCTTGAAGTACACCCATTTCTTCAGCTAGTGTAGGCTGGTAACCTACTGCTGATGGCATACGACCAAGTAGTGCAGATACTTCTGTACCCGCAAGTGTGTAACGGTAGATATTATCAACGAAGAAAAGTACATCGCGACCTTCGTCACGGAACTTTTCAGCCATAGTAAGACCTGTTAACGCTACGCGTAAACGGTTACCTGGAGGCTCGTTCATCTGACCGTATACAAGCGATACTTTATCAAGTACGTTTGAATCGTTCATTTCATGGTAGAAATCGTTACCCTCACGAGTACGCTCACCAACACCTGCGAATACTGAGTAGCCGCTGTGCTCGATTGCGATGTTACGGATAAGTTCCATCATGTTTACGGTTTTACCAACACCGGCACCACCGAATAAACCAACTTTACCACCTTTAGCAAACGGACATACAAGGTCGATTACCTTGATACCTGTTTCTAAAAGCTCAACTGAACTTGATTGCTCTTCGTATGAAGGCGCTGCACGGTGAATAGACATACGGTCTTCTTCGCCGATTGGGCCAGCTTCATCGATTGGCTCACCAAGTACGTTCATGATACGACCAAGTGTTGCTTTACCAACTGGAACTTGAATCGCTTCACCTGTGTTTGATACTGCTGCACCACGACGTAAACCGTCTGTAGTACCTAGTGCGATAGTACGTACCACACCGCCACCTAGCTGTTGTTGAACTTCTAGAGTCAAACCAGCTAAATCGCCATCTGTTACTTTTAGCGCGTCATATACGGCTGGCACGTTGTCTTGTGAAAATTCAATATCCACAACGGCACCGATAATTTGGACGACCTTACCTAAACTCATGTCTATTCCTCTCGTTAATCTTTGCCTGAAGCATTAAACTGCGGCTGAACCAGAAACAATCTCACTAATTTCTTGTGTGATTGCCGCTTGGCGGGCCTTGTTGTAAACAAGCTGTAACTCATCCATAAGGTCGCCAGCGTTATCAGTTGCAGCTTTCATTGCAACCATACGGGCAGCCTGTTCAGAGGCAGCGTTCTCAACCACACCTTGGTATACCTGAGACTCTACAAAGCGAACTAGCAAAGACTCTAAAATAGCGTCTGGACTTGGTTCGTATAAGTAGTCCCATGTGTGGGCAGATACTTCTTCTTCAGCTTTTGGCAAAGGGAGTAACTGATCTATTGTTGGCTCTTGCTTCATGGTATTAACGAAGTTGTTATATACCAGGAATAAACGGTCAATTTTACCTTCAGAGAATGCATTAAGCATTACTTTTACAGGACCAATAACGTCTTGTACTGAAGGTTTATCTCCTAGGCCTGCTTTTTTAGCAAGCACTTGACCACCAAAGCGTTGAAAGAAACCAGCAGCTTTGCTGCCTAAAGTTGCAAACTCTGCGTCTACACCTTTTTCTTTCCATGCTTTTATGTCTAATGCAACTTTCTTAAACTCGTTTGAGTTTAAGCCGCCACACAGACCTCGGTCAGTAGAGATAACAATATAACCAACTCGTTTTACTTCACGTTCTTCTAAGAACGGGTGAGTAAAATCAAGATTTGCTTGAGCAACACGACCAATCACTTTGCGTAATTTGTCAGCGTATGGACGGCTTGAAGCCACTCGTTCTTGCGCCTTTTTCATTTTAGACGCAGCAACCATTTCCATTGCGCTAGTGATCTTTTGAGTATTTTTAATACTCCCGATCTTGCTTTTAATCTCTTTTCCGCTGGCCATGACTCTCTCTCCGAATCAAGGTGTGCTTTAGTAAACTAAAGCGCACCATTAATAACTAAATTACCAAGTTTGCGTAGACTTGAACTTCTCTAGAAGTTCTTTAAGTTGCGCTTCGATCTCGGCGTTGTAGTTACCAGTTTCATTGATTTGAGCCACAAGCTCTGCGTATGTGCTACTTGCATAAGAAAGTAAAGCTGCTTCGAAATCCATGATTTTAGAGATTTCGATATCTTTAAGATAACCTTTCTCAGCTGCAAATAACGACAAAGACATTTCAGCAACAGACATTGGCGCGTACTGTTTCTGCTTCATTAGCTCTGTTACACGCTCACCATGCTCAAGTTGAGCACGTGTAGCATCGTCAAGGTCAGACGCGAACTGCGAGAACGCAGCTAATTCACGGTACTGAGCTAGGGCTAGACGGATACCGCCACCTAGTTTCTTAACGATTTTAGTTTGTGCAGCACCACCAACACGCGATACCGAGATACCAGCATTTACTGCCGGACGGATACCTGAGTTGAATAAGTCAGTTTCTAAGAAGATCTGACCATCGGTGATAGAGATAACGTTAGTCGGTACGAACGCAGAAACGTCGCCGCCTTGAGTTTCAATGATTGGCAATGCCGTCAATGAACCAGTTTGTCCTTTCACTTCACCGTTAGTGAACTTTTCAACGTAATCAGCGTTTACACGCGATGCACGCTCTAAAAGACGCGAGTGAAGATAGAATACGTCACCTGGGTATGCTTCACGACCTGGTGGACGCTTAAGTAGTAATGAGATTTGACGGTAAGCAACTGCTTGCTTAGATAAATCATCATATACGATTAATGCGTTTTCACCACGGTCACGGAAGTATTCACCCATAGTACAGCCCGAGAACGGTGCTAAGTACTGAAGTGCCGCAGACTCAGAAGCAGATGCTACAACTACGATAGTATTTGCAAGTGCACCGTGCTCTTCTAATTTACGTACTACGTTAGCAATAGTAGATGCTTTTTGACCAACCGCTACGTACACACACTTAACGCCTGTGTCTTTTTGGTTGATGATTGCATCGATTGCTAGTGCAGTTTTACCTGTTTGGCGGTCGCCGATTACAAGCTCACGCTGACCACGACCAACTGGGATCATAGCATCAATAGATTTGTAACCAGTTTGAACTGGCTCATCTACAGATTGACGCTCGATTACACCTGGTGCAATTTTTTCTACAGGTTCAAACCCGTCGTTATCTAAAGCGCCTTTACCATCGATAGGAGCACCTAGTGTGTTAACAACACGACCAAGTAAGCCAGCACCAACAGGAACTTCTAAGATACGACCAGTTGTGTATACTTTTACGCCTTCAGTAAGGTCAGCGTACGGACCCATTACTACTGCACCAATTGAGTCGCGCTCAAGGTTTAGTGCGATAGCATAACGGTTGCCAGGAAGCTCAATCATCTCACCTTGCATACAGTCAGCTAGACCGTGGATGCGGATGATACCGTCAGTAACAGATACAATTGTACCTTCGTTACGAGCTTCACTTACAACTTCGAACTTCTCAATACGTTGTTTGATTAGTTCTGAAATTTCAGTGGAATTAAGTTGCATGCTCTTTTTCCCAATTACGATTGTAGTGTTGTGGCCAAGCGGTTTAATTTTCCGCGTACAGAGCCGTCGATTACAGTGTCGCCTGCCTTAATAATAAGGCCGCCAACTACTGACGCGTCTTCACTACAATTCAGCTTAACTTTGCGTGCGAAACGTTTTTCAAGTGTCGCTACCAATGACTCTTGCTGCGCTGCAGTAAGAGGGGTTGCCGAAATCACGTCTACATCGATTTCTTTGTCATACTCTGCTTTAAACGCAGCGAATAACTGTGCAACCTCAGGCAGTGCAATCAAACGTCCATTTTCAGCCATCACCTTCACTAGGTTCTGACCTTGTTCGTTGAGCTGCTCTGCGCATAAATTAATAAATAACTCAGCTTGTGCAGAAGCAGTAGGCAGTCCAGCTAAAATGGCTGATGCTTGCTCATCGCTGGCAACGTGGCCAGCGAAAAACAACATGTCATTCCAGCTTTCAATAGCGCCTTTTTCAACGGCAAGTTCAAAAGCCGCTTTAGCGTATGGGCGAGCGATAGTAGTCAATTCAGACATGCTCATACCCTCCTAATTTACAGCTCAGCGACAAGTTTTTCAACGATGTCACTATGTGCGGCTTGATTGATTTCACGCTCTAAAATTCTCTCTGCGCCAACCACAGCCAGTGTTGCTACTTGCTTACGTAGCTCTTCTGTCACACGGTTACGCTCTGATTCAATTTCAGAGTGCCCTTGAGCAATAATTTTTTCACGCTCTTCTTGTCCACGAACGGTTTCTTCGTCAACAATTAGCACGGCACGCTTTTTAGCTTGATCAATGATATCAGCCGCTTGAGCTTTTGCATCTTTAAGCTGTTCTGCAGCTTTTTGTTGCGCAAGTTCTAAGTCTTTTTCGGCTCTATCAGAGGCAGCTAAACCATCTTCGATTTTCTTCTGGCGAGCTTCAATTGCACCGTTTAGTGGTGGCCATACGAATTTCATACAAAAAAGTACGAACACCGTAAACGCAATTAATTCACCGATAAGAGTGGCGTTTAAGTTCACAACCGCTCCTCCTTAAATAGTAAGCTGTTCAAAAAATAAAATTAAAGTACGAACAACAATACCATCGCGATACCAACACCAATCATTGCTACAGCATCGATTAGACCAGCAAGGATAAACATTTTAACTTGTAGCGATGGTGCAAGTTCAGGTTGACGCGCACATGCTTCAAGGAATTTACCGCCCATGTTACCAAAACCGATTGCTGTACCGATTGCACCGAAGCCGATAAGTAAAGCTACTGCGATGTACTTAAGACCTAATACTAGTTCCATTTTTTTCTCCAAAGTTTCAATTGTAATTAAAAGTAAAAATTAAAAGTTATAAATTAGTGATTATCTGAACTTGCCATACTTAGGTATACGATTGTTAGCATCATAAATACGAATGCTTGCAATACGATTACTAAGATATGGAATACAGCCCAAACAAAGTGCAACGGTAGTTGCATTAAGCCAATCGCACCTATAAGGATGAAGATTAGTTCACCTGCATATAAGTTACCGAACAAACGCAGTGCCAGTGAAAACGGCTTAGAAACCAATGCGATAAGCTCTAGTAATAGATTGAATGGGATTAAAAGAATCTGCATAGCTGTATTGTTAGAACTAAACGGGTGAAGTGTTAGCTCTTTAATAAAACCGCTGATGCCTTTAATTTTAATTGAGTAACCAATCATTAATATAAACACGCCTAGCGCTAGTGCTGCTGTTAAGTTTATATCTGTTGTTGGTACAATTTTCATGTATACGTCGTGTGAGTCCATGCCAAAAGCTTGCTCACCAACTAAACCAGCAAATGCAGGCAAGAAGTCAACTGGGATTAAATCCATTAAGTTCATTAAAAATATCCAAACGAATATCGTTAATGCTAATGGTGCTATCAGCTTGCTTTTACCATGGAAAGTGTCACGTACGTTGTCGCCAACGAACTCAACTATCATTTCAATGAAACACTGAAATTTACCTGGTACGCCCAATGTTGATTTTTTAGCGGCACTACGGAAGATCCATAAAAAGATAAGACCTAGTCCGATTGACCATGCGAGGGTATCTACATGCCATGTCCAAAAACCACTGTCCGTACATGCTTTATTGAAGGCTAGACCGGCGTCGGTCGAGCACATCTTAGCATTGGTTAAGTGGTGCTGGATATGGCTAGATAGAGTAACTTCTTCTGCAGCCATGTTATATCCCAAAAGTTAATGTTTAAAAAAAACGGGTGCAAACAATCCAGTGAATAAAGCTAGTACATAGATACTAAAAAAGGGCAGTAAAACTACCGGAAAATGCTTTAGTACTAGCGCAAACAAAATGATTGTCAGCATAAACTTTAGAGCGTTACCGCGTTTTAACGCGTTATACGCTTGTTCTGCACGACTCGCGCCCATAAATCGAAAGGCGTAAAGTGCAAAAACACAGTGAGGGAGTATCGCGACTGCGCCACCAGCTAACGCTGACAGACTGGCTTCAACTCCCAAACCAATAAAAATAATTACGGCAGCAAATAATGCTACAACACCCTGAAGACAAATTAATTTAAATGCGGCAAGCCTATACGGACTCGCTAACTTATTATTCACTTTTTGTTAACCTTAATGGCATTCAAATCGTTAGGGTGTGAAAACTGGCGAAATTATACTGTATCCTGCCAGTTTTGCAACTTGAGTAGAGAGTTTGTAACACAAATTTGCTACAAATGTCTCTTTTTAGACATGTAATAGATCAATGGTGGGTATTGTCGTGATTAATACGATTCAAAATGCCGTCAAGCTCGTCTAAATTAGTATATGAAATAACCAATTTACCCTTGCCTTTTTTGTTGTAATTTATCTCTACTTTAGCACCTAGGTTTTCTGCTAATTGTTGTTCTAACTGTTTAACATCTGGGTCTTTTTTGTGTTCTTGCTTGGCGGGTGCTGGCTCTAAAATTGCGCGCACTAATTTTTCAGTCTCTCTTACAGTAAGTGCCTTTGCAACAGCCGTTCGTGCAGCGTCAGACTGTGCTTCACCTTCAAGTGCAAGTAAACAGCGCGCATGACCCATTTCTATGTCACCATGTTCTAACAGAATTTTTACATCGTTGTTTAAATTATTTAAACGTAATAAGTTTGTTACGGTCGTTCTTGATTTCCCAACCGCATCAGCCACTTGTTGATGTGTTAATTCAAACTCATTTAATAAACGATTTAGTGCAACCGCCTCTTCCATTGCATTTAAATCTTCACGCTGAATATTTTCAATCAGGGCAATAGCAACGGCGGCTTCATCGGGTACATCTTTAATGATACACGGAACAGTGTCGAGCTTAGCTATTTGCGCTGCGCGCCAACGACGCTCACCGGCAATAATTTCATAGCTGTTATGAGCAATAGGGCGTACTACAATGGGTTGTATAATACCTTGTGATCGAATTGAACTGGCAAGTTCTTCGAGTGCCTCTTCAGACATGTCTTTACGAGGTTGGTACTTGCCTGAATGCAAAAACTCAATAGGCAATGTTTGTAATGGGTTATCTGTAGCACTTACTGTACTTTGAACAACCTCTGTGACGTTTTGTGTGTCTTGTTCCTTGCTGGCGCTGGGTGCAGGCTTAGACGAACTTAAAAGTGCATCGAGTCCTCGGCCTAAACCTCGTTTTTTAGCAGACATGTTATTTTTTTACCTCAAAGTTAGGCGACAACGGACGCTGTTTTTTCTTTTCTGCGCAGCATTTCACCGGCAAGTGCTAAATACGCTTTTGCGCCACTTGATGCTCTGTCGTAATACATAGCAGGAGCGCCAAAACTTGGCGCCTCAGCTAGACGAACATTGCGCGGGATCACAGTGCGATACACTTTATCACCAAAATGTTGTTTTAATTGTTCTGAAACGTCGTTTGCTAGGCGGTTACGCGGATCGTACATAGTGCGCAATATGCCTTCAATTTTTAATTCGGGGTTAACCAATTTAGCCAACTGCGTGATGGTATCCATTAATGCAGTTAAGCCTTCGAGTGCATAATACTCGCATTGCATTGGCACTAAAATGGAATCAGCAGCGGCCATAGCATTAACAGTGAGCATATTTAATGAAGGCGGGCAGTCTATGAATATAAACTCGTATTGGTCCTGAATTTTTTCAAGTGCATTACGAAGGCGTACTTCACGGGCAAATAATTCCATGAGTTTAACTTCAGCAGCGGTTACGTCTCCATTTGCTGCAATCATATGGTATTCGCCAGACGTTTCTTTAATGATCACGTCTTCAATGGGCTTATCTTCAATAAGTAGGTCGTAAATAGTAGGCACATCGCCATACTTATCTACACCACTGCCCATAGTGGCATTACCTTGCGGGTCGAGATCAATTAACAGCACTTTACGCTTCGTTGCGGCCATAGACGCAGCGAGATTAACAGCGGTCGTAGTTTTACCTACACCCCCTTTTTGATTTGCCAATGCGATGACTTTTGCCACAGTGTCTCTGATCCCTAGTCTTTAGAAAGAATAATTAAATGTCGTTGTGCATCTAACTCAGGTACTTCTAATGCAATTTTTTTCTCAAACTTTACGCCAGCCGGTAGTGACTCTAACTCTTCGCTAGGGTAAACGCCTTTAAGCGCAATAAATTGACCCGAATGATCAATTAAGTGCGAGCACCAGTCAACCATATCTTGTAATGAAGCAAATGCACGACTGAGTACGCCATCTAATTTAACACTTGGTTGATATTCTTCAACTCTTGACTGCACCGGGGTAACATTATCAAGCCCGAGCTCATGTTTAACATGCATTAAAAAGCGTACACGTTTACCTAAACTGTCGAGTAAAACAAATTGGGTATTAGGAAGTGCAATGGCTAATACAATGCCAGGAAGGCCTGGACCTGTACCCACATCAATATAATGATGACCGGGTAAATGAGGTGCAACAACAAGGCTGTCCATAATATGTTTTACCATCATTTCTTGAGGCAAACGTACTGAGGTTAAGTTATACGCCTTGTTCCACTTATCCAATAGCTCAACGTAACGAACAAGCTGTTGTTGTTGTTTTTCTGTTAGCGCAATATCAGTTTGCGCTAACAATGTAGTTAATTGTTGTTGTAACACTAGGTGCCCTTACCATTACGCAGATTTGCGTAATAAGCCTTGCTTCTTCAGATACACTAATAATAACGAAATAGCCGCGGGTGTGATACCAGAAATACGCGAGGCTTGACCAATAGTGTCTGGACGAGACTCTTCTAGTTTTGCCACCACCTCATTTGATAAACCAGACACGGTTTTATAATCAAACTCTTTTGGTAAAATTGTTTCTTCATGACGAAGCTGTTTGTTGATCTCATCTTGCTGACGCGCAATGTAACCTGCGTATTTAGTATGGATCTCAACTTGCTCTAAAGCCGCCTTATTTGTAAATTCAGATCCTAAGCCTTCAATAGCCATTAGATCATCATAACGGATCTCAGGACGACGCAATAATTCTTCTAAACTTGCCTCACGCGTTAATGGCGCTTTTAATAATGCGTTTACCTGATCAACAACATTATGATCTTTATGAATCCACGTGTCCTTTATGCGTTGTTTTTCTTTCTCGATCACTTCCATTTTTTCGTTAAATGCTTGCCAGCGCTCGTCATTAACTAAACCTAGCTCACGGCCCTTTTCGGTTAGACGAATATCGGCATTATCTTCACGCAATAATAAACGGTATTCGGCACGGCTAGTAAACATACGGTACGGTTCTTTTGTACCAAGCGTTGCCAAGTCGTCAATTAATACACCAACGTATGCTTCGTCACGACGTGGCGTCCACGAATCTTTACCTTGCACTTTAAGCGCTGCGTTCATACCAGCAATTAAGCCTTGCGCTCCGGCTTCTTCATAGCCTGTAGTTCCGTTTATTTGGCCTGCAAAGAATAAACCTTCAATAAATTTAGTTTCTAATGATTGTTTTAAATCACGTGGATCAAAGTAATCGTATTCAATTGCGTAACCAGGTCGGCAAATATGTGCATTTTCAAAACCAGTAATCGATTGCACTATTTCCAATTGCACATCAAATGGTAGGCTTGTTGAAATGCCATTAGGGTAAAGCTCGTAAGATGTTAAACCTTCTGGCTCTACAAATATTTGATGTTTGTCTTTATCGGCAAAGCGGACAATTTTATCTTCAATAGATGGACAATAACGCGGGCCAATCCCTTCTATAACACCCGAGTACATAGGTGAACGATGCAAATTTTTGCGTATAACATCGTGTGTTTTTTCATTTGTGTAAGTGATGTAACACGGTATTTGTTGCGGGTGATCACTTTGTTTACCTAAAAATGAAAACACTGGTGTAGGCGTATCACCTGGTTGTTCTTGCATTTTGCTAAAATCAACCGTACGGGCATCAATGCGTGGTGGAGTTCCTGTTTTTAGACGATCTACTCTAAATGGTTGTTCGCGAAGACGCTGTGCTAAAGCAATTGATGGCGGATCGCCTGCACGTCCACCTTTGTAATTTTCTAAACCTATGTGTATTTGGCCACCTAAAAAGGTACCTACAGTAAGTACTACACTGGGTGCGCTAAAACGTAACCCCATTTGAGTTACTACGCCAGTAACACGATCGTTTTCAACAATTAGATCGTCACACGATTGCTGAAATATTTTTAAGTTTTCTTGATTTTGTAATGTTGTTTGAATAGCCGCTTTGTACAAAGCGCGATCGGCTTGTGCTCGAGTTGCACGAACAGCCGGTCCTTTTGAAGAATTTAAAGTACGAAATTGGATCCCGCCTTTATCAATAGCTTGTGCCATTGCACCACCAAGGGCATCTATTTCTTTTACCAAGTGACCTTTGCCTATCCCACCAATTGCTGGGTTACAAGACATTTGACCAAGGGTATCCATATTGTGAGTCAGTAGCAGGGTATTCATCCCCATACGGGCAGCTGCCAATGCGGCTTCAGTGCCTGCATGTCCACCACCTACTACGATAACGTCAAAATTTTCATGAAAAATCATTAATGGGATCCTACTTAAATCAAACCGGTAAACTTCAAAAGGGAGCGTATTCTACCTAGAAATGAGCAGAAGATAAATGATTAAACTGTGCTCAGATCTAAGTAAGTGATCTCTAATAATATAAAGGATCTTTTAAAGAGATCTTTTAATACTATTACTACTACTGATCATCCCACAAATAAGCACTGATCAAAAAGCCACTTTATACACAGGGGGTGATTAGTTAGATCTTATCCCATGGATAAGCATGCTCTAAAATGCAGTTTATTCAATCTTTATCCACATTATTAATTAAATTATTAGTAAATTGTGGGTAACTTTTATATGGAATTTAACTTGATCTCTTTATTTTAATCCTGTTTGAGACACCCAAGCATCTAACCAAGCTAGTGCTGTGTCTTCAGGGAGTGATTCGTCTAATATATTTAACTCTAAGCGTTCTGCTACTTTTATAGCGCCTTTTTCGAGCAGTAGTGCTTCTATATTGCGCCCTGCTAAGTTATACGTGTCGTAGCTGGTATCGCCTAGTGCTATAACCGAAAACTTTAAATGTTTTAAATCAGTTGTTTGAGCTACTTGTTCTACAAAACTTAAAAGGTTATCTGGATAATCACCTGCACCATAAGTAGATGTACATACTAGCCATACTGTATTGTGTTGATCTATTTCATTAAACTCAGGCTGATCATGTAGTTGAGCTTCAATACCTTGGTTATTAAGCTCATCGCTTAATTGCTCTGCAACATACTCGGCCGATCCCATTTGGCTGCCAACAATAATATTTACTGAACTCATGATTAGTTATGATCGCATTAGTTTTAATTGCTGCCTATGATAGCCGAGTGAAAACAGCAGTAAAGAGAAGAGTGTTAGTTTGGATAACTATTTTTAGGTTGATTTTTAGATCATTGTTTAAAATTATTTTAAGTTATTGATTTATATGGCTGTAACATAAAATATTTAAATGTAATCTTCTGATCAAGCTGTTAATAAGATTGGGGGAAGTTCTGTTTAACTCTATATCCTATTAGCCTGAAATTTTGTAAGTTATTGATTTTAATTATTTGTAAGTGCAAAAGTGATGAATATTTAATATAAAAATGAAGTTGATCATAATGTGGATATAAAGGGTGTTTATAACTGATTATTAAGATCTAAAACAATTTTAAAAAGTGATCAATTAAATATGATCTTACTAAATAAATACCAAATTAAATTTCATTATGGCTGTTTTTTACTAAAAATAGAGTTAATAACGTGTTTTTCAGTTAAAAATTTTTAGGGTTTTGTTCAAAAAGTAGGAATTGTGGATAACTGATCTGACTAAATTTAAAATTTTTGTAATATTGGTACATGTTTTTATATGTTTTAGCTGGTGGATAGCCCGATCAATACACACTTGTGATCGCTTTATTTTTTGATATATAGCCAAATATGGCTGCAATTTAGCTAACAAAATACTAAAAACAGTGATTTTAGTTTGTTTTAAGGTTAATTATATTGGCTTAACTTATTCGTATGTGGGGGATATATCACCCTAATTAGGCGGTTATATCTTGTAAAGTAGGCCATTAATAAGCATTTAAAGATACTAATTTAGAGTAATTGAGAGCCTAAAATAGCACTTAGCTTATCTAAAAAATACTCATACATTGATATAGGAAGGCTTAATTTAGGCAGTAAAAAAGGGCGTTTTTACGCCCTTAATTTTTAATTATTTAGTTGTTAGGTCTTTTATTTACCAATACAGAACGAGCTAAATATTTTTCCTAGTAGGTCGTCTGAAGTAAACTCACCCGTTATTTCGTTTAAAAATTGCTGCGTTAAGCGTAGCTCTTCGGCCAAAATTTCACCCGCAATATGCATTTCAAGCTGCGTTTTACCCGTATCTAAATGATAAGCTGCGCGCTCTAGAGCATCTAAATGGCGGCGACGAGCCATAAAGCCACCTTCTGTTGCGCCGTCAAAACCAATACAGGCTTTTAAATGCTCTCGTACAAGCTCAATACCATCTGCATTTTTAGCACTTAAGCTTATGACTGGGTATTGTTGGTGTTCATCTAGGCCTACAATATCACCCGACAAATCGGCTTTATTTCTGATCACTGTAACCCCCATGCCTTTTGGTAATTTTGCCATAAATTCTGGCCAAATTTTATGTGGGTCGGTATCGACGGTATCGGTGCCATCAAGCATAAATAAAACGCGGTCGGCTTGGTTTATTTCTTCCCATGCGCGCTCAATACCTATTTGTTCTACGCGGTCAGGGCTTTCACGAAGACCTGCGGTATCGATAATATGCAGTGGCATGCCATCAATGTGAATGTGTTCGCGTAGCACGTCGCGGGTGGTACCTGCTATTTCGGTTACGATTGCTGCTTCTCGACCTGCTAGGGCATTAAGCAAGCTTGATTTACCTGCATTAGGACGACCTGCAATAACTACACGCATACCTTCGCGCATTATACTGCCTTGTTTGGCTTTGTTAGTTACGGTGTTTAGCTGATTTATAATTGCGTCTAAATCACCGCTTACTTTACCGTCAGACAAAAAGTCTATTTCTTCATCTGGAAAGTCGATTGCAGCTTCTACGTACATACGAAGGTGGATTACTTTTTCAACCAGGGTTTCTATATGTTTGGAAAACTCACCTTGAAGCGATTGTAAGGCGCTTTTAGCGGCTTGTTCACTGGTGGCATTAATAAGGTCACTAATTGCTTCTGCTTGGGTTAAATCAAGCTTGTCGTTCATAAATGCGCGCTCAGAGAATTCTCCTGGCTTTGCTAAACGTACACCCTCTATTTTACTAATTTCTTTAAGTAGCATATCAAGCACAACTGGGCCGCCATGGCCTTGCAACTCAAGTACATCTTCGCCAGTAAATGAGTTCGGTCCGGCAAAATAAATAGCAATACCTTGGTCAAGCTGATCACCGTTTAAGTTTTTAAATGGTACGTAATCGGCGTATCTCACCTTTGGTATTTTACCAATAACTTGCTCGGCAACGCTTTTAGCAAGGCTGCCAGAAACCCGAATAATACCAACACCACCACGGCCGGGGGCGGTTGCTTGTGCTGCAATTGTGTCTTGATTGATCATGCTATTAAATTTACCAACAATGTGTACGTTATGGCGCTATTGTAACCTATGAAATTACCACTCGCGAATGCTCTGATAAAAAATGGGCAATAAAAAAGGCGACCTAAGTCGCCTTTTTGATAAGTAGGGCTAAGTTAGCCTCTTACTTTTATTCCTTTCTTTTCCATACCGCGATAAATATAAAGCATTTGCGCGATTGAAATAAGGTTAGATACTAACCAATAAAGTACTAAGCCTGATGGGAACCATAAGAAGAATACAGAGAAGATAACCGGCATAAAGGTCATCATTTTTTGCTGCATTGGATCGGTAACCGTCATTGGTTGAAGCTTCTGAGTTATAAACATACTTGCACCAAATAAAATTGGTAATACGTAGTATGGGTCTTGTGCTGATAAATCAGTTAACCAAAGCATAAACTCAGCATGGCGAAGTTCTGTTGACTCTAAAAATACATAAAACAACGCTAAGAATATTGGCATTTGTAACAAAATAGGGAAACAGCCACCCATTGGGTTTACTTTCTCTTTTTTGTACATTTCCATAGTAGCTTGACCGAATTTTTGACGGTCATCACCATATTTTTCTTTTAATGCAGCCATTTTTGGTTGAAGGGCACGCATTTTAGCCATTGACGTGTATTGTGCTTTAGTTAGCGGGTACATCAATGATTTAACAATAATAGTGATAGCAATAATTGCTAAACCCCAGTTACCAAGGATACTGTAAAGCCATTTTAGTAATACAAATAGTGGCTGTGAAATAAACCATAACCAGCCGTAGTCTACAGTTAGGTCTAAGTCAGGGTGAAGCGCTTCTAATACATCAGACTCTTTAGGGCCCATGTAGTAGATAGAAGTAATAGTTTGCTCAGTACCGGCTTGTACATTAACTGGTTGTGCTTTTGTACCAATGATTGCGGCATTGCTGCTCGTAATTAAGCTATACAGGGTGTTGGTTTGGTCTTGTTTTGGTACCCACGCACTTACAAAGTAATGTTGAATAAATGCAATGTAACCACCTTGTGTGCTTTCATTGAGGTTTTTGTCAGCCATGTCAGAAAAACTGTACTTTTCGTACGGTTCTTCGTCAGTACCGTAAGCTGCACCTAAATAGTTTTGATCAACTAAGCTGCCTTTTTCTTGTACTGTGCGCTTAACTTGCGTGTAAAGCTGTACTTGAATAGGCGCACTGGTTGTATTGTTTACTGTGTATTCTAAGCCAACGTCATATTGCCCTTTTTTAAATACATACGTTTTAGTAAAGCTAACACCGTTGCTGTCAGTAAACTGCAGCGGTACACGTAACTCATCACCGGTTAAGGTATAAGATGTTTGTTCGCTGTGGTAAGTAGGGCGACCGTTTGCAGATGCGTCAGGACCATTTAAACCAATTAAACCACTTTGTGAAAAGTATTGATTACCATCAAACTCACCCAGCAGCATGAAAGGTGTTTCTTCGCCTTTCACTTCTTCATACTGAAGTAAGTCTGATTCAACAATATCACCACCTTTGGTGTCGATTTTAACTTTAAACACGTCTGTTTTAATTTCTATAACAGAACGTTTAGCTAATGTTGTTGAAGCCGGTAAGCCAGATTCTGATGATGAGGGTATAAAATCATCTGATTCAGTTGAATTTGCTTGTTGTGTTTGTGTTGTGGCACTTGGATCGACTTTTGGCTGGTTATAATCATTATTCCATTCTTGGAACAATAAAAACGACACTAGCATTAGGCCAATGAATAAAAACGTGCGTTGCGATTCCATAACAGCTCTTATTTCTCGTGTTGGTGGTTAATATGGGTTATTTTTTCAGGTACTGGGTCATCACCACCTGAATGTAAAGGATGGCATTTTAATATGCGTTTTAATGCTAACCAACTTCCTTTTATCAATCCATGCAATTTTATTGCTTGAATTGCGTAATGTGAGCAGCTTGGATTAAAACGACAATGCGGACCTAATAGCGGGCTAATCCACTTTTGATAACCGCGGATCAATAACACTAAACATAATGTCGGTAAAGCAACAAGTGGTTTAAGTAACCTCATGATGTTTATGCCCCTAGTTAAATTTAGTGAGATAGATATCATGTATTTAAAGGCTCTATTGGAAATTTTAAATGCATGATTAAAAGGTGAGCTAAAGATACATTAATTAACCCTGTAATTCTATTGCTATTGGGTTTGTTTATTAGATTTAGCTGATTTGTTTGGGCGTTTCTTAAAGGGTGGAGGCTTAGGCGCACCTGGTTTACAGCGTTCATTAATTTTTCGCCATAACTTAGTCAGTTGCTTGGTTAATTCTTCATTAGACTGTTCGTCAATACCATTTTTAACCATAAGCACAATATCAATGTTATCAATGTTGTGTTGATTTAAACGAAAACTTTCGCGAGCAAGACGTTTAATACGGTTTCGTTGGCATGCCTTTTTTACACGTTTTTTAGCAACAGTAAGTCCTAACCTAGGTTTCCCTTGGTCATTGGGTTTAGCTAATAGAGTGAAGTAAGGAGTTGCAGCCCGGGCGGGTTCGTTAAATATACGAGAGTAATGCGAGGGAGTTAACAGACGTAACTCCCTGCCAAAGCTAAAGTCTTCCACTTATAAATTAAGCAGAAAGAACTTTGCGGCCTTTAGCGCGGCGACGTGCTAATACTTTACGGCCATTTACAGTTGCCATGCGAGCACGGAAGCCGTGTGCACGTTTGCGTTTTAAAACGCTAGGTTGAAAAGTTCTTTTCATAACAATCTCATCCGATCGGTTAAAGTTAAAACATCCTATGCAGGTCGCGATCCTGGCACAGGTGCCATTGCGAGCGCGAGATATTATAGATGAAACGACTTAAAGTCAATCATAATTACGCGTTAAGCACTGTGTTTATTAAGCAAGCAGCTGGGGATCATAAAGCGTGATCTAGTAGGATCATCATAAATAAGAAGTTTTCCACAGCCCATGTATAAAAAGTGAATAAAAGCCGGGGAAAAGTAAATTGGATCGTAGAATTGGTTCGCGATCTTGGTGTTATTTTGTTATGATCTACTATCAAGTTAATAATTAAAAATGTAATTAAATCAGTTTGTTAGTGTTTTTTTATAACGTTATACATCATTTTATAAAAATCAGCCTTTTACTTGTGGATAAACTGCCTTCATAATACTTGGTCTTGGGCCGCTTATTTGGCTATTTAAACGCAATAAATGCATGGTATTTAACCATTTTTGATGTGCGGGAATAAAAATTATATCTTTGGGAGTTTAACTGTGTATCTGTCGGTTTGGCAAAGTTGTTTATATGTATTGCAAGATGAATTGCCTTCGCAGCAGTTCAGTATGTGGGTAAGACCACTTCAAGCAGAAAGTACCGAAGATACTCTGACTATTTATGCACCTAATCGCTTTGTGCTTGATTGGGTAAGAGAAAAATACCTTAATCGAATTAACGAATTACTTGTAGAGATTTGTGGTGATGAAGCACCTGAACTGCGTTTTGATGTAGGTAGTAAGCCGCTGTTAAATACACAGGTTGCACCTGTTATAGAAACGCAATCTGCACCTAATACGCAAGCATCAGCAAAGCAACAACCGCGAGAGCAAAAGCCGGTTGTTGAGCCAGCACCTAAATCGGGTTATAAATCTAATATTAAAGAAAACTATACCTTTGATAGTTTTGTTGAGGGTAAATCTAACCAGCTAGCAAAAGCGGCTGCAACTCAAGTGGCCGATAATCCTGGCTCTGCATTTAACCCTGTATTTATATACGGTGGAACAGGTTTAGGTAAAACGCACTTACTCCATGCTGTAGGCAATGGCATTATGGCTAATAAGCCTGATGCAAAAATTGTTTATATGCATTCTGAACGTTTTGTGCAAGACATGGTTAAAGCGCTACAAAATAACGCAATAGAAGAATTTAAACGTTATTACCGTAGTGTTGATGCATTAATGATTGATGACATTCAATTCTTTGCAAACAAAGAGCGTTCTCAAGAAGAATTTTTTCATACCTTTAATGCCTTACTTGAAGGCAACCAACAAATTATTTTAACTTCCGATCGTTACCCTAAGGAAATTGAAGGGGTTGAAGACAGACTTAAGTCTCGTTTTGGTTGGGGATTAACAATTGCTATAGAGCCACCAGAACTTGAAACTCGCGTTGCTATTTTGATGAAAAAAGCCCAGCAAAGTAAAATTAATTTACCGCACGAAGTGGCTTTCTTCATTGCAAAAAAATTACGTTCAAACGTGCGAGAGCTTGAAGGGGCACTTAATCGTGTAATTGCAAATGCAAACTTTACAGGGCGTCCTATCTCTATCGACTTTGTAAAAGAAGCACTGCGTGATTTACTGGCACTGCAAGATAAGCTTGTCACAATTGATAATATACAGCGTACAGTGGCTGAGTATTATCGAATTCGTGTGTCAGATTTACTTTCTAAACGCCGAAGCCGCTCTATAGCAAGACCTCGTCAGGTTGCTATGGCGTTGTCTAAGGAACTTACTAATCACAGCTTACCTGAGATTGGGGATGCTTTTGGCGGGCGAGACCATACAACTGTTTTACATGCGTGTCGTAAAATAAAATCACTACGTGATGAAAGCCACGAAATCAAAGAAGATTATCAAAATTTAATAAGAACATTGTCATCTTAGGGCTGACTTTATTATGCAAATAACAATATCAAGACAACAATTTTTAAAGCCATTGGTACAAGTATCGGGCGCAATTGAGCGAAAGCATACGTTACCAATTTTATCTAACGTTTTGTTAGTAGTAGAAAACGGACAGCTTTCGATGACAGGGACCGACCTTGAAATTGAATTAGTGTCTGGTGTTTTTGTAGGTGATGATATTGCCGACACAAAATTGACTTTACCCGCTAAAAAATTACTCGATATTTGTAAAAGCTTACCTGAAGGTTCAGACATTACTTTAAGCTTACAAGATCACCAGCTGTTATTAACCAGTGGTAAAAGTCGTTTTTCATTAACGACATTATCCGCTGCTGATTTTCCCAATTTAGAAGAGTGGGATGGTGAAGTTGAATTTCAACTAACACGTTTAGAGCTTCGTAAATTACTTGAAAGCACACATTTTTCAATGGCAAACCAAGATGTACGTTATTACTTAAATGGTATGTCGTTTGAAGTTGATAACAGTGATATTAAAACGGTGGCTACCGACGGACACCGTTTGGCTATTGCACAGAAAAAACTTACTCAATCATTAAATACCCAGCGCCAATTAATTATACCGCGCAAAGGTGTACAAGAAATTATGCGCCTTATGGTTGCCGACGATGAGCTAGTAACTATTCAATTTGGTGCTAACCACATTCGTATTATTGATATTGAGTTTACATTTACAAGTAAACTTGTTGATGGGCGTTTTCCTGATTACCGACGTGTACTTCCACGTGGCGGTGACAAAACAATTATTGCGAACCGTGAATGGTTGCGAAATGCGTTTCAGCGTGTATCTATCTTGTCGAATGAAAAGTTTCGTGGTGTACGCTTAAATTTATCAAATGGTTTATTAAAAATTACTGCTAACAATCCAGAGCAAGAACAAGCTGAAGAGGTTGTTGAAGTAAATTACCAAGGTGATGAATTAGAAATTGGTTTTAATGTTTCGTATGTTTTAGATGTACTAAATACATTAAAAACCGAAGATGTACAGTTTACGTTAGCAGATTCAAACAGTAGTGCTTTAATAGAAGGCGCTGGTGATGATGAAGCTATGTATGTTGTTATGCCTATGCGTTTATAAGATCATAAACATATAATGAGCTTAAGTCATTTGAGCCTCAAATATTTTCGTAATATTGAGGCGCTGACGCTAGAACCTGTTAATGGCGTTAATATTATATATGGTGAAAATGGCAGCGGGAAAACCAGTCTTTTAGAAGCTATTTATTACCTTTCTCACGGCAAGTCTTTTCGAACACCAAAACATAAAAGCATAATTGCACACCAACAGGACCAGTTTGTAATTCATGGCCGAAAAACGGTTCATGATTTATCAATTCCTATTGGTATTAGTAAAACGCGGTTAGGTGAAACAAATTTAAAGATTCAAGGTAAAGCGAGCCGAAAAATATCTGAACTCGCACAACTTATGCCTGTTCAAATAATTACGCCTGAAAGCTACTCTTTGTTTTTTGGTGGTCCAAAAGAGCGCAGAAAGTTTTTAGATTTAGGATTGTTCCACGTGGAACATGAGTTCTTTTACCTGTGGCAATCCTTTAATAAAGTATTAAAACAACGCAATGCATTGTTAAAGTCTAAGCCTAAGAATTATTTTGACCAAATTAAGTTTTGGGACAAAGAATTTGTTAGACTGGCTGAAGAAATAAATAAATTGAGAATGGCGTATATAAGTAGGTTTAAGCAGCAGTTTTTTGGTAAAATGTGTGCAGAATTAACGCTTATACGCGATTTAGAAATGACGTTTAATGCAGGCTGGAAAGAGAATGAATCTCTTAACGATGCATTAGAACAAAACTTTGAGCGAGATTCTCGCCAAGGATTTACAAGTAAAGGCCCTCATAAGGCTGACTTTAGTTTTAGTGTCGCTGGCAACAGTGTAGAGAATACGTTCTCACGCGGGCAGTTAAAGTTATTATTGTATGCGTTAAAAGTAACGCAAAATAGCTTAATTGAGTCAGAGACCGATAAGCAATCTATATTGCTAATAGATGATTTACCCTCAGAGTTAGGCGAAGATACAAAAGAGAAAGTTGGGCAATTATTGTCTCACTGTCGTTCTCAAATATTTATCTCTTCAATTTTATCTGAGAGTATTTCTGCTGTGGTGGAACCCATGCAACGAGAACTACAAATGTTCCACGTGAAACATGGCAACCTAATAACAAGATAAGTGGGATTAACCATGTCTGAGAATTATGACTCGTCGAGTATTAAAGTACTTAAAGGATTAGACGCAGTAAGAAAGCGTCCTGGAATGTATATAGGGGACACCGATGATGGCACAGGCTTACACCACATGGTGTTTGAGGTCGTTGATAACTCAATAGACGAAGCCTTAGCCGGTCATTGTGATGATATTTTTGTAACGATTCACTTAGATGGCTCTGTTTCGGTTAGAGATAACGGCCGTGGTATCCCAGTGTCTATCCATGAAGAAGAAGGCGTTTCGGCTGCCGAAGTAATCATGACGGTACTTCACGCTGGTGGTAAGTTTGATGATAACTCTTATAAAGTATCAGGTGGCTTGCATGGTGTAGGTGTTTCGGTTGTAAACGCACTTTCAGAAAAATTAAAACTAACCGTGCGTCGCGAAGGCAAACTTCATGAGCAGTTTTACACTATGGGTGTGCCAGATGCACCACTCGCTGTTATTGGTGACTCTGAAACTACGGGGACAGAACTACGCTTTTGGCCTAGTGCAGAAACATTCACTAATTTAGATTTTCATTACGATATTTTAGCAAAACGCCTACGTGAACTGTCGTTCCTGAATTCCGGTGTTAGCATCATTTTAAATGATGAGCGTGAAGAAAATAAAAGCGATCACTTCAAATACGAAGGTGGTATTCAGGCATTTGTTGAATACATTAACCGCAATAAAACACCTATTCATAAAGGTGTATTCCACTTTACACATGAGCGTGTTGAAGACGGAATTAGCGTTGAAGTATCAATGCAATGGAATGACGCATACCAAGAAAACATTTACTGTTTCACAAATAACATTCCACAACGTGATGGTGGTACTCACTTAGCTGGTTTTAGATCTGCGCTAACACGTACACTTAATAACTTTATGGAAAAAGAAGGCTTTAACAAGAAAGCAAAAACAACGAGTAACGCAACCGGTGACGATGCGCGTGAAGGTTTGACTGCTGTAATTAGTGTTAAAGTTCCAGATCCTAAGTTTTCATCGCAAACAAAAGACAAGCTAGTATCTAGCGAAGTTAAGTCTGCGGTAGAACAAGCAATGGCTGAAAAATTCACTGAGTTTTTATTAGAAAATCCAGTAGATGCAAAAATTGTTGTTGGGAAAATTATTGATGCTTCACGTGCACGTGAAGCAGCACGTAAAGCACGTGAAATGACACGTCGTAAAGGCGCTATGGACCTTGCCGGTTTGCCGGGTAAATTAGCCGATTGTCAGGAAAAAGATCCTGCGCAATCAGAACTTTACATAGTGGAAGGGGACTCTGCTGGCGGATCAGCCAAGCAGGGTCGTAACCGTAAGAATCAAGCGATTCTTCCGCTTAAAGGTAAAATTCTAAACGTTGAAAAAGCACGTTTTGATAAAATGCTGTCTTCACAAGAAGTGGCAACGCTAATCACTGCGTTAGGCTGTGGTATTGGCCGTGATGAATATAACCCTGAAAAACTACGTTACCACCGTATCATTATAATGACCGATGCGGACGTGGATGGTTCTCACATTCGTACCTTGTTGCTTACGTTCTTTTATCGTCAAATGCCAGAAATTGTAGAGCGCGGTTATATTTATATTGCTCAACCACCACTTTATAAAGTGAAAAAAGGTAAGCAAGAACGCTACATAAAAGACGATCCTGCACTTGTTGACTACTTAACATCGCTTGCACTAAATAACGCAGCGCTATACACAAGTGCCGATGCATCAGCACTTGAAGGTGAAGCGTTAGAGGAAATAGTTCACGATTATCAAAACACAGTTAAAGTAATCGAGCGTTTAAAACGTAAATACCCTAACACAGTAATGGAACGTTTGATCTACCAAAGCGAATTAACAAAAGAAGACCTTGAAGACGAAGCTAAAGTAATTACGTGGACAAAAGAGCTTGTTGATGACCTAGTAGACCGTGACGAAGATGCAACTATTTTCAACGCTGCAACTGAGTATGATGCAGAGCGTAACTTGTACTACCCAGTTGTGAATATTCGTCAACACGGTGTAGATAAGTCTCATGTACTAAGCTACGACTTCATTACATCGCGTGATTACCAACGTATTGCTGTGACTGGTGTTAACATTGCAAACATCATTACAGAAGGTGCCTATATTCAACGTGGTGAGAAAACAAAACCTGTTGATAACTTTGTGGATGCTTTGGAATGGTTGATCACTGAATCTAAGCGTGGGATCTATATTCAACGCTACAAAGGATTGGGTGAGATGAACCCAGATCAACTGTGGGAAACAACCATGGATCCAGGTGCACGCCGTATGTTACAAGTAACTATCGAAGACGCTGTTGGCGCGGATCAGTTATTTGCAACACTTATGGGTGATCAGGTAGAGCCACGTCGTGACTTTATTGAAACTAACGCGCTTCGCGTAGTTAACTTAGACGTGTAAAAACATATTTAGATAATAAAAAGGAGCCTAAGGGCTAATGCCAGTCAGTTAAGCTGACTGGTATTTTTCTTTTTTGTGGGGTATTTGCTTGGTTTGGGTTTGACCCTCCGAGGGTAGAACCTGTCTTCCCGCCTCGTCGGAAGCTCGTAATAAGTTAGCTGATTGATGAGGTTTTCATACAGCACAGGGAGTTTTCCTGAGCTTGTAAGTCCCGTTGTAAGTAAGAAGGCCACAACCGCGCTTGAGCACCCGCTGAAGCTTAGCTGATTTGGCCAGATACCTTTACGTGTAGCCGCTTCGGTCATAGCCACTCTTATCAAGTTGTAAGCAAGCAGTAACCCCCATAATTCTTGCTCAACCATGTCTTGGCGTTTGCTTCTAAGCGTGTATTCACTGTTCAGTAGCGTCTGTTTCATTTCACGATACCCTAACTCAATTTCCCAGCGGTGGCTGTATAAGTCTACAATTTCGTCACTGGGGTAACGCATTACATCGGTAAGCGATGTAAGAATTCGGCACTCTTTCCCTTTAACTTTTTTCGTAATTAGTCGCGCCTCAATCTCGTCCGGCAGCTCGGGGAACTTCTTTCTCGCTTGTGGAGTGGCTCTCAGCCTTACCTGTTTATCTACACGGCTATAACTTTTTATTACATCAAATTGGAGTCCTTTTCTTGCCGGTATCATCCAGTGTCTTTCCTCTCCCGCTTTTTGCCATTGATGCAGCAAGCCTAAGGAATAAAAACCACGGTCAAACAGGGTCAGTGAATGATTCGGCGTATCATTAATTAGCTGCTCTGCTAGCACCATTTCATTCGATTTGTATTTATCAAACGCACTATTAATGAGTTGGTGGCTTGTCAGCTCCATTTGGCACACCATGCGGATTTGAGGAAATGCCGTATCGCCATACTGAGTACTACCAGAGCCATACTTTTCACGGTTTTGAGCGGTATCAGCCGTTCTCCACACAACCCCATCGACACCGAGCAAATTTAGTCCATTCCATGTTTCGAATTTATTTTGTTGATACCAATGCTTAGCCATCTTCTTAAAGGATTTTTCGACAGCTTCGGTTCCTAGGCGCTGTCGCGCCTGAACCATCGCACTGGGTGCAACAAGCGGTGTTTTACCTGGTAGTGCAATATCCATCTTAGTCGCAATATTCCACACTGACTCTTGCCTAAAAAGACTCATCCCCATGACACACCACATCACAGATTCAAGAGGTAAGCGACGCTTTCTGACGGTGGCGACTCCCGCTTCAACAAAAGCCTCATCAATAATAGATGGCTGTAGAAATGACGAGAGCTTTTCAAACGAATGAAATTGGGTACTGGCATTAAATGCGGTGTCTAAAGCTGTTTTAATATTCATAAAAAAATCCGATGGCAAATGCTCATCGGATTCTTACATCTATAAAAGATCGGTCAACCGATCATTAAAATATTTCTTAACTGATCGGCATTAG
>NZ_LODI01000028.1 GCF_001468485.1 Pseudoalteromonas sp. H71
CTAATGCCAGTCAGTTAAGCTGACTGGTATTTTTCTTTTTTGTGGGGTATTTGCTTGGTTTGGGTTTGACCCTCCGAGGGTAGAACCTGTCTTCCCGCCTCGTCGGAAGCTCGTAATAAGTTAGCTGATTGATGAGGTTTTCATACAGCACAGGGAGTTTTCCTGAGCTTGTAAGTCCCGTTGTAAGTAAGAAGGCCACAACCGCGCTTGAGCACCCGCTGAAGCTTAGCTGATTTGGCCAGATACCTTTACGTGTAGCCGCTTCGGTCATAGCCACTCTTATCAAGTTGTAAGCAAGCAGTAACCCCCATAATTCTTGCTCAACCATGTCTTGGCGTTTGCTTCTAAGCGTGTATTCACTGTTCAGTAGCGTCTGTTTCATTTCACGATACCCTAACTCAATTTCCCAGCGGTGGCTGTATAAGTCTACAATTTCGTCACTGGGGTAACGCATTACATCGGTAAGCGATGTAAGAATTCGGCACTCTTTCCCTTTAACTTTTTTCGTAATTAGTCGCGCCTCAATCTCGTCCGGCAGCTCGGGGAACTTCTTTCTCGCTTGTGGAGTGGCTCTCAGCCTTACCTGTTTATCTACACGGCTATAACTTTTTATTACATCAAATTGGAGTCCTTTTCTTGCCGGTATCATCCAGTGTCTTTCCTCTCCCGCTTTTTGCCATTGATGCAGCAAGCCTAAGGAATAAAAACCACGGTCAAACAGGGTCAGTGAATGATTCGGCGTATCATTAATTAGCTGCTCTGCTAGCACCATTTCATTCGATTTGTATTTATCAAACGCACTATTAATGAGTTGGTGGCTTGTCAGCTCCATTTGGCACACCATGCGGATTTGAGGAAATGCCGTATCGCCATACTGAGTACTACCAGAGCCATACTTTTCACGGTTTTGAGCGGTATCAGCCGTTCTCCACACAACCCCATCGACACCGAGCAAATTTAGTCCATTCCATGTTTCGAATTTATTTTGTTGATACCAATGCTTAGCCATCTTCTTAAAGGATTTTTCGACAGCTTCGGTTCCTAGGCGCTGTCGCGCCTGAACCATCGCACTGGGTGCAACAAGCGGTGTTTTACCTGGTAGTGCAATATCCATCTTAGTCGCAATATTCCACACTGACTCTTGCCTAAAAAGACTCATCCCCATGACACACCACATCACAGATTCAAGAGGTAAGCGACGCTTTCTGACGGTGGCGACTCCCGCTTCAACAAAAGCCTCATCAATAATAGATGGCTGTAGAAATGACGAGAGCTTTTCAAACGAATGAAATTGGGTACTGGCATTAAATGCGGTGTCTAAAGCTGTTTTAATATTCATAAAAAAATCCGATGGCAAATGCTCATCGGATTCTTACATCTATAAAAGATCGGTCAACCGATCATTAAAATATTTCTTAACTGATCGGCATTAGCCTAAGGGCTCCTTTTTTATTTTCTACAAATACACAAACTGCTTAAAACCTGAGTGTACACACGGTATACTAAGGATAATTTTCACGCTACTTCTTAGATAGTAAAAAGCCAAATATGCAAAAATACGACGTAAAAACCTTCCAAGGTTTGATCCTGGCTTTACAGGATTATTGGGCACAGCAAGGCTGTGTCATTATTCAACCACTTGATATGGAAGTGGGCGCTGGGACATTTCACCCGCAAACATTTTTGAAATCAATTGGCCCTGAGCCAATGTCTAGCGCATACGTACAACCGTGTCGCCGTCCTACGGATGGCCGCTATGGCGAAAACCCAAACCGCTTACAACATTACTACCAATTTCAGGTAGTGTTAAAGCCATCGCCAGATAACATCCAAGAGCTTTACTTAGGCTCACTAGAAGCAATGGGGATTGATACCCTAACTCACGAAGTACGCTTTGTAGAAGATAACTGGGAATCACCTACATTAGGTGCGTGGGGCCTAGGTTGGGAAATTTGGTTAAATGGTATGGAGGTAACGCAGTTTACCTACTTCCAACAAGTAGGCGGCTTAGAGTGCTCACCAGTAACTGGCGAGATTACTTATGGCCTTGAACGTTTAGCTATGTACATTCAAGGCGTAGATAGTATTTACGACCTAGTATGGGCAGATGGTCCACTAGGGCGTGTAACTTACGGCGATGTGTTCCACCAAAATGAAGTAGAGCAATCTACTTACAACTTTGAACACGCAAACGTAGATGACTTATTTGCGCAGTTTGATAAGTGTGAAGCTGAGAGCCAAAAGTTAATTGAAGCAAATTTACCACTTCCTGCCTACGAGCAAGTTATGAAAGCATCGCATGCATTTAACCTATTAGACGCGCGTCATGCTATATCGGTAACAGAACGTCAGCGTTATATTTTACGTGTCCGCGCGTTATCAAAAGCATGTGCACAAAGTTATTACGATGCACGTGAAGCGCTTGGTTTCCCGCTGTGTAAGGATAAGTAAGCATGTCAGCACAAAATTTATTAGTAGAAATTGGCACTGAAGAATTGCCACCAAAGTCGTTGCGTAAACTTGCCGAAGCATTTGCTGCAAACTTAACTCAAGAGTTAGAAACACTAGAGTTAGCGCACCAAGGCGTCAGCTGGTATGCATCACCTCGTCGTTTGGGTTTACAAGTAAAAGCGCTTGAAGCTAAACAACAAGACAAAGAAGTTGAAAAACGCGGCCCTGCAACAAAAGCAGCGTTTGACAGCGAAGGTAACCCTACAAAAGCAGCAATGGGTTGGGCACGCGGTTGCGGTATTGACGTAAGTGAAGCACAAACACTCGAAACCGATAAAGGCGCTTGGTTACTACATATTGCTAAAGTTGCAGGGCAAGAAACTAAAACGCTAATGGCAGATGCTATCGCAAAAGCGTTAAGTAAATTACCAATACCAAAGCCAATGCGCTGGGGTGCAAATAAAACACAGTTTATTCGCCCAGTTCATACCGTCACTATTTTATTTGGTAGCGAGTTACTCGAAGGTGAAATACTGGGTAAGCAAGTAAGTAACCAACTGCAAGGTCACCGTTTTCATCACCCAGAAAAAATTAGCATCAGCCATGCTGATGAGATTTTTGATGTACTTAAATCTGCTTACGTTATTGCTGATTACGAACAACGTAAAGCGCAAATTCGTGCACAAATAGAAGACGCTGCAAACGCAGTTAACGCTGTTGTTGCAATGGATGAAGACTTATTAGAAGAAGTAACATCACTGGTAGAGTGGCCAGTAACATTAACGGCAACATTTGAAGAAGCATTTTTAGATGTACCAGCCGAAGCGCTAATTTACACCATGAAGGACGATCAAAAATACTTCCCGTTATTAGATCAAAACGGCAAACTTTTAAATAAGTTTTTGTTTGTATCTAACATCGAAAGTAAAGATCCAAGCGTGGTAATTTCAGGTAACGAAAAAGTAGTGCGCCCACGTTTAGCTGATGCGCAGTTCTTTTTTGAAACCGACAAAAAGAAAACATTAGAAAGCCGTTTTGAGTCGCTAGATACCGTTTTATTCCAAAAGCAGTTAGGTACGCTTAAAGATAAGTCTGTACGTATTAGCGAACTTGCCGGCTACATTGCAGAGCAATTAGGCGCAGATAAAGACCTTGCAAAACGTGCAGGCCTATTAAGTAAAACAGACTTAATGACCGAAATGGTAATGGAATTTACCGATGTACAAGGTGTAATGGGAATGCATTACGCTCGCTTTGACGGTGAAGCAGAAGACGTAGCTGTTGCTCAAAACGAGCAATACATGCCACGCTTTGCAGGTGATAACTTACCTACAAACCTAATTAGTTGTGCAGTAGCCATTGCTGATAAGTTTGATACGCTGGTGGGTATTTTTGGTATAGGCCAAGCACCAAAAGGTGATAAAGACCCATTTGCACTTCGTCGTGCTGCTATTGGTGCATTGCGTATCATGGTCGAAAAAGAGTTACCGCTTGATATTTTAGACCTAGTAGCAAAAGCACAAACATTGTTTGGCGATAAGCTAACTAATCTAAATGTATCAACAGATGTATTTGATTTTATGCTAGGGCGCTTCCGCGCATGGTATCAAGATGAAGGCATTGAAGTTGATGTAATTCAAGCTGTGCTTGCGCGTCGTCCAACTAAACCTGTTGATTTTGACCGCCGTGTTAAAGCGGTAAGCCACTTCCGCACTTTAGACGCCGCAGAAGCGCTTGCAGCAGCTAATAAGCGTGTAGGCAACATTCTTGCTAAAAACGATATCACAAGCCAAGGTAACGTTGATGAGAGCTTATTAAGCGACGATGCTGAAAAAGTATTGGCATCACAAGTGGCAAAATTTGCGACTGAGCTGGCACCACTTTATGCTGATGGAAACTACCAAGAGGCGCTTAGCCAATTGGCTGGCATTCGTGAAAGTGTTGATAACTTTTTTGACAACGTAATGGTTATGGCCGACGATGAAGCTGTTAAGCAAAATCGCCTTGCGCTATTAAGTCAGTTAAGTGGTTTATTTTTGGATATTGCAGATATATCTGTTTTACAAAAATAACAGCCATTAGCAATTTAAAAAGCCAGCATAACGCTGGCTTTTTAGTTTTAATACCTATTAGCAAAATAGGCATTTTTTTAATAGGTATAATGAATAGGATGAAAATTGATGATTACAATAAAAAATATAATACCACTCGCTATTGTTGGGTTACTCAGCGCATGTTCAAGCCAAATATCAATTAACGATGTATTGCCGCAAAAAGAACTCGACCGCACCATGTACCTGCGAGGCGATTTTACCTTATGGGATGCAGAGCCTCAATATCAGCTTAATTTAGTGGGCCCAGCACTTTATCAAGCACAGGTAAAATTTAGCACACCAGGTAAAGTGTACGAATTTAAAATAGCCGATGCCGATTTTAGTGAAGGCTTTAACTGTGGTTATAGCGACTCATATCCACAAGGTCAAAGTTTAACGCTAGGCCAAGCAGCAAGCGCAGACTGTAATACTATTTATAATTACTTTAGTTATACACCTGCGATAAAAGGCGCGTATATAGTCAGCATTGATTTCAGTGACTACGACGAACCAAAAGTGACTATAACGAAGAAATAGCAGAATGTTTATAGTTGCAGTTTTTAGCGTAAAGAGAAGTAAAAAACCGTACTTGATTTAACGAGCACGGTTTCTATTTTGAAACTGAGAACTGAGAGCTTTACAACCCTTTTTTCACCACATACCTATACGGCGCTTCATTCGCGTCTTTAGCCACCAGCGTGTGATCCATAAATACACAAAAGCTTGGAATATCACGGGTGGTTGATGGGTCATCGGCGGTTATTAACAGTGTTTCACCCTCGTTCATTTTTCGAATAGCAGCACGTACCATCATTACAGGTTCTGGACAGCGAAGACCTATTGCATCTAATTGGTGATCGGGGTTATCAAAATTCATAGTACGTATGCCTGTTAATAGTGATTCAAATATGTGATTTTAATGAGTAGTCAGACTTTTTTGTTGCGCCAAAGTTTAGCGTAATTTTAAGTATACTTTAACTAAATTACTTAGATCTGGATCAGTTTTCATTTAAGTCTATATACATAAACATTAAATTATAAACCCGATCACAACAACATCACTAATCTAAATCGCTTTAGTAAAGTACCTTAAATTTGGCAAATAAAAAAGGCGAACTAACTTTCGTCAGTGCGCCTTTTTACTCACCAAGATGGTTTACATGTTAAGAGTATTAGTCTTGAACACGCTCAAATACAGTTGCGATGCCTTGGCCTAAACCAATACACATAGTCGCTAAACCATATTTAGCATTTTTATCTTCCATTAAGTGAATTAGCGAGGTGCTGATACGCGAACCAGAACAACCTAGAGGGTGGCCCAGAGCGATAGCGCCGCCATTCAAGTTAACTTTTTCGTCAACCACATCAGCTAAACCTAAGTCTTTAAGTACTGGCAGTGATTGCGCTGCGAAGGCTTCGTTAAGCTCAGCTACATCAATGTCATCAATTGTGATACCCGCTTGTGCAAGTGCTTTTTTACTTGCTGGTACTGGGCCGTAACCCATGATTGATGGATCGCAACCGGCAACTGCCATTGCTTTAATGCGCGCACGAATTGGTAAGCCTAACTCTTTAGCTTTTTCTTCGCTCATTACTAACATCGCTGATGCGCCATCAGAAAGTGCAGAAGATGTACCCGCTGTAACAGAACCCGATGCTGGGTTAAATACTGGGCGAAGCTGAGATAAACCTTCAACCGTTGTTTCAGGACGAATTACTTCATCGTCTTCAACTAAAATTAAAGAGCCATCTGCTGCATGACCTTCCATTGCTAAAATTTCGCGGCGGAAACGTCCTTCAACTGTTGCAGCATGTGCACGTTGATGCGAACGGTATGCAAATTCATCTTGCTGCTGACGGCTAATGCCGTGAATAGTTGCAAGGTATTCTGCTGTTAAACCCATAGAGCCTGAAGCTTGCGCAATTGACGTTGCTAGGCCTGGGTGAAAGTCGTTACCGTGGGTCATAGGAACGTGACCCATGTGCTCAACACCACCAATTAGGTAAGTATCGCCAGCGCCAGTCATAATAGCGCGCGCAGCGTCGTGCAATGCTTGCATTGACGAGCCACATAAACGGTTAACGGTCGTTGCTGGTACTGAGTGTGGAATACCCGCAAGTAGCGATGCGTTACGTGCAACGTTAAAGCCTTGCTCTAATGTTTGCTGTACACAACCCCAATAAATGTCGTCGATTGATGCAGGATCAACCGCTGGGTTGCGTTCTAGTAAGCCCTTCATTAAGTGAGCGCTTAAGTCTTCCGCACGCTTGTTTTTAAATACGCCGCCTTTTGAGCGACCCATTGGTGTGCGGATACAATCTACAATTACTGGATTATTCATGATATTAACCTTCCACCTTATAGAAAACACGGCCTTCTTCAGCCCATTTGCGAGTTTGCTCTGATACTTGGTAAATCGCACCTAGGTGAGCGTATTTGTCTGCTGCTGCAACAAAGTTAGCTAAACCAGTTTGATCTAAGTAACGGAACGCACCGCCTCTAAATGGAGGGAAACCAACACCGTACACAAGGGCCATATCAGCTTCTTGTGGAGAAGCAACAATGCCTTCTTGTAAACAAAGAAGAACTTCGTTGATCATTGGAATCATACAACGGTCAATGATTTCTTGTTTATCAAATTCTTTCGGTGCATCAGTAATTGGCGCTAGTAGCTCAACTGCTGTTGCATCGCTTGATTTTTTAAGACGACCACGACGGTCTGTTTCGTACTTGTAGAAGCCTGCTTTGTTCTTTTGACCAAAACGTTTTTCATTTGCGAAAACAGTCACTGGGTCTTTTTCTGCACGCGCCATGCGCTCAGGGAAACCGTCAGCCATTACGCCAGTACAATGATAAGCCGTATCAATACCTACAACATCTAGTAGGTAAGCCGGACCCATAGGCCAACCAAATACGTTTTCCATTACTTTATCTACTTTTGCAAAGTTAGCGCCTTCAACAACTAGCTTGCTAAAGCCTGCAAAGTAAGGGAATAAAACACGGTTTACAAAAAAGCCTGGGCAATCGTTAACAACGATAGGAGACTTGCCAAGTTTAAGGGCATAATCAACAACTGCGTTAATGGTTTTGTCTGACGTTTTTGCACCACGAATAATTTCTACTAATGGCATTTTTGGCACTGGGTTAAAGAAGTGCATACCACAGAAGTTTTCTGGCTTATCAAGTGCTTCAGCAAGTAAATCAATACAAATAGTTGACGTGTTTGATGTAAGTACAGTGCCTTCTGGCATGTTCTTTTCAAGGTCTGCTAATACTGCTTGCTTAACTTTAGGGTTTTCTACAACGGCTTCAACAATAATGTTGGCGTCTTGAAGGTCTGAGTCGTTAAGTGTAGGTTTGATTTTACTGAGTGTTGCCAACATTTTTTCCATTGGCATGTGGCCACGCTTAACTTTTGCACCTAGTAATTTAGACGCTTCACCCATACCTAAATCAAGCGCATCCTGTTGGATGTCTTTCATTATGATAGGTGTGCCTTTATAAGCTGACTGATATGCAATACCGCCGCCCATAATACCCGCGCCCAATACTGCAGCTTGTTTAATTTCTACATCGCTGTGCTTAGCAAGTTTACGTGCTTTACCTTTGATGAATTGGTCATTTAAGAAAATGCCCGTTTGTGCTGCAGCTTCGTTAGTACGCGCAAGTTTTGCAAAGTTAGCATTTTCGATTGCCATTGCTTCATCGCGAGTACAGTTTGCCGCTGCTTTAATAGTACGTACTGCCATAACCGGAGCAGGATAGTGGCCTTTGGTTTTACCCATTACCATACCTTCTGCCATAGCAAAGCTCATGCCTTGCTCAACACGGTTTAATTTAAGTGGCTGTAGTTTTGCGTTGCGTTTTGCTTGCCAATCTAACTTGCCTGCAATCGCTAATTCAAGTGTTGCTAAACTTGACTCTAAAAGTTTGTCAGCACTAACTACTGCGTCAAACGCACCTACTTTAAGGGCGTCAGCTGCGCGGTTTTCAGCGCCTGAAGTGATCCACATCATTGCGTTATCTGCGCCAATGATACGTGGTAAGCGCACTGTGCCACCAAAACCAGGCATTATGCCAAGTTTAACTTCTGGTAGGCCCATTTTAGCGCTTTCGCTTGCAACACGATAATCGGTAGCAAGTGCCCACTCACATCCGCCGCCAAGTGCTAAGCCGTTTACAACGCTTAGAGTTGGGAATGGAAGATCTTCAATTGCATCAAAAACGTCAGTTGCGTTTTTGATCCACACTACTAAGTCTTCTTCAGGTTTAGTAAATGTAGGTAAAAATTCGAAGATGTCGGCGCCGATAATAAAGTGGTCTTTATCACTGGTAAAAACCATGCCTTTGATATCAGAATTAGCAGCTAATTCTTTTAATGCTGCTGCACAATCTGAAAGAGTTTTTTGAGATAATGTGTTTACAGAACCTGCAACACAAAACTTAAACTCGGCGATGTTTTCCTTTAGGAAGCTAACTTCAAAGGAATCGCTTTTATATAACATTTTATTCTCCCTAGTTGACGAACTAAGACTGGTACGATGAGTTTGCATTTCAATCAGTGTGCTTGCTTTGAATAGAAAATGCAACGAAAAATTTAACTCGGTTACAAACGACTGGTTAAAATATAGCTGGTTTGGTGCTAAGGTGGTGAAAAAGCTTTTATTCACTACTTTAATTTTTTATTAAAGGACATTATGAAAAAACAATTATTTAGTTTTGCGGCAGCTGCTTTTATTTTTCCTCTTTATTCTGCCGAGGCTAGCATCGATAACGACGCATTTTTAGATGCTGAGAAAAAAGTACGCAACGCAAGTTACCGTGAGTTCAAAAATGTAGTTAATAACCTAAATCACCCGCTAAAACCGTATGTAGAAAAAACATACTGGCAACGAAACCCGAGCATAAAATATCAGGCCGAGATAGAAAGCTATCTAAATATATATCAGCATACGCCACTTGAATGGCCTGTTCGTAAAGTGTGGCTGGAGTATCTTGAAAAAAATAATAGAAAAGCGGCGTATATTCGTAATTACCGCGACACGAGTAATGTTGAATACACTTGCACTTATTTAGGGTATCAGCTGGACTTAGGTGCCCCAGAAAAGGCCATTTTAAATCAGGTGACCGATTTATGGACGGTGGGTAAGTCACAACCTAAAGAGTGTGATTCGTTATTTTCGTATTGGCGTAAAAAAGGCTATATGAATGCCGATACCGTATGGCAGCGAATTACGCTTGCCGCGCAAGGCGGTACACAAAGTTTACTTCCTTATTTAAAAACACTTTTACCAAAAAATGAGCGTTACCTTGCTGACTTATATTTAAAAGTACGACGCGACCCAAGTGCTGCGGCGGGGTTATACCGCTATAAAAATAAATCGCTTAAAGAAGGTGAAATTGCACTTTATGGTGTTAAGCGATTGATATGGCGAGATAAAGAACTTGCGCTTCGCGCATGGGAAAAAATAGAGCGTATGTTTAACTACAGCGATGAAGAAAAGGCAGATTTATACTACACCTTTGCTTTATCACTCGCTTCTAGCGGGCATAAACAAGCCAGCTTTTGGTTAAACAAAGTGCCAAAAGAGCGACAAGATAAAAAGTTAATGCAATGGCAGCTTGGTAATATGCTAAAAACCCAAGATTGGGCAGGCATTGCTGCGTTTTTTACTGGTAAAGAAAACCTTAGCTTGGGTCAACAGTATTGGCTTGCATATAGTTACGCAGAACGCGGCGATGAGCAAAAAGCTAAAGAAATGTGGCAAAGTATTGCAACTAACCGAGATTACTACGGCTTTTTAGCTGCTGCACGTTTAGGGCTATCGGTTGATTTAAATAATCAACCTAAAGTGGTTAGTGAGCAACTAATCAATAAAGTAAGTAATGCTCCCGGTTTTAAACGTTCAAAAGCATTATACGAACTAGAGCGTGTTACTTCCGCGAGACGTGAGTGGAATTACTTAACAAATACTTCAAATGAAGAAGAAAAACTTGCAGCCACCGTTTTATCTACCGATTTGGGGTGGCACGACAGCACTATATTCACACTGGCTAAAATAAAAGCGTGGGATAACGTTGAGCAGCGTTTTCCGTTTGCTTTTCAAGACATATTTGAACGCTACAGTAAGCGCAATAAAATAGATGTGGCGTGGAGTATAGCTATAGCAAGGCGAGAAAGTTCATTTGCACCTGACGCGCGATCAAGTGCTAATGCTCGAGGTTTAATGCAATTGCTGCCAAGTACTGCTAAATATGTAAATAAAGGTAGCGTGTCTAATAGTCGGTTATATCAACCTAAAACAAATATTAGGCTAGGAACTAGTTATCTACGTTATTTGAAAAAGAAAAATCACGGTAACGAAATATTAGCTACGGCATCTTATAATGCAGGCTACCATCGTATAAAACGCTGGGTGCCTGATGATGCAATGCCTGCAGAGTTATGGATAGAGCTTATTCCATACCGTGAAACACGCGACTACGTAAAAAATGTATTTGCTTATAGGCAGGTATACCATACTCGCATGGGCCGAGAGGGTAATATATTGGCTCCTATACTGGAAATGAAAATAGGCGGGTAGTAAACATAAGTTTAAATTAGGGGGATAGTGCTTACTGTGAGCCATCCCCCTTTTTTGAGCGTAATAGCTATAAGTGGTAGACTCAGCACACGTTAAATTTAACAGATGGATTAACAATGGATAAATTAGCCGTTTTATACGCAGAACATATTGCAACACTGCAGCAGCGTACTCGTACAATTTGCGAAAGCGAAGGGTTAGAAGGATTAGTTATTCACTCTGGCCAAGCAAAGCGCCAATTTTTAGACGACATGTATTACCCGTTTAAAGTTAATCCTCACTTTAAAGCCTGGTTACCTGTTATTGATAATCCGCATTGCTGGATTGTTGTTAATGGTAGTGATAAACCTAAGCTTATTTTTTATCGTCCTGTTGATTTTTGGCATAAAGTACCCGACGAGCCACGTGATTTTTGGGCTGAGTATTTTGATATAGAGTTATTGTTACAGCCCGATCAGGTTGAAAAGCTGCTCCCTTATGATAAAGCAAAATACGCGTATATGGGTGAATACATAGAAGTAGCTCAAGCACTTGGTTTTAGCATCATGAACCCAGAGCCCGTGCTTAACTATTTACACTTTAACCGTGCTTACAAAACACAATATGAACTCGAATGTTTACGTAATGCTAACCGCATAGCCGTTGACGGCCACAAAGCTGCGCGCGACACTTTTTTTAATGGTGGCAGTGAGTTTGATATTCAACAAGCGTACCTTATGGCTACACGCCAAAGCGAAAACGAAATGCCGTATGGCAATATAGTGGCGCTTAACGAAAACTGCGCTATTTTGCATTATACTCATTTTGAGCCAAATGCACCGCAAACACATAACTCATTTTTAATTGATGCTGGCGCAAACTTTAACGGTTATGCTGCAGATATAACGCGCACTTATGACTTTAAAAAGCAGGGTGAATTTGCTGAGTTAGTTACAGCAATGACCGCAATACAGGTTGAGTTAGGTAAAGGTTTAAAACCTGGCATGTTATACGGTGATTTACACGTTGAGTGCCATAACCGCATAGCGCAAATTCTTAGCGACTTTAATATAGTTAACTTACCGGCTGCAGATATAGTTGAGCGTAAAATCACGTCTACTTTCTTCCCACATGGTTTAGGGCATCACCTTGGTTTACAAGTGCATGATGTAGGCGGTTTTATGAGTGACGACAAAGGTACTCATCAAGCATCACCAGACGGGCACCCATTTTTACGTTGTACCCGTATGATAGAGAAAAACCAGGTATTTACTATCGAACCAGGTTTATATTTTATTGATTCGTTGTTAGGTGATTTAGCACAAACGGATAACAAGCAATACATTAACTGGAATAAGGTTGAAGCGTTTAAACCTTATGGTGGTATTCGTATTGAAGATAACATTATTGTGCACGAAGATAGTTTAGAAAATATGACGCGTGACTTACACTTAGATTAAGTGAGCAGTTTGCGATAGAAGGGGCCTGATGGCCCCATTTTTTTGGTTAAGTAAAATATGTCAGAATATAAATACCCAGCCGAGGGTGTGTTTCATCAAGAAGAAACAAAAAAAAGCACGTTTATTGTGCATATTGCACACACCCCAGATTTAGTCGCAGCTAAAGCGTTTATTAAAAGTATTGAAGATAAGTACAGCGATGCTCGGCATAATTGTTGGGCCCATGTGGCAGGTAACCCCGGTGGCAGCCATGTGTATGGGTTTTCAGACGATGGTGAGCCAAATGGTACGGCCGGTAAACCAATGTTAAATGTGCTTGTGGGATCAGGGCTAGGTGAAGTTACAGCCGTGGTAACTCGTTATTTTGGAGGGATTAAACTTGGAACTGGCGGTTTAGTGCGAGCATATGGCGGATCGTTAAATAATGCATTAGCAAAATTAAACACCGTACTTAAAGTGCCAAGCGTTGAGCTACTGGGCAGCAGTGAATACAGCATGCAGGGCGCAATTGAGCAGCTACTTAAAACACACTACCAAGTGCTTAACATTGAAAAGCAATTTACTGCTAATATTAACTGGGTGATCACCATTGATAGCCGCCAAGCACAGCAAGCAATTAAAGATATTTTTGATTTAAGTCACGGCGCAGTTGAGTTAACTATTAAAGAGTAATAACCTACACAAGTTGCATATAATGCATATTCATTCTATTTAACCAGGTTAATGCAGTTGAGCCTGAATTTACTAATAATAAAAGCGATTAGCTAAATGCAATTTCGTACCATCATAAAAATTCTTGGCCAACTTGTTGCGCTGTTTAGTATTACCATGGTGCCACCTGCTGTGGTGTCTTTAATTTATAAAGATGGTGGCGGTGTCCCTTTTGTTTTAGCGTTTATTTTCAGTATTATTATTGGTTTAATAGCGTATTACCCAAACCGACATGAAAACGGGGATTTGAAAGCACGCGAAGGCTTTTTAATTGTGGTTCTGTTTTGGTTGGTACTGGGGGCATTCGCATCCTTGCCTCTTATCTTTTTACAAGAACCTAATTTATCCCTTGCTGATGCTGTGTTTGAAGCCTTTTCGGGTTTAACAACCACGGGGGCTACAGTTTTGACTGGGATTGAGTATTTACCTAAGTCGGTACTGTTTTACCGCCAGCAATTACAGTGGTTTGGCGGTATGGGGATCATTGTATTAGCTGTTGCAATACTGCCCATGCTAGGTGTTGGTGGAATGCAGTTGTACCGTGCTGAAATCCCCGGCCCAGTAAAAGATTCAAAAATGACCCCTCGCATAGCCGATACCGCAAAGCACCTTTGGTATATTTATGTGTCGTTAACCATTACCTGTATGTTGGCGTATTGGGCGGCAGGTATGGACTGGTTTGATGCAATTTGTCATGCGTTTTCTACCGTCGCGATTGGCGGGTTTTCGACTTATGATGCTTCTATGGGTCACTTTGATAGCCCGGTTATTAACTTTATTTGTGTCTTCTTTTTAATCATCGCAGCTATTAACTTCTCTTTACACTACGCTGCTGTGGCAAGCCGGAACGTGCAGGTCTACATTCGTGACCCTGAGTTTAAAGTGTTTTTATGTATTCAATTAGCGCTGGTGGTTATTTGTTTTGCGGTTTTGTCCTCAAATGAGATTTACGCTAATGGTGATGAAACGCTCGACCAAGCATTATTTCAAGCGGTATCAATGAGTACAACGGCCGGTTTTGCTACTGATAACTTTTCGACGTGGCCGCTGTTTTTACCTATTTTATTAATATTTTCGAGCTTTATAGGCGGCTGTGCGGGCTCTACCGGGGGCGGTATGAAAGTGGTGCGCGTGTTTTTACTCTACCTGCAAGGCGTGCGTGAACTTAACCGTTTGGTACATCCTCGTGCTATTTATTCAATTAAGCTTGGCCGTAAAGCATTGCCTGATAAGGTTGTAGAAGCCGTGTGGGGGTTTTTCTCTGCTTATGCTCTGGTGTTTATTATTATTATGCTG
The DNA here is from genome assembly GCF_001468485.1 of Pseudoalteromonas sp. H71. Classification (GTDB taxonomy): domain Bacteria; phylum Pseudomonadota; class Gammaproteobacteria; order Enterobacterales; family Alteromonadaceae; genus Pseudoalteromonas. The sequence continues at coordinate 14,576 of NZ_LODI01000028.1, forward strand.
GCGCTGATGGGAACGGGAATGGATAATATTACAGCGTTTTCGGCTACGGCGGCGTGTTTAAATAACTTAGGTCCAGGCTTGGGTGATGTTGCCTCGCATTATGGTGCAATTACCGATGGCGCTAAATGGTTGCTGACGATTGCAATGGTATTTGGCCGACTAGAAATTTTTACTTTGCTTGTGTTATTTACGCCTACGTTTTGGCGCGGATAAAACACAACGTTTTACTACTATGTTTATGGAATGGATATGCCAGCAACACATGCAGATAAATTAAATAATATACCGGTTGGCAGTTTAGTTGACTTAGAAATATTAACACCTACCAGCAGTAAGCGCGTGAAAACAGAAATGGTCGGCTTGCTTGAGGAAAAGTTTATTATTTTAAATTTTCCAACAGCTAAACGTTTACCGGGCGCAAATGACTACTTACGAGATGGTGTTACTGTGGTTGTAAGAGCATTAATAGAAGGTGACGATGGACAAATAATTGCTTTTAGACAGCAAATTAAATCTATTGCATCACATCCCGTTAGGCTGATTTTTATTAACTACCCTAAGCAAGTTCAGCTATTTAGTTTACGTTCGCAAACACGTATTCCAACCCTATTACCAGCAAAACTTAAACTCAGTGATGACAAGGTACTTGATGGTGTTATTAAAGATATCTCACTAACCGGTGCTATGTTCGATATAAAAACTGACGCTGATCTAGAAAGCATTAAAGACTCTCAATGCACAGTTGTATTAGGGAGTAATGGTAAAGACTTTGAAGGCGAAGTGTGCAGTGTAAAAGATCATAATGCAGGCGTGCGTTGTGGGATTAAGTTATTAGCCAGTAAAGAAGAAATGAAAGCTTTTATGAAAGAGCACTTTATTGACCCCGCAATGATAGAACTCGATGCCGATTAGCTTTAATGTCGCTATTTTGCAACAAAATAGCGACTTTTTACTTTATGAACGAAAATAAATTACCAGCCTTTAAAATTATTCTTTTTACTCAATAAAAACAATTGGATAACTTTAAATTTTTTTATGATTTATTTTCTTTTTATACCTCGTTCAGTTTAAAACTTACCTGCTCAATACCTAACCCCCTCTTAGTTATTCAAGTTATCTGGCTTTGTGGTTTTTTGTATGAAACCTAACTAACTGATTTTTAATAACTTACAAATTTTAACTAAACCTGCGTTGCTAAATAGCTACAAAAATAATGCTTAAATTTGCATGGCTTTCAGTATTTAATGTTTAAGTTATTGAAAAATAACACTTATTAAATGTTGGCATTTAAGTTGTAATAGTCTGGTTGTACTAATCGAAAAACGTGATTAACAGTAAGTACCAATCACTCACATACAATTTGAAGGATACATACTATGAAACGCATAAATAAAACATTAGCACTTATCGCACTTGCTTCTTCGTCAGCCGCTTTTGCAGGCTCTGACTTTAATACACTCGATGTAGACGGCAATGGCGCAATTAGCCAAGCTGAGGCATCGGTTGATGCAAAATTAATGAGCATGTTTACAGAGCTCGATACTGACCAAAACGGTGAGTTATCAAAAGAAGAGTTTTCAAAAGCTTAATTAAATAACAAGCATCCTGAGTTGCCAAAGACAACCTAAGTAGGCAAGGGAGCCTTCGAAAAAGGATAACAAGGAAGTGAAGCTATTTTACGAGTTAATTAGGTTATTTTTTAAATAAAATTTTGAAGGATTAAGTCATGAAACATTTAAACAAAGCATTAGCACTTATTGCATTAGCGTCTTCTTCAGCAGCATTTGCAGCATCAGATTTTGACAGTTTAGATACCGACGGCAGTGGTGCAATTAGCCCAAGCGAAGCGGCAATAGACACTGATTTAATGGCTGAGTTTACAGAGCTAGATACAGATGGCAATGGTGAACTTTCTAAAGACGAGTTTGCAAAATTTTAAAGTTAACCGGTATTGGTCTAACTATTTTTCACAGACAGGGATCTTAGAAAAGGACTTCCCATTTTACTAGGAACATTATTATGAAAACATTAAATACAACACTTGCAGTTTTAGTTTTAGCATCTTCTTCAGCAGCTTATGCGGCCGTAGACTTTGCATCGTTTGATAGCAATAGCGATGGTGTAATTAGCATGGAAGAGGCAAAAGTAAATTCACAGCTAGTAAAAATTTTTAAAGATTTAGACACAGATGGAAATGGTGAGCTTTCAAAAGACGAGTTTGCCAAAGTACAGTAATATCAATATACCCCAATCATACTCCACTAAAGCCGCCATATTCAGCGGCTTTTTTGTGTCTGACGCGTTATAAAAATATAGCGCTTACTTGGAAGAGTTTTTCTACCACGTTGATATGCTTTTTATCAATTAAAAACATGATTACGTGATCGCCCGACATAATAATGGTGTCGTCGTGGGCAATGAGTACATCGTCGTTACGCACAATGGCACCAATGGTTGTTCCGGCAGGTAATTTTATATCGGCAATTGCGCGGCCAACTACTTTAGAGGTGCTTTCATCACCATGGGCAACTGCTTCAATAGCCTCTGCAGCTCCTTTACGCAGCGAGTACACGTTAACAATATCACCGCGACGTACGTGGGTTAACAATGCAGAAATTGTTGCCTGTTGCGGTGATATAGCAATGTCTATTTCGCCACCTTGTACTAAGTCTACATACGCGCCACGTTGAATAAGCACCATGGTTTTTTGCGCGCCCATGCGTTTTGCAAGCATGGCCGACATAATGTTTGCTTCGTCGTCGTTGGTAACGGCAATAAATACATCCACTTGTTCAATATGTTCTTCAGAGAGGAGTTCTTGATCGGAAGCGTCTCCACAAAAAACAACCGTGTTATCGAGCATTTCTGAAAGCTGTTCAGCACGCTCTTTACTGCGCTCTATTAATTTTACGGTGTGATTTTTTTCAAGAGAGCGAGCAAGGCCAGCTCCGATGTTGCCACCACCGGCTATCATGATTTTTTTGTATGAACGTTCAAGTTTTTGTAGTTCGTTCATTACGGCGCGTATATGTTTTGTTGCCGCGATAAAAAATACTTCATCGTCGGCTTCAATAACGGTTGTACCCAGCGGCTTAATGGCTTTGCCTTGACGATAAATAGCCGCAACACGAGTTTCTACATTAGGTATATGCTCTTTTAATGCAGATAAAGCATAGCCTACTAATAAACCTCCGTAATAGGCTTTTACTGCAACTAGCGAGAGCATACCATCGGCAAATTGCAAGACTTGTAATGCGCCAGGGTAGTCAATTAAGCGGCGAATATACTTAGTGACTAACGCTTCTGGAGCAATGTAATGATCGATTGGTAAATCATCGTTTTGGAAAAGCTTTTCACGGTATTTTAAATACTGCTCAGAGCGAATTCGAGCAATTTTAGTGGGTGTATTAAAAATACTATACGCCACTTGGCATGCCACCATGTTTACTTCATCCGAGCTGGTTACCGCAATAATCATATCGGCATCGTCTGCGCCGGCGCGGCGCAATACATCAGGGTGAGCACTGTGGCCCATTACACCTTGAAGGTCGTACTTATCTTGCAGCTCGCGTATACGGTTACCGTCAATATCTACTACGGTAATTTCGTTTTGTTCGCCTACTAAGTTTTCAGCTAGCGTGGCGCCAACCTGTCCAGCACCGAGTATGATTATTTTCATTATTTACCAGTGTATTAAGTAGTAATAAAAAGCCATTTTTAAATTTAAAAATGGCTTGTTGTACGCGTTATTAAGCCTTAATTAACTCGGCTTTTTAACCATTTTAGCGTAATAAAAACCATCACTTTCGCCCGGAAGTAGTTGTAACCCCGGTGTAGTGAGGGTGTCTTTATCATGAAGTGGAATATGTTCTACATCATCGTTATTAGCTAAAAATTTAGCAACTTGTTGTTGGTTTTCTTTTGGAAGAACCGAACATGTGGCATATACCAATGTACCACCGGGCTTCAGTAGAGGCCAAATGCTATTGAGTATATCGCCTTGTAGTGCGGCTAAGTCTTCAATGTCAGATGCACGACGCAACCATTTTATGTCTGGGTGGCGACGAATAACGCCGGTTGCTGAACAAGGCACATCTAATAAAATACGATCAAATTGTTCATCGTCCCACCATGTATGCGGTTGCGATGCATCGCCACATTGTAGGTCAGCACCTAAACCAATACGGGTTAAGTTTTGCTTTACGCGTTCAAGGCGAGTGGCATCGCTATCAAGTGCAAGTACGTCGGCGTCGGCAAGCTCTAAAATATGGCATGTTTTGCCACCTGGGGCTGCACAGGCGTCTAATATAACGTCGTCATTTTTTGGCTCTAGGAAGCGAGCGGCTAATTGCGCTGCTGCATCTTGCACTGAACAAGCACCGGTATCAAACTCAGGAAGTGAAAAAACATCACGCGGCTTGGCAAGTTTAATCCCATCTACAAAATCTGGGTTTAATGTATGCTCTATATCATTTGCCGTTAGCATATCGCTGTATTCTTGCGTGCTAAATTGTGATTGGTTTACACGTAACCACATTGGCGCTTGCTGCTGGTTTTCTTCAAGTATGGCTTCCCAGTTTTCAGGGTAGGCTTCTTTTACTTGTTTAATAAACCAATTAGGGTGGTTGTATAAACACACTGGAATCAGCTTTGCTTTTTCTTCAAGCTCCGCTTGTTGGCGTTGAAAGCTACGTAAAATAGCATTTATTAACCCTTTTAAGCCAAGTGCGCGCATTTGACCTAATGCATTTACGGTCTCGCTAATCGCAGCATGCGGTGGAACGCGCATGTGTTGTAGCTGATAAATACCCACATAGAGTAAAAATTGAAAAATTCTGCGTTTACCTTTTAGTGGACTTTCTACTAAATGTTGGCAGTAGTTTTCAAGGCTAGGTAAGTAGCGTAAAACGCCATAACAAATTTGCTGTAACAGTGCTTTGTCTTTTGGGGGTAAACCTTGGCTTGCAAACGGTAATTCTTGATTAAGCGAAGCGCCTTTATCAACCACGTTATATAAAGTCTCAGCGGCCAGCGCTCGTACGTTTTGCACTTTATTCATTATTTTCGCCTAATAGTGTGCCAGGGCTAACCCAGTCACTGCGACCATTTAAAAAGTCGCTAATTGCCATTGGTTTTTTACCTTGCGGTTGCAACTGAGTAATGCTTAAAGCATGCTCACCACAGGCAACAACAACACCGTTTTTATCACTTGTTAAAACTTCGCCCGGCTTGCCTGATTGATCAACTACCTTCGCTTGGTATATTTTTACGGTTTGTTCACCCATTTGGGTAAAACACACTGGCCAAGGATTAAAAGAGCGAATATTACGTTCTATTTGCACGGCGCTCATAGACCAATCAATATTTGCTTCTTCTTTAGAGAGCTTTTTGGCGTAGTTAGCCAGCTCATCATTTTGAGGCTCAGGGGTAATGTCGCCATTAGCTAGTTTATTAACGGTGTCAATTAATGCACTAGGACCTAACTCTGCTAGTTTGTTATATAAACTGGCACTGGTTTCTGTATCACTAATAGGGCAGCGGCTAATATGCAGCATGTCGCCGGTATCTAACCCTTCGTCCATTTGCATTATGGTTACGCCTGTTTCTTCGTCACCCGCCCAAATTGCGCGTTGAATAGGTGCAGCACCACGCCAGCGAGGTAATATAGAACCATGCACATTTAAGCAGCCTAAGCGTGGCGTATCTAAAATAGCTTTAGGTAAAATTAAGCCGTAAGCCACAACAATCATTATGTCGGCGTTTAATGCGGTGAGCTCTGCAAGTGCTTCATCATTTTTTAATGACTGAGGCTGAAAAACCGGTAAGTCATTTTCAATCGCCAGGGCTTTAACTTCGCTCGCTTTTAATTTTTTACCGCGACCTGCAGGGCGATCTGGTTGGCTATATACGCCCACAATTTCATGTTCGCTATTTATTAGCGCTTGTAAATGGCGTGCGGCAAAATCCGGCGTACCGGCAAATATTATGCGTAATGGTTGGATCACTGAGTTTTCCTAAGGTACTGATTACTGTGCTGCAAACTTGGCTTCTTTTTCAAGCTTTTTACGGATACGTTGGCGCTTTAATGGAGATAAGTAATCAATAAATAGCTTGCCTTGTAGGTGGTCTAGTTCGTGTTGAATACAAATAGCTAATAGCTCATCTGCGTCTAACACAAATTCTTCACCGTTTTCGTTTAGTGCAGCCACTGTGACTGTTTCTGCTCGGTCTACTTTTGCGTACGAGTTAGGTACTGATAAACAGCCTTCTTCGCTAATCGTTGACCCATCTTTTTTAATGATTTGCGGGTTAATTAATACCAGCGGTTCGTCACGCTCTTCAGATACATCAATAACCACAATACGCTGGTGGATATTTACTTGCGTTGCGGCTAAACCAATGCCATTTTCGTCGTACATGGTTTCGAGCATGTCTTTTACAATTTGGCGAACTTGGTCGTCAACGTCTGCAACATCTTTTGCTATTGTACGTAAACGCTCATCTGGAAATCTTAAAACTTCTAACCTAGCCATTAGTTACCTTTTTCACTTGTGCTTAATTTAGGGTATTGTATGCTCTTATTTTAGCCATTCACGTTCACCTTTAACAGGTTTTGAGCAATAATAATGAAAAAACAATACAAGGAAGCTCAATGAAATTTCCGTTAGTTGCAATCATACTGGCACTAAGCACCTCTTTTGGGGCGATTGCTGACGTGCTAAAAATAAAAAAAGATGCACCAAAACAGTATGTTGTAAAAAAAGGTGATACGTTGTGGGATATATCTGGCATTTATTTAGATGAGCCATGGTTGTGGCCAGAACTATGGCAAATGAACCCGCAAATTGATAACCCTCACCTAATTTATCCGGGTGATGCATTGGCACTTATATACGATGCAGACGGAAATCCACGTTTAGTTATTAATAAAGCGTATCGAAAGCTGTCTCCCCAAGGACGTATTACGCCAAAGGGGTTAAATGCAATTACCACTTTACCTTTGCATATGATTAAACCTTACTTAAGTTACGAGCAAGCGATTAACAGCGACGATATAAAAAATATGCCGTATGTGTTAGGTGCTAACGAAAATACAAAAACACAAACTTTGGGCCATATTTTATATGTTAAAGGTGATCTTAAAGTACATGGCGCCTATGCGATTTATAACGAGGGTGAACCCTATGTTGATTTAAACACAGGCGAAGTATTAGCAACGCGTGCATCTTACGTTGGCATGGCGCGAGCGTTTAGAAGTGGCGATGAAAGTAACGGTGTGCCGTCGTCGTTACGAGTCGAATCAGTAAAACGAGAAATTAAACAAGGTGACTTTTTAATGCCAGCAATGGAAGGACAGCTATTGCCTGCGTATTTTGATATTCACCGCCCAAAAGAGCCTGTTGAGGGGCAAGTAATAGCATCACCTCGCCAAGTAAGAGAGTTCAGCACAATGGATGTTGTAGTGCTAAACTTAGGCCGCGAGCAAAATATTGAACCAGGCCATGTTTTAGATTTAGAGCGTGAATCACCTACGGTTATTGATGGCCCTCGAGGTCCTCGTTATCCAGAAGATTCAAGTAAATTTGAAAAACTGTTATCTGATGCAAGTCAGTTATTTAGTGATAAAGCTGACGAAGATAATACAACATGGAAAATGCCTAAAGAAAAAGTAGGCGAGTTAATTGTATTCAAAGTGTATGACAAAGTAAGTTATGCATTAATAACAAAAAACCAGCACCCAATTCGCGTTGGAGATATTGCAGTTATTCATTAAGAAGTAGCGAGTCGGTGCTCTAGGAGAGAGCATGGATCAGTCATCAGGCAAGTTAGCTCACTGGCTTGCCTTTTATATGTGTAAGGGATTAGGTACAAAAACCTTATTGGCCCTATCTAAACACCACCCACTTGAGTCATTGTTTGACTTACCCCACGCTAAATTACTCGAGTTAGGCTTAACCGCTAACCAGGCCAGTAATTTACTCAGTACAGACTGGCTACAAGTACAGCATTATGAGGAGCGTATTGCGCAGCATTGTATAGAGGTAATTTGTTTTTTTGATGCACGTTACCCTGATTCATTAAAGCAGATAGCTAGCGCACCCTTATTACTTTTTTGTAAGGGCGATGTGTCTTTACTTTCTAGCTCGCAAATAGCCATTGTTGGGAGCCGTAACGCCACCCCAACAGGGCTTGAAATAGCATCAGAGTTTGCATACGAATTAACGAATGCAGGTATTACCATTACATCGGGCATGGCCAGAGGAATAGATGGTGCTGCGCACAAAGGTGCACTAGCTGGATCTGGTAAAACCATTGCAGTATTAGGTACGGGCGTTGATATTTATTATCCTAAACGTCATAAACTGTTAACCGAACAAGTGCTCAATAGTGGTTTATTAATCAGTGAATTTTTACCCGGTACTGCCGCTAACGCGCATAACTTTCCTCGTCGAAATAGAATTATTTCGGGCTTATCTTTAGGTGTTTTAATTGTTGAAGCTGAAATTAAAAGTGGCTCATTAATTACGGTGCGTTATGCGCTTGAACAAAATAAAGAGGTGTTTGCAGTGCCGGGCTCTATTAAAAACCCGCTTGCACAAGCCAGCCATTTTTTAATTAAGCAAGGGGCTAAACTTGTTGAAAATGTGACAGATATTTTAGATGAAGTGAGCTTTTCTTATCAAAGCGGTCTATATAGTAAAGAAGAGACGCTGCAGCAAAGTAGTGATTGCGAAGTTTTAAATAGCATTGGGTTTGAGGTAACAACCGTTGACGATATTGTACGCCGAGTTCAGTGGCCAATAGATAAGGTGTTGGCAAGATTGCTTGATTTAGAGTTAGACGATCAGATTGAACGTATTTTAGATGGTTATATTAGGCTAAGCGCAGGAAGGTAGCATGTTCGATATACTTATGTATCTATTTGAAAATTATATTCATAGCGAAGCTGATATTTTTGCTGAACAAAATGAGCTAACTGATGAGTTAATGCGAGCCGGATTTAATAAACCAGAAATTTTTAAAGCGCTCAATTGGCTAGAGCAATTAGCCGATTTACAACATAGCGATGAATCCCCATATTTAATTGCCAACCCAGGGCATGCTATTCGTATTTTTACTCAAAGCGAATGCGCCATGCTTAACGTTGAGTGTCGTGGCTTTTTAATGTTTGTTGAGCAGATTGGCGTTATAAACAGTATTACTCGTGAAATGGTCATGGATAAACTCGCCGCGCTTGATAAACCAAGCATTAACCTAGACGATTTAAAGTGGTTAGTGCTTATGGTGCTGTTTAATGTACCTGGCTCCGAAGAGGCCTATGGGCAAATGGAAGACTTAATTTTTGATGAGCCCACTGAATTGTTGCATTAATGCCTTATTAATTTATTACTCATTACGTAAATTACTTAAAGCTAAGCGTTCACCATAGCTTGTATCTTTAAGTGGTTTGGGTATATTAGGCGAAAATTCACTTATCTCTTAGGAACACCATGAGTAAAATCGATCATTCGCTTTTCTCGGCGAATAAACACGCCTTAGAAAAAGAATACGAAATATGCCCACAGTGTGGCTCAGAGTTAGTGATGCGCAATAGCAAGTCAGGCCCTTTTTTGGGATGTGCAAGCTACCCTCAATGTGATTTTATTAGGCCATTAGTGCACCACGAAAGTAACGAAATAAAAATACTTGAAGATTCAGCGTGCCCTCAGTGCAGCAAACCGCTGGTGGTTAAAAACGGACGTTACGGTATGTTTATTGGGTGTACGGGGTACCCTGACTGCCACTACATTGCAAACGACAACGAGCAAAAGGAACAAGAGGTTACACTACCTTCATGTCCTAAATGTAAAAAAGGTCACTTAGTTGCGCGGAGTAACAAGTTCGGTAAAGTGTTTTACTCATGCGACAGCTACCCAAGTTGTAAATACACACTCAATAATAAACCTGTAGAGCAACCTTGCCCTAAATGTAACTGGCCCATCGTCATAGAAAGACAAATGGCAAATGGTACACTACTACAATGCCCACAAAAAAGTTGCATGCATAAACTTGCTAAACCTCAATAACATTTAATTATTTTTGGAGACTACTTTGTCAGAACTTTCAAATATGCCTTCGGCACTCTCTTGCTTAAATCAAGGCGATGTCATTGTTTATCCAACAGAGGCTGTGTTTGGTTTGGGTTGTGATCCAGATAATCTGCACGCTGTTGAGAAATTACTGGCAATTAAACAGCGTCCCGTTGAAAAAGGCCTTATTTTAATTGCAGACAACTATGGGCAATTACTAAAGTATGTTGACGACGCCAAAATACCCATCGACAAACGTGCAGATATATTCTCTAGTTGGCCGGCTGCTATAACTTGGGTTATGCCAGCAGCAAAAGGTACACCAAAATGGCTAACAGGGCAGTTTGATACAATTGCAGTAAGAGTAACAAGTCACCCAACAGTTAAACGCTTATGCCAAGAATTTGGAAAGCCACTGGTATCAACGAGTGCAAATTTAACAGGCCAAGAAACAGTAATAAGTATTGAGCAAGCAAAAGAGCAATTTGCTGATCAAGTTGGTTTTTATGTTGACGAGCCATTAGGTGGCAACACACAACCCAGCACAATAAAAGATGCCATGACCGGTAAAGTATTTAGAGGGTAATATGCAAAGCGAATTATTAGAACAAGTAAAAACCTACTTTATGGCTTTACAGGATACGATTTGCCAGGGGCTAGAAGCTGCTGATGGAAGCGCTAAATTTGTTGAAGATAGCTGGCAAAGAGCTGAAGGCGGTGGCGGGCGTACTCGCGTTACTACCAATGGCACTATCATAGAGCAAGGTGGGGTTAATTACTCTCATGTATTTGGAGCCTCAATGCCAGGCTCTGCAACCGCCCATAGGCCAGAGCTTGCAGGACGAAGCTTTCATGCATGTGGGGTATCACTTGTTATTCACCCAAAAAATCCGCATGTGCCAACAAGTCATGCCAACGTACGATTTTTTATAGCCGAAAAAGAGGGCGAAGAGCCTATTTGGTGGTTTGGCGGCGGATTTGATTTAACCCCTTTTTACCCGGTATTTGAAGATGTCCAGCATTGGCACCAAGTGGCACACGATATCTGTGCGCCGTTTGGTAGTGACGTTTATCCAAAATATAAAACATGGTGCGACGAGTATTTTTATTTAAAACACCGAGATGAAACACGAGGAGTAGGTGGTTTATTTTTTGATGATTTAAATGAATTAGGTTTTGAGCAAAGTTTTTCGTTTATGCAATCAGTCGGGAATGGCTTTTTAGACGCCTATATCCCAATTATTGAACGCCGTAAAAATGATAAATTTACCGAGCAACAGCGTGATTTTCAACTCTACCGTCGCGGCCGTTACGTTGAGTTTAATCTGGTTTGGGACAGAGGCACCTTGTTTGGCTTACAAAGTGGTGGGCGAACAGAGTCTATTTTAATGTCTATGCCACCACTGGCTCGCTGGGAGTATAACTTCACACCCGCTGAAAACAGCCTTGAAGCAAACCTATATCAGTATTACTTACGACCACAAGCTTGGCTTTCGAGTAAACCAGAAGAGTTAATAGCCCGAGAGTGGCAGATATAAACAATAAAAAAGACGCGAAAGCGTCTTTTTTATTGTTTATGATTAATGTTGGTTAATCATGTGGCTTGCTAGTTGGGCGAATGAGTTTTTAAGCCCTTCTCGAAGTAGCGGGTTATCTATTTCTATATCAAGGGTTTTGTTCATACAATACATCCACTGATCCCGTAAGTTTTGATCAATTAAAAATGGCATATGGCGTTTACGTAGCATGGGCTGTCCATGCTTTTGCTCAAAGAGGGCGGGGCCACCTAACCAACCTGATAAAAACTCGAAAAAGACTTGGCGAATCCTATCTAATGGTTGAGGATGCATATCATATAACGGTTTAGCGTATTCATCTGAGGCCATAATGTCGTAGAATCGTTCAGAAATAGCGCGTGCCCCTTTTTCTCGGCCAATTATTTCGTAAGGTGTTTTTTCAGGCGTAGGTGTTTGATCTACTTTTTCAGGCTTAGATTTAGAAAAAAGTCGTTTAATCATATTATTTATCATCGTTTATAGGCAGCACTTAGCTGCAAAGAGGTTGAGTTGAAATGGACAAATATGCGGTTTTTGGAAATCCAATTAAACATTCAAAATCCCCCGCGATACATAAACAATTTGCTATCTCACTAGGTGAGCAAATCGACTATCGCGCAATATTAGCACCTATCGACAGCTTTGAAAAAACAGTATCGACTTTTTTTGAGCAAGGGGGAAAAGGTGCAAACGTTACCATGCCATTTAAAGAACAAGCGTTTGCCATGGCCGATGAGTTAACGCCGCTTGCAAAAATAGTAGGAGCGGTTAATACACTCAAAAAAAGAGACGATGGTACATTATTAGGAGATAACACCGACGGTGTTGGTTTTGTAAATGACCTGCTTGCTAATAAAGTTGTGATTACAAATAAGCGTATTTTAATAATTGGTGCTGGTGGTGCGGCAAGGGGAGTAATATTACCATTGCTTGAACAAAAACCCGCAGAAATTATTCTTGTTAATCGTACCGCTCAAAAGGCAAAAAACTTAGCTCAGCTATTTGCTGAATACGGAAAAGTTTCAGGCTATGGGTTCGATGATTTACCAGTAAGCGATTACTCACTAATTGTAAACTCAACATCTAGCAGCATGAATAACGAATTGCCAGCTCTAGATAAAAAGCACTTAACATGCTGTGATGTTGCATACGATATGTTTTATTCACTGACAAACACTATTTTTATGAACTGGGTAGCAGGGCATAATAACAGCACTAAGCTTTTAGATGGCAGTGGCATGTTAGTAGGCCAAGCAGCACAAGCTTATTATGTTTGGCATAATAAAATGCCAGAAATCCTTCCTGTAGTTAAAGCGCTTAAACAAGGCTCACTAAAATGAACCAAGCTATACAATTTATAGATAGACTCGAATTTAGGGAGCCTGATCACCAGTTGGTATTTTTTGCTCAGGTGAATGGCATGCTAGTGGAATGTATTATTGCTGTAAGTAAGCTTAAACTAACTGATGAAAGTCACGCTACAGAGTATTTTGAAAAATATCGTTTTGAATACGAAGAACGTGCCGAGCAACTAATAGAAGAAGAAAGTTATAACTCGGCAGGTCATATAGAAGTGGACTTAGTTAGCTTCAGCTAAATATTCATCTTTTAATTGGACATAGTTATCTGCCGATATTTTTAAAAAAGCGAGCTCCTGCTCAGTCAATGGACGGGCTTGCTTTGCTGGACTTCCTACATACAAATAGCCTGATTCCAAGCGCTTATTGGGTGGTACCAACGAGCCCCCACCAATAATAACATCGTCTTCTACAACTACGTTATCCATGACAATCGCACCCATACCCACGAGTATACGGTTACCAAGTACGCACCCATGTAGCATTACTTTGTGACCAACCGTTACATCGTCGCCTATTATAAGAGGGTAACCATCCGGGTTGCTTTTAGTTGCACGCGATAAATGTAATACACTGCCATCTTGAATATTAGTACGCTGACCAATACGAATATGGTTAACATCACCGCGAGCAGCAACTAAAGGCCACACACTGCTATTATCACCTAAAGTGATATCACCGACTAATACTGACGACTCGTCTATATAAACAGATTTATTAAATGAAGGAGTAATTCCTTTATAAGAACGTATTGCCATATATGCACCTTTAAATTAAAAATTATGAGTATTTAGTGTAACAGTAGCGCTTGATTCAGTGCCAGCAAAGCCTATATTGATTATAAAACTACCAGTTTTAAGTGCTTTCGCTCACATACTAACCGAACAGTGTGTTTTTTTAGTTTTTCTTTAAAAAAGTACTTGCGTAAAAATCTGTTCTCCCTATAATGCGACCCCACTGAGACGGCAGGCGCCAACGCATAGCGAGGCAAGAGTTAATCAGAGAGTTAAGTGAAACTTCAGTTTTAAATCATCTCAAGAAAGTTTAAAACAAAGTGTTGACTCGAAAAATAAAGGATGTATTATACGCATCCCTAGCGACANCGTCGCAACGTTCTTTAACAATATAAAGCAATCATCTGTGTGGGCACTCGTACAGATTGAGTTCTAACAGCCAAGCTACTTCGCTCTTTATTGAGCAAGTAACGAGGCAAACAAATTAGAGTCTCAATTGAAACTGAGTGACCAACAGAATAATTACTT
>NZ_LODI01000029.1:0-25600 GCF_001468485.1 Pseudoalteromonas sp. H71
TTTTAACTCTGTGTAGCGCAAAGCGCCTCGGTGTACTCTGTGGTGATATTTATTTTAAATAACAAGAAGCTGCCGCTTCTAACGTGAGCAAGCTCTACGTCTACAAAAACAAACTAAAATACCGCTTGTTACTTTAGTTGCCATTTTCTTCTCATTCACTTCTCTTTGTGCATTACGGTTTTAAAGCCGATGATCCAGAAAGAGGTTAAGAAACGCTGCGCTTTTAGCGAAGTGATTGTGCTTGTGTTTGATAACGGGAAACTTACTTCTAACATCAGCAAGCTCAAGATCTGTAATTAAATACCAGCGCTTTCAACAAACCCCGTAGGCGCAAAGCTTGCTTGCGCGAAAAGCGAAGCTTTTAATTATGAAACAAAGTTTACCTTACGCTTTAGTTAAAGCATTTAGCACTACTTGTTTAACTTACCCCCCCTATTTGCCTCAACCAATGAGTCAAATAAACATTTAATTGCCTCATTGAGCAACTTTGTAACGTGTACTGCGCCCACCGGCAGCTGTTTTTGATATGAAACCTAATGTTTGTAAATCGGCTAAATGCCGTGTTGCAGTCGCACGACTGACTTTCGCTACCTTTTGATACTGACTGGCACTAATTCCGTGCTCAAATTGGCCATCGAGTAATTTATTAATTACTTTTACTTGTTGCTCACTTAGTTTTGTTTGCTCTTTACTTGCCCAGTAATTGGTTTTAAAAACTGTTTGCTCAATGTTTTTAAGCGTATGGTGTATCGCATTATTAAGCGTATTTAAAAACCATTTAATCCACTGTGTTATACAAAGCCCCCCCCGCTGTGTGGCTTCTAACACCTCGTAGTAGCTTTTTCTATCGCCTAAAATAGCCACCGACATAGCATATAACCGGATAGACTGAGCATACTTTTGTGCTAAAGCCAGATCTGTTATAAGCCGTGTTATTCGCCCGTTACCATCTTCAAGCGGGTGTATTGTTACAAACCATAAGTGTGCGATAGCAGCACGAATAAAAGGGTCTATTTGTGGATCGCTTTGCGTGTTGTTGAACCAATCAAAAAATAGCGACAGCTCTTTGTTTATTAACTTTTTAGGTGGCGCTGTAAAATGTAATACCGGTTTATCTAAACGCCCTGATACCACCTGCATTGGCTCGTCACCTCGCAACTGCCCGCCCTCAATCTTAGTAAATAAGCTTTGCTCATCAGCAAATAGTAAACGATGCCAGTTAAGCACCCTTTCTAAACCAAGCACTGAATCTGTGTTAGTTATTGCATCAAGCATAATTTCTGCAAGATTGTCGCTTTGCACTGTTGTGGGATAAGGCTTCTCGTTAATATTGAGCTTTTTAGCGAGCGAAGAGCGAACCGAAAATGCATTAAGCTTTTCGCCCTCAATCGCACTGGAGTGAATAATATTTGCTAATAAAGTATCAAGAGCTTGCTGCTTTTGATGGGCACTTTGCACACCCATACGGCCCACTAATAAGCCATGGTTATATGAAAGCTCCCTTAGTAAGGGAGCAAGCGCCGCATCATCCCACGTAAAGTTTGGCCAGTTTTGTTGTTGCCATATCCACATAGTCGTTAGCCCTTAAGTTAGTTAGCTTCAGTCTATATGATTTAATCGCCTCATTCAATGAGGCGATTAATGACATTAATTGCCTCATTGTTTTGCAAGCACCACCACTTTTTAAATTATAGGCACCGTAATTTGAATATTTGTAGATGCAATTTTACTTCGCGCTTTGATTTTTAACCGAAAGCGTCGTGTATTCGCCGCCCATGGCGAAGTCGCGCCTTTGGCAAGAAGCTGCCGCTTCTAACGTGAGCAAGCTCTAAGTCTACAAAACCAAAATAAAAATAGCCTTATTCACTTTGGCTGCTCATTTACTCCTCATTCACTTCTCTTTGTGCATTAAGATTTTAAAAGCCAATGATTCACAAAGAGGTTAAATTTACTGGTAGACGCGCAGCTTGCTGGCGTTTAAAAGCAACGCTTTTACGGTGGTTAATAAAGTGATTGTGTTGCCACCAAAAAATTAAGAAAAAAGATCCGGAGAAGTGACCAAACCAATAATTTTTAACTCTGTGTAGCGCAAAGCGCCTCAGTGTACTCTGTGGTGATATTTATTTTAAATAACAAGAAGCTGCCGCTTCTAACGTGAGCAAGCTCTACGTCTACAAAAACAAGCTAAAATACCGCCTGCCACTTTAGCTGCTCATTTACCCCTCATTCGCTTCTCTTTGTGCATTAAGATTTTAAAAAGCAAATAATCACAAAGAGGTCAAGAGACGCTGCGCTTTAGAGGTAGGGATTAAGCGATTTGATAAATGGCTGAGCATGCAAACTCGGCTTGTATAAACCTAAATTGAACATTGGTTTTGCTCTACTCATTTACTCCTCATTTTGTTCTCTTTGTGCATTATGGTCTTAAAGTAAATTAATCACAAAGGGGTTAAATTTACAGGTAGACGCGCAGCTTGCTGGCGTTTAAAAGCAACGCTTTTACTTATGCTATAAATGAAATTGTTTCACCACCGATAAGTAAAGGAGAAAACCAGAAGAAGTGACTAACCAATCTTTTTAACTCTGTGTAGCGCAAAGCGCCTCGGTGTACTCTGTGGTAATATTTATTTTAAATAACAATAAGCTGCCGCTTCTAACGTGAGCAAGCTCTACGTCTACAAAAACAAACTAAACATTGGTTTTGATCTTCTCATTTACTCCTCATTTTGTTCTCTTTGTGCATTAAAATTTGCCCCGCGCTTTTAAATCAACAACACAACTTAATAAACAGGAATAAACTCGCCCTTAACCTGCTGCGACGCCTTAAACCACACAAAATACGCCTGCTCGTAATCTATAAAATAGGTAGAAAGCGCATTTAAAATCACCTCATTCTCAAGCATATTGCACTGATTTTTAGCCTCACCCTGCACAATCGCCTTTAACAGCCTTCTGCCATGCTTATGCTGAATAAAAAACGCCAACCAATTATTCGCATTTGCGTATAAATCGCCACGGTAAGAGCGCTGCTCCCACAACGATTCTGAATCAATTAACGACCTAAACTCCATATACGTCCGGCGCACACGCTTAGTAGGAATAGCAATAGCCCGTTTGGTTTTATAAATCAGCGTATTTTCAAAAACCTCAGCTATTCCCTCGTTTAACCACCTAGGGGTACTGCCAATTAAATTAAAATTAATAACATGCATTGCCTCGTGTATGGCTACGCGCAAACTACCTTGCGGATCGGCCGGGTCAAACCTCACCAACGCCGTATTATTTTTACCAAAATAAATCCCCGCATTGTTGCTTGGTAAAGCCCCAAAGCGCGACACATAATCGTCGTAATAATGATTAGGTAATACAACCAAGTTCATTAAAATGGGTTTATCGGGGTATAAACCAAATAAGTTTTGATACTTTTCGTATGCTTCAAACAAACGAATACGCAGCGTTTTATGGTAATCGCTATTTACATTAGGGGTAATTAATTTAACCGACGTATATGGCCCAATATCAAACGTTTCGCTAGTGAAATCGAGATTATCGTTTAATTGCGATAACTCAATTTGCGCGTATTCAAGTTCTTCTGGGTCGTGCACCAACTCGCAACTATTTTGTTGCACTGGAGCAGCTTTGGGCTGAGCTTTAGCTTTATTAGCTACATTACCAACACGTTTATTATTAACAGTTTCAGTAGTATACACATGCGTATAACTCTCAGCACTTTGGACTTTATGCGTGTCATTATTTACTACAATCACTGCGGTATTAGGTTTATAAAAAAAGTGTAAAATCAGCAGTATTACAGCTAACAACACTACATGACGTGTTTTTATTTTCATTAAATTAGCCCGGCATAATAGTTAAACCACAATACTTAAAAAATAAAACTCACACCAGAGCTAACGCTAAAAATAACTAAAGTGTCATTTTACGTATTAAAAGTTATGCGCCTTAAACGTTGTTTTTAACCTCTCAGAATAAAGCTTATTAAAATCAGGAAACTGTAAATACAGCATGTTTTTTAACTGCTTTGGCTGCAATTTATTACAAGGCGACTCCTGCTCGGCCAGCATTATATTTTTAAGCAATAACCTACCCTGTGATGAATCCATCAAAAAGTAAATTGCCGCCCAACTACTTGCGTATAATTTGCTCGTATTTTTTTGTTTCCACGACTCTTCTAAACCAATTAGCCTACTCATATTAAAAACACCTTTCGCGAGTCTATTATTTATTGTCCACGAAGTATTAGGCTCTACAATACCGGTTTGCATATGTTTTTAGTAATTTCAAAGTAATCGAGCGGAGCTTTAAAACCTGAATCATACGTTGCGACTGCAAAGTTGGGTTTTTCATCGGTAAAATGCACAACGCCTTGGCTATCTGTCCACGTATAAATATCGCCATTGCGTTCATATTTAACTTCCCCTAAAGAGGTATCTATACACCGAGTAGTATCGGCCTGCGGAAAATGAAAGTCAGTAGATGTTTTACTTCCCTGAACTTTAATAGCAGTTTTATTTATTGCTGTTTTTGTTACTGAAAGTTCTAAATTTTGTGTGCTTAAACGTTTATAAATGCGTTTAACTTCACCAACCGGATCGTAAAAATTAAATACACGCCCCGTTAAATGGTTAGCCACTAAACCACAGGCAATTACAAACACAAAAAACATAAACACCACACGCCATTTAGTTTTAAACATAATTACGGTTTTCCTTTCCACTGTGCTTCAAACAATGCTTTTTGTTTACCCCTATATTCACTGCACCAAACAAACTCAGTTGTATTCATTCCTTTTTTTCGACAACGTTCGGGCAACTTATAAAATTTTGACCATGCGTCAAGCTTTGCTTTATTACTGTAGCTATCGCTATATAAAGACATACTCGGCACTTTTTGATTCAGTAATGTACTGTTATTTGAAGAGTAAACCCGTGCAGGTTTACTGTATTGGCGTGGAGCTGCTTTTTTAGGTTTATTGCAATGATTAGCAAGCTCTTTAAATAAAAAAGTAAAGCGGGTTTTAAGCCTTTCACCTTCAGCTACTTTGTAACCATGGCGCATTTTTGCGCGAATATGTTCACGCTCTTTTTTAATGCCATCGCAACGCGATTGCGAATAAGCATCGCCGGCAAAAACTTTAGCGGTTAATAAAGTAGTTAAGACTACCAACATCCATTTAATCATTACTTTTCCTTAACTTGCAGTTCTTAAAATTTACTTTTATAAAGCAGAATATAAGTGATTGCTGTTAATTTATAAATACAATGATTAATAAATCTGTAGGCGCAAAGCTTGCTTGCGCGAAAAGCGCAGCTTTTAAATTGTATTTACTTATATCGCGTTGGCGACGACAACCAAGGGGGCGGATACCGCCGACCGCCCCTTGGAACCCCCCGGCGCCCCGAGCATTTTGCACTTTCCTCAAAGTCAAAATCGATATGAACGTAACCGCCGTGTATTCACCGTCCATGGGGAAGTCACGCCTTTAATTGCATCCATGCAATTAATTACTCATCAATTGAGTCTTTTCGGGCAAAATGACGGGGGAATATAATACCTTTAATTATTAATTCGCACATTATTCCTACTTAAAACTAGAATATTAGCCCTAGGCACAACCTTTAGTTCCATCGAAAGACTTAACAAGTAAATAGACTCATTAGATGTCGCGATTAAAAAACCTTTGTGTACTTCTGTTTTAGTTTTTAAGGAATAACAACCTAATTGCCCACTACCATCTATGCAGACCTCCTTTTCTTTAAATGCAGTTATTTTTTCTTTCGCAATATCAGACGCTTGGTTGTAAAGATAAATAGATCCATAGGTGAATAGAGCTAAAATTAATAAAAATATAAATGTAAAAAAGTAAGAAGTTTTTGCTATGCCAAATGATAGCTTCCCTCTTCGCTCAACCCTATTAACATAAGCTTTCCAAAATCTTCTTTTAGGAGACAGCGGTGGTTTCTCTGAAGGTATATTATTTATTTTAAGGCGTTTTATTAGCCTTCTAAGAGTAAAATAATTAATTATAAGAGGATAAATAACAGCAAAAATACATAATGAAAGAGTCAGCCCCATCAACCAGATCAAAGCAGGAGAAAGAACAGTAAACATATCAACCCAAAGCTGTTGAGCTTGAATAGCATTTCTTTGAATTGTTTCGTATGTTATTCCGAATGTTGAGAGGTAACCCAATTGAAATATCCAAAACGCTATTTTTAATGGAACAACGACCAGTAAACTAAGTAAAAATAAATTACTTAATAAGAACTTTGTGATTGGTAGTAATACTCCCGTATTTTTTTTAAAGTCGTTTAGCATCTCCGTTGCAGCTTCTGATAGGTTCACTCTTTACTCCCTTAAATTAATTTTCCCTATACTTTAAGCATATCTATGTTTCTAAAGTAATACACGTCTTAAATGTCGCGTTGGCGACGACAACCAAAGGGCGGATACCGCCGACCGCCCCTTGGAACCCCACGGCGCCCCGAGGATAACACTGTTTCCTCAATTTAAATTAATGATATGAACATAAACGCGATGAAACACGTCCGTGTGTAAGCATCGCTTAACGCGCATCCATGCGCTGCTATTACTCATCATTAATTCAATTTCGGCTGTGATCACGGTGGGAAATTTCCTTGGCATTAGCCTTTAATTCAAAATGAGTTAATGCTTGTTTGCATTACATTTTTTAGTAAACTAACCACTCGCAAACAGGGAGTGGTTTCAATGCAGCAAATAGGTATTTACGAGCAGTTAATTACGAAAGTAATTGAACAAAATTTAAATCGTGATCAATTTTATGTGGGCGAACGCCAACTCGAATCGGCCGAAGCCGCAACGTGGCTTTCACGCTTTTTAGGTAAGCTTGTTGAACATGCCATTGATGCAATCCCTAATTCAAAAAAACGCTTGGAAGAACAAATTGACCTTGCAAATAGCCTTGTGCATTGGCTTAAAGATCATATTCGCGATGACGAGCTGATCGACGAAAACCTCATCGACAGCCAAGGCCGAATACTTACCGCGCTGTTTAATACCCAAAACCCTATTGCGGCCAACCTTAAAGATTACTCTCACGATATATTCCCACTTACGGGGCTTACACAAAGCGAATTGTTTAGCGGTGCAAATGCAGGTATATCGCTCGAAACCGAGCTAAAGCGCGAGATAAAATCATCCGACACTATTTACTGGCTTGTCTCATTTATAAAATGGACAGGGCTGCGCATATTTAAAAATGAGCTTGAAGCGTTTACCAAAAGCGGCAATAAACTCAAAGTAATTACCACCTCGTACATGGGTGCAACAGATGCTAAAGCAGTTGAGTTTTTAGCAAACCTACCAAATACCGAAGTAAAACTTAGTTACAACAACCAGCAAGAGCGCTTACACGCAAAGTCATACTTGTTTATGCGTAATACAGGTTTTCATACCGGTTATATTGGCTCGTCTAACTTATCGCATTCGGCGCTTACCAGCGGCCTTGAGTGGAACTTAAAAATTACCGCGCAAGAAATTCCGCACATTATAGCCAAAACCAAAAGTACCTTTGAAACTTACTGGCAATCGCCAGATTTCGAGCTATTTACAGGCAAAGCTGAATGTAAAGAAAAGCTCATTAATTCACTCAAGGAACAACGTGGTGTTGGCCAAGCAAGCAGCCAGTTTTATTTTGATATAACACCAAAAACCCATCAGCTCGCTATTTTAGAAAAACTAAGCGTTGAGCGCAGCGTGCATAATCGCTTTAAAAACTTAGTAGTTGCCGCTACCGGCACGGGTAAAACAATAATATCTGCGTTCGACTTTAAAACCGTTTACGATAAAAACCCAAACGCACACTTTTTGTTTGTAGCACACCGCGAAGAAATACTCAAACAAGCGCAAAGTGCTTACCGTGGTGTACTTAAAAATAACGACTTTGGCGAGCTGTGGGTAGGTAACTACAAACCACAGCGCTATAACCAATTATTTGCATCAATCCAAACATTAAACAGCCAAATTGAATCGCTCAATTTAACTCCTGACTATTACGATTACATAGTGATAGATGAAGTACATCACGTAAGCGCTGCAAGTTATCGCGCTATATTAAACTACTTTACGCCCACAATATTACTTGGATTAACCGCCACGCCAGAGCGACAAGATGACGCAAATATACTCGATGATTTTTGCGGTGTAATAGCCGCCGAGATTCGCTTACCAGAGGCAATCAATCAGCGCCATTTATGCCCGTTTCAATACTTTGGATTGGATGACGACACCGACCTAAGCCAAATAACATGGCGTGGTGGCCGTTACGATATAAGCGAGCTAAGTAACCTTTATACAGGTGAGAACAGCCGCGCTAACAAAATTATATCCAGCCTTGCTGATATCGTTACCAATGTTCACGCTATTAAAGCACTCGCGTTTTGCGTAAGCCAAAAACACGCAGAATTTATGGCTAAAAAGTTTAACTTAGCAAGCATAAACGCAGATGTTCTCACCAGTAAAAACACTAATGAGCGCGCGACCAAACAACAAGCACTGCGTCAAGGCGAAATACAAATATTGTGTGTGGTTGATATTTTTAACGAAGGCGTCGATATTCCAGAGGTCGATACACTTTTATTTTTACGCCCAACAGAAAGCCTAACGCTGTTTTTACAGCAACTCGGCCGTGGTTTGCGCCTGCCCGACAACAGCCAAAAGCAGTGCTGCACCGTACTCGACTTTGTTGGAAATGCTAATTCAGAATATGACTTTGCCAGTAAATTCCGCGCACTCATTGGTAAAAGTAACCAACCAATAAAAACCGAGATTGAAAACAACTTCCCGCATTTACCGCTGGGTTGCCGTATTGAGCTACAAAAGCGCACACAACAAACAATACTAAAAAATATTCAGCAAGCAATAAATTCTAAACGCCGTTTACAACAGCTGATAAGTAGCTATTCGCAACACACCAATGATGCACTCACGCTCAGTAATTTTTTACGCATAAACCCGCAAGTCACGCTGGAAGATATATACAAAGCAAAAGACAGAAAACTCGGCGGCTGGCATTGGTTAAAAGGCGATGAAATACCCGCAGAGCAAGCCGACATTTACGCCGCGTATTACCGCGCAATAAACACCCAATTACTCGGCTGCACTTCACTTAGTTACTTAAGCTTTTTACGTGATTTATGTAACAACGACTTTAACTTTACTCCGACGCCACAAAATCAACAGTACGCGCTTATGGCGCATTACAACTTTTGGGACACCACTGGCGCAAGTTTAGGTTTTAAAACGCTTGAGCAAAGCTTGCAAGCTCTTAAACACAAAGAGCTACAGCAGGAACTTGCTCAAGTTATTGCGCTTTTAATAAATCGCATACACCAGCAAGAAAGTGATTTAGTGTGTTTACCTAATCACGCAATCAAATTACACAGCCGCTACACACGTCAGCAAATACTCGCAGCTTTTGGCGCGCACTCGTTTGATAAAAAATCGACCGCCCGCGAAGGCGTACTAGAATTTAAAAACCAAAACCTAGAGCTACTATTCGTAACACTCAACAAGTGCGAAAAAAGCTACTCGCCTACCACTCTATATCACGACTACGCAATCAGCCCTACCCTATTCCACTGGCAAACGCAAAACAGCGCCCGTCCAGAACACGGCCGCGGCCTTAGTTACTTACAACACCAACAAACAGGCAAAGCCATCCTGTTATTTGTGCGCGAACAAGGCAAAGATGAAAACGGCCGAACTATGGGGTTTGTAAACTACGGCGAGGTTAAATACCAAAGCCACAACGGCAGCCAACCGATGAATATAACGTGGGAATTGGTGAACCCCATGCCAAGTGAAATGTGGCATGAGGCTGGGAAATTGGCGGTTGGGTGATTGCTTTACTTACTCTTCACATATTTCTATATATTCATTAAACTCTTCTAATAATGTGGAGTCTGTAATTTGGCTTTTTTCAATATCATCAAGCTCTTTGTCCTCTGACTCTTTGATAAGCACTGAAGCAAAAGAATATCCAAATGCATCTTTATAGGCTTCCAAGAATTGCTCACTTTCTCTAAACTCAAAAAATAAAGGAAAATTATGGTATGAGCTTTCGGTGATCATTTCCCCGTTACCCTGGAGCTTAAGCATTATTTGTTTTGCCTCATCGAAATCATTTGAAAGCACAGCATTGGCTAATTTAAAATCCATGGTAGAAGCAGACCAATCAACTGATTCAAGCACTTTTTGAGCTTTATCGTTATTATTAGACATTTTATAGGCTATCACTAGGTTTATAACATTTATCTTTGACATCAACTCAGAGGAAATATTAGGTAAGGCCATTGAGAACTCACCCAGGCAAATGGCTTTCTCAAACTCACGCTCATGTAAGTAATTATAAATTACCCCAGAAAGTTGATCATCAGCACTGGCTAATTCTGAAGGTTGTGCCTTTCGCCATAAAGTCTGCCCAAGCTTTGTTGCTACCTCAGCCATTAAATTAAATGCACGTTCCATATAATCAAAATCTAACTCTATCTCATCTCCAATACTTACATTACTATTAAAGTCATAACCCTCCTTACTACAAACTTTAATATACTGCTCTGAAACAATTCCATTACAATGCATCAATAAATTTCTTCGTTGTGTAAGCTCTACAAATGATGGCCAGTTTTTGAACTTGGTAAGAGTTGTTTTGAAAAGTTTTTCTAAATCAGAAAATTGGTCTACGTAACTTTTTCTCCTGATTGTCTCTATCTCATCAGTAAGAACTTTATCTTTCAATTCATCAAAATTATCAAAAGACAAAATGTCAGCAACACTGATCTGCTTTCCTAGGCCTTTGTACAATTCAGGTTTTATACTAAATAAACAACTAATTAAATCTCCCATGAACGCATCAAAACTACTAAATAAATTTAAAAATAAGGCCTTTTCAATTGTCTCTGGGATATTGGAATTTTTAATACGCTCAAACTTTCTATTAACTTCTAAAAAGCATTTAGTTCCTAAAACTTGACTCTGCAGATCTTCTTTTTCTGAGAGCTCCTTCGCTTTCGTAACGCTATCTTTAATCTTATCAACTCTTTTATTATGTATTTTAGCTGCAATAGGAACAAAAAAATTCACAACTTCTTCTGCGTCTCTTACCGCATGTAAAAATGTTGCGATAGCTACTGCGATAGGAGCTACCTTATCTTGTTGCTCATCTGTCATAATACCTCCTTAAAAGTTTATCCATAACCTTGATCTTATGCTTCAAATATTCTTCGCTATTAACTCAGCTTTCAGCAAACCGCCTTTAGTTAGTAACTTAGGCGCAAAGCTTGGGTTTCGTTTTGACTTATAAGCATCAAGTATTAATTTAAGACCATGTGCTTCTAACAGTGAAATATTTACCTCGGTATCCATTTCAGCTGATTCGATGAAATCATCAGAAAAGCTAGGGGCTATTATTAATACTTGTGCCACGCGCTTACCTTGATTTTCAGCGCGGGTTACATAGGCTTTGACTTGGCGTGAAGTTGTTGAGTATTTTGCAAAATCTCCATTTTTACAGGTTTTTGCTTCACCAATAATAATGTCGTTGTCACTGAGTGAGATTACAATATCGGCTTTATCTTTAGTGGTATTTAAGTCTTTGCGTAAGTCTTCATCAATATTAAGCTCTAAAAGCTCAAAAATGGCCTTCGTAACTTCTTCAAACTTAACGCCAATATCAGCCTCGGCTACATCAGCACCAACATCTCTCAATGTATTAAAATCGCGACGCGCTAGTGCATCATAGTTCTCTATTAGCTTATCTGTCGCGTTTGCAAAGCTTTCTAAAATGGCGAAACGTGGATTCCCTCGCTTAGATAACCCCATACTGTCACGAACTTCTTTTACTTCATCGTTTGACAGCAAATATAAAATATCGTGAGGAGTAATGCTCAACGCACGCAATTTTTCGGTATCAATAACTTCGTTCGCTTCGAGTTCAAACGCTTCTTTAAGGACAGCCTGCATGGTTGGGAAATGCTCTTCTAGCGTTTTTAAAAGCTGTTTGAAGCCGCTAGCGCTTAGCGAATCAAACTCTTTCTCTGTAGCGCCTGATAGCGATGATAGTATTAAGCCAATACGTTCATCCAAGGTTGTTCCCAGTTTTTCTGTATCAATTTCTAAATCTTGTATCAGCTGCTTTAATCGCTCTTTACGCTGGTTTTGGTTATCTTCAACATTGTGAATGTCGTCTGATAACAATTTGGCAGCGCTGATCCCTGAATGAATAATTGTTTGAATTTTTTCAGTTCTGCTTACGCCTCTAATTTTTCGGCCATGAGCTTTTAACGCGTTGGAAAGTTCGGCATCTGTTAGCGTTCTAAGTATTCTAAGCACGTATTTATCAGCTAAATCTTTCCCTTGGATTTCATTCAATAGCATAACTATTTCATCGGGGATGAATACTTCTTGTCGCTTTTTGCTGATAAATAATAACCCCATATCTCTGAGGCTATTTAAAGCATCTAGCACACCGTTTTTAGGGATAACATCAACCAAATGCTCTACAGCGGCGCATTCATCAGTAGTTAAATTAAGTTCATTAGCCAGAACGTTGAGAACACTGCGCTCATCATCTGTAACTTTAGCTTCTCGATTATTCTTTTCATCATTAAAGTAGGCTTCTTTCATACAAGCATGGTAAATTTTTAAGGCTCTGTTTCGCTCTAAAACGCTTTCGGCTGCCCCTTGCTGGATACATTCTTTGAGCTCTTTTGAAAGCTTAGATAGCTCAACCCATTCTTTTTCATAAAGCGACTCTATCCAAGTAATTCTTGCTACACCATTCCCGTCTCTACTTAAAATATTCACCAATAAGTTAAGCTGAGCGCTACTCATTAATATTTGCTCTTGAACTGACGTTTTGAAGAAATCTCGAACAGTATTAAAAAGCTGAGTAATTTCACTACCTGAGGCATTTTTAATTTGGCCGTCGATATTGTCGATTGTTTTAGCTAGTTTCTTATTATTTTTAGCGGCATCCGAGCAAAGACGATCGAGGCATGAAATGAATTTTGATTTTTCTACTTGATTAACAACTGACAAAACTTGATTGAGTTTCATATTAGAGTCCTTTCTCATTACGTTTCTATTAAAGTAACAGTAAATTAATATTAGAACAAATAATTGTTCATTTATCATTCATCTTTAAGTTGGTTTGAAACTTGTAAAGGCTAATTAGTTATATCACCAATCTACCAACTCACTCCAACTCCCCGTGATCACACCCGAAAGTTATAAATTGATGAATAATTACTTGCATGGATGCAAGTTAAGCCGTGACTTCGCCATGGATGGCGAATACACGGCGCTTACGTTCACATCAATTTTTAACTTGAGGACACAGTGTGATCCTCGGGTGCGCCGTGGGATTCCAAAGGGCGGTCGGCGGCAGCCGCCCTTTGGTTGCCATCGCCAACGCGATAAAACCTCGAATAGAGGTTGTTAAATCCCTTAAATCTTCACACCAAAGCATTATTTATAAGCGCTGTATAATTACATTAACACATTCAAAGCTTCGCTTTGCACGCCAGCAAGCTGCGCGTCTACAAGTTAAAACGTGACTACTCTGCAACCACTTGCTTAAACCGTGCGAACGTTCGCATGCTTTCATCTGCAATCATTACCTCGTAATCTGGATTTTGAGCAATTAGCTCATATTGCCCGTTAGGTAATTTATTAACTTTACGCAGTAAGTACTGCCCTTCCCCGCCTATATCATCTCGCTCTATCGCCACTATCTGACCGCGTAGCGACCCTGCTTTATCGGAGGTTATAAGCTCAAGCAGCAGCAAATCACCATCAAATATTGGGTGCTTACCACCATTCATAGAGTTACCCGATGCGTGCGCTAAAAAATGCACTTGCGGGTCGAGCTTGCCCGCGCCTAGTGGCGCTTCCATCAATTCCATATCGCTTTCATCCCCTGTTTTAAAATGCCCACAAGCTATTTTAATGTTGGGAAAGTACGGCAGCTTTAATGCGTTACCACTCGATTTTAAACTAACGGCTGGTTCAGCAACTTGATTTAACTCAGGTTGTTTTGCTTGCGGGAAAGGCACTATGTCGGCAGTTAGTTTTGCTTCTTCAAAATGGTCTTTATTTGCAAGCCATAACTTTGCGTTATTGGCTTGTGCCACTTGATACGCCCAATTGCTTACCGCGAGAGATTTATCGGCATCGCAATGAAAATACGCGCTTAGTTCGTTACTAATAATTTGGCTGTTAACAACCAAGTTTTGATTTTGCCAGCGTTCGCGGTGTTGTTGCGCCGCTAAAAAGTCGCGTTTGTTGTTATTACATGCTCGGTGCGCGGCCACAAAATTATGGCCTAAATCGTTAGCGTAACGGGCAAACGGTATAAAGTGATCAACCTCAACATCGTTTTTCATTGGCTTTTGGCAATAAAAACACGTGTTTGATTGCAGCTCTACTAAAACAGGCTTTGCCTTGGTAAGTGCATTACGGTCTACCCCAAATAAAAACTCTTGCAGTTGGCTTTGCGGGCCAATTAGCGCTTGGTTGTGCTTTATACTCTGAATTTTTTGAAGCCATGCATTTTTAGCTAAGTACACAACTAAATCGTAAAAGCGCCTAAAGCAGCTCGCGATACCTGCATTTAGCGTAATAAATTGAGTGCTGTTTGTATGCGGGTATAAAAAGCATTCCTCTTGTTTGGCGAGAATTTGTAAGCGCCAAAGCGGCCCTGTTTTTATTGTTGCCATAGCCGCATTAAATGTGGGCTTATAAAACGGGCTTTGCTTAAGCTGGCGAAAGTTACGTATGTTGTTTTGCTGGCATTCAAACAGTACGCTAATTACTTTTGATTGCGCGCCTGTATTTTGCTTAAGTAAGGCGCTTTCGCCGGTGTGCTCTGACGAAAACGGCATTGCATGATGCCAGTATAAGGTAATGAGTTTGTCGGCAAGGGTTGGCAACTCTATTACTAATTGGCTTTGCTCTGATAGCAACGGCTGTTCTACACATACATCAGCCAAAGCATGCAGCAATGCAAATTTGTAGGTTGCACTAAAATCACCCTCAACGAGCATGCGTTGAATATACGCAATAAAATCGAGTTGTTGCTGCATTGCGCCAATCATAAAACAGGCACAGCTTTAATTAGGGCATTTAGCCATACTTCGCTTTCGCGCTCTGGTCGTTGGTCAACCGTTTGCCATTTTTTTATTATTTTAAGCTCGGTGTGCTGAGTAATTAGCGCGGTTAAGCCGTCTTCATTTAAATCGGTAAATTCACGGCCATTATGCACGCGTTCTTGCGTGCCGTATTTAAATGACACATACAAAACACCGTTTGGTTTAAGCGCGTGTTGTAGGTTTAAAAATACCTGAGGTAATTCGTTTTTAGGCACGTGCAATAAGCTGGCACAACACCAAATACCATCGTATTTATTGTTACAATTTAGCTGTTGAAAGTTTTTAACCGCTACTGGTTGCTGTAAGTAATTACTGGCTAACTTTGCAAGCGCTGGGCTTGCATCAAACGCGCTAACAGTACAACCTTGCTGTTTAAAATACATGGCATCGCGGGCACTGCCACAGCCTGCATCTAAAATATGGCCGTGTTTAGGGATAAGCGGTAAAAACTCAGCGTAAAGCGCCGACATATCAACATTAAGCGTTGAGTCGCTAAAGGTTTGCGCGTTGTTATTGTAGTAAGTGAGTGTGGTACTTGGCACGATACACCAGCTCCTTGGCTAATCGTTTAACAGCTAAGCCGCTGTTAATATTAAATTCATTGGTGTTTAATCTACAGTAACACATAAGTAAAATATAGACTTAGTAGTAGAATATTTTAAATTAATACGCCCTTTTTATTAATCGCCCGCGCACATTGCAAGTTCAACGATTACAAAATTGAACATGTTAGCTTAGCACTCCCCAACACGTTGATTATAAATACATAACTTTATAAACCCAGTGATGCTATTTACATGCTTATACAAAATTTACGACTAAATTTTAAGGCTGGTTTATACTGTATGTATTGCGTCGCTAGCATGAGGGGTATAATGCATAGATTAAAAAAATACGGTTTGTATTTGTTAGTAGCCCTCTCTTTTGGGAGTGGGGCTTGCGAAAAAAAGTTTTTTGTCGCGTCGCACGATACCTATTGGCCGCCTTACGTTATTGATGTTGACGGCCACGCACAAGGTAAAGAAGTAACAGCGCTTTGGCTTATTTTTGCAGGGTCGCCTTATTGCGTTCAGGTTGAGTTTTTACCCAATACAGAGCGTGCATTTGTTGAACAAACTAAAGGCCGAATGGATTTAGGGTGGGCTGCAAGCTTTACTGAAAAACGCGCAGAGCATGTTTATTTTTCGGATAGTTACCGCAACGAAGTCATGTGGTTGTATCAGCATAAAAGCAAACAATACAACGTTAAAAACCTGCAAGACGCGTTTGCACAAGGCTACACCGTGGCCGCCCATACGGGTAGTTATTACGGCGAGCAATTTGAGCGCTTAAAAAGTATTTACCCAAAACAAATTATTTTTACTGGTGCGGCAAAAAGGCGTTTTGCTTTATTAGCTAAACAGCGGGTCGATTTTATAATTGAAGACCAATTAGTGGGCGAGTATTTTATAAGCCAGTCAAACAATATTAAGCGGGTAAATACCACAACCTATGTTAACAAA
Source organism: Pseudoalteromonas sp. H71 (assembly GCF_001468485.1). Classification (GTDB taxonomy): domain Bacteria; phylum Pseudomonadota; class Gammaproteobacteria; order Enterobacterales; family Alteromonadaceae; genus Pseudoalteromonas. The sequence continues at coordinate 16,712 of NZ_LODI01000029.1, forward strand.
GGCTCTATTCATTTAATGCTGAGTAAAAATACCTCTACCTTGCAAGATGTAGTTGAAGTTAATAAATTAATACAAAGCAGAAAAGCACAATTAGAAGAACTGTTTGAAAAATTATAACTATTTATACACTAAAAACCCTTCACAAAAGGCTGCAGTTTGAAAGTATTACTGTTTATGACCCTTTTTACTTTTAGTGCATTTAATGCCTGGGGATGCACTAAAACGTTAACGGTGGCTACCAACGAAAGTTACTGGCCGCCTTACGTAATATTAAAAAACAATACGCTGGGTGGTACTGAAATAGACGTACTTAACGCTATTTTTAAAGGCTCACCTTATTGTTTAAATTTTAGTGTGCTGCCTAACTCGTTGCGTGCATTTGAAGAGCTAAAACAGGGCCATGTTGATTTAATTTTTGCTGCTAGCAAAACTGCTGAGCGTGCGGAGTATGCTTACTTTACGTTACCTTATCGTGTTGAAAAAATGCTGCTGTACAAACATGCCGACTCGCCCAACGTACACAGTATTAACCAGCTATTTAGTCAGTCGCTAACTGTGGGGGTTAACAGGGGAAGTGTTTTTGGTGAAACGTTTGAGCAATTGCGCTTACGGTATTCTGAGCAGGTTGTACTTACGAGCGAGTCTAAAAAACGTTTTGGTATGCTTAACAAGCAGCGTATTAATTATTTAATTGATGATTCGTTAGTGGCGCAGCACTTTACTAAACAGTACTCAAACATTATGCCGGCGGCGTTGGTTAAGCCTATAAATGTAAATAATGTGCATTTTATGCTGAGTAAAAAAACGGTAACCACTGACGATATAACGGTTATTAATTCGTACATTTTTAATAATAAAGCAGTTATTGAGCGTATTTACCAAAACCACTAATACTTTAAATTAGCCAACCTTGCGTGCTTATTGGGTAAATTTAAGGCCTTTTGCACCGTTTGTGTGCGTTTAGCTTTGGTTATAAATTAGCTGCCTTTTACCTTTCATTAGTAGTGGCTGATCTGTATAATTCGCCAGCTAATTTACCCTATTGCTTGATGTTGTTTGCGGCCTTTTGCTGCAACGAGCTCCTGTCAGTACTAATTCTAGGATTACCTTTTTTGATCTCCACCGCAAATATTACGATGCAGTTTGGCGCAGAGCCGTTGTTTGAAAACATTTCAGCTAAATTTGGTAACGGTAACCGTTACGGTTTAATTGGCGCTAACGGCTGCGGCAAGTCGACTTTCATGAAAATTTTAAGCGGTGCACTGGTGCCTAGTGCGGGTAATGTGTCGATTACGCCAGGTTTAAAAGTAGGTAACCTAAGCCAAGACCAGTTTGCATTTGAGCAATACACGGTGGTAGATGCGGTAATTATGGGCGACGTTGAGCTTTGGAAAGTTAAGCAAGAGCGCGACCGTATTTATTCGTTACCTGAAATGAGCGAAGAAGACGGCATGAAAGTGGCCGACCTTGAAAGTGTATTTGCCGAAATGGACGGGTACACTGCCGAAAGCCGCGCTGAAGAAATACTTATAGAAGCAGGTATAGATAAAGAGTTTCATTATGGGTTAATGGCAAATGTTGCACCGGGCTGGAAACTACGTGTGCTTTTAGCGCAAGCTTTGTTTGCAAACCCAGACATACTGCTACTCGATGAGCCGACCAATAACTTGGATATTCATACTATTACGTGGCTTGCAAACGAGCTGAACAAGCGTAAATGTACGATGATTATTATTTCGCATGACCGTCACTTTTTAAACTCAGTTTGTACACACATGGCCGACATTGATTACGGCGAGCTGCGTATTTACCCGGGTAACTACGAAAAGTATTTAGAGGCATCGGGCCTGCAACGCGAGCAACTATTAGCTGAAAACGCTAAAAAAAGTGCTGAGATTGACGAGCTACAAGACTTTGTTAACCGCTTTGGTGCTAATGCCTCTAAAGCTAAACAAGCTAGTTCGCGTGCTAAAAAAATGGATAAAATTAAGCTTGATGAAGTGAAAGCATCGAGCCGTATGAGCCCGTCGTTAAAGTTTGACGAAGGCAAAAAAATGTACCGCCAAGCGCTTGAAGTTAACAAACTTGGCCATGGTTTTGATGGTGAAACACTGTTTAGTGGCGGTGAGTTTTTACTAGAAGCCGGTGCAAAGCTTGCGGTAATTGGCGAAAACGGGGTGGGTAAAACTACTTTTTTACGCTGTTTAGTTAACGAGCTTAAAAGTAATGAAGGCGAAATTAAGTGGTCTGAAAATGCGAGCTTTGGTTACTGCCCGCAAGACAGCACTAAAGACTTTGATAACGATTTAACGTTATTTGATTGGATGTCGCAATGGCGTACAGCTAAGCATAACGATTTAATGGTTCGTGGTATGTTGGGCCGTTTGTTGTTTACCGCAGACGATTCAAACAAAAAAGCGCGTAACTGTTCAGGTGGTGAAAAAAACCGTTTGTTATTTGGTAAGTTAATGATGCAAGACGTGAACGTACTTGTAATGGACGAGCCAACAAACCACATGGATATGGAAGCCATTGAGGCGTTAAATAATGCGCTTAAAGACTTTGAAGGGACGCTTATTTTTGTAAGCCACGACCGTGAGTTTGTGTCGTCGTTGGCTACGCGTATTATTGATATTAAAGATAAGCAGGTTATTGATTTTCAGGGTACGTTTGATGAGTACCTTGCAAGCTGCGAAGAGAAAAAAGCATAAGCCCGTTGGGTGTTTAGTTTTAAAAGGCGCTTAGTTAGCGCCTTTTTTGTGCGTGGTTAAATGCATTAGTTAACTGTATTAGATCATCACCAAAAATTAACTATTGCTCGTGTTTTTTGTGTAGCGCGAAGCGCCTCTGTGCGCTCTGTGGTGGTAACTTATTAAAAAACAAGAAGCTACGCTTCTAACGTGAGCAAGCTCTACGTCTACAAAAACAAACTAAACTAACCCCTTTTGCTTTTGCTACTCATTTACTCCTCATTCGCTTCTCTTTGTGCAATACGCTTTTAAGGGTTATAGAGTGATTTTTTTACCACCGAGAAGTGAAGGAGAAAAGCAGGAGCAGTGACTAATTATTGCTCGGTTTTTTTCTGTGTAGCGCGAAGCGCCTCGGTGCGCTCTGTGGTGGTAACTTATTAAAAAAACAAGAAGCTACGCTTCTAACGTGAGCAAGCTCTACGTCTACAAAGCAGTGTTTAAATTAACCTGTAGACGCACAGCTTGCTGGCGTGAAAAAGCAACGCGTTTTAAAACTTGTTTTAGGTCAATTCTTATCTATGTTTATACAAAGCCAAAATATATGACTCTCCGATGCATGACTCCTCAAAATTATTAGCACATCGTTTTTCAAATAATAATGAGTTCTACTCTGTGACTATATGCTGCATAAATAGAGCATCTCTATTTAAAGAATTTGGCAATGCATGTATTGCAGCAAAGGCTATTGTGGATATGCAAAATAAAGTTAATACAATTTGCTATGTATTAATGCCTGATCATCTACATTGGTTATTTCAGCTTAAAGAGTGCTCACTAGCCAACGTAATAAAAATCTTTAAAAGTGTAACGACTGTAAAAATAAATAAGCTAAATGGAACAACAGGCAAAATTTGGCAGCAAAATTATTTTGAACATCAGCTTCGTTCTGAAAAAGATTTAATCAATCAAGCTCGTTATATTGTTGCTAACCCACTCAGAGCAGGCGTTGCAAAAAATGTCGGACAATATCCATATTGGGATTGTATTTATTTAAGCTAAATGACTTATAAAGCTAGAAGCTACGCTAATAACGTGAGCAAGCTCTTCGTCTACAAAGCAGTGTTTAAATTAACTTGTAGACGCGCAGCTTGCTGGCGTTTAAAAGCAACGCTTTTACAAATATTGTTAAACCGCTAAGAAGCTGCGCTTCTAACGTGAGCAAGCTCTACGTCTACAAAATAAGTTAATCCTGCTTACTATGGCTTCTCTTTGTGCATCTGTTCAGCCTTGTTTTTAAAAACAAAAAAGGAGCATTGCTGCTCCTTTTTAACTGTTGCTCAGGTTTATTAAATATCAAACCTATCGGCGTTCATTACTTTTACCCATGCATTTACAAAGTCGTGAACAAAACGTGTTTTATTATCGTCTTGAGCATAAAACTCTGCCAATGCGCGTAAAATTGAGTTTGACCCAAATACCAAATCTACGCGTGTTGCGGTCCATTTAGTTGCGCCGCTTGCGCGATCTACAATATTGTAAAGGCCATTGCCGGTTGGCTCCCAGCGGTTTGCCATGTCGGTTAGGTTTACAAAAAAGTCATTGCTTAACGCGCCTACGTTATTTGTAAATACACCGTGCTGTGTGCCGCCATGGTTGGTACCCAGCATTCGCATACCACCAATAAGCACCGACATTTCAGGGGCGGTTAAACCCATTAGTTGGCTACGCTCAAGTAATAACTCCTCAGCAGATACCACGTAATCTTTTTTCAGCCAATTTCTAAAGCCATCGTGAATCGGTTCAAGTACGTCGAACGATTCGGCGTCGGTCATGTCGTCGGTTGCGTCGCCGCGCCCTGGCGCAAACGGAACGTTAACCTCTACCCCTGCATTTTTAGCGGCTTGTTCAACCGCGGCTGTGCCGCCAAGTACAATTAAATCGGCCATGCTTACAGGTGTGCTTAACTCTGCTTGCACTTTTTCAAGCGCTGATAACACGCTTGCTAAGCGCTCTGGCTCGTTACCCTGCCACTCTTTTTGTGGTGCTAAACGAATGCGTGCTCCGTTTGCACCGCCTCGGTGATCAGACCCTCGGTAGGTACGTGCACTGTCCCATGCGGTGTTAATTAAATCGCTGGCACTTACACCACAATTAAGCAATGTTGCTTTTAAATCGCTGATTTGCGCATCTGTTAAGGTGTAGTCAACGCTTGGAATTGGATCTTGCCAAATTAAATCTTCACTTGGTACATCGGCACCTAAGTAACGTGCTTTTGGCCCTAGGTCGCGGTGCGTGAGTTTAAACCATGCACGTGCAAACACGTCTGAAAAGTACTCAAAGTCGTTATGAAAACGCTCAATTATTTTACGGTACGCTGGGTCCATTTTCATGGCCATGTCGGCGTCGGTCATTATTGGGTTTAAACGAATTGATGGGTCTTCTACATCGACCGGTTTGTCTTCTTCTTTAATGTTTACAGGTTCCCATTGATGAGCACCTGCCGGGCTTTTTGTCAGTTCCCATTCGTAGTTTAAAAGAAGGTCGCAGTAGCCGTTATCCCATTTTGTTGGGTGTGTGGTCCATGCACCTTCAATGCCCGATGTCATTGTATCGCGACCAATACCCCGTGTTTTGTGGTTGTTCCACCCCATGCCTTGCTCTGAAATATCAGCCGCTTCTGGCTCTGGGCCAAGGTTTGACTCTTTTCCGTTACCGTGTGTTTTACCTACAGTGTGGCCACCAACGGTAAGGGCTGCGGTTTCTTCGTCGTCCATTGCCATGCGGGCAAATGTTTCGCGCACTTGTGCTGCGGTTTTAAGCGGATCGGGTTTACCGTTTACTCCTTCTGGGTTTACGTAAATTAGGCCCATTTGAACAGACGCTAAGGGGTTTTCCATTGTGTCGGGTTTATCTACATTTTGGTAGCGTTCGTCGCTTGGTGCTAACCATTCTTTTTCGGCGCCCCAGTATACGTCTTTTTCTGGGTGCCAAATATCTTCACGGCCACCGGCAAACCCAAAGGTTTTTAAGCCCATTGATTCGTATGCCATGTTGCCCGCTAAAATAATGAGATCGGCCCACGAGAGTTTGTTACCGTATTTCTTTTTAATTGGCCAAAGTAGGCGACGCGCTTTGTCGAGGTTGGCGTTATCGGGCCACGAGTTTAAAGGCGCAAAACGTTGATTTGCAGTGCCACCGCCGCCACGTCCGTCAGATAAACGGTACGAGCCTGCTGAGTGCCATGCCATGCGGATCATTAAACCACCGTAGTGGCCCCAGTCGGCTGGCCACCAATCTTGGCTTTGGGTCATTAAGTTTTTTAAGTCGGTTTTTACGGCTTCTAGGTCGAGGGTTTTAAATGCTTCAGCGTAGTTAAAGTCGCTGCCGTAGGGAGAACTTTTTGTATCGTGTTGATGTAGGATGTCGAAATTAAGTGCGTTTGGCCACCAATCTGTATTTTGGCCAGCTGTTTGTGTATTGCTGCCATGCATTACCGGGCATTTTCCGGCGCTAGAGTTGCTCATTTTTCAATCCTCTTGGTGTAAAAATTACGTAAGCGATATTTAATTTGTTTAAGTAATACTATTTTTAACTAATGCAAATGTTGCTTAATCAACTACTTATATATTTATACTTATTTTGAATTACCAATATAGGCTTATTTTTTGAGCTATGCCAATGAATACACCGTATTTAAAACGATTGGCCCGATTTGTATTTTTGATTGGAACTTAAAAAACAAGCTCTGGTAACTAGAGGCTTGAGTTAGTACAGCAAACAAGTGGGTTTAATATTTTGATCTTTTTTTAAATAACGATGATCGAATTAAAAAGTAGCGGCGTAATGGTATGTGAAGGGTTTGAAAGTGGCTTTGGTTTACCATAGCGCACATAGGAATACCCCCCTTCGCCATGAAATTGTAGTTATAATGCTAAAGGTGTATTACTAAGCCCAATACACCTTTACTTTATAAACTCAGTTTATCAGTTTTATGTTAGTTGATAATAATTAGCTAACAGTAGTTAAGTTTTCCCTAACCTTTGATGTTTTAGCAGTTTCAACCAGCTCACCCAGAGCTGGTTTTTTTTGCCTAAAATTTACCACTACACAATGTTTTCGTAATAATAATTTATAATGCGTAGTAAACTCGCCCTCAAAACAAAACCTGCCCTAGTGAGTTTAGGTTGTGCGTGTTAATATTATTTTTGGAATTAATTATTTTATTTGGGCATGTTGATGCGTTATTACTTTTCTTTACTATGTATTTGTTTTACTTTATTTTTAGCGTCGGCTAATGCCGCTGAGCAACAAACAGAAGCCCCCTCAAAGCAACAAGAACAGCAAGCGCTCGAGCAACTTAAAGAGCCTATGTATAAACCGCTTATGGAACGCTACATTTTAGATGAGCTAAAAGCGGTTCGCCAAGATCAGCAAAAACTACGTGAAGATGTAACTAAACAAGTTACGCACGCGCAATTAGACACGGCCGACAGAGCCCTTACTTACACCACCGATACGATAAATAATGTGTTTTTTATTATTACCGCCACGGCATCTATTTTGGTGCTTGTTGGCTGGAATTCGCTTCGTGATGTTAAAAACAAAGTAGAAGATATTGTAAATACGCGCGTGAGTGTTATTACCGACGAATACGAAGACCGATTAAAAATTCTAGAAGAAAAACTGCGTGTACGTTCTGAAGAAATACTCAGTAACCAAGAACGTATTTCTATTACAAACGAGGTTCACTCGTTGTGGATGCGCGCAAATTTAGAAAGTGATTACGCTAACAAAATTGAAATTTTTGATGAAATTTTAAAACGTAAACCTGAAGACGTTGAAGCTATTGCCTATAAGGCTGATGCGTTGCTTGAAATTAATCAAACAGCCAAAGCGATTGATTTATGTAACCAAGCAATTGATATAGATAGCGATTATGGTTATGCGTATTGGCAACGTGCGTGTGCATTTGCGCTAATACACGAGCACGCCGATGCATTGGCCGATATAAAAATGGCACTTGAGTACTCGCCTAACTTACGTAATGAGTTACTTCACGAAAGTGCATTTGCAAGCCTGCACGATAATAACAGCTTTAATACTATTGTGGCGGGCGAGTAAGTTTAGCCTGTTTATATAGTATTTAAAAAAGAGCGAAAGCTCTTTTTTTGTGGCTGTAATAAAGTGCTGTGCTTTGTGTATTAAGGTTTTTAAAAGATTATTATTCACAAAAAGATTAAGAGACGCTGCGCTTTTAAAGGTAAGGGCTAAGTAATTTAATATTTGAACAGAAGTGAGAAGCTGCGCTTCTAACGTGAGCAAGCTCTACGTCTACCAAAAATATCCACACACTGGTTTTGGGCGGTTCATTTGAAGCTTATTCTGTTCTCTTTGTGCGTTATGGTTTTAGGGGTTATAAAGTAATCAACTCACCACCGAAAAGTGAAGGAGAAGACCAGGAGAAGTGACTAACCAATATTTTTAACTCTGTGTAGCGCAAAGCGCCTCGGTGCGCTCTGTGGTGGTATGTATTTTTAAGTAATAAGAAGCTACGCTTCTAACGTGAGCANGCTCTACGTCTACAAATTAATTTAACCCAGCTTGCTTTGGCTACTCATTTACTCCTCATTTTGTTCTCTTTGTGCATCAATATTTTAAAAGCCCATTTGTTCACAAAGCAGTGCCTGAATTTAGCCTTTAGACGCGCTGTGCTTTCGTTTAATAGCAACGTTTTACTTTTGCTATAAAAGTGAATTTTTCACCACCGAGAAGTGAAGGAGAAGAACAGGAGTAGTAAATAATCAATATTTTTAACTCTGTGAAGCGCGAAGCGCCTCGGTGCGCTCTGTGGTGATAAAAGATCACTTACCCTGTCACTTTGGCTACTCATTTTCTCCTCATTTTGTTCTCTTTGTGCATACTGCTTTCAAACCCAATTTAACAAAGAGTTTAAGAGCCGCTGCGCTTTTAGAGTTAGTGAAAAAGCCCAGTATTTACAATGCCTTGGCTGAATATAGCCTAAAGACGCGCTGTGCTTTCGTTTAATAGCAACGTTTTACTCATGCTATAAAAGTGATTATTTCACCACCGAAAAGTGAAGGAGGAGACCTGGAGAAGTGACTAACCAATATTTTTAACTCTGTGTAGCGCAAAGCGCCTCGGTGCGCTCTGTGGTGGTATGTATTTTTAAGTAATAANA
>NZ_LODI01000029.1:25605-27358 GCF_001468485.1 Pseudoalteromonas sp. H71
CGCTTCTAACGTGAGCAAGCTCTACGTCTACAAAACAAGGCTAAGATATGCCGCGCTTTTAGAAGTAGAGGCTAAGTGATTTGATAAAGGGTTACGTGAGCAGGCTTTGGTATAAAGCATACGTACTCAGTATACCTTAGCCGCTTTACTTTTGTTCGAAGTTTTAGGTGTTAACGCTTAAAGTACAAGTCGATTGCTTTGGTGAGTAACTCGTCGAGTTGCTCTTCAAAGCCATCCATATCAATTTCAAAATAGCTAAAATACTTTTTAACCTGTAATTGTGAAAGGTTACGGCTGTTTACGCTGTATTGGCGTTCGTCTTTTTGTTTATCATAACGCGGTAAAAAGACAAATTGTGCGTAGTACGGTGACTTAATATGCTTATTGGCATAACGACAAAAATCTTCAATATATTCTGCGCCTTCAGGGCCTAAACAACCAGGTTCAACTCGGTACATTAAGCGAAGTTTTTTGTCGTCAGTAATTTGCATAATAATCCTTAACGAAAAAATAATACGCGGATTATTTTTCCGTTTTTAATTTGGTAGCTCGATACAAGCTCTGAGCGTTTATCTATTACGTTTTCGTCTGTTGAACAGGTTTCTGATAGCTCATGATCTATTACTATATCGCCATGGACTATACGTTTAATAGGCGATGAGTGAATACACTTTAGCTTTTTAAACATTAACCCATAACGTGCTATTAGTTTTTCTTTTCCTTTAAATAATAGCTCATTGGGAAAAATATAAAACTCTACATCTTCATCGTAAACACGAATGAACTCTTCAATATTTCGTGCGTTGTATGCTTTTATAAGTTGTTCAACCACGGCTAGTGATTCGCGAGATTGTTTAGCTTTAGCTTGCTGCTTAGCGGTTAAGGCTTCTTTTGCTTGCGCTACGGCTTTTTCTGCCTCGGCTACGGCTGCAGCTTTTTCTATTTTATTTTTTGGTTTAACAACGGGCTTTGGTGTTTCATCGCCTAACACTTTAGTGTCGTCTGGTTTTGCTGGGTCAATAACAGGTTTTTTAAGCTCAGGGGCTTTATATTCAAGTGTGTTTACTTTTTCGTCAGCTTTTTGCTGTTCGTTAGTGGGCTCTGTGGCATAACTATTTAAAGCTAGCGTTAGGGTAAATAAAGCAAAAAAAATAGATAACGATTTCATAACTTTCCTAATAAAAACACTAAGCGTGTATTGTATTGCAACATAGCAAATTTTAACGTTTTCGGGTAGCAATTAAATGAATAACCTTGGCTTTCATTGCGTAGTTTAGCTTGAGTTTAACCCAGCTTTTAAAATAATTTTATTAAACACATAATTTTTAATGAGGGTATAAAAATGATTGCTTCACCACCAAGTAGTAAAGAAAATGCAAGGAGCCATGATTAATTGTTACTCCTGTTTTCTCAGTGTAGAGCGAAATGCCTCGGTGCGCTCTGTGGTAAATAAGTTAACCTAATTGGCTTTTTTCTTCTCATTTACTCCTCATTTGGTTCTTTTTTTGCATACTGCTTTAAAGCCCAATTTCACAAAGAGGCTAAGAGACGCTGCGCTTTTAGAGATAGTAAAAAAGCCCCGTATTTACAATGCCGTGGCTAAATATAACCTGTAGACGTACTTTGCTTTCGATTAATAGCAACGTTTTACTATGTTATTAAAGTGACTGTTTTACCACCGAGAAGTAAAGGAGAAGAACAGGAGTAGTGACTAATCAATATTTTTTAACTCTGTGTAGCGCGAAGCGCCTCG
>NZ_LODI01000030.1 GCF_001468485.1 Pseudoalteromonas sp. H71
TATTTAATATCTTTCGATATTGAATTGACTGTGCTGCAATTCCTACCGAAGTAGTTATTGCTGTTGGTCACTCAGTTTCNATTGAGACTCTAATTTGTTTGCCTCGTTACTTGCTCAATAAAGAACGAAGTAGTTTGGCTGTTAGAACTCAATCTGTACGAGTGCCCACACAGATGATTGCTTTATATTGTTAAAGAACGTTGCGACGNTGTCGCTAGGGATGCGTATAATACATCCTTTATTTTTCGAGTCAATACTTTGTTTTAAACTCTCTTGCGATGATTTAAAATTAAAGTTTTACTTAACTCTCTGAACCGGTGCTGCTTTGCTATGCTTCGGCGTTTCCCGTCTCAGTGGGTCGCATTATAGGGAGATCCAAAAACAGATCAACACTTTTTTTAGATCTTTTTACTGTTCGAACAAAATTAGAACAAAAGTACAAAAAAACATGTTAAAACACGCTTAAATTGATGTTTTTTTATACTGCTCTTTATAATTTCATATAAATATCATTGCTAAGTTCGTTTAAGACGTTAAGATAGCAAGTTCACAATGTTAAATTAATGTTTATTTCCTGTTTATTGGTAGATCTAAAATGAAATTACCCGATCAAAAATCTTTTGTCTTTTCTGTTGTTATTGCTGTAGTTGGTTTTGTTATTGTTAAGTTCGCACTCGGAAGCTTAGAACTTGACCCTGCAATTGTATTTGCTGTTGGCCTGTTAGTAGGTGGGCTAATTATTGCTGCTATGTCGTCTGACGTTTTAGAAGAGGCCGAAGTGAAGACTAAAACACTTTACGTAGGTAACCTTCCTTACCGTGCAAACGAAGGTGTTGTTCGTGCTTTGTTTGAAGAGCAAGGTAAAGTATTCAACGTTCGTCTATTAAAGGATAAAAATACAGGCAAACGTCGTGGCTTTGGTTTTGTTGAAATGGCGCAAGCTGACGCAGACAATGCTATTGCTAACTTGAACGATAGTGAGTTTCAACAACGAACTCTAAAAGTACGTGAAGCAAAACAAAAACAAGAAGATGATGCTAACGCGCTTCGAACTCAGGCGGATCAATCAGTGTAACTAGCTTAACCGCCAGTTTATCACTGAACACATTAGCCGTTGCATAGTATTGCAGCGGCTTTTTTATATCTGATATATTTTGTGCTAATAAACCTAATTCGTCTAATAAATAACTGACCCTACTTGCTATTGCTACGCCGGAGTCCACCAGCTGAATACTATTTTCAAAGTATTCACTAATTTGTTTTGCAAGTATGGGAAAGTGTGTACATCCTAATATAAGTACGTCTACTTGCTTTTCAATATTCAAATCTTCAAGCACTGCATGCAATTTAATTGCATCTAAGCAGTCATTGAAAAAAAGCTGTTCCGCAAGGTTTACCAACTCAACACTACTATATAAATTAACGATTACATTACTGGCATGCTGCGCTATTAGTGTTTTTGTATATGAACTCGCTATTGTGGCTGGTGTTGCCAGTAAAGCAATGTGATTTGAATGAGTTAATTCTGCTGCGGGTTTTATCGCTGGTACAACACCAACAATGGGTATATCTGTAATTTTGCGTACGGCACTTAATGCAGACGTAGATGCCGTGTTGCACGCTATAACAATTAAATCGACGTTTAGCTTGTTTAACTTAATAAAATGAATAAGCGAACACAAACGATTAATAATTGTTTGTTGTGTCTGAGCCCCATAAGGTAAGAAAGCATTATCCATGAAATAGCTATATTGAGCATTCGGGATACGTTGCTTTATATGTTCAAGTACTGTTGTGCCACCAATCCCTGAATCAAAAACCATTATATGCGCTGACAAACGACCGTTCCTATAATTAGATTAGAACGGCAGTTTGCCATGTGATTTTTGCAAAAGAAAGTAGTTTAAGGTTAAGGCTAAACTTCGTCTGCTGTTTGCTTTGCCGGGCTATTTAACTTATTAAGGTTTTCAAACATAGCTTTTGTATAATCAACCAGCTTATCGATCTCACTTTGGTCCTCATTGAGCCATTGCATGATGCCTGATAACTGATTTTGAATATCTAACTCGGCGGCTTTAGAAAATGCCTCTCGTAGATCATCATTAAAAGGCGCTATTTTATCTGCAATTACTTTTTCTGGGGCCGGTTTATTTTCTTCGTAACCTTTTATTGCAGCAACCGTTTTGGTTTGTCGTAAGTCCATTGAAAATGCAACTAGTTGCTCATTGCCTAAACTAAGCTCTTGCGCTTCTTCAAATGCCTGATCTAAATCACCGCTAAAAAAAGTTTTACTTACGTTTTGTAGGTTTTCCATCAACTCATTAATTGCTTCTTGCTCTTTATCATTAAGGTCGCCGTTAACTGACATTGAAAAAGAAAGCTCCCTCGATTGTGATGATTCACTTACGAATGCCTCCCCTTCCTCACCACGTTGATAACTGCTAGCAGACTGAGATTTAAACGCATCGGCAAAACTAATTGTTACTTCATCGCCTTCTGCGGTTGTAAAGCTGTACTGAGCATTATTACTTAAACTGGCATACTGTGCTTGTGTTACCCCCACACTGGCGGGCATTGGGTTGAACAAATTATCTTCAAACTCATCAAGGCCATTGAAAATGCCTTCTTTTGATTTATTGATCCCCTCTTGGGTTTCATCGTTTAGCACGCCAGACTCTTTGAGCTCATCAACAGCGTCATCAATACCTATTTGAACCCCCTTACGGGCATCACTTAACATACCTTTTAATTTATCGTCATCGGCACCATCAGCTTTTGCTTTATTAACGGCGCCAGTGACAAAGTCGAGTACATTTTTAACAATTTCTTCAAAATCAAAAAGGGGTTTTTCTGCCCTTTTTTCTTGAACAGGTAAACCAAGCTGCTCTGCCATTTTATCGCCTAAGACTTTAGCAGCCAACTCTTTGCCTCGTTGCTGATAACTGTCTTGCGGAGACGTGATGGTAGGTTGTTGTACATCAGCTTTGTTATTGAATTTGTTTATATTTTGGCTTGGTATAAAGCCATAGTTGCCTATTTTCATGATTCGTCTCCTGAGCGTGCGTACTTTATTATCGGCCAGAGCATAAAAAACTAAAGTAAACCGCGTAAAAAAACATCATTTATTCTTGCCAAAACTAGACAAATGCGAACCGCTCCCTACAATAGCGCCGATAAACAGATCTTAGATAAGGCAATAACGCGAATGGCAGTTATTAAAATAGATACCACACAGTACCAAGCGCAGTTAAGTGAAAAAGAACAGCGTATAACTTCACAGTTTCAACGTTTTGGTGTGGAGCAGCTAGAAGTGTTTAGCTCGGAGCCAATTAACTACCGCCAACGTGCCGAGTTTAGAGTATGGCATGATGGAGACGATCTGTTTCATATAATGTTCGATCAGCAAACTAAAGAAAAAATACGCGTGGATACGTTTGACCCTGCAGCACCGCTTGTTGGTGAAATAATGCAAGTAATGATTGAAAACCTTAAGCCATGTGAGGTTTTACGCCGAAAGCTTTTTCAAATAGATTACCTGTCTACACTCAGCGGTGAAATTTTAGTGAGCTTGCTTTACCACAAGCCGCTTGATGATGAATGGCTACGTGAAATTAAAGCGCTTAAGGCAAAGCTGAGTGAAAAATATAAGATAGACTTTATTGGCCGAGCACGTAAGCAAAAAGAAATGCTAGGGGATGACTTTGTAACAGAGCGATTAACTGTAAATGGCCAAGAACTTGTTTACCAACAAGTAGAGAATAGCTTTACGCAACCTAATGCGAAAGTAAATATAAGCATGCTTGAGTGGGCACAAGATTTATGTAAACCACTTAAAAATGATTTACTAGAGCTTTACTGCGGTAATGGTAACTTTTCTATTGCGCTAGCTGGCTCTTTTAATAAAGTACTAGCAACTGAGATATCTAAGTCATCTGTTTACTCTGCTCAATACAATATCGAGAAGAACAATGTAGATAATCTCGATATTATACGTATGTCAAGTGAAGAGTTTACTCAAGCGATGAATGGAGAACGTACTTTTTCTCGTCTAGATGGCATTGATTTAAAAAGTTACAATTGCCAAACTATCTTAGTCGACCCGCCACGCGCTGGTATGGATGAATTGACCTGTGATTTAGTGGCTAACTACGAAAATATTATTTACATATCGTGCAACCCTGACACACTGGAACGCGATCTAGATCATTTAACGCGTACTCATAACGTCAAGCGCTTTGCGATATTTGATCAGTTCCCTTATACACATCATATAGAATCAGGTGTGTATTTGCAGAAAAAATAACGGTGAGTAAAAACTTATAGGCACAAAAAAGCTCCTATAAAGGAGCTTTTTTGTATTCTTTTACTTACTTGCCAAGTAATTAATTAACTTGCTGATATCTTCAGGTGCCGTAACACCTGATTCACGCCCAAGATTTAATTTATATTTACCGTTTACAATAAATGTTGGAACACCACGAAGGGCGCCTTTTTCTTTAAAGTACTCTTGGTCGCGTTTCATCTTAGAGCTTAATGTACGAACCGAAAAGCTTTTGAATAACTTATCAAATTTATCGCCATCAACACCTTGCGCAACGAACACATCTTTCACGTCAGCTAATTCGTTAAATTTAGCGCGTTTTGTGTGAATATGATTAAAAATAGCTGCAATAATTTTTTCTTTTTGCGGAAGTACTTCTGCAGTGGCTAATGCTTGGCTCATCATTTGTTGGTTTTCTGGGTTACGAACACCCACAAAGTCAACGTGACTCTTTTTAAACTTAACATTTTTATCAAGTTTAGGCTTAAATTCGCTGATCAATGACTCGTAGTTATTACACGCCGGGCAGTAAAAAGAGAAAAACTCTTTTACTTCTGGCTTTTTAGTAGCGCGTTCAGAAATAACATCGTAATGAACGCCTTCTTCATAGGTCGCCGCAAAGCTCGTTGCTGCCAGTGGTAATACTAATGCAAGTAACCCTGCTTTAAGTAGTTTAATCATACTTATACTCCAAAATTTATAGTGCTAATAAAAACGCAATTAACTCATCAAGTTCTTGTTGGTTTTTTATGGTGTTAATGTTGATTTTGTATTTATCGTTAACGATAAAAGTAGGTACGCCAGTTAATGCACCTAATTTTGAATATTTATTTTGTTTGTCTTGCATTGCTTGTTCTGCGGCAATAATTGGCATGCTTGCAATAGCTTGGTCAAAAGTGTCGCTATCTATCCCGTTAACTTCCAACAGCTTTTTAAGATCTTTAACTTCTGTTAAAGGCACACCTTGAATATGAATGCTTCTAAAAATTTGGTCAGCTATATTTTGTGCTTGGCCTTGTTGTTTGGCAATTAAGTAAGCAAAGCTTAAGTTACTTTGTGCTTGTGGAGATACACCACCTAAAAAGTTAACGTGGCTTTTAACAAACTCAGTACCTTCCGGCAGTTTTTTTTCAATTGCTTTAGCCACTGGTTCAAATTTAAAACAGTGCGGACAATAAAATGAAAAGAACTCTGTTACTTGGGGTGTTGTGCTTTTTTCAGTTTTAATAATAGTGTATTGGTTATTAGCCTCAAACTGTGCAGCAAAGGCTGCAAATGGTAAACATAAAAGAAGTAGGCTCAGTTTTAATTTTTTAAGCATTAGTATCTCGTTGTACTCGTCATTAAATAATAATTTACGGCAATAATTTTAACGGCGGTTCTTGCAGAGCTGCAAGTTGTTCTTTAAGCGCTAAAATTTGTTGCTCCCAGTATTTGTCATCAGCAAACCATGAAAAGTTCCGCACGAAAGCAGGATCGCTCCACCTTTTTGCCACCCATCCCATATAATGAATAATACGCATTGCTCGCAGCGGTTCAATTAATTTGAGTTGAGCGTGGTCAAAATCACAGAATTCTTCATACGCCCCAACTAAGGTGTCTAACTGTAACAGTTGCGTTGGCCTGTCGCCACTTAGCATCATCCATAAATCTTGAATCGCAGGTCCCTGGCGACTATCGTCTAAATCCACGAACATTAACGCATCGCCGGCCCATAATATATTGCCTGCGTGGCAATCTCCATGTAAGCGAATATTATTTGTATCTTGATACTGCTTTTGTGTCTGCTCAATTACCAAATCTAAAATAGTATAAAAAGCAGTGCTTAATCCCATTGGCACTAAGTTACTTTTTTGAAGATGAACTTTAGCTGTATGTAAATACTCACCACAGCTTATTGTTGGTCTGTAAGTAAATGGTTTTGTTTTAGCTACTTGGTGCATTCGACCAATCAAACGTCCCATAACATCAAGCTGATCTAAATTATCTACTTCAAATAATCGCCCACCCACACTTGGAAAAACCACAAACATATAACCCTGGTGTTCAAACAAGCTTTGTCCGTTATGTAAAACAGGGGCTACAACGGGTACTTCCGCGTCAGCCAATTCAAAAGCAAAGTCATGTTCTTCTTGAATTTGTGCTTTACTCCAGCGCTCGGGACGATAAAACTTTACGACGTAACGAAGACCGTCTTCGGCCTTGAATTGATAAACTCTATTTTCATAACTGTTAAGCGCTAATAACCCAGACTCAGGATAAATGCCTATGGTTTCTATCGCATCGAGTATTAAATCTGGGGTTAAATCTATAAAGCTAAATTTGCTCATACTCTTCTTATATAAATTAAAAGCGGGCTAAACCCGCTTTTGTTATTGGCTATATGCACCGAATTAGAAAGTGCGACTTACCGCGCTCTAAAAAAGTTGCTCGATTGCGATATCGTTTCATCCGGTTCGTTAACTGGTGACAGCACAAAATTAAACTCTGTTATAGGCAATTTTAAATCATATGGATCCATAACGAGTGACAAAGGTTCATTGTGAGATTGCCCTGCTTGAACCGTGAATACCTGCTTACCTATGTATTTAAAGTTTTCTAGCCCTATAACTTTAATGTTAAAGGTTTGCTCATACTGCGCCTTATTGATTACCTTTAAGGTATATGTGTTTTCAACCAAGCCATTAAAGTCGACACGATATAGCTGATTTCGGTCACGGATAATATCAAAGTCCATAGGTTTACGCAGTGCAATATTTGTAACAAGTGCGCCAGTAAGCAGCACCAATATGACCGTATAACCAATGATTTTAGCTCGTAAAGGATTGGTTTTATTTTCTGGCGTTGCAAGGTTACGTTCTGTGGTATATGAAATTAAACCGCGCGGATACTCCATTTTATCCATTACGCCATCACACGCATCAATACACGCACCACAATTAATGCACTCAGCTTGTAAGCCATTTCTTATATCAATACCTGTAGGACACACTTGTACACATAAGTTACAGTCAATACAGTCGCCAATTTCTAAATCTTCATGGGCGACCTTGCGTGAGCGAGGACCACGGCTTTCACCTCGGCTTTCATCATAGGTTACTGTGTAGGTATCTTTGTCAAACATTGCCGACTGAAAACGCGAGTAAGGGCAAATATGCAAACACATAATTTCGCGCATCCAGCCGGCGTTACCATAAGTGCACACAGCAAACACTAAAATACTTACTAGTGCATAACCGCCAACATTAAAGGTTATAAAATCAGGGAGTAGCTCTCTTATCGGTGTAAAGTAACCAACAAACGAAATAGAGGTATACAAAGAAAACAACACCCAGCTAGAATGCTTAGCCGTTTTTCGCCAGAACTTGTCAAAGTCCATAGGCCGTTGATCGAGCTTTTTACGTTGATTTGCTGTGCCTTCAAGTTTTTCTTCAAACCAGATAAAAATGAAGGTCCATACCGTTTGAGGACAAGTATATCCGCACCAGACTCGTCCATAAAATGTAGTTACCAAAAACAGCGCAAAAGCCGCCAGCATGAATATAAACGCCAGTATGGTGAAGTCTTGAGGCCATAAAGTTAGACCAAAAATATTGTATTTTTGTGCTATTAAATCAAATAGCACGGCTTGCTGGCCGTTAAAGTTTATCCATGGCAAAACCATAAATGCGAGCATGCCTAAAAAACCAATACGTTGTCTTAATAATTGGTGAAGACCTTTTACAGCTCTCACATAAATGCGGTTACGGGGGTTAAATCTATCATCTTGACGGCTTAAATCCGGCTTTTGAATTTTTACCTCAACAGGAATGTTTTTTACTTTAATCTGTTTGTCCATCGAAGTTCCTCAACACCGCTTGGAAAATAAAAGCTGAGCACTAATCAAATGCTCTATACTCATAGTGTAGCAAGTAACTTGCTAAGTAAGACTTGTTTAATGAATCATAAATTAAATACTTTCAGATATTTCAGAAATATCTAACTTCTGGTAGTTATTATACCAATATTGGCTAAAATTACTGGTATTGATTGCTACTAATTTATTCATCTCAGTTACTTGCTTTTAAAGGGCAGTTTATTACACTGCTTGATTATTCAACCCTATTTAGATCAAGGTTTACGTATCCATGAAGAAGTTTATTATATTGATCATTGTGATCCTTGCGTTTTTTACCATTGATCATCCACTTGTAAAAGAACCACGCGAAAAGCTATTAGGCGAAGGTATTGGCTTTTTAAGTGATGCAAGTAAAGTAAATAGAAGCCCTGCTGCTAATTTAGCAAAAAACAGAATTAGTAATGAGCTCACACTCTCAGGCTCTGAAAAAGAGTATGTAGAAAAAACGTTTACCACTGATGACGCGGTTCAGCTATTTAATTTACGCTACTGTCGCGAACGCGACTTAAATCTTTACTTCTACGCTGAACGCTTAAACACAGTGTGTAAAATAGTGTCTGAATCACTCGAACAAAAGCGGGCTAAATAATGGACTTTTCTAACTTAAACAAAAAAACCAGTGATTCGTTTCACAAGCAACGTAATATGCTGAAACAGTTAGCGCAGGGTAAAACACTAAAATGCGAAAAGTGTAATTCGGTGCTCACACTCGATTTAGCCACCAGCGAAGTGGGCAAAGGCGCTGTAAAGTGCAAGCAAGGCTGCACAGATATTATTTTAGAACTTGGCGCTTAACTAATAACTAAAGCGCCAATATTAAAACGTTTAACGCTAACTACTCGTCCCAGCCATCATCGTTATACAAACCACTATTAAGTGCTACTATTTCTACAAGCTCTGCAAAACCAAGTGCAAAATCTCCCATAAGGTCATATTGTTGCTCACACAACTGCATTGTGTTCATTGAATTTTGCGATGCGATTTGCGCGATAAGCTGTGGATCTAATGCAAAAAAGCTGAGGGTTGCTTGTGCGGTTTCTAAGGCCTCTTTGTACTGTGCATCTAACTGCGGTGATGTTAACAGCTTTTGCGTGTAAGCATTACTTGCTGTTAAAAAGCCTTGGCTCCAGTGCGAGCAAAATGCATTGTCGTACTGTGATGGCAGTTTATACCCTACTTCAAACACTTGCTCACTTATTTGATGGTAAAGCGCCATAAATAAAAACAGTGTTTCTTCATCTAATTCGTCTGCAGAATTATTGAGTATCACATCAACCCATTCGTGTACATCAAGAGGGTCGGGTGAACATATAACACCAAACAAATAACCTTGGCTTTGTTCAAGGGTCATGGCGTGAGGTTGTGTATTTAAAAATGTGCTGAGCTGCTTAGCATGCAGCTCAGTAAATTGCGGTAGTTGCATTAAAACTCTTTATATCAAAACATTAAAAATTGAGCGGGTAACGACCTTGGCTATCTGGTCGGCCTAAAAACTTAACCGCATCGTGAACATCTTTTGGTAAGCTAGCATCTGGTTTTACATACCCTGCCACGCTAAAGTCAAAGTTAGCTTTGAGAGTGGCATCGGCTTCAAGCCCAAGGGTGTTGTCAGGGTCGATTAATATTGCCACATCACCCGACTTACAACTTAAATTGCCGGCCAGAGGCCCTATATTAAACCAACCATTTAAACCTTGCACATCGATATTAGGACTCGCTATTTCACCCTTTAATGACTCACAGTAAGGAGCACCTGAGGTGTATTCATCAAGTTCCAGTATTACACGCCCTTTTGCCGTAACAGGCAAAGGTAACTGAACTCGTTGCATTGCTCGCTCTACCGTTGAGCGTACTAGACCATTCGTTACTTTTACGGTGTGATTAAACAATCCATAGCTGACATGTGCATACCCCGATATATCAGTACGTTCGCGAGCATTTCCAAACTTTATATTAGTATTTAAATTGCCAGTAAATAATGCCCAGCCAGCAATATCCCAGCGCACATTATTTAACTGTTCGCCATCAAAACGAACTTGCATTAATTGGCCTTGCCATACAGTGCCAACAGCAGGCCCTACTTCCAACTGCTTAGGAAGATATGGTTTTGCTAAATCAAGCGCGATAGTAGCGGGTAATTTAATGATACAAAACACAATAAAACTAATTAAAAAAACAGCCGATAATGTAATTATTCTTTTCATTTATTAATTCTCTAATACTAAACGGCTTACTCGTACATAACCCGATTTATCGTCGCGGCTTAAATCTAAATTTTCGATTTTTAAACCATGTTGATTCACTAATTCATCGAGCCACTCTACTAATTTATTAAACTCTACTGAGTCGAGCGTTAATCGCAGTGAACCATCACTAGGCTGCATTTTACTGATGTTGATTTGATAACGGCTACGGGTAGCATTAACCACTTGACTTAAATTTTGATTACTCGCAACACGCGTATTACCCGCTGCTTTTAGCTTTACTATGCTTTCGTCAACCCACACAAGTAAAGCCTGTTGCTTAATTTGCGATTGCTCTGCTTTTGTTATGGCATTATTCAATGGCCTAAATATCCCCATCACAAGAACAAAAATAACAAATATACCACCTGCAACCATAATAAGTTGCTGCTCTTGTTCTTTTAAAGAACGCCAGTATTTTATCGCTTGTGTTTTCATGCAGCACCTCGCAGTTTAATTTCACCGACCACAAAATCACCGTCGTTATTTAAAGAGCCTTGCTCTACTGTTAAGCCTTGCTGTTCGAGTATGGTTTTTACTTTACCAAAGGTTTGAAAATCTTTAGCACGTGCGCGAATACGTAACTCATTTCTGCGCTTATCGTAACGTAAGGTCTCTGGTGTGAACTCATTCACCTGCGAAAATACATCAACTAAATTAGTAGTAAGCTCTAAAAAGCCAGATTCATCAGAGCCTTGTATCCGGTCTAACGCGCCTTTAATCTGATTTTTTATCAAATTAGGATGCACTTTAGAACTGGGGAATGCTGCTTGGTATCGCTCAATCACTTGGTTTTTTGCTATATCGACTTGAGAATTAAGTTGTTGTAACTCAATTGCCTTTATAACTAACGTAGAACCCAGTGCAACAGCTGTAAATATCGCCGCGCCTTTCCAGTAACCCCACCAAAGTGCACTCTTCTTTTTAAGTTGGTAAATACCTTGGCGAAGATTAAATTTAACGCTATTTAATTGCTTAGCAAATAAAGCTAACGGGAGGTCATACTGACTTGTTTGTGCTTGTAAATTAGTTCCCTCTGGGAAGTTTTCTGCAGGACTAAAATGCTTGATTTCAGGGTTACCTAACGCAGTTAAATAACCTGATAGCCAGCTCGATTCAACCGCACTAATATGCCATGTCCCTTGCTTAAACAACCACTGCTGATTGAGCTCTATCGCACTTGCCTCTCCCTCACCTACAGGCGGTAACAGCAATGCATCTGGCAATATTTTATAAACAGACAGTCCATGCTCTGAAAATAAAGCGAGCCATTGCTCAAACCAGTCGCGATCGGTCATCGCAACCTGGATAGCATGTTGCTCGCCAACCATGGTTGCTTCGCCTATGGCTATATACAAATCGTCTACATCGCAGGCTATATCTTCTTCAAGCATGTAAGGGAGTGCTTGCTCTAACTTACGATTCCACTTTGTTGGTAGTGTTACCGTTTTTAATTGCACCTGATCGCTTGGCAATAAAACAACCACTTCTCTGTTGGCTGCTTTTTCACTTAATTCATTTAAATTGCTTGCACTTGGTAGCTCACCACTGGCTATTATTTCTTGTTCTTGTGGTGAATATACAAGCCAATTTAATCGTTCTTGTTGGGTTTGACCCGTACGGATCAACAATATTTCTGTCACTGTACGCCTCCAAATTTTCGCGCCAGTATCGTTACGTCGCCATCTTTGGCGTGCAGTAATGTGGTCATCGAAAAACGCAGTTCTACAAAGTTTGCCTGCGTTTGTAATTTAAAATATTCACTCTTAATACTAAATAAGTCTTTTACTGACTCAGTGTTTGTACCGCCTTGTTGCTGTACTTGTTCAAAAAACTCTTCTAAAGAATCAAAACCTGTTTGAGGTCTTGCGGCAATGACAGCCTCTGCAGCCGACAAACTTAAATTATCCATCAGCGCGCTTAGTAATAAAGCCTGTTCTGGTGCAATTGTATTAATATTAATTAAAAGCTGAGTGCTACCAGGAATAACACATACATAAGGCAGTACTTTTTCCATTACTAGTGGGTTAAAGCCTTTTACCAAGCGAAGCTCAGATGGTGATGCAAATAAACTATTTGCAGTCATATATGGAAACTTGCGAGATAAATACTCTCCTTCTTCAGCACCTGAACGATAAGTAATGCTATTTTCATCAAGCCAATCGAATACGCTGTCGGCCATTGCCTCTTCTGATTCATCCGCAGGTAAATCTTCTATATTTTCGAGCAAGGCAAACAGCGCTTTGTGTGCAGGGTTTGTTTTATCAGCGCTATTTGTATCGGGTTCAACCGCCAGTGCATTTAAATTCAAGCATGACTGCAAATCAGTAATTGAACCACTTAATGTGCCGTTATCAACTGGGTATGCTGCATTACCTTGTGTTGCCCATACTTGGTCAAGCGTTGTTTTATCTGGATCATCTTTCTTGCTTTGAATAAGCCCTTTAATCGCCAATTCTTCAGCGCCATAAGCATACCATTTTGCTTGTTGATGCCCTTGTAAATTAGTACTTTTTTGCACTTGTACCATTAAATTAGCACTCATTTCTACGGCTAAAATAGCAGCCAATGCAACAATAAATAATACAATAACGAGTGCTGCACCACGCGATGACTGGTTACCCATTATTTTTACTTCCCTGACCAGGAACTAAAAATACACGACGAATAGGTTCAGCCTCTATTTGCTGTAAGGTAACCGCAACGGCTTTTGGCAACGCTTTTACTTCCCATTGTTCTTGCCATTTATTGTCACTGTCTAAAAATTCAAACTTAAGTTCTTCGACGTTTTCTAACACTTGCTGTACGCGTGGCTCCATATTATCAAGCTGGTCAACGTACACACGGTATACACGCTCAAGGTTATCATCCATCACTCTGTACCCAACAGCCTGTAACTCAGACCGAGGCAGTAAATTTATTGGGTTTATCCAACCGTCTCTTACAAATGCAATGCCGTCATATTGACTTTCAAGCACATAACGCCCCGCTAATAAATAGTATTCTTGTACGTCACCAGACTCGTTTCTTACCGCACGTTTAGTCATTTGGCTAAAATCTTGATCCATAAGCCTAAACGTTGTTTGCAAACCATTCAGCTCCGCTATTTTTTCGTCCGACGCGTCTTTTGCCTTGGTTGTGCTATCTAATATTTGATGTGTAGAAATAACAACGAAAGCTAAAATCCCCAGAGCAACCATTACTTCTAGTAATGTAAATCCGCGCTGTTTCACTTACTTTTTACCCTTATTTAAATACGTTGATAGCTCATAGACTGATTGTTCGTATTTTTCATCGATAAATACATTTATTGTTAATTTAACAAAACTTTTATCGGCGGTAGGAATAACCTCTTGTTGCCAAAACCATTCAACCCCCCCCATTACTTCACTACCACGTAAGTTGTTTTTACCTTGCCATTGCTCGCCTTTAACGCGCTGTTCAATAATGACATTTTCGGCAACCCAAGAAGCATATGTTTGCTCTTCAATGGTTGTTAAGTGGTGAATATGCTCGCCGGTCGCTTGCATTGCAGCAATACCTGCCATTGCACAAATGCTCAAAGCAACAAGCACTTCCAGTAAGGTAAAGCCTTTATTAAATATCATTACTCTGGCTCTCTTCTTAACTTCACTGGTGCTGTAAATTCACCCTCAATAAAATAAACAGGGTCACTTTGCTCTTTTAACTCAAGTATTAGCTGAAATGCGCTTACCTCACCCGACGATAAAATAAGTACTTGAGGTATTTTGAGTTTTTTAAGCTCGAGTAGGCTATCTTCTTCACCACCACTCATAAGCTCTCGCCAATTAGACTGTTCAAGAAGGTTATCTTGAGCCCATGCGAGATCCTCTAAGTTAAGGGTGAGCTTTAATCGCGGTTCTAACTCTATGGGTTTAAATAACTCTTCTCTGTCAAAAGTGACCCATTTTTCACCATCAAACACTAAGTACTCTAACGTGTTTTTTTCAACCAATAAACCAAGTTCTACCTGATTCAAAATTGCAAATTCTGAAGCCATATTAATGGTGGTATGCAACCTAAGCGCTTGAGTATCTAACTCATCTTCGGCGCCGCCGTCTAAACTGTATACCACCATTTTTGTTGCAAAAGCGATAACCACTAATACAACTAAAATCTCGATTAAGCTAAAGCCCTTTTTTTTATGTATTGATTGAAGACCTACGTTCATAGTAAGCCTTCAAAAAGTATATTTAGGGTAAGCTCAGTAACTTGACGCATTACTGCTTTTCTTCATCCCAGTTACCAATGTCGTCATCAGTACCGACTTCGCCATCTGGCCCCATAGAGAAAATATCAAATTTACCAATTTCACCTGGGCTTATTAGTAAGTACGTATTGCCCCATGGATCTTCTGGTAATTCGCTGATAAAGCCGCCATCTGGAAAACGCTTAGGAACAGGCTCTATAGACGTTTTAGTCACTAACGCTTCTAGGCCTTGCTCTGTGCTTGGGTAACTTTTATTTTTAAGCTTGTATAAGCTCATCGCATCTTCAAGCTGCTGAATATCTAAATGCGCTTTATCAATAGCAGCCTCTTCTTGTTGACCCATGATATTTGGCGCAACAATAGACATAATCATCCCGATGATAACCAGTACCACCATTACTTCTAGTAAAGAAAAACCTGATTGTTTGTTCACGTAATTACCTCATTATTCTAAAAACACTAAACAAAAATGGTTTAGGTAAAACCATTAATATATAAAAACTATTTAAATTTAGAGCCCAACCGCTTTGTTCATTGCCATGATAGGTTGCAAAATCGCCATCACAATAAATAAAACGATAACAGCCATGGACGCTATCATTGCAGGCTCTAATAACTTAAGCGATACATTAACCATGCTTTCAAATTCACGGTCTTGGTTATTCGCTGCGCGCTCTAGCATTTGTTCTAATTCACCTGATTTTTCACCGCTGGCGATCATATGTAGCATCATCGGCGGAAACAGTTTAGTTTGTTGCAAAGCGGCTCTAAGACTAGCCCCTTCACTTACTCTATCAGCTGCATCGGCTACCGACTTTTTAATTTTTTCGTTTACGAGTACATCGCCAGAAATGCGCATTCCTTCAAGTAATGGCACAGAGCTTGAAGATAAAATACTTAACGTACGAGCAAAGCGAGCGGTATTGATACCGCGAGCCACCTTACCAATGCCCGGCATATGCAGCACACGGTCGTCCCACCAAAAGCGCACTTGTGGTTTTTTTAATGCGTACTTAATGCCAATCGCAATGCCAGTGATAGCCAGTAAGCTAAAAAGCCAGTAATTTTGTACAAAATGGCTCCCAGCCATTACCCACTCGGTGGTCCAAGGTAATACTTGTTTAGTTTTTTCAAAGGTTTTTAGTATTTTAGGAACCACAGTACCTAATAATACCGACACGATACCAATGGCAAAAATAACTAAAATAGTTGGGTAAACCATAGCCTGTGTTATTTGACTACGCATATGCTGACGCTGCTCGGTGTAATCGGCTAAGCGATTAAGTACTTGGTCAAGATGTCCTGATTTTTCCCCCGCAGCCACCATTGAACGATATAAGTTGTCAAACACATGAGGAAACTCACTCATACCATCTGCAAGGGTATAACCCTCAACAACTTTTGAACGAACCGACATTAACATACGTTTTAAACGTGGTTTTTCACATTGCTCAGCCACTGCCATAACCGCGCCTTCAACCGGTAATGCTGACTGAATTAATGTTGCTAACTGCCGTGTGATGAGCGCAAGCTCAGAAGTAGAAATACTTGGTTTAAAAAGGCTACCAAATAAAGGGGCTTTTTCACCCTTTACCTGTTTATCGCTTTGAGCCGCAGGCACAACCTCTAAAGGGGTTAAGCTTTTATCACGAAGAAGCTGACGAACTTGTTTGGCTGTATCGGCTTCTAAAATGCCTTTTTTTTCTTTGCCGCGACCATCTAATGCGCGATATTCAAACGCAGCCATTATTAGCCTTCCTCACGGGTAACACGCAGCACTTCTTCAAGCGTGGTTTTACCTGCAAGCACACGGCTGCAACCATCTTGACGAATACTTGGACTGTGTTTACGAATGTATTTCTCTACGCTTTGCTCGCCTTTACCGTTGTGGATCATTTCTCGAATTGTTTCATCTACAACAAGTAACTCGTGTATACCAGTACGGCCTTTATAACCATTAAAGTTACATTCTTCACAGCCTACCGCACGGTAAATTGTTGGCTTACTCTCAAATGGGACACCTAAAAGCTGACATTCACGTTCGTCTGCCACATGCCCTTCTTTACAGCTATTGCACAACGTACGCACTAAGCGCTGAGATAAAACCCCTAATAGCGATGAAGAAAGCAAAAACGGTTCAACGCCCATGTCTTCCATTCGAGTAATAGCACCTGAGGCTGTATTTGTATGCAGTGTAGACATAACTAAGTGACCAGTAAGTGATGCTTGAACACCTATTTGGGCAGTTTCAAGGTCACGTATTTCCCCCACCATTACCACATCGGGATCTTGACGCAAAATAGCACGTAACCCTCTTGCAAATGTCATATCTACTTTTGTATTTACTTGCGTTTGACCAATACCTGGGATCTCATATTCAATAGGATCTTCAACTGTCAGGATATTACGATCGCGCGAGTTTATTTGGCTCATGCCCGCATACAGCGTGGTACTTTTACCAGAACCCGTTGGCCCTGTTACCAAAATAATACCGTGTGGCTTGCTAATTAGGTCAGCAAACAACTCACGGTTTTTTGGTGTCATACCTAAATCTTCAAGGTTTAGGCGGGCATTGTTTTTATCAAGTAAACGCAATACTACTCGCTCGCCAAAGCTTGATGGCATAGTTGATACACGCACGTCTACTGCACGCCCTGCAATACGCAGGCTAATACGGCCATCTTGCGGAATACGTTTTTCAGCTATATCGAGTTTTGCCATTACCTTAATACGTGAAACAAGCAATGAAGCCAGTTTACGGTTTGGTTTTAATACTTCTTTTAAAACGCCATCAACCCTAAAACGAATAACAAGCTCTTGCTCGAACGTTTCAATATGAATATCTGACGCGCCCTCTTTTATTGCCTCGCTAAGCATGGCATTAATGAGCTTAATAATAGGCGCATCATCATCGCCAGCTAATAAGTCTTCAGTTTGCGGGAGTTCATCAGCTAAAGAAAACAGATCAACTTCGTTGCCAATATCTTCCATCATTTGCTGCGTTTCAGAGCTATCGCGTTGGTAGGATGACTCAAGTAAAAGTTCAAATTTATCATCATCAAGTGGCTCTAATTTAAAACCATGACCTGCAATTCGGCGAACTTCTAACAATACATCTAAATTAAGGTCACCGCGGTAGTAAACAGTCGTTTGCTCTTGGTATTTACTAAGTAAAACACCCGCACGTCGTGCGTACGAAAACGGTAAACGTTTTGCTGGCAACTCAACGAGTGCATCATCAGCTAATAGTTCATCTGTACTATGCGTATTAGGATGAACCACGTCTTGGTTTATCTCTTGTATCGCATTAGTCATCTTTACGCTCTTGTGCATTTTGTTTACGTAAATGCTCTTCATAAGTTGGCGGAAGTACTAACTCATCATTCCACTCAGGCAATACAGGAGTATCGGTCATTGGCATTAAATCAATACCATCTTCCTGCTGCTTAGTCTGTTCACCACGGATAAAGTTATATTTGTTAAAACTTAACTTATTCATGCTCACCCCATCACGGATGATCGTAGGGCGGATAAACACGATTAAGTTACGCTTACGACGAGTTGTGTTTGTTGATCTAAATAAGTGCCCTAATACAGGAATATCTCCTAATAATGGAACTTTAGACACACTTTCTTGAACGTCTTCATCGATTAAACCACCTAAAACAACCATCCCACCATCATCAGCAATAACCGTTGTTTTAATAGCTCGTTTATTTACTGAAATATCAACCGCAGTTGCACCACTTACACTCGATACCTCTTGCTCAATAGTCAACTGCACCGCTGAGCCATCGTTAATTTGTGGCGTTACAATAAGTTTAATACCCACTTCTTGACGCTCAACCGTTTGAAATGGGTTGCTATTGTTAGTGCCCGTTTGAGATCCGGTAATAATAGGTACTTCTTGACCAACTAAAATAGAGGCTTCTTCGTTATCCATGGTGGTAATTGAAGGCGTTGCCAAAATATTTGAGTTAGTGTCGGTTGCTACAGCCTGAATAATTGCGCCCCAGTCGTTTTTTACAACGCCCAGTGCTAAACCATTAATACCACTAAGTAATGATGCAAGCGGACCGTAGTCACCCTCTGTCGTTTCTGTGTAAGGTGTAACCGTGCCAGACTCTGTACCTATAATTGTTTTAGTTACTGTTTGATCTGCAGCCTGTTCTGCTGCAACAGCTAACGACCCAACAGGTACCGTTGTACCATTATTAAATTGCAGCATGCCGCCTTGCTCTGAAATCCATTGCAAGCCTAAGTTAACGCCATCGCCTTCCATCACTTCAATGATAATGGCTTCAACTAATACTTGTGCACGACGGATATCTAATCGTTCAATAACGGACTCTAATGAACGCATAGTATCGGGCTGTGCTGTGATAATTAATGAATTAGACTCTGGGTGTGCCTCAATGCTAGTTTCGTTGTTACTACGCGAACGCGTTTTAGTTGCGCTACCTTGAGCTTCCTCGGTTAACGTTTTACTTACACCCTGAAGTACCTTAACTAAGTCTTCCGATTTGGCGTAATTTAAATAAAATACTTTAGTGTTACCTTGGCTTTCAAGCTCACCATCAAGGCGCTTAATTAACTCAATTGCACGTGTGCGGGCTTGCCCTTCACCACTTACAATTACACTGTTGGTACGGCCGTCGGCTACGACTTTAGGAATCAAAAATTCAGGGACACTCCCTTTACCGCTGTCTTTGTAGATATTTTCTACTACAGAGACTACGTCATCAGCCGTTGCGTATTTAAGCTTTACAATATCAACACGCTTATCACCTGCTTGGTCAACTGAACGAATAATTTCTACTAAGCGGTTTACTGACGCAGCATGACCAGTCAACATCATTACGTTTGCAGCGTTAAAGTTAGCAACGTGCCCGCCGTCTTTCTGATCGCTAAATTGACGAACTAATGGTCCGAGCTCTTGCACGCTTACATTTTTTACGCGTACAACGCGGGTAATCATCATATCGCCCGATGCAGAACTGTTTTCGGTAATTAGGGGAACATTCGACTTTTTAGCATCAGAGCTTTTTTCTACTTTAATAATGCCATTATCCATTTCAACAGCTGAATAGCCGTAAACTTCTAATACATTTAAAAAGAATTGATAGTAAAGATCTTCATCCATTAACTCATAGCTACGTACATTCACTTTGCCACGCACGTTAGGATCTATAATCACCGTTTTATTAAGGTTTTTACCAACAATATTAATAAACTCGTTGATATCAGTACCCTTAAAATTTGCTGCATATTCAACTGAAGAAACAGACAAAGATATACTTGCCGCCAAAAAAAGTGCTGCGTACTTAGCTAACCCTTTTTTAATTTTTGTGAGGTGTAGCACCTGAACCATTATGTTAAAACTCCAAAGCTAAGTTATTGCAGGCTAAATTGCACATCTATTTGCTCACCATCACGCTCAATAGTGATAGTAGCATCGGTGCTATTGCGCAGCTCATTAATGGCTGACATGGCCTGTTTTAAATCTGTTAGTTGATAGCCGTTAATAGAAACAGCTAGATCGTTATTTTTTAATCCCATTTGCTTAAATAGTGCAGGCTCTTTTCCCGGACTTAAGCGATAACCAATTAGCTCACCGTCACTCATTGCTTGAGATACACGTATGTAATCAAAAAGCTTACCGGGTTCTTCTAATAATTCTTCACGTGTTTCTATAATGGCTTCTTTTACTTCTGGGTCTGCAGTCGCATTTATTAGTTCTTCACTTTCTTCTAATCGTTGCGGCCCCATTTCTTGCTCATCTTTTGCAGCGAGCACCGGCATAGAGACTGTTTTGGTGAAATCAAGTCCATCAAGCATTAGCGTTTCAAAACGAGCATTTACACTTAAAATGACACGGTCAGGAAGTATTTGAGCTACTTTTGCGCGCGTCCCAGATACAACTTCATCTACAAGGTAACTAACCTGCTTGCCCTGTGATTCAATAATTGCAACGCCTGCTTTATCATCATTACTTACAGCCACTATGCCTGTTAAGTTAATACTTAAACGTGTTTCAGGGGCATTATTAATAACTTGTGATTGTTTTGCAGTATTAGCGCTGTTTGTTACCGTTTTTTTACCAAACAAAAACTGTTCAACAATACGTTGCGCAGAATTATTACTTGCTCCCGATGACTGTGCTGTAAACTGAGTGGGGGTAAGTAAAGTTATTTGAGGTTTAGGCCATAATAGCCAAACCAGTTTTGATAACAAAAATGCAAGGTAAACAACAACTAATAGCGTGACTAATGCACTTAATTTAGCATGCGGCAATCGAGTTAAAATGTGTTTTAGTCGTTGAATTTGCTGTTCCATAAATAGTGTTCTTTTTTAATTTACTGCGTAAGCGCGTCCCCATAGTACCCTTTCATTTTTCATTCAACAAGCACACTAATATTAAACTTTGTAAACAGAATGAATAACTTCTATTTACTTGAACAAAAAAGCAACACCCACTGTAATACCTTCATCCTAGATAGATTTCGTGGTAAATTTTAGATAATAAATTACTGCAGGTACAAATACGTTATGAGTAAAAAAAGCAATAGTAATAAAGACTCTGACCTCATAGATAATCTAAAAGTTCGATTAGATAAATGGTTGTGGGCAGCCCGCTTTTATAAAACACGTGCTATAGCAAGGGAAATGGTACAAGGTGGTAAAGTGCATTATAATGGACAACGAACAAAGGCGAGCAAAATAGTCGAGGTTGGTGCGGTAGTGAAACTCGCTCAAGGTGTAGATGAAAAGATAGTGACTATCATCAAAGTGCTTGAAAAACGACAAAGCGCCCCCATTGCTCAGACCTTGTACCAAGAATCTGATGCCAGTATTGCTAAACGCGAAGAAAACAGCATCGCACGTAAAAATAACAGTTTTTTTGCGCCTCATCCGGATAAAAAACCCGATAAAAAGCAAAGACGCGAACTTTTAAAAATGAAATTAAGTTAGGTATAGCCGCTCATGCAACAAGATTTACTTCACCGTTATTTATTCAACGAACTAGATGTTCGTGGCGAACTCGTTCAAATCGAGAGTGCCTACAATGAAATGATTGCCAACCATAATTACCCCGCCCCTGTAAAAGCATTACTAGGTGAGCTATTAGTTGCCACTTGCTTACTGACAGCTACATTAAAATTTGAAGGCGAGATAGCCGTGCAACTTCAAGGCGACGGACCAGTTAAATATGCAGTAATAAATGGTGACGATAAACAAAATATGCGTGGCATTGCTCGTCTACAAAGTGAGGTGACAGGCAGTACCGTCAAAGAATTAATCGGCAATGGCTATATGGTTATTACTATTACCCCAGACAAAGGTGAACGCTACCAAGGTATAGTCCCTTTGGAACACGACACGCTTAGCGAATGTATTGAAAGTTACTTTGAGCAATCAGAGCAATTAAAAACTCGTTTATGGTTTGCGACTAATACAACCGAAGGCAGCGCCAAAGCATGTGGTTTATTTTTACAGGTACTGCCTGTTGATAAACAAAAGTCGATTGAAGATTTTGCCCACTTAGAAGCACTTAGTAATACGATAAAAGATGAAGAGTTATTAAACCTTGATGCAAATACAATTTTAACTCGTTTGTATCATGAAGATAACCCACGCGTTTTTGAACCGCAAAGCATACGTTTCAAATGTGGCTGTAGTCGTGATAAAACAATCACCGCATTGGTTAATGTAGGACAACAAGAACTGCTCGATGATGTAGCAAAAAACGGCAGCGTTAATATTAACTGCCATTACTGCTTAAAAGAATATGCGTTTAATGAGCAAGACATTAAAAGCATTTTTAATTAAAAACCCATCTCAGCTAATCCGACTGTATAAAGCCGTAAAATATGCGGTTTTATATTATAAAAAGATGATACCGGTGTCATAAAAAGTGACATTTAATGACACCGGTATCATTGAAATTATTCATGTTTTTTTGCAAATATATGTGTTTTTAGAGGCTTTACAGGCTCGAATATCTCAAAACCTTCTGTTACTATCGTTACAGCTAAAGGGCACTATTTACCCAGAGCTATCCCGTTCAAACTCTCACACATAGTTAGGTATAAACATGATTACAAGCGCTACACGTTTTGTCGATTTAACCGCAGCTGAACTTGTCGAGCATGCGATCCGCCGTGGCGAAGGAACTCTAGCCGCAAATGGTGCTTTCGTAGCAATTACAGGAAAACGAACTGGTCGTTCACCTCGAGATCGTTTTATTGTACAAGAAGCGACAACACAAAATGAAATTCAATGGGGCAATGTAAACCGTCCTTTTGATGCTGACAAATTTGATGCTTTGTGGGCACGCGTAGAAGCACATGTGCAAAGTAATGACCACTTCACCTCTCACCTAGAAGTTGGCGCAGACCCAGAGCATTATTTACCTGTAGTTGTTACAACAGAAACTGCATGGCATCATATTTTTGCCAAAAACATGTTTATTGAACCTAAAAACTATAACGCTTCAAACTTACCGCAGTGGCAAGTGATGAACGTACCTTCGTTTGTATGTGAGCCAGAGCGTGATGGTACTAATAGCGATGGCACCGTAATTATTAACTTTGCACAACGTAAAGTATTGCTTGCGGGTATGCGCTACGCCGGTGAAATGAAAAAATCGATGTTCTCAGTTCAAAACTTCTTATTACCAGCTAAAGGTGTATTACCAATGCACTGTTCGGCTAACGTTGGTGAAGCTGGCGACACAGCATTATTCTTCGGTTTATCGGGTACTGGTAAAACAACGTTATCAGCTGACCCAACTCGCTTTCTAATCGGTGATGATGAGCATGGTTGGGCACCTGGGAGCGTATTCAACATCGAAGGCGGCTGTTACGCAAAATGTATCGACCTTTCACAAAAGAATGAACCTGTTATTTGGGATGCAATCCGCTTTGGCACTATATTAGAAAACGTGGTACTTGATGATAAAGGTGTGCCAGACTTTAATGATACAAGCTTAACTCAAAATAGCCGCGCAGCTTATCCGTTAGAACATGTTGAAAAACGTAAAGTAGAAAACCGTGCTGGCGAGCCGAAAGCTGTTGTATTTTTAACATGCGATGTAAGTGGCGTATTACCTCCTGTATCTTTACTAAGTGAAGAAGCCGCCGCGTACCACTTCTTAAGCGGATATACAGCAAAAGTAGGTTCAACTGAAATCGGTTCAACAAGCGATATAGAATCTACATTCTCAACCTGTTTTGGGGCACCGTTCTTCCCGCGTCCTGCAGGTGTATACGCAGAACTTCTTATGAAACGTGTTCGTGAGTTTGGTGCTAAAGTTTACCTAGTGAATACTGGCTGGACTGGCGGTCCTTACGGTATCGGCAAGCGCTTTGATATACCAACTACACGTGCTGTAATTGACGCCATAGTGTCTGGTAAATTGGCCGGTGTTGAGACTCAACATATAGATGCGTTGAACCTAGACGTACCCGTTACAGTTCCAGGTGTTGATAGCAACCTTCTAAATCCTATAAATACATGGGAAGATAAGGCTAAGTATAATGAATATGCAGCGAAATTGGCTGCTGACTTTTCAGAAAACTTTGCGAAATACGACGTATCTGACGACATTAAAAATGCAGGCCCTAAAGCTTAAAATTCACCTTTAGCCTCATAATTAAAACGCCAACCTTGAGTTGGCGTTTTTGATTCTAATGTTTACCTCAGCGACTAAGTTTCTTTGATAAATAACCGAATACATAGCATAGAACACTCCCACAACCACAAGCCAGACTGTTGAGGATCTCAGACATATAAAGTATTACTCTTTCGAGTCGAATTTTCTTCCATTTAAAGTAGGTGAGCAGCTTATAGCAATGACGTTGTACCCTGCGCTAAAGATCCGCATAGCTAATTCTGCGCTATCATCGGGTAATCTATTAGATCACTAGAACAATGTTCACAAAGAGGCGCTTCGCTTAAGAGAAGAAAGTGCTGAATATTATACTTTTTTATAGACGTAAAAAAGCCCGGCTCTTTAGAGTCGGGCTTTCTTGTATTTGAAGTCGGTGCGCTACCCCCCTGTGTCAGGATAGTTGTCGCCTCTAACTTTTAAGAGAGGTAGATAAAATGAGTCGTCGGTTTACACACGAATTTAAAGTACAAGCTGTT
>NZ_LODI01000031.1 GCF_001468485.1 Pseudoalteromonas sp. H71
AATTTGCTTGGTGACAATAGCGTTTTGGACCCACCTGACTCCATGCCGAACTCAGTAGTGAAACGAAACAGCGCCGATGATAGTGTAGCATTTGCTATGTGAAAGTAGGACATTACCAGGCTTCAAATAAGCGAAACCCGTTACAGCAATGTGACGGGTTTTTTGCTGTCTGGGGTTTAGTAAATAGCCAAGAGTCCATGCCGAACTCAGTAGTGAAACAAAACAGCTCGAAGGCGAGCCCCGACACAATGATAGTATCCCATTTGCTATGTGAAAGTAGGACATTCTACTGCGTAGCGCACCGACTTCAAATACAAGAAGGTGCTATTCATCAAAGGCGGTTATTTTTTACCTTTGAGACAAAAGGTAACAAGCGTATACCCATTAGTAGCAAAGTGTTAAAGCTAGAAGATGAGCTTCTACTTGTGAATATATAGTGGGGTTATGCTTGTGCATAGTTTGACTTGTTGCCCAACCAGCGTTGAATGAGTGGCTCTATATACTGCGGGTACTGATTTAACATCTGTTGTGCAATGGGTCTTACTTGATTCAGAGTTTGTTTATCCCGCGTTAAATCAGCAATCTTAAATTCTGCTAATCCTGTTTGCTTAGTTCCAAGTACTTCACCTGGGCCGCGTATTTCTAAATCACGCTCGGCTATAACAAAGCCATCGTTACTATCTCTGAGAACACCTAAGCGCTTTTGAGCGGTATGCGATAATGGTGCGTGGTATAAAAGTACACAATGAGAGGCAACACTACCGCGCCCTACACGCCCGCGTAACTGGTGTAATTGTGCTAGACCTAAACGTTCTGGGTTTTCAATAATAATTAGGCTTGCATTAGGCACGTCTACACCTACTTCAATTACTGTTGTTGCAACTAAAACATGTATTAAGCCCTTTTTAAAATCATTCATAATAGCTTGTTTTTCAGCGGGCTTCATTCGCCCATGCACTAAGCCAATATTTAAACTTGGCAGGGCATCTTTCAGTTGTAGGGCGCTATCTTCAGCAGCTTGGCATTGTAGTGCCTCTGATTCATCAATTAGTGTACAGACCCAATAAACTTGGCGGCCTTGTTCTTGGCAAGCTAATTTAACGCGAGCAATAATATCGTCTCGACGTGTGTCTGGAAGTGCTACTGTTGTGATAGGTGTACGCCCTGGTGGTAACTCATCAATAATAGATACTTCTAAGTCGGCATAAGCTGTCATCGCTAGAGTGCGCGGAATTGGAGTTGCAGTCATTACGAGTTGATGTGGGTAACAGCCATTAAACTGGCCCTTTTCTCTTAGTGTTAAACGTTGTTGAACACCGAACCGGTGTTGTTCATCAATAATTATGAGTACTAGGTTGTTAAACTTCACTTCACCTTGAAATAACGCATGTGTACCTACAATCATTTGTGCTTTGCCAGAGGCTATCTTTTCTAGTGTTTCTACGCGCTCTTTACCTTTTGTTTTGCCACCAAGCCATGCTACATCTATCCCCAATGGCTCAAACCATGAGGTAAAACTAATGCCATGTTGTTCTGCCAGTATTTCAGTGGGAGCCATCAAGGCGACTTGAAATCCTTGAGCTATTGCAGTTAATGCACTTAGTGCTGCAACTAAGGTTTTACCCGAGCCTACATCGCCTTGAACTAAACGCATCATAGGGTAAGGGTGTTGTAGGTCAGATTTAATTTCTGATACGACACGATTTTGTGCGTTTGTTGGGGCAAAAGGTAGTTGTGATAAAAATTGAGGCTCTAATTTATTCGTTGGGCTAAGAGATACCGCTTGTACCAGTTGACCTTGCTCTCTTACTTTTAATAGGCTTAGATTTTGTGCGAGTAATTCCTCAAATACTAAACGCTGCTGAGCAGGGTGCATTCCTTGCTCTAGTTCAATAACGTCGGTATTACTAGGTGGGCGGTGAAGCAACAGTAAGGCATCAGCTAGTGCAAGTTGAGAAGGTTGCCATTGCACGGGTAACAGTTCTTCAACAGAGTATTTATTTAGCAGATCTACAGCTTGTTCACTTAGCGCCCTAATCGATAATTGCTTTAAACCATCTGTTGTTGGGTACACTGGCGTTAATGTTGAAGCTGTTGGCTGCTCATTAGGTGTGTCACTTAAACTGTATTCTGGATGACTCATTTCAAAGCCCACTCGCCCGCGGCGAACTTCGCCGAAGCAGCGTATTATTTTGCCAGGGCTTAATGCATTTTTCTGAGCTGCACTGAAATTAAAAAACCGAAGTGTGAGCCTAGCAGTCCCGTCGTTTACTTGTACAACTAGCATCCGTCTTTTACCAAATGTGATTTGGCTTGTTTCTATTGTGGCTTCAATGCTGACGTGGCTATGTAATGATAGTTCGTTGATAGAATAAATACGGGTTCTATCTTCGTACCTAAGTGGTAAGTGAAAGAGCATATCTTGCACGCTTTTAATACCTAGCTTTAAAAGGCGCTCGGCCATTTTTGGTCCTACACCTTTAAGTTCTGTAATGGGGTATTGGCTTAAGCTAGGTTTAGACAATGTAGGCTCAAATCTTTTTATTTGTGAATGAGTTAAGTGTACTCACAGGCTTGCTAAGCATCAAGCATGTTTTAAAGCATGCCAAAATTCATCATCAGCAACTATTTCACCTTCCTCATCAAGTGGCGGATAGGGGAGTTTTTTTATACGGCATTGCTTGGCTATAACCGGGTGGTAGCCTTCAAAATACATAGGGTGTTTTATATCTTCGCTCAACATGTTACGGCTATATAGCCCTGCCTTTTCGCGTTGATGTTGTGCTTCAAATAAAATGAGTGCTGCAGCCACTGAAACATTAAGAGATTGCACCATACCTTGCATAGGAATAATTATGTTTTGATCTGCATGCTTAAGAGCTTGTGTAGAGATCCCTGTTTTTTCTTGCCCAACAATAATTGCTGTGGGTTTTGTGTAATCTATTTCTCTAAAATCAACAGCATCTTCACTCAAATGAGTTGCTAGTATTTGTACATCTGGGTTGTGCTGTCGCATCATTGCAGCTGCATCATCAATATTTTTATGCAGGTGTGTTTCTAGCCAATTTTTACTTCCACCAGATGTATTATTAGTCAGCCATTTTTGGTTTTCAGGCCATACAGCATGTACATGGTGACATCCTACTGCATCGGCGCTTCTTACAATAGCCGATAGGTTATGGTGTTTATGTACGTCTTCTAAACATACGGTTAAGTCGGTTTGGCGACGCGATAAGACGTCTTTAATTCGTTGATAGCGATTATGCTGCATGGTGATCCTCTTTTTTGTTAATTATACGAAATTTTATGAATTAAGGCATCACTGTACGGCTAATTGGGTTCTGTAACGAAATAAGCGTCTCGGTGGACTGAATGGCTTCTATCGCTTGAATTTTATTTATTAATACATCCTGTAAGTGGTCAATTGATTTAGCCATTACTTTAATAAAAATACTGTAATTACCGGTGGTGTAATAGGCTTCAACAACTTCTTCAAGTGCTTCGAGTTTAATAAGTGTTTCAGGGTAGTCGCGTGCATTATTTAAATTAATACCAATAAAGCAACAAACGTCATAGCCAAGTTGCTTTGTATTTATACTTAATTGGGTACCGGTGATAATTCCTGCTTGTTTTAATTTTTCTACACGCACGTGAATGGTGCCTGCACTTACGCCAAAACGTTTAGCTAATTCTGCATAAGCAATACGGGCATTTTCCATTAAAGCGTGAAGTATCTGTTTATCGAGATTATCGATTTGATAATTTTCCATTGTGTTTACTTATTTAAATTCGTGAATCTTCATTTTGTTTGGGTGTAAATTAAATTATTTTATGTATTAAAGCTATTTTTATTGTTGGTTGTTGAATTAAAAGTTCAAATCGTTACAGTAACCTCATTAATGACGCGCTTTAGGTGTGTTATTAAAAATAAACTAGGTAACAATAACTGGGAATGAGGCCAATTATTATGAGTTCAGACTATGTTCAGCAGCAGTTGCAAATAAGTAGCGTTAAGCAATTTTTTTCACGGCAACTAGAAAAACAGTTAGGGCTAGTCGAAGTTCAGGCACCTATTCTTGCAAAGGTAGGTGATGGCACACAAGATGATTTAAGCGGTCATGAAAATGCAGTGGCAGTGAATGTAAAAGCGATTACCGATAGCCAATATGAAGTTGTTCATTCGCTAGCAAAATGGAAACGTAAAACGCTGGGTAAGTATGGGTTTAGTTTAGGTGAAGGGCTTTATACTCAAATGAAGGCGCTGCGCCCAGATGAAGAGTCGCTAAGTCCTATTCACTCGGTTTATGTGGATCAATGGGATTGGGAAAAAGTCATTTGTGAATCAACAGAGCGTTCTTTAGCGACCCTTAAGCACACAGTTGCATCGATTTATGAAGGCATAAAAGAAACAGAACAATTTGTTAGCGAACACTTTTCGCTTAGCCCTTTTTTACCAAGCGATATTCAATTTGTGCATAGTGAAGAGCTACGTAAAATGTACCCTGATCTTACTGCCAAAAGTCGTGAAAAAGCAATTGCGAAAAAATACGGCGCTGTATTTTTAATTGGAATTGGCGGTCAATTAGGCGATGGTCAAATTCACGATGTAAGAGCGCCAGATTATGATGATTGGTCTACGCCAACAAGCGAACACGACATAGGGCTCAATGGTGATATTTTAGTATGGAACCCAATATTAGAAGACTCTTTTGAGATATCCTCTATGGGTATTCGCGTAAGCCCTGAAGTACTCAAAACTCAGTTAAATATTACAGGTGATAACCAGCGCCTGCAATTGGAGTGGCATGAGGCATTATTAAAAAGCCAGTTCCCACAAACTATTGGGGGTGGTATAGGGCAATCACGTTTGGCTATGTTATTGCTGCAAAAGGAACATATTGGACAAGTTCAAGTTGGAGTATGGTCAACACAAACACATGCAAGCGTTGAGGGTCTACTTTAATGAAAGATATAAGAGTGCTCTGATGAGCA
Source organism: Pseudoalteromonas sp. H71 (assembly GCF_001468485.1). GTDB lineage: Bacteria > Pseudomonadota > Gammaproteobacteria > Enterobacterales > Alteromonadaceae > Pseudoalteromonas. The sequence continues at coordinate 4,993 of NZ_LODI01000031.1, forward strand.
CTCTAGATTCACGATGTTTTAAACTCAACTTCTACTTTATTATTCATCAGTTTTATTGTGCAAGGTGGGTAGTTACGGTTTGTTTTTAACGCCTTATCAAAGATATGTATTTCCACACCTGAATGTAAAACTGTATTGACGATTAAGTTTGTATTTGTAAGTAATTCATGAAGGTTGTTCTCTAATGATGAGAGTTGCCTTTCATATTGCTCTGCTTGTTGGCAAAGGTGTAGTTGAGTTGCGCCAATTTTACTAATTAACTCATTTTTTTTCTCTGGATCTTTAAGCAGATCTGCTTTTTCTAGTGCTGGTTGTAGAGAGTCTAATTGCTGCTCTGTTTTAGCAAGCTCTTTAAAGCATTCGTCAGTTTCAGCTGTAATATCACCGCCGGAACGTGCTAAATTAATAACCATTTTAGCACCTGATTCGTTTCCTATTTCACCAGCAATAAGCGTTGTAGCATCTAAAATTTCACCACCAAATATCTTACCTTTAGGTAAATCTGGTTGGCCTACCTTTAGTGCATGGCGTGCCTTCATAATACAGTGGCTAGTTTGTCGTTCGATAAAAATATTTGCGGCTTCTATATAGCAATATTGAGAGTGGGATACATGAATATCACCTTCACATATAAGTTTACACGAAAGCGATTTATCGTCAGACTTTTGATGCCCAATAACGCCTTGCTTAACAGTAATATTGCCGCCGGCCGTTAACACACCAGATTCAACGGTACCAAATATTGTAATATCACCTTTGGCGGTTACTTTCATACCAGGATCAATATTACGGGTAACAATTACACTGCCTTCAAAGTCAATATGGCCGCTTTTAACGTTTACATCGGGAATAGTAAAAATATCGTCTACGCGCATTCCGTTAGTAATTTCAATAGGCACACCTGAAATGGTTGATACTAACTCCAGAGGGTTAAGTTTAGAAATTTCGGTACCTTCACCGGCAACAAGTTGTTTATTGTCCCCTGGTTTTGCCGGTAGTATATCGCCAAGAACAGTAAAGCCTTCTTTTCCTGGTGTTGCAGGTTGTTGTCGTATTAGAACTGCACCAGGCTCAACACTTGCCATCTTACCAAAGTCACGCATATCAACGCTGCCATCTTCTTTGAGCTTTGGGGTTTTTAAATGGTCTTTTAAAGTTCTTACTTTAGTAACCAGTTTAGTTGCCAAGCCATCGCTGGGCAGGCGGCCTTGCGCTAAAATACCTTGTACCACCTCACCTGCTTTAGCTGTAAATTGCTTTTGTAATAGTTGTTCTAAGTATGCTTGCTTATAACCACGAACTATACCCGCTTTGACTAGCTGTTTTTTTGCATCATCTAGGCTGAGTAAATCACCGCCTTGCGCGACGGTAAGCTCGCCAGTAGCCATCATTTTATCGTCACTGATGACGACCTCTAACTTTGCATTGTGTTTGGTCGCGACGACAAGTACTGGCTCAGCACTTTTATCTTTAAAGAATGCATTAATTGCGTCGTAATCAATTTTACAGTCGCAAAATTTAGACATTTCTATCGCTTCAATAACAAATGTAGCACTTGGAGGCGGGTGTTTACTGACATCGAGTAAAACATTCCCATTATGAGCAAGCTTAAACACAGCTAATCCTTTTTAACCACTAAAGTTATAGTAAATTAATGACATAGTTACAGAGTGATAGAAATTTAGGGCGGAGTCAAGATAGTAAGAATAACAATATAGTACAAAAAGAGGACAGGTGTGAGCTATAGAGTGGGTCTATAGCTCAGGAAAATATTAGTTAGTTGAAGGCAGTTCCATTATTCCGTCAATCTCAACTTGTACACCTTTTGGTAAAGCGCGAACACCAATTGCTGCACGTGCAGGGTATGGCTGCTTAAAGTACTGGCTCATCACGTCGTTAACTACCGCAAAGTTAGATAAATCGGTTAAATAAATATTTACTTTAACTAAGTCTTGAATTTTACCACCGGCTTCTTCACATACTGCTGTGATATTTTTAAATACTTGATGTGTTTGCTCACTAAAGTCTTCTGATATAACTTCCATAGTCTCAGGGATTAATGGAATTTGACCAGACAAGTATACTGCAGTGCCTACTTTAACTGCTTGGCTGTAAGTACCTATTGCTGCCGGTGCTTTTTCGGTAGATATAAATGCTTTGTTCATGTTTTTCCTATATTATTTTTTACGATAGACTTTTTGCACATCAGGCATCACACGAATTTTACGCATGATGTTGGCAACATGGACACGGTTTTTAACCGTGACTCCAAGGTCTATTACATATAAATTACTTTCTTTTTCGTCGGTCGCTATTTCAACAATGTTAGCTTGAGTTGTAGCAACCACATTGGTTAACTTAGCCAGCGCACCTTGATGATTAATAATCTCTACTCTTAGGGCTGCTATGTATTCTTTTTCAGGGTTATCATCCCATTTTACGACCAAGTATTTAGATCGCTCACTTTCCCAGCCACGAATGTTTTTACATTCTTGGCGATGAACGGTTAATCCTTTGCCTTGGCTTATATGTGCAGTAATTGCATCACCAGGTACAGGGCGACAGCATTTAGAGTAATTAACCAACATACCTTCTGTGCCAATAATGGTCGCTTTGGCTTGTTTAGTTATATCGGTTAAATCGTCAGAATCATTTTGCAATAAACGCTTGGCAATAAGTACGCTCATTAAGTTTCCAGCGCCAATTTCTACAAGCAATTCGAGCAAGGTTGAGAGCTGATGCTCTTCGAGAACGCGTGCAATATTTTCATCAGGAATACTATCTAACTTATTTTCGCCTAATGCAGAGTCGAGCAAACGCCGTCCAAGTAACATAGCTTCTTCATGGTGTTGGCTCTTAAGGTAATTACGAATACCTAAACGTGCTTTGCCCGTTACTATAAAGTTAAGCCAGGTTGCATTAGGGTGAGCGCCTGAGCTGGTGATCACTTCAATGGTTTGGCCAGTATCTAACGGTTTACTTAGCGGATAAGGTTTTCGATTAACACGCGCACCTACACAGGTATTACCTACATCGGTATGTACTGCATAGGCAAAATCGACCGCAGTGGCACCCATGGGTAGTTCAACAATTCGGCCATCTGGGGTAAATACGTAGATTTCTTCAGGGAATAATTCTGTTTTAACGTTTTCAATAAATTCAAACGACGAGCCCGCACTTTGTTGAAGTTCAAGCAAACTTTGCATCCATTGACGAGCACGTTGCTGAGACGTATTTCCTGCACCATCGCCTGCTTTTTTATACATCCAATGTGCTGCAACGCCTTTGTCGGCCATATGATCCATATCATGGGTTCGAATTTGTATTTCTACAGGAATACCATGAGGGCCAACAAGCGATGTATGTAACGATTGGTAACCATTTGTTTTAGGTACTGCAATATAATCTTTAAAGCGAGTTTCAATAGGTTTATATAAATTGTGCGCAACGCCTAACACGCGATAACACGTATCCATTGAATCAACGGCAATCCTAAAGGCATAAATATCCATTACTTCGTTAAATAGTAACTCCTTATTTAACATTTTTTTATAAATGCTATAAAGGTGTTTTTCGCGTCCAGATACCGTAGCAACAATACCTGACTCTTCTAGGCGAGCTTCTACTTCGGTTTGAATGTTGGAAATAACTTCTTTGCGATTTCCTCGCGCTTTAGCCACTTCTGACTTAAGTGCGCGATGGCGCATAGGGTATAATGCTTGAAAACCTAAGTCTTCAAGTTCATTTTTTATATCGTGAATACCCAAACGGTTTGCAATTGGTGCGTATATTTCAAGTGTTTCACGAGCGATTCGGCGACGTTTATCAGGACGAAGAGCGCCAAGGGTACGCATATTATGCGTTCTATCGGCAAGTTTGATTAAAATAACCCGAATATCCTGGGTCATTGCCATGATCATTTTACGATAGTTTTCAGCCTGAAACTCTTTTTTATCTTTAAAGCTAAGTTTATCAAGCTTACTTACACCTTCAACAAGCTCGGCAACGGTTTCACCAAAAATCTCAGCCAAATCTTGCTGACTAAAGTCGGTGTCTTCAATTACATCGTGCATTAATGCTGCCATGAGTGTTTCATGGTCAAGGTGCATTCCAGCTAAGATTTGAGTTACTTCAACAGGATGAGTAATGTAAGGCTCGCCGCTCGAGCGAGTTTGTCCTTCATGGGCCTCTCGTGCTACAACGTAAGATTTTTGTACCAGCTCTACTTCAGCAGCAGGTAAGTATTCAGAAATTTTCTTTTTTAGACCTTCAAAAAGATACATTCACACTCCAATGTTCTAGTGAAGCAAATTAGGTAACGTTAAGTTAAGAATATACGATGAAAAGAAAGGATTGCCAACGGCTATAGTAGAAATACTGTGCCGTTGGCTAAATCAGACCGGGAGGTCGATTATTGGTTGCCACCAACAATAGCAGCAACAGCAGCAAGTTCAGCTGCTTCTTGATGTTGTTGTTCTTCGCGATCAATTAAATCCATTGATGAACTATCAACAAGGTTTAATTCAATTTCACGTAAAGCAACAACGGTCGGTTTATCGTTCTCTGGGTCTACTAGTGGAGTTTTACCACCAACAGCAATTTGGCGGGCACGACGAGCCGCAACTAAAATTAAGTCAAAACGATTACCAACTGCATCTACTGCATCTTCAACTGTTACGCGAGCCATCTCAGCACTCCAAAAATAATTTAAAAGCAAAGGCGTAGTTTACTGCACGCAGGGACTTTCGCCAATAGGTAGTGGTCAATTTTTATCAGTTTTACTGATATGAGCTAATTAAATAACCTTAATTTACTTTAAAAGGTCATTTAGCAATTTTTTGTTACGTACTTCTTGAACACTTAATGTTAAACGCTGTGCCATAACAATCGTTTCTATATCATTCAGAGCAGTATCAAAATCATCATTAACAATAACAAAATCGTACTCGTTAAAATGAGATGTTTCAGATTGTGCTTTGGCCATACGAGATGCAATAATCTCTGCAGAGTCTTGACCACGGTTATTTAAGCGTTGTTCAAGTTCTGCTTTAGAAGGCGGTAGAATAAAAATAGTTTGTACACTTGGCATAATTTTACGAACTTGCTGCGCACCTTGCCAGTCTATGTCTAAAAATACATCTATGCCTGCATTAAGTTGCGACTCAATGGCTTGTTTTGATGTACCGTAATAGTTATCGAAAACTTGTGCCCATTCAAAAAAGTCATTTTTCTCAATCAGAGCTTTAAACTCATCGGTGGTCACAAAGTGATAGTGGACACTATTCTCCTCTCCAGGACGAGGTGAGCGAGTAGTATGCGATACCGATACTTTCATATCCGTATGTTTTTTGAGTAACGCATTAATTAAGCTAGACTTACCTGCACCTGATGGCGCTGATAAAATAAATAAGTTTCCGCGAGTTTGAGCCATGTTTTTCTCTATCAAAAAATAAACAGGCTTGAGTTACAAACATAACTCAAGCCTTTAACTACCTTATTGTACTTTATTTAGCTAATTGTGCTCAAGTGAGCTAAATGCACATTATGGATTATTCTATATTCTGGATCTGCTCACGCATTTGCTCGATCAAAACTTTAAGCTCAACAGCGGCATTTGTAATATCGCTATTAATAGACTTAGAGGCGAGGGTATTTGCTTCGCGGTTAAACTCTTGCATCATAAAGTCTAGACGTCGACCACATGCGCCGCCTTTTTTAAGAATTTTTTTAGTTTCTTTAACATGAGACTTTAAGCGGTCTAGTTCTTCAGCTACGTCTTGTTTTTGTGCTAGATAAATTAGTTCTTGCTCAAGACGAGACTCGTCAATATTTGTCGTTAAATCTTCTAATTTTTGTTCGAGCTTCTCACGTTGCCATTTAGTAATTTCTGGCATGTGAGTTTCTACTGTGTTTACTTGCTCTAGGATGGCATCAAGGCGAGTTGTTATCATTTCTTCTAAATTTGCGCCCTCATCACCCCGTGCTGATTTAAAGTCTTCAATTACTTCATCTAGCCCTGCAATCAGCGCTATGTTTACGCTGTCCATATCCAGTTCTTCGGCTTCCATTACGCCAGGCCAGCGCAAAATATCAACTGGGTTTATATCACCATTACTTTGCTGTTGAACCCATTTAGCACTGTTTATAAGTTGTTCAGCCAGTGCTTGATTGATTGATAACTCACCAACATGAGCTGGATTTGCAACAAACTTTAAAAATACTTCTACTTTACCGCGCTGTAAGTGTTTACGTAAGCGTTCACGAATAACAGGCTCCATCCCACGAAATTGCTCTGGTGCGCGAATAAAGGTTTCAAGGTAACGTTGGTTAACTGATCGAACTTCCCAAGTGCCAGTGCCCCAGTCGCCTTTTATCTCGCGACGCGCATAAGCTGTCATACTGTGGATCATGGATGGTTTCCTAAGTTTTATAATACATAATTAATTCTTATTATACCGAAACACTCTCCAACCTCTAGGGAAAATTTAAGTAGCTGAATGTTTTGCAACCAGGTATTTGTTAAATCAGCATGGTATCTGTACTCACATACACTTATAATGTGGCAAATTATGAATTAAGGGGATCGTCAATGCGTCCAAGCCAAAGAACACCAAACCAAATTAGACCTGTATCATTTACACGCAATTATACTTTGCATGCAGAAGGGTCTGTACTTGTTGAATTTGGTAACACCAAAGTACTTTGTACAGCTACGGTTGAATCGGGCGTTCCGCGTTTCATGAAAGGCCAAGGTAAGGGATGGATAAATGCTGAGTACGGGATGCTTCCAAGGTCAACACACACACGAAATGCTCGTGAAGCGTCTCGTGGCAAGCAAAGCGGCCGCACAATGGAAATTCAACGTTTGATTGCACGCGCACTTCGTGCTGCAGTTGATTTAAAAGCGCTTGGCGAAAACACGATTACTATTGACTGTGACGTTATTCAGGCTGACGGCGGAACACGCACAGCATCAATAAGTGGTGCCTGTGTTGCACTTGTTGATGCACTAACGCACATGCGCGCAAAAGGAATGATTAATTCAAACCCACTCAAACATATGATCGCTGCTATTTCAGTTGGCATTTATAAAGGCCAAGCTATAAGTGATTTAGAATACATTGAAGACTCAGCTGCTGAAACCGATATGAATGTAATTTTAACTGAAACGGGTAAAATTATTGAAGTTCAGGGGACTGCTGAGGGTGAACCGTTTTCGTTTGATGAACTTGATGAGTTACTTACATTAGCGAAGCACTCTATTCGTGAGATCATCGACGTTCAAAAGCAAGCATTAGCATAGATAGGCAGGCGGCAAACATATGAAAGATTACCAAAAAGAATTTATTGAATTTGCGCTAGAAAAGCAAGTATTAAAATTTGGTGAGTTTACTTTAAAGTCAGGACGAACTAGTCCTTACTTTTTTAATGCAGGGCTTTTTAATACTGGTCGTGATTTAGCGCGCTTGGGGCGCTTTTATGCTGCGGCTTTAGAAGATGCCGCAATAGAATACGACGTTCTATTTGGTCCAGCTTATAAAGGTATTCCAATTGCTACAACTACAGCGGTTGCGTTGGCTGATCATTACAACAAAGATGTACCTTATTGTTTTAACCGAAAAGAGAAGAAAGCGCATGGTGAAGGCGGTACATTAGTAGGGTCTGAACTTAATGGCAAAATTATGTTAGTCGACGACGTGATTACTGCCGGTACTGCTATTCGTGAGTCAATGGAAATTATTGCAAATAACGGTGCAGACCTAAGTGGCGTATTAATAGCTTTAGATCGTCAAGAAAAAGGTAAAGCAGAGCTTTCTGCTATTCAAGAGGTCGAACGTGATTTTAATACGCAGGTAATCTCTATTGTTAAACTTGCTGATCTTATTAGCTACCTTGAAAACCAAGGAACAATGAGTGAGCACTTAGCAACAGTTAAAGCGTATCGCGATCAATACGGCGTAGCCTAAACATAAAGCCTCGCATTGCGGGGCTTTCTTTTGACCATATTAAAGAGCTTATCAATGAAAGATGTATTAAAACCTAATGGTTTAGGATTCAAACGTGTTTTTAAAGCCACTTACTGTTCTTATCTTGGCTTTAAAGCAGCGTTTAAAGAAGAAGCTGCATTCAGACAAGAGTTACTGATCTGTATTATTCTTTTTCCTTTTTCATTTTGGCTAGCATCTTCATTACTTCATTGGGCAATTCTTATGTGCTCACTATTGGTGGTATTAATTGTTGAACTATTAAATTCAGCCATTGAAGCTCTCACTGATCGTGTTAGCACAGAGCTGCATGTCTTATCAGGCAGGGCAAAAGATATGGGTTCTGCTGCTGTTACGCTCTCACTGATGATCCTTGTGATCTTGTGGGGAGTGAGTTTGTATATGAAGTTCATAGGATCCTAGCCTACTGGATCAATTAAAAATTGATCATGCATGTTAATAAAATGAAAGTAATGTTGTTTTTTTAGTGTGTTTAGTTCAAATACTCATCGAACAGTATATTTTTTCAAGTTTTCTTCAAAAAAGGGTTGATCTGTTTTTGGATCACCCTATAATGCGACCCCACTGAGACGGCAGAGCAGGCAACGCTTAGCGAGCCAAGCAAACCACTTAGTGAGTCGAGTAAAACTTAGGTTTAGATTTTTATAAAGTTTAAAATTAAGTGTTGACAAAAACACAGGAAAGCGTAAGATTCGCTTCCCTTGAGTCGCTAAGGCAACTCAAACGTTCTTTAACAATATAAAGCAATCATCTGTGTGGGCACTCGTACAGATTGAGTTCTAA
>NZ_LODI01000032.1 GCF_001468485.1 Pseudoalteromonas sp. H71
GAAGCAAAAGGTTTTGGTTTTATCGAGCAAGAGTCTGGCCCTGATGTGTTTGCACATTTTAGCGCAATCTCTGGCGACGGTTTTAAAACCCTTGCTGAAGGCCAACGTGTACAGTTTACTGTTACTCAAGGTCAAAAAGGCCCACANGCTGAGAACATTGTTAGCATTTAACATGTTTTAAATAAATGCGTTTTTTAACGCATTTATTACTCCCTTAGTTACCTTCTATCAGTATTACTAAAGCCCCTTCAAACATTTATTTCAGTCTTGCTTGAGCATAACTCCTGTATTGCCTACAATAGCGCACAATATATTCTATACAGATCCCTATTATGACTGATACAAATAAACCTGAATTACCTGATCAACTTTCTATTAATCCACGCAGCAAATTTTATGTAGAAGAAGTTTTTGAACATGAAATTGGTATTACACTTAACGGCAAAGAACGTTTTGACGTTGAAGAGTACAGCATTAGCGAAGGTTGGATTAAAGTAGCAGCACCTAAAGCGTTAGATCGCCGCGGCCAGCCATTACTTATGAAAGTAAAAGGCAAGGTAGAAGCGTTTTACAAATAGGTTAAACCTTATTTAAAAGTAAGCGACTCCTTTGGGCAGTCGCTTTTTTTGTATCTATTAAAAAGTATTGAGCTTTTTTCATGTTAAACCTGATGAAGTTTCACTATATTTTTAAGCAAAACATGTTTGAATGACGCCATATTATATAGAACAGCGGAAGCTTATTATGAATAAAGTAATTATTTTAGATGGTGGCATGGGCCGCGAACTTAAGCGCATTGGTGCTCCGTTTACGCAACCCCTTTGGAGTGCACAAGCACTTATAGAAGCGCCACACTTTGTCACTCAAGCACACACTGGGTTTATAGACGCTGGCGCTGAAGTAATTACTGTAAATAGTTACGCATGTGTACCGTTTCATTTGGGCGAAGCGCTTTATAATTCACAAGGTGCCGCGCTTGCTAATCAAGCTGCAATCATTGCAAAAAAAGCAGCTCAAAGTGCACAGCAAAATGTAATGGTAGCAGGTTCGCTTCCGCCGGTATTTGGCTCTTACCGCCCGGAGCTATTTGAACCTAAACGTGGTTTTACTATTTTAAATACACTTTATGACGCACAAAACGAGCATGTAGATTTATGGATTGGCGAAACTATTTCAAGCATTGAAGAAGCGCATGTAATGGCAAGTGTACTTAAAAATTCAAACAAGCCATGCTATTACGCATTTACTTTAAATGATGAAGTTAGCGAACAAGCAACCCTGCGCTCAGGTGAATTAGTAACTGACGCCATAACAGAACTACTTGAATACAATATTGCTGGTATTTTATTTAATTGCTCGATCCCCGAAGCAATAGAACAAGCCTTGGTAGATACTAATAAGGTCGTGTCGAAACTTAATAAAACCGTGGCGTTGGGCGCCTTTGCAAACGGCTTTACACCTATTGCCCATGACTATCAAGCCAATCAAGGCTCGCAAGCGTATCGCGATATTTCACCTTCAGAATACCTAGACTTTGCAAAAAAATGGCACAACCTAGGCGCAAGTATTATTGGCGGCTGCTGTGGTATAGGCCCAGAATTTATTGAAGTACTGGTAAGCTGGAAAAAGGAACTCAAAAACACTTAGCGTTATTGGTTGTGATTTTATTGCAACCAATCAAGCCCTTGTATTGCTGTAGTAGGAAATGCTGTTGCATGGCTAGCGCCCTCAATAACCACACTTTTTAATTGTATGTTGTCACTGTTAAGTGCATTAATTTTTTGTACCAATTGCTTGGTACCCTCAACCATATTTTGTCCTTCACCAAAAGCAGGGGTTTCCTTTGCTCCCACCGATATATAAACTTTTATAGGCACTTTAGGTTTATTTGCTTGTAGCGCTAAGATTGCGTTGCTATCAAACCAATCAGACGGGCTACCAATAATATAATGGCTAAATAAATCGGGCTCTGTAAATAAAATAGTGGCACCTAATAAGCCGCCTAGCGAGTTACCTATGTAGGTTTTGTGAGTGTGACTAGCTCGGTAGTTTTGCTCAATATAAGGAAACACAGTGTTTTTAATAAACTGAATATGGCCTTGCGCATTACCTGTTTGTTTTTTCCAATCTTTTGCAAAGGTAGGTGTGTAGTCTCTTATTCGACTAGCTGATCCAATAGAGCCTTTTTCGTAACCAATGGCGACAATAATCGCCTGCTGCATTTTGCCGCTATTCATAGGAAACCGTGTAGCCCCTGCCACTATAGGGAAGGTATACGGCGCATCGGTTAAATAAATAACGGGGTATGTTTTATTTAGCTTATTTTTATATGACTTAGGCAATTGAATGTAAACAGGATAAACGCGCTTACTGGACAGTTCGGTTAGTTGAATAACGCTACTTCTAGGAATTTCGTAAGGCGTATTTGCACTTAATTTAAAACACGTTAATACACAAAATAATAATAACCATTTTAAAGGAGAATTAGTTTTCATATTAGGAGTCAATTCTTTTTAATTCGCTGCGCACAGGGAGGTCTTCGGGTTGGATTAAATCCCAAACCAAGCCTAGTTTTTCTAGCTTTTTAAGTACTAGCCAACCAACATCTAATTGACCTTTTTCCAATGCAAAATTGGCTGAACCAGGAAATGCGTGATGGTTGTTATGATAACTTTCACCCATTGTTAGCAACGCAGCAAAAGGGACGTTATAACCTTGAATACGCGCTTGGTTTACATGCCAATGCTTTTGACCAATATTATGTGCCAAGTAACCTATCAGCCAATGGCCTATAATTGAGATGCTTACTCTCACGCATATACCCCAAATAACCCAAGATATACCTCCTAACAACAATAGTAAAAACGCTAAAGGGAGCTGTTGTAACATCCATGTTTTATCCATCCAACTATACACTCGACTTTCTATTACCTTAGTTTCTATATTAAATGTAGGTGAATTATTTAATCTAATATCGTAAAAAAGTTGCCAACAAAAGTCTTTCCACATAGGTTGCTTATGGCCAAAGTAATCATGACACGCAGGTTGTCGCTGCGCCCAGTCGCGCATATCATGGGTTTTAATCATACCAATTGGCCCAGCTAAACCCACAATGACACCTAAGTGTACAAAAAAGTATTCAAGCCAAAGCGGGCATTTATAACTCTTATGTATAAGCCTGCGATGCATACCCAATGAGTGTCCCAAACACAAAATGATGCTCGTCGTTGCAATAAATACCAGCAGCGCACTGAATGAAAATGTATACCACCCACCTAAAACGGCAGTTAATAGCATACCGCCAACCCATAACACCTTTATTGGAGATAAAACTACATCCCCGACGCTAGCATTACTTTGCTCACTAGTTATAACTCTTTCATTAGTATACATTGCGGCCCTAAGCTGTTTCAGGAATGAATAATTCACTTAAAAGCATATCTGCAGTTTGTCCAATGGCATATTTTTGAAGTGGACCAAAATACCAAGCAGGATCTAAAAATCGATAATAATAAATAGTCAGCATCACTTTTGTATTTTCATTATCTACTTTTATAAACCGGATTTCGGTCCCTTTTAGCTTTAGATAATTACTTATGTAGCTTGTATCTTCTAAAAAGGTGGTACGAATATAGTCATCTTCAACTTGAGTTAACTCAAGTTTCATATGCCCTTTGTGGGTATTTGTTACAAACCAACGATGATAAGTAAAATCAATATTATGTACATCTCCCGCCGATAATGTACCTGCATCTATATTGTTGGGCATAGGGAACAAACTTAACAGCCAATTACGCTCTATATTTAAATGCATTGGCTCAATAAGCTTATTTTTTATTTCTTCTGGGGTAGCGCTGATAACTATATTTTTAGTTATTGAATATTCTCTTTCAAAGCTAGTACTTGGCACTACACCTTCAAATGCACTTAAAAAAATAACGACAGGTAAGATATGAGCGTAATATGACCCTTTGTTTCTACTCTTTAAATAGCAGGATAGAAGCTGAAATAAGTACATAAGAAATAATACGCCAAAGTAAATGGGCATAAACATGATCACACATACAAAGCCTTCAAATAAAACAATCGACGTGCCAAACATAACAATTAACGACCACAATACTAAATGTCCGTAATACCGATTTAAGCTTGGTTTTTCAGGCTTTTTAACTATGTACAGCAAAGCAACAGATACAAAAAAAGGGACGCCAACATAGAGCAAAGCGGTTCGGTCAAAGTTATAAGACATTAGTGCGCGAATGAGCAGCGAACAAACACCTATCAATAGTAGGATTAAAATATTTCTGCGCCGTTTACTTATATGACTAGGAGCTTTATTTTTCTGTGTTTTTACCATTACATACCCTGCATATTTTAATTTGCTATGAATACGTAATAATTGGCTTTATACCAAACAAACATGATCCATATGCCATTTTTATATTTCCAAAAAGCCTCTACTTAATGTGACTTGCAACCTATAAAAACCTAAATACATAGTTAAAGCAAGAAATTAAAGACAATAAAAAAGACGCAAATGCGCCTTTTTAAAAATATAATATGCTGATAATTATAAGCAATTACTATAAAACCTTACTTAGAACGATTTCGCCAACCACTCCATGCATCATCTTCTGGGTTAACTTTGTTTTTCTTCTTTTTCTTACCTGTGCCTTCAGGCTTTGCCATTGGCTTTTCGTTTTTAAGTGCAAGGGCCGCATCAAGGTTCGCTTGGTTAACCGCAAAACCGGTTACTTCTTCACGCTCTAAGCGCAGTTTGTTTTTCTTTTCGATTATTTTAAAGTGATGAAAGTCTTCATAATCAATTAACGATAATGCTAAACCCACTTCACCAGCACGGCCGCTTCGGCCAATACGGTGCATGTAATCAGCAGGGCTACGCGGTAAGTTAAAGTTAATCACAACAGGCAATTTGGCAATATCTAAACCACGGGCGGCAATGTCGGTGGCAATTAACACCTCTATTTCGCCATCTTTAAACTTTTCGATTACTCGGGTACGTTCACTTTGGCCTTTATCACCATGGAATACTTGTGCGTTAACGCCACGTTTTTCAAGCTTACCTGCTAAGTGCTCACAGTCTTTTTTAGCGTTTACAAAAATAAGTGCTTGGCGCCATTGATGCTGCTTAATTAAATGCGCTAAAACCGTGGTTTTCTCACCTTTATTAACCGTAAATACGCGCTGAACTAAGGTGCTTTCGTCTTTGTTTTGAACTTGTATTTCAACTGGGTTAGTTAACAGTTCTTGCGTTAATTGAGTGACTTGCTCTGGGAAGGTTGCTGAAAACAACATAGTTTGTTTTTTAGTAGGCATTAACGCTAATAACTCAGCAAGCTCTTCGGTAAAGCCAAGGCTTAACATGCGGTCGGCTTCATCAAGTACTAAGGTTGTTACTTTATCGAGCTTAATAGCATTGCTTGAGATTAAATCGAGCAAACGCCCTGGCGTTGCAACAATAATATCGGCACCGCCGCGCAGAGCCTGCATTTGTGTATTAACCGACACCCCACCAAACACCGCGACCGTTTTAATTGCGCCATTAAAGTTAGCAGAATACGATTTAACGCTATCGGCCACCTGCGTTGCAAGCTCACGCGTCGGTACCAAAATAAGCCCAGTTACAAAGTTACCTTTGCTCGCTGCTTTTTTAGCGCCTTGCTCTAAAAATAGGGTTTGTAGCATAGGCAAAGCAAACGTTGCTGTTTTACCTGAGCCAGTATTTGCCCCCGCAATTAAGTCACTTCCCGCCAAAATACTCGGAATTGCTTGTGCCTGAATAGGTGTAGGTTGTGTGTATTCAAGATCAGACAATCGAGCAATTAGCTCTGGAATCAGGCCAAGTTCGTTGAAATTGCTAGGATTTGCGGCAGAGGTCATAAAATATGCGGGCTCATTACTAAAATAGCCTGCAATTTTAGCGTATTTATTGCCCGTTAAGTAGGGGTTAGTGATTTTAATGTGGTTTTAGAAAAAGAGAAAAGCTGTTACTCCCTTTTCTCTTTAAATATATAACAATCGAGTTGGATTAAAAAGTGGTTATGTTTCGTCTTTGCCTAAAGCTATTTGTAGTCTAGCTTTTGTTTCTTTTAAGTAATTTATATAAGGATATGAGTCGTCTGCAATTGCTAAAGCAGACTCCACCTGCTCAAGCGCTTGGCGAGTATCCCCTTGCATTTCATAACCGTAGGACAATGCCGAAAGCGCATCGACTGATTTTGGGTGGTTTTTTATATTGTATTTAAACACTTCGATAGCATGGGTAAACTGCTTGCTACCCGTTAAGTTATAACCGAGTGATCTAACAGCGCGATCCGGTGGCGCAATCTGCTCGCCCCATTGTTGAGATAATGTTTGATAGTAAGCATCGACAGAGGCTACATCGTCAGTTAAAGCACTTATAGACATTTGTTTAGGTAAAAATAAGTTGTAATAAGCATTAAATATACCTGCAGCAGAGGTTAAACCGTGCGAGATGCCATCAAACGCATCACTATAGAAGCGCAACCCTCGCACTTCATGTGATTGCAGTGATTGCTGTAATTCATCGTACCTTTGACGCATTATGCCGGCTTCTTCGCCTATATTGATATAAACGTAGTTATTCAGGTTTTTTGATTTATTGATGAACGACTTAGTCGTCTTTACAGATGCGCCATAGTTCCACCAAACGGCAGGGCTGTAAGCAATATGCGCTTGAAATAGTTCGGGCTTTGCCTGCAACGCATATAGCGCAAATACACCTCCAGCAGATGCGCCAGCAATCACTTTATAATTGTGCGTACGATAACTTTTATTAATCAAGGGTATAAGCTCTTGCTCTATAAATGCTAAAAACGTTGCTGCGCCACCGCCTTCACCTACCGGGCCTTGTGGCTCTTTATTAATTGTGGGGTATAAATCTCTTAAGCGATTGGTGTTTTCAATAGCGACAATAATAACCTCTGGCGCACGATTATCATTTTGTAAACGCTCAATAACAGCGCTGGCAAGCGGTATATTACCCGCGCCATCTAAGCGATAAATGACCGGATAAACTTTGTTTGGATTAGCTTGATAACTCTTTGGAAGCTGGACTACAACTGTGCGCTCTTCGTTTAAAACGGCTGATTTAATAGTATGTGTTTGTTGCGTATAACTAATGGTTTGCTGTTTTAAATCAGGCTCTGCAAGTGTGCCACTAGAATAAAATATAAATAAACTACATATAAAAACAGCGGTTAATAAACGCATGACTAATCCCTTAGAAAATAATAAGTTATTAAAGCTAACAGACTTTTAGGCACAAAAAAAGCGCCTTAAGCGCTTTTTTAACATTAATAAAAATCTATAACCTTTTGATTTTACTCAACAGTAACCGATTTAGCTAAGTTACGTGGTTGGTCAACGTCGGTACCCTTAATTACCGCTACGTAGTACGACAACAGCTGTAATGGCAATGTGTAAACAATTGGCGCAATAATGTCGTCAGTGTGGTTTACGTTGATTACACGCATTGTGTCGTCTGACTCAAAGTGTGAATCTTTATCTGCGAATACGTAAATAATGCCGCCACGTGCGCGTACTTCTTCTACGTTTGATTTAAGCTTTTCTAATAGCTCATTGTTTGGCGCTACAACAATAATTGGCATATCAGCATCAATAAGTGCAAGTGGGCCATGTTTTAGCTCGCCCGCTGCATAAGCTTCTGCGTGAATGTACGAAATCTCTTTAAGCTTAAGCGCACCTTCCATTGCAATTGGGTATTGCGAACCACGGCCTAAAAACAGTGAGTGGTGTTTATCGGCAAATTCTTCTGCAAGGTCTGCAATACCATCAGCTAGTAGTAATGTTTCTTCAAGCTTGGCGGGAAGTACTTTTATAGCATTTACAATGGTGCTTTGATCAAGCTGTTTTTCTTGCGCTATAGACGCAGTAAGCATTAACAAACCAACTAATTGTGTTGTAAATGCTTTAGTAGAAGCTACACCAATTTCAGCGCCTGCTTTAGTCATAAAGGCAAGGTCAGATTCGCGCACAAGCGATGAACCCGGTACGTTACAAATGGTCATTGAGGCCATGTAACCTTGCTCTTTAGCTAAGCGTAATGCCGCTAGCGTATCGGCTGTTTCACCCGATTGTGAAATAGTCACAAGTAGGCTGTTTTCGTGTACATACGATTGGCGGTAACGGAACTCAGAGGCAATCTCAACATTACAGCTAACGCCTGCAAATTGCTCAAGCCAGTAACGGGCAACCATACCTGAGTGGTATGACGTACCACAGGCAATAATTTGCACATGTTTTACATCTTTAAATATTTGCTGAGCGCTGTCGCCAAAGGCGTCAATTGCTACGCGGTCATCGTTTAAACGCCCTTCAAGGGTATTACGTACCGCAAGTGGTTGCTCGTAAATTTCTTTTAGCATGTAGTGGCGGTAGTCGCCTTTGCCTGATGCGTCTTGCGTGATGTTTGATTCAATCACTTCACGCTCTACAGCGTCGCCGTTTTCGTCAAAAATTTCAACAGTATCGCGGGTAATGCGGGCTACGTCACCTTCTTCTAAAAATATAAAGCTACGTGTAACAGGTAATAGTGCTAGCTGATCAGAGGCAATAAAGTTTTCGCCAAGGCCTAAACCTATAACCAGTGGGCTACCTGAGCGCGCTACGATGATTTCGTTGTCGTTTGCTTTATCAAATACAACTGTACCAAACGCACCTTCAAATTGCTTAACCGCAGCTTGTACTGATGCTAGTAACGTAGTGTGTTGCTTACGAAGCTTATGAATTAAGTGCACCATTACTTCGGTATCGGTTTCAGACAAGAACTCGTAGCCCTCTTCTTTAAGCGATGCGCGTAGGCTTGCGTGGTTTTCAATAATACCGTTATGCACAAGTGCTAGCTGATTGTTTGATACATGCGGGTGAGCGTTCTCTTCAGTAACACTGCCGTGTGTTGCCCAGCGAGTGTGTGCAATACCTGTATGACCGCTGACGCCTGCTTTCTCAAGTGCAGCTTCTACGTTTACTACTTTACCTACAGCTTTTACAGTATTTAGTGTAGAGCCTTCTAAAAGTGCTACACCGGCAGAGTCATAGCCACGGTATTCAAGACGTTTAAGGCCTTCAACTAAAATTTTGTTTACTGGACGTTCTGCAACTGCCCCAACTATTCCACACATAGTGTCTCCATTAATTTTTTAATTCTAGTAACTCGCTTTGTAGTTACTAATCAATAATCTCTGCACAAATTAGTTTTACACCACACGCCTCAATCGCTTTGCGTTTATCATCTGCTAAGCCAGTATCGGTTATTAAAGTGGTTACTATTTTCCACGGTAATTCTAAATTTGGTATTTTTCGGCCAATCTTATCTGATTCAACCATTACTATTACTTCACGGGCTGCTTTAGCCATTACTTGGCTTAAGCCGACTAGTTCATTAAAGGTAGTCGTGCCGCGCTTTACATCTATGCCATCTGCACCAATAAATAATTGATCGAAGTCATAAGAGCATAATACGTTTTCGGCAACTTGCCCCTGAAACGACTCAGAATGTGGATCCCATGTACCACCGGTCATTAAAAGTGTTGGCTCGTTTTCAAGTGAAAGTAAACGGCTCGCCACTTTAATCGCATTGGTCATTACAACTAACCCGCGTTTATTTGCAAGTTCTGGGATCATTGCGGCCGTAGTGCGCCCGCTATCAATAATAATGCGGTTATGATCTTTTATAAGTGCAGCTGCAGCCTTAGCTATAGCTACTTTGCGCTTTGAGTCTATCTCGTCACTTACAATTTCTTTAGGCAGTGCAATAGCTCCACCATAACGGCGCAGTAACAAGCCGCTTTTTTCAAGCGCGGTTAAATCTTTACGAATGGTTACTTCAGATGTTTGAAACTGCTCAGCGAGCTTTTCAACAGCCACTTCACCTAGCTCATTTACCTGAGTAAGTATTAAATGACGGCGTTGCTGTGTGTTTCGTTTAGTCATAAAGCTCGTAAATTAAGTTTCGTTTCGAAAGATATGTAATTCTAAACGAAACTAGTTAAATGGCAAGTGAACGAGCAAAAATAAAGCAGCTTTCAACGAGTAATAATAAAGGTAAAATAGCTTTAGCACCTTTTAACTAAACAAAGAAACCCTAATGCAGCCATTTAATAGCTTAAACAAAGAGCTTTTAGCCCTACGTAAACAAACAGGCGAAATATGCCGACTCTTTAATAAAAGCCCGAGTAAAGGCAATTTAAAACGTATTAAAGAGCGATTCGCTCAATGCGGTGAAGGGGTAATTATAGAATCAGGTTTTCATTGCGATTATGGTAATCAAATAACTATTGGTGATCGTACTTTTATAAACATTAACTGTACTGTTTTAGACGCCCCAATTAATGAAGCTTCAATTACAATTGGTGATGACTGCTTAATTGGTCCTAACGTGCAGTTGTTAGCGGTATTTCATGCTGTTAACCCTACACAGCGACTCAATAAAGAAAACTTTGCATCACCTATCACAATAGGTAATAACGTGTGGATTGGCGCAGGCGCTATTATTTTAGCAGGAGTATCTATTGGGGATAACAGTGTAATAGGTACTGGCTCGGTCGTTACCAAAAGTGTAAAGGCGAATACAGTTTTTGCTGGTAATCCAGCTCGACAAATAAGAGCATTATAATCAATGTGTTTTTAGGGTCAGGAGTCACATTGAAATGCTGCACTATCATGGCCAATGCATTGGATAGCCAAAACACTATTCACAAAGAGGCGCTTCGCTTACGGTGTTTTTCAAGTTAGTTGTCGCATCAAGTTAAATTTTATGCCGCCCGCACTTCTTCTTTTTTCTCTGGATTCAAATTTACTTCCTTGATCATCGTCCAATCTCTAGACTTTCCTGACCAACGACTTGGATTCTGTAATTTCGCCATTTCATTAACCCGATGGCGCTTCGCTAGGATCGCTTTATCTAA
>NZ_LODI01000033.1 GCF_001468485.1 Pseudoalteromonas sp. H71
CTCTTTGTGAATCATTGGCTTTTAAAACTGCAATGTACAAAGGGAAGTGAGTGAGGTTGCTACTCTTTTGTTTGTAACTTTTTGGCGCGTTCTTCTGCGTCTATTAATGCTTGTGATTTAGGGGCGCGTTGTTTTTCTTCTATTTTAGGTTTTTCGGCTGAGTTTGGGTCCCAGCTTGCATCAAGCGATAGGTTGGCAAACGGGTTGCTGTTATCTGCTTTTTTAGGCTCAGGTGCCGCCTCTGTAAGGTCGGGTTTTGTTTCAGATGTTTTTTCTGGCGCTGGTGGCTTGGGCATTGTTTGTGCCGGCTCTATATTGCGTGGTTTTTTCTTTTTACCGGGTAGTGGTGCATTAGGGTCGAACGTACGTACTTCGGGCTCTTTAAAGTCGTGTTCGGTTTTAATTGCAGGCGCATCTGATTCGGGTTTATCTAAAGTAGTAGGTTTACTTGTTGGCAGTGGCTCAGGTGTTTGCGCTGCTGGTTTTTCTGTGTGTGTTATGGGCTCTTTATTGTTTTCGACCGGCGTTACTGGTGCCGGCTCTGGTTTTACAGGCTCTGGTTTCACTGGGCTGTGCTTGCGTTGTTTTTTGACAGGTTTAGCATCTGGATCAAAGTCGCGCACTTGGGGTTCGTTAAAGCTGCTGGCGTTTTTAATACGCGCTAATGTGGTTTTGGCTGCGGCTTCAAACTCGGCGGTATTAGGTTGTGGTTTTTCTTCGCTTGGTGTTTCATTTTTAATTGGGTCATTAACGGGCGCTGTTGGTTCGGCTGTTTCGGTTTCGGTGGCTAATTGCTCTGTAGGTGCCGGTGTATTATGTGTGGTTTTTGGTTGCTGTAGCGCTGGTGTTACTTCGGTTGGTTGTTTTTCAACGGTTTGTGTATTTTGCATTTGCGTATTTGCTGTTGTAACGGCGGCGTTAGCATTGCTTTGCTTTGCGCGGCGCAAACGAATAATCACCATTGCGCCAATAAGCACAACCAGTACTAATACAAAACTTGGTAATAATAACGAACTAGGTTGCTCGCGCGCTGGTTGCGGGGCAATCACTGGCGCAGGCTTTATCACCGGCGCGACTGTTGGTTCTGGGTTTTGTATAACGGGTGCAGCTTGCTCTGTTGTTTTAATTGGCGCTGCTTCTTGTGTTTTTTTTGATGCTTGTTCAGGTTTTAGCGTGGCAACTGGCTCTGCAAGCGTTTGGTCGTTAGCTGTGTTTTTAGGCTCGTTTGCTTCAACGGGGGTTGTTTGTGTAGGCTCTATATCAATGGTTACTTCGCTTGCATTAGCATCAATCATGTCGCTAATTTGCTGCTTTTGTTCATCAGTTAAGTTAAGCGTTTTTTCGTCTATTAGCCCCAATAACCGGAGCGGGTTGCACACTGTTTGGTTGTGGCTGACTTACTATTACACTGGGTTCTGGCTCTTTTACTAAAGGTTTAGCTTGAGTAAGTACTTGCTTAGGTTTGTTGCAATTTTTTTTGTAATCACGCGCCGCTTTACGGTATTTTTCGCTTGTTTTGTTATTACTGTATTGCTGTACTTCTTGCTTTATAAGTATGCACATTGCTTCGTTATAAGCAGCGCTGTTAACACTATAAAATAAGGCAAAACAAAGCGTCAGGCGTGTGAGTAAAGTGGTCATAAGGGTGGTTAGCGTTTAATCATTAATAAGTTGATTTTAAGCGTAAAATTAAAAATTATCTAGGGGAGCCTTACGCTTAATAGCGAGCCAATAAGGCAAAGCTCAATTCGTTTTAATGTTATCGCTTAAACAGCGGTTGTTAAGTGGCGCTAAGTAGGCGCCATTTTGTATTAGCTTATTACCATAAGGCTGCGGTATTCGTCGTAAGCAAATTGGTCGGTCATACCGCTAATATAATCTTGAATTAGCCGGCATCGGTAATAAAACTCGTAGGCTGCAAAGTGGTCGGGCTCTTCTTGCATGGCGTCTATGGCATGTTGATAGCTATTTAAATGCTTTTTAGAGAGCTTTTTAACAAGTCTTGATTCGATGAGTAGGCGTTTGTCGCCATTCAGGGCGCGTTTAAAGTCGTCGCTTGTTAGTTGCAGTAGCGGTTTGTAGCTGTCGAGTAGGCCGTTAATGATTCTGTAGCCTTGTAGCTCAAGTTTTTCTACTTCTTTATCTGAAAACACATGCGCCAGGGCAACTTGTTTAAGCGTTTGTGTTACGGCGTGCAAGTGGCTTCGGTCTTCTAGTAGGGCGTGGTTAAAGTCGCCGTGATAAATGGGTTCTATGTTTTCTATAAACCGTTTGGCTGCATGGTTAACTAACGGGTGCAGTAGGGCAACACGCAGGTATATAAAAAATTCACTATTAAAGTTATACGGTTGTGCTTTGCCACGCTCGAGTGCGTAGTCTACTGCTTTGCTAACAAAGTCTTGGTGGTCTGTGTCGTCAATGGTTAG
The DNA here is from genome assembly GCF_001468485.1 of Pseudoalteromonas sp. H71. Taxonomy (GTDB): domain Bacteria; phylum Pseudomonadota; class Gammaproteobacteria; order Enterobacterales; family Alteromonadaceae; genus Pseudoalteromonas. The sequence continues at coordinate 2,427 of NZ_LODI01000033.1, forward strand.
ATTTATAAGTACTTTTTGATAGTGATTTTTAAGTACAGTGCACAGTAGCTCAATGGTTATTATGCCTTTTTCTACGGCGTCTTCTATATCGGCTAGGCAGTACGATATATCGTCCGCGGCTTCCATTATGTAACTGGCCGGATGGCGGCAGTATGGCTCTATGGTTAATTCGTTTTGTAATGCCTCTATAAAGGCTTTTTCGCTGTAGTAGTAGCCTACTTTTTTCATTAAGTAGTTTTTATTTTGGGGTATGTCTTTTATATCAAGCCCTGCTGGGCGGGTGTATTTTAAAATACCAGCACTTTGGCTGTAAGTTAGGTTTAGGGTTTGCAATGAATGAATAATACGAATGCCTTGGGCATTGCCTTCAAAGTTGCAAATGTCTTGCGCTAAGTGCTTAAAAATAACACCAATGCCGGTATTTGGCTCGCGGCATCGCTCGGGGGTAACACTGGCTAAATTAGTATTAAACCAGTGGTTTATTGCGGCTTCGCCAAAGTGCCCAAAAGGTGGATTGCCAATGTCGTGCATTAGGCAGGCCATTTCTACTAGGCTTTCGAGCGGGCGCTCTAGGTCGGTTAAACCAAAGTCTGTTTGTTGTTGGTAGCTTAAGTTGGCAAAAATACGCTGTACAATAAAGCGGCCAACTTGTTGAACTTCAAGCGAGTGAGTTAGCCTTGAACGCACTGCGGCATTTCGCTCTAGCGGAAATACTTGTGTTTTTTGTTGTAAGCGACGAATAGCGGCGCTGTTCATTATGCGACCACGGTCGCTTTCAAGCGCCATTTGTAAATTAGAGGTGGTTCGGTACATGCGCGCGGGGGTTATTTTTTTACTAAAGTCGATAGTCATCGGTGTCCTTATTTGGTGTTGACGACTGGCAAAGTAAGTGCGCGGTGTCATTCTTTTTTAATACTTACTTGTTAATATATACACCTAGACGAGTTAGGTACAGGTGCTTGTATCATTTAAGGCCTTGCAATTGTATTATAAAGCTATATTTTTCAGTATTTAACGCATTTTAATGTAGGCGAGTATTTATAATGAAGTATGTGTTTTTAAAGGTAATGATATTGGCATCTTTGGTGCTTACTAGTCATTTAGCGTTTGCGGCAAAAGAGCAAACCGTAGTGCTTGTGTCGATTGACGGTTTTAGATGGGATTACATTGAAAAACACGGGGCACCTAATTTAAAAGCCATGGCAGAAAAAGGCGTAAGGGCACAAAAGTTAATACCGGTTTACCCCACTAAAACGTTTCCTAATCATATTTCTATTGTGACTGGGTTATTGCCCGTAAATCACGGCATTGTTGATAACAAATTTTGCGACAAAGCGCGTAATAACGAATGTTACAGTATGGGCAAAGCATTAGGCGACAGCACGTGGGTAAAGGGTATTCCGTTATGGAATTTAGCTAAAATGCAGGGGCTTAAGTCGGCGGCGTATTTTTGGCCTGAGTCGGATGCACGTTTTAATGGTATGACCCCCGACTATTTTTATCATTATTCTAAACACAGTGAATACCAAGGCCGTGTTGATCAAATTATTCAGTGGTTAAGCTTACCCAAAGCGCAGCGCCCTCGCTTTGTTGCGAGTTATTTTACGTTAGTAGATAGCATGGGGCACGAATTTGGCCCCGACGCACCGCAAACACGCGATGCAGTTAAACAGCTCGATACGTTAATGGGGCAGTTGCAAGCGCGTTTAAATAAATTAGAACAAGATGTGAATTTAGTGATTGTGTCGGACCATGGTATGGCGGTTGTTGACCCTAATAAAAGCATTTTACTAAACACGTTACCTAGCGATGACGGTTTTATAGTTAAAAACACGGGGCCTCGCTTACTTATATATGCAAAGCCTGAAACCAGTGCAGCCGACATAGCCAATTATAAAGCGCGTTTGCGCGATGCGGCTAATGGCCGCTATACAGTGTTAACCGATGAGCAGTTGGCTGGGTATCATTATAATAAAGGGAGCCGTGTGGGCGATATTATTGCACAAACTAACGCGCCGGCTGTGTTTACAAGTAAGGGTAAATCGACGTATGTTGGCACACATGGTTATGCTTACACAGACGACATGGCGGCCACGTTTATTGCCACTGGGCCTGCGTTTAAACAAGGTGTTAGCCTTGAAAAAGTAAATAACCTCGACATTTACCCGGTGCTTGCAAAAGTGATGGGCTTAAAGCTATTAAATAAAGTAGATGGCGATGGTAAAACGTTAATGCCGGCTATTAGGCAAAAGGTGGTTGTGCATTAAAAAGAGCGCATAACGCGCTCCAAAGAGACTAATACCAATCCGCAATAATACTTGATCATTTTTAGGGGCTAAAATAGATCACTTAATTAAACGGATTGGAATAACAAAATAACGTAAGCGGGCTAATAAATCGGCCCGCTTTTTATTAACTTACTTAAAGTTAGCAATACTTGTTTTTGTTGCCGTTACAGTACGAATTGCGTATGCCTGATTTGTAATACCGTAAGGAATACCGTTTACGCTCCAATTTGGGTTAGAGAAGTAATCGTACTGAGTTGCACTACCAAATACTTGTGGGTACGCCATGATACTTGCAAATTCATTTTGTACACCGTGGCCCATGCCGTCTGTATAAACACCACCCGACGTATCACCTTGCTTACGTGAATGCGCTAAACCTTGGTTATGACCTAGCTCGTGCACAAATGTGCTTGCGCCACAGTCAATCGCCGTGATTGAGTACATACGATCGCTCATTGAGCTGTAAAGGTTACCATTTGTACCTTGACCAACCCATGCTAAACCACATGAAATTAAGCCAGCACCTGCACTTTGACCCATACCCAGTACTGCGACCATATCGGCTTTCCAACCTGTACGTAGGTTATCTACGTAGCTGCTGTTTGTTACTGCATTAAGCCAATCTTCAGACGGTGTAATTGCGTAGTCGCCTAAGTTTTGCGAACCCACTAAACGTAATGTGATATCTACACCATTTTGGCTGTAAACTTGATTACTAAACGCAATAAGCTGGTTAATTTTTGTATTAATATTGCTGGTTGCTGCAGCCGATTGGTCGGTATATAAAATACCAATATCGATTGTTTCTGCTTGTGCTGTGCTTGCAGCGCACAATGCAGCGGCTACTGCCGTTTTAATGATTACATTCTTCATTGTTGTATTTCCTTACTCTTGTAGTGGTTAATATAGTTATTATTAAATTTTGCTTAAGCATAACGAGCACACTTAAGCAGCCATTTAATGGGGCTTAATATAAAAAATTAGGTACTAGTAATCCGCGATAGCTCTTAATTAAGCGGGCGGAATAGGTGGTTAGCCGTCGGTTTTAGGGGCAAACATATCGGCAGCGCTATCGGTTTTTGGTTGTGGGGCACTCACGTTGTGCTCAATATGACTTTTATATAAATCGCGTTTAGCTGCTATCCAGCCGTACTGGCCTTTGCTTTCAAATACGTAGTTACCAGAAGGCGCGGTAAATTGGCCGTAAATAGCGTCTTTTCCAACAGTAAGTACCGTGTTGTGCATACGTCCGTCAGCGCCAAGTACTTTTCCAAAAATGCTTCTGTCGCCATTGGCCGACTCAATAACGTTAGTGACTTCGGCGGTGTAAGTTTCGGTTGTTTGTGGAATAGCTAGGTCAAAATTTTCGCCTGTTTTAAGTGCTTGTAAACTGGCTAGATCAAACTCTATGTAGGCTTCGTTATTAAGATCGGTAGGCAGCACCTTGGCATCGGTAAGTACTGCTTTTGCACGATCAGACAAGCGGTTCACCGCGTCAAAGCTTTCAAAAGGGGCTGTTTGCTCTATTTTTGGCGTTGCTTTTATCGGATCTTTGCTCATATCAATAGGCGCTGGTGCTTTGGTTGTGCGTGTTTTTTGCAGATCAATAGGTACAAAATCGATTGCGATTGGGGCAATAGGCTCCTCGGCTTTATTGGTCTCAATTACTACTTTGTAAATGGCGAATGCGAGTACCGCAGTAGCAACGGCAGCAATGATTAAACGCTTCATTTGTTTCTCTTTTGGTGTTTTTGGTTAACTATTTGTTACTTTTTATACTAAGTGAGTGATTAGATCAAGTTTGCTTGTGTAGTATTAATGTATTGGTTTTTTGTTTTTTAAGTTATTGTTAAGTAATGCTTAGGTTGTTTTTAGTACATTTTAGGTATTGCTTTTTGTAGGTTTTATGGGGCCTGTGGCGCTTTTATAGGTACTTGTTTGTTTTTTAAAGTGCAATAATTTGAAGGTGTAAAATTTTTTAAAATAAAAATGAAAATAATTCACGATTCTTACACTAATAGCCAATTGCAATGTGAAATTGAGCAACGTATGTTGTTTGCATAAAAATAAATGCAAGAGGGACTTATGACGTTTTCAGATCAATTACTTAACCGAGTAACAGCTGGATTAGTGGCAGTGATTATTGGTTTTGCAAGTTCTATTGCATTAATTTATCAGGTTGTGATCACCCTTGGCGGAACGCCCGATTTAGTAGCGAGCTGGATTTTAATGCTAGGTTTAGTAATGGGAACAACCTCAATTGGATTATCGTACTATTACAAAGTTCCTGTTTTAATTGCATGGTCGACCACCGGAGCCGCATTACTTATATCAAGCGCACAGGGGTATAACTTGAATGAAGCCATTGGGGCATTTATGTTTGCCGCGTTGTTGGTTTTTTTGTCGGGGATTACGGGTTGGTTTGAAAAAATAATGAACCGAATACCCAGTGAGCTTGCCTGTGCTATGTTGGCCGGTGTGCTGGTTACTTTTGGTATAGATGTATTTAATTTTATGAACGATATGCCCTTAGTTATAGGGCTAATGGTGTTGGTTTATTTTGTGGGTAAGCGCTTTTTTGCGCGCTTTGCGATGTTAAGTGTATTAATTGTTGGTGTGTTATTAGCGTGGCAATTTGGCTACATAGATACCAGCGCGTTACAGTGGAAAATGAGCCACTTTACCTATATTGCCCCTTCGTTTAATGTACAAGCCTGTATAAGCATTGGTTTACCTTTATATATTGTGACCATGACGTCTCAAAATTTGCCTGGTATTGCGGTATTAAAGGCACACAATTATGAGGCGCCTATTTCGTCATCGCTTAATGTTACGGGGCTGGTGAATGTGCTTTGTGCGCCGTTTGGGGCGTATTCAATTAATTTAGCCGCGATTACGGCGGCTATTTGTATGAGTGATGAGGCCGATATAAACCCGGATAAACGCTATTGGGCAAGTATTGCGGGCGGTGTGTTTTATATTTTAATGGCGTTGTGTGCTGCAACTTTAGTGGGGTTGGTGGCAAGTTTACCGCAAGCACTTATTTTAGCTTTGGCGGGCATAGCTTTGTTTGGCACTATTGCTAATAGTTTGCAGCAGGCGTTAACGGGTTCGCAATATACTGAGGCTGCAATAGTGACGTTTTTGGTGACGGCGTCTGATTTAACGCTGTTTTCAGTAGGTTCTGCTTTTTGGGGAATTATTGCAGGAGTGTGTACCGTGATGATCACTCGTAAGGGTTAATGATGTTGGGGTTTAGGTAAAATAGCAGCGCCTCTAATCTTTTTTTGAGTAATGGGCTTTTAAGACCGTAATGCACAAAGAGAAGTGAATGAGGAGTAAATGAGCAGCCAAAGTGACAGGGTAAGTGATCTTTTATCACCACAGAGCACACCGAGGCGCTTCGCGCTACACAGAGTTAAAAAATATTGGTTTGGTCACTTCTCGGTGGTAAGTTAGTTACTTTTATAACCCTTAAAGGCATTGCTTTTAAACGAAAGCAAAGCACTTCTACAGGTAAATTTAGCCTATTTGTGATTAATTCGCTTTAAGACCGTAATGCACAAAGAGAAGCGAATGAGGAGTAAATGAGCAACCAAAGTGACAGGATTAAGTGATCTTTTATTACCACAGAGCACACCGAGGCGCTTCGCGCTACACAGAGTTAAAAAGATTGGTTTGGTCACTTCTCCTGGTCTTCTCCTTCACTTCTTGGTGGTGAAACAATCACTTTTATACCCCTTAAAAGCGTTGCTTTTAAACGCAAGCAAGCTGCGTGTCTACCAGTAAATTTAACCTCTTTGTGAGTCATTGGCTTTTAAAATCTTAATGCACAAATAGAACAAAATGAGGAGTAAATGAGTAACAAAAGTAAGTGGGCTTAAGTTATTTGCTTTCGCGTTAGTAAGTTTAAGGTCTGGCCAATGAAAGGTACGAGGCTGTTTCGTTGAGCGTTGTTTTAAACCTGCTTTGAATCAATTTAAAGCATCTTGCAAACAATTTAAATACTGCTAAAGTAATCATTATCATGTTAATGACTGACTAAGTGTGCATATATGAGATCTGAGCAAGCGTTAAAATTGGCGAATCGATTGGGTGATTTAATTCGTCAGCACCGCACTTTGCATTATACCCAAAGTACGTTTGCTAAAATGATAGGTGTATCTCGCTCAACGGTGCAAAAACTTGAGCAAGGTGAGGTGGTAAAAAGCGATATATTGTTTGAGGCTTTAGTTGCGCTTCAGTTACAAGGTTCGTTGTTAGACGAGGTTAATGAGTTAGTTGCAGATGCGGGTGGTTATAATGCAAGGCAACGCAAAGGCCGTAAAACTCAGGAGGTTAATGATGACTTCTGAGGCTTATGTTTTTATTGATGGTTTGGAAGACCCCCCTATTATTTGTGGTTTTTTTAAGCTAAATACACAAACAGGTCGAGGTGAGTTTAATTACGGTAAAAGTTACCTTGCACGGCCAGATGCGTTTGCTCTTGATCCGGTGCACTTACCGTTAAAGCCTGGCATTGTTAGTTATTCGGCGAATAAAGGTATATTTGGCGTCTTAAGTGACGCCGGCGCGGACTCTTGGGGCCGTAAGCTTATATTATCATTACATAATACTAGGCCAAAAAATGAGCTTGAGTTTTTACTAGCTGGGTCTGGGTATGGTGTGGGCGCTTTGGTTTTTAGTTTGTCGCGCAGTGCATCAAAGCATAAAACTAATAAAAATACGTTAGCCGATTTAGCGTTTTTAGATCAAGCTAAAGACGATTTACTCGCTGATAAGGCTATCTCACTCGAGGCAAAAAAAGCCTTTGAGTTTGGTCAAAGTATGGGTGGTGCAAGGCCTAAAACATCAGTAAAAATTGGTGATAAACTTTACTTGGCAAAATTTAATCGTCAAGATGATTTGTTCAATTTAGTTAGGGCTGAGCATGGGGCTATGTGTATGGCTAATGAATTGGGTATTCGTACTGCAAATACCTGTATTCATGAAACAGAAAATGGTGACGTGTTGTTAGTTGAACGTTTTGATGTAAGTGATGGCTTGCCAACTCATCATTTTTTGAGCGCTAATAGCTTGCTACAAACACCTAAAGTCGCGTTAAGCGATTTAGCAACTTACTATAGTTACGCTGAATTGGCTGAGTTTATTCGCCACCACACAGGTGAATTTGCTGATGATGCTACTGAGCTGTTTAGGCGAATGGTATTTAACGTATTTATAGGTAATGCAGATGACCACAGCCGTAACCATGCATTTTTGTATAATTTTCTTGAGCAAGCGTGGCGCATGAGCCCTGCTTACGATATTACTCCAATTAATAACTCAAAGCAGCATGGCTTAGGGCTTGGTGATGATGGCCGCTATGCGAGTATCGATAATATTCTGTCGCAAGCTAAACGCTTTGGTTTAAATAATGCTCAGGCAAAAAAGATTATTACTGAGATTGAGTGTTATGTTCGCCAATGGCCGGCTCATTTCAAGCGCTTCGCTAATATTAGTGAGGCTGATATAAAGCGCTTAGAAAGTGTAATACCTTCTATAACCTAATAAGGAATGATTGAAAGAGCGAAGCTAGTGTTTAGTTTTTCATGTGCGTTGAGCTTGCTGATGTTAGAAGTAAAGTTTTCCGTTATTAAACACAATCACTTCTCTAAAAGCGCAGCGGCTCTTGACCTCTTTGTGATTAATTCGCTTTAAGACCGTAATGCACAAAGAGAAGCGAATGAGGAGTAAATAGCAACTAAAGTAACAGGCGGTATTTTAGTTTGTTTTTGTAGACGTAGAGCTTGCTCACGTTAGAAGCGGCAGCTTCTTGTTATTTAAAATAAATATCACCACAGAGTACAC
>NZ_LODI01000034.1 GCF_001468485.1 Pseudoalteromonas sp. H71
ATCAGATATTTTCTTTAATGGAGTTGTAGCCATGCCAAAAATTGTTGTTACTGAAGAAAATATTAGAGAAATTGTTGGTCTGATTGATACCTGGAATGGCAAGTTATCTTGGCCGTTATTGTGTGAAAAAGTAAAGGTAATGCTTGGGTTGAGTAAGGTGACAAGGCAAACCTTATCAAGCTATGACGTAATACAGAAAGCTTTTACAAATAGAAAAGAACACTTGAGAGGTGCTAAACAAATAACGCCTCCACCACAAAGTACAAATGTAGCTTTTTTACAGAATCAAGTAGATACCTTAAATGCAGAGTTAAACAGAGCTAACACTACAATAGACAAGTACAAGCAAAGGTTTGTGCTATGGCAATACAATGCATATAGGCATGGTATTCGAATAGACTCTCTAGAAGATGCACTAGAGATGCTTGAACAGCCATTGATTGAACTGAAGCGTCGCACAGGGGGTAAATAATGGCTGTAGATAAAGGGTCTAATGGTCAGCAGAAAGGGTCTGAAAATGTCATTGCATTTAAAGTGTGGCGGTCAACTCAAACTGAAGATGACTTTCGACAAATTACTCGCGGAGGACAACTCAATAGAACTGAAATTGCTAAAGCGATTGGGTGTGGTAGATCCGCGTTTACTCAAAACGAATCGTTAGGACGTGAACTTGATGAATTAGAAATAAGGCTCAGATCGCAAGGGATTTTACCCCCTTTAGTTTACGGTTCAGCTTCAGAGCTAGGCCAGCCTAAACTGTATGACAATACTCGCACAGGCAAATTAAGAGACTCTATGCGGGTAGCGACTGTTGAAGCAGAGAATATAGAACTGAAAGCAAAAGTGCGTGAATTAGAAAAAAAATTAGAGCGATTCGGTGAGTTATCCGAAACATTAGCTGAGATGGGGTTTATGCCAAGATGACAAATTCTTCCTCAAGCAAAGAAAGATTTCGTGTTACGAGTATTCCCTTTAAAACCTCAAATTTAGTTATTTTTACTGGTGTGCCCATAAGGGAGAAATCTCATAAAATAGCTAGCGGAAAATACTACGTTAGTGCCAAAGCAAAACTTGACGCTTTGCCTGTTGAACCTGCTGTTGGTCAGCATTGGGAGGTTTCGGGTATTAAAAAAATTAAACAAATAGCCGTTAGTGATTATTCAATGCAGCAGCATATGTATAATTTCCCCGATTATGCCTGTTGTGATTTGCCAGAAAATGGCGAACAGCTGATTCAGTTTATTGCAAAAGAAAAGGACTTCAAGGGAATTGGAGAAGTAGCTGCTAGAGCGCTTTGGAATAGTTTAGGAAAAGACTTCTATAGCATCGCAGCTAAAGACTCTTTAGAAAACAGAAAACGTCTCAGGGGGCTTCTGAGTGAGAATAAAATTGATAGCTTGTTCAAAGGGTATGCAAAGTATAAAAACCTAGCTCACTGCAATTGGATGTCTGAACATGGCATCCCCGCAAATGTTCAGCAACGCCTGATAAAATATCATGGCAGCGAGTCGATTGAAGCTATTAAACAAGACCCGTATATGCTTTTAGGTTTTGGCTTATCATTTGACGAAGCCGATAAGTTGGCACAAGGTAAGCTTTTTCAAGTTTCGTTAAATGACTCTCGACGATTGAGCGCGGCTGTTGAATCAGCAATTCGAAGCGATATTAGCAAAGGTAATACGTATTCTAATCAGAAGAGCTTACGTCCTAAGCTTGAAAAGCTATTACAATGCAAGGAGCTTGCTACTGAAGCATTTAAATCAGGGTACAGAAAAGCACAATATATTCTAAATACTGAAACAGGAAATTATCATCCAACAGCTCAGTTATTGATGGAGAGTGTCGTTGCTAAAAGACTTAATACACTGACAGCTAAAAATAATTTATTTGATTCTGAAGCCCAAATCGCAACTAATTTTTCTGTTGAACAGCTACCTTATTCTCTGACTGATAAACAATATGAAGCGGTTGTTACCTGCCTGAACAATTCGGTGAGTTGCATTACTGGCGGTGCAGGAACAGGCAAGACAACTGTTTTAAGAACAGCTTTAAGAGCTTATAAGCGTATAGGTTATCAAATTCATGCGGTTGCATTGAGTGGTAGAGCTGCAATGAGGCTGAAGGAGTCTATTGGGTTTCTAACTTCAACAATCGCAAAGTTATTAAGAAACCCTCCTATAGAGCCAACAGAAGAGCAACAAAATCATTTACTTGTTATTGATGAAGCTAGCATGATTGATTTACCGACGATGTATCGTTTGATAAATCATATCCATCCCTCAGTACGCATCATCTTTACTGGAGATCCCAATCAACTTCCTCCAATCGGTTGTGGAAAAGTATTAGCAGACGTTGTGGTTGCTGAAACAATAAAAAATACGATGCTGGATATTGTCAAACGCCAAGAAGGAACTACTGGGATACCTGAGTATTCGTGTTTGATTAATAACGGGGTTGTTCCCGAAAAGCTCTCAACAGGCGCGATTTTTTTTCATGAAACGACTAAAGAAGAAATTGCGAATGTATGTAGCCATTTATATCAGCGAGACCCTACAAATAGTCGTGTAATGGCACCAACTAAAGCTTTGGTAAAACAAGTTAATGAACTCACTCAGCGATCCGTAAATCCGTATGGGAAAAATATGGAGTTTAACTTACGCGGTGAGAGGTTCTTCATGAACTTGAAAAAGGGGGATGCTATTTTGTTTACACAAAACATGTACGAGAAAGGCGTACAGAATGGGTCTTTAGGAGTGTTATCAAAGGTTCACTCAACCGATGAAAACTACGGTGAGGTTACCCTCGATACAGGAGAAAAAATAGAAGTTACGCAATCACTATTGGATTGTATGGAGCTAGGTTATGCTATCACACTTCATAAAGCTCAAGGTTCTCAATTTCCTAAAGTTATTATTGCTTTGCAGAAAGGAAAGATCGTTGATAGAGCCTGGCTTTACACAGCAATAACAAGAGCCGAAAGTGAAGTTCATATTGTTGGCGATAGCTGCACATTTGAAAGTATCGTAACTCAGCCGAGCCACAGCCATAAAAGAAGAAGTTTCTTAAATGAATTACTCATTGCAAGTTGAATTAGGTTATTAGACTTCTTGTTATTGAAGCAGTGAGCAGGTAATTTTGACTAAAACACATTGGTATACGATTTATGACGATTGGTACTTATATTTTGCTCGCAGCTATTATTACGTTTATCTGTTTGATACATGCTTATTACACTCTTACTGTAAGAAGCGTAGAAGAAATGGATAAGTTCGACAGTGATAAGAATCAAGAAAAATAAAGCGTGATATGTCACTAGAAATTCTTCGGCTAATCCATGCAATTATTGTAACCATCGCTGTCATTTACGTTGTAATTAGAGAGCAATAAATAACCTTTTTACTACTTGAGTGGTTAGTATTTAGCTACTTACGAATTAGGGAGAAATGTTTAGTCACAATCCCTGAGGTTAAAGGTTCTCTTAGAGTGTATGCCGATTTTACTGATCTGAAAAGGGGTGAACCGAGTCGGTGCACCCTTTGCCGACACATGCTAGCTAGGCACTAATTCATTGATCACTTGTCTAGCTTTAGGGTGCCCCATTAGTCTAGCTGTATTCAAAAATAATTTTGCTTCAGCTATATCTCCTCCAGTCTTTATAATTTCAAGACCTAAATTAAAAGGTATACTTGAATCATTGTGTTCTAATTCATTTGCTCTTCTGAGCAGCTGGATAGCCTCTAAATTACGATTTAATGCACTTAAAGCACAACTTTGTTGATATAAGTTTTCTGGATTATTTGGAAAGAGCACATCTAACTTCTGAAACATAATTAGAGCCTCTTCATGTTGCCCACTAAACCCAAATGCCACACCTTTTAAGTTTAACAAGTGGGGGGCATCGGGGGAGTCTTTGAGATTATTATTTAATTGATATAGTGCTTCTTCAATATCTCCTTTTTTAATTAAACCCATTACTTCATGACTGAATTGTTCAATACTTAACCTCTTAACTTTATTGCCATTATTATTAAAATGCTCAGTTTCTAAAGGCATTAATGGAATTGTTTTTGACTGCTTATAAGGAACTCTTTCAATTTCATTACTACCAGGTTTAACCTTAATCTCATAAAGAAGAACTTCATTTGGAACGTTTCTTTCAGCCAAATCGATATAGTGTTGACGACGCTTTTCTGGGCATTTTAGACCAAATACAATTTCAGATAATCTTCCAGGCCAAGGAAACTCTCCGCCAATGGGTTCAATATAACGCCACTCCTTCTCATAAGACCAACAAGTAGGTTTTGAGCTAATAGCCGCCCGAAAAGTATCATCAGCAAATGACAATTGGTATGAAGATGCGAACATGTTTCCTGATTCAGCGATACTAAAGGCCATTTCAGATTGAAATCCTTTAGGTGACATTTCTGGAATAGAGTCCGAATAACTGACAGGAAGGCAATGTTCGGAGTTATCTAACTTACTTCCTTTTGTAGCACTGAGTCCAATACAAATACCTTTATGATCTACTGTGTAGTGTGCCCATAGTAATTGAATCAAAGAGCAAGTAGACATACTAAATATGCCAACCTTATTTAATTGTTTATCGATATTTGAGAAAAAATTATCGCAATTTGAAGGTGGGTAACCATTGATACTAATCATGGTTTTTTTGTAAAACTCATAACTTGAATCTAGATCTTTCTTTTTTGATAGCTTTTCTAATATTTTTTTAGTTTTATTGGGTGATAACCCGAAAAATGGAGACTTACTTTCAATAGCTCGGTGTGCAGCAAGTGCAAAGCCTGCAACCCCAGCAGATTTCATTTCAACAATTTTATCATCGATCCACTCTTTACCTATTTCTTGTAAGGAGCATTCAAATGGATCATTTAGTGCATCAGCAGTAGATAGATGGACCTTACCTGTTGTAAAGATCATTTCTGTATATTCGGAGTCACTTCTGTATTTATAAAACACTAATTATTATCCTTGATTAATTAGTTCTAATTAAATTTGGCAATAGTTAAAGTTATCTTTTATGTTGTTGTGTAGGTAAGAACCAAGAGATCCTGCATTTAAAAGTTCATCATAAATATGTTCTGGTACATCAAAATATTGATAAATTCCGCTATTAAATTCGACCTCTAGAGTTTGAGTATCAGAGTCGTACCCTACAGATATTATGTTGCTTGAATGTACAGCTAATCTTTCCATTTTGCTTTCCTATTCATCTTTTAATGGCTTTTGTTGGCGCCAAGCATTAATTAGTTTGGTGAAATCATTTGGATGATAATCACGTGACCAACTATTACTTACTTTAGGGTCATGGCTATCTGGGCATTGACCTGTTTTAGGTATTCTAAACTTAAATCTCATAGGCAGTTTAGCAGCTTCACCAGTCACAATAGCTTCACCAGTTTTTAAAATAGGCAAGCAATCTATCATGCTGGATAATCCATCAGACATTGCTGATTTTACTTGAGATCTATCTGTTGCATTGTTGATCCTCATCGCGAATAGAGTTCCGCATTGTGATAGGATAGTTTCATCAATTTCGGAGGGACGTTGACTAACTAACAATGAGCCGACACCAAACTTTCTCCCCTCTTTAGCTATCCTGCGTACTGTAGTGGTCAACTAATTTTGGCCACAGTTTTAGAATCTTGGTATCTAACCTCAGATTCATTTGGCGCTAAACCAGCATTATAATGATGTGGCCTAACGTTGTTGTAATATCCGTTGATATAATCACTCACACTATATTTAGCATCTTTAAAGTTTTCGTATCCAACCTTTGGCATCCACTCCGTTTTAAAGCTTCTAAAAAATCGCTCCATTGGCGCATTATCCCAACAATTTCCGCGCCTGCTCATACTTTGTGTAATTTTATAGCGCCATAAACGTTGGCGATATTTTAAACTTGTATAATGACTCCCCTGGTCTGAATGAAACATCAGTCCTGTCGGTTTTCCTCTGCTTTCATAAGCGAGTTCAAGCGCTTTTAGCGTTAAATTAGTATCTGGCGACAACGACATGGCCCAGCCAACTACTTTACGTGCAAATAAATCAATAACAACGGCTAAATAAGCCCAGCGATTACCTACCCAAATATACGTCACATCACCGCACCACACTGTATCTGGCTCAACAACATCAAATTGTCTATCAAGCAGGTTTGGAATTTCAAGGTGTTCATTACCACCACGTTTATATGAATGTTGAGGTACTTGGCAGCTTTCAAGCTTTAATTTAACCATTAGCTTAGCAGCACGATAACGACTCAATTCAAAATCATTGTTCGTTGCTATTGCCGCGATTGTCCGCGCCCCAGCTGAGCCGCCGCTCATTGCATGTATGGCTTTAACTTCAGCTTCTAGCCTTACTTGCTCTGGTGTAGGCGTTGTATCCCGTATAGCCCAATATTTATAGCTGCTACGATGCACATTGAATACGTTACACAGCACGCTAATTGGGTAACGCTCTCGTTGATTTAGTTTCTCAATTAACGAGAATTGTTCAGGGAGTCGGACATCAAGAGAGCGGTAGCCTTTTTTAATATATCCTTTTCTAATTCAATGCGTTGGATTTGCTTTTTAAGTTCGCGGATTTCAATTTGTTCGGGCGTCATTGGCGAAGCAGATGGTGTCTGGCCACTCCGCTCTTGCTTTAATTGAGTAACCCACTTACTGACGGTTGATTTACCCACCCCCATCGCTTTGGCTGCTTCTTCTTGAGTATAACTTTGGTCAACTACAAGCTGAGCTGTTTCTAATTTGATTGCCGCAGAATACGTTGCGCGTTTTAATTTCGTCATTTTTTCACCCAAATTTGTATGCAAAGAGCATAACATTTCTTTCTTAATGGGTGGCCAAATTAACTATGCCACTACA
>NZ_LODI01000035.1:0-93554 GCF_001468485.1 Pseudoalteromonas sp. H71
AGCCTTTACCACTTTTTTGCCATTGCCTCTTGAATGACCTCGGATTTTAGCCGCTCTTCAGCATACATTTTCTTTAAACGGCGATTTTCATCTTCAAGCTCTTTCATTCGTGTCATTAAAGACGCATCCATACCGCCGTATTTAGCGCGCCATTTATAAAAGGTTGAATTGCCCATGCCATGTTCGCGGCACAGCTCAGGAATAGGCACGCCGCTTTCTGCTTGTTTTAAAATGGCAAGGATTTGGTTGTCTGTAAAATGTGCTTTTTTCATAATTTTCTCCTGTGTTTACAATAAGAGAAAATTCTACGCTTGGCTTCTATTATTTTTCGGGGGGATTACCGTGCTTTGGGTTAATTATGCGGGATTAAAATCAAGCCCGTATAACGAAATGAGCCAAAAAATTACCAATGGTAAAGCGTCAGGTATTTTAAGTTTTGGTATTGCCGGTGGCCTTGAAGCCGGTACGCGGTTTATTGATGCTCTAAACATGATTTTACGTTTGGTAAATATTGGCGATGCTAAATCGCTTGCTTGCCACCCAGCATCTACCACTCACCGCCAATTAAATGATGAAGAGCTGGCCAATGCTGGCGTTAGCCGCGATTTAATTCGTTTATCGGTGGGTATTGAAAACATTGACGATATTATTGCCGATGTAAGCCAAGCGCTCGATAAGGCCTAAATCGTACAGTAAATACCTCAAACTTTTTTGAGGTATTTATTTTTGCAATTAAAAAGGAGTGCCGATACATGAAATTTTTAATTTTTCTCGGTTCGGTTAGAAAAAGTACCCCACCTAAACCTGCGCGTTTAGGGGAAAGGGTAGCGAAAGCATGTGAGCGATATTTGCTTGAGCATTACTCTGAGCACTAAACGTAGTAGTCAACTAATTTAAAAGTATTACCTCTACAATCCATTGTTTGCACTGGCTTTAGGATTAGAACTAACTTCATAGAACCCTTTTGGCCTAAGCTGTATTTCGTTAATCAATTCTGCTAAAAGTTGCGGTTTATGGATAAAGAAACCTTGGGCAAAATCTACTTTCATTTTTTTGAGTTCTTCCACGATGTCATTGCTAGAGGCGAATTCAGCAACAGTTTTTAAACCTATCTTGTGGGCAAAATCATTTATTGAGCATACCATTGCATGAGAAAAACTATCATCATTTATATCTTTTACAAACATACCATCAATTTTTATATAATCAACGCGAAGACTTTTTAAGTATTGGTAAGAAGAAAGGCCTGTTCCAAAATCATCTAATGAAAATGTATATCCATTTTCTTTAAGCGAGCTAATAAAGTTTTGAGTTTTCTCAATGTTTGAAATTACTGCTGTTTCTGTAATTTCAAACGTAACTTGTTTAGGGTTGACCTGATATCTATGAGACATACATATTATGAATTCAGCTAACGTCATGTCTGAGAGCGATTGACCGGATAAATTAATTGAAACATTAACTTTTGAATTAATTTTTGAAAAGGTTTCTGCGATTACCCAACGATCTATTTTTGCCATTATTCTAGCTCTCTCAGCAACTGGTATAAATAGGTTAGGAGGAATATTTGTACCGTCTTCAGATTTTAACCTAAGCAAAATTTCATAATGTTGGTGTTCCGAATTGCAAACCAGAGGTGATATTTCTTGTGCAACAAGATAAAAACTATTGTTAGCAATAGCAAAATTAATTGTATTTAAAAGATTGGTATCTTGTAGATAACTTTCAAATTCACCATAGTAACTATCAATAATATGAATTCGTTCTTCATTATCTCCTTTTGCTAATCGGCAAGCTGTATCTGCAGCATTAATAACTTGGCTAACATTGTCATACTTGCTAGGGTCAATAGGGGCTATTCCCGCGGATAAACTAACACCAAGTACTTTCCCTGAGCTTATTAAGTTAATATTTTCAACTTTTTGCAGTATTACATGAACTATGTCCTTCGCGCGATTTAGGGAACAATTTCTGATCAACAATGCAAATTCATCCCCGCCAATTCGAGCAATATCATCCGAATCTCTTACACAGCTGACAAGGGAAGTTGCTACTCGTTTTAAAACCTCATCACCATAAGCATGTCCTGCAATATCATTAATGAGTTTAAATCTATCTAAATCTATAAATACAACGACCGCGTTGTCGTTTATATTACTTTTTTGGTATGTTGTTTCTAATATTTTTTCAAAACTTTGACGATTCAATAATTGCGTTAAGTGATCATGTGACGTTTTATGAATTAATGCTTTTGTTTCAGTTCGGTCTTCTATTATGAATAACGTACCCTTTAGCATTTTCTGACAGGTAACATAAATGTTTAGGTTATGTTGTTCGCTGTCGCAAGGGAGCGCAAACTTTCTTCGCTTACCTGCCACAATTAAATTCTCATACTTGTCAACCAGAACTGGAATATTCATAAAGCTATCTTTATAATTTTGATCTATAACATCTGATGGACTTTGACTTGTTAAGCCAAGAAACTGGGTAGCGGAGGCGTTAATAATCTCAATTTCGTGAGAATCTGAAAGCACAACAACACCAAATGGGATGGCAGAAATAATTCCTGTCAGCTGCTCGTGTAGAGTCGTAAATTGATCAAATTGAATAGTCATAAAATCTTATCTCTTATAACAATTAATGTCGCATCATCATCTGGTAAAGCGGCTTCATTAAATAGTAAACATGCACTACGTTCTAAAGAACTAGCTTCTCTAATTTCTTTGAGATCTTGAGGCAGTATTATTCCGTCAGAATATAGAAAAAGAGTCATGTTCATAGGACGGTTAACTCTTATATTGTGGATTTTTGAAGGAAGTGTTAAACCTACACTGCCGTCATTTACTGGAAATGCTAATTGAGAGTCCGAAATAATTTTGATACCTAAATCTCCAACAACACAATATTCCAACCAATCAGGTGAGATACGTAATAATGCAATCTGCACAGGGCGATAGGGATAATTGTCTTTGAGGCTCGAGTGGCATAGGCTAATAATGGTCTTCAAATCATCAGTATAATGTTCTTTGACTATATTGAGTGCGCACTGCGATGAATTCGATGCATTGATGCCTTTTCCCGATCCATCAATTAAACAAACAAAAAGTTTATCGCTATGATATTGTTTCAGAAAATATTTATCCCCGTTGACACTGTTCCCAATAGCAGGAAAGGATATCGATACTTTCTCTAATTGATTTTCGGGAGTTGTTAGATAGTGCCGTAATGTAATTGAAAGGCCACTGGGATCATTTTTGTTGACTATAAATTCTTCAACGCACCTTTTAGCTGACCCTAGACCCTTACCTATACTTGGCTCTGAGTGAGTGCTAAATCCATCTACCATAGCTTTTTCAAGATCTGTAATGCCTGGTCCATTGTCTTTTATGGTAACTTGAATACCTCTGCCTCGCTCTATAACTGTCAAAGTAGCGACGCCCGGTAAAGCATAGCGAACTACATTTGTAGTAATTTCTGCAACAGCGATTGTTATCATACCAGCTTCAAATTCATTAAAGCCCAATTCAAAAGCTAATTTGCGTGCTTCTTGAGCAACATAATAAGCATCAACAGGCTCTTCGATAGCAATGTCCATTTTTATTTAGCAATAACATTTACTAACTCTAGGCCAGATGAGCTATAGAAAAAAGTCAATGCAGATTTTAAATCTTTAACCGTATCAAATTGGTCAAATTCCACGCCAGCAGTAACCATAGTTCGTGCTATATTCCCTTTTATCCCACAAAAAACAATTTTCACGCCTATAAGTTCAAGCACTTTTCCTAATCGAACCAAATGTGTGGCCACAGCAGTGTCAATCGCATCAACATTACTGAGGTCAACAATGGCTACGCTATAAGTTTCTTTTTCACATCGAAGTGTCAATGACTCTGTAATTTGTGCCATTCTGCCAGAGTCAATAGATCCAAAAAATCCAGTGTATAGACATTTTTCTGCAATTTCACACGCTATCATAGGAACTTCACCTATTATGTGCCTACGACTAATTGCGACATTTTCTTTAGACATTTTATGTTCCTTTTAAAATATAAAACTAATTTACTCAATGTCTAAACTATAATTTATAAAGGCAAAGAGTGATTAAAAACGTAATTTAATATTGTTAGTGAAATATGCTAAAGATTAACGTTTTTAAATTATGTTTCTTTTTTAAACCGTAAATATTCTGGGCTGGTGTTTTCTTAATAATAGTTTATGAAATAGATTAAGCAAAAAAATTCTTGTATTTTCGATCTTTTACGTAAGTCTTCAAATTGTAGTGGCACACTAACTTTAAATATAAGTGGCTCAATTTGTAATTGACCAAGGCCATTAAGATAATAAGTCAACAGTAGGTAAATGTGGTACTCAATTAAATCAAGTATTTAATAGCCTAGCACCACCCGTTTCCCCCATGATGCCTGAGCAAACATCGTGGGATAGCTATTTTTCGCGCACCTTTAATCAATTAATGTGGTGGGCTGAGGGCTCCAGCAAACAACGTGAAGCGTTAGATCCTAAGCAATTAAGCAAAGATTTTAAACGAGACCCATCACAACGTAATGCGCCCTAACAGTTGATAAATTTATGCTAGTCTTTGTTTGCGTCTTCGCGGGGGGAGGCCAATATTGCTTGCTTTTGTTCGTCAGTTAAAATAATCCAGTCGAATATTTCGTCGCTAGTGCGCCCGCACCCAGTGCAGTAGCCATTCATTCTATAACATTCACCGATACAGTCTGTTTTTAAATGAGTGGATTGTTTACTGGGTGTTTGGCGCATACATTCTCTCGTTATTATTTAGTGGCGACGGGCTTTCCTACTTCTAAATAGGTCGACCAAGTTTTAATTTTTGATAACGTCTTACTGGTATAAACAGAAATAACCGGCGACTTATCATCAAGTACAAAGGTGGTATGCAGCGACGTTTCTGACTCTTTTTGTGTTTCTAACCAGTTGTTTGTTTTAGTTAAACATTGGCGAGTGAGTTCAACTGCTTGTTGATGCATAGCTACCGCTTGTTGTTGATCTTTGTAGCTTTCTTGGCATTGATAGGTCACAGTTTTATTGTTAAAACTAGTCACTTGGCAGTTATCGCCAAATACATTGTACTTTGCAGTCCACACATCTAAATATGAGTTTTGTACTTTGGTGTCTTTTAATGCATCAAAGCGATTATCGAATTCGGTTATTAAGCCATCCATTTTTTCACAGGGCGTTAAGCTGTCTAATTTGGCTTTTTGTTCGCTGGTTAAACTGCTACAGCCAGATAAAATAAGGCCCGTGAGTATAAGCGTTAGATAAGTTTTCATAGTGCGCTATCCTTTTGTAATTGCTACCAAGGATACTTAAGGTAGAGAATAAATGCTATTGAGAGTCTGAATTAAAAAAGAAAAATTATGGCTTGTTATAACGATGTACGCCACATAATGGCGCACACAGTAATCGTTGTATTTACTTATGACGACCTTGTAGGCAAGCAACTACATCAGTGAGTTCTAACCCTTGGCGTTGTAATAGTACAACAAGGTGATACAACAAATCGGCCGATTCGTTGGTAAGCTCATCGTTATCGTGTTTCATTGCGGCAAGGGCAACTTCTACGCCTTCTTCACCTACTTTTTGACAACTACGGCTTAAGTCTTTAGCAAACAATGAAGCGGTGTAGCTTTTTGATGGGTCATCATTTTTACGCTCAACAATGACATCTTCTAATTGTGCTAAAAAGCTTAAGCTTGGTTTAGCATCATCGCCAAAGCAGCTTTGTGTGCCTAAGTGGCACGTTGGGCCCTCAGGGTTTGCCAGTACTAAAATTGAGTCGTAGTCACAATCGGTATGAACCGACACCACATTTAAGTAGTTTGCTGATGACTCGCCTTTAGTCCATAAGCGCGATTTAGAACGCGAATAAAAGGTTACTTTGTTGCTTTCAAGCGTTACCTTTAGTGCTTCGCTGTTCATAAAGCCTTGCATTAAAATAACACCAGAGCGAGCATCTTGAACAATAGCAGGGATCATTTCGCTTTTAGCAAAATCAACTTGAGTTTGGTTTTGTTGTGTTAATTGCATAATCTTGCTGCCACTTGGTTATCGGTTAAAAATTGTTTTAGTTCGCCAATGTTAATCACATTTTTGTGAAAAACACTGGCTGCTAATGCGCCATCTACTTCGCTTTGTTTAAATACGTCTACAAAGTCTTGCATGCTGCCTGCACCGCCAGAGGCGATAAGTGGGATATTACATAATGCACGCATTTTACTTAGTTGCTCGTTGTCGTAACCGTTGCGAACACCATCTTGGTTCATACAATTTAAAACGATTTCGCCTGCACCTAAGTCTTGTACGCGTTTAACCCATTCTTCGGTTTTATAACGGGTGCGGCTTGATGCATTAGGATCGCCGGTTAATTGATACACTAAGTATTCGCCGGTTACTTCATCGTAAAAGCTGTCAATACCTACAACAACACATTGCTTACCAAATTCATCGTGTAGCTCTTTTATGAGTTCAGGGCGTGCAATAGCAGGGCTGTTGATACTTATTTTATCGGCACCACGCTCTAAAACCCGTGCTGCATCGGCTACCGATTTAATACCGCCAGCCACACAAAATGGAATATCAATGTGGCGGGCAATGCTCTCTACCCAGTTAACATCAAGTAAGCGTTTTTCAACACTTGCGCTGATCTCGTAAAAAACCAGTTCATCAGCACCAGCATCGCTGTATGCTTTTGCCATTGTTAAAATATCACCAACAACTTCATGGCCTTTAAATTTAACGCCTTTTACTACTTGGCCGTCTTTAACATCTAAACACGGAATTATGCGTTTTGATAACATGCCAACGCCTCCTCAACACTAAATGCGCCATCAAGCAGTGACTTACCTAAAATAACGCCGCCTACGCCAAGCTCTTTAAGTTTTTTAATGTCATCAAGTGAACTTACGCCACCAGAAGCTTGTACTTTAATGGTGCTGTTGTGACGAGTTAAATCTTCATACAATTCAAACGATGGGCCTGTCATGGTGCCATCTTTACTGATGTCCGTACATAAAAAGTCAATAACGCCCAAGCTTACATAAAAATCAACAAGCTCAAGTAAACCAAACTCAGATTCACTTAACCAACCGTGCGTAGCAGGTGCCCAGCCAGTGGCTGTTTTATTTACATCAAGGGCAATAACAAAGTGCTCTGCGCCAAATTGTTCAATCCAGGCTTTTACTTGCTCACGTTTTTCTACCGCCATTGAGCCAATAACAACTTGGTTAGCGCCGGCTTTTAGCCAATCACTTACATCTTGCTCTGAGCGAATACCGCCGCCCACTTGGTACGGTACGTTAAGCGCTTTAGTTGCGGCTTGAATATGTTGCCACTGCTTTTTACTTGGATCGCGTGCGCCCTCTAAATCTACAAGGTGTAGCTTACCTGCGCCGCTGTCGGCGTATTCTTTTAAACGTGCACCAAGCTCAAAAGGGTAAAACTGAGCGGTGTCGTATTTACCTTGGTATAAACGAACAATTTGATTTTGTAATACGTCTAATGCTGGAATAATCACAAATAATCTCTTTATTGTTAGTTAATGGGCAGTTTATAACTGCCAATCAACAAAATTTTGTAATAAACGGGTGCCTACTTTTGCACTGCGCTCAGGGTGAAATTGCATGCCAGCGTAGTTGTCTTTAGCAACAATAGCTGAAAAGGTTTGGCCGTACTCGCCACTTACAAGTGTTGCGTCGTTTACAGTGTGCGCAAAGCTATGTACAAAGTACACTTGCTCGTCTTGTGTTAGCCCTTTAGTAAGTGCATGCTCTTTATTAATACTTAAGTTATTCCAACCCATGTGCGGCGACGTTAAACTGCCAACATCGAGGGCTTTTACTTGCCCAGGTATTTTACCTAAGCACTGTACGTTACCTTCTTCTGTGCTTTCGCACAGTAACTGCATACCTAAACAAATTCCCATCAGTGGGCGCTGGTATTCGTTTATAGCTTGTTGCCAGCCGTTATCTACTAGGCGTTTCATGGCAACAGATGCATGGCCAACGCCAGGTAATATTGCCCGCTCAAAGCCTTTTAATTGCTCTGGCGAGGTAATGACTGTCGGCGTTTGCCCTAAGCGTTCAAAGGCAAAACGTACTGAATTTATATTGGCACAACCTGTATTTATTATGGCAATCATAAACATCCCTTAGAGCTGGCTGTTTGTTGGGTCGTGTCTTGTGCTACTGCCATACGAAGGGCACGTGAAAACGCTTTAAATAAGCCTTCTACTTGGTGATGACAGTTACCGTCGCTCACCGATAAAATAAGGCTAATAGCAGCATTATCGCTTAAGCTTTTGAAAAAGTGCTCAACCATTTGTACGTCTAAATCGCCTGCTTTTTCGCGGCTAAAGTTAGCGTTTAATACAAATGATGCACGGCCCGATAAATCAATTTGTGCCTCTGCTTTACATTCATCCATTGGCAGTGCAAAACCATAGCGCGCTATTTGCGATTTAGTACCAAGCGCTTGCTTAAGCGCAACACCTAGGGCAATGCCAATGTCTTCAACAAGGTGGTGCTCGTCTATGTGTAAATCGCCTTTGGCTTTAATGTTTAAACCAATGTTGGCGTGCGTGCGAATTTGATCAAGCATGTGATCAAAAAAGCCAAGGCCAGTATCTATGCTGCCATTTTTAGTTTGATCTAGGTTTATGGCTACATCAATTTGGGTTTCTTTGGTGTTACGCGTAACACGGCCTTCGCGGTTGGCTGTGGTTAGCTTGGTAACAATGGCAGGCCAGCTGCCATCGTACAAAATGCCTTCACAACATAAATTTTGTGCAAGGCCAATATCTGTTTGGCGATCGCCAATTACATATGAACGTGCTAAATCAACTTTGCCAGAGCGCATAAGCTCAGTTAATAAACCTGTTTTAGGTTTACGGCAATCACAGTTTTGCTCGTCAAAGTGTGGACAAATTAATACCTCGTCAAAGCTAATGCCTTGGCTTTGCATAATATCCATCATTTTATCTTGTGCTATATCAAAGTCAGCAGTCGGGAAGCTGTCTGTGCCTAAGCCATCTTGATTCGATACCATTACTAAACGGTAACCGGCGGCTTGTAATTGTAATAAAGCCGGAATTACACCTGGTAAAAAGGCAAGTTTTTCTAGGCTGTCTACCTGTTTGTCGGTAATTGGCTCTTCAATTATGGTGCCGTCGCGGTCAATAAATAAATAGGGGTTACTCATGATACTTCGTTTCCTGCTAATGGTGTTGTGGTAGTCGGCGTTTGTAAGCCATCTAACCAAATTTTAACTTGTTCGAGCTCTTGTTCACTACCAATTGAAATTCGTAGCCAATCGTCTTCACCGTATAGGGTAAACGCGCGCATTACTAAACCTTGCTCAAGGGCTACTTTAAAGTAGTTTTTGTTGGCTAATTTTAAGGTAACAAAGTTACCTTCACCAGTGAGGATTTTTAATGCAGCGGGGGAGGCGTTTAACCACTGTACAAGTTTGGCTTTTAAGCTATTTAAAATAGTCACTTGGCGGCGCATTGATGTAATTGCATCAGGTGCAATTGCCTGAGCTGCAATACTTGCCACCACACCCGATACCGGATACGGCGCAATCACTTTACGAATTGGCGCAAGTACACTTTCTTGTGCAAGTGTAAAACCCGTTCTAAGGCCTGCAAGTGCAAACGCTTTAGATAATGTGCGTAGTACCACTACATTACTAAATTCGTTTATAAGTGCTGTGGCGCTTTGCTCTGGGCAAAATTCAATATAGGCTTCATCAACAATGACGAGTGCTTTTCCCGCAAGCGCTGTTGCAATTGCTTTTACTTTATTAAGCGGTGTTAGGCTACCTGTTGGGTTATTTGGATTACAAATAAACACCAGTTTCGAGTTGCCCGCAGCCTTTACTATTTCATCTACACTACCATCAAGTAATAGCGCTTGCGTTAGGCTATTAATGGCAACGTTATGAGTATCAGCCGTAACTTTGTACATACCGTATGTTGGTAAAAATAACGCAATGCTGTCTTTAGCTGGTTCACAATAAGTGCGAACTAAAAGCTCAATGCCTTCATCGGCGCCGCGCGTCATTAATACGTTTTCGCTTTCAAGATCTGTATAAGCAGCGTAGCGGTCAATCACTAGTTGCGGTTGGGGATCTGGGTAGCGATTTAAATCTTCAATACTCAGTTCAAGGTTTTTAGCATAAGGGCTTTCGTTGGCATTTAACCACGTTGTCCCTGATAGCTTTTCACTTTTAGCAGAGCTATAGGCAGCAAGTGCTGCAATATTTTGTGGTAATAAGCTTGTCGCTTGTGCGCTCTCATTGCTCATTTTTAATTGCCTCTAAACGAATTGAAACCGCATTTGCGTGTGCATCAAGGCCTTCTGCATCTGCAAGTGGTAAAATAGCTTTTGACAGCTGTGTTAAGCCACTTTTACTAATAGTTTGCACTGTGTACGTACGGAAAAAATCAAGCAAGTTTAAACTCGAGTAAGTTGCACTGTAACCGTAGGTAGGTAAAACGTGGTTAGTACCCGATGCATAATCGCCCGCTGACTCTGGCGTGTAGTCGCCTACAAATACTGAGCCTGCATTTTTTACTTTATCTAAATAAGGTGTTGAATCTGCTAATTGCAAAATTAAGTGCTCAGGGCCGTATTGCGCTGATACGTCAAATGCTTGTTCAACAGAGTCTACTAAAATAAGTGATGAATTAGCCAGTGCTTGCTCGGCTGTCTCTTTTCGGCTTAAGTTTGCAAGTTGGCGAGTAAGGGCCTTTTGCGTTTGCTCAATGATACTTTCGCTGTTACACAATAAAATAACTTGCGAGTCAGCGCCGTGCTCAGCTTGTGAGAGTAAATCTGCTGCTATAAATTCAGGATTTGCTCGCTCATCTGCTATTACTAATACTTCAGACGGGCCTGCTGGCATATCGATTGCCATACCAGGAATTGTTTGCGCAACAAGCTGTTTTGCCATCGTTACAAAGCTATTACCTGGGCCAAAAATTTTGTTCACTTTAGGCACTGATTCAGTGCCGTAGGCCATTGCGGCTATTGCGCCTGCGCCACCACTTTCAATTAAAGTTGTAATGCCACATAACTTAGCTGCATATAATATCGCAGGGTTAATGCTTTCATTACCTTGCACAGGGGTTGCAAGTACGACAGTTTTAGCACCACTTAATTGTGCAAGTACACCTTGCATAATAACCGATGATGGCAGTGGAGCACTGCCACCTGGTACATAAATACCCACAGCTTCGATGGCTTGATATTTCAGTTCACATACAACACCAGGTTGGGTTGATAACTTAATATCTTTAGGCAATTGCGCTTCGTGAAAACGTTTAACGTTTGCATAAGCGGTGTCAATTGCGTATTTAAGCTCTGCGCTTAGTGCTTGCTCTGATGCATTTATTTCATCAAGCGGTACACGTAAACGAGGGTTAGCTCTATTATCAAACTTTTTAGCCATATCAAGTAAGGCTTTATCGCCTTGCTCTTTAACATCGCTCATAATTGTTTGGCATATTGCTTCAACCTTTGCGCTGGCAGAAACCGCAGGGCGCATTAGCGCCGCTGCTTGTACTTGTGAAGATTCCTCATTCCAACGAAGCATGGTACTTACTCCATCATTTTTTCAATTGGCATTACTAAAATAGAGTTAGCGCCTAGGGCTTTAAGCTGCTCCATTGTTTCCCAAAATAATGTTTCGCTGCTTACCATGTGAAGCGCTACGTACTCTTCATTACCAGCAAGTGCTAGTAGGGTAGGTTGGCCTGAGCCTGGTAAAATTTCGCAAATTTCATCAAGTTTAGTTTTTGGCGCGTGTAGCATAATGTATTTGCTTTCTTTAGCTTGTTTAACACCACGAAGGCGCGGCATAAGCTTATTGATTAGCGCTAGTTTGTCTTCATCTTGAAGGTCTTTATTTTGAATTAAACAGGCGTTTGATTCTAAAATTGTTTCACCTTGCATCAAACCGTTCGCTTCAAGTGTTGCACCAGTAGATACTAAATCACAAATTGCATCAGAAAGACCGGCACGAGGGGCTACTTCTACTGACCCTGTAAGCATTACAGTGCTTGCATTAATGCCTTCGCGCTTTAACCACTGCGTTAAAATTTCTGGGTAGGTTGTAGCAATACGCTTACCTTCAAACCAGCTCTTATCACGTGGGCCAAGCTCTTGTGGCCATGCAAGTGCAAGGCGGCAGTAACCAAAATCTAGTTTAGCTAGTTTGCTAACTTCGCTTGGTACACCTTGGCGTTCACGTTCTGCTTGTACTTCTACTAGTACGTTTTCGCCAACAATACCTAAATCACATACACCGTCCATTACCAAGCCCGGAATATCGTCATCGCGCACACGTAGTACGTCAATTGGCATATTAGTTGAGTGTGCAATTAAGCGTTGCTCACGTAGGTTTAATTTAACACCTAGTTGCTTTAGTAAATCTTGACAATCTTTAGACAGGCGACCGCCTTTTTGGATGGCGATACGTAGACGATTTGTGTTACTCATTATTCATTTTCCTTTAATTTAAAAACTAAAAACCCCGAGGGGAACCTCAGGGCGAAAATGAATCAATATGTTTTGAATCGCCAGAGGTTCCTTTTAGGAATAACCTCTCAGCGAAAGACCTGACAGGTTATTCCGGTGAATGGTGGTGATGATGTACTGTTGTCAGGTTTAAGCGCATTTTAATAATCCTATTTTGCTTAGCGCTGTTTAGTGAGCGTTAAGCTTTAATCTGTTTCAATAATTTTCAAAGCTATAAAAACATATTATCTATGCTTATAGCAAGTTTTTTTTAGCTTAATTAAAGCATAAGTTATAACTGCCGATACTATGGATATAACGACATAAGTTTGTATTATATCAATTGTTTGATTTTTGCTCACAACTAAGCGATTGCCTTTAAGGATGTATGTATGGATATGATGATACCTTACTTGGGTAGAATTACCCGATTGTCACTTGAGTCAAAAGGTGCATTTTATATCGCGGGTGTGCAAAGCAGTGCTGCTAGCGAAAAAATAGAACGTGAAAACAAAAAAAAACGTGAATTACAAAAGAAGAAAAAACTCAGTGTCATAGAAGATCAAACCAAGCCACAAGTCAAAAAAAACAGTGTTACCCAAGACGATGATGGGATAGAACACTTAGATACATGGGCTTAGATTATCATTTAAACTAAGTAACTCAATCATTCTTACGCCACTTTGCAGGGGTTAACCCTGTACTTTTTTTAAATAACCGAGAGAAAAAACTACTGTTTTCATATCCTACTTCCTCTGATATTTCGTTCACTGTTTTATCTGTTGCTAATAACTGCTTTTTGGCTTTATCTATTCGTACTTCTTGCACATATTTATTGATTGATATTCCTGTTGCTTGCGTAAATCGTCTTTTTAAATTGCGTTCACTAAAATTAAATTGTTTTGCCAGCTCATTTATGGTGATTAACCCACTTGAATGGTTATGAATCCAATCTTGTATCTCATTAATTTTTTCGTCTTTATGATTATTAAATTGAGGCAAAATAAGATTTAACTTACCAGAGTCAGAAATAAGCAAATGAGTAGCGCATTGTTGAGAGAAGCGATCGCCTTTGTCTTTAGCAACAACACCTAAAAGCACGCTAATACCCGCCTCAAAAGAGCCTGTTGTATAGATATTCCCCATTTTTAAATACGATTTATGACTAATAAATTCACAATCAGGAAATAATCCACTGAGTGGTTTAACTAAACTCCAGTGAGTAGCTATCACCGTTTTGTTTAATTTACCTGTTGCTGCTAAAAAATATGAGCCAGTACTTAAACTAAGAATAGACGTATTACTCTGTATTTTTGGTTTTAGCCACTCAATAATTAGGTCAGTGCCCAATGGCATATTTTTTAATTTAGAGCCTTCTATAGGCGGAATAATCACCAAATCATAGGATTTGTCAGAAAGCGAATTATCGGCAACAACCAGTGAATTACTCGAGCTTGTTATAGGTGCACCATCGGTCGTTATTATTTCTATGTTATAACTTTGAGGCAATGAGTAATGCGAGTCGAGTAGAGAAACAATAGTAAAAAAATCTTTTGCTAAAAATACGCTAACGGCCCAGCAGCCTTCGTAGGCAATAATTGCTATATTCTTCATAATTTCATTTGGCCTAATCGGACTGTTATAAATACCTGTGCAGACATATTATTTTAATTTTTGTAGAAGTAACATTAAAACATACTTTAAAGACTAACTTATCTTTAAAGTTGTTGTTTTAAAATGTTTTTTACTATTGAAAGATATAGTTTAAATATAAGCAATTACAATAAATATATTTATTAAGGTGGCAGGTTTGAAGCAGTACTTACAAAATGATACTTTTTTTAATCAAAATCATCATGAAATAAGCAGCTGGTTAAAAATGGTAAAAGGCAGCGGTGAACGCGCTAAGGCCGTTTCAATTTATTACCTTGTAAGAGACGGAATTAAATATGATCCCTTTACACTTTTAGATGGTGCAAAGTCACTCAGCAGCGATTATTGCTTAGACAACAAAGCAGCATACTGTATTCCCAAAGCATCATTACAAATAGCATTAAGTCGGGCTTGTAACATTCCTTCGCGATTGGGCTTAGCTGATGTGCGTAATCATTTAAGTACCCCTAAATTAGATGAGTTACTAAAAAATGAGGTATTTACAATGCATGCCTATGTAGAACAGTTTATTGAAGGGAAATGGGTTAAATCAACCCCAGCCTTTAACAAGGAACTATGCGACTTAGTTAATATAAAACCGCTAGAATTTGACGGATTAAATCACTCTTTATTCCATCAATTTACCACTGATGGTAAAAAGCATATGGAATATTTAAAAGATCATGGTCACTATGCTGCAATGCCAACAGCGTTTATTAACCAAAACTGTGAGTTTTATTACCCACATTTAAATCTTAATTTCAACAATATTTAATAATACATAAACGAAAAGGGCTCAAACATACGCTCATTTGTTTGGGTAAAGCATAACCTGATTTTGAATAGGAAAGATTAACAGACAATGTTATTCAATTATGTTCAAAACCTAGACTAGTTTTATACCTTGCATAGGCTTGTATTTACTTGCCCTTGGTTAAAGCCTTACGTAAAATCACACTATTATTATTTTGAAAAGTGATTGCTGTTATCAAACAACTGTTTAGTGCAACCGGCCCTTTGGCGTTATCTTTTGATGGCTATACTCCGCGCCAACCACAAATTGATATGGCTGTCGCAGTTGCTCAAGCATTAAAAAACAGTTCACAACTCGTTGTTGAGGCGGGCACAGGAACAGGTAAAACTTTCGCTTATTTAGCGCCAGCCCTAAAATCTAAAGGTAGAACAATTATTTCTACCGGCTCTAAAGCACTTCAAGAGCAGTTGTATCATCGTGATCTACCTCAATTGGTTAAAGCGCTCAGCGCGACAAAAAAAACGGCATTGCTAAAAGGGCGTGCTAACTACTTATGCACATACCGTTTAAATCAACATGTTGCGCATGTACCAACAGACGATCCCGATGTAATGCATCAATTGGCTATGGTTGCAAAATTTGCAAGCGAAACACAATCAGGCGATTTAGCTGATTGTATTGGTATAGAAGACGACGCCAAAGTTTTACCTTATGTGAATTCAACTGCCGATAATTGTTTAGGCAAAGAATGCCCAGACTTTCAAGAGTGTTACATACGTAAAGCGCGTTTAACTGCTGCAGAGGCGGATGTAGTTGTTATTAATCACCATTTATTTTTTGCAGACATGGCAGTTAAAGAAAGTGGCTTTGCCGAATTGATGCCCACAGCCGACGCCTATATTTTTGATGAGGCCCACCAACTAAGTGAAATTGCCAGCGACTACTTTGGTGAAAGTGTGAGTACTAAAAAGCTGGTGGACTTAATTACTGATTTACGCGCTATATACAGAGCTGAAATTCCTGACATGTTACAACTCGGTAAAAGCTTAGATAAATTAGAAACCAGTGTTGCCGACTTACGTTTACAGTTTGGTGTAGATGGTAGCCGAGGAGATTGGCGAGAAAAGCTGAGTGATAAGCAAATATGTGCAGC
The DNA here is from genome assembly GCF_001468485.1 of Pseudoalteromonas sp. H71. GTDB lineage: Bacteria > Pseudomonadota > Gammaproteobacteria > Enterobacterales > Alteromonadaceae > Pseudoalteromonas. The sequence goes on from NZ_LODI01000035.1 coordinate 16,115, forward strand.
ACTGCATCGCGTTATCAGCGATTTGGACTTTGTTTATCAAGTGCTAAAACTGTGCTTAGACAGAAGCGATAAAATAGAACATCCATTCGAACGGGCTTTAGCATTTAAAGGGCAGTTAGAACGGGTTTTTGATACCGCACAAACTGGTTTTAGTTATTGGTATGAGACAACACGACGCTTTTTAACTATAAATATCACACCACTCAATGTGTCTGTAAAATTTGCGCAAATGATGCAAGATACCGGTGCTGCGTTTGTGTTCACCTCAGCGACGCTGTCGGTCGATAATAAGCTTACCCACTTTAATGCCAGCTTAGGCTTAAAGCCAGAGCAAAGCATGATGGTCGACAGTCCGTTCGACTACCCAAATCAAGCATTATTGTGTTTACCCAGGTACTTACCAGAATCACATGCTGATAATATGCCTCATGCTATTGTTAAATTAACCCTTGAGCTTATAAAGTCAGCACAAGGGCGCTGTTTTGTGCTTTTTACAAGTTACCGTATGATGCATTTAGTCGCTGAGGGGCTTACAACACAAATTGACTACCCCGTTTACATGCAAGGGCAAATGTCTAAGCGAATTATTTTAGAAAAATTTACCCGACATGGTAATGCCGTTTTATTAGGTACGGCATCATTTTGGGAAGGGGTGGATGTGAGAGGCAGTACGCTTAGCTGTGTTATTATTGATAAATTGCCTTTTGCAGCACCTGACGACCCCTTGCTACAAGCTAAAATGCAGGATTGCCAAATGCAGGGCAAAGATCCATTTGCACACATTCAATTACCGCAAGCAGTTATTGCATTAAAGCAAGGTGTAGGGCGTTTAATACGCGACAGCAAAGACAAAGGCGTACTTGTTATATGTGATAACCGATTAGTGACTCGACAATATGGCCAAGTGTTCTTAAAAAGCTTGCCTGCAATGCGTCGTACGCGAAGCTTAGAAGTCGCTAATACATTTTTACAACAAATTAATTAGAGTAATAAAATGATCAAAAGTAATATTCTTGCCCTTGATGCTTCAACAGAAGCACTATCACTTGTTTTACATTATAAGGGAGAGACATTTCATCATTTTGAAGAGTGCCCACAGCAGCACAGTCAAAAAATTCTACCTTTGATTGATGAGTTATTGACCAAAGCAAACTGTAAATTAAAAGAACTGGATGTTATTGGTTTTGGGCAAGGCCCCGGCAGCTTTACTGGCGTAAGAATAAGTGTGGCCATAGCTCAAGGGTTAGCGTATTCAACTAATTTACCTCTTGTAGGGGTTTCTACACTGGCAGTTATGGCACAGCAAGCCTATGAGCAAAACAACAACACACTTGTTTTTCCTAGCATAGATGCGCGCATGGGTGAAATTTACTTTGCACAATACAAATTACATAATGGTTTAATGGAATTAGTTAATAACGAGTGCGTTATTAAGCCTGCTCTATTAACTAGTGAGTATATAACAACCAATGAGGCATCAGTTGCAGTAGGCACTGGCTTTAAAACTTACCCTGATGCATTGTCAAACTTTGAAAACATTACGATTAATACAGATATAACATTACCAGATGCACGCTATATGCTTGCCTTTGTTGATGCAGCATTTATTGCAGGCAAGGGCGTTCGAGCAAGTGATGCCCAACCAAAGTATGTTCGTGATACTGTAACATGGAAAAAGTTACCGGGGCGCGAGTAATGCCGTGTTAGGTTAATTTGCAAATTGGCTATTTTTAAATCATAATTTTAGATATGTTCAAGGGTGGAGAAGCGTGATGACGCTGCCTATAGGCTCAGGTTTTTTTACAGGTGATATTCCAGGCAGAATAATCCCTGCGAAGGGAGTGACTGCAAAACCACAAGGTTTGGTTGAACAGGGTTCTGTTCAAAAAACAAATACTGATTATGTAAAAAGCAGTAAAGAGGGCGTTGAGCTTGCTAACCAATTGTTTAAAAGTACCGCCAAGAGTAACGACTACAGCCAAACAATTTACGACCAACCGACTGCAAAAAATAGTAAAGCAATTTCTACTTATACTGAATTTGCAAACTTAGAACGCAGAGCAGAAGTCCAAAACTTAATTGGGGTAGACATTTACGCTTGAACGTAGTTAATCTCCAATAATAAAAAACCCNAACAATGTTCGGGTTTTTTGTTTTACTAACTGTTTAGTGTTTAATGAAATTGATTAACTTATCTGCGATGTCGGTGTTGTTTTGAGAACCAATAAATTGCTCACTCCCTTTGCCATAAGCAAAAACTTGAACATCTACTGCGGTATGTCCACCTGTTGTCCATCCTGTGAAGCTTGTATCACTTATAATACTTTTAACTGCTAAGTTAAGTGCTTTGTCGCCCATAGATTTAGCTTGTTCAAGCTTTATTTTATTTTCAGGGGTAAATTCGATATTTGTATATTTATTCCACACCGATTTTAGATCATCAGAGTCAAGTAACTGTTGAGTAATTTTACCTGCTGTTGCTTTTACACCATGAACAACATCAGCTTCCCACTTGTATTGACCATGTGCACCTAATGTTAACCCCCCCGTGGAGTGATCAGCAGTTATAACAAGTAGGGTGTCTTTATTTTTATCAACATATGCTTTTGCTTTTTCAATAGCAGATGCAAAATCATCCATTTCAGCCATAGCACAGGCAATATCGTTTGCGTGCCCACACCAGTCAATTTGACTGCCTTCAATCATCACAAAAAAGCCATTTTTGTTTTGATTGTCTAATAAGTTGAGTGCTTTGGAGGTAAGTTGCGTTAACCTTGTTGGGTTTTTGTCTAACGCAAAAGGTAAGCCTTTAGCGGCATATAAACCAATGGCAGGAATTTGCGTAATTTGATCAAGGTTTTGAATGCTATCGCCATATTGGTAACCAGCAGCTTTAAATTCGTCTACCAAATTTCTGTCATCACGTATAAAGTATTGAGTCCCGCCGCCTAGCATTAAATCAACAGGTAACTTACCTGCAATTTTATTATCTATATAGTCATCAGCAATATCATCGTAATTATTACGTGATTTATTATGGGCTGCAAAGCTTGCTGGTGTTGCATGGTTTATTTGTGATGTAGCTACTAAAGCTGTGGTCATGTTACGTTCTTTGGCAATTTCTAGCATTGTTTTAAGCGGCTTTTTATCGGTATCGACTGCAATTGCGCCATTATAGCTTTTATGTCCGCTGCTCAATGCTGTTGCACTTGCGGCGCTATCGGTTACCACTGTGTGATCGTCAGGATAAGTGCGTGCCATCCCTGTGAGCATGGTATCAAAAATGGTTTGCTCAACATTTTTTGTTGTTGGGTCATCTTTAAAATAACGATAAGCCGTTGTGTAGGCGGGCCCCATGCCATCGCCAATCATATAAATTACATTTTTAGGTGCGGTTTCGGCCATTGCACCAGACGCTGTACACATTAGTGCCAGCATACTTATCTGTTTTTTCATTTTTTTCGTACCTTATGAATGTACTTTATTAATAGCTAAATTATTGTATACCTTAACTATGATAAATAAATTAATAGATTGGGACAAATCACTGATTAGTGCGATTAAACATTGTTTTGATGCGTTATAGTCTAACGTATGGATACAACAACGCCTATATTGAACTCTCAATGAGTAAAGTTTATTCGCACTGAGTAAATAGGGCACTTTATAAAATTAACATTATGAATAAAAAGGTTTTTATTCATAATGTTGTTTGCACTTGTGCTTTTGACTACTAAAATAATAAACATTTAGGTAAACTATTTAGTGGTCTGACAACTTGTATGTTATATATTTATAAAATAAGAAGGAGCCTTTGTGCAGCCATTTAATATTCAAACACGTAATTTAAATATTCATGGCTTAAAAATAGGTTCCGGAGAAGAGGTGGTTGTAGCGCTTCACGGTTGGTTAGACAACTGCAATAGTTTTACTCCTATGCTTAATGGGCACACTCCTGAACAAACATGGTACTGTATTGATTTTTCAGGACATGGATTAACATCGTGGCGAAGTGATGATGCACATTATTATTTTGTTGATTATATTGACGATGTTTATCAATTTATTGAAGCTATTGGTGTAAATAAAGTTCACCTTGTTGGGCATTCTATGGGGGCTATGGTCGCTGGCCTTTTTGCAAGTTGTTTTAGTGATAGGGTAAGAACAGTTAGTTTTATTGAAGGTATTGGCTGTGTGACAACACCTAGCGAGCAAGTCACTGAGCAACTGAAAAATGCAGTTCTCAATCGTACTAGAACGCATAATAAAAAAGCGCGAGTTTACCAAAGTAAAGCGCATATTTATGAGGCACGTGCTAAAACAACTGATTTAAATAATGAACTAATTTCGCTTTTAATGCAGCGAAACATAAAAGCACTTCCCAGCGGTTTTACATTCCCAAGCTCAAAAATCATTCAGGTTTTAGGTTTGATGAAGTGCAATGTATTGGTGCAATAAAAGAATTAATTGCACCATGCCAATTAATTTTAGGTAACCAAGGTTACCCATTTGTAAAACAAAATTTAGAAAAGTATATTAATTATTACAACCACTTGAGTGTAATTAATGTAGAAGGCGGACACCATTGCCATATGCAAAGTAGCAAAGAATGTTATGAACACATTCAAGCATTTATGGTGCAAAGTGGTGCACGTTAATTGTATATTGACGTTAAATGTGGGATTATTCTCGCATTAGAGTATTTGCTCAATTGTTAAAGTGCCTTACTTAGATTAAGGTTAATAAAAATATAATTATAAACAGGGGCTAAGAGTGGAAAAAATCTGGCTTAAGCGCTACCCAGAGGGTATGCCTGAAACAATCGATCCTGAGCATTACAACTCGTTACTCGAAGTGTTCGAAAAAAGTTTTTCTGATTACAAAGATTTACCTGCATTTACAAACATGGGTAAAACCTTGTCATATGACGAAATTGATACAGCAACTAAAAAAGTCGCCTCGTATATCCAAAATGATTTGGGTCTCAAAAAGGGCGAAAAAGTTGCCGTAATGATGCCTAACTTGTTACAAACACCTATTTCTATTTTAGGTATTTTACGTGCCGGTTGTGTGGTTGTTAACGTCAATCCTCTTTACACTGTTCGCGAATTAGAACATCAATTAAAAGACTCAGATACAAGCGCCATATTTATCCTTGCAAATTTTGCAGACACGCTTGAAAAGTCACTTGCTAAAACAGACGTAAAACACATCGTTGTTACTCAAGTTGGTGACATGGTGGGTGGTCTTAAAAAGCACATTGTTAACTTTGTTGTTAAGCACGTTAAGAAAATGGTGCCTAAATACAACTTACCAAACACCATTAAATTTTCAGATTTGTTAAATGCTGACGAAAATGCGTACACACGCCCTGAATTGAATTTATCTGACTTAGCTTTTTTACAATACACAGGCGGTACTACCGGTGTATCTAAAGGCGCTATGCTGAGTCATGGTAATATGGTGGGCAACCTTGAGCAGGTTTCTGGCTGTTTAGATAAAGTGTTAGACCGTGGTACTGAAGTTGTTGTTACGGCACTGCCGCTTTACCATATTTTTGCACTTACAGCTAACTGCTTAACGTTTATGAAATATGGTGGTTTGAACTTATTGATCACTAACCCGCGTGACATGCCGGGTTTCGTTAAAGAGTTAAGCCAAACTAAATTTACAGCAATCACTGGTGTAAACACATTATTTAATGGTTTATTAAATACCCCAGGTTTTGATGAGCTTGACTTTAGTCACCTCAAAATGTCACTTGGCGGTGGTATGGCAGTACAACGTCCTGTTGCCGAAAAGTGGCAAAAAGTGACGGGTTCAAAACTAATGGAAGGCTACGGCCTTACTGAGTGTGCACCGCTTGTAACAATTAGTCCGTACGACTTACAGTCTTACAATGGCTCAATTGGTTTACCTGCACCCAATACTGATATTAAGCTAATTCTTGAAAATGGAGAAGAGGCAGCTAAAGGTGAGCCTGGTGAGTTATGTGTTAAAGGTCCCCAGGTTATGCTTGGTTACTACAAGCGCCCAGATGCAACTGCTGAATGTTTAAAAGACGGTTGGTTTGCTACAGGCGATATTGCAACATATGATGATGAAGGTTTCTTTTACATTGTAGACCGAAAAAAAGACATGATTATAGTATCTGGCTTTAATGTTTTCCCAAATGAGATCGAAGAAGTTGTTGCAATGCACGACGGAGTGCTTGAAGTAGCAGCGGTTGGCATTCCTCACGATGTAAGTGGTGAACAAGTTAAAGTTTTTGTTGTTAAAAAAGACCCTTCTTTAACTGAAAAAGATATAATAAACCATTGTCGTGATAATTTAACTAATTACAAGGTTCCAAAACTCGTTGAGTTTAGGGATGAGTTACCTAAAACTAACGTAGGTAAAATACTCAGACGAGCCTTGAAAGATTAGAAAACTATAAAAAAGCCGGCATTAGCCGGCTTTTTTATTGTAGGAGACTAAGTGCAATACCAATTAATTCAAACACAAGTTCAGCTCAATACTTTTGTTGAGCAGATCCAAAGTAAGCCTATTTTAGCTATTGATACTGAGTTTATGCGTCGTCGTACTTTGTATCCAGAAGTTGCACTCATTCAGGTTTTTGACGGTGAGCACCTAGCACTTATTGATCCCTTAGCTGAATTATCGTTATTTGATTTTTGGCAGGTATTAAAAGATCCAGCAGTTTTAAAAGTATTGCATTCACCTTCTGAAGATATTGAAGTATTTCAAAAATATGCTGGGTTTGTTCCTGCTCCTTTATTTGATACTCAATTTGCTTTGCAATTGTTGGGTGAAGGTAATTGTATGGGCTTTGCCCTTATGGTTAAAACATTACTTGGTATTGAAATAGATAAAAGCGAATCACGTACTAATTGGCTACAGCGCCCGTTAACCACTAAGCAGCTAGATTACGCCGCCGCTGATACATTTCATTTATTACCGTGTTTTGAATTGATCATAGAGCGTATTAAAAAAGCCGGCTTTTTTGAAATTGTTTTGGATGAGAGCGAATTAATTGCTAATAAACGCGCGTTTCAAACACCAGATGAATTGCTCTATAAAGATATAAAAAATGCGTGGCAATTAAAGCCACACGAACTAGCAGTGTTAAAAGAGTTAGCCGTTTGGCGCCGTAATAAAGCAATTCGCAAAAATTTAGCTCTTAACTTTGTGTTGAAAGAACATAACATGACTGAAATTGCTAAGCGTGGGCCTTCTAGTTTAAATGCATTACGTCAAATACCGGGCGTGGAGTCGATTGAAGTTAATCGCTCAGGCGTTGAGATTTTAAAGTGTATAGAAAAAGCGAAGGCAATTGCTGTTGACGAGCACCCGCAAGCATTAAAACGGTTAATTGATTTTACTAATTACAAACAAACAGCAAAAGATATTAAGCAAAAAATAACCAAAGTTGCTAAAGCTAACGCTATTCCTGAAGATGTTATGGCATCTAAAAAGCAAGTAAATCAGCTAATTAGCTGGAACTGGAAGCTAACAGAAGAGCAAAAAAAGGCGCATATAAAGCCAGACTTACTGAGTTCTTGGCGTTATAACTTTATTAAAGACGCGCTAAAAGAGTGGGATACCTAAAGGGTTAACCTCTCAGTTGTTATTATTTATAAAGAGGGCGCTTAGTGCGCCCATTCTTCATTTATTTTTTCTCTTCGTCAGGTAAAGTAACGTTTAGCTCTAATACAGCTAAATCGTCTTCATTTTGATCAAATTGTACCTGAACTGCATCACTATTAACGTTCACATATTTTCGAATTACATCCAAAATATCTTGTTTTAATTGTGGTAGGTATTCAGGTGTTCCACGCTGCGAACGTTCGTGTGCGACAATTATTTGCAATCGCTCTTTTGCAAGAGACGCACTGTTTTTCTTTTCTGAGCGGAAATAGTCAAGTAACGACACATTAGCCTCCAAAAATCCGTTTAAAAATGCCTTTCTTCTCTACATCTAAGAAGCGAAAATCGACGGTTTCACCAAGTAAGCGGTTTATGGCATCAGCATAAGCTTGGCCAGCATCTGATTCACCATCTAATATGACCGGTTGGCCTGAATTTGATGCACTTAATACTGCTTGTGACTCAGGAATAACACCGAGCAAATCGATTGCTAATATGTCTTGTACGTCTTCTACAGAAAGCATTTCACCTTTAGCCACACGCTCAGGGTTGTAGCGTGTTAATAGCAGGTGCTCTTTGATGTTTTCTAGGCCTTCTTCAGCGCGTTTAGATTTGCTATGCAAAATACCTAATATACGGTCAGAATCTCGTACAGATGAGACTTCTGGATTGGTGGTTACAATCGCTTCATCAGCAAAGTACATTGCCATCATCGCGCCTGCTTCAATACCTGCTGGCGAGTCACATACAATATAATCAAAATCTTCTTTAAGCTCGTTTAAAACGCGTTCTACACCATCGCGAGTTAGTGCGTCTTTATCACGAGTTTGCGATGCTGGAAGCAAAAATAACTTTTCTACACGCTTATCTTTAATAAGTGCTTGGTTTAAGTTTGCTTCACCATTTATAACGTTAACAAAGTCATAAACAACACGGCGCTCACACCCCATAATTAAATCAAGGTTACGTAAACCGATGTCAAAATCGATAATAACCGTTTTGTAGCCTTTTAATGCTAAGCCTGTGCCTATTGCGGCGCTTGATGTTGTTTTACCAACACCACCTTTACCCGAGGTAACGACAATTACTTTTGCCATGAGATTTATCCTTTAACCAAAGCTGAAATTTCTAATGATTCATTTTTTTGTTGTATTTGCACAGCACTGCCCCAAAACTCACCTTGTAGAGAGTCACTGATCCAGTAGTTGCCATTTATGGAAACAAGTTCCGCTTCTAGCTTTTGGCAAAATATATGTGCGTTTTCTAATCCTTTTGCGCCCGCTATAGCGCGACCGCGAAGGGTCCCGTAAATATGTACGTTGCCATCTGCTATTACTTCTGCACCATGACTAACAGCGCCTAGTACAATAAGGTCGCGGTCTTTTGCATAAACCTGTTGACCTGAGCGCACTGTGCCGTTAATTATTTGTGCAGGAAGTATAATGTTTTTTTCAACAATTGATGTGTTTGGTTGTTTTTCAACGGGCTCTGCTTTTACGTCTTGCGAGTAATTTAAAACTGAGAAGCCAGCTTTTTTTGCACTTGTATGTTGCTCTTCAGAGCCATTACATATACCCACTGCGTTAAAACTCATTCGCTCTATAAGTGACTTTAAATGAACAAAGTCCAAAGAACTGCTTTTTACTTCTTCTAAATTAACAACAATAGGCGCTCCCTCAAAAAAACGGGGAGCTTGGGCTATTTTTACGTAGAGTTGCTCTGCTAAAAGGTTAATATCAGCACTATAAAGATGTAAAACTGATAACGTAAAAAGATTCCCTTTTAACTCAAAAATTTGGTCCGACATACACGCTCAATTGAATTGTATGATAAGAAATTGTAATTAGATAAACACAGGCTGAATAAGGCGCTAATCTAAATTTTCTAACTTATTATTACTCTCATGGTATAGTGTGCGGCATTGTTGTGCAAGAATTTATAGGGTCATAATGTTAACTGCGGTGTATAAAAGTAAGAAAAAAGCGGATACCTTCTTATTTGTTGAAAAAAGAGATGATTTTAGCAAAGTTCCAGAACCTCTAATGGCTATGTTTGGCAAACCCCACTATGTGATGATTATTAATTTGGCTAAACGTGAACACCTAGGTGGTGCTGATTTAGAGACTGTTAAGGGTGCATTAACCGATCAAGGTTACTATTTACAGCTTCCACCACCGGAAGATAATTTGCTTACTGAATTAAGAAAACAAAATGGAGCCGATCGTGATTAAAAAACTGGCAGTTGTATTATGTGGTTTATGTTTAAGTTCGTCAGTGGTTGCAAAAACACAAGCCGAATTTAAAGATTACTTAACAAACTTAAAAAAAGAAGCAATCGCAAAAGGCTACGAAACATCGTTAATTGATAGTGCGTTTGCAACCGCGACCTACAAAGAAAAAGTAGTATCGGCTGACAAAAACCAGCCTGAAGTTAAAGAAACACTTGAAACCTATTTACCAAAACGTGTTCCGCAATGGAAAATTGACCGTGCTCGTAAACTGTATGCTGAAAATAAAGACATTCTTGAGCAAGTAGCTAAAGAATTTGGCGTACAAGCGCGTTTTATAGTGGCTTTGTGGGGGCTTGAAAGTAACTTTGGCACCATTCAAGGGGGGCACAATGTTATTTCATCATTAGTTACGCTTGCTTTTGATGGCCGCCGTGAAGCTCTGTATAAACGCCAATTATGGGCAGCTTTAGACATTTTAAAATCGGGCCATATTACCTTAGATAAATTTAAAGGCTCTTGGGCTGGCGCAATGGGGCAAACTCAATTTATGCCTACGTCTTTTAATGCTTACGCCGTTGACTATAACAACGATGGTCGCAAAGATATTTGGACTACTAAAGAAGATGCGTTTGCTTCTATTGCTAATTATTTAAAGCAAGAGGGCTGGAACGATTCATTAACTTGGGGCCGTCAAGTCAAACTTCCAGATGGATTCGATAACAAATATACCTTAGTACGTGGTACCAAAACGCGTAAGCAATGGCTTGAATATTGGGATGATTCAGAGCGTTCACTTGCTGATTGGCAGGCACTAGGGTTGAGAAAAGTCGACGGCAGTGCTTTACCTAATGTAAACGTACGTGCTGCGTTAGTGATGCCTGATGATATTAACGGCCGTATGTTTTTAGCCTACGATAACTATAAAGTGTTAATGCATTGGAACCGCTCGTATTATTTTGCAACGAGTGTCGGTTATTTATCTGATCGAATTGGCTATCCAAAAATATAATATTTAATTAATAATAAAGCCGCACAGTGCGGCTTTATTCTTTTTTAAAAATCTTATCTTTTAGGTCTATTACCTTGCCAATGCCTGAACCGAGTTTCATTAGTTTATTGAGTTGCTCAGGGGTTAAACGTTGTAACTCAGAAGACCATTTAGTCACTGTTTCAAGTAAGTTGTGAATTTCCCCCATTTGTTTTTGTGCATAGATTTCTTCTTCATTACTTGCTTCGTCTAATAAGTTGTCGCGCAATAGGCTAAGTGTTGGATCGATTTCACGTTTTTTACGCTCTTCAAATACACGATTTGCCATATCCCAAATATCGCCTGCGGGTGCATAATACTCTTTACGGTCACCAGGAATGTGCTGAACTTTAATTAATTGCCAAGACTGAAGCTCTTTAATGCCCATACTCACATTGCCTCGTGAAATACTCAGTGAATCGGCAATTTCATTCGCGGTCATCGGGTTTTTAGTAATGATTAGTAAACCACACATTTGGCCTATTGTACGGTTAAAGCCCCAACGGCTTCCCATTTCGCCGCAATGCATTACAAAGGTAAAGTTTTTCTCAGATAAAGTCATATCATTAACTTTCAGTAATTTCAGAAACTAAATGCTAGCATGTTGGTTAGTGATAGCAAGGAATTAGACTCATTAAAATACAGCTTAAGGTACAACCTTAAACTTAACCAATGTCCAATGCCCTTGGCTAATCTATCCGTTATGATTAAAAAGCGCTCACAAATGCAAGCGCTTATACATGAGCAAACTACAGTGTATAGCTAAAGCTTAGCTTAGCGTTACGTTCTTCACCCGGCATACCACCTAAAAACATCGCTTTAGAATAATATTGCTTATTGAATATATTGTTTAAGTTAAGTTGCATATGCCATTTGTTTGTTGTGTATGAAACAGCCGCATCATGAACCGTGTAACTTGGTACATAGCCATCAGGAATACCAAAACTTGATGAGTTGGTACTCCTATCATCAACATAAGTTACACCTGCACTTATATTTAGCGTTTCAGGCAAACTAAAAACAGTTGCGTAATAAGTTACCCACGTACTGGCAGTTATATAAGGAACCCCTTTTTTACGTGTAGCGTGATTGTTTATATTAGGGTTTAGTTGGTTTCTTGCATCTTGATAAACACCATTTATATTTACTTTCCATTGCTCATTTAAATGCGCATTTAAATCAAGCTCAACCCCTTTTGTTTTTTCTTCCCCATCATAAAAGCTTTTAACTACATCTGGTGCCGAAACGCCCGCTTCATAAAGTGGATTGCTGTATTCTAGGTTGGTTCGCGCACTTTCAAAAACAACGAAAGAGGCAAGTAGTTGGTCGTCAAACGCTTTATATCTAAATCCTAAGTCGTTGCTCATTGATTCTGAGTCTTCTCTATCCGCTTCGTTACCAGCAATGGACCCTAATACACTATATGCAGTGCGGCCTTTAGCGTGATTAGCAAATATAGAAAAGTTTTCAGTGGGTTGATATGTTGCGCCTAAATTATACGTTAAACCACTGTCTGAAGTGTCAGCCTCTGGTGTTGGTTCTGCTCGACTTGCGCTATAACGCTCATCTACACCAAAATGTTCATAACTTTGTTTAATGCGGTTATAAGCAACACCTACGCGTGTTGTTAATTGCTCATTAATATAGGCAACATGTTGGAGGCCCAAACCCCAGGCCTTTACTTTTTTATTGTAGTCACTGGTTTTAAGAGGATCATAATCGTAAAAATTACCTGTTGGCCAATTGGGATCTCGTATATCAAATATATAGGGTAGGGAACCTTGATATGTTACTTCGTTGTTTGTATCTGTAATAACGTAATCTTTATCCCATATAGAATATTGTTTAAAACGAATATCGCGATCTTCATAATTAGCATTAACCAAAAGTTCGTTATCAATATCACCCAACATAAAGTCGTAGCGCAAATCTAAAAAGTACTGCCATGACTTTTCATCAGCCTCAACTTGGCGGTATTCTTGGCGACGAGCAGCAAAAGGGTAAAGCACATCGTCAACGACTAACGGTGAACGTGGATCTTGATTAATAACACCACGACGATCCCAATAAACATAGTTATAAGCCCCCGTTTGACGTGCGAAACTTGATGTGTAATTACGGTATTGTAACTGTTGATTTAAAAATAAGTCGTCAGTAATAAAGTAATTATGAGTAAGCTTAAAGCGCAACTCTTCACCTTCGTTATCATCAGCCATTGGCGAAATAATTCCGTTAGTTCCAAATTGATAAGGTGTTAATCCGTCGTTATCTGACAATGAGTTTGCCAGTTCATTGCGCTGAGATTCACTAAGCTGTAAACCACTACCCGTAGGATCGTTAACTAAATCAGATCCTGTTACTTTTGAGGCTGTTAAACCATTAGCAGAGTCTGCATTATAAATTCGAATAGGGTGACCAATAGAGTCCACCGCTATTGAGTCTTTAATGTATGCAGCAGAAACCATAACGTCTTGTTGATCACTCAAAATGTATTTAAGTGATGTATATATTTCGTCTCGGTCTTCTTTTAAATCACGAAAACCATCACTTGATGCTGTTTTAGCCATCACGCGGTATGCTAAGTCATTGGTAATTGCATTGGTGCTATCAAAGGCAAGTGAATAGCTATCCCACTGACCAAGCTCTATGGCTACTTTATGCTTTTCTTCAAACTCTGGCTTTTTTTCAATTAGGTTAATTACACCACCAGCGCTGCCAATACCATACAAGCCTGTTGCTGGACCCTTTAACACCTCGACCGACTCAACATTGGTTAATGAGCGCGTTGGATTAAAGGTGTTACCAAGGCCTGCTCCGCCATACATCCNAGTATAATTAGCATCTAGACCTCGAATAACTAAGTTATCGCCAATCCCGTAGTTATTACCTGCTTGGGTTAATCCACTTACATTACGTACAAGCTCTTGCAGGCTATCTATACCTTGGGATTCAATCAGTTCACGGTCAATAATAGCGACAGGTGCTGGGGTTTCCATTAACGACATATCTGACTTAGTTGCAAGCCCTGAGCTCATAACAACTTGGTTTTGTTTTTGATAAACACTTATATGTTCGATATCTTGATTTGCAGTGGCTTGTGCTAAAACGGCTTGCGCATTTAAACAAGCGAGGGTAAGTAATGAGTAATTGAAACTTTTCATTATGATAATCATTCGCATTTAATAAGGTGCGGCAATGGTAATGATTATTATTTGCAAAATAAACTAAAAGTTCAATTAATATTAGATTTAAACAACTGCTTGCGTGTTTTTTAAACAATCGAGTAGATTTAGAGGATGTAAATCAACCAAATATAAAAGAGGTGGGAGTTACGTGGCGATCATAATAAATAGATTGCAACATCCCTTGGCTAAAACAACCTCTCAATGAAGGGTAATCAGTTAAAAATGACAATAGAGCTCAGCTAAAGTAATGCTATTTAAGTGTTACCTTTAACATATTGTTTAGCTAAGGCCCTTAATTTTTTAACGTTAAAGGTAAAGGCTAACACTATAAAGTCAGCCTTTACTTGGATTAAAATTTTTTATTTTTCAGCTTTATAAACAATACCCGCTTTCATAACGAATGGGATTTGCTCTAATGTTGAAATGTTTTTTAATGGGTTTCCCTCTACTGCAATAATATCTGCAGCAAACCCGGTTTTTATTTGTCCGAGCGTATTTTGCATTTTTAAAAGCTTGGCACTGTTTATAGTTGCTGATTGAATGGCTTGCAGTTCAGTCATGCCAAATTCAACCATGCGTGAAAATTGCTTTGCATTATCACCATGTGGGTAGATGGCCGCATCGGTTCCAAAGACCATATTTACACCGGCTTTAACTGCTCTGCTAAAGCTATCTCTTTGTTTTTTTGAAACTTGACGTTCTTTATTTAAGTTTTCTTCGTCTACACCATTTTGTTCGCCAAAGCTTAATGTATATTCTGTGTTGTATATGTCCATTGAAAGCCAAGTCCCATGCTTTTTAGCCAAGGCAATGGCTTCATCGTCTAAAAAGCTTGCGTGTTCTACGCTGTCAACGCCTGCAATAATGGCTGTTTTAATCCCACTTGTACCATGTGCATGAGCAGCAACAGGAAGGTCGCGCATGTGTGCTTCTTCAACAATGGCCTTCATTTCTTCAAGTGAGTATTGTTGTACTCCTACTTTTGTGCCCTTTGAAAATACACCGCCTGTTGCGCAAAACTTTATAGCATTGGCTCCATACTTTATATTTTCACGCACTTTTGTCCTTACGGCCCATGGCCCATCGGCTACGCCGGTTGAGGTATATTTTAACTCAGGCGGTAAGCGGTTATTGTCACAATGCCCGCCTGTTATACCAAGAGATGGACCTGCAGCCCAAATTCTTGGGCCTATAATATCACCTGCATTAATACCGTCACGCACCGCAATAACACTATAACCATCTGCGCCAACATTTCTCACAGTGGTAAAACCGGCTTCGAGCGTTTTTTTAGCAAAATAGGCCGATTTAACGGCCATGCGTGGGATTGACTGACCTAACCGCTCACTACGTGAAACAGTAGGATCACTTGTTAAATGCACATGCATATCCATTAAGCCAGGCACTAATGTTAACTGCGGTAGATTTATATGTTCATCACTTTTGCCAAGTTGCGGCTTTTTGTTGCGTTCTATCGAGGTGATCACGCCGTTATCAACAGTAATAAGAGGGGATTGAATAAGTGTGCCATTTTCTACATCTAACATGGACTTTGCAGAAATGTAGGTGACTGCTTGGGTGGGTAAACTACTCAAACTTAATATTGCGACTGAGGCTGATAACAAGTGCTTTTTCATTTTTTAATTCTTTTATATGACATTAAAGTTGTTTTGACTTTACCAAGCTTAAGTAAAAGTGCAATAAAATAACGACTAAGTTACTACTTTATTTAGCTTAATTTAAAGCTCATAATCGGCTTGTATTTTTTAAAAGGATTAACATGAAATTATTAAAATTAGCACTTGTGGCTACATCAGTGATAGGTGCTTTAACGGGGTGTAGCAATACTGCGCCTCAACAAAGCAATAGTAAACCGGTTTCTTCATCTATAAATGCTGTGGTGTCAGAGCTATCTTCTAAGCAACAACTTGATGTGCTAGTTAACCAATATTATGAAGAGTCACTCACGTTTGCACCAATTCGTGCTACATACAGCGGAAAAAATGAATTTAATGATGTATTCACGCCTGAGATCTCAGTTTTAAACCGTGATAAGAAAGCGGCTTTTTATAAAAAGTATCAACAACGCCTTGGCAACATTGATTCCGAGCAGTTAACAGGGCAAGCGCTATTAAGTTATGAAATTTTAAAGCGCGACTTAGCACTTAATTTAGAAGGAATGCAGTTTCCTAGTTATCTTTTGCCAATAAATCAAATGTCGGGTGCGCATAATATTTTTGCGGGCTTTGGCTCTGGCCAAAGTGCACAACCTTTCAAAACTATGAACGATTACGCTAATTTCATAAAACGTAGTGGTGGGTTTGTTAAGTGGCTTAAAAGTGTTGAGCTTTCTATGGCTGAAGGTATAAAACAAAATATTGTTTTACCTTCTCCACTTGCCAAAAAATTAGCGCCACAATTTAGTGCGCATGTTGTCAATAAGGCTGAAGACTCACTGTTTTGGGGGCCTATCAACAATTTACCAGACTCGTTTACAGCAGAGCAAAAACAAGAAATAACAGCCCAATACCGTGATTTGATCATGACGCAATTAGTCCCAGCTTATCAAAGCATGCACACATTTTTAATTAATGACTATATTCCTAATAGTCGTGCTTCAGTAGGCTACAGCGATTTTACCAATGGTAAAGCTTGGTACGAATATCAAATAAAGAAAAACACAACACTTAGACTGTCTGCCGATGAAATTCATGATATAGGTTTAAGTGAAGTATCTCGTATTTTAAGTGAAATGAAACAGGTCAAACAAACAGTCGGCTTTGATGGCGATTTACCTGCATTTTTTACTCATTTACGTGATTCTGATGAGTTTTACTTTAATACCGCTGAAGAGCTTGTTGAAGCGTACGAAAACGTTAAGAAAAAAATAGATGCTAAAGTACCGCTGTTATTTGATGTTGCGCCTAAAGCCCCTTACGTTGTTAAACCAGTTGAAGCGTACCGTGCGCAATCTGCGGCAGGTGCTTCTTATGCTGCTCCAGCCCCAGACGGTTCTCGCCCAGGTATTTTTTATATTAATACATTTAATTTAAAAGCACAGCCTAAGTTTTTGCTTGAAACACTCTCCATTCATGAAGCGGCGCCGGGTCATCACTTTCAAATTGCTCTTCAACAAGAAATTGACGGCTTACCTGATTTTCGTAAATTTGGAGGGTATACGGTTTTTGCTGAAGGGTGGGCGCTTTACGCTGAAAGCTTAGGAAAAGAGCTTGGTTTATTTACCGACCCGTATATGTGGTACGGGCGTTTAGCCGACGAGCAATTACGAGCTATGCGCTTAGTACTTGACACCGGTTTTCATGCAAAAGGATGGACACGCGAGCAAGGTATACAATATATGCTTGCCAACTCTTCAATGGCTAAAAGTGATGTTGTTGCAGAGGTTGAGCGTTATATTGCGTGGCCCGGGCAAGCTCTCTCATACAAATTAGGGGAGTTTAAAATTAAAGAACTTCGCGATTATTGTAAAAAAGAGTTAGGAAACCGGTTTGACATTAAGGCGTTCCACACGCAAATATTAATAGATGGCGCATTACCAATGCCTATTTTAGAGAAAAAAATTAAACGTTGGGTGCAGTCGCAGCAATAAACTACGCGCAAAGCGAGTATCGTTTTAAGGTATTGGCTTTGCGCCATTTAATGCATTGCGGTAGAATGCGCGCTCTAAAAGGGGCGTGAGTAAACTATGTTTGATCAACAGTTAGCAAATACACAATTTTGGCTTAAAAAAAGCCTGAGCGAAATGAGCCAAAGTGAATGGGAAGCTATTTGTGATGGCTGTGGTAAGTGTTGTTTAAATACATTTATAGATAGTGAAGACGAAGATGATTTTGCCCCAACCGATCAGCTACGTGAAGGTGAGCAGCTTATTTTCACTAATATTGTTTGCCAGTATCTTAATAACAATACCTGTGGGTGTAGTGAATACGAAAACCGACAAACTTTGGTGCCCTCTTGTGTAAAACTTACTAAAGAAAACCTTAAAGATATATTTTTTATGCCGCAAAGCTGCAGTTACCGACGTTTACACGAAGGACGAGGCCTTGCATCGTGGCATCCGCTAGTGAATAACGGCGATAAAAGTCACATGCACGAACTCGGTATTTCAGTGAAAGACAAAACAGTGAAAGACTGTGATGTAAAATTAGATGACTTTGATTTATATATTGCAGAATGGCCAACAAAGGATTGCGATTAATGAGTAAGTTACAAGCAAGTATTGGCTTAATAAACCCAAAAAGTCCCACCAACGTTGGCGGCGTTTTGCGAGCTGCAGGGTGTTACGATGCAAATCAGGTTTACTTTACGGGTAATCGTTATCTTAACGCAAAAAAGTTTCATACCGACACTAAAAATGTGGTTGAGCGTATTCCATTAACACCTACGGATTGTTTGGAACAATGTAAACCGCAAGGAGCTACTGTCGTTGTTATTGAGCTCATTGAGGGGGCGACCCCTTTACCCGAGTTTGAGCACCCAGAAAATGCATTTTATGTATTTGGCCCTGAAGATGGCTCAGTTTCAAAAGACGTACTAAAGTGGTGCGACGAAGTCGTGTATATACCGACCATTGGCTGTATGAACCTTGCAGCAACCTGTAATGTCGTGCTTTATGATAGGCTTGCTAAATTAGGTGGCGTTAAAAGTAGTGATGACACCATAATAAGCTCGCGCGATACCAACAACAAAATGAAATGGGTAAAGCCAGCTTAATACCTTCCTTTAAACGCCAATAAACCTTATTAATTGGCGTTTAAACTTTGTATAAATTCCCCTTTTAACGCTTACTTAGAGTCATTTTAATTAAATTTTATTTCACTGCTAGTATGTGAACTACACTTAACTAAATAAATTTTTGATAATTTTAATATGTATATTGTTATTATTTTATTAGCGTTAGTTAGTTGTTTTAGTGCTGCAAGCACATCAGTGAGTTATCTTAACAAAAGCATACTTACCACTGTTGAGGGTCAGCGTTATAAGTCAGGAGTATTATATAAATCACCTAACAATAAGCGTACTTTGCATATTGCTACTTTGAACTGGCCGCCTTACATAAGCGATAGCCTTTGCAATAAAGGTTGGGTTTATCATTTTGCTGTTGCTTTACTAAATAGCCGAGGTTATGACGTTTATATCGAGTTTTTACCTTGGGCGAGAGCTGTACGAAATGTCGAAATAGGGAAAGCCGATATTTTAATGCCTGAATATTTTATAGAAGACACAGCCCCTTCTGACTTTGTTGAAAACAAAACCAGACGAGAGTTATTAGGTATTTCAAATACATTTAAAGGTGGGAATATTGCTTTTTTAAAACGTAAAAACTCACCGGGTATTTTTACAGGCAACTTAAATTCGTTAAAAGGTGCAAAAATTGGCGTTGTTAGAGGGTATCAAAATACCCCTGAGTTTGATGCAATGATGGATAACAATGAATTTAGTGTTATAGGTGCTGTAGATGACCTACAACTAGTACAGCTACTCGCTGCAGAACGTGTGGATCTTATTATTGGCGATCCAGTTGTATTGGCGCATTCAGTCAAATACTCAACATTGAATGACAATGCTAAATCAAAGTTGCTTAATTTTATAGAGCAAGATGGCAAGCCACTTCGTTATAACCCATTGTATTTTGCCATTAGTAAGCAAACACCTAATTGGCGTGAAGTTCTTGAAGATATAAACCAGGCTTTATATCACTTTAATAATAGCGGCGAAACTAAGCGATTAATTGATGTAATTTCAGCTGAGTGTCCGAGCACAAGTTTGAATTGAATTGGAACGTTCTTAATTTGGTGTGGTAAAAAAACTTATTAACAATGTAGAATCAGTTTAACTTGTTAATGGAGTGAAAATAAAAATGAGCACACTGAACACTAATCAACCCTATGGCGTGAATGAACAGCAAAAAAATAATTATCTGTTTCCTTTGACTGCCATGACTACCTTATTCTTTTTATGGGGATTTATAACCGTTTTAAACGACGTGCTTATTCCTAGATTAAAAGGTGTATTTGATCTCACATATTTTGAAGCAATGCTGGTGCAGTTTTGCTTTTTTGGTGCCTATTTCATTGTATCTATCCCTGCTGGTATTTTAGTTAAACAACTAGGCTATAAAAAAGGAATATTAACGGGGCTCATTGTTGCCTCTATTGGTTGTATGCTTTTTTACCCTGCCGTAGTGGTTCATGAATATTGGTTGTTTTTAGGCGCATTGTTTGTACTTGCTGCAGGTATAACGGTGTTACAGGTGTCTGCCAACCCATACGTAGCGGCTCTTGGTCCTGACAAAACCGCCTCTTCACGATTAAATTTAGCACAAGCGCTTAATGCACTGGGCACTACAGTAGGGCCTTATGTAGGAGGGATTCTATTTTTCGGAACGGCAGGCACATTAGCAGCATCTGCTGCATCTGCAGAATCAGTAAAAGCACCTTACCTAATGCTAGCTGCGGCACTTTTACTTATTGCTATTGTGTTTGCATTTATTAAGTTACCAGAAATAGAAGCCCACAAAGAAGACAGCACTGATACCGAAACGCGCTCATTAATGCAAGCACCGCATTTAACCATGGGGGTTATTGCTATTTTTTGTTATGTAGGTGGCGAAGTGGCCATCGGTAGTTTTTTAGTTAACTATTTTGGTGAAGCACACATTGCCGGGCTTGAAGAGCATGCAGCCGCTGCACTAATTAGTTATTACTGGGGTGGCGCTATGGTAGGGCGTTTTATTGGCTCTGCTTTATTACAAAAAATTGCGCCCTCTAAGGCTATTGCTTTTAATGCGATAAGTGTTATTGCTCTGTTATTAATCACTATCTTTACACAAGGTGACGTGGCTTTATATTCAGTACTGGCAATTGGTCTATTTAATTCAATTATGTTTCCGACTATTTTTTCTGTCGCAATTGAAAAATTAGGCGCGCTAACAAGTAAAGGCTCTGGTTGGTTATGCTTGGCTATCGTAGGTGGAGCTTTGGTTCCATTATTACAAGGATATATTGCTGATACTGTGAACATTCAAGATAGCTTTTTTGTTCCTATGCTATGTTATGTATTCATCGCTTGGTATGGTTTAAATGTCGTTCGTTTAGCTAAAAAGTGGTAAAGAGCAGGCTGTATAATAATGACTGAATACGTATTCAGTCATTATTAACCCTCATTTTAACTGGAACATTCCAAAATGAGTTCTTATCTAAAAATAAATATGTAAAATTAATTACTTAAAATTTACAATCAAATTTACCTAATCCTTTTTTATTGTTTTTAAGTGGTATTTTCGTAAAAAGCGAAAATTGCTAAGACAATCCTCCCAATATTTGCTAAAACTAAACTGCTAAAAATTAAAAATTAAAAAATAAAGGGCATTTATGTTTGGGGCACTTAAGTTCACAACAAAAGTTACAATAGCAGCGTCAGTAGTACTTGTTTTGGTGTTAGGCTTATTTACCGTAAATAACTACACCACTTTAAAAAACCAAACACAAACGCAACTTGCTTTGGTGCTTCAACAAAACTCAGAGTCAGTGTCGCAAAACATTGCAAGCTGGCTAAATGCCAAACTATCAATCGTCAATGCGTTTGCCCAAACGCACAAACCATCTGATTCAAACACATTGACGCTTTCTCAATTAAATACGGCTGAATTAGCAGGTGACTTTAAAAATACTTATATAGGCCAATCAAACGGTAATTTTATTTTAAACGACCAAACAGTAGTTTTACCTCCTGATTTTGATGCGACGTCGCGCCCCTGGTATAAATTGGTTGAAAATAAAACCAACACCGCTTTTACAACTCCTTATATAGACGTAACAACCAATGAGCTAACTATATCTGCCGTTGTGCCTATAAACCACAATGATCGCTTTGTTGGGGTTGCAGGCGCTGATATAGACATGCAAACGGTCACAGACATTATTAACGACATTGACTTTTTAGGGTTAGGCTACGGCTTTTTGCTCGATGACAACGGTCAAATATTAAGCCACCAGCAAAGCAGCTTTAATTTAAAAAATATTTCAGCGCTTTTTGGCACTAAGCCACCTCTGAGTAGCGAGTTTGTTGAATATAAAATTGCAGGCGAAACTAAATTGGTTTCGTTTAATAAAATCAGTGGAATCGAAAATGTAAATTGGTATTTAGGGGTTGTTATAGATCAACAAAAAGCATTTGAGAGTGTATCCAGTTTTGGTAAAACAGCATTTATATATTTAATTGTAGGTACGATAGTCATTGTAATTTTAATGCAATTTTTGCTTCGTTACTTAATGCGCCCAATGAATAGGTTAAATGATGCTATTAAAGATATTTCTCAAGGAGAGGGCGATTTAACACGTCGTTTAGAAATAGAAAATGACGATGAGTTTGGTGAGTTAAGTCATTCATTTAATGTGTTTATCGAAAAAATTCAATCTTCAATAGGGCAAGTTAAAGATACAACTGTCCTTCTTGATGGTGTTATAGCAAGCCTTCTAACGCAAACGCATTCATCACTTGCTATGTATGACGATCAAAGTATGCGTACTGATAGCGTTGCAGCTGCAATTAATCAATTTACAGGGATGACATCAGATATATTCAATAGTGCGTCTGACGCATCAACACTTGCAAAAGATGCAAATCAACACTCGACAAAAAATCAAGAAATATTAAGTAACAACGTTGCTGGGATTCACGAACTGTCTGCCAATATAGAGCAAGCTCAACAAACTATTAATAGCTTAAATGCACATACAGAAAGCATTGGTAATGTTTTAGAAGTGATTAAAGGCGTGAGTGAACAAACCAACTTACTTGCATTGAATGCGGCTATTGAAGCAGCTCGCGCAGGTGAAGCAGGTCGAGGTTTTGCAGTAGTGGCAGATGAAGTTCGACAATTAGCTCATCGCACCAAAGAATCAACACAAGAGATAGAAGAAACAGTTATAGAATTGCAAAAAGGGTCAACTTTGGCGGTTGAGTTAATGAAAACAAGCTTGCAAGGCAGCGAAAAAAGCGTGTCAGAAGCGGATGCTGTTGGTGAATTAATGCAGCAAGTAATAGAAGATATAAAACAAATAAGCGCTGCCAATCATGTTGTTGCAGGCGCTACAGAAGAGCAAAATCAAGTTGTTAAATCACTTGATGCGGATATACAAACCATTAGCGAGTTGTCGATTCAAAGTAAAACCAACCTAAATAATACGCTAAACGAATGCACAAAACTGAGGCAACAATTCGGTGATTTAGAACAAATGGTTAAAAAGTTCAAAGTATAAATATGGAAAAGGAAACCTTGAGTAAGTCGAGCTGGCGCAATTTAATTAACATAGATAGCGTTTACAATTCTGACAGGCAGCGTCAAGCATTTTCGTTATTTGCAATGATAGCCTTCGCAATTGTTGTGTTAGTTTTTTTACTTTTAGCTAATTATGATGTTTATTCACCTATTCTCAGTGTCGCTTTGCTCGTTGCTAATATGACGATTATTGCCTGTACCGTTTACTTTTTTAAAACAGGTAAACTAGAGGTTGTATCTATAACGACCATGTCGATCATATTTATTATGTGTATTGCGCTGATATATACGGGAGGGAAAGAAAACACGGCGCTTTACTGGCTTATGTTTTACCCAGTTGTTACTTTTGCAACGTTAGGAGTAAGATTGGGGTTTTGGCTAAGTTTTAGTCTGATCCTTTGCTGTATAGCGCTTTTATATGGTCCTAATTTTGGACAAGTCGATTACGGCATTGTTGAAAAATCACGCTTTATGGCTTCGTTTAGTTTGGTATTTACGTTTTCGTTTATTGGTGAATTTTTTAGGCAAAAAAGTCACGCGTCTATTGCTGAAATCACATTGGCACAAAAAAAGGATGCGTATACCGATCAGTTAACAGGAGCTGCTAACAGACGCTTTGTTACATCTCATTTTTTTAAACTGGTTAGCGATAATCCCGATAATTATTTACCGTTCTCAATTTTACTTTTGGACTTAGACCATTTTAAATCTATTAATGATAACTATGGCCATGACAGTGGTGATACGGTATTAATTGAATTTACTAAAATGTTAGAGTCACAATTTAGCCGTGATTCAATAAAGGCGCGTTATGGTGGGGAAGAGTTTGTGGTGATATTACCTAAAGAAACAATCGAAACCGCTGAAAAAGTTGCTAATAGTTTTAGAGAAAGTGTCGCCAATACAACGCTTTTGAATGTTGACAGCAAAAACGTAGCACTTACCTGCAGCATAGGTGTAGCACAAGTTAATAAGCTAGCAGACTACAATGATGCGCTAAAACAAGCCGATCGATGCCTTTATAAAGCAAAGGAAACGGGTCGAAATAAAGTTGTCTCAGCTTTTACTTAGGAGTTGTTATGTTTCAAAGTAAGTTAATTTATATACACGATCCAATGTGTAGCTGGTGTTGGGGCTATGCGCCTACGTGGCTAAAATTAAAAGAACAGCTTGAGCACAAGATTATTGTTGAATATAAAGTGGGTGGTTTAGCACCCGATAGCCAGCAACCCATGGAAAAAGCAATGAAAGCAATGCTTGAAGAAACGTGGCATAAAATACAAAAGCAGTTAGGCACAGAGTTTAATTATGACTTTTGGCGTAATTGCGAGCCTCGTCGTTCTACTTATCCGGCTTGTAGAGCAGCTCTTATCGCGCGTAAAACCAATAAAGAAGCACAAATGATAGAAGCAATTCAGCATGCTTACTATTTAAATGCGCAAAATCCATCAGATGAAATCACGCTAGTAGAACTAGCTGAAGGAATCGGTTTTGAAAAGACTGCGTTTGCAGATGAGTTAGCGTCATTATCATTAAATAATGAATTAAGTGACGAGCTTAATTTTATAAAAACGTTGCCTATTAACGGTTTTCCTTCTTTAGTGTTAATTCATAACAACAGCTACTACCCCATTGCGGTTGATTACACAGATTGGCAAAGTACCTATGACAAAATTAGTAGCATTATTGATTAATCGCTCTTCAACAGCCTGCTAGTTTATTTATTTTTAATTTACAAAACCTCTTTAATACCAAATTATGACAGCTGTCATAAAAGCGACTTTTTTGCGCAACATCCTTGTCATCTTTTATCTATAAACTTCCTTTCATTGAATTATTCAAACCAATAAATCTCTGTTTATTGGTTTGAAATACAACCTAGCAAATCCGCTAATTAACGAGTAAAGGTGTATGCGATGAAAGGGGTTAAACCATTAATCTTAGCTGGTATTGTGGCCGCAAGTGCAGCAGTACACGCTAACGATTTAGACAAGGTTATTGATAAAAGCAGTGAAATAAATATATCAGCTGCGCAATCACAAACAAAAATAGACAAGATTGCAGATTCAATGCAAGGTCGTTTACAGCAGTTTAAAACACTCAATAAAGAAATTGATGGTTTAGCTGTATACAACGCGCAGTTAACTAAACAACTTAATAATCAGATTGAAGAAATGGAATCGCTTAACCTATCAATGGACCAGGTTTCTATTATTGAGCGCCAAATTACCCCGCTTATGATGCGAATGATCACCGGTCTTGAGCAATTTGTATCGTTAGACATTCCTTTTTTACAAGACGAACGCGCAAAGCGTTTAGCATCACTTAAAGCCATGATGGACCGTGCCGACATTACGTCTAGTGAAAAATTTCGTCGTGTACTTGAAGCTTACCAAGTAGAGGTCGATTACGGGCGCACTATTGAAGCTTACACTGCATTGCTAGATGTAAACGGTAAAGAGCGTGAAGTTGATTTTTTACGCATTGGCCGATTAGAGCTGATTTACCTAACGCGTGATGGTAAACACGCTGGTAGCTACAACACAGAGACCAAATCGTTTGAAGCTTTACCTGATTCAACAATAAGTCAAATAAATAAAGGTTTACGCATAGCGCGTAAACAACTTGCCCCAGACATGCTAACTCTGCCAGTACATGCAGCAGAATAAGAGGTTAAAAATGAAATTGTTTACTCAAATAACAAAAGTGGCGCTGTTTGCAACAAGCATTAGCTTTGCAGGTGTTAGCACTGCGGCAGAAACAATGGATCTAGATTCATTATTAAAAGCATTAGAGAGCGGTAAGTCTGCACAAAGCGAGCAAAACAAACAACGTGAACAAGAGTTCGCGTCTCGTCAAAGTGAACAAGTGCAAATGCTTAAAAACACACAAGCTAAACGTAATCAAATGCTTGTTGAATCAGAGCGACTTGAAACACAATTTGAAGAAAATGAAGTTAAACTTGCTAACTTAACCGATACCTTGTCAAAACGTATGGGGTCACTTAAAGAATTATTTGGTGTTCTACAGCAGGTAGCTGGAGACTCTAGCAATAAATTTGCAACGTCGGTTGTATCCGCTCAATTACCGGGTCGTAGTGACTTTATGGATGAGTTAGCTCAAAAAATGGGTTCAACGTCTAAACTAGCGTCAATTGAAGATATTGAAAAAGTTTGGTTTGAGCTACAACGTGAAATGACTGAACAAGGAAAAGTAAGTCGCTTTAATACAACCGTTATTATAGAGGGTGGTAATAAAGCAGAGCAAGAAGTTGTACGCGTTGGTGCGTTTAACTTAATTTCTGAGGGGCAATATTTAGAGTACAGCCCTGGGACAAATACACTGAGTGCGCTTACTCGTCAGCCAGTATCTCGTTATACCTCTACGGCTGCTGATTTACAAAATGCCAAAAGCGGTGTTGTACCGTTTGCATTAGACCCAACTGGCGGTTCTATTTTAGGCTTACTTGTTCAAGCACCTGATACATCAGAACAAGTACACCAAGGTGGTGCAGTTGGTTATGTTATTTTAGGTGTTGGCTTATTGGCTTTATTAATTGCTATTGAGCGTTTTATTTCATTGTTGCTTGTTGGCGGAAAAATTCGTCGTCAGCTAAAGGATTCGGTTGCTCGCGACGACAACCCATTAGGTCGTGTAATGAAAGTAAAAGACGACTACCCAAATGTAGCGTACGACACGCTTGAGCTTAAATTAAGTGAAGCAATTTTACGTGAAATGCCAAAAATTACCCGTAACTTAACGCTGATTAAAATCATCTCAGTGGTAGCCCCCCTGCTTGGCTTACTAGGTACCGTCACGGGCATGATCAACACATTCCAAGCTATTACATTATTTGGTACGGGCGACCCTAAACTAATGGCTGGTGGTATTTCTCAGGCACTAGTTACGACCGTACTTGGCTTAGTTGTCGCAATCCCAACTGTGTTTATTTATACATTACTAAATACACGTTCAAAAGGCTTATTGCTTATTTTACAAGAGCAAAGCGCAGGTATTATTGCAGAGCGAAGCGAGAAGGGAGAATAAACCATGGTGCTATTGATTGACTCAATCAATGCTATCCGTGATTTTCTCGACACCGGTGGCCAAGTCCTCTTGGTCATTGGAGTGTTAATCTTCGCGATGTGGTTATTGATACTCGAGCGATTTATATATTTTTTTAATGGTTTTCGTGGATATAAAAGCAGCGTTAAAGGCACATGGTCAACGCGTACCGAACGCAATAGCTGGAACGCGGAACAAATACGACAGGCTATGATTTCGCGAGCAAGTATGCGCTTGAATGCAAACCTTTCGCTTATAAATGTAATGGTGGCTTTATGTCCGCTGCTGGGCTTACTTGGCACAGTAACGGGCATGATAGAAGTGTTTGATGTAATGGCTATTACAGGTACAGGGAGTGCACGTTCAATGGCGTCAGGCGTATCTAAAGCGACAATTCCGACAATGGCGGGCATGGTCGGGGCGTTATCTGGGGTATTTGCCTCAACCTACTTACAACGTAAAGCCAAACGCGAAGTAGAACTACTTGAAGACAGCATGTTGCTAGATCACTAAATAAATTTTATGGGCGGCAAAATAAATCCCGCTCATATTAGGAGAATAAAAAATGAGAGCCCCTTTAGGTAACTTAATGCAAGAAGACGAGGCAGAAGAAATAAACATGACGCCTATGTTAGATGTTGTATTTATTATGCTTATTTTCTTTATTGTAACGGCATCGTTTGTAAAAGAAGCAGGCATTGACGTTAACCGCCCAGAAGCTGCAACTGCGGTTAAAAAAGAAAGAGCCAACATTTTAGTTGCTATTTCAGACAAAGGTGAAATTTGGATTAACAAACGCCAAATAGATGTTCGCGCTGTGCAAGCGAATATTGAACGCTTAAAAGCTGAAAACCCACAAGGTAGTGTTGTAATTCAAGCTGATAAAAAAGCGACTACCGATACGTTAATTAAAGTAATGGATGCCGCACGCGCTGCAGGTGTGTTTGATGTTTCAATTGCGGCTCAAGAAGCATAAGGGTAAGTAATGCGTTATTTAGTAGCATTAATAGTAGCCGGTGTAGTCACGTTTATGCTGTTTTTGGGCATGCAAGCGCTTATAACTGGCGGCGAAGGGGCTATGAGCGAGCCTGCAAAAGGTAATGTACTTGATTTTGTTCGTTTGAAAAAAGAAGAAAGTGTTCAAAAGAAAGAGCGTAAACCACAAAAGCCACCTACGTCAAAAGAGCCACCACCACCCATGGAGTCGCCACAAATGCAAAGTAGTGATGCCAATGCCAACGCCAATAATTTTGATTTTGGCGCAAATGTTGATGCCGATGTTAATTTGGCGGGTGGCTTAGCACTGGAAACCAGTGATGGCGAATACTTACCTATTGTAAAAGTTGCTCCGGTTTATCCGCGTCGTGCTTTATCACGTGGCATTGAAGGGTATGTAATTGTTGAATTTACTGTTACAAAGCAAGGCACAGTTCGCGACCCTCAAGTATTAAAAGCTGAGCCTGAGTCGTTATTTGACCGAGCTGCAATGGATGCAGCCCTTAAATTTAAATACAAACCTCGTGTTGTCAATGGTGAAGCTGTTGAAGTGGCGGGTGTTCAGAANAAAATATCTTTTCAAATAGGCGGATAACAGCCAATTTTTAAAGTCTGTGAGGCGATTATGAAATTACTAACTACAGCTCAATTTTTAAAAGTAACACTACTTTGTACCACTGCGATAGGCATGAGTATTGTTACACCGAGTGCACTAACGTTGTTACCTAGCGTATCTATTACAAGTGCGCAAGCGGCGCAGCAGCAAAAAACTAAACGCGTACCTGCACTACGTGAAAAAGTGTACAGCCAATTAGCGCGTGCACAAAAACTGGCAGACGACGGAGATGTTAAAGCGGGACTTGAAGCGCTAGATAGCATTAATGAACGTTCTTCAAGTATGAACTCATACGAAATAGCCATGATGCATAATTTTTATGGGTTTATTTACTACAATCAGAACGACTTACCAAAAGCGATTGCTTCTTTCGAAAAAGTAGTAGCAGAAGAGGGTATCCCTGAAACATTACGTTTAAGTACCACTTTTAGCTTGGCGCAATTGGCTATGGCAAACAGTGATTACGACAAGGTTATTGCGTTTTTAGATAGTTGGGATGAAATTAACACTCAGCCAATCCCTGAAGGGTATTACTTACTTCGCGCCCAAACGTATTATCAATTAAAAGACTATAAGCAAGGGCTTAGCTATATAACGAAAGTTATCTCATTAAGTGATGACGAAGGCAAAACGCCAAAAGAAAACTGGCTTGTGCTGCAACGCGCAATGTTTTACTCATTAAATCAAACCAATAAGGTTGTTGAAGTACTTGAACGTATGGTTAAACTTTACGCCAAACCAGAGTATTGGGTACAACTTTCAGGTATGTATGGTGAAACCGGGCAAGAGAAAAAACAATTAGCCATCATCGAGGCAGCATACCAACAAGGTTTTTTAACTTCTAGAGCTGATTTACGCCAACTTGCACAAGTTTATTTATACAATGGGCTTGCATATAAAGCGGCACAAGTAATGAGTAAAGCAATTGATAAAGGCATTGCCGAACAATCAGCTAAAAACTATGCGTTTGTCGCTGAAGCAATGATCCAAGCAAAAGAAGATGAAAAGTCGATTACTTATTTTGTAAAGGCGGCTGATTTATCAGAGCATGGTAAATATGACCAACGTTTAGCTGAAGTTTACGTAAACATAGAGCAATACGACGATGCTGCTGATTCAGCTCGTAAAGCCCTTGATAAAGGCGGCCTTGATTTTGAATCAAATGCATTTGTTGCTTTAGGGATGGCGCAGTACAACCTACAAAATTTTGATGCGTCTATATTAGCGTTTGAACAAGCTGAAAAACACAAAAAATCTCAACGTTTAGCACAACAGTGGATCAAGTATGTAAAGCGTGAAAAAGTGCATGCAGAAACCCTAAAAACTGCGCTGCTTTAAATTTAAAACAACCAAACGCCAAAATTTTTGGTGTGTAATACCTATTTCATAATCGCACTACGCAAGCCGACTCAATAATAATTGAGTCGGCTTTTTTATTGTTTCTACAATTAAGTTGTTGAATTTTAATAATATAGTTTTGTCATGTTATGTTTATTAAAGTGTAACTCCAGTGTCATATAGCTCCCGTAAGGTAAGCCCTGCTGATAACTCAAGTGACCTTAGCGCATTACTCAGTGCTTTAAAGTGACTTGAGTTTTTATAAAGCGCTAACAAAATAATTAAATACTTTAACGGAGTGAACAATGAAATTATCTGACTTATTCAAAGTTAGTTTGATTGCAACTGCAGTATCTTTAGCGGGTTGTGGTGGTGACTTAGTAGTATCTGAAGGCGACACAACAATTAATGAAGGCGATACAATAACAAACGTTGTTGAAGGCGGCTCAGACACAGGCGGTGAAACGTCATCTCGCGATGACTCACAAAACGGCACAACTGGTTTTCCTACCACTATTGATAACGCATTTGTTCAAGGTTTAGCTACTGATGTTTCTAGCGAATTTCCGGCAATTACAGACAAGCCAGTATATCGTCTAACAGCAGATACAACGTTCACTACTGATGCAACATTTACAAATGATGCACATTGGATTTTAAATGGTCGTACAGCGGTAGGTAATGACCGTGCAGATAACGCAAAGCTATACATTCAGCAAGGTACAACAATTATTGGTGAATCAGGGGATGACTTTTTAGTTGTTCGTCGTGGTTCACAACTTGAGTCGGTTGGTACTGTAAGCCAGCCAATAACAATGACCTCAATTCAAGATGTAACAGGCGGCGAAACAGCCATTGGTCAATGGGGTGGTTTAGTATTATTAGGTAATGCACCTGCCAATTCATGTGGCGACCAAGAAGGTGAAGCAACTGCAGATGAACTTGCTAACTGTGGTGTGTCTGCAGAAGGCGATGCAGGTCAATTTGGTGGCGATGTTGCAGACGATGATTCGGGTACATTAAAGTATTTAATCGTTAAGCAAGCGGGTAAAACATTAGGTAACGGTGATGAGCTAAACGGTATTTCGTTTGCTGGTGTCGGTTCAGCTACAACAGTTGATTACATTCAAGTACACGAAAACCTTGATGACGGTATCGAGTTTTTTGGTGGTACAGTTAATGTAAGTAATGTTGTATTAACCAGTATTGGTGATGATTCACTTGATTGGTCGTTCGGTTGGACAGGCTCTGCAACAAACGTATACATTCAGCAAGCTGCAAACGTGGGTGATAACGCAATTGAAGCTGACAACTCTGAGTTTGATTCAAACGCTACACCATTAACTATGCCTACAGTATCTAATGTAACAATTGTAGGTGCAGAAGGTAATAATGGTATTCGCTTGCGTGCAGGAACTGCAGGCGCATTAAGCAATGTATTCGTAACTGGTCCCGCTACTTACGAAAATTGTTTACGTGTGGGCTCTGACTCTGTACCTCGCGCAGAAGACGGCACACTGACTATTACTAATTCAATTGTTGCATGTCAAACAACGGCTAACAATTTTGGCAGTGAAGCGATTAATGGCGGCGATGTTAAATCGTGGTTTGAGTCGCAAGACGGCAACCAAACACTAACTCCAGCAGACTTAATGCTTGACGATAATGGTTACACACCACTTCCAGGTTCACCGCTTATTGCGAATGGACAAATTGGTGCATTTAATGGCACAACCAATTGGATGGAAGGATGGACTGTAGGTATTAATGGTGGCTTCCCAACAGATATTTCAAATGCATTGGAGCAGGGTTTAGCGACTAATGTATCAAGTGAATTTCCACAAATTACCTATAAGCCTGTTTACCGATTAACTGAAGATACTACATTTACAGCCGATGTAACGCTTACAAACGATGCTCATTGGATTTTAAATGGTCGAACTGCGGTAGGTAACGATCGTGCAGATGAAACAACGCTTTACGTTCAAGCGGGTACTACGCTAATTGGTGAAACAGGTGATGACTTTTTAGTTGTGCGTCGTGGTTCGCAAATTAACGCAAATGGTAATGCAACAGCGCCTATTACCATGACATCTATTCAAGATGTAACGGGTGGTGAAACAAATATTGGTCAATGGGGTGGTTTAGTATTACTTGGTAATGCACCTGCTAACTCATGTGGCGACCAGCAAGGTGAAACAACACCAGAAGAGCTCGCTAACTGTGGTGTATCGGCAGAAGGTGATGCCGGTCAGTTTGGTGGTGATATCAGCGATGATAACTCAGGTGTTCTTCGTTACATTGTTGTAAAACATGCTGGTAAAACGCTAGGTAATGGTGATGAACTAAACGGTATTTCGTTTGCGGGCGTGGGCTCACAAACTAAAGTTGAATATATTCAGGTTCATCAAAATCTAGATGACGGTGTAGAGTTCTTTGGTGGTAGCGTTAATGTACGTAACATTGTACTGACTGATATTGGTGATGATGCATTTGACTGGTCGTTTGGTTGGACAGGTCGTGCACAAAACATCTACATTCAACAAAGTGCTGTTGAGGGCGATAACGCCATTGAAGCTGATAACTCTGAGTTTGATTCAAATGCAACGCCTTTGACTAAGCCACTTATTTCTAACGTCACTATTGTAGGTGCCGATGGTACTAACGGTGTTCGTTTACGTGCAGGTACAGCGGGTGTGCTTCGCAATGTTGTTATCACTGGCCCAGATGGATATTCAAACTGTTTACGTGTAGGTTCTGACTCGGTAGCTAATGCAGAGTCGGGTGAGCTTTCTATTGAGAACTCAGTAGTAGCCTGTAATGAAGATAATAACTTCGGTAGCGAAGCGATTGCTGGTGGCAACGTTCAATCGTGGTTTGAAGGCCAAACGGGCAACCAAACACTCACCGCTGCAAGCTTAAGCTTAGCAACAGATGGATTTACACCTAAGTCTAGTTCACCTTTACTAGGCGCAGGTGTTGATACCTCTGACCTTGATTCGTTCTTCACTAAAACCGATTACATTGGTGCGTTTGATGGCGATAACAACTGGATGGAAGGGTGGACCGTTGCTATTAAACCTAGCTTTCCAACTGATATCCAAAACGCATTAGAACAAGGCCTTGCAACAGATGTCTCTGCTAGTTTCCCAGCTATTACCGATAAGCCAGTTTATCAGTTAAATTCTGATGTGGTATTTACCGCTGATGTGACACTAACAAACGATGCGCATTGGATCTTAAAAGGACGTACAGCTGTGGGTAATGACCGCGCTGATAACACAACATTGTATGTTCAGTTTGGTACAACATTAATTGGTGAATCGGGTGATGACTTCTTAGTTGTTCGTCGTGGTTCTAAAATTGAGGCGGTAGGCACAGCAACGCAGCCAATTACCATGACGTCTATTCAAGATGTGACGGGTGGCGAAACAACAATTGGTCAATGGGGTGGCTTAGTATTATTAGGTAACGCACCGGCCAACTCTTGTGGCGACCAAGAAGGTGAAGCAACTGCGGATGAACTTGCAAATTGTGGTGTATCTGCGGAAGGTGATGCTGGCCAATTTGGTGGTAATGACCCAGAAGATAACTCAGGTACGTTAAAGTATGTTGCTGTAAAACAAGCGGGCAAAACGCTAGGTAACGGTGATGAGCTTAACGGTATATCACTGGCTGGTGTAGGTAGCCAAACAGAGCTAGATTACATCCACGTTCATGAAAACCTAGACGACGGCGTAGAGTTTTTCGGTGGTACTGCAAACATTAGCCACTTAGTGCTTACAAACATTGGTGACGATTCTCTAGATTGGTCATTTGGTTGGACGGGTAAAGCGCAATACGTACTTATTAAGCAATCAGGCTCTGAGGGCGATAACGCGATTGAAGCTGATAACTCTGAATTTGATTCAGATGCATCACCACTTACTATGCCTACTATTTCTAATGTAACCATTATTGGTGATGCAGGCGTAAACGGTATTCGCTTACGTGCAGGTACTGCCGGCATACTTAAAAACGTAGTGGTCACCGGCGGCGCAGATTACGCAAACTGTTTGCGTGTAGGTTCAGACTCAGCACCACGTGCCGAAGACGGTTCACTTAGTATTACTCACTCAGTGGTTGCGTGTGAAACAGCAAACAACTTTGGTACTCAAGCAATTGGTGATGGCAATGTTGAGTCTTGGTTCTTAGGTCAAGCTGGTAACTCAGTACAAGCTGCTGCAAGTCTTGCACTAGCGAGTAACGGTTACATGCCTTCAAGTGAGTCATTATTACTGGGTGCTGGTTTTGATTCGTCTAGCTTAGATAGTTACTTTGATAAAGTAGATTACATTGGTGCAATGGATGCACAAACAGACTGGACAGCGGGTTGGGTAAAAGTAGGTCTTTAACCTTAAACGCTTTAGGCCGGGCGAAAGCCCGGCTAATGTCTTGTTTTGTTTCGGAGTATAAAAATGAATTCTTATAAACCCTCTAAACTTGCCCTATCAACATTAAATTGCGCCGTTTTGGCTGCACTATTTGGTTGGTCGGTAAATACTGCCGCTGCTGCAGAAGCCGACATTCAAGAGCAAGAAATAGAAGAAGTGGTTGCAGTAGGGCAACGACTCAAAGGGAGCGCAGGTGCAGTACTGCAAGAACGCCAAAATCAGGCGTTTGTTGCTGATATTATGGGTGCCGACCAAATTTCACGTACCGGCGATGGTGATGCAGCATCGGCTCTTCGCCGTGTTACAGGCTTAACCTTAGTTGATGGTAAATTTATATATGTGCGTGGTTTAGGTGAGCGTTACTCAAGTACACAATTAAATAGCATGTATGTACCAAGTCCCGATCCTACCCGCTCGGTTGTACCTCTTGATTTATTTCCATCTGAAATAATCGAAAGCTTAAGTGTACAAAAATCTTTTTCACCCGACATGCCAGCGCACTTTGGTGGTGGTAATGTAAATATTCGTACTAAATCAATTCCTTCTGACTTTTTATTTAAAGTACAAGTAGGTACTGCGTACAACACATCAAATAGTGACACGGGTTACTTTTACGAAGGTGGTGATGATGACTGGATGGGGCGCGATGATGGTACGCGAGCTTTATCAGGTGTTTTTACTGATGCACTTACCAGCGACGTAGGCCTTGAAGGTAATATTAACTCTACGCTAGATGAGCGTAAAAACCTGATTCAATCGCTTGATTGGAATGTGGGTATTAGCAAGGAAGATGTTGACCCAGCTATGAGCTTTTCTGTTGCCGTGGGCGATAGATTTGAAAGCGAAATAGGTACGTTTGGTGTGCTTGGTGCTGTGTCCTATGACAACGAGTGGGAAGTTGTTCAAGAACAAAGTGGTTCAAGCTTAGGTAGTTTGGGCTGTGAGAACAAATGTTTTGCACAATATTACGATGGTACATCGACTGAACAAAATGTTCGTTGGAGCGGTACATTAAATTTAGGGTACGAACTTAATTCAAACCATAAGTTTGAGTTAACCAATATAGCTTTGCATGATATGAGCGATCGTGTTCGTAACCGTAGCTACTACGACGCTAACGAAACCGAAGAAGGTGAGACTGAACTTCGTCGTGTTGATATCAGCTATGAAGAGCGTGAAATGTTTTCTTCTCAGCTAAAAGGTACGCATAACTTTCCAGATTTAAATAACTTATTTGTTGATTGGTATGGTGGTTTAAGTCGCGCAAATCGAAACGCACCTGGTGGCTTAGATGTCGTTTTTCAACAAAACTTTAATAACGGCGTATTTGAGTCTGAGCAACTTCAAGATGTGGCTGCGACCAATATTACGCGTGAATACCAAGTACTTCACGATGACGTAGAAACGTTTGGTTGGAATATGGGGTTACCTTTTTATGGCGATGGTTACGAGCTTGAACTTAAAATTGGTGGAGATTTTTCAGAAAAAACGCGAGATGCAAGCAATGTTAAATTTGGCATAACGCACCGTGGTATAAGCGATGAGTTTACGTTTGGTAATAACATTAGCGATATTTTTGCCGATGCAAACACATCAAACGACGCCTTTTATACAAGTAGCACAGGCGCTGGTATTTTTGACGATGGTACAACTGACGGCGACAAATACAGTGCAGCGCATAAGTTAGATGCTTATTACTTTATGGCTGACTACTTTTTTGAAAATACGTGGCGTATTACTGGCGGTGTTCGCTGGGAAGATTTCAAGCAAGTATCGGTAGGGTATCAGGCACATAGCAATTTATTTGAAAATACCCTTGAAGAAATTCAAGACGTTGCGATAAACGAAAATAATTTTTTTCCATCGCTTGCTGTTACGTACATCATGGATGAAGAAATGCAGTTTCGTTTAAACGTGAGCGAAACCACCATTCGTCCTGACTTACGTGATGTAAGTACCTCGTTCTTTGTTGATCCACTAACTGAATTTTTGGTTCGTGGTTCGCCTAGCTTACAAAGCTCTGAATTAACGAATGTTGATTTTAGGTTTGAATGGTATATGCCAACGGGTAACAACCTATCGATTGCCTTATTCTATAAAGATATAGAAAACCCAATTGAAATGGTCGAGCTTGCAGGTGTTGGTGGTGCGTCACCGCAATTACTTACGGCGAATGCGCAATCGGGCAAACTTTCAGGTATTGAGGTCGACTTTTTAACAGACTTTGGTTTTATTAATAAAGATTGGTCGTCTGCATTTTTGTCGGGTAACGTAACGCTATCTGATTCGAGCGTTAATTTAGGTATAAATGACTCAGATAATGTTGATTCGTTATTTGAAGCTCAGCTTAAAGAAGCGCTAGAGGCTGATACTGTATCAAACATTGTTACTAATAATAAACGCCGTTTGGTAGGCCACTCTGAATGGGTTGCTAACTTACAAATGGGTTACGACTCAGATGATGGTTTTCATTCAACATCAGTTATTTATAACGTTTTTGGTCCGCGTATTATCGTACCCGGTACGCGTGGAAATGAAGATGCTGAAGAAAAGTCGTTCCATTCTCTTGATTTAGTTTATTCTTACTTTCCTAACTTTAACTCTAAAGTTAATTTTAAAGTGAAGAATATTTTAGGCCAAGAAAAGCAAATAGAGCAAGAAGGGTTAACGCTTTGGGGTCAAGAAACAGGCACTGAGTTTAGCTTAAGCTACAGTTACGAGTTTTAACTTTTAGCTTTATTGATTCAAACATAGTTTATTTATGTTCTTTATAGCCCTGTATTTTATACAGGGCTTTTTTATACCTTATTGATGCATGAAAAATATTTAAGTTCTATTTTATTCACTAGTTTTAGCCGTCTAGCAGTGTTAGTTTGTTAACTTGAAAATTAGATCTCACGCAATGAATTTAATTTTTAATGTATTAAGGCATTTTTTATGAACAAAACAGTGGGAAAAACAATGAAAAAAGTAGGTTTAGTCGGTTGGCGTGGCATGGTTGGCTCTGTGTTATTAGAGCGTATGAAAAAGCAAAATGATTTTGCCAACATAGACACCACTTTTTTTACCACCTCACAAGCCGGTCAACTTGGTCCTGATTTAGCCGGTGACGCAAAACCGCTACTTGATGCAAGTGATGTATCTGAACTTGCAAAAATGGACATTATTGTTACTTGTCAAGGGGGCGATTATACCAAAGCGGTTTACCCAAAACTTCGTGAGTCGGGCTGGAATGGTTACTGGATCGATGCAGCTTCTGCACTTCGTATGAGCGACGACAGCATTATTGTACTAGACCCTGTAAATAAAGATGTAATTACTCAAGGCTTAGCGCAAGGCGTTAAAACCTTTGTTGGCGGTAACTGTACGGTATCGTTAATGCTACTTGCTTTAGGTGGGTTGTTTGAGCAAGACCTTATTGAATGGGTTAGCCCAATGACTTACCAAGCGGCTTCGGGGGCGGGCGCACGCAACATGAAAGAGCTGATTGCACAAATGGGTTCTATTCATTCAAGTGTTGCCGAGCAATTAAATAACCCAAGTTCAGCTATTTTAGAAATTGATAAAATAGTTAGTGAAAAAATGGCTTCAAGTGACTTACCACAAGATCAATTTGGCGTGCCATTAGCCGGTAGCTTGATCCCATGGATTGATGTGCCAATGCCAAGTGGTCAGTCTAAAGAAGAGTGGAAGGCACAAGTTGAAGCTAACAAAATTTTAGGTTCTACCCATCAGCCTGTCCCTATTGATGGTTTATGTGTTCGCATTGGTGCTATGCGTTGTCATAGCCAAGCAATGACCATTAAATTACGCGAAGACATTAGCGTTGAAAAAATAGAAGAAATATTAGCTTCGCACAACGAGTGGGTTAAAGTTATTCCTAACGAGCGTGACATTACATCCACCGATTTAACACCGGTTAAAGTAACGGGCACATTAAGCATCCCTGTTGGGCGTATTCGTAAACTTGCAATGGGGCCTAAATATATTAGTGCTTTCACCGTGGGTGATCAGCTTCTATGGGGCGCAGCAGAACCCCTTCGTCGTATGCTTCGTATCATTGTAGACGCTGAGTAATTTCAGTTTTTTAATTTATTTATTTTATAGGGTTAGCATAGCGCTAACCCTTTTTAGTTTTTATTCCTTCCTTTCACACTTTTTTGTGACCTTTAAATAACCGTCTGTGTGGCATAGCCATTGCAAAGTTAAAATAGTATTTTGCGTGCACCTAGTAATTTAAGTACTTAACAGCTTAGTTGTGCTTATTTTTGTGTAGTTTTTACACATCGTCATGCTA
The DNA here is from genome assembly GCF_001468485.1 of Pseudoalteromonas sp. H71. GTDB lineage: Bacteria > Pseudomonadota > Gammaproteobacteria > Enterobacterales > Alteromonadaceae > Pseudoalteromonas. The sequence goes on from NZ_LODI01000035.1 coordinate 55,254, forward strand.
ATAATTACACAAATAAGGATGGTTATATGGCGTTAATTTCAAAGGTTACTCAAGCTAAATGGTTTACTACTTTTGTTTTAATCATTGTGCTTTTATTACTATTGCGCGTTGCTGCGCCCCATGCTATTCAATATTATGTTAACCAACAAATTAAACACACGCAGGGAATTACAGGCCACGTAGGTGACGTAGATTTATATTTATACCGCGGTGCGTATGCTATTGACGGCATAAAAATTTATTCAAAAGAGGATAATTTAACCCCTAAACCGCTACTTAGTGTTGCAACACTCAATTTTTCACTTTCATGGTCAGCACTTTTAAAAGGGAATTTAGTAACTAACATGCAATTTACCCATCCTGAAATTGTTGTTTACGACAAAGCCCCTAATAAAATGGAGCAAAACAAACAAGTTAAAAACGAAACAACATGGATTGGGCTTGCTAATAATTTAGTCCCTTTTTCAATTGATACATTAATTATTGATAACGGTAAGGTTTCATTAGTTAATGCCACCCGCGAGGGTGATAAACCTACTTATATTTCAAATATTAATGCTGATATTAAAAACATTACCAATGCCCAAAACCTAACTAAAACGTTAGTAACTTCTTTAAACGTTGAGGGGGATTTAATGGGCGAAGCTGCACTTTCTTTAACGGGGAAATTAGATCCATTTAGTGAAAAAGCAAACTTTGACTTTAATGTAGAGGTCCAGCGCTTTTCTGTTAAACACCTCGAAACTGTTTTTAAAGTCTATACCCCGTTTGATATTGAAGCGGGCGGAATAGATGGAGCAATGGAACTTGCTGCAAAGAACAATGTTTTAAACGGTTATGCAAAAGCTGGCGTGTATAATTTGAGTGTTTTTTCTTGGCGTGAAGATATAGAAAAAGACGATGACGGACTGTTAACCGCTATTTTTGAAGGCAGTATTGATGCTGTCAGTGCTTTACTTGAGAACGCTGAATCAGAGTTAGTTGCTGCGCGTATACCGATCGACGGCACATTAAACAATACCGACATATCAACGTTTCAGGCAGTGGTATCAGTATTAAAAAATGCGTTTTTAGACGCGTTTAAAATGGAAGTGGACGACGTGATATCGTTTGAAACAATAGAAAACACATCAGATGAATAACAGGTTAAATGAGTTTTAAGCCCCGCAAACATATTTTGTGGGGCTTAAAGTGTTACTTTTTACTCAGCAATGTTTTTAACTCTGCTATTTGCGCTTGTAACTCGTTAACTTGCCCTTTTGTTGCAGGAAGTGAGTCGTTATCAGCTTGCTCTTCTCGTGCATTTCGGTGTTCTTCACCCATTACCTCTAAAATAGCGCCAACCATCATGTTTAAAAATACAAAGGCGGTTAAAAATATAAAGGTCAGGTAGTAAATCCAGCTTAGCTCGTACACCGCCATTGTTTCGTACATTATGTCGGTCCAATCTTCAAAGGTCGCTATTCTAAATAGTGTTAGCATTGAAATAGACACATCTTGCCAAAGCACAGGGTTAATGTCGGCAAACATCATGCTGCCCATCGCTGCGTAGATGTAAAAAATAACAAACATAAGCAGTGCAATGTAGCCCATTTGTGGGATTGCTTTAAGTAACGAGTTTACTAATAATCGAAGCTCAGGGATCATCGACACTAACCTAAGCACTCTGAATATACGCAGTAAACGTGCTATTAGCATTGTAGAGCCCGCGGCGGGGTACAAGCTACCCAATACAATAATGGTGTCGAATATATTCCATCCCTTTGAAAAGAAGTCTTTTATGCCTTTACTTGCAACAAAGCGAATAATAAGTTCAATTAAAAAGAATGCGGTTATGCCAATATCCATCCAGTTAAGAGCAAGCTCAACCGTAGGATGAAGACTATAGGTATGAGCGCCTACAGTTAGGGCAGAAACAATAATGACAGCTATAACAAATGATTGAAATATCTTGCTTTTGTCTATACGCTGAAACAAAGCTTGTAACTGCGACATCATAATAAGTGGTCCTGTAAATACAAAGATTTTTATGGCGCTAATATACAATATAATCGTCATAAATTAACGTCTTTTTAAACGCAATTGTGTAAGGAAATTTAATGGTTATCAATAAACTAAAAACCGCGGCTGTTTTTATAATCGGATTACCTATTTTAGCTGGGTGTAGTTCCGATGCACGCTTTGAACAATTGCAGTCAGCTCGCCTTAACGAGTGCAATTACAAAGCAGATAAAGAGTATTATGAGTGCCTTAAAGAGCAAGACTCAAATTACGAAGAATTTAAAAAACAACAAGCAGAAAAAAGTAAATAATTTATCCTCATGACTAAAACACAAAAGCAACGAGATAAACAAATACGCGCTGCGCTGACTAAAGCGTGTGAGTCCATTAAAGACTCAGTGGCCGGTTTTTCATACCTTACTCACACCGTTGATTTAAATAACGAAGCCAACACCTTAAAAGTTAACTGCTATTTTGAAGACACCATAGCGCTTAATAACGTTGACTCTGAGATTGAACACCTTAAATCTATAATACTTACGCAACTTGCGAGTATTAAGTTGCCGATAAAACCGTCACATATTGTGTTTTTTGCTAATTAAAATGGGTTTTGTTGGTTTGCCTGCTGTTGGGCGGTATAATTAAGAAAATTATATATAGGGTTTAAATAATGGCTGTTCCTTCTCGTTCGCAAATATCACCAGGTACTGTAGTTAATATCGTTTTAAAAGAAGACCAACGCAGCGGTACATTAACCGAAGGCGTAGTTGAGCGTTTATTAACTAAATCGCCAAACCACCCGCATGGTATAAAAGTGAGATTAGAAGATGGCCAAGTGGGCCGAGTAAAAGAGATTTTATAATGGCAGCGTTATCAGAACAGGCTTTTTGGGAGTTAGTAACTACACCCGGCTTAGGTCTAGATCCAGAAAGTGTCAGCGAGAATTTAAAAGCTAAACTAGGTGATTTAACTGACGAGCAGCTTATTGCCTTTGACAAATTTTTTGGTATTAACATGCGCAAGTGTTTTACCTGGGATTTATTTGGCGCGGCATTTGTTATGGCAGGCTGTAACGATGAATACGGCTTTAGTGAGTTTAGATGTTGGCTTATTTCACGCGGTAAAGCCGTGTTTGATAATGCACTTGTTAATGCCGACTCCATTGCATTATGTACACCTGTTTATCACTTAAATGAACAGCCTTACCCATATATTGACGAGTACGACCTTATCGCCGGCTTATTATATGAAGAGCGCAACGAAGATGAACTTCCCTTCGTGCCATCAGGCGATCAACCCGCAGGCAAACGCTTTAAAGACAAAGCAAAATTTTTAAAACAAGCCTATCCACAATTATTTGCAAAGTATTGGCGTTAATACGCTAATTTTGCATTACTCTTAACAACTTTTTGAAACAGAAATCTGCGTAGATGTTTAATTTTTATGCAGTCTTTTGTATGCTTATTATTTATTTTTCTCACCTTTAAAATTCAAATCACAGTTTCAATTAATTATTTAGTTACCTTTTACATTAGTTAACAATTGTACCTATTAAACTAGTTTTTTGAATGACTCTCCATTATCAAATATGTTACATTTGACTGTTTTTAAATGAATAAACACTGAATAATTACAATATACGACATAGGAATGTTATGTATAAAACACTTTCATCAGGATTGATAGCATTTTGCTTTTTGAACACGCTAAGTTCTCAAGCTGCTGTTTCACAGCGAATAAATAAATCATCCACCCAAGAAGTTAAGCAACTTTTAAATCAAAACCCTTCTATTGCCAATACATCTTCGGCAAGTTCTTATTTTGTAGAATTAGAACAACCTCAATTGAGCCTTTCACAACAAGTTAATGCATCTTCTAAAAAGATGCAGCAATACTTTTCTGGGGTTCCAGTATGGGGGCAGCAAATTAGAGTTCAATCTAACTCTGAACATATTAGTGGTTTTTTTGCTAAAAACATTAACTTTGCATCTTTGAATAAAACCGCGAGCACCACTTTTGATCAGTCAAAGGCGGTTAAATCGTTGCTGACTAAGTCTAAATTAGATGATTCACTAGAGAGTGAAATAATAAATAATAAGCGCTACATTTATATTCATGATGGAAAAGCTTACTACGTTCGCTTAATTGAACTCAAAGTAACTGAGAATGGCATTGAAAAAATGCCAATAGGTTTAATAAGTGAATCGACTTATCAGATTTTTGAACTGTGGGACAATATTCAAAGTGTTGACGGGACAGGACCTGGTGGTAATCAAAAGATTGGCCAGTATGAATACGGTACAGATAAAGACGCCTTTAATGTTACTCAAGTTGGTGAGACCTGTTTTTTAGAAAATGACAAAGTAAAAACGGTCACCATGGAGTCGGGCTCTGAGCCAAGTGAAGCCTTTTCATTCATATGTGATCGTAATACACATAAGGAAATAAATGGTGCTTTTTCTCCATTAAATGACGCTCATGCATTTGGAACCGCTGTTTTTGATATGTATCAGCAATGGTACAACACTGCACCGCTTACATTTCAATTGTTAATGCGAGTTCACAGTGGGGATAACTGGGAAAATGCCACCTGGAATGGCCAAGCAATGACCTTTGGTGATGGCGCTGATAGGTTATACCCGCTGGTTTCACTTGATATTGTATCTCATGAGGTTAGCCACGGCTTTACTAGTCAAAACTCCAATCTTATTTACTCTAATCAATCAGGCGGAATTAACGAGTCTTTCTCTGATATGGCAGGTGAAACTGCAGAGTATTTTTTACGTGGTGAAACCGACTGGTTATCAGGGGCGGATATTTCAAAAGTAGATCCAGCTCTTCGTTACTTTGAAACGCCTTCATTAGATGGTGTTTCTATTGATAAAGCCAGCGATTTTTACCCGGGCATGGATGTTCACTTTAGTAGTGGTGTTTTTAACCGTGCTTTTTTCCTGCTTTCAAATACTGATGGCTGGGATCCTCAAAAAGCGTTTGAAATAATGCTAAAAGCAAATCAAAACTACTGGGTTAATTCGAGTGGTTTTATCGATGGTGCATGTGGAGCAATCAACTCTGCAATTGACTTAAACTATAATGCATCTGATGTAATTTCAGCATTTAATGAAGTAGAAGTTATTTGCGATAATATTAAGTTTGTCGATACTGATTCAGATTTAATGGATGATAACTGGGAACTTTTATACGGACTAGACCCTTCAGATGCCGATGACGCCAATTTAGATTTAGACCAAGATGGCCTTTCTAACTTGGAAGAATACTTGGCAAATACTTTTCCAAACTTAGTTGATTCTGATGCTGATAGTTTATCTGATTACGATGAATTAAACGTCTACATGACACTGCCTAACAATGCGGATTCAGATTCCGATCGTATGCCAGATGGTTGGGAAGTCACTTTTGCTTTTAATCCACTTGATGCAGCTGATGCAGAACTTGATTTTGATGCCGATAGCTGGGTTAACTTAATTGAGTATTATGGTAACAGCGACCCAACTGATCCAAACTCTGAACCTTCTGTTTTTCCTGAAACTACCTATAATTTTGATGACGCAGTTGTCCCTGAATTATTAGTTTCTTCAAATCCTCAAGCGCCTTGGTTTATTACTAATTATGACGGTCATGATGGCTTAGTGTTATCTAGCAGTGATATTCCTGATTCGCAACAAACGAGCATTGAGTTTCAATTTTTAAGTGACGAACAACGTTTTGTTAACTTTAACTACCTATTGGAAACTGAAGCAACTTATGACTTTTTCAAAGTTTATATTAACGATTCATTAGTGCTTAATGAGTCAGGCCTAACTGACTGGAAGGTGGCTTCTTTTCCAGTTCCTGCTGGGTTCAATACAGTTAAGTTTGTGTACACTAAAGACGTTATAGTGTCTGAAGGTTTAGATGCTGTATTTATCGATAATTTATATATTGGGCCTAGCTTCCCTGATTCTGACGGTGATGGTATGTCAGATATGTGGGAATTATCTTATGGTTTGGATATAAATACTGACGATTCAGCACTTGATTTAGACAACGATGGTTTATCTAACCTTCTTGAGTTTTTAAATAATGGTTTACCTAACATCTCAGATACTGATGGCGATTTAATGCCTGATGGGTGGGAATATAACAACAGCCTAAATCTTACGGATGCCTCAGATGCGTCACAAGATGCTGACAATGATGGATTTACTAACCTTACAGAGTTTCAAGCAAATACAGACCCTCAGTCAGATACCTCTTACCCTGTTGCTTTAAATATCACAACGTCATTTGAAAGCGATACACTTCCAACATGGATGATTGAATCAGCAAACTCAAGTGCGCCGTGGTTTATCACAGACGACTTTGCCACACAGGGCTCACAAAGTATTCGTTCAGGAGATATCTCTGATTCTCAGTTTAGCGGGTTTACTGTCACGGGTTTATTTGAAGAAGGGGTTTTAGCGTTCGATTATAAAATTGATTCTGAATATTGTTGTGACTTTTTTATGGTGACTATAGATGGCCAAGAAGTTATTGGTTTTGCTGAGCGTGGAAATTTAGAAGCACCTGAACCAACTTCATTTTTAGTTAATATTAGTGAAGGGGTGCATAAGATTGAGTTCAAGTATACCAAAGACGGATCAGTATCAACTGATGCTGATGCAGTATGGCTTGATAACTTTGTTATGCTTCCAGTCGGTGATCAAACCGATACTGATAACGATCAAATACCAGACTACTGGGAACTACTAAATGGTTTAAATCGTTTTGATGCAAGTGATGCACAATCTGACAATGACGCTGACAGCCTTTCAGCCCTTGATGAGTATAACCTAGGAACAAATCCAAATTCAGCTGACACAGATTCTGATGAGTTAAGTGATGGCTATGAAGTTAATAATGGCTTGCTACCACTTGACCCTTCGGATGCAAGTTTAGATTTTGATGCTGATGGTTACACTAATATCCAAGAGTTCTATGGGCAAAGCCTTGCTAATGACGCAACATCAACTGTGCAGTCTTTTTCTCAGCTAAATGAAAGCTTTGAAGAAGGGCTTTTGCCAGCTATATTTACAGAGCTTGCAGAACATACTACACAATGGCAGCTTAATACCAACTGGTCTACGGATGGTTCATCAAGTTTAAGCCTAAATACTTCTCCAGCAGGTAGTATAAGCGGCTTTGCAATTGCAGGGTTATTTGAGGCAGGGTTCATTAATTTAGATTACTTTTCAAACAATAACTCATCATTCCAAATTAGTGTTAACGGTACTCAGTACAATATTAAGCATTATCGCTCTCGCTTGTTAATTCCGGTAAATGATGGTTTTAATATTGTGAAGGTAAAATACGAAAGCCCTTACTTAGCAGATATGCCTTTTTCAGTTGATAATATTTCATGGACTGCTGAGCTGGATGTAGTTAGTGACTTTGATGGCGACGGTATTCCAGATTATTGGGAAGCACAGAATGGACTAAATGCACTTAATTCTAATGATGCATCAAATGATTCAGACTACGACGGTTTATCTAATTTAAACGAGTATCAGATGTCTAGTAATCCGCTTTCTACAGATACAGACGGCGACGGTGTGCAAGATAGTGAAGATAGTCACCCAACTGATTCTAGCTTGGGTGAAAATATAGCCCCTGTTTTTGTATCAAGTTTAGAGCCTATTACTCTTGAAGCAACGTCTCAAAATACTAACCTTATAAATATTTTTGTTCCTGAGGCGACTGATAACGGACATTTAGAACCTTATGTTTATACTTTCTCTGGCTCATGGTTGCCCCTTGGTGAACATCAAATCACATGGGTTGCTCGTGATTATGTTGGTAACGAAACGACGGCTATTCAAACGGTAACCTTAGTTGACACAACGCCACCTGTTATACAAGACTATTACTCAGTTAATGTTTATGGAAGCTCAATCGATGACATAAAAGCGGCATTATTTAACTCTAATGCTATCTACGATAGTGTATCGGGTGTAGCTATTATCGATATTGATAGTAACTTTGTGTTTAGAACCGGGGATATTTTAATTCCTGTTTCTGCCGTTGATGGAGCGGGTAATACTTCTACAGGTGAAATAAATGCTTATGTTTTTCCTAAAGTCAGTATCCAGCCTACTACGTATGTTTACCAAAATGGTAATGTGGTTATTGATGTACTCATAAGTGGTAAAAGCCCATACGGTTCAGTAAGCTTTGATCTTATTGGCAATAATACTAGTAAATATATATCTACAAACCATCATGGCCTTGTCAAGGTAGAGCTAGAACGTGAGTTCTTTGAAAATGCGTCGAATATTCGCATTAATACGACAAACAATTCATTTACCGATGGAAATGATACTAGCCAGTTAGTTTTTCTAAATGAAACTGCAAAACCTGAATTTATTACTAATCTATATCAAAATGGAAAAGTAATAAGCAAGATGGTTCAACGTGATTCGTCAGACTTTATTGTTGATGTTCATGCAGTTAATTTACCTAGTCCAGAAGCTGATAATTCAATAGAGCTCCAGCTATCTTCACAAGGTGATTATTTTGTAAATAAAATTGGTCCCTCAAAGTGGAATATTACTTTTACGCCTCAATTGCTCACGGACTCTAACAATCTAGACATTACGTTTACTATAAAACAAAATAGCGAAGCTGTTGCAACGGATAAAATTAGTTTACGTGTGATTGACGCAGTTACTTTTAATGATCCTGAGTTAGATACTGATGGTGATGGTATTCCTGATGCTGAAGAAGGTGTGAGCGATGGCGATAAAGACGGCATTGTTGATTACTTAGATAGCTCTTCTATTACGCATTCAGCTGTTTTAGATTCAGGTAATATGGTTCGTAGCATCGATGAGTTTAATCACTTGTCAGTAGGTAACATTAAACAGACTACTGTAACGCAAATGATTGCTGATATGTCTATTTCAGAGCAAGACTTAAGTACTTACTTTGATAGCTTAGATATTACAGAACCTCACTTTCAAGCTAAAAGTGATATTGTAAATATTCATATTACCCTTTCAAATTCATCGGGTACCGCTGAAATTGCGATACCAGAGTACGTTAACTCTATTTTAAGTTCAGAAATGCAAATTCGTTTGTTATCTAATACAGGTTGGCAGTCGGTTGCAAAGCTAACTGGTAACGTGTACGAGCAAATTTGTTCAGGTTGCTTTACTTTTGCAGTAACAGACGGCAGTGAATTTGACTTAGACGGTGAAGTTAATGGTGTGATTGAATTAGTTGCTAAGTTAGCTGAAGAAAGTTTAAACCAAGCGCCTGTTTTAGATATAACAATTCCAGCAACCATTGAAGAGCTTTCAACTACTGAGCTTGATGCGTCAGGAACAACAGATCCTGATGGTGATTTGCTAAGTTTTGAGTGGAGTATTGATCATCCTCAATTATCACTGGCGCCTTTAGAGACAGACAGTAAAGCGACACTGACTGTAGGTGAATTAGAGGAAACGTTCACTACAGATATCACTTTATTAATCTCAGATGGTTACGAGCAGTTCACAGAGGTATATACAGTGACCTTTATGCACGTTAATCAATTACCAGCAGTTGAGTTGAGCTCATCTTCTTTATCGGTTGATGAGGGTAAAGACGTTAGCGTTACAGCAACTGCAACAGACAAAGAGTCATCTGAACTTACTTACAGCTGGGTTCAAACACAAGGTATAGAAGTCGCAATTGAAGATGCTAATTCAAATACATTGTCGTTTATCGCACCAAGTGTATCTGTAACAAGTGAACTTGGCTTTAAACTCAGCGTTTCTGATGGTGAAGGGGAGACAGAGCAAAGTGTTATCGTTACCGTTAATGATGTACCTGTTGCACTGCCAACACCTAAAGAAGGTGATAAAAGTGGAGGAGGTTCTTTCAGTTTCTTCTTATTACTCTTAACCGCTTTGTTTGTTTACAGAAGAGCACAGTTGTTTTACAAATAACAACAGTCTAATTGTATAACTATTAAATCCCTTGATTGCTATCAAGGGATTTTTTTCGCATAAATTTTAAAATAAGTAAGTAGGTTTAATGTGTTAAGCTAATTGTATTGTGACTTGTTAGGTTTCTTTAATGAAAAATTATAAAGTTTTACTATGTGTTTGTTGTTTATTTTTTGCTAATCAGTCTTTTGCTAAAACGATTTTACCTAGTAACAAAACTAAGTTTGTTAGCTTGTTTAATAGTAAAGTTGGCGATTATGAATTAGTTTCTGGCGATGCTCGCTATTGCGATTCAGGCTCATTAATGTGGCTTGATAAAAATAATACTGATTTGGGTTTTAGACTTGGCAGTTTAATTTCTTTTATTGATTTACATAATGGCACACAAACTAATAAAGTCCCTGATTTTTGCCTAGTAACTACAAAGTTTAAATATACGAGTATTGGCTTAACAATGGATTTACGCCAAGACCGGTGTGACAGTAATAACGATATATTAGATGTTAGCCGCACGCTAAATTTTGTTTCTGATACACAGTTAGAATACTTGATTAAAAATGCTAATGTTCAGTGCAAGTTTGAATTAAAGCGTCTATAAATCGCATTTTATTTTTGGTATATCGCGCCAGCGGGTTGTGTACTGAGGCGATAAAAAATCTCTGTTCATATGCCAGCGATCGTTTAATTTACTACTTGCTAAGCCCAACATACCCTTGCCGTATCGGGTATTAATAGCATCTAAACAGCCCATCAACTTTGGGTTATCTTGTTGTGGTGCAAATAAGTCACTTTGCTGAAATTGCTCAGCGGTGAGTTCTAGTGCACCTACACCACACTTATAAAACCGCACGCCAGGTTGGTAAATTTTTTCAAATACCTCAGACACCGCATTGGCCATAACGCAGGTATCGTTTGTTGGCATGCTAAACTGATACATATAAGACTTTTTATAAAATACGTCTTCATGGGATGAACTCGATGCAAAAATATATAATTGCTTTGCAAGCGACTTTTGCGATCTTAGTTTTTTACCCACAATAGTAACATGGTTAATTAAAGCGGTTTTAAGAGCGGTTGGTTCACAAATACGCTCTCCAAAGCTGCGAGTTGAGTAAATTTCGCGTTTATCTTGGCGTACATCATCCCAGTTTAAACATACTAAGCCATTAAGCTCGCTTACTGTGCGCTCTACCACCACACTAAAAGCGCGGCGCATAGTTTTTGGGTTTTGCTGGGCAAGCTGCCATGCGGTATTTATGTTCATTATTTTTAGCTTTTTAGCTAAGCGTTTGCCAATTCCCCATACATCTTGGCAGTCCATGCGTTGTAAAATTGCACGGCGGCTTGCTTCGTCATTTATGACAGCAACACCGTCAAAGCCTGTTAATTTTTTAGCTGCATGATTTGCTGCTTTTGCAAGTGTAGGCGTTGGCCCAAACCCAACGCCCACGGGGAGCTTTGTTTCTCGCCATACGGTTCGTCTAATAAGGTGCCCGTAAGTATGCCAATCTTTTACAACGTTTTCATAGCCGCTAAAGTGCAAAAACGATTCATCAATACTGTAAATATGCTGGGTATCACAAAAGCGACCAATCACACTCATCATTCGGTCGCTTAAATTAGCGTATAGTTCATAGTTACTAGAGCGTACAACCACATTGTTTTGTTCTAATAACTGCTTAACTTTAAAGTAAGGGCCAAATTTAGGAATATTAAGCTTACGCGCAATAGGGCATACCGCACACACGCAGCCATCGTTATTGGTAAGTACTACGACAGGTTTTGAGCGAATGGCAGGATCAAATACTTTTTCGGCGCTGGCATAAAACGCTACTGCATCGACTAAGGCATACATGAAAGTAACTCAGGGCTTTGGCGATGCATACGAATAGACAAACTGACTACGCCTTCAAGCTGAAATTCATCGCTAGGCGTAATATTTACGGGTTGATATAAAGGCGAAGCCGATAGCAATCGAGCGTTTGTTTTATCAAGTAGTTTACACACAAATAAGCCATTTAAATTAGCCACAATTACATCGCCATCTTTAGCGTGCTCTGCTCGGTCTACTACGAGTAAATCACCCTCAAAAATCCCTACTTCTTGCATAGAGCTACCCGACGCAATACCAATAAATGTGGCATCAGGGTGCTTTATTAATAGCTCATCAAGGGAAACGCCAAGCTCAGTGTATTGTGCTGCAGGAGATTCAAACCCGCAAATACCTGCTTCTATATAAATAGGAATAACAAACATAAATAAACAACCAAAACACATATACTGTATAAGTGTACAGTATATGTGTTTTGTATTCGTTATGCCAAGTAATGAATGGCAGATCAATCCATGTTTTTGATCATTTGTTGGGCCGTGTGTAAAAAGTCATTGATTTGCTGTGAGTTTAAATTTTTACACATTTGTGCATTTACTTGCTGTTCGGCAGCTAATAGCTTGTCATAAAGCGTACGACCTTCAGAGGTAAATGACAAAATAAAACAACGCTTGTCGTGTTCACTGGCCGTTTTATTAATCAAGTTTAACGCGAGTAGTTCTTTCACTAACCGTGCTATTTGGGCTTTATCGCGCTGAGTTTGATTCACAATATCGTTTGCTGTGCACTGAGTTGTGGTTGCAATAATATGAAAGCAGCGTACGTGCATTGCGTTTAATCCAAGCTCGCCCGCATTAATCGCTTCGCGTATGGTAACGCGGTAATTTTGCATTAAAGTAAATAATGTATTGGCTAATGAGTTATACATAATAAATCCATAATGGTTGACAATGTCAATTAAATTGCTATAGTTGATTTTATCAACCAATGGGGCGTTGTGCAACATCTGCTTTATAAAGCAGTAATTTTTAATCAATGAGGTTAGTTTATATGGCAAAAAAAATACGCAAAGTAACAGTATTAAGCACAAAGCAAATAACCCCACATTTACAACGTATAGTTTTAGGTTCTGAAGAGTTTACAGATTTAACCTCTGATCACATTGGCAGTTATGTAAAAGTGCTTATTCCAAAAAACGGTGTGGCCGACTTCAATTTAAAAACGGCGTGTATGCGTTCGTACACAATACAAAATGTAAATAAAAGCAATGGTGCAATTACGCTCGATTTTGTTATTAATATGCACCAAGGCCCTGCGACTAATTGGGCAAAAGTTGCCAAAGTAGGTGATGAACTAGCTATTGCAGGCCCTGGTCCTAAAAAGCTTGAAAATTACCAGCACTCACATTATGTGTTACTAGGCGATTTAACCTCGGTGAATGCTATTAAAGGGTATGTTCAGCAATTGCCAATAAACGCTAAAATTGACGCGTTTATTCATACCCCGAATAAAGCGGATATTATCAGCTTAGATTCAACGCGCCAGGTCAATTGGTTAATAACTACAACGCCAGAGATTGAGATGGCTAATGCCTTAAGCACACTACAGCAACATGAACAGCCACCTATTATATTTATGGCACTTGAAGCAGGGTTAATACGTGAGCTGAAAACGCTATTAACTAGTAAGCTTGCTGTACCGCGTACTAATATCGTGTCATCAGGTTATTGGAAAAAAGGCTTAAACTCAGAAAACTATAAGTTAGAGCGCCAAGCTAATACACAAACGGCTTAATTTTTTATAGCTAAGTAAAATAGGTTACTTAGTTATTTAATACACTCGTTAACACTCATTTTTATTTTAGTTAAGCAAGCGTACACCTAAGGCTTGTTAAAGTAGTGGCATCAATCAGTAATTTACAACTTAAATTAATTGATGTGATGCCTAAACATTTAAAATAAAACAAAACGCATTAGTAACTATTAGTTAAGTGTATTAATAGATGGTTTATCGTTCTGTTTTATCAATCAAATTGATTTAAACAATCAATTTTAAAGCATTACTTTAATTCTATAAAATGTATTTATTGAAACAAACATTATTAAATTAAAGGCAGGTATCCCGTGAACTCTCTAAACAGCGCAACAGCTTCTTCAGTAACTAAACTAGCACAGCCTAAGGTTGCGTTAATTGCTGAAGGTGGCGGACAGCGAGGGATTTTCACCGCAGGTGTACTTGATGCGTGGTTAGAACAAAACTACGACCCATTTGATTTATTTATTGGCACATCGGCAGGTTCACAAAACTTAACAAGCTATTTAGCTCGTCAAAAAGGTTACGCTAAACGCCTGATTAGAGGGCTGTCTCGTAATAAACGTTTTTTTCAACTAGGTCGTGGCTTAATGGGAAAACACATTGTTGATTTAGACTGGTACTTTGATAAAACCAAAGAAGTAAATAGAGCAATTGACTTTAAAACAGCTAAAACATCACTAGGTAAACGTGAGTTACTTATTACTGCTACAAACGCACGTGACAGAAAAGCGTATTACTTATCACCAACAGGTGAAGAGCATCAATGGCGCGAGCTATTAAAAGCGTCAAGCGCATTACCCTTTTTGTACAAACAAGGTGTTAAATTAACACCTTGGCTAAATGCACAAGCCGCTAACGAAACAAATACAATTACCGAACCTCAAGAAGACTTTTTTCTTGATGGGGGGCTAGCTGCACCATTACCAGTCCGCGAAGCGTACAACCGTGGCGCGCGTAAGATTGTGGTTATAAGAACGGTAGACGCTGATTTTCAAGCGCAATCGGCATGGGTTCAAAAGCTTAGATCGCTTGCTACGGCAGCAGGTTACTGCCCAAAAACGCTCGACTACCTAATTCAGCATGAACAAGCTTACCTAGACGAGCTAAACTTTATGACAAACCCGCCTAGTGATGTAGAAATTATACAGATTTTTGCAGATGAAACACTGCACAGCAAATTGTTAGGCAGTACAAACGACGATTTACGTAAAGATCATAAGCTTGGTGTAAAAGCAGGCCGTGAATACTTAAAAAGCCAAAATGCACGCATTGTAGATTACGCACACAGCTACGCTATGTAGCTGTAAAAAAATAGTTTAGAAACAACCGTAAAGAATTACGGTTGTTTAGCTGAATAAGTCTAAGCTAAATCTGATAGTCATATATGTGCTGCGAGAAAACATTGAAGGTTTTTAATGTATGAAGTCAAGATTTGACCCCATTAGCTTTAACAGCCGTATCGACAGACGAAGTAAACGAATTTGTTTATTGGTTTAGAATTGACCGTCAATTTATAAAAACGGTCAAAAAGAACACTAATGCCTATTGACAGAGTTAAGGCTCATATGTGTTATGATTTTTAGCACATATACGTAATTATACTGTTTCCAGACTTAACCACTTCCGAACAAAACTCTTTTAAGTGTGTAAAATTCTGAGCGATGTACTCTCTATCTTCTTCATTATCTGAAAATCCTGGATAAATTTCTGATTCAGATACCAAAGCCTCAAAATGTTTCAGAAGAGTAACATCAGAAACTTCCATTAATTCTTCTGAGATTGCGGCGCTCTCTTCCGCGGTAAAGTATCGGGCTGGTCCATATCCAACATCTTCATCTGAGATCGGAGTTCCACCTAAAAAAACAGAACCACCAATAGATGAAAACTCCCATACAGCCTTATTTAATAGGAAATGAATGGCATGCCAAGCTTTATCAACATCACAAACTTTCCCATCTTCTTCATATAAATATGAAGTTAATCCATCAGGGTTTGATAACAAACTCTTTAGTTTATTTTCATTTACACTCTTCAATGACGCAATCATTGACATGTCCAGCACTCCTTACTTGAGAAAAACATAACGCCGCAAATAAACGGCAAAAATTAGTTGGCTAAAATTTGTGAGGTACGAACAAAGCCAACTGGTTTTTGTCCGCACTTTTAATTTGTTTTGTTAGAAAGCCTGGATTCTATACTCAAGACTTTTATTTCTAAGTTGAAAAGTTACAACACGGCTATGTTCATCATAACTTACGATTTGATTCATAGCCTTACTTTTAAAATAGTCACCAATCTCACTAGCTAAAATATCTCTAGAAAATAAGACTGTGTGACTAACTGAGCTTTCCTTACATGCTGGTATGTCAGAGTTACTCCTGCATCTATCATCAAAAGTTGGCATTGAAACAGAAACCGAGTAAAAGTTATTAGCTTGTTTGTCAGTATCCAAATAGACTCTTGTGCTTACTGAAGCAACCATACAGCCAGAACCCAAATAGTGTTTATGAGAACGGCCGGAAATAGAACTTTGTCCAATCCTAAGGCTTTCTCCACTATCTGTCGAAATTGGAAAAGACTGGTAATACTCGTGAGCACATTGTTCTCGTTTAGAGTTCGATATTTCTGACGAAGGTAAATACCCCCAATCCCAAACAGGATCTGGCTCTTTCTTCCCACAACCAAATAAAAACAACAAAGCTAAAAGGTAACTCAAATTCTTCATAGGCTTTCTAACGCCTTACTAAGCGGCGCGAAATTGTTGGCTAAAATTGCGAGGAACGAGCGCTAGCCAACTGTTTAGCGTCCGTTTGAGTAACTTGTTAGCTGTACGTTCAACTTGCATTCTTTAAAACAGATACTAGTAGATTTTTACAAGCTTCAATTTTTTCTGGTTTACTTGCTGCCTTAAAATATTTTATTTCTGCGTCTGTTTTCCATTTGAAAACTTCGTTTATCTCCAATTTTTGAGATGAGTAATGACGCGATAAAATACTCTGTCCTTTTTGAATATCATTTTGGTTTATATTAGTCCACTGTTTGAAAGCATCTTTATAAGTGTTAACCGCTTCAAATTTTGAACATAGTTCAACAAATGCTTGGCTAGAAACATAATTAGCATAAACCTCTGCTTTCTTTTGCTCTTCTAATGTCAATGGAGTCTGAGAAATAGCATTTCCACTGAACATTAAATAAGTTAATAGGGTCGTGACACGCCACATATGTTTCAAGTATCTCCATGCTTAAGTACAGCTAACTTTTAAATAAGGGGCGCAGGCGCGTAGGGCATAATGGCGAAGCCGCCCTGCGTGTATGCGTCCCAGCGAACGAAGTGAGTGACTTAATTTTTTTGTTATATGAACCTACCTAAAACAACCACGAGTGTTATTTTTCTTTGTTTTTGGGTTTTGCTTTAGGTCGCCAAAACCTAGGTTTTCTGACCACCGCTGGCCTTTCTAGCTTGATTGCAGAAGTTAAAAGCTGCTTGAACCAAAGCAATAACCATACAATAAGCTCCGCTAGTAGAACAAAAACAAGTAGGAAAAAATCAAATACGCCAATGGTGGAGCCTGCTGCGACAAAAACACCCGAGACTAATTCAATAATAAATGTGCAGACAGCTATAGCAGCTTCAACAATCATTATTACTAAAGAAAAAAGAGCTTCTATCACTAAACATTCCTGTTCTTATAACATGTTTATAGCGAGCTAATCGCGCGTATTTCTACCACAGCGTAGCTCGTTTTCTTATTGGTTTATTTTTAACAAACTTGTCAACTAATTGCCAGTGTTATTAAAATTCATCCGTGCTCGCTTTTCTTCTCATTATAAAACGAGCGACTGGGTCGTTTTCTTGACTATGCGAGCGACTGAGCTATTACTGTGCATACATACATCATAAATTCGACGGATTGAAAATAAAAACTCGCTCTGCGTATTTAAATTACATTGCCGACTATATGCTCACTCGACAGTATTCATTAAAAGCCTAGGGTCAAATCTTGACTTCAGACATTAAGATTTTTGACTAACTACTTCTTGCTAATAGCTGTCTGTTAAATGAGGTCTAAATCTAATTACTTAAACTGTAAGATCAAACATGAGCAAGGCGATATCAATATTCACGTGTTAACATTAATGCTTAAGTAGATGACAATAATATACTGGTTTCGCTATTTAAAATGCCATCTATCTCGCGTACTTGCCTAAGTACGCCATCAAAGTCACTTAGGTTTCCTGCTTGTATTTCTGCTACTAAATCCCAAGCGCCGTTGGTGGTATGTAACTTAGTGAGCTCGGGTATGCCGCGCATTGTTTTTATAACTTGCGAGGTCGATTTACCCACCACTTCCACCATCATTATTGCTCTTACGGCTTCGGTTTCTATGTGTTCGTGCACCCGCACAGTAAAACCTAATATAGCGCCCGATGAAACTAACCGATCCAAGCGGTTTTGTACTGTCCCGCGAGACACGTTTAATATATCAGCTAAAGCAGAAATAGATGCACGGCCGTCTTTTCTTAATTCGGCTATTAGGGCGTTATCTAATGAGTCATAAATATAAGGGAGCATACGCTTACCTTTAACTAATTTTTATACAAAATACTAAAAATTTATATTTATGCCTAGCAAATAGCTAAAAAATACCATTATTTGTATAAAGTATTGGCATTTTAAGTGGCATCTGTAGTCGATAAACTTATTTTAATTAGTTTATATTGTTATTACAGAGGTAGTCATGAGTCATTTTATAGCGCAGCCAAAACACGGTGTTCCATTTGTAAGTGTTCAAGCTATGGCCAAGCTAATAAACACATTAGGAATAGAAAATGTATTAGTTAGCCTAACTAATAAACTAAAACACGACTTTGCTCGTTGGCACGAATTTGATAAATCGCCGCGTTATGCAGCACATTCTCCCGATGGTGTAATAGAGCTTATGCCGGTAAGCGATGGCAAAATGTTTAGCTGCAAATACGTAAATGGTCACCCAAAAAATACCTTTAAAGAACTTCAAACGGTGGCAGCATTTGGTATTTTGTCGGATGTGGATAGCGGTTACCCGGTGATGATCAGCGAAATGTGCCTATTAACCGCACTACGCACTGCTGCAACATCAGCGCTGGTGGCTACTTATTTAGCACCAAAAAACTCAACCACCTTAACCCTGATTGGTAATGGAGCTCAGTCTGAGTTTCAGGCTTTAGCGTTTAAAGCGGTATTGGGTATTACACACATTCGTTTATATGATATAGACCAAGCGGCCTCTCTAAAAGCGTTTAATAACTTAAGCACTAAAGGTTTAAACGTGACTGTATGTGAAAGTGTTGAAGAGGCAATAAAGGGCGCACACATAATTACCACTTGCACGGCCGATAAAACAAACGCAACCATTTTAACAAACGATATGATCCCAGAAGGCGTTCATATTAATGCGATTGGTGGCGACTGCCCTGGCAAAACCGAGCTTGATTCTGCTTTACTCGAACGCGCTAATGTATTTGTAGAGTACGAACCACAAACCAGAATCGAGGGCGAAATTCAACAAATGAGCAAGTGCTTTGCTGTAACCGAGTTTCATAAAGTCATTAATAAACAGCACCTTGGTCGTATAAGCGAAAAAGAGCTTACTATTTTTGATGGTGTCGGCTTTGCAAGCGAAGATTTTACCGCGTTAGTGTATATTCGCGAGCAACTTATTAAATCAGGAGAATACGAAATACTCGACCTGATCACCCAGCAGCGCGACCCGCGTAACTTATTTTCAGTTCTTGAAGTACCGCGTATAGATAAAGAGAGCGCAGCATGAGCCTAATACAACAAGCACCGAGCGCAGTTGTGATGGTGCGTCCGCATCACTTTACGTCTAATCAACAAACTATGCTCGACAATGCGTTTCAAAGTGAATGTGCAGCAAAAAATGAAAGCGAACAAGCCTTTAAAGAAGTTACCAATGCGGTTGAGTTATTACAAAATGAAGGTGTAACCGTTCATTTATTTGAAGACGAGCAAACACATACGCCCGATTCTGTCTTTCCAAATAACTGGTTTTCTACGCATGAAAATGGGCAATTAATTATTTACCCAATGTTTGTAGAAAACAGAAGATTAGAATATCGTAAAGATATAATTGATTATTTAACAGATCACTATAAAGTGTCGGTAGTGACTGATTATGCACATTTAGCGAAAGAAAATGCATTTTTAGAAGGCACCGGATCATTGGTACTCGATCACCACTATAAACTTGCTTATGCGGTAGAATCTAAACGCACAACAAGGTCGGTAGTAAATACTGTGTGTAATTTACTTTCGTTTAAGCCAGTTGTGTTTAACGCCGCTGATGAGCAAGGTATAGCGGTGTATCACACTAATGTACTAATGTGCGTAGCCAGCAAGTTTGTAATGATTGGCTTAAGTATGGTGCCCGAAGCGCAGCGCAGTGCGCTGGTAGGGCATTTTTTACAAAGCCATCACGAAGTAATCGACCTGTCAGTTGAGCAAATAAATAAATTTTGCGGAAATGCCATTGAATTAAAAGGTAAAAACGGCCGAATTTTAGCGCTGTCGCAAACCGCTTACAATGCGCTAACAGGCGAGCAAATAATTGCGATACAAAAAACGGCTAAACTAGTGGCTTTGCCTATACCTAGCATTGAATCTGCTGGTGGCTCTGTAAGGTGTATGATTGCAGGGGTGCATTTACAAAGCAAATAAGGCGAAATTTAAAGGCAACATGGTTGCCTTTATTGCATATGAAAGAGTAAGCGTTGCCAGTACATTTTAAAATGACTATGTTAAAGCGCATAGCTATAAAAATATAATAAGGAATTCGCAATGTTCGATACGGTAGTAAAAAGTGTAAATAACCTTTTGTGGGGAGAAGGTCAGGTACTCATTTATATTTTACTTTTCACCGGCGTATGGTTTTCTGTGCGTTTAAAAGCAATTCAAATAGTTAAATTTAAACATATGTTTAGCCTGTTAAAAGGCAGTAGTAAATGTAATAAAAACGATATTTCGTCATTTCAGGCATTGTGTACCGGGCTTTGTGCTCGGGTAGGAACGGGTAATTTAGCCGGTGTTGCCGTGGCTATCTCGCTTGGCGGCAGTGGTGCCATATTTTGGATGTGGGTTATTGCCATACTTGGCATGGCAACCGGGTTTGCCGAAAGTATATTAGGCCAAGTATACAAAATTCGCGATAGTAACGGTGAATTTAGAGGTGGTCCTGCGTATTACATTCAACAAGGGTTGGGCAGTCGTGCCTTTGCTATAGTATTTGCCGCGTGTTTATTTTTAGGTTATGGCTTTACCTTTAGCGCAATGCAAACAAATACAATTACCGATGCACTAAACTATGCATTCGAAGTACCCACTTTTTATTCAGGTTTAGTTATTACGGTATTAGCAGGGTCAATTATTTTAGGCGGCTTTAAAGCCATTGCCCGTTTTGCGGAGCGTGTAGTGCCATTAATGGGCATATTGTTTGTAGCAGCTGCCGTTATTATTACAATTATGAACTTACCGCAAGTACCTGCCATGTTAAAAGATGTGTTTTTGTCAGCTTTTGGTTTGCAAGAAGCGGGCGCAGGTGCAATGGGCGCAGCCATTAAAAATGGTATTCAACGCGGTCTATATTCTAACGAAGCGGGTGCGGGTAGTGTGCCGCATGCCGCAGCAAGCGCAAGCCCCATTCCTAATCACCCAGTAACACAAGGCTACATACAAATGCTTGGCGTATTTTTCGACACCATTGTACTTTGTAGTTGTACCGCCGTCGTTATTTTATTAGCCGATGTAGACATAAGCGGCGAAATGGAAGGCATACGTTTAACGCAAAGCGCCATGACCGCGCATTTAGCACAAGGTGGTGTGTACTTTGTAGCAGCAGCTATCACGCTATTTGCATTTACCTCGGTGGTAGCTAACTATGCCTATGCTGAAAGTAATTTACATTTATTTAAGCTCGATAACAAAGTAGGGCGCGGTATTTACACGTTACTTTATTTATCAATGATGCTTTGGGGCGCATCGGCCACATTAAAAGAAGTATGGGATTTAGCCGATATTGCCTTAGGATTAATGACAGTGGTTAACGTAATCGCTATCATACTGTTAACGCCAACTATTCTGTCGGTAACACATGATTACCATGCACAAAGAGACAAAGGTATAGAACCCGAATTTAAAGTAAAAGACGTAAAAGTACAGGGAAAATGCGAAGACGGCATTTGGGATTGATTCGCGTATTTTAAGCAACTTTAACGATAAAAAGCGGTTTTATGGCAGCATAAAGTCGCTTTTTAATTTTGCATAACTATTCATATTTAGAGCGTGTTAAAGTTTAAAATAGATATATAAAAGGTAAAAATACAGACATGATCGACATTGTCGCAGGGAAGAACGCAGCAAAAATAATAAACGAACAAGGTTTTAAACCCGAGCTATTTACCTCTTTTTTAGGGGCAAGTGGCGGGCCTAAATGGTTTACCTTATTTGGATTAGACAAATATATTTTTGGCGAATTTTTTAAAAACCGCACTCAACCCCTTAACTTAATTGGATCATCGGCAGGTGCTTTTCGATCTGCGTGTTTTGCCCAAAACGATTCGGTTGCTGCCATTGAGCGGTTAGCAAAATCGTATTCGCAAACGCGCTATTCTAGTAATAAACCAACACCTAGCGAAATCACAATTAAAGCCCGCGCATTACTTGAAGATGTATTTGGCGATAATGGCGTAACCGAAATAATAAATAACTCCGTTTTTAAAGCGCATTTTATAGTGGCTAAATCGAATGGCTTTATTGCCAGCGAAAATAAATTAATACAGCTACTGGGTTTATCAAAAAGTTATATGCTCAACCGTGTTAACCGAAAATTATTAGGCTCGCAATATGAGCGTTTTATTTTTGGCGCGCCAAACAGTAACTTATCAATAACCGACAGTTATAATTTTAAAACGCAAAACATAGCACTTAGCCAAACTAATTTAAAAGACGCCTTACTTGCATCGGGCTCTATACCACTTGTAATGCAAGGCATAAAAAATATTGCAGGCTCGCCACAAGGCATGTACCGCGATGGCGGAATAATCGACTACCACTTTGATTTAAAAATTAATAACCCAGGCTTAATTTTATATCCGCATTTTAATAGCGAGCCAAAAGCAGGGTGGTTTGATAAAAATTTAAAACGTAAAGTGGCACCACAAAATTACGATAACGTGGTGATGATCACCCCATCAAAAGAATTTATAGCCGGTTTACCTTACGGAAAAATCCCAGACAGAAACGACTTTACCGATCTTGATGCAGACACGCGTATTAAATATTGGAATACTGTTTTTAGTGAAACTGAAAAATTGGCTGAAGCGTTTGATAAAAAATTAAAAAAGGAAACAATAAAATGCATAAAAGGATAGAGTTAGGTAACGGCATCACGGTTGATATAGATAGAGCGCCAGATAAATGCCCTATTTGTAATCAAGCACAATTACCGGCGAATATTTTTGCTAAACTAACTGGTGATGTTGAGAATAACAAAACGAAGTTAGAGCTTGCTATGGAATGTATGAACCTTAACTGCGCACGGTTATATATTAGTCGTTATAGTAAAACTCGTAGTACATACAATTATAATTTTAAATTTGAACAATCAATACCAGAGTCTTTTAATGCTCCTAATATTTCCCAGGAAATAATAGAAACCTCGGAATCATTTAAAAAAATATTTACTCAAGCTAGTGAAGCTGAATTTAAGCAATTAGATGAGCTAGCTGGTATTGGCTATAGAAAAGCTCTTGAATATTTAATTAAAGATTATTGTATAAGTATAAAACCAGATAAAGAAGAAGAGATAAAATCAAATCAATTAAGTCGTGTTATAAATAATTATGTAACAGATGAAAATCTAAAAAACTGTGCAAATAGAGCTGTGTGGCTTGGTAATGATGAAACACACTATGTTAGAAAATGGGAAAACCATAATCTTGAAGATTTAAAAATCTTAATTCAATTAACTTGTACGTGGATACAAAGCTCAATATTAACAGAGAAGTATATGGATGAAATGGAACGTAATTAGGCATAGATAGTTGTAGAAGAAGAGTATTAAAGGATCAGTGAAGGATATTGGGTATATAGCTAAGCAACCCATAAATTACGTTATGTTAAATTAAATGGTAAGTAATAAAGCGAGCGTGATTATTCAAACCAGCCCGCTTTTAGGAGAGTTATTAATAGTTAATTTAGCTCAGAATCTACCCAAAATTTAGTGCCTTTTAGTACAGCTTGTAGTGCAAGGCCATTTTCGGTTACAGAATATACAGTAACTTGGTCTGCAATGGCTTCGGCTACCAATGCTCCACCTTTATCTTCGTATTTTGCTGCTGCATCTGCGTTTCCGCCAAAAGCCCAACCGTGTTCAATGAATCTATTTACTGCTGCTTGGGTATGAAAAACCATAACTACGTTAAAATCTTTAACACCTAAACCTAACCCTAAACCAGCTTCACCCATGTTCATGTAAGTAGATTTACCGGTTAAGTTATTTTTTACTACGCCATAACCACCACCAAAACTAGCAAGAATAACGTTAACATTCGCGTTATCAAAAACTGCATAGCCTGCTGAATTTGCTATTTGCGTTTTAACATCAGGCTTTTTAGTATAAAGTTTACTAAGCGTGTTGCTTTTCATACTTTGTACTAAAGACCGTTTTTCGCTTGGTGATGCACTACCGGTAGTCGCACAACCTGTAAGTGCCAACGAGAGTGTAAGTAAAAATAATATACTAAGTTGTTTCATAATTTTTCCTTAATAAGATTTGGCATGGCAATTTAAGCATAGTCTAAAATAAGTATTTAATTACTATGTCCAATACTAGACAGTATCGGACTTAAAGGTTATTCTGTAACTAACTTATTTAATTGAATATTTATATACTATGCTTGTTGCGTTAGTCGATACGTTAAAACAATTAAGGTATCAAATTGCTCATCTTGATGATGGCACTCTCAATTCAGAATACCCAGAACTTGCTACCTTTATACAGCAAGTTAGCTTGACTGTAACAGAATCTGATCTTAAATTTTTATACCAATTTTTATATGTGTATGGCCGAAAATCAGAGGCAACATACAGTCGTTTTAGAAACGAACTTGAACGTTTTTATTTATGGTCATGGTTAATTTCCGAAAAATCAGTGTTCGATTTAAAACGTGAAGACATAGAAGCTTATGTAGATTTTATGGTTGAGCCTGACAAAAAATGGGCATCAACATCAGTGCAATGGCGCTATAAAGATGAGCAAGGTATTCGCCGATTAAACCAAAATTGGCGCCCTTTTATGTTAAAAGAATCAACGGCAAGTCAGCAAACATTATCGGCTATGTTTACTGCACTCAATGTTTTTTATAAATTTTCATTATTAGAAGAAAAAACCTTTGCTAATTTTGTTCCTGTTGTGAAAAAAAATAGCCCGTATTTAGTTGTGCAATCTCAAATTCAGATCCCAGACACCTTAAGCGATATACAGTGGGAATATGTGTTTGGGGTTACTCGCGATTTATGCGAGCAAAAACCAGATCTAGAACGTAATTTATTTACCTTAGCTTGTTTAAAAGGTTTATATTTACGAATTTCTGAATTGTCAGAGCGCCCGCAGTGGTCGCCAGTTATGTCGCATTTTTGGCAAGACAATGACGGCTTTTGGTTTTTACGCATTATGGGTAAGGGCAATAAATTACGAGATGTTACATTAAGTGATGATTTTGTTGAATATTTAAAACGTTATAGATTATACAGAGGGTTACCCGCCCTTCCCCGCGTTGACGAATCCGAGCCTTTGGTCCATAAAATTAGGGGCCAAGGTGGCATGACTGTTAGGCAAATTAGGCGTTTAGTACAACAAAGTTTTGATTTGGCTCAACAATCATTATTAGATGATGGTTTTAAAGATGATGCCGAACAACTTGAAGCTGCTACTGCACATTGGCTTCGCCATACTGGCGCAACACATGATGCGCAAACGCGGCCGCTTAAACATTTATCTGAAGATTTAGGCCACGCAAAAATTGCGACAACAGATCAAATTTATATTCAAACTAATATTAAAGAACGAGCAAAGTCTGGCGTTAAAAGGAAAATTTAATGACCTATTTAATTATCGCCTTTATAGGTGCATTATTTTTAATTTATTCATTAACATTTAGACAGTTAGAAAAAACAGAAGTCACCGGCCCAATGTTTTTTGTAATGGGCGGCATTGTTTTAGCTAACGTATTGCCTAATAACGGCGGTGAATTAAAAGCTGGTGTAGATTTATTACTTCCGTTTATAGAGTTAACCTTAAGTATATTTTTATTTTCGGATGCGGCAAAATCTAAGTTGAGCGTACTAAGGCATAGTTTTCAATATCCAGGCTTATTGTTATTTATTGCTCTCCCCTTAACATTATTGTTGGGGATAGGTGTTAGCTTGTTTATATTTTCTGAACTTTCATTAATTCAATCTGCATTAATCGCAATTATATTAACACCAACCGATGCGGCATTAAGCAAAGGATTATTAGCAAGCACACAAGTTCCTGAAAAAATTCGCGAGGGTATTAATACCGAAAGTGGATTAAACGATGGGTTATGTGTTCCAGTATTTTTAATATTTATTTTGTTAGCTAAAAACCCTGAGTCAGCTATTACCGCTTCTCATGTTATAAATGTATTTTCTCGAGAACTTGGATTAGCACTGTTTGTTGCTGCAGTTAGTATTAGTATTTTTATTCCCGCTTTAAACTTTGCAATGAAACGACATTACTTTGCACAAAACACTAGCCCATTTTTATTGTTAGGTTTTGCAATGGCTGTATTTTCTATTACACAGTATTTTCATGGTAGTGGATTTATAGCTGTGTTTGTTGCGGGTTTATTGTTTGATAAGTTTTCAACTAAAGCGGTTAGTACAGAGTTAATTGAGGATTCAGAACATATTGCTGATTTTACGTCGCTGATGATTTGGTGTTTATTTGGCTATGCATGTGCGTATTTAGTTTTTCCGAAAATGAATTTTGAAATTGTAGTTTATGCGTTGCTAAGTACTACGCTAATCAGAATTATTCCGGTTATGTTATCGCTACAATTTACATCTTTAAATCTAAAAGAACGATTTACCTTTGCATGGTTTGGACCACGGGGACTTGCATCGATAGTATTTACTTTGATGGTGATTGATACGCAAATAGAAAATAAATTTCAAATTGCGAGTATTGCTATGAGCACAATATTTTTTAGTGTGTTTATTCATGGCATTAGTACAAAACCAATCGCGCAGAGTTTTAAAAAAGCATCAAAATAAACGTATAAAAAATTTAAATAAAAAGGCAGCGATAAATTTATTGCTGCCTTTTTATTTGATTAAATTATTTGAGCACTTGTGCTAGTAATTCAATTGGGTGTTTAGGTTTAAATTTCTCATAGCGCTTTACTTGGCTACGACATGAAAACCCGGTTGACAAGAGTTGTTCTGATTTAGTTTTATCAACAATGGGCTTCCAACTCATTTCGTATAATGCACGAGAGTTATCTTGGTTTTGCGCTTCGTGTCCGTAAGTTCCCGCCATGCCGCAACAACCTGTATTGGTTGTGTTTAATGTTAGTCCAATATCGGAGAATATAGTTTGCCAAACATTGGCTGCCTTTGGCAGTGATGTGGTTTCAGTACAATGGCTCAATAATGTAAATTCGGTTTCATTATTTTTGTTTGCACTTAAGCCTTTAAACGATTGAGTTTCTAGCCATTCGTGGGCAAGTTGCACATTAAAATCACCGCGGTTATTTTCTAAAATTGTATTATATTCATCTCGGTAACACATAACCAACGACGCATCTAATCCTACTAATGGCGCATTAATATCGTTTAGTTTATTTAAAAATTCAGCTGCGTTTTTGGCGGTTATTTTAAATTCGTGCAAAAACCCTTTTACATGTTGTGGTTTACCATTGGGTTTAAACGGTAACAACATTGGTTTTTTGCCAAGTTGAGTTATTAGAGTAATAAAGCTTTCTACTAATTCAGCTTCATAAAAACTAGTAAATGGATCTTGTACTATTAAAACGTATTCGCTTTGTTGCTGGGCATTTAAGTTAGTTAAAAGCTCAAAGCTAAATTGCTGTGCTTTGTTAATTCGTTTTGAAAGTGCCGGAATGCTCAGTTGGGGTGTATCAACATAGCCAACTGTTTTTTTAATTAAGCTGCTAACAAACGTTGTATTTACAACTGGGTTAATTATTTTCCCAAACTTGGCCATCATTGGCGCGCTACTTTCTATGTTACCCACTAAGTAATCCTTAAGTGGACGTGCATAGTAACTGTGGTAGTAATTTAAAAATCGAGCACGAAAAGTAGGAACATCAACTTTTATAGGGCAAGCCGTTGTGCAAGCTTTACAGGCTAAACATTCATCCATAGACGCTTTTACTTCGTGAGAAAAATCGTAAAGACCTTTCTTTTTCTCGCGGCTATGTACAAATCGTTCCCACCAAGTAATGACTTCGCCTTTGTTTAATTCTTTTTCTACACCAAGCAAATCTATGTTTTTAGATTCTTGCAAACGCAGCCATTCGCGCATTAAACTCGCTCGTCCTTTTGGAGAATTCCGACGATCACCTGTCACTTTATAAGACGGACACATTGGCGAATTTTCATCGTAGTTAAAACAAATACCATTACCGTTACAGGTCATGGCGTTGTTAAAACTGGTTTTTACATCGATTGAAATTTGTTTATCAAACCACGATCTTTTTTGCCCATCGACACTGACTAGTGAGTCTTCGCTATCGATTGGGGTACATATTTTACCTGGGTTTATTCGATTGTATGGGTCGAACGCTGTTTTAATTTTTCGTAGTTGAGTAAATAAATGTTCGCCAAAAAACGCCGGTCCATATTCACTACGGTAGCCTTTACCATGTTCGCCCCACATTAAGCCGCCGTACTTTGCAGTGAGTTTAACTACTTGGTCTGAAATTGTACGTAGTAGTTTTTCTTGTTCTGGATCGCACATATCGAGTGCGGGCCTAACGTGTAAAACGCCGGCATCTACATGACCAAACATACCGTACTGTAGATTATGACTGTCGAGTAAAGCTCTAAACTCAACAATGTAATCGGCTAAGTTTTCTGGTGGTACTGCAGTGTCTTCTGCAAAAGCTAATGGTTTTTGACTACCTTTTACATTACCAAGCAAACCAACCGACTTTTTACGCATTGCATAAATTTTTAAAATGTCGCTTTTGTTACTGGTAAGCTGATAGCCAATGACTCCATTTGTTTGATTAGCTACACAGTCGTCTAGTAATTTACAAAGGGAGTCTACTTTATCTTTTATGTCGTCGGCGGCCACAGCATTAAACTCAACCATATTGAGTCCTTGCATGTCTTTATGTGGAACGTCGGTAATTAAGTCCGATACTAAATTCCAAACAATATCTTCACGTGCAAGGTTTAATACTTTGCTATCGACAGTTTCCACTGAAGTTGCACGGGCATCAACTAAAAATGGAGAGTGTCGAAGTGCTGAATCAAAGCTATCGTACTTAATATTTATAAGTGTTTTGAATTCTGCAATGGGTGTAAGATTTAATTTTGCCTCGGTGACAATACCAAGTGAACCTTCAGCACCGGTTATTAAGCGGCTCATATCAAAAGTAAGTAAGTCATCACTTAGGACATGCTCTAAGTCATAGCCGGTTAAAAAACGATTTAAACGTGGAAATTTAGTTAAAATAGCATCACGTTCATTAATGGCAATATTAAGTACGGTTTTGTATATAGAGCCGACTAAAGTGTCTTGCTCTGCAATAATTTTTGCTTTTTCGACATTAATTGGAGCGGTACTCATTGGTGTACCGTCTACTAAATAGGTTGTAAGGCCTAATACATGATCGCTAGTTTTACCGTAAACGAGTGAGCCTTGACCTGATGCATCGGTGCTTATCATACCGCCTATGGTTGCACGATTACTGGTCGATAAATCGGGAGAAAAGAAAAACCCATAAGGTCGTAAAAAGTCGTTTAACTGATCTTTTATTACGCCGGTTTGAACCCGAACCCACCCTTCTTCTACGTTAATTTCGAGAATTTCACGCATATAACGGGATAAGTCAACAACGATACCAGGCGTTAAAGACTGGCCATTAGTGCCAGTACCACCACCGCGAGGTCCAAACGTTAATGATAAAAAAGGGTCTCGTGATGCTGTTTGCAAAGCTAGTTGAATGTCTTTTTCGTTTTTGGGAAAAATAACACCTTGAGGCAGTTGTTGGTAAATACTATTGTCGGTTGACGCAGTAATACGGGTTGCATAACTTGCATCGGTATCGCCCGTAAAGCCTTGCTTTTGTAATGTATTTAGGTAATTTGCGACAAGGTCTGACGCGGCATCTTGCTGAGTAATTGTTGCGATCATAACGGCATACTTTTAGACATTTGATTAATTATATCATGCTGATTGCTAATAGAAATTGAAGAATTTACAGTTTGTAACACTCTTTTTGTCGATTTGAGCGCTGCTGTAATTATAATCAAGTTAACTACACGAGAGGTCATTTATATGAAAAAAATTGTATTACAGATCATGGGGGCGTTATTTATTTTATTAGGATTAATATTTGCGGTTGTACCTGGTCCATCACTAATATTTTTTATGGCTGGTTTATTGTGTTATTCGTTTTATTATCCAAAAGCGCGGTATTATTTGTCGCTTTGCCAAAAAGCATTGACTAAATCTTGTCAGTATTTAGATAAGAAATTAGCACGCTATTAAAACAAATTCAATTTAGCAACAAAAAAGCCAGCAAAAAATGCTGGCTTTTACATAGTTACACGGTTATTTAGCTAATTTTTTAGCTAAATATAACCAAGTTTCGATTACTGTGTCTGGGTTTAATGATACAGAGTCTATGCCTTGGTCTACCAACCATGCAGCAAAGTCTTCATGATCTGAAGGGCCTTGACCACAAATACCTACATACTTTCCTTTTGCTTTAGCTGTTTGAATTGCCATAGAAAGCAGCTTTTTGATTGCAGGGTCGCGCTCGTCAAATAAATGAGCAATTAGACCTGAATCTCGGTCTAAGCCTAGAGTTAACTGTGTTAAATCGTTAGAGCCGATTGAAAAGCCATCAAAGTGTTCTAAAAATTCTTCAGCAAGTAATGCATTTGACGGAAGTTCACACATCATAATTACTTTAAGACCATTTTCGCCACGTTTAAGGCCATGCTCTTCTAGTAATTCGATTACGCGCTTACCTTCTTCAAGTGTGCGTACGAATGGAATCATGATTTCGATGTTAGTCATGTCCATGCTATTACGTACACGCTTAATAGCTTCACACTCTAGTGCAAAACAGTCGCGGAAGTCTTCAGATATGTAACGTGCTGCACCACGAAAACCTATCATTGGGTTTTCTTCTTCTGGCTCGTATTGTTGGCCACCCACTAAGTTAGCATATTCGTTTGATTTAAAATCAGACATACGAACAATTACACGCTCTGGAGCAAACGCACAACCTAATGTCGAAATACCTTCAACGAGTTTTGAAATGTAAAATTCGACAGGTGAATCGTAACCGGCAATCATGTCAGTTATTTCAGCTTTAAGGGCATCTGTTTGTGCATCAAAATTTAATAACGCTTTTGGATGCACACCAATCATACGGTTAATAATAAACTCAACACGAGCAAGACCAACACCTGAATGTGGTAAACGTGCAAAGTCGAATGCGCGGTCTGGGTTACCTACGTTCATCATCACTTTCATTGGTAGGTCTGGCATTTCGTCAACACGTGAAGTGAGCACTTCAAAGTCTAAAATACCTTCGTAAATGAAACCCGTATCGCCTTCGGCGCATGATACAGTTACTTCCTGCCCTGCTTTGATTAGGTCGGTTGCATTACCACAACCTACCACAGCAGGAATACCAAGTTCACGAGCTATAATTGCTGCATGACATGTACGGCCACCACGATTAGTTACAATCGCTGCTGCACGTTTCATGATCGGCTCCCAGTCTGGGTCGGTCATGTCGGTAACTAAAATATCACCAACCTGTACTTGATCCATTTCGTCAATCGAGTCGAGCACACGCACAACACCGCTACCAATTTTATGGCCAATTGCGCGCCCTTCTACAACAATGTTGCTTGAGCCGTTTAATTGAAAACGTTCCATTACGTTGGTGTCTTCGTTTGAACGAACCGTTTCTGGACGAGCTTGCACTATATATAGTTTGCCGTCGTTACCGTCTTTTGCCCATTCGATGTCCATCGGACGGCCGTAATGCTTTTCAATGATTACAGCTTGCTTGGCAAGGTCTTGTACTTCTTCGTCTGTAATTGAAAATTTATTAGAAAGTTCTGGATTAACATCCACTATTTCTACTTGTTTGCCGTGTGCTTTGTCGTCTGAGTAAATCATTTGAATGGCTTTAGAACCAATATTACGACGAACTACAGAAGGCTTCTCTTTTAATAATGTTGGTTTATGTACATAAAATTCGTCTGGGTTTACAGCACCTTGTACTACCATTTCACCTAAACCGTAGCTTGAAGTAACAAATACAACATCTTCAAAGCCAGATTCAGTATCTATACTAAACATAACGCCAGATGCTGATTTATCTGAGCGTACCATACGCTGGATACCAGCTGATAAAGCAACACCACGATGATCGTAACCTTGGTGAACACGATAAGAAATTGCGCGGTCGTTAAATAACGAAGCAAAAACGTGTTTAATTGCAACCATAACGGAATCAATACCAACTACATTTAAAAATGTTTCCTGTTGGCCTGCGAAAGATGCATCGGGCATATCTTCAGCGGTTGCAGATGAACGAACTGCAAATGATACATCTGCTGAAGCGTCGCCATGAAGTTGGCTATATGCATCGCGAATGGCTTGGTCTAAATTTGGTTGGAATGGTGTATCGATTATCCACTGGCGGATATCGGCACCTACTTTAGCGAGTGTATTTACATCATCAACATCGAGTGTATCTAAGATGTCATGAATTTTGGCATTGAGTCCAGATTGGTCTAAAAACTCATTAAAAGCATCGGCGGTTGTTGCGAAACCACCCGGTACTTGTACACCAGCGTTAGCTAGGTTAGAGATCATTTCACCAAGAGAGGCATTTTTACCACCTACTCGAGGAACATCTTGCATACCAAGCTCTTGATACCAGAGAACGTATTCTTGCACGGGTCTTTCTCCAAAAAACAAATTGTAGTTGAAACTGTGAGAGTTAAGAAAGAAAACCTTTTATAAAGGCCACCTTCATTCTACACTGGCAACAGTCCTCGCGTAAACCGTGAGTAACCCATTTTAGGGATTAAAAGTAACAAAAAGGTTAATTATGAGAACTGCATTTTATATATCTGATGGAACAGCAATTACATCAGAAGTGTTTGGGCATGCAACGTTATCTTTGTTTCCAATCGATTTTAATCACAAAACTATTCCTTTCGTAGAAACAGAAGAAAAAGCACACGAAATTAAAGCGTTAATTAATGCAACGGCTGCAAAAACAGGTGAAAAGCCCTTTGTATTTTTTACATTTGTAAATCACAGTTTGAGCGAAATTATAAAGTCAGCAGATGCTATTCCGTATGATTTTTTGACCACGTACAGCGAAAAAATTGAAAAAGAACTAGAGGTAGCGCCTGTACCAAAAATGCACCGGACACATTCTATACACGAGAAAAGTTATGACTTTAGAATAGACGCGGTGAACTACGCTTTAATGAATGACGACGGCGGCAATATTAAAAACTTTTCTGAGGCTGATATTATTTTAATTGGTGTGAGCCGAAGTGGTAAAACACCAACTAGTTTGTACTTAGCTTTACAATATGGCATTAAAGCAGCCAACTACCCTATTACTGAAGAAGATTTAGAAAGCGAAGGTTTACCTAAATGCTTAGTGCCTTACAAACATAAATTATTTGGTTTAACTATTGACCCAGAAAGGCTCGCCGCAATTAGACACAGACGAATGGCCAATTCTAAATATGCTTCTATTAGGCAGTGCCGTATTGAAGTACGCGAAGTTGAAATGCTCTATAAACGCCATAAAATTGCGTACTTTAATTCAACCCATCATTCTGTTGAAGAAATATCTGCAAAAATACTAATGGATACCGACTTAGAGCGTCGTAAGTACTAACTTATTTATAATTAAAATAATAAAAAAAGCCGCTATTAAGCGGCTTTTTATATGAGTGCGTTTTATTTACGTGCGTCTTTTAATAAATCAGCAACTAAAAAGCCTAACTCTAGTACTTGGTCTGCATTAAGACGAGGGTCACATTGTGTTTTGTAACGCTGCGCTAAATCGTCGTCTGATAAACCATATGCTCCGCCAGTACATTCAGTAACATGTTGACCTGTCATTTCTAAGTGAACACCACCTGCGTATGAACCTTCTGCTTTGTGAACAGAGAAAAACTGGCTAATCTCACGCATTATATTGTCAAAGTTGCGAGTTTTGTAACCAGAGGTCGCTTTTTCAGTATTGCCATGCATAGGATCTGAGCTCCAAATTACCTTACGCCCTTCCTGTTGAACTTTACGTACTAGTGCTGGTAATTTTTCTGGCAGTATATCTGCACCCATGCGAGTAATTAATGTTAACCGACCTGGGATGTTATCTGGATTTAATGCATCAATTAAACGTATTAATTCATCTGGGTCCATACCTGGGCCAACTTTTACACCAATCGGGTTTTTAATGCCTTTAAAAAACTCAATGTGTGCGTGATCTAATTGACGTGTGCGTTCACCAATCCAAACAAAGTGCGCTGAACAGTCATACCAATCGCCCGATAAGTGATCACGTCGTGTTAGTGCTTCTTCGTAGCCCAGTAACAATGCTTCGTGTGATGTATAAAGGTCAGTCTCTTTAAGGCTAGGAGCAATAGTTGAATTAATACCACATACTTCCATAAATTCTAGTGCATCTTGAATCTTGTCAGCTAACTGTTGGTATTTTTGTTTTTGTGGATTGGCAGCTACAAACCCCATGTTCCAGCGATTGACCTGATGTAAATCAGCTAGACCACCCTGTGCAAATGCACGCAATAAATTCAACGTAGCAGCACTATGATGGTACGCCGTCATCAAACGCTGTGGATCTGGTATGCGCGCTTCAGCTGTGAAGTCAATGTTGTTAATGATGTCGCCACGGTATGATGGTAGTGAAACACCATCAATAGTTTCTAAATCTGCAGAACGTGGTTTGGCATATTGTCCAGCCATACGCGCTATTTTAACTACTGGGCACTTTCCGCCATAAGTTAAAACCACTGCCATTTGTAAAATTGTTTTAAACGTATCTCGAATATTGGCTGCGTTAAAATCACTAAACGACTCTGCGCAGTCTCCACCTTGAAGTAAAAATGCGCGGCCTTCACACACATCTTCAAGCTGTTTAAATAGACTACGCGTTTCTTCTGCAAAAACTAACGGTGGTGCTGTTTTTAATTGGCCTTCAACAGACTTTAATACTTCTTGATCTGGGTACTGTGGTTGCTGCAGTATTGGCAGTTCTCTCCAGCTATTAGGGTTCCACGATTGCATATTCTATCCTCATTCCTGCTTTACCTGATGTAGTGAAATTAACGTATGCAAGTACCTCTATTCAAGCACTAAATTCACTATTTACTAATTATTTTGTTATGGGGTAGTTATAAACAAACATTAATCACTTTATTTTTGCATTTATATGAAAAATAAACTTCATCAAGTTTGCAATATAAACGCTTAATATCAATAAATTACAAATAAAAACATTAGATTTATAGTGTACAAGAACTGTTAGCATAGTAAGGGATATTATTAGCAATATACATAGGAACACATCATACTCAATTACTACACATTGTAATCTTAACTTTACAGCGGGAGTTAAGTAATTGTTGGCGTTAGTATTGCGTTTGTAAATTATTGTGCTAGCAAAGCATACCCAAGGTTTAGGTACGACCCCCTAAGATTAATAATCTTATGCAAAAGAGCCACCTATGTACACAGCAGTAAAGAACACATCATACTAAAATGTATTAAAAATTTAATCTCAGCAACTATGTGTATATATAAACCGTTGCAATCAAAAGACAAGGTTAGTATTCTTATTCATAAATGTAAGATGTGTTCTTGGTGTGTTGTGGTCTCAAAAATTAAAATAAGAAGTCAGTTTGATTTAATGAGCGAGTTAACCTCATTATTGATTGGTGAACTCAAGCAGTGTGAATATTCAAAAGCTGAATACTATAAGTTGCCTGATGTGAGTGCTAGCGAAGAAGATAATGTGCCTCAAAGTATATCCGTTTCAAAGATAACGGGAGATGATGCTCAACGAGCTATTTTTAATTCATTTACCGATATATATACAAAGTCAGGGTTAAGTAGTCGAGTACTTAAAAGACACCCTGGTTTATTAATTATAAAAAACGCAGATAAACAGGCGCTTACTAATAGGATTGCTC
This sequence comes from Pseudoalteromonas sp. H71, assembly GCF_001468485.1. GTDB lineage: Bacteria > Pseudomonadota > Gammaproteobacteria > Enterobacterales > Alteromonadaceae > Pseudoalteromonas. The sequence goes on from NZ_LODI01000035.1 coordinate 91,411, forward strand.
AGGTAAATAGGGCTAAAGCAGCATTTAAAGAATGTATTCTGGGTATTGATAACAACGACGCTCGTTTTGAAGCTGTTCATAATGCTGTACCAAATTTAATTACCCTAGCCGCATACAGAAAAATACACAGTGAAAGTGAATCACCTTTTTCTGTTAGATTTACATGGATGCACAAACACGCAACCAAAACCCTCACTAAAAAAATGGCTCTCGAGATGTTAAGTAAATCTGCAGGTTATACAAACCCAAGAATGATCGACCAACAAAAATGGCAATCTCTGGTCGCTCAAGAACAAATGAGAATAGCAAGTTTAGGTGAAAAGGAAAAACTAAGAATAAGACGCCCTACTCGAGTAAGCCCGCAAGTTAATATCAGATACACTGCACAAAATCGTTACCACGTTAGTGCTGCATTACCATTTATTTTAATAAATCCCGAGCCCGATGTTAAAATTGGTACCTTACCAGATTACGAAAAGCCAGCTAGTCACCCTCGAAAACGAGAGTATGATTTCCTAGTAGATAGACTTTACCTTGAACAGGTAACAAATTAATTATGTTAAAAAGGCCACTTTAAGTGGCCTTTTAGTAAGTGTAATAGCAAAAATAAATTATTAACTATTTTTCGACTATTTCTTCTATTTTATCTTCATCAATTAAAACAGCGTTTTCAACGATGCGTTTACCGCCTTGAATTTCAATACGTTTATTATGCTTGTTCAATGTAAGTATTTCATCACAAAATTGATCAGAAGGGTGCATTTCATAGGTGTAATCTATAATATTGCCTGTTTTATCGTCTTTTACATTAGTAATACTGTATTCAGAGATAGCCCCCTTTTCAATAAGGTCTTTCATAGTCGTTGTCATATCACGACGTAATGCTTTTAATTTGTTTTCTGTAATGTTGTCGGTTGAGTATATCGAACCATATTTTTCCATAATAGAAAGCAATCTGAAATGATACGTTTTGCCAGGTGCCGCATAGCGCCAAAGGTGGTATAAACGTAACATCATCCAGCGTGATAATCCCCGCTTTAATTCTTGGGCACTATTAAAATAATAACCTTTATATTCAAGGTTATCGATCATGTTATGAACAAAAGCATTTAAACACGCAACGCATTTAACATTGCCTCCCTGCCCCTTTTTCCCGCTAAAATGTAAAGAAGATAAAAAATTCATATTTGATTCGTAGAACGAATCATCAATGTCTGAATTTTTAGTATCTGTTGCAGAATATTTAAACGAGAGTTTTGAGCCTTGAAGTGCTTCAAGCGATTCTTTAATAGCGGGGTATGGCATAGACTGACCAACCGCTTTGAGTTCTTGTGCTAACTCGTTCATAGAAAAAACAACGGCATATTGAATACCGGACTTAAAATTTATTTTTACTATTTTACCTTTGGAGGCTAAACGGATAAGAGCACGTTCTACTTTTTCTTCTCTATCTGATGGCCAGACTAGGTATTCAATATCTTCACCGTCTTTACGAGTACTAACAACTGCCGGTGTTATTTTTATTTCGCCGTCGTATAAAATACCATCTACTTTTTCTGATATCTTACGCGTAATAATTGTTTTTTTAGGCGCTTCTTCTAATGGAAGTTTTTTATGACCCGATCGAACAAAACGTCCCCATAAATCGTAATGATTAAATGTATTAGAATAAGCACGTAAGCCATGTGCTGCATTTTCAATAGAAATGCGAACATCTTTGTTATCTGTAAATAGTGCTAAACTTTCGTTATCAATTGCACTTTCCACCCCGTGAATTTGGCCTCTTAATGTATCAGGCAAGTTATCTACCGAGATGTTGACCTTTCGGCTCATTGTTCTTATTTCCATTTATTATTGCGACATCTAATAACAACACATAAAACAAAAAAAGTTAAATGTTTAAGTTAGTATAAAAGTGATCTGCCTTTAATTAATCGACTCAGATCAGTTTTATACTAAGTAGTCACGTTTTTCTTTAATTTAAGATCATCATTATACTAACAAAGGTGTTTCAAATCTCATTTTTACTAACTCAGTTAAAAATTTGTCCACTAGTATGCTAAATTTAGCGGGCAAAGCACGACAAATTTTGTATTTAATATACCAGCCTGTGGATAAGAGCATTGTCAGTTAGCATAGATCTG
>NZ_LODI01000035.1:93664-160339 GCF_001468485.1 Pseudoalteromonas sp. H71
CCACTAGTATGCTAAATTTAGCGGGCAAAGCACGACAAATTTTGTATTTAATATACCAGCCTGTGGATAAGAGCATTGTCAGTTAGCATAGATCTTAACCACGTATAATACTGATCTACTTTTTTAACATTTATTTATATTTATCATGTATTTACACGCTTATTTTCCGTCCTTAGCCTTTACTACCTTATATATTTAACCACCTTTATACTTCTTTATTTATACTAAGCAATATTAAAGGTGTAAAATTATTATATGATGTCTTCTTTTTAAAACACATGTCGCCATAAATAGTTGTTTACAGGTATTTGAATGGACATTATACTAATTGCCTAACTTTGAGGAAGGAAAGTATGTCAATTAATAATAATGCGCTAGATACCTATCGACTTTTGAAAGCAACAGCTGAAGTTGCTGAAAAGTCACTAGAAGGACGTATTCAACATTATCGCGCTCATCTTAAATCAGAAGAAAAAGAATTAAGAACATACACCCAAAAAGCAGCCGCTGATTTATTAGGATGTAACAATCGTACATTAAAACGTCGTCATGACAATGGTGACTTTGACGATTTGAACATCAAACGTGGTGCTAACGGCCATTATGCTTACACCTTGGTTAATATATTTGCAATGGCAGATATAATGGATATAAAGCCTGATCACCGAGCTAATAGCGATAAACTACAGGTTATTGTTATTAATTCGCTTAAAGGAGGATGCGGAAAAACAACAAGTATGGTTAATATTGCAGCGGCATTAGCCACTACAAATATTAAGCGTTACCGCATTGGTATTATAGATCTCGATCCTCAGGGCTCTTCGTCTAGCTTTTTCCCATCGAGTGAGCATGATCCCATTACTGTCGGCGACTTAATGCGCGATTGTATTGATTTAGATGATGGTGAAACGTGGCCTGAATTCGTTTCAAGTTCATTTTTACCAACGCATATACCAAACATTCGCGTTCTACCTTCTGGTATGGATGATTTTTACTTTGAACACGAAACTGCAACTTTACTCAAAGACACCTCAAATTATGAAGAGACTCGTCATTATCATAAATTACTCGAAAAGGTCATTGAGCCTGTAAAAGACGAATTCGATATATTACTAATAGACACAGCACCTACTCTTAACTTTATGTTTTACAATGCATTAATGGCATCAACAGCAATGTTAATTCCTGTTCACCCAGAAGCTGTCGATTTTGATGCTAATAACAAATATTTAAAACGTTTAGGTGAGATTTATCATACTGTTGCTGCTCTTGGCCATGAAGGTTGGGATTTTATGCAGTTTCTAGTAACTAACTACGTTAAAGGTAACCACTCACAGCGTGACATTGTTAAAGATGTACGAAGCGCTTTTGGTCGTCAAGTCATGAGTTATCCAATTAACCATAGCTCTGCAATTACGGCTAGTTCTTCTTCTTTCAACACCATATTTGATCAAAAGGCGTCAGACAGTTTAGCAAGCCGCGAATCACTTATGCGTGCTCAAGAAAATATTAAAGATGTTGTTGATGAACTTGAAATGCTNGATCTAACTGGCAATCTACCCAATCAAAACTAAATACCCCTAAGTAAGGATGTTAAATAACAATGGCTAAAAAACGTAAAAACGACACCCGCTTAGACCCGTTTGCAACGGCTGTAGGGAATAGCAGCCTTGATGCGCTTTTAGAGCAAGCGAATGCTGGCGATGTTATTAAAATGCCTGCACCGAGTGACTCTTCGCGTCAAATTACCCTTGTTTGTAAAGTAATTTCGCATGCTGATATTCAAAAAACGACTAATGTTTATGGTAAAAACCGTCGTGTCCAGTCGTTATTAAATGAAAAATCGGTCTCGGATATCCTTCCTGCTATTCGTGAGGATGGACGAAACCAGCATCCTGCTCTGCTTTGGGAGCAAGATGATTCAAGTTTGGTACTTGCTGGTTCGCGCCGTCGAATGGCGTGTATTTTAGGTAATGCAGATTATCTTGTTTTAAGTTCAAGCGATTTCACAGAGCAAGACGCTAAAATTTTAGCTGTATCGTCTGATCAATACATAGCACCAAGCCTGTGGGAATTAGGCCAAGCTTACCAACAAACTAAAAACGAGCTGCTCGAACAAGGTAAAAAAGGATCGTACCGCGAAATTGCTGCGATTGAAGGTGTATCTCACACCGCAATTGCAGACGCAATAAAAGCGTATGAGCAAATACCGTCTTCTGTCATTGCTTTGTACCCAACTGCTAATTACGTTGGTCGAGAAGTCGCTAAAAAGCTTATTACTGCCAAGGAGCGTAACGCAGAGAGCTTTAACCGACTAATAGCTGACGTAGCTAGCAATACTGAAGTAAACGCCATTACAAGTGACGACAAGCGTGCTATGGCTATCACTAAGTTATTGACTACAGAACCTCAAGCGGCTTCAAAAAAAGAAGCTGTACTCGAAAACGAGTATGTAATGTTGCAGCGAAACTTAAAAAGTGGCGATGTATCGATTAAAATTAACAATAAAGTTATGACAGACAAGCGTTTAGAGCAGTTAACTAAGTTACTTAGTGCATTTAATTAGTTAGTAAAAAAATGATCTGCTAGGTCCTATAAGTTAGTAAAATCATGATCTATCAGCCTGCTCAGTTAGTAAAAATTTGATCTAAAATAACGTTTATTTAGCTACTTTACCTAAATAGCGTCACTGAGATCATTTTTTTACTAACTATTTGCTACTTCAGCACCATTCTGTGAGTTATCCGTTTATCCCTTAGTAAAATTATGATCTGTAAAGCCCCCATGCTGTGTAAAAGGTGTTTATATTTTGTACGTTATTTGTGGGTTGTTGTTTATTTTTTTATTATTGGGCTATTAAGTACCACAAACCGAATTTTTACCAAGCTATCAGCTCCAACCAGTTTACATTACTGTGAATAGTGCTTTAGCTCAGCGCTTATAAGGCATATACTGGGAAAATTATTTTTAAAAATTAATCCTTTGAGTGACATGTCTGCTAACCTATCAAAAAATGATTTACTCGCTATTTTTGAAGAAATTAAAAATGAGCAGGCTACCCAGTTTCCTCTTTCCGAACGCTTTATAAATAAACTGTTTAAGCCAAACGTGTTGGCAAAAGGAAAAGAATATTATAAAAATGGTAAAATTACTTGGTTAGAACATAACAGTGATTTTTCGGTGGTAGACTCAACTGTTCAAAGTGATACCGGTGCTTCGTATAACCAGCGAGTTGAGATCAGTAAATTACCAACGGGTTATTCTGTTGATACCCATTGCACCTGTAATATCAAAACAAAGTGCCTACACCTCGCAGCCATTTTACTAAAGCTCAAAATAGAGCACTCTGGTGAGTATGGCGAAGACTACTTTATAAATGATTGGTTCAGTGAATTAAGTACACTTAAAAGTACCGAATTAACAACACCATCCCAAGTGTTACTTTTTATATTAAGTGTTGAAAATAATAAAGTATTTATATCTCCCAAAATTGCTAATTACGATAAAAACCAAAATTATACGTTAGGGCGAAACCTAACTGACCAGCAATTAAATAGCTTTATAACGCCAAATGATTTACTTGAAAGTGACTTTAGGCTTTACAGCTGGATTCGCTCACAAAATGCAGTCGGTAGCCTCGAGCTAAAAGGTCAATGGGGATTTAGTGCGTTACAGCAGTTAATTGCTACCGAGCGCTTATTTTTACATCGCTCTCGTGTTGCAATTAAACCGCAAAGTGGCCAATCACTTAGTTTTAATTGGCAACAAGAAAAAGAGCTTACAAAATTAGTTGTTAACTTAGAACAAAGTAAAAATTGGGCGGTGCTCAAAACCACACCGCCCACATATCTAGACCTTGACCATCTAAAAGTTGGCCGCATACGTACACCGTTGAGTGGCGATGAAATAGCGCATTTACAAACCATGCCTGCAATACACAGCGCTAATTTTGATCGTATTTATAAGCAGCTTGCCGATAACTTTGGTGCGGGAGTTATCCCCCACCCTACCAATACGCAATCTGTTTTACCGCAAACAGCGAGTAACGCAGTAATTAAAGTATCTATGGGAGATGCTGGTTTAAGGCTGTCTTTATCGTTTAGGTATAAAAATAAAAATTACCCAGCAGGTAAAGCGCCAAATAATTTAATTAACAGCGCGTTTGAAAACACAGTAACCAATGAGCTTGTTAATTTAGGTTTCGAGTTTTGTAAAGGGGGTTTACAAAGTGAGTTTACTTTCAACAAGCAATCGGCTATTCATCTTCATTGGTTAACCTATGAGGTATTTCCGGGCTTTAAAGAGCATGGTTGGAAAGTCACTATTGGTAAGATGGATATCGCCAATCCACAAAGTGAAGTATCACTTATTGCTAATAGAGCTGCAGGGCATCAAATGCACTGTAAAGTGCTCATTAACAATAGTAAGCTTTCGCACCTTTTTAGTGACGAAGATCCACTTTATCAATCGTTAAATCGACAAAGTCAGTTGTTTCATTACTACCCTGTTGGCCGACAGTTTGGTGTTATTAATAAGTCAGCTATAAATTTGCTGACTGATTTTAAGCAACGTTTTGAATTTGTAAAAACGCGTGATGAATTTAATATACCGCTTTCGTACTTGCCAGAACTTGTAAAACATACTGCAATCAACGTTGAGCTTCACGACGATTCACTCGAGCGCTATCTTGAGGAGCTTAACAATACCGGTAAAGCTATGCCGAGTGTACCGCTGCATGGCTTAAATGAGTCGGTTGAACTTAGAGAGTATCAACAGCAAGGTGTTGATTGGCTAAGTTGTTTAAAACGTCATAAACTTGGTGGCATTTTAGCTGACGATATGGGGTTGGGTAAAACACTGCAAGTCATTGCGTTTTTAACAAGTACGTATAATCGTCCACAAGCGGGCCCTACACTCATTGTGTGTCCAACTAGCTTAGTGAGTAACTGGCAAAACGAAATAATAAAATTTACTAAAGGTCTTAAGGTAATAACCATATTTGGCGCTAATCGCAACGAGCCATTAAAGCACCTAGCACAAGCACAATGTATACTTACAACTTACCCTTTATTAAAGCGCGACATAGCTTATTATTCGCCGCTTTATTTTGAAAATATAATTCTTGATGAAGCGCAATATATTAAAAACGATACTGCTCAGGTATCACGATTAGTAAAAAGGCTTAATGCTGATTTTAAATTGTGCTTAAGCGGTACCCCAATTGAAAACAACTTGCTTGAGCTTAAGTCTTTACTCGACTTTGCTATGCCCTCTTTATTAGGCTCTCAGGCTCATTTTAAACAACATTTTCAAACGCCTATTGAACGCGAAGCCGATATGGAACGTGCCGAGCAATTAAAAGCACTCATAATGCCGTTTATTATGCGTCGAACTAAAGCACAAGTTGCGCAAGAACTACCGCAAAAAACAGAAATTACTAAAGAATTTGAGTTTGAGCCTAAACAAAAAGAAATGTATCAAGGAATAACACGTGCACTTGAAGAAAAGCTAATTGATCTATTTGCTGAGCAAGGCGTTCAAAAAAGTAAACTTGCCTTTTTAGAGGCTTTACTAAAGCTTAGGCAAATTTGTTGCCATCCAAAGCTTATTGAGCCCGATACACAAGCAGGCTCTGCAAAATTAGAATGGTTGTCTACTCACCTCCCTTTAATGTTAAGCCTAGGGCGTAAAGTAATTATATTTAGCCAATTTACGTCCGCGTTAGATTTAATTGCTAAACAATTAAATGAGCTAAACATTAACTTTAGTTTATTAACAGGCCAAACTCGCCATCGCGATAAAGTCATTGATGAGTTTACCAGTGGTAAAACGTCTGTATTTTTAATTAGCTTAAAAGCAGGTGGTACTGGGCTTAATTTAACACAAGCAGATACCGTTATTCATTTCGATCCATGGTGGAACCCTGCGGTAGAAAAGCAAGCCACCGATCGAGCCTACCGTATTGGGCAAACAAATCCTGTTTTTGTTTATAAGTTGATCATGAGTCATTCAATTGAACAAAAAGTTTTTAAAATGCAAGAGGACAAACAAGCACTTGTTGATGCCCTATTTACTGATAAATCAATGAGTTTTACACAGTTTGATGAGCAACAAATGTTGTCACTTATAAAAAGTTAATTTATTTTAAAATTAGTGCGATCTTTTTTGAACTTATTCAAATCTAGGGCGTCTACTATTATGCTTGTTGATTAATTGCAGTTAACACAAGTTTTCATGTTGATTCCCTATTTAGTTACTAACTTTTAGTAATGATTAAGCCAGTTCATTTTGAACTGGCTTTTTTTATGCTTCTTTTTAGCTGCCCATAAGCCGAGGCTGAAGTTATACCAATCCGCAATAATGCTTAATCATTTTGTGGGGCCAAAAGTGTCGCTATCTACGTTAAAAAATTATCATTTACGACGGCATGGGTGCAGAAGGTAGAGCAATGCAGGAGTAATTGCCGAGAACAACTAAATAACGAATTTTTTGCCAAGCTATCAACACGTTTACCTATCCTCAAAATAGATCACTTAATTAAACGGATTGGTATTATTTAAATTAATTCGATCTTTTTATGAACTTAATTCAAAACAGAGCGTCTACTATTATGCTTGTTGATTAATTGCAGTTAATACAAGTTTTCATGTTGATTTCCCCCATTTAGTTACTTATTTAGTAATGATTAAGCCAGTTCACTTTGAACTGGCTTTTTTTATAGCTAATTTTTAGCATTTAATGGTTTATGAGCCAAAGATCAGTTTATTTAGAATAATTTGATCTTTTAATGAACTTAATTCAAATAGCGGCGTCTACTATTATGCTTGTTGATTAATTGCAGTTAATACAAGTTTTCATGTTGATTCCCCCTGTTGTGTTACTTATTTAGTAATGGTTGAGCCAGTTCACTTTGAACTGGCTTTTTTTATGGCTGTTATTTACTACCCCCCTACTTCTGTTCAAACTTATTCGTTATGATGGCATGTCCATAAATTTTATAAGTTTATTTTATGATTACTCAAATACTCACCCAAATTGATTGGGTAAGCACTGCAGCAGGGTTTACTGCAGGTATTGTGCTTTATAGTGTTATTGCCGTTTTGCCTCGCAAAAAATTAAAAAAAACAATTAACGAGCAGCAACAGCAACTTTCTTTATTACAAAGTCAGTTCGATAACAAAGCAGAGCAGTTTAGCGCCTTACAAGATGAACACGAGCTGCTTGAACATAGCCATCAAGAACAGCGTGACGAGGCGCAGCATTTTAAAACGCGTTGCAGTGAGCAAGAAAAACAAAGCATGCAATATAATCAGTTTTGGCAAAAAGCCGAAACCGAATTAACTCAGCTACGTGCGCAATATAATAATCGAGACATAGAGCTCAATAATATGCGAACCACGCTAGAGCAAAAGCAGCAAAACTTTACTGAGCAGCTAGCGCAAATAGAGCAAAGTAAAAACGTACTTAAAAAAGAGTTTGAAAACTTAGCCAATAAAATACTCGATGAAAAAACCCAAAGCTTTAAAGTGACCAACCAAGAAAGTATTGAACAACTGTTAAAACCTGTTCAAGGCGAGTTAAAAGGCTTTAGAGATAAAATGGAGTCGATTCATGTTGAAGATTTAAAACAACGAGCTCAGTTAAAAACAGAGCTTTTACACTTACAAGCCAAAAGCCAATCCATCACCGAGCAAGCTGATAAACTAAGCAATGCGCTGCAAGGGCAAAAGAAAACCCAAGGTAACTGGGGAGAGCTAATGCTTGAAAACGTACTCGATAGCGCAGGCCTGCGCGCTGGTACTGATTACAAGCGTGAAGTGTCGTTTAATACCGAAGACGGCCGTTTACGCCCCGATGTTGTTGTGTACTTACCACAAGGTCGTCATTTAGTGATTGACGCAAAAACATCTCTTAATGCCTACACCCGTTATGTAAATGCTGAAAATGAACTGGATGCTAATCAAGCTATTAAAGAGCATGTAAATGCAGTTACAGCCCGTATTAACGAGCTAGCAAGTAAATCATACGACCGTTTGCCAGGGCTCAACTCGCCAGAAGTTGTTATTATGTTTGTACCAATAGAGTCTGCGTTTGTAGAAGCGCTTAAATATCAAAGCGATATTTACCAACAAGCGATAGAAAAAAATATACTGGTTGCCACACCTACAACGCTGTTAACCAGTTTAAATATTGTAAAACAGCTTTGGCGTTTTGAAGAGCAAACCAAATATTCAAAAGAGCTTGCAAACCGTGCCGAACGTTTTTACAACAAATTAAACGGCTTTTTACTGAGTATGGAAGGGGTTGGTAAACAGCTAGACCGAGCAAAAGAAAGCTACGACAAGGCTTTTTCACAGCTTTACCGAGGCAAAGGTAACTTAATTAAACAAGCCGCTGAATTTAAAGAGCTTGGTGTATCTGTTCAAAAAGAGTTGCCTAACGAGAGTGTAGAGCGAGCACAGCTAGAGTTAGACTAGCCCTATTGGTTTGCTTGATGATAGCGTTTATAAACTGTAAGCGCTATTTATCAAACTTTGCTTTAATCGAGCAATACCCTCAATTACTAGGCTTAAACACAAAAGTAAAACGCAATAAAAAGGAATAACGTAAATGAACGCTAAATTTATTATTTTTGCTTTAAGCTTATCAAGCTTTTTTACAAACGCCTCAAATGAAAAAACGTATCAACCAATTCAAGCTGACTATAGTGAAGGTGAAAAGTGGGTATGGAAATATAAAGGGGTAACACCTAGCAATGAAATACGTGCACAGGGCACGGACACTAAGCAAATAGTCAGCAAAAGTGGCACTCTAGGTATGTTAACGGGTAAAGGAATTACCTCTTTAAGGGTATTAACAAAGCCTAATAACAGCACAACGGCGCGTTATTATTGGCCGTTATATGTGGGTAAAACATGGGTGTTTGAAGAGCACTGGGAAAGCGAAGATGGCACTAAGGGCTCAACAATTCAAAACGCTAAAGTTATCTCATATAAAGATGAAACAGTAGAAGCTGGCACATATAAAGCTTATACCATTGAGTACACAGGTAAAATTATTAACTCAAGAGGCTACTCAGCCGACACACAAGATATTCACTTATATGCACCTAAGTTAAAAACATTCATTAAGTTAACTCAACGCCAAAAAGGGTATTTATACGTTGAAGAGCTAATTGAATATACCAATTAATAATTCATTTTTTCAAATAGCTGCAATATCTAAAAACATAAGTGACATTAAAATGGTCTTACAACTAAAAAATGCAGTTCCTTCTGTAGCCGAGAAAATTTATAACGTTTTGCAGAGTGCTTATAAAGTAGAGGCCCTTTTAATAAAGGCTTCACATTTTCCACCTCTTAGCAGAATGCAGCACGATATTGTGCGCAGCAACGCATTATTTTATGGTTTTTTTTGTGAAAGTACCCTAGCTGGAGTTATAGAAATTAAAGTAAAAAATAAGTGCTTAAGTATCGAAAGTTTAACTGTGCATCCAAGCTACTTTAAAAAAGGAATAGCGGGTAAGTTAATTGCTCATGCGCTTAAATCGAATACGTATAACAAAGCGGTAGTAGAAACTGCTGTCGCAAATACGCCAGCAATTAATTTATATAAAAAACATGGCTTTTCTGAATATAAACAATGGTTGCCGGCACATGGTATTTTAAAAACGGCGATGCTACTTGAACTTAACTAACAAAGTACATGATTGAGTTATCTACTTTAATTAACAAACCGGATAGGCAGAAAACATGAAAAAAAATAAGCTAATTAAATTTGGTTTTATTATGGCTGCAGGCATGAATATAGGCGGTGTTTTACTTTTCTCTCGATTTTTTACAAATCCCATAATAAATGAACTAGACCCTGTTGTTATGTCTAACTTTGGCTTGTTAATGATCGTTATATGGGGCTTAGCGTATTTAGCTAGCGCTTTTATTACCTCAAATATAAAGTGGCTTGCCGGCGCGTTTGTTATTGAAAAACTGGTTTATGTTGTGACTTGGTTATTATGGTTAGCAAACAACAACCTAAGTAATGTATATGATAAAGATTTATTCGCAGGTATTTTTTACAGTATTTACGGTATAAACGACTTTGTGTTTATGATGTTTTTTGCTTGGGTATTCCTACCTAATAATAAAAACGGCTAACCGTTAAAACTGGCCCTCATTCAATAAATCACTCATTTGTTTCTGTGTTAAACATTGTCCATTTGACCAGCTTGAATTTAATTGCGTAATTAGGCTACCAATGCGCTGCGATTTTTTTTGCAGCTGAGTTATCAGTGCATTCGCTTCGTTTTGCTTTTGCTGCAAGCGCTCAATAACAACCGTGTGGTCTAGGTTATTTTCTGGTGTTTTTAACGTCGGTATTTCCTCTAACGAAAACCCTAAACTTTGTGCAAACTTAATCATTTTTATTTGCTCAATGCTTGAATGTTCGTATTGCCTGTAGCCATTACTATTGCGGCTGCTTTTCGGTAACAAACCTTTACTTTCGTAATAACGAATTGTACTAGGGGCAACGCCAACGAGTTTTGCAAGTTCACTTATTTTCATCGTGGTCCTATTTAACCTGAACTCTGGATAATAAACCTCTAGCAGCTATTTTCAACGCTAACTGCGTTGAATTTACTTGCAATAGGCCAGCTATTGATGCGTAAATTCGCCTTGTTTTCATTGAAAATCTCTGGCTAGAAAAAATCAATTTTAATATCACCTTTATGCAATATATTAGTAAGTCTCTTAACCATAGTTCAGGTTAATTAATTTATAAATACTGCCTTGACCTTAAAGCTAACTTTAAAGTTATAGTGGCGATAATGTCAATTTAATTGGTTTGTAACATGCCAGAAAATCAACAAGGTGTCGTCTTTTCACCTATTACTTTACCTAGCGGTTTAGTTTTAAAAAATAGGCTAGTAAAAGCGGCCATGGAAGAAAACCTAGCTGAAGCCGATCTTACACCATCGCAAGTACTTAAAAATTGTTACAGCGCATGGGCACAAGGCGGGGTTGGTTTAGTGATCACCGGTAACGTTATGGTTGATCACTTAGCTATGACAGGCCCAGGTGGCCTGGCGCTTGAGCAGCACACTGATATTACATCGTTTGCTGAGCTTGCGCGATTATCAAAGCAAAATGAATGTAAAGTTATTATGCAAATTAACCACCCAGGCCGCCAAGTATTTAAAAAAATGGGTGGGAAAGTGCTGTCAGCCTCTAACGTGCCACTAAACATGGGAAAACACTCTCATCTATTTGGCCAACCAAAAGCAATGACACACAACGAAATTAATGATGTTGTTGAGCGCTTTACAAATACGGCATTGCAAGCACAAAAGGCAGGGTTCGATGGTGTGCAGATACATGCGGCTCATGGGTACTTATTAGCTCAGTTTTTATCGCCTTTAACCAATAAGCGTGATGATAAATACGGCGGCAGTCTTGAAAATCGTGCGCGTTTATTAACCGAAATAACTCAAAAAATTAAGGCTAGTTGCGCAAGTAACTTTTCGGTATCGGTTAAACTAAACTCAGCTGACTTTCAACGCGGTGGGTTTGAACCTAGCGACGCCCAAGCTGTAGTAACCCTGTTAAGTAAATTAAATATAGATTTTGTTGAGCTTTCGGGCGGCAGTTACGAGGCACCAGCTATGCAAGGTAAAACGGCCGATGAACGCACACTCGCTCGTGAAGCGTACTTTTTAGAATTTGCCAAAACAATTAGCGAGCAATCCAGTACTCCTATTATGACTACGGGTGGTATAAGCCGCTTAGGTGTAGCATGTACGGTTGTTAGTTCAGGAGTGGCGCTTGTAGGGATGGCAACTGCATGTGCATATTACCCTTCTCTGGCCAAAATTTGGCAAACAAAGCCAAATTTTATTGCATCACTACCTGTTGTTACTCTAAAAGACAAAACCCTAGCAGGCCTAGCCACTATGGCATTAGTAAAAAGGCAAATTCGCCGCATGGGTCAAGGCAAACCTGCAAAAATAAATGCATCAGCGGTATTTACTTTAATTGGCGACCAAATTAGAGCCATAAAATTAACAAAGCGCTATAAAAAACGTTTTATTGAAAAATAGTCCTCATAACCGCCGTTGTTGTCTCTATTAATTAAGTTTATTAATTGTTAGAAATACGCTAAAGTTTAATTAGCATATTTATATGATAAAAAACAATGAAAGGAAAACAGAATGCGGCTTAAAGGTTATCTAAAAAAGCTTCTATGCTTTTGGGGACTTCATTTATTAATAATTAGCTTGCCAGGCCTTGCAACAGAACAGCAAGCAGCGCAGGCATGGCAAGATCCAAGTATATTTAGAGTCAATAAACTCCCACCCCGCGCGTTCTATTACCCTACAGCAACCGAGCAAAACGCATTTACAATGGAGCCTTGGCAGCTAGATAACTATAAATTACTAAATGGGCAGTGGAAGTTTAACTGGGTTGACTCTCCTAGTAGAAAACCAGATGGATTTGAAAAAGTAACCTACAATGACGCAAGCTGGGATGAAATAGCTGTCCCTGCCAATTGGGAGCTAAATGGTTACGGTTCTCCTTTTTATCACTCTCACTACTGTTTAATACCTAATACTGAGCAAATTGAGCTACCGCGTTACTATAATCCTGTTGGCTCATACCGAAAAATAATTAACATTGACGAAAGCTGGAATAACAAACAAATCCTTATTAATTTTGGGGCGGTAAAGTCGGCGTTTTATATTTATGTAAATGGTCAGCAAGTTGGTTATTCAGAAGACTCTAAAACTGCCGCTGAATTTGATATTACGCCATACGTTTCTAAAGGCGAAAATACCCTAGCACTACAAGTTTACCGTTATTCAACAGGGTCTTACTTTGAATGCCAAGATATGTGGCGTATGAGTGGCATTGAGCGCGATGTATATTTATATGCTGCGCCAAAAGTGCGTATAAGTGATTTTGAAGCCAATACCACTTTGATAGATAATTACACAAACGGCGAGCTAACGCTAACCACAACAGTACAAAACCACACTAAGCAAACCCACGCTAACTTTGACTTGCTCGTTTCACTGCTAGACGCAAACGATAAGATAATGAGTACTAAAACGTTGTCAGTTCCTAAAATAAAAGAGCAACAAAGTACGCAAGTTAAAGCAGTGTTTAAAGTCAATAATGTACTGCCTTGGAGTGCTGAAGTTCCTAATCTTTATAAATTAAAAATAGGCTTACGCAATAGTAATGAACAGGTGGTTGAGTGGATCGGAAAATCAATAGGCTTTAGAAGCAGTGAGCTAAAAAATGGCAATATTTTAGTTAACGGCAAACCGGTTTTATTTAAAGGTGTAAATAGGCACGAGCACGACCCTGTAACAGGGCACGTCGTTTCTAAAGAGTCTATGGAAAAAGACGTAGCATTAATGAAAGCCTTTAACATTAATGCAGTACGTATGGCTCATTACCCGCAAGATCCGTACATTTATCACCTTGCAGACAAATATGGCTTATACGTTATGGATGAAGCTAACATTGAGTCACATGGAATGGGAGCTGCAAACCAAGGTAAGTACGACCCCTCGGCACACTTGGTAAATAAGCTTAGCTGGCAAAATGCATACATAGATCGCATTTCAAACATGTATCACCGTTCTAAAAATAACCCATCGGTTGTTATGCGCTCACTGGGTAATGAATCGGGCGATGGTATTAATTTAGAGGCGTCGTACGACTGGCTAAAGCGTCAAGCCCCAGGATTTCCAGTCGTATCTGAACAAGCACAGTTAAGACGTCACACCGACGTATACGGCCAAATGTATGCGCCAATTCATTCGGCTGTTCGCTATGCGAAAACGAAGCATGACGTATCAAGGCCCATGATCTTAATTGAATACGAACACTCAATGGGTAATTCGCTAGGTAACCTTGAAGAATATTGGCAGGCCTTTGAAAAATACTCACAGTTACAAGGTGGTTTTATTTGGGATTGGGTCGATCAAACATTTGCCATGAAAAACAGTAAAGGTGAGCTTTTTTGGGCATATGGTGGCGACTTAGAGCCACCATTTGCGGTAAGCGCAAAAAGCTTTGCTGCAAATGGGTTAGTTTACGCCGACAGAACGCCTTACCCTTATTTGTGGGAAGTTAAACAGGTACAGCAAAACATCGACTTTGAGTTAACGAGCAAAGCTCCTTACGAAATAAACGTAATTAACAAACAGTTTTTTGCCGACCTGTCTGACTTTACTTTGTCATGGCAGCTAATGGCCAACGGTGTTGAAGTCGAGCAAGGTGCTAACCTCGGTATTAATGCCAAACCACAAACATCTCAGCGTGTTAGTTTGCCAATTAAAACAAAACTAGGAGCAGGCATTGAATATTTTTTAAATGTACAAGCCGTTCTCAAAAACGCTAAAAATACATTGCCAACGGGTCATGTAGTTGCATCAGAACAACTAGCATTAACAGGCTTTGCACTGACTAATAATACAAAATCAGCCTCGTTAAAAGTAAAGGATTCTGAAAATTCTTTAGCTTTTTCTACTAAAAACGCTCAATTTACGTTTAACAAAAAAACAGGCTTATTGAATGAAATTAATGTCTTTAGAAAGCCATTACTAGCCAATAGTGTAGACCAACCTGTGCAGCCTAACTTTTGGCGTGCGCCTACCGATAATGATTTACCACAAAAGGGATATGGTGACTCGTTTGCTGTGTGGCAACACGCGGGATCAAATACAACACTGACTAGTTTTAGTAGTAAAAAAGTATCCTCAACACAATACAAAGTCGAAACAGAGCACACATTAAATAACGTTGAAAGTCGGTACTTCACAACTTACACAATAAATGGCAATGGCGTAGTTGATGTAGATGTTTACTTTTATGCTGCGCCTCATAATTCGTACTCAGCCTTACCCAGATTAGGTATGCAGTTTGTTGTGAACGAGAACTTTAAAAACGTACAGTGGTATGGTCGAGGGCCTCACGAAAACTATGACGATCGTAAGTCATCGGCTTTTGTTGGCTTATATCAGTCTGACGTTGACTCTTTACGTGTACCGTATGTTCGCCCGCAAGAAAACGGTCACAAAACGGATGTACGGTACGTTACGTTTTATAATGATAAAGGCTATGGAGTTAAGTTTTCTGGCGATCCCTTAATTGGCTTTAATGCATCTTTCTTCGATATGCACGACTACGATAAGAGTACTGAACAAGTTAATCGGCGCAATATGCACCCATCAGATTTAACCAAAGCCCCGTACATTTTTGTAAATATAGATTACAAGCAGCGTGGTGTAGGTGGAACGGATTCGTGGGGTAGTAAACCCTTGTACGAATATGAGCTCCCATGGTTAGACTACAAATACAGCTATAAAATTGAAGCTGTTAAGTTAAACGCTAAAAAATAGCTATACATAAAGCTTTAAATGACTACCCTAAGCCCGCTTTTTCCCCTTAAATAGTGGGCTTTTTTTATGTAAAACATGCTAATTTAAACGTTTGAAATAGAAGGAACGCTAAATGAACATAGGTATTTATATATATGATGATGCTGAAGTACTCGACTTTTCAGGCCCATTTGAAGTATTTAGTACTGCTCAACGTTCAGCTAAAAACGAGTGGAATATATTTTTAGTCGCGCAACATAATCAGCCTGTAAATGCGCGAGGTGGTTTTAGTGTAAATCCCCATTACAGTTTTGCTGATCATCCTGCCATTGATTTACTTTTAGTGGTTGGCGGTGTTCACAATAATGAGCTCACTAAAGCCGCTGTTATTGATTGGATAAAGCGCACAGCCCAGTCAGCTCCGGTAGTAGCATCGGTTTGTACAGGCGCATTTTTATTAGCAAAGGCAGAGCTATTAAATGGTAAAAATGTAACAACTCACTGGGAAGACATAAACGAGCTAGCCGCTTTGTTCCCTTTACTCAATGTAATGAGTAATAAGCGCTGGGTAAAGCATGATAAGTTTATAACCTCAGCGGGTATTTCTGCAGGTATCGATATGAGCTTACATTTAGTGGCTGAGCATATAAGCCCTGAACTTGCAGAGCTAACAGCAAAACAAATGCAGTACACCTGGCACAAAAGTATTTAATCACCCTCTAGCGACCTATTGTAAAAAAAGAAGTTTACTGATTAGCAAAAACAATACGGCTTAAATGTACCTATTATGCGATAAGCATACTGATATAAAGCAAAAAAGTTTGCTAAATTAAGGTTGGTTAATACAAGTATGTATTGCTAAATCAACTTATTGCAAAACTCATAAAATAATAGCAGTAAGTAAATATCACTTTAGGGATTCACATGACATTACTTAAAACCTCGGCACTTGCTTTTTCTATATTAGCGGGGCTGTCTTTATCTGGCTGTTCTATGACTCAAAATACTCCATCTACCTTGGCCTCTGCTGAAATAGACACGTCACTTTCACTCGCGCAAATTTATAAAGATAAAGAATTTAAAACCCAGCGTAGCACTTACTTTAAGTGGCTAGATGATGGCACCGGCTACACTGTGCTTGAAGAGCGCGAAAGCGAAAAAGAAGAAGCAGACGACAGCAACGCCGATGATGAAAAAGAGCACGGCGTAAAAGGTAACGACATTGTATTTTACAATGCTGACGGGACAGGCCGTAAAGTACTGGTTGAGTTTGAAAAGCTACTACCAGAGGGCGCAGACGAGCCATTGGCAATCGAAAGCTACCAATGGTCAAAAGACGGTAAATGGCTGATGGTATTTACCAACAGCGAGCAAGTTTGGCGCTCACGCAGCCGCGGGGATTTTTGGTTACTCAACCTTGAGACTAACCAGTTACAGCAATTAGGTGGTAAAGACGTTGAGCCAACTACGTTAATGTTTGCTAAGTTCTCACCAGATAGCTCTAAAGTGGCTTATGTACGCGATAACAATATTTATATGCAAGCAGTTGGTAGTAACGATGTAACCGCGCTTACAACCGATGGCAGCGCCACCCTAGTTAACGGTAATTTTGATTGGGTATACGAAGAAGAATTCACCATTGCCGATGGTTTTCGTTGGAGCCCCGACAACAAATCAATCGCCTATTGGCAGCTTGATACCAGTGACGTTAAATTTTTCACTATGATCAACAACACCGATGAACTGTACCCTACCCTTAAAGAATTCCCGTATCCTAAGGCCGGTGAAACCAACTCTGCCGTGCGTGTTGGTGTGGTAAGCCTTGCTGATAAACAAACCCGTTGGGCTGAGCTTGAAGGCGATAACCGCGACCGTTATATTCCGCGTATTAGCTGGGCGGGCACCGGTAATGAATTAATGATTCAAGATTTAAACCGTCCACAAAGCCATAACAAAGTGTGGTTGTTTGATTGGCAAAAGCAGCAACTGGCCAAAATTTTAGAAGACAAAGACGATGCGTTTATCGAATGGTTTTATAAAGCCAACTGGTCAAAAGACGGTGAGTTTTTTATTTGGCATAGCGAACGCGACGGTTGGCGTCATCTTTATCGTGTATCGCGCGATGGCAAAACTATTATCGACCTAACCCCAGGCGATTACGACATTATTGATATGCTTACCATTAATGAAGATAAAAACGTAATGTATTTTATTGCCTCGCCAAACGATCCTGGTCAGCGTTATTTATACAGCACACCGCTTGATGGCAGCAGCAAACCGGTACGGGTAACACCTGCTGAGTTTGAAGGTTCAAACAGCTACTACATGTCAAAAGATGCCTCGTGGGCTATGCACACTTACTCAAAGTTTGGTATGCCACCGACTAAAGAGATCATTAAAGTGAGCGATCACAGTAATGTAAAAACTTTAGTTGAAAACAACGAGCTTAAACAAAAACTGGCTGAGCAAAGCTTACCAAAGCATGAGTTTTTTAAAGTAAACGCGCAAGATGGCACCGAGCTTGACGGCTACATTATGTTCCCTGAGAACATGGATAAAAGTAAAAAACACCCAATTGTGTTTTACGTATACGGCGAACCATGGGGCTCAACAGTGCAAGACCGCTGGGAAGGTAACAGTTACTTGTATAAATCACTGCTAACGCAAAAAGGCTTTATTGTGGCATCGGTTGATAACCGAGGTACACGTACACCAAAAGGCCGCGATTGGCGCAAATCGATTTATAAAAAAATCGGCTCAATTACCGTACAAGACCAAGTAGACGCCCTAGATGCCATGGCTAAACGCTGGGATGTAATAGACACTGACCGTGTTGGCGTATGGGGGCATTCAGGGGGCGGTAGTTCAACCCTTAACTTATTGTTCCGCCATGGTGATAAATTTAAAGTAGGCATTGCCTCAGCACCGGTGCCAGATATACGTTTATACGACACCATTTACCAAGAGCGTTATGCCGGCAACCCAAACACCGATCCTGAGAGTTACGATAACACTTCGCCGATTACCTTTGCTAAAAACCTAACCGGTAAGCTATTGCTTATTCACGGCACAGGCGATGATAACGTGCATTATCAAGGCTCAGAGCGCTTAATTGACGAGCTTGTAAAGCACAACAAGCAGTTTGAGTTTTTCTCATACCCTAACCGCTCACATAGCTTACGTGAAGGCAAAGGCACCACCTTGCATTACCATACTATGATGGCTGACTTTTTTGAAAAGCACTTACTAAATAAGTAATCGCTTTAAAAAATAAAATACTAAAGCCGCACTCTAATTATTAGAGTGCGGCTTTTTTAATCAAAGTGTAATGGGGGTTTACAAAGGTTTAGCTTTGGTTAAAAGCTGCGAAACCAAAAAATATATGCTAACAAGCTAATTGGTTAATACTACGAATTAGCTGAAAGCTCTCCCCACTTAAAAGAAATACGCCAATAGCCATATATTAAGGTTTAAAGTCGCTTTTCAACCAATTGTTTTAGATGACAAATGTTAACTTTACTGTTACTTTCGAAGTTAATACTACTATCACATCTACGCTTAAAATGGATTAGCACTATGGACAGTATACGAATTCAAGGCTTGAAAAGCTTAAAAGATACAGGGGTTGTAGAACTTAAGCCCCTTACGATACTTCTCGGAGAAAATAGTGCAGGTAAAAGTACTTTTCTTAGGACCTTTCCCTTAATTAAACAAAGCTTAGCGTCAAGTACAAGAGGTTCAATTTTGTGGTTCGGTTCATATGTAGATTTTGGAGACTATGAGCATGCTCTTTCAAAATATTCGACTGATGGAAAAATAAAGTTTGGCTTTGGTTTTGATCTGTCATCATTTAAGAACGCTCACCATAGTATTCTTAGAGATTTTCTTGAAAAATCACTTCTTGGGAAGTATTACTTAAATTTCAACCTTAAAAAAGATAAAAAAGGTAATGAAAAAGTATCTGAGCTAGACTTGGATTATTTTCAAAACCAATGTTCAATTAATTTTGACATCGAAAAAAATAAAATTGAGCATTTTGCTGTTAATGGTCATGATTTCTCAGAGTATTTTCAAGAAACAGAAATGGATGCTTTTAGTGGAAGAGCTAACTTATTGCCTATACTCAGGTTTAAGAAAAATGGGCTTGATTCACGTATTGCTTATAGATTTAGAGCTCCATATGTGTTTATTAATGAAAGTATCTACCAAGAAATATCAAAAAGAATCACCCCATTTACTAGAAAAGGGACGAATATATCTGACATATTACAACAAGTAGTTAGGTGTGATGTTTCTTCTACTGAAAATTTTTACAAGGAATTGATTAACTCTTCAAATGCAGTCACATGGAAAAAGAAAATAGTAAATATAAAAAACGAAGAGAATCAACTTTCGGAATTAATGTCACTAGTAATTGCTATACATATTCCTACTTCACTATTTGTGTTTAATCAGCGTTTCTGCGAGTTGTTTGAGTCAACGAATTATATCGCACCACTGAGGGCCAATGCAGAAAGATATTATAGGACTCAAAATTTAAGCGTAGATCAAGTTGATCATCAAGGAAGTAATTTGCCTATGTTTATAGATAACTTGTCTGAAACCCAAAAAAAGAATTTTCAAGAATGGATGACAAATAATTTCGGCTTTTTCTTAGATGCGCGCTCTTCTACAGGTCACCTAAGTTTATATCTTCATTACAAAGATTCCGATACAGATTATAATGTAACTGACATGGGATTTGGCTTCTCTCAAATCCTACCTATTATTACACAGCTTTGGTTTACCACGTACATAAAATCACACCAAAGAAACAGGTACAGTAATGAAGTTAACTTTAAAATGCTTATTATTGAACAACCTGAACTTCATTTACATCCTAGGATTCAGTCAAAGCTTATAAACGTATTTATTCGAGCTATTGAACTTTGTAAAAAAGATAATATAGACCTAAAAATTATGATTGAAACTCATAGTGAAACTATAGTTAACTGTATAGGAAGAGCAATTTCAAAAAATAAACTTAGCAAAGGGGATACATCAATAATTGTTTTTGATAAGAAAAAACCTGATGAAGAAACAGCTGTTAAGATTTCAACTTATGATGATGATGGATGTCTATTGGATTGGCCTTGGGGCTTTTTTGACACGGAGTAATACCAAGGATGATTTTAGAAATTCACAATTCCATTGAATTAAAGTTGGATAAAAAAGAATTAACAGAAAATGATTTTGATCAATTATCCTCTTTATTTAGGCTTAGAAGAAAAGGAGGTACATTTATACTAGCGAAAGTTTCCTTTTTAGAAAAGTTACTAAAATTTCAGTGGAGTCCGCACGACCTAAGCAATATTAAAATGCTCATAAAAGATCAAACACAATGGAGTAATTGGTTAAAACAATTAGATTTCAGAGTTGTATTGACATCATTAGATACTAAAGAAAATGAGGAGTTAGCATTGAACAGCTTTCCTCATGTATATCTAGGTGATTTCAATGATTGCCTTCCGACGGTTATCGCTGAAAATATCAATGATGTAAAATTTTTTAAATACATGACAGATAGCTACCTTAAAGAGGAATTAAAGATAAGAGGTGTTCAAGTTTCAGCAAATGAAAAACTAGGTGGTGGTTCAACAATTGATCAAGTGATAAAAACACACCAAGAAAATAATGAGGGGTTAGCATTTTGTATCGTTGACTCGGATAAAAAACACCCTGCATGTAACTTTGGCGAAACAGCATTAGCTGTTAAAGCTTTACCATTACATAACTTAACTAAAGCAGTTTTTACAGACTCAAGAGAAATAGAAAACCTAATTCCATTTGATTTAATGCATGAAGTTTTTAGTAGTAAACACCAAAAATTAAAAATAAATTCGTATAACGAGTTCCGTAAAAGTAACATAGCAGGACATAACCCTATAAAGTATATAGATTTTAAAAAAGGATTAAGAAAGTATATTGCATGTAAAGATACCTGCTTATCTACTAAAGCTTTTTGGAATGAAGTACTTATCAGTACAGGTCATGATTGTAATTGCAATTGCTCATCAGCTAAAAAGTGCCAATGTGTAGTTTTAGATGGCTTTGGTTCTGATTTGTTGAAAACAATAGTTGAAAAGTTAAAAACTACCGAATTTAAAATTTCAGCTGTTGAAGAGTACTATAAAGAAGAATTATTTTATTTATGTAATAAAATGGTTCCGTTTGTAATTGCTCCAACTAAGTTAGTCTGCTAATTAAGGTATTGAGTTGTAACTAGACTTGTAATACTAAATAGAAATATTAGTGCAAAGCCCATTTAGACGATGGGCTTATCTATAACCATCCACCATGTTCTGAATTTGCATTAGTAATTTATTTTTAGCCTTTTCATCATGTTGAGGTATCACCACATCTATTTTTACCTCTAAACCTAAAGCTTCCATTAAATCGAACGCGCGGCCAATTGATAACGAGCCTGTGCCATTTTCAAAGTCACTCACCGTATTGATACTAATACCGGAGAAATCCCCCGCAGTTTTTTGGTCAAGCTTTTGGCTTTTCCTCACCATACTTGCCAATTTACCTAATTGTTTTGCTGACTTTATCGTGACTTCCATTACCAATCCAAAATTCACAGTGTTTTGTGAATAATAGTTAAAAAAGTACAAAAAAGCTAATAATTCACAATATTTTGTGAATTATAGCGAAAGTTAACTCAGTAAAGGATAAATCCACAGTATTTTGTGAATTAGTAAATTAATAGGAATGAACCTAATAAATTCACAATAACTATGAATTTAGGTAATTGAAAATTTCATTCTCTTTTTAATCAAAATGGTGCGGAGGTTTACAAAGCGTAGTTTGGGTAGAGTGTAACGAAACTGGACAAGGGAAAGGCGGCTTTGCTCAATAGCAATGCGCTAAAGGCTCAATAGGCAATAATTGAATCGTTTATTACTAAAGATGGCTTGGTATTTAAGAGGCATTAAAAAAGTAGCATCCTTGCTACTACAAGTGCGATATTAACTGCTTGGTTGCGAAGGTTGATACTTATTAACGAGAATGTGTTGTAAATTTTTAAGTGCCCGCTTTATCGCTTGCAGCATACTTCTTCCCTTTGTATTTACATTAATACTGGGTAGCCCAGGTAAAAGAATATTAATTTTGCATTGCTGCAAAGTGCCGTGACGTTCACTCGAAAGATCATTTATTTGAATCTCTACTTTACGAATATTTAAAGTATGTTTTGCCAATTGGCTTTTTATCAACTTCAAAAGCGACATCTTTTCACTTGCGTTAATTATCTTGTTTTTAACTGTAAGTTTTAGCTTCATGCAATGACACCTTTTAATAGTAACTATGTTGCAGGCATGACTGTAATCTACTAACTTAGTGACAAAGGAAAAAGCTGATTATTTCTTATTTTAAAACAGGTATTTTCGAATGATTACCAACATCAACTACAATCACTTATATTATTTTTGGCAGGTTAGTAAGCACGGCAGTATTGCAGCGGCGAGCAAAATACTTAATTTAACGCCGCAAACGGTCAGCTCGCAAATTACTAACTTAGAGCAACGATTAGGAAAACCACTGTTTGTTCGCCAAGGGCGAGGCCTCCAGTTAACGGAGTTTGGCCATGTAACCCAGCAATACACCAATGATATGTTTGCTATTGCTCACGAATGGCTAGAAACCACGCAAGGTGATACCACGCAATACTCACGAACATTAAAAGTGGGTATTTCAGATGTGTTACCCAAATCACTGGTGTCGAAGTGGCTAGCGCCTTTAATAAATAACGAGCGTATAACCAACTTACACTGTATTGATGGCCAACAAGATGAACTGCTGGCACAAATGGCGATTCATAAGCTCGACTTAGTGTTAGCCGATAAACCACTCGATACTACTTTGCCATTTAAGGCGTTTTGCCATGAAATAGGTAAAAGCCAAATCGCTCTTTTTGGTAACGAAACATGGCATTCGCAATTACATAAGCAGTTTCCGCAGTCTTTAAACAACAAGCCTTTAGTGCTCCCCGCAAAAGAAAGCCCCGTCGCACGTGCTATTTATTATTGGCTACAAGAACACCAGATTGAAATGACAATAGCAGGCCATGTTGACGACAGCGCATTAATGAAATCGCTTGGCGAGCAAGGGTTTGGTATATTCCCCGCGCCAATTTTAGTAAGAGCCGAAGTAGAGCGCCATTACGACGTTAATTACATTGGTACAATTAATAATGTTTATCAGCATTATTATGCCTTTACACCCGATAGGCTCATTAAAGACAGTATTTATGATGAATTTATAAAGCACGCTCAAACAACGTAAGCTTATCGCTATTCGTCATGTACATATTAGTTGGCTTAATTAAGAGCTCTATTTTTAAATACAAAATGGTATTTATAACAAAGTAAAAACTTCGTCGTTTAGCTTTATATTAAACTTTCACCGCGGGTCATGTGATGATTAAATTATTGAATTAATTGTTTTTTATTGCATGGCAAGCCTGCCAGCACCAACCATAAGCTCGTTCTAAAAGTATTGAATATTATTCAGGCTTTATATGAATAAACTGCATGGCTTGTTATTTTAAATAGAAATCTAGATGGCTAAAAGGTGTTTTACCTCTTATCACTTATCAATCAGAGCTGTTAATTTAGTTAATTCACTTAAGCGTGAATCTCGCTCATGTTTTACCTGAAATAAACCCGTTTTTCTTCATGCTACATACCGCGTATAAATTTATTAACTCTGCAAAGCAGCACGACTGCTTAACCGTTATATCGGTTTACAGCCAGTTAATAAAAGCAGTAACAACTGAAATTGAAAGGATACGGCTATGAGCACTGAGCTTACATTTACGATTAAAAGCACTAACTTGGATGAAAACTACCATCCATCAAATAACACACGTATTACGACCAACTTCGCTAATTTAGCAAGGGGTGAAAGTCGCCAACAAAACCTGCGTAATACCCTAAAAATGATCAACAACCGCTTTAATGCACTGGCCAGTTGGGATAACCCACAAGGGGATCGTTACGAGGTTGAGCTCAAGATCATTTCGGTTGATTTAGACATTGCATGCAGTGGTCAGGCATTTCCGTCAATTGAGGTATTAAAAACTAATATTATTGACAGCCAAACCAACGAGCGAATTGAAGGCATGGTGGGTAATAACTTTTCATCGTATGTGCGCGACTACGACTTTAGCGTGTTATTGCTTGAGCATAACAAAAGCAAACCGCAATTTAGTATCCCCGATAACTTTGGTGACTTACACGGCAAGTTGTTTAAATGCTTTGTAAACTCAAATACCTATAAACAGCACTTTAAAAAGCCGCCAGTTATTTGTTTAAGCGTGTCTGATAACAAAACCTATCAGCAAACCGAAAACTTACACCCCATTTTAGGCGTAGAGTATCAGCCTAATGAGCCGTCGTTAACTGAGCAATATTTTAAAAAAATGGGCTTACAAGTGCGCTACTTTATGCCACCAAACAGCGTTGCACCGTTAGCGTTTTACTTTTTTGGTGATCTACTTAACGACTACAGCAACCTTGAACTAATTAGCACCATTAGCACCATGGAAACGTTTCAAAAAATTTATCGTCCAGAAATTTATAACGCCAACGCCGCCGCAGGTAGCCGTTATAAACCTAATTTAAAAAATGACGACCATTCATTAACGCAAATTGTGTATGACCGCGCAGAGCGAGGTCAATTAGCGGTTGAGCAAGGTAAATTTACCGAGCAGCACTTTATTAAGCCTTATCAGTCAGTGCTGCAGCAGTTCTCAGCAAGTATCGCTTAATCACACAACAAAATTAAAGGCAGCATTTATTATGAAAAAACTATTACCCACTTCATCAGCAGGCAGCTTGCCAAAACCGTCATGGCTTGCTGAGCCCGAAACCTTATGGTCACCGTGGAAATTACAAGGCAGTGAGCTGGTAGATGGCAAACACGACGCCCTGCGTATTTCCCTGCACGAGCAACAAACCGCAGGCGTAGATATAGTTAGCGATGGCGAACAAACCCGCCAACACTTTGTAACCACCTTTATTGAACATTTAAATGGCGTTGATTTTGAAAACCGTAAAACAGTTAAAATTCGTGACCGTTACGACGCCAGCGTACCCACAGTGGTTGGCCCTGTGTCTCGCACTAAATCGGTATTTGTTGAAGACGCCAAGTTTTTACGTCAGCAAACCAGCCAACCAATTAAATGGGCACTGCCTGGGCCAATGACCATGATCGACACCCTGTATGACGATCACTATAAAAGCCGTCAAAAACTAGCTTGGGAATTTGCTAAAATACTCAACCAAGAAGCCAAAGAGCTAGAAGCCGCTGGGGTTGATATAATTCAATTTGATGAGCCCGCTTTTAACGTGTTTTTTGACGAAGTAAACGACTGGGGGATAGCCTGCCTAGAGCGAGCCATAGAAGGGTTAAAATGCGAAACCGCCGTGCATATTTGTTACGGCTACGGCATTAAAGCCAACACCGATTGGAAGAAAACCCTCGGCACCGAGTGGCGACAATACGAAGAAGTATTCCCTAAGCTGCAAAAATCGAATATTGATATTATTTCGCTCGAATGCCAAAACTCACATGTACCCATTGAGCTACTAGAACTGGTACGCGGTAAAAAAATAATGGTGGGCGCAATTGATGTAGCCACCAATACCATAGAAACTCCCGAAGAGGTGGCAAAAACTTTACGCGAAGCGCTTAAATATGTAGATGCCGACAAACTCTACCCCTGCACCAATTGCGGCATGGCACCCCTACCGCGCGACATCGCAAACGGCAAACTCAACGCTTTAAGCAAAGGCGCAGAGCTAGTACGTAACGAGCTATTAGCAGCAAATGTTGCTTAATTTTTGTTACAGCTGATGCAAAAAGCCACACTTTTACACATGTTGAAGTGTGGCTTTTTTAATCAAAATGGTGAGGGGGGTTACAGTTAAAATGCAAGGTTAAAGGCAAAAGGTGTTAGGTAAAAGGTTTAAGTTCGTTGAGTGTTGGTTGGATTTAGAGCAACAAACCTAGTAAAAATAGTTAAATTTAACCGAGCCGTAAGGTAGTACTGGTTGAGTGGAAAGTGCCTCTTGCAGACTATCAGGATCTATAATGTCTGAAGTCAAGATTTGACCCCCTTTGACTGACCCTCTGACTTCTTGAGGTAATACTGTCATAGAGCGCTTTTTTGGTAATTTAAAGCATGATTGGTTATTCAAAGTACATCAGTCAACGAGAGTGTTTATGAAAAAGGCGTGGCTGCATACATTAAATATAACAACTTAGAGCGCCTGCATTCAGCGAAGAATGATCTATCGCTTTGAAAGTTTAAAATTATCAAGTTAAATTTTCCAGCTTTAGTTGAAAAGAACTGGTTCAAAGTCTAGTGTTTAAGGGATTAAGTAAAGCATGTTTAAGGAAAGTTCATGAATATATTAAAAATAAAAATTATCGTAGCATTTTGCTTTACCTTTTTCTTTATAAACAAAGTATATGCAAGCGGTCTTACCGCGGCATACTCATGTTCAAACTGTGATTATCAGGGGGCAGTAAACCTCGCTCAGAGTTTGTATATTAGTCCGAATTGTAATGAAGAAAATCTACAAGGTGGTCAAATATTTTTAGGAACAACTACTTTTCAGTGTTACAGCAATCCTAGAACGCTCATCATTGCAAATCCAATTACAAGAGACGCATTCAAATTTGTGGTGACTACTGAACAAGTTTCTAGTTTTAGCAATACTTACAACGTTCTTGTTAGTGATCAAGTATTGACCGTGACAGAATCGCAAGCATTAGAGACCTTTTACAATATCGATGCAGACTTTAGAGAGGCCGTAACCTCCTTTGCCGCTACCTCTGTTACGAATTCGCAAGTGCAAAAACAAGAATCCTTTTACAATAAAAATGCATTTGTATTGAACAGCAATGCGTCAACATTGAATAACAATGAAACAAATTGTGATGTACATCCAGCCAATTTTTTGTTTAACCCATCGTTTGGAAGAGATTTATACGAATCACTTACTAATGATATCAGTTCACAAATAGGTTACAGGCAAACGTGGACAGATTTTACGTCTTCTCAATCTATCACCGGTAGCGGATTAACTGTATCTAATAACGGAGTTGGAATACAAGTAAACTTATCGAGAGATATCAATAAAGTTTATGCATCTCAGGTTTACGGAAGCTCCAATAACTTACTAAACTTTGAAGTAACATATCATGGTGATACATTTATAGGTGACCGAAGCTTTCAATATACTCCCCCACTTGATATTGGCTATTTGCCGGACAGAGTGCTCAAACTTAATTTTACATTTTTGCCTGGCTCATCGAGAATTGATGGGTATCCTGTAAGCTTTTTTTCTAGGTCTAATTTAAACTTCCAAAGTGAAGGTATGTCTGAGTGTCTTCAACAAATATTGGAGCAGAATTCAAACTCAACCCGGAGAATACTCGTTAACCCAGACGGGACAGGCACAGTTGTAGGCGCAAGTGGTACAGGAGGGTCTCTTGATTCAGGTGGTACTGCTGTCACAATACCTGGTATCTACCGAAATATGGGTGGTTGTCATATTGTCGAGCTTGTTGTAGTGGTAGAGTACCCGGATGGTACTGTTAGCAGCAGCGTAAGTGCTAGATGGTTAGATTGTTAAAGGTCTTTGCCGAATAACGTCATGATTGTTGAAAAGCATTTGTGCGAAGTTAGTTAGCAATCATAGCGTTTGAATCTTAGGACTGTATCCAAGTGTTCTTATCATTTAAACTCACTTTAAATATGACTACGCACTCAGTAATGACATCGATTGGTGTGAATATGCATCATTCACGCATATGAATTAAGTCAGTTTAATTAAAACCAAAGCGGTCAAAAACTAAAGGGATCAGACCAAAGAGAGACAAAAAAGTTATTTGCCAACCAGTTTTTCTTATTTTAACTTTTAGGTAAAGGCTAATACGCTGGGGGCGACTTTTGTAATTTACTTTTTAAAGTTGCTAGTTAGCTAGCAAGGTGAGCCTTATGAAAATAAGATTGGCTAACCGCTAACCGCTAACTATTAACCTTAACGCCTTCTTTGTATTAATAGCTATCCCAATATGGGGTGTCTCCGAAGTATTTGCTTGAAAAATCAACAAACGCGCGTACTTTACTCGGTAAAAATTGCCTGTTTGCATACACCATGTAAAGCCCCATAGGCTCGGGTTCAAGGTGTTGTAAAATACGTACTACTTTTCCTTGGGCTAATGCCTCTCCTGCAATAAAAGTAGGTTGCATGGCAATGCCGCCGCCTGCTATGGCTGCGTTTAGTAATATATCGCCATTGTTAGCCACTAAATTACTATTAAGTTTAAACTCACCTTTTAGCTGGTCTACACCTGCAAGCATTTTTGTTGGCTCTGCGTTGGCGTAGCGCAAATAGTTATGTTGTTGCAGCTCTTGTAATGTAGTGGGTGTGCCGTGCTGTTTTAAATATGCAGGCGATGCAAATACCGCTAACTGTATAGGCGCTATTTTTTTAGCAATAAGGGATGAGTTTTTTAACACGCCTATACGCAATGCTATATCAATGCCTTGCTCAACTATATCTATAAATTGGTCTGTTAGTTTTAAATCTAACTTTAAATTTGGGTACTGTTTTTGAAACTCAACCAGCAGTGGTGCTAAATGCCTTGTACCAAACGACATAGGCGCGCTAATACTTAATACGCCAGATACACTGGTGCTTAAATTATTAAGAGAGTTTTCCATATCATCAATATCAATAATAACTTGCTGGCAGCGCTTAAAATACTGAACACCCGCTTCGGTAGGGCTTACTTTACGTGTAGTGCGGTGCAGTAAACGAGTATGTAAATTATCTTCTAGGGCTGAAACATATTTACTAACTAACTGAGGAGAAATATCGAGCTTTTTGGCAGCTTTAGAAAACGAACCTTCTTGCACAACGGCTAAAAAGGTTTTCATGGTGGTCAGCTTGTCCATAATTAACAACAATTTGTTTTTAATATATAAATAAATAGCATATTTATCGTCAAAATAAAAACCAATATAGTGTTTAAACTCATTGTTAGTTAAGGTTTTTAGTATGACTCAGCCCGCATTATTTTTATCTCATGGCTCACCAATAATGGCTATAGAGCAATCGGCTACTGCTAATTTTATAGCGTCTTTGGGGCAGTCACTTAATACACCCACTGCTATTGTGGTTTTTTCAGCGCATTTTGATCAAGCAAGCAATATTAAAATTACCGCAGGGGCAGCGCCTAAAACTATTCACGACTTTTATAACTTTCCAGCTCAAATGTACAACATACATTATCGCGCTCCTGGTTCGCCAAAACTTGCCAATACTATTGCTAATTATTTTAATAGCGAAGGGCTGAATGCGGTACTTGATAAAGAGCAAGGGTGGGATCACGGTGTGTGGATCCCATTACGTTTAATGTACCCACACGCTAATATTCCTATTGTGCAGGTGTCTATTAATACCCGCTTAGGCGCAAAAACTATGTATAAATATGGCCAGTTACTTGCTCCGCTTCGTGAGCAAAATATATTAATTATTGGCTCCGGCGGTATTAGCCATAACCTAGCTGAAATATTTAAAACCCCGGCTACCCCAAACCGAGTGCCCATGGTAAAAGCATTCACCCATTGGGTTGAACAAACGCTTTTAGCGCACGATATTCCAAAACTATTAAATTACTTAACCGAGGCGCCATTTGCCTTATTTAACCACCCTACACAAGAGCACTTTTTACCATTATTTGCTGCTATGGGTGCAGGGGGCAGTTACATTGAAAAGATTCATGAGCAAACCGAAATGGATATTTTAGCGCTTGATGCATATAAATTTTATTAATTTGAGCAAGTGTTCAAATTAAGTTAAGCTGGTAGTCACTAATCTACAAGTATCTTAAATTTTTGGGAGTAAACATGGCAACCACACTCGCATTTGACGTATACGGCACGCTTATAAATACCCATGGTGTGCTTACATTACTTAAAGATATGATTGGCGATAACGCACAAAACTTTTCAAATACATGGCGTGAAAAACAGTTGGAATATTCGTTTAGGCGCGCCTTAATGCAAAACTATGTTCCGTTTTCAGTTTGTACTAAACAGGCACTTGATTACGCGTGTTTAGCGCATAAAACACAGCTTGGTGACGATCAAAAACACCAATTGCTTGAGCAATATAAAACGTTACCCGCCTTCGACGATGTTAAAAAAGGGCTTGAGCAACTTAAAGCACAAAATTACCGATTGTTTGCGTTTTCTAATGGCGCGGCCGCTGCGGTAAATACCTTACTCGAAACGGCTGGCATTATTGAGCTTTTTGAAGGTGTTGTAAGCGCCGACGACATTAAAACTTTTAAGCCAAACCCGGGTGTTTACAGCCATTTTTTACGCGAGGCAAATTCAACGTGTGCAAATACGTGGCTTATTTCGAGTAACCCTTTTGATATAACCGGCGCTATTTCGCATGGTATGCGCGGTGCGTGGATAAAACGCTCAGAAGACTCTATTTTTGATCCATGGGAAATTCAACCAATTACCACAGCAACCGATTTAGTTGATTTAAAGACCAAATTGGTGAGCTAATTAACATTGCCTTTAATACACTTATTGGTGCAAAGCCAAGGTTTTATTTGCAGGTTTTAGGGCGTTGCTGTTAACGCCCTTATTTTTATGTATTTTCAAATACCAAACCTGCCTCTTTTTATTCAAATTACACATAAACTCGACTTCCAAACTTTCAATATAAAACGTGTTTACATTATTTCTAATGTAATTCTTTGTAATTAATTATCCATTTCTTAACCCGAAAAAAAACATAGAAGTAATCCATTTTCATTATTGTAAATAAAAATCATTACCATTAAGATCCTTGAACCCAAAATGAGTACCAAGGAGCGAAATATGTCACAATTACAAACTGCACAGCTCAGTCCTATCCAAAACCAAGCTTTATTTGAGCAAAACGGCCTTCCGCCGCAATTTAATCTTGATCAATTTATTAATTATCAAATAGCGTCGTTACAGGGGCTTTCGGCTGTGCAACAAGCTATGGCAAAAGCGCAAAAGCCGTTTTCTGGCGTGTCTGTTAATACACTTGCCGCCACTGTTAATGATGTAGATTTAGCCAAACCTCTCGCTGATTTTCCTGCTGTATTAAACGAGCTTAAAAGCGTGTATTTAGATCATGCTGTGTATTTTCATCACCCACGTTACATGGCGCATTTAAATTGCCCTGTTACGTACCCAGCGGTTGTGGCAGAGCACATAATTGGCGCAATCAATACCTCAGTAGACACCTGGGATCAAAGCGCTGGCGCGACTCTTATTGAACAAAAATTAATTGATTGGAGCTGTGAAAAAGCAAAGCTACCGAGCACTGCCGATGGCGTCTTTACAAGTGGTGGTACGCAATCGAACTTAATGGCGATGCTTGTTGCACGCGAAGTAGCCGTGAGCCGTTATGCCCCTGAGCATCAAGTAAAACTACAAGGTTTGCCAAACGTTGCCTCGCGTTTTCGTATTTATTGCTCCGAGGTTGCACATTTTAGTATTCAAAAGGCTGCGGCGTTATTGGGCTTAGGTTATAACGCGGTAGTCCCTGTGGCTACAAACAGCAAAATGCAAATGGATATGGACGCGCTTAACCATGCAATTGCGGATTCTAAAGCTAAGGGCGATTTACCTATAGCGGTGGTTGTTACCGCTGGTACGACCGATTTTGGCTCAATTGACCCTATTGAAGACATAGCAAAACTTGCTAAAAAAGAGCAGCTTTGGTGCCATGTTGATGGCGCATACGGTGGCGGATTATTGGTGAGTGAGCACCATCGCAGTGCCTTAAACGGTATAGAGCTCGTAGATTCAATTACTATTGATTACCATAAATCGTTTATGCAGCCGGTTAGCTGCAGTGCCTTTTTGTTAAGTGACAAACGCCACTTTAGCCATATTACACTCTACGCCGACTACCTAAACCCATTAGCAGAGGCCGGTAACGGCACACCAAATTTAGTTGATAAAAGCTTACAAACCACACGCCGTTTTGATGCCTTAAAACTTTGGTTAACACTGCGCACTATGGGGGAAGCGCCACTTGGCCGAGCATTTGATAAAGTAATTGGCCTTGCTCGTCAAACCCATATAGTGCTTAACGAGCACCCTGATTTTGACGTTATAAATTACCCAGAGCTTAGCGC
The DNA here is from genome assembly GCF_001468485.1 of Pseudoalteromonas sp. H71. Classification (GTDB taxonomy): domain Bacteria; phylum Pseudomonadota; class Gammaproteobacteria; order Enterobacterales; family Alteromonadaceae; genus Pseudoalteromonas. The sequence goes on from NZ_LODI01000035.1 coordinate 126,303, forward strand.
GCTGGTATTTCGCTTTGCGCCAGAGGCGCTAAAACATAACCCCGATTTACTCGACACCCTAAACCTACACGTACGCCAAACATTTTTAAAAACCGGTGACGCCATGATTGCACGCACCAAAATTAACGGCCGTCATTATCTTAAATTTACGTTACTTAATGCCCAGTGCCAATTGAGCGATGTGCGCGCAGTGCTTGAGCAAATTAGCACTATTGCGTGGCAAACGTATAAGGAGCAACAATAATGAGCAACCAACCTTATGACTTTATAGCCATTGGCCTTGGCCCGTTTAATTTATCGTTAGCGTGTTTAAGTGAACCACTAGAAGGCGTTAAAAGCTTATTTTTAGAGCAGCGTAGCCAATTTGATTGGCACCCAGGCATGATGCTAGAAGGTGTTACTTTGCAAACGCCATTTATGTCTGACTTGGTGACCCTTGCCGATCCTACTAGCCAGTACAGTTTTTTAAATTATGCCAAGCTTAATAATCGGTTATACCCATTTTATATTCGTGAGAGCTTTTTTTTACTGCGTAAAGAATACAACCTCTATTGCCAATGGGTGTGCTCGCAGTTGAGTAACGTAAGCTTTGAGCAAAGTGTAACTAAGGTTGAATTTTGCCAGCAAACTCAGTGCTATACCGTTACCTGTAATACCCCAGGCAGTGAGCAGCAATATGTTACGCGCCACTTAGTGCTTGGCACCGGCCCTGCCCCATATATTCCTGATTGTGCAGTGCACAGTAATTCTAATAACGTAATGCACAGTAGCGACTTTTGCCACCGCCTTGATGAGCTAAAATCCGCTAAACGCGTAACGGTTGTAGGAGCTGGGCAAAGTGCTGCCGAAATTTATCACACCCTATTACAACAAGCCGTGCCACAAGGTTTGCAACTAGATTGGATAGCTCGCTCGCCGCGTTATTTTCCGCTGGAGTACACCAAACTCACCCTTGAGATGACCTCACCTGAATATGTTGATTACTTTTATAATTTAAAAACTGAGCAACGAGATTGGCTTAACCAAAATCAAAAAAACTTATTTAAAGGCATAAATGGCGATTTAATTAACGACATTTTTGACACCCTTTACGCGCAAAGCTTAGATGGACCCATTTCTACCACATTTAAAACGAACAGCAAACTTACTAATACGCGTAAGAGTGCTGGGCGTTTAGTGACTGAGTTTTACCATCAAGAGCTAAATGAAGCCTTTGAAATAAAAACCGATTACTTAATTTGTGCCACGGGCTTTAAATACAAGCGCCCCGCTTTTTTAAACCCCATTGCACAGCAGCTCCCAGAAGATGACCAAGGCCGTTATATAGTAAGCCGTGAATACGCAATAGATACCGACCAAAAACGTATATTTGTACAAAATGCAGAGCAGCACACCCATGGTTTTGTAACCCCCGATTTAGGCATGGCGTGTTATCGCAACAGTATAATTTTGCGCGAAATACTTGGTTATGCGCCGTATCAGGTTGAGCAAAAAATTGCATTTCAGTGCTTTGATTTAAGCGATGTAGAAACTCATTCACAGCAAAAGAGTAACGCCGCATGAGTTTACGTTTAGCGCTTATTTTACTTACGGTTATTTCGGTGGTGTGCGACACCTTATTACTGCCGTTTTATCCGCAATTTTTTGCCAGTGAATTTTCTGTAAGTAACCCCACGCTTATTGGGGTGTTTGTAGCTAACTGTTGTATTACCGTTATGCTCGCGCTGCCCCTGTGGGCAAAGGTTGCTAAAAAATACCACGAGCTGGCGCTTTGGCTTGTAACGCAAGTGATTGCCGCATGCTTTGGGTTGCTTTGTTATTTTGCAACTAACGTGTGGGAATTTTGGTTTTTTTACCAACTTATGTTGGTACTTAAAGCCAGTTACCTGCTTATTTATCCGTTTGCACTGCGTTTAGAGCAGCAAAGTAAGCACCTTTCTATTATTGGCTTGTTTTCAGTACTTATGCACTTTGGCGCTATTGGTGGCGCGTTAGTGGGCGGGTACTTTTTTAGTTTAAACGAGCCGCGTTATGCACTGTTATTAAGTGCTGCGGGCGATGTAATACAAGTGCTCCTATGTGGCTATTTAATGCTGAGCTTAAAACTAGGTATTTATCAGCACGCTATTGAAAGCGAAAAACCGCGCACTCGTACCCCGTACTTTATTTGGCAATTTTGCTTTATAAGCGTGGTTGTTTACTTTAGCGCCTTTTTAATTAGGCCATTTTTTACAACCCATTGGCAAGGAATGAGCGCGCAAAGTAGTGCGTTTGAAAGTGCGCTTGTGTACGCCATTCCTGCTTTTTCAGCCCTACTAATGCTGTTGTTTAACCACTTTAGGCAGCACTTACCTCTTCCTACGCTTAGCCGCACAAGCACATTATTGTGCGCGCTTATTTTTGGCGCTATTGGGCTTTATTTACAGGCGCAAGAGTCGGTGTGGTTAGTTGTCAGCTCGCGCATTCTATACGGTATAGCGCTGTTTCAAGTAATGGTTTTATTGGAGGTTATGTTATTTGCTAAAAGTGAGCCTGCTCACTACGGCAGTGATTTTGCCAAAGTGCATGTTGCGCAAAATATTGGCGTTATTATAGCGTCGTTATTGGTGGGTATGAGTGTGGAATATTTTAATACAACCGTCCCTTTTTACTTTGCAGCCATTGGCTTTGCAAGCCTTGGCGCTATTTTGCTATGGCGGGTTAAATTTGTTGGCCGCACTGCACACACACCCACTTGATAATTAAACGTTTTAGGAGTTTTTATGTATTTTTCATCTTTTGTAACCACGTTACAACACACAGGTAATGTGACTATGCGGTTACTACAGCAAAGCGACATGCCTATTATTTGCCAGTGGCTTACTCTACCTTATGCGCATTTTTGGGGTATGAGTAAACAAGCCCCCGAGCAAATATGCAGCGCCTACCAAGATATAATAAACAACCCGCATCATCATGCGTATGTTATTGAGCAAAATAATGAGCTACTTGCCCTTGTTGAGCTTTACAGCCCAATGCACGACAAACTACTCGCAGCCGCCTATGAGGTAATGCCAAACGATACGGGCATGCATATTTTACTTGCCCCAAATACACAGCCTAAACGCCATTTTAGTTTTGAAATAATGCAGTGCGTATTGCACAGTATTTTTATCCATAACGATAATGCGCGGGTAGTGGTAGAGCCCGATATTACCAATAGTAAAATTCATACCTTAAATAAGCGTTTAGGCTTCGTGCATACTAAGCAAATAACCCTTGGTGATAAAAACGCATACCTTGGGTTTTGTAATAAAGCCGCGTTTGAAACGCATGTAAATTTACATCACAAAACCCAAGCGCATATAAATTCTGACTATGTAAAGTTTGATCACTGGCAGTGGGCAAACAGGCACTTACAAAGTAAAGCCATTAGCGAACTGGTACACGAGCGCTTATTGGTTGCAGAGCAAACCCCACACGGTTTTAAAGTAAATATTGAAGGGGGTTACTTTATATTTAATGGCCGCGCTATGGCGCTTAACCATATAGATATAGACGAACCAAGTTTATGCTTTTATAACCTTAATAATGAGCAAGTAGAGCTTGATGTACTGCACTTTTTTAGTGTGCAAGGCCCTGCGCTGGGTTTAACTGGCGAGCGTTTAGCCACCTACCTTGAAGAGCTTAATGCCACACTTGCCAGTGCTTGTTATAAACGCGAAAACAACACGCTTAGCGCAGCCGAACTTGCGAAATTAGGGCTGCAACAAATAGAGGCTGCAATGAGCGAAGGCCACCCTGCGTTTGTGGCTAATAATGGTCGAATTGGCTTTAGCAAAGCCGACTTTTTACGCTATGCGCCAGAAGTGGGGAAACCGTTTAAAGTACTGTGGTTAGCGGCGCACAAAACAGTATGTGATTTTGCTTATAGTGAATACTTTAGTGACTACCCAAGCCATATTAGTGGCGAGCTTGATTTAACCACCCGTGATGCGTTTAACAAAGCGCTAAAAGCGCAAAACCTAAACCCTGACGACTACCTATTTATGCCGGCCCATCCGTGGCAATACCAACATAAATTAAGTGTGGTGTTTACCAACGAGTTTGCCAATAACCGTTTAGTGTATTTAGGTGAAGGCGACGATTTATATCAAGCGCAGCAATCTATTCGTACGTTATATAACTGCTCACACCCGCATAAGCCGTATTTAAAAGTGGCGCTGTCTATTTTAAATATGGGCTTTATGCGCGGGCTTTCGCGCGCTTATATGGCGGTTACTCCGGCCATAAATGATTGGGTGTTTAATAAAGTAAACCACGACCCAACACTTAGCGCGTGTAGCTTTACAGCACTTAGAGAGTACGCCACTTTAGGGTATGCGCATCACACCTTTGAGCAAAGTGAACTCGGTGATACGCCGTATCGTAAAATGTTTGCGTGTTTATGGCGCGAAAACCCAAACCATAATTTACAAAATAATGAACAGCTAACCACCATGGCCGCATTGCTGCACCTAGATAACAAGGGTAAAAGTATGGCAGGTGCATTAATAGATCAAAGCGGTTTAAGCACACATGCTTGGCTGCAAAGCTATTTTAGCGCCTACCTTATTCCCTTAGTGCATTGTTTTTATGCCCATAAATTAGTGTTTATGCCCCACGGCGAAAACCTCATTTTAAAGCTTAAAAATTCAGTCCCTGTGGGCGCCTACATGAAAGACATAGGCGAAGAAGTCGCGCTGCTTAATAGCACTGAGTCTTTACCTGAGGAAGTTTCGCGTATTCATATTGCTATGCCAAAAGAGCTTGAGTTACTGAGCATATTTACCGATGTATTTGACTGCTTTTTTAGATACCTAGTGGCTATTTTAGTAAGAGAAGAGCGCATTACCGAGCACGACTTTTGGCACGGCGTTGCGCAAAGTGTAAACGCGTATCAACAAGCCAACCCTGCCTTAAATGCGCGTTTTAAAGAGTATGACTTTTTTAGTGATGAATTTGCACACTCTTGCTTAAACCGCTTACAGCTAGGCAATAATAAGCAAATGGTTGATTTAACCGACCCCGCAGGCAGCTTACAGTTTGCCGGGAATTTAGATAACCCGGTATCGGCAAAGCTGTATGGCTAAGCCTCACACCCTTTCACACTTTCTATTTTGCCCAAATGAGCCGGTTGATGCGGCTCATCCAAGCTTAGATTTAGTGCTCAAATTAGCGGTTCATTGCAAGGCGCATTACCCCCATCCGCCTACGCAATTTATTAGCCGGCATTTATATTTGCAGCTTTGTTGGCAAGCTATTTATGCCTATTGTTATTGGCATACGTGCAAACACAACGCGCATGATCCAATGCAGTTACAGTTAAAAATAAGCGGCGCGTATAGCCGAGGGTTTACCCTTACAGGCGTGCCTTTATTAAGTAAAGCTGAGCAAAATAATGCACTTGTTGAATTTGTAAGCTGTGTAGGAAAGTGGATAAATACCAAGTATGCGCTGGGTACAAAAGAGCAAGGCCGGTTGTTAATCGACACGCTTAACAGCGCATTTGAGCGCGCTCATAGCTTAAATTTAGCAAGTGCTGAGCACATTACACATTGCCATCAACAGCTACACAATTTAATCAGTAATCACTTTAATTTACACACCCCATTTAAATTAACACCTAAGCGCTTAACGTGCTGTCGTTATTATTTAGCAGGTTATAACAAATGCCAAACCTGCCCAAAAAAGGATATTAAAACCAATGAACACACGTCTTAAAACGATTGACCTTGCCCGAGGTGCGAGCGTTTTTATTATGATTTTAGTCCACACTTTATGGATGTACTCGAGCACAACGCTTCAAAGTGAGAGCCTATTTGGCGCTGTTATTCATATACTTGGCAAAGGCACAGCCTCGTTTTTGGTGGCAATGGGGCTATCTATGGCCCTTTCGCGCAGGCAAACACCCCTGCTGTTAATTAAGCGCGGCATACAGCTTTTACTACTTGCTTATTTAATGAATGCAGCAAAGTTTTGGCTACCTATTGAGGTATTTAATACCATGCCCGAGGCGTTTATAAATGCGTATGGCTGGCAAAGCCCATTGAGTGCTGGGCAGTTACAATTTATGGTGCTAACGGGTGATATTTTACAACTTGCTGGGGTTAGCTTATTGCTGTCTGGTGCGCTTAATATTGCCCGCTGGAAAACCGCATGGATTGCTTTTTTAGCCGTTGCTATTGCACTTGTAAGCCAGTTTGTAAGGGGCCAGCAGTTTGCGCTTTCGCCTTATATTAGCGATTTGTTTTTTGCTAATAACTACCAAGTATATTTTCCGGTATTTCCGTGGATAAGCGCTATATTAACCGGCTACGTGCTTGGGCGTTTATACATAAATAGCAAGCATAATGCTGCGTACTTATATAGTGTATGTGCAAAGTTAGGTGCTGCATTATTAATTGTTGGTACAGCGTGGCTTATTGCTGATTTTAAGGGACAGTTTGGCAATTTTTTCCATTTAAATGGCGGCGGTATTATTTATTTAATCGGTTTAAATTTATTTGGTTTAGCTGTAATAGAATATGTATTTGCTAATAAATTCAACGGCCCTATTACACGGGCTCTTTTGTATGCGAGCAAGCATGTAACGGCCCTTTACATTATTCAATGGGTGCTAATTTGCTGGCTTATGGGCGTGTTTGGTTATCACACTCAGTCACTATGGCCAACACTGTGCTTAATGGCCCTTATGGGTTTACTAACCTTTGCAGTGCACAAAGTGTATTTGCAAACTAAGCAAAACATACTCGCAATTAAGCAAAAGCCTAAGCGCACAGCTTAAGTTGTAAAGGGGCTTTACGGGCGCAGTTACACGCGCCCTAGCCTGCCTTTATTGCTTCAATTACTGTATTCATGCGCTTTGCCATTGGCCTATTTCGGTGATGGCACACATAAATATTTTCGCTAATCGGATTAGCTAAGTGGTGCGTTTTAATTAGCGCAGGTTTATTAAATGCGCTAACGGCATGCGCAGGTAAAACCGTAAAACCTAGCCCTAAACTTACCGGCTCCAGTATTAAACTTATCTGGTTAGAAAACCCCGTGCGTTTAATTTGATCAACATGTTCAAACTCACTGTAGTTTTCGCTTAGTAGGAGCTGTGCGTGGTGTTTTGCATCGGGGTGGCCAATAAAGCCAAGCTCACATAAGACCTCCCAAGTTGGGTTTTTAATATGTGCGGGGGTGACAAGTAATAAGGCTTCTTTACCAATTTTGTGGCTGGTAACTTCGCTAAGCGTCGGAGCTTGAGTTAAAAAGCCTATGTCGGCACTGTGGTTTGCCACAGCTTGCTCTACACTTGTATTGGGTGCAAAGCGATAATCAATATTAAGCTCGGTATGCTTTGCCTGCAGCGCTAATAATTGGCTATAAAATTGTAGCCCACAACTACCAGGCGATTGTATTTTTACCAAGCCGCTGTAAGGCGAATCATCTTTTAATTGTTGTTCTAAAAATTGCCATTCCTTTAATAACAAGCTGCCTTGTTGATACAAGTTTTGCCCATGTACGGTAAGGGTAAATTGTTTGCCGTGGCGCTCTAATAGCGCGCAGTTTACTTGCTGCTCTAGCTTTTTAATGTGCTGACTTACGCCCGATTGGGTCATAAAAAGACGCTCGGCGGTTTGGGTAAAATGATTTACCTCAACCAAAGTACAAAACGTGTTTAACCATGTTGGATTTATCATTACAAAACGTACTCAAAATGATGATTAATGATAATTTTACTTAATATTGTTCAATTCGTAAACTAACTCCATCAACTAGTCACAAGATAAGTCACAAGTTAAAGAGGAAGTATTATGAGTCATACATATCCACGTAGTTTTTCGCACATTGGTATTTCGGTTCCCGACGTTGAAAAAGCAGTCGAGTTTTACACTAAGGTTATGGGTTGGTACACAATAATGAAACCGACTTTAATTACCGAAGACAAAAGCCCAATTGGCGAAATGTGTACAGAAGTATTTGGCGAAAAGTGGGAAAAATTCAAAATAGCGCACCTATCTACAGGGGATCGTATTGGTGTCGAAATTTTCGAATTTAAAAACCAAGAAAACCCAAAAGACAATTTTGAATACTGGAAAACAGGCATCTTTCATTTTTGTGTTCAAGACCCTGATGTAGAAGGTTTAGCCGAGCGTATTGTAGAAGCTGGCGGTAAAAAACGTATGCAAGCCCCTCGTTATTACTACCCGGGTGAAAAGCCGTACCGCATGATCTACATGGAAGACCCGTTTGGTAACATCCTTGAGATTTACAGCCACAGCTACGAGCTTATTTACAGCGCAGGCGCTTACTAAACTTAGCTAGTTTAAAAAGTTTAGCTAAAAACAAAGGCCGCAGTATTTATTACTGCGGCCTTTTTGCTTTTAAATGGTATGTAGATTATTAATTAGGCTAATTTATGGGGGAGAAAATCAACCTCTTCATTGGTTGATTATAGGTACGTACACTGATAGCTTACTCATTTCACAAAGTTGTACAAAAGGAAAAACATGAAACTGTCATTGGAAGACATCACCGCTGATAACTACGAAGCCATATGCAATTTAGAGGTTGCTAAAACACAAGAAGAATACGTGGCGTGTAATATGTGGTCGTTGGTTGAAGCGCACTATAATAGCGGGTATACCTGTAAAGCGATTTACTTAAATGGTGTACCAGTAGGCTTTTTTATGTGGGTACAAGAAACCCCTACAAAGGTTTCTATTTGGCGCTTTATGGTTGATCAAACTTTTCAAAATAAAGGCATTGGACGCAAAGCACTGTATATGGCAATTGAAGAGATTAAAACGATTTCTAAGCTTGAACAAATCGAGATTTGTTATAACCCGCAAAACCCAATAGCTAAAGACTTTTATTCAAGCTTTGGATTTGATGAAGTTGGCCTCGATGAGGACGAAGACGATATGTTAGCGATTATTAAGCTATAATTTTAATTATTAAAAAGGGATTTTTATGAAGCATCTTATTACTGGTTTAGTTGTACTTTGCCTTGTTAGCAATACATTGCACACGTTTCATATAGCCATTCTTAGTTAAAACCTGAGAGCCCGATGGGTAACTATTAATAAGAAGAGCGCCACTTTCCAGATGCCATGTTGATACGGGCATACCGACTAAGCTATATAACTTTTCAATTTCAAAATCTGAGTTTATGAAATGAATATCACCATAATTCCACGATAAATGAGCTAAGCCTGATGTGACAACTAAACCGAAAGGCATTTCAAAAATGTCTTCTACATTCATACGTTTGATGAGTGTGATCTTATCGTTTTCATCGATTAAAAGTAACTCACCTCCGAACTCACCATTATTACTACCTGTGATGCTCTTTTTCCCCAAGTGTATAACTACATGTGGTTGTATTATTTGGTGCTCAATAGCTGTTTGTTCATCGGAGTAAGGTGAGCTTCTAGGAAAAGACTTTTTGTACTTACCTGTCGCTCTATCCAAAAGTTCAAGCTTCCATATTCTTGGCTTTGAATCATTTTGTGTAGATTCCAGAAACTCTTTTACGCCAACCTCTGTAACCTCACTTTTAACAGTACCTTTTAATACTGTTTTATTAAGATATTTAGTAGGTTCATAAGAGTCACAATTTATCTTTTCGAATACATTAGCAAATGAATTGAAAGATAATATGAGTGCAATAATGGTAAGGTATTTCAAGAGACATCCTTGTTATTGCTAACAGTTTTATTAGAAGACACTTTCCCTATTTTAGCGCGAAGACATCCTAATGTTGTGAGCTCATATTAATAACAAATACTATAAGTTATTACCATATATATTATGCTCTCAGTAGCTTATATAAACATGTAAAAAAGAGGAAAGTTTCCTCTTATTATTACTAAACAAATAATGACTCAACTGAATAACTGCTTCTCACTCTAGGCGGACGTCACTCTAACTCATTTTTGGAGAAAAACTCGTTAGAGACGAAGGGCAGCTCTGTGCCATAAGCAGACATCGAAGGTTTTTAATGTCTGAAGTCAAGATTTGACCCCATTCACTCATTCTAATGTGTAAATAGCTTTGCCGTTAAATGTAGGGCGGTAAAGTGAATTAATAATTTGGGGGGGTATTAACTTAAGCTGTTAGGTATTTACCAGTGTGGCCTGATAAGCGAAGCGCCATCCGACACAGTAAAATGCCTTGCTAATTATTACAGTATTTTATGTTGTCGAGTGGCTGGAAAGTGCCAATTTCGGACACTTATAACCTTGGTCACTTGATAGCCGAATTTAAAACGGCAATCTTCTTAATGGAACATCCCTATGAACGAAATACCTAAGCTCTTCGGCACTTAACCTATTAATGTACTGGTAATTTGCTTTAGGATCATACTGGTCAATGAGATCTGTTGAGTAAAACTCAACATCATTGTTAGCCAGCGTTGAAAACCCCTCAGCATCAATTAGGTAATTGCTATCATCTACAGAGGGCAGCCAACCCTTTCTTAGGGCTTCATATGCCAAAATCCAATTTTCAGTTTTTAATTCATTTTTATTCATTAAACTTTCCCATAGAGGGAAGTTATAGGTTGCTGAAATTAAGCCTCTACTTCTTGCATCTAAAGTTAACAATGCAATAAATGGATTCTCGACTTTTTTTAGCTCTAACAATGCTTCTTTATCAAAGCTTTGTGACAGTAAAATCATTCCAAATATTGACCAGCACACTTCACTTGTATGTCCCTGCCTACAATTTTCAATAATAATAAATTGTAGGGTTCTCTTAACCTCGGCTAGGTCAACATTTACACCAGCTGATTTATAAAACGCAATAAAATCAATAATGATAGGTAGTGTAGAAGGCTCTGCCGTAGCCCACTGCAATAATATTCGTTGGAATAAAGGGTAATTACTAGCTCTAACAATATGTGATGAAGTACGGATTACAGCATACTTCAAAATTGGTTCACTAGGCTCTTTTTCCAAAAAATTCATAGTTAAATCAAAAAATGATAATAATGACCTTTTTTGAACTGCATCCGTAGACATATTAATTTTATATTTTTGCAGCTCATGAAGCCATTGTGGGTCTATTTCTTCTGGAAGTTTTGTGATTTCGGTTTTAGACGAGTTTAACTCTAGCTCGTATGATGAAAGAACTTCTTGTAGCACAGAAAGAATTTCTTCTGCTTCTTGTAGTGTTTTACATCCAAACTCAAAGTCATCAATATACCTATGGTAATTATTACCAATTTTACTAACTAACTTATCATCAATTTCAGACATTATTAATTCAGCAATGGCGTATGATGTATCACTTCCCCTTAGTCTGCTGATCCTGTCCATTTCGGACAACCAAATCTATTTTATTACCTAAGTTATTTTGAAAATAGCGGTTCTGCTTAGCTACTGCTTTTGAATGGATTGCCCACGGAATACTATGGGTATAAATAGTAGAATAAAAATTTGCTATATCTGCTTTAAGTAAGTATTTGGAAGCTGTTCTAGTTCTGAGCTTTTCATCAGGTAGAGCACTAAATCCTTTATCCCACTTTAAAGCCCTAGAAGAATTATCAACAACTGGTTTGCTTAAAGATTGATTTGAACGAGCATAGACCAATTCGAAATCAGCCCAATTGTTAGCTAATAATTGAGATATATGAAAGTAATTTATTGGGTTTGGAATGGCCAAAGATCGTCTTAACTTACCTCTTCGGGCTAAATTATATTTCGCACAAATACTGATGTAATTAGGTCCTCTATTACCATAAGAAAATGGACGGATATTTTGATTAATCACCTTTAATAAGGCATCACCATAACTTTCGGCTGTAAATGGGACTGGTAATTCAGCTGGGAAATATCCATTTTTTAATAATTTTTCTAGCACATAAACTCCTTGGTGCATCTATTCGGTTAACAGTTTATTGAACACCGTAATGGTGGTTTATCACAAAGGTGTATATTACATACCATGATAATTTCAGCATTAATTACCTTTGTAAACAATTAATTAAAACAGCTAAAAATTAAGCATGTTTTTTGCCCCAAAACGGCCTTTAATAATGCTATTGGACAAAATTAGATTTCTACTTAAAACATAGGAATAAATTTAACTTTTTGCAGTGTCCGGTTATCGCTCATAACTCCTCATCAGCTGCCGTTATGAGCAATTCATTAAAACGCTAAGCTCAAGCCTCAGCCTCTACACATCACGCTTTAACACTTCTTAAATACTGTTCAACGCCTATATTTGCTGCATCAACCGCACCAGCAACGTAGCCCGGAAATTTCACCGACCATTCACTGCCAATCCCTACTAAGCTTTGATGCCACGGGCCATTTTGCGCGGTTATGTTAGGAGCAGGCGCATGCGTATTTGCTGCGTGTGTATCTAAATGTGTTGCAGTGAGAGGGTCTTGTGCCCAATCTTTAATGATGTCGGCTTTTGGTGTGGCGGCTTGTGCGCCAAAAAGCCTAACCAATTGGTTTTGAAATGTTTGATTAAATCTTCATTACTAATGCGTCCTCGATCATCGGCGGGTATGCCAATAAAGAAAAATAATGCAGCTTGGCCTTCTGGGTTTGATGCGTCGTTTATTTCTGCCATTAGCCCAACGCTTCTACGGGCACCGCCCGGTAGCGCTTCAACACGCCCTAAAGGTGTGTTGTTTACGGCAATGTTTAAGGGCGGGTGCCATTATAATTTTTATAAGTAAAGTTGTTATTATTCAATTGAATAGCAATGTAAAAATAAATTGTTAGTAGAATTTTTGTAAGCGATTACTTAACCTGTAACCTCATAAATAGTAGTAATTAGCCATAATTTTAGGAGCCTACGTGTTAGAAGCGTTATTTGTATATGGTACTTTGTGCCCTGGTCACCCAAACGAGCATATTCTTGCCAATATTGGCGGTACTTTTGATGAAGGCAGTGTAGTAGGTAATTTAATTAACGAAGGCTGGGGTGCCAAAATGGGCTTTCCTGCACTGGTATTAGATGACTCAGGCCAAGAGATAAAAGGCTATGTGTTTAGCTCTACTAATTTAAAAAATCATTGGGCAGAGCTCGATGAGTTTGAAGGCGAGGCTTACTCTCGTATATTAACGCAAGTTAAGTTACACAATGGTGAGTATGTTCAGGCAAACTTGTACTCATTAAATGCTAAGCAGCACTTTATAAGCCAGCGCTTTTAAGCTAAAGCGCTGGCTATTTATAAATTAATTAACCGTAAAATCTTTTGTTTCTAAATAGCTTGGCACACTTTTAAAGCATGCCTCTAGCTTGCTTCTGAGAACAGTATCTATTGAAGTATTTAATGCAGCATCACACTTTAATTCCCCGTTATATTCACCTCTACTAAGCGGCACTAAGCTTAGTGAGTCATAGCTTGGTTTACTTTGTATTTTATGAATTACCACGCCTTGCTGCTCTGTTAGCTTTATTAACTCAAACGCATTTTTGTGGGCTTTATTGGTCGTTACTTTTTCGACGTATAGCGGGTTTTTAAAAGTTAGCTTAGTCGTAAAAAGTGCTTTGCCACTGCGTTCAAAATGGCCGTTAAATACAGTTACATTTAAGGTGGGTGTCTGTTTATTTATTAATAAGTTTAGGTCAAATTTGGTTGGTAAAATAGTGATCTGACGTTGCTCGTTTGTCGCTTTTTTTAAAACATGTTTGATTGTATTAAAGTGGGTGTCACTTGTAGTGACTTCGTACACTATTTGGTAGTTGTGTGGAGGGGCGTATAACGGCATGTGGCTAGCCAGTACTTTATCGCCCGCTAATATAAGCGCCATACCATGAAATCCCACGTAGCTGTGGGCTTTATGTGTGTTGTGTGAATTATGTTGAGGTTTGTTTGCAAGCGCTGCGCTCGACAATAAAATAAAAAGTAGCAGTATGTGTTTCATGTTAATGCTCAAAAATAAATATAGCGTTACTATAAGCTGGTTTTTATGTATAAATAATCGATAATAAGTTATTAGTTGTTTCCTTTTAATCAACATGGTTTGGCGCTATGCATTTAGATGACATTGAAAAAGTAATTCATATGGCGAGTTCGCAAAACCTGCATACAACCGCTAAACATTTTAATATTACCCCAGGTGCGCTGTCTAAAACGCTTAAAAAGGTTGAGGCAAACTTAGCCACGGAGCTGTTTAATCGTGTGGGTAAAACCTTAGTACTTAATGATAAAGGTAAAGAGTTTGTTAAGCACAGTAGTGATTTAGTTCATAATTACCAGCAGCTTACTAGCCGTTTTAAAAGTGACAATCATAAATTTAATGCGGTTATTGCAGGCCCTGCCATTTTACTTAAAAGTGGCCTTAAAAAGCTGCTTACACCTCTTAGCAGCCTGCTCTGCTCGGTGCGTATTAATAATGTGTTTGAAGGTGAAGCCATAAGCCAAGTTGCGTCTGGCTCGGCGCATATTGCGCTAGTAACTCGCGAGGCACTAAATAATAGCTCATACGCTAATTTAGTGGCGGTTGATGTATTTAATACTGGGTTTAGTGTGGCAGCGCATGCTTCGCATCAGCTAGTACAACAAGGTGCATTAACGCTTAATAAAAACCAATTACTGCACGCGGCTTTTGCATGCCCTTTGTTTTCGCCGTTATGCGGCTTAGAGCAAGGTATAGGCTCCGACGGCTGGCAAGATCACATAGCCCCGCGCAATATTGTATTTAGATGTAGCGACTACAGTGCATTAATAGAGGTGGTGCAAAGTGGCTTGGCGTTGGCGTATTTACCTAACTTTGTGATTGACGATTTAGGGCTTACAAAATTAACTGTAAAGGGGGTTAACAGTCACTACAGTGAAAGCATTGTAATGATATACAAACCATCAAAGGCCGATGGTTGGCTTAATAAACTTATGCACTCTTTATAAAATGAGGCCTAATAAATAAAGCGCTTTAGCCACTACACTAAAGCGCTTTAGGATGAAAACTACATTACAAAATAAGTAAGGTGGTTAAAAATAGTAATTCGTAATAATACTTAATCACTTTGCGGGCTAAAGGTGGCGCTACTTGCGTTAAAAACTTTCATTTACGACTACATGGATGCAGAAGGTACAACAATGCAGGAGCAATTGCCGAGAACAACTAAATAGTAAATTTTTTTAGTTAGCTATCAACACATTTTTTAGCATCAAAGTAGATCAGGTAATTAAACGAAAATATACAACTACAATTAACCGACAACACAACAAAATAAATTATGTTATATTGTAACAAAAATAATAGCATAACAAATTAATAAGCAATACTCTTTTTTATTCCTGCAAACGGCTAATTATTACACTGGCGACTCTGGTGGCATCACGTTAGTATGGTGACCTACTTATAGTTACATAACGATAAAAACATGACTTTAAAAACAAACGCTTTGATTTACTTTTTAGCCTTTTGCAGTGGCTTTTGCATTATGGGGATTGAGCTTTTAGGAGGGCGTATTTTAGCGCCTTACTTTGGCAGTAGTGTACATATTTGGGGCAGTATTATTACTGTATTTATGCTTAGTTTGTCGTTTGGCTACTTGCTTGGCGGTAAGCTGAGTACAAAAAATGCGTCGCTAACAAAATACGGATTAATATTTTTAGTGGCGAGTATTATGGTTGTGCCTATTACATTGTTTGCTGAGCCTATAATGGAATTTATTTTTACTCATATTGAAGACAGCCGTTATGGCTCGTTACTCGCCTCTACGGCTTTATTTTTTATTCCAACCATTATTTTAGGCATGATTTCGCCTTATTCAGTAAGGTTATTGGTTACCGACAGCGAAAAAAGCGGCCAGGTTGCGGGTATTTTATATTTTGTAAGCACGCTGGGGAGTGCCCTTGGTACTATTATTACTTCGTTTTACTTTGTACTCGCGTTTGATGTTAACACCATTATTAGCGCCTTTGCTTTAACGCTTGGCTCACTTGGCGTACTTGCTATTGGTGTTAATAGCTTTGCTGGTAATAAGGAGTTGGCTCATGCTTAAATATTTATTGTTAGCTGCGAGCGTCTTTTCGGGTGCAGCAATGAGCGAGGTCATTCATGAAGAACGCTCTTTGTATCGAAATATAATTGTTGATGAAACTCGCGACTTACGTTGCCTAAAATTTAACACTAAAAGTAGCCAAACAAGTCAAAGTTGCATGTACAAAAACGACCCCGACAAGCTCGTATTTAACTACACCAAGCTTACTTTTGCGAGCTTGTTAGTAACCGAAAACCCTAAAAACGTGCTGGTTATAGGCTTAGGTGGCGGCACGCTTTCTAATGTTATTCATGAGCTTTACCCTGGCGCTAAAATTCATAATGTTGAAATAGATTCGGCAGTATTAAAAGTAGCCCGCGATTACTTTAATTTTATAGAAACCGATAACGTTACATCAAGCGTGCAAGACGGCCGTATATTTATAAAACGCGCGGCTATTAAAAAGCAAAAATATGATTGGATCATTCTTGATGCATTCAATGGCGATTACATTCCTGAGCATTTGCTTACCAAAGAGTTTTTTGAAGAAGTACAAAGCGTACTGGCTGATGGGGGCGTGATTGCTGCTAATACGTTTTCGAGCAGCAAGTTATACGAGCATGAGTCGGCAACGTACCACAGCGTATTTGGCGATTTTATTAATGTAAGCCGCGCTAATCGAAGCAACCGTATTATTTTAGCGGGCATTAAAACTATGCCAACACAGGCGCAACTTAACGAACGTGCTAAAGCGCTTGAGTCAAAGCTTAAAAAATATGATATAGATATAAACGCCATAAGCAATTACATGCAGTACACAAAAAACAGTCAAGATTGGCCTAAAAATACCAAAATACTGACCGATCAATACTCCCCTGCTAACCTACTTAACTTTTAATATGCAATGTGCCTAACCATTGTGTTGTTAGGCGCAGCCATTTAGGTTTGTTGTTAAAATTTAATATTACCGCGCAGTGCTTTAGTTTGGCCGTGTTTGGTTTTTTTATCCATGCGTTTACGCTGCGAGTTACGGCTTGGCTTGGTTGCGCGGCGGGCTTTGTTAACCTTTGTTGCGCTTAATATGAGATCTTTTAAACGTTTTAACGCGTCTTCGCGGTTGAGCTCTTGAGTACGGTGGCTTTGTGCTTTAATGATGAGAACCCCCTCTTTGGTGATCCTCGAATCGTTTAAAGCAAGTAAACGTTCTTTGTAAAAGTCAGGTAATTTAGAGCGATTAATATCAAAACGTAAATGAATGGCGCTGGCTACTTTGTTAACGTTTTGGCCACCGGCACCCTGAGAACGAATAGCGGTGAGCTCTAATTCCCACTCATCAATAGTGACTGTATTTGAAATTGTTAACATTGCGTTCAGTTTCCGTTGTTAAAAATGCATTGTACCATTTGTACATTGACTTAGGGTGAATAAGACTAATGGGCAGTAATGTTAAGTTGAGTAAACAATGACGCCAATAGACAAGTTTAGATTGGCATATGCAATTATTTAGTTTTTAATTGCGCAGCCCTTATACGGGCCTAATATAATAATCGATTTTCGATAATAGGAAGTACCTGCATGAAAAAATTACTTGTATCACTGAGCTTGTTAGCGATGAGCTTTTCTGGTTTTGCTAAAGATATCACCGAGGGTGACTTACAAAGCTACATGAAAGCTCTACCTGCTGTTACAAGCTGGGCGAGCTCGCAAGATGCGTTAAAAAACGTTGACTTAGGTAGCATGCTAGGCGCAACCGCAGATCAAACTACAGCAGAACAAGGTGCGCTTGCAAATACAGCCCTTAACATGATTAAAGAGCAATCATTGTATAAAAGTTTTGCGAGTGTCACTACTCGCTACGGCTTTACGCCTGAGCAGTTAATTACTGTTGGTTCAGAAGTGTCTATGGCGTACATAGAAAATCTTAAATCGGGTTTGTCTGATGAAAATAAAGCAACAGCAAATTCACTAATGGGTGGCTTTCAAAGCATGAAGAGCGCTAAAGATAAAGGCGCTACATCGTTAATGGGGTCGTTAGGTAATGCGTCAAGCGCTGCTGATACAAACGAACCTCTTGTTAGCGAGAGCAACTTGGCATTAGTAAGTGAATACATGCCACAGCTTAAAAAATTGTTTGCACTTTTATAAGTTAACCAGCGTTCTCGTTAAGTTAATAAACACTTTAAGGTGGCATTTGCCACCTTTTTTAATGCCTAAAATAAGTGCATAAAGCTTATTTAGTTCTACAATTTAGGTATGTTTTATTTGGGTTTGACTTTATGAAAACGTGGTACGTAGTGGTAAGTATATTGTTATTTTGCAGTGCCTACTTTTCGGTGTTTGCGCTTGCTAAATCAAGCAAAACATTTAGCGCAGGCGTTATAGCTCAAGAGCAGCACTTCCCTATAAAAGAATTAAAGCTGGGTAACTATGCGCGTTGCACAGTTATTTCAGCTCAAAAAGAAGATGCTTTTTATTCTGCTTGTTATTTAAAGCGTGAACAAAAATCAAATTGGATTGCAGAGTCAGCGGGCGCGCGCTGTGAAATAAAATGCGAATCTTATGCCGATAGTAATGGAAATATTAGCGAGCATTACTTTACTACCTTAAAGTAACAATACTTTCCCACGATTTTTTTATTGGTGTGGCAAGTTCTTTTATTTGCTTACTGATGTTTGTATCGCATGCATCTTGTTGTTGCGGTTTATGTGGGCCAGAAAGCATTAACAAGTGTTTTTTACCTTTTATATTTTTATCAAGAACAAACAAGGATGGGTTTGCGTTTAGCACATTAGTTTTTAGTGACTTTTTTGAGGTATAAGCTGCATATTGGCAAAAATATAGCGTGGCTTTGTTAGCTTTTTCAGTTTCCCATAAGCCCATTAGCTGCCAATCTAAAGAGGCATAGCGCCTCGCATCAACCATAAAACTTCCATAAAGAGCTGGGGTTGAATAAACCGCATTAATGGTTGTTTGCGCCTTTTTAGCATTTGAATAGGGGCCAGCTACTAAGTAGTAGTTATCTCGATTTTGATGTTTGTATAACCTCAATGGGTATTTATCCCAATCTACTTTATTAGCAACAATAAGGGCTGATTCAAACTGCTTAAACACGCCTAATTGAACAAAATACGCAGTGTTATTTGTGTTTATTACTGGCGCTTTAGGTGTGCTGGCAAGCATCGAAGAGCTTTGAGTGTGCAGTACAATGTCTTGTAATATTATGGTGTCACCGGTTTTAGAGGTAATGATATGCTCTGGTAAGTTTTTAACACTCAGTTGAGGGGTGTCAGTGTTTGTGTTTTGAACTGAAAGAGTGTATTTGCCCTGCGTTATATTGGCAAAATAATAGTAACCATCGTATTCTGTTACTGTGCTGTATGTTTTATCTGAATCTATGTCGTGTAAGCTCACAGTAATACCTGCAGCAGGTTTGCTCATTCCATTAACTGAAATATAAACGGTCCCCTCCACCTCATTAAATATCACCATAGGTATGCTAATTTTAGTTTGCCCTCCTCTGTGGGCGTTTGTTTTAATTTTTCTGCGTGTTGGCTGTAAATATGGATTAGGTAAAGAGCGTAAATCCACATCTAAAATTTGTCCGCCATGGCTACTGGGTAACAAAATTTTTCCATCGCTATTTGTATATTTATCTCGCCATTTGTAGTTACCCGTAAACTTTACATCTTGGAGTGGCTCATCGCCGTCATCAAATAGTTGATTTTCGTTCCAATCAATAAACGAAGAGGCTTCTATTTGCCCTGCACTCAGCGACCTAGGAGTATCAAATACAAAATCTGTTTTTAGGTGATCAAAGCTAAATGTACCATTTAAGCCAAACGATAAAAGCCAATCGCCATGACTGTCATATTGCCCCGAAAGTTGCACGTTAAACGCGTCGTGTCGATAAGTATATTGATGACTCAGTTTGGTACTTGCTGCCAAGCTTGGGTTATATGAAATTTGTGTTTGGTTAAAAGTGTCTTGAGTTTGAGGCCAACGTAAATTACTGCTTAAGCTAACAATATCGTTCCCATTTGAGGGCATCCAGTCTAGTGTGTTTGTTAACTTCCAGGAGTCAATATCGATTGATGCGTAAAGCTGATTGGTTAGTTCGTTATTCTCATCGTTATAAAAAAGTCGGCTTGCCCAAGTGCCGCCTACAAAATTATTATTAATACCAAACGAGTACGTATTTTTAGCAGCACTGTTTTGGCGCTTTTCGTTTTGCCACCTCATAGTCCAATTTAACGAGTCAAACATACTCGTTTTACCATTTAAGCTCAGAAGTAGCTTATTTTTAAGAATAGTACTTTGTGGTAAATATAACGCGCTCGAAAAATTATTTAATAGGCTGTACTCAATATTTACGTTTATGTCGTTGTATAAATCGTTTGAAAGTAGACCCCTAAAGCCTGCAAAAAGAGCATGCCCCGCCTCAAGTTGATTAGTTGCTAATAAGCGATAGCTGCCATGTTCAGACAGTATATTAAGCCCAGAAGAGATATAACCATTGCTATTTTTATCACCATTTAAGTGGGTTAGTTGCGCGTCAAACGTGACGTTATCGTTAACCCCATAGGAAACAATACTTTTAAAGGAGTTGCTAAAGGGGGAGTTGTTAGATGCCGCTTGACCAAATACGCTTTTATCTGAATTTATTAACTCAACCTGATAACTGATTTTTCCTGGCGATAGGGCGTCTAAGCCTATGGTATATTTTTGGGTCCGTGTTATTTGCTCCCCTTGCGGACCGAAAAGTTTAATTTCAAAAATGTTGTTTCCGTAAAACGTTTCAATATCGGTAAAGGTCACCAAGTTATTATCATTTGCTTGTGTGGTTGCTATAAATTGACCGTTTCGGTACAGCTCGGCTTGCCAGCCTGGTAAGGCCGGTTCTTCAATGGTAATAGCTGAAAAGTTTTGTGTAGAGTGTGGATTGGCATTAGAAATATAAAACCCCATACCTTGGCTTGCACCTGCAATAAGTGGATCTGATTGCGATTGAATGTCACCTATTTGATAGTGTATACGCTCAAGAGAGTGATCTTGCGAAGTTAGGTTAAAGTCTTTACTCACTTTAAAAAAGGTATTGGCAGTGTTCTCGCTTTTATTAAATCGGANCTCCGCTTTATGATGAAATAAATCAAAGTAACTATTAAGCCTTATTAAGCCCTTGTAGCGGTTTTGTTTGTTGCGATAGCTAGCAGAAAGCGCGTATTCAGATACAGGGTAAGTGAGTGTTTGATACTCATCGTCAATAACGTGTTCGTACGCGGGTTTTAAAACTTGTTTTTTGCTTGAGTAAGGTGCCGCTTTATTGCTTTGTTCGCTGACTAATGAACTTACAAAAGATACCTGCATGAGTGAGTAATCAAAAACAGCCTCGGTTTTTAAAAGTGTATTAATAACCGACAGCTCAACATAATGATCGTAATCATCACGCGCCCACAATGTATCGTTTAATTGCGAGGTATTTGCTTCGTTAATTGGGATATTTAATGTGTGCTTTGAATCGTCAAGGGTGGCTATTAATTCGCTTTGGGTAATTTTAAAACTAATTCCCATCGTTGATTTTAATGCACTAACAGGCAGCAAAAGTTTATTTGTTTGCGTGTAGTAGGCCTCTAAGTCAGATACAACAGAACGGCCATTAACTCTTACATTGACGATCACAAATGCATCTTCATCAATAGGCCATTGATAAAGAGGCAATAGTTGTGTTGCATGTGTAGTTGTAGGCACTATAAAAAATAAAATAATCAGTAAACTAATTAAAGCGCTACAACAATATGCGCGTGGTTTAAACACGTTTTATTGAATATTTACAGGGATAGCCAACTCAATATTTCCGCCATATAAAGCGTTTTCTTTATATTTTAAAGTGAGCGGCCCTGATATAGGTTCTTGAAGTGTTATATACACTTTACGACGCGACAAAGGGGTATAAACAGCGACATTTGTTAATTCACCAACAGGTAAGTTGTCGCTATTAACGAGTTCAAAATTACCATACACAGAACGATTACCGGTTAATGTTTGCCAAAATGTAAGGGTTGGATGCCCATTTTGAGTTATTAGCTGCGGGTTTATNNNCTTCNAATTGCCCGTGGCGAACAATAACAGGCACGCTGTAAGCAACTTTAGGGCGTATGCTGATACCTGTTGAATTAGGGTTTTGAGATTCAGAAGCGATAATTCTTAAAACAGCTCGGTACTCTCCCGCAGGGAGTTGTGCTTTTTTTCGCACCGTCATTCTTATTGCTTGCATGCCTTTAGGAGCAATTTTTCCGCGTCTGGGCGAGAACCTCAACATGTCTTTAGCTGAGCGACCTTCAACTTGTTTGGGCGAAACATCTATTAACGCGCCTTCTTCAGTCATGTCTTTGTGGGTGATCTCTAGTTTAAAGTCGAGATTTTTGTCAGACGTATTTCTGATCATTAAAGAATTGTTTTTTGTACGTCCATCAAAGTATAAACGGTATTCAGACAAAGCAAGGTTGGCACTACAAATTTGGGGAAGTAGTAATGTTAAGCACAGAGCGGCCCAACAAAAAAATTTAAAAGTCATGGGAGTCAACTAATTCATAAAACATATAACATGTGGGGTAATTCCCCCACATTATGCGTGTAGTTAGTTATTATTTACTAACTACATAGTGCTTATTACTGAAAAGATACATCTACAGTGTAATCTACTGTGTAGCTTGCACCAGCTGTAAGTGCTGTATCTACGTTCATAGCGCCGTATACGTTAATACCAATATCTGTTGCACTGGCATCAGTCGTAAATGCTGATGCTACTCCGTCAGCAGTTGTTACAGTTGTTGTACTATCGGTTGCAGTTGTTACTGGGGCAAATGTTAGATTGCTGCTTGAGCTACCTGAAACAGTAATGTTCATCGCAGAATTTGGCGCTAATCCTGAAACAGTTAATGCACCTAGTTGAATGTTTGCATCTGATGCATCACAGTCACCCGTAATTGCGCCAGCATTATCCATTGTACACGTAGAGCCTGTTGCTAAACGAATTTTACCAAAGTGTAATGCGCTATTTTCTGCAAACGTTGGCTCGCTCCAACCATTTACACTTGCTTGAAATGTTTGGTTAGATGCTAATAAAGAAGTAGATGAAATAGCTAATAAGGCTGAAGCTGCAAGGATTTTTTTATTCATAATTTTACCATTTTAAATGTTTATTATTTTATTTACCTCCGTGTGCGGTCTTATTTATAAGTATCTTATTCCATTGCGGCAATTTAAACATAGTATGTACCTGTTTGAAATAAATAATTAACATATTGTGTTTTTGGAAACAATAAATGATTAAAAAGTATTGCTTTTTGAGGATTTTAATTTCTATTCGATATAAAAATTAAGCAGTTACATGTGGTTTGTTGAGTTTAGGATGAAGAGTGCAAACTATTTTGTTAACTTTTTAATTTAGTAATCGCAATAGTAGAGTGGCCTAAGCATTATTTTTTAGGCCATTAAACTATTACATTATTTTATCAACCAGCGCTATGACATTTTACGAAGTGTACTTAAAGGCACTATGCGTAAAACCCAATGTAAAAAAGCCCATGGCCAGGTTGGCACAAAACTGTTGGCTTTTTCTTTGTTAATGGCTTTTACAAGCGCTTTGCAGCCGGTTTCGGTATCAACAATAAACGGGACGGTTTTTACTTTTTCGTTTATTTCGCTTCTTATAAAACCTGGGTGTACACAGCTTACTTTTATAGGCGTGTGCATTACATCTATGCGTATGCCCTCGCTTAATGAGGTAATGGCCGCTTTTGTAGCAGCGTAAACGGTCATGGCGCGCCTAAAACCACGCACTGCACTAATAGACGAAATAGTCACTAAGTGGCCATGGTTTTGCGCTCTAAAAATTTCCATTGCGGCCTCAGCCTGGGCAAGGGCGGCTACAAAGTTGGTTTGTGCGGTTTGTTTGTTGGCATTAAAATAACCCGTACCAACAGAGGCACCTTTGCCCATACCTGCATTTATGATTACTCTATCAAGGCCGTTAAGCTCTTCTTTAAAGGCGTTAAATACGCTAAACACTTGCTCGTGATCGTTTACATCAAGCACTTTTATGCTAATGGTTATATTAGGGTTTACCTGTTCAAGCTCGCTTTTTAGTTGCTCTAGTAGCTCAAAGCGCCGAGCACATAAAGCAAGGTTACAGCCTTGTTTTGCAAACTCTTTTGCCATGCCTTTGCCTAAGCCTGAACTTGCACCTGTTATGAGTATATTTTTGCGCATAATTAAATCCTTAGGTGTATGTAATTAATTTTTGTTGTGGGTGGCACTCTAAAAAGTGATGCTCGTTTAAACTGCTAATGCCTAATTTACGGTTTGCCCCTTTGCTGCGCGCCACTACTTTGGTTACGCCTGCGTTTACTAGGCTCCAATTTATATCAATAAAGTGCTCGAGTTTTAGCCCCATTAAATGGCTGGTAATAATGCTAATAGGCCCGCCCGAGGTATAAATAAGTACTTTTTTGCCATGGTTTTCATTGGCTATTTGCTCAATGGCACCCAGTACTCGCGCAGTAAATGCATTAAAGCTTTCGTTGTATAGCGTGCTATCGGGGTTGAGTACCCACTGCTCAATAGCGCTAATAAATACCGTTTTAAAATATTCCATTGGGTCGGCTTGTTTGCTAAGTGCAGCACGCACTTGGCTTGCGGTGGCAAGCTCTGGGTTATAAACCGCTAAAATGTGCTCGTGATCGTACTCGTTTAAACGCGCATTGTTTATTACCACTGGCGCATTATTAATACTTGCTAAACTTAGCTTTGCAGTTTGATTATGGCGTAGCATACTCCCTGCAAATACCACATCGGGCGTTAGCTGCTTTTGTGCTAAATACTCACCCAATAATGTGGCTTGCTGCTGCCCTTTTTCTGAGAGCATATCGTAGTTATCAGCCGAAAAACTAGCCTGCCCATGGCGTACTAAATATAAAATACACATTAGGCTTTTCCTTGATTTTTAATGGCTTTATTGCAGCGCCACAAAAGGTAATGTACAAACACCCAAAAGTTTTTAAAGGCGGGGTTTTTAGTTTGCCCATGGTGATAGCGGTAATAAATTTGCTGCACTATGCCTGCAAGCCTAAATAGCCCGTACACTTCGTAAAAGGTAAAGTCATCTACCGTTATATCCATTTTTTTACAGTAGTAGGCCACTACTTCTTTGCGCGTTAGCATGCCCTCTAGATGGGTAGGTTGGCGGCGCGTGGCTTGGGCTAAAAAGTCATCGCCGGGTTCTACCCAGTAAGCCAATGTGTTGCCTAAATCCATGAGTGGGTCGCCAAGGGTGGCAAGCTCCCAATCTAAAATACCCAGCACTTTGGTGTAGTCGGTTGCATCAAGTACAACGTTATCAAACCTAAAGTCGTTATGCGTTATACAAATGCGCTCGTGGCTTGGCATGTTGTTTTCAAGCCATTTAATTACTTTTTTACCGCTTGGTACGTTCCACGTTTTAGCTTTAGTAAAGCGTTCGCTCCAGCCGCTAATTTGGCGCTGCGTGTACCCTTCGCCTTTACCTAAATGGCTTAAATTGGCCTGTTTGTAATCTACTTTGTGTAGCTCTACCAGGCAGTCGAGTACGTTTTCGCACAGCTGTTTGGTGCGCTCGGGCGTGGGCATTAATCCGCGCGGTAAGTTTTTACGCGGAATAATCCCCGTAAGCTTTTCCATAACGTAAAAGTCGGTGCCAAGTATGCTTTCATCATCGCAAAACGCTTGCATAGTAGGTACGTAACTGTAAACCGGTTTTAGCGCCTGCTGTAATTTAAATTCGCGCCCCATATCGTGAGCGCCTTTGGCTTTTGTACCTTTTGGGGCACGGCGTAAAATAAGCGATTGCTCTGGGTAGTCTAGGCAGTAGGTCCAGTTTGACGCGCCTCCTGCGTATTGTGTAACGTTTGGATCGCCAGTTAACTGTGTAATGTGTTGTTTAAGCCAGGCATCTACTTTTTGTGTGTCGAGCTCTTCGCCTTGGCGCACGCTTTTGGTTTGATCTAATAAGTGTGTGTTCATTGTTAGCCTTTATTATTTTGATTTTAAACGTTGCATAGAGCGTGTTTTTTTAAGCATGTTTTTAATGTACCACTCAACGGGGAGTAGTTTTTTCATTAAAAAGGCCTGTTTACCTAATTTATGGGTCAAAATTAAAAATGGGCGTTTAAGTGACTGCTTATAAATAATATCTGCAACTTGTTCGGCATTAATGGGTGAGCGCTCAAAGGCGCGGTTTAACATAGTTTTCATAGCCGGTTCGCTGGTGCGCATAGATTCATCAAGGTTGGTTTTAAAAAAGCTGGGGCACACAACACTTACATCTATATTGTCGTAGGCAAGTTCAAGTTTTAGGGTTTCGCTAAAGCCAATAACTGCCGCTTTTACTGCGTTATAACTGCTCATAAACGGAATAGGTGTAAGCCCTGCTTGCGACGCTACATTAATAAAGTAGCCACTGCCTTGTTGCTTAAATAGCGGGTAAAACGTTTGGCACACCCGCACCATAGACAGCAAATTAATATCCATAATCCACTGCCATTGCTCAAGCGATTCGCCCTCAAGCGAGCCGCCGGTTGCAACGCCTGCATTATTTATAACAATATCCACGCCTTGCCACTTGGTTTGAATTAAATCGTAAAGCCCCTTTACATCGGCTTGTTTTGTTACATCGCAGGCGTAAAAAAAGGCATCGGCTTTTAATGCTTGTAGCTCGTTAATAGTTACGGCTGCGCGTTCGGCGTTTATATCGGCAATGCAAATTTGTAAGTTTGCGCCTAAATTACTTGCGTAACTAAGCGCTAATGCTTTGCCAAGACCTGTGGCTCCACCTGTTATTATTAGTTTTGTTTTCATAGTGTTGCCTTAGTGGTATTTATTAAGTTCGAGGCGCGAAACCATGCCCATGTGTACTTCGTCTGGGCCATCGGCAAGGCGTAAAATACGCCCCATTGCATTAAACGAGGCAATAGGAAAGTCGCTCGACACCCCAGCGCCACCAAATACTTGTATGGCCATATCAGACACCATTTGTAGCATATTGGGCACCACTACTTTTATGCTCGATATTTCGGTCATTGCGTGTTTAACGCCTTGGGTATCTATTTTCCATGCGGCATGCAGTGTTAATAAACGGGCTTGATCTATTGCCATACGCGCCTGTGCAACGCGTTCTAAATTGCCGCCCAGTTTAAGTAACGGTTTACCAAAGGCGCTGCGCGAAAGCCCGCGTTTAATCATTAGCTCTAAACAGCGCTCTGCAGCGCCAATTGCGCGCATACAGTGATGAATTCGCCCAGGCCCTAAACGCCCTTGTGCAATAGCAAAGCCTTTGCCTAACCCTAAAATAAGGTTTTGTTTTGGTACACGCACGTTATTAAATTCCATTTCGCCATGGCCGTAGGGGGCATCAAAATCGCCGCAGGCACTTAGCATGCGTTTAATATTTACGCCGGGTGTATTTAGCGGCACAAGTACCATGGAGTGCTGGCTGTGTTTATCGTTTTCGGGGTTGGAAAGCCCCATAAAAATAGCTACCTGCGCATTGGGGTGGCCAAGGCCTGTGGTCCACCATTTTTTGCCATTTAAAATGAGTTCGTCGCCATCAACATCTATAGTTGCTTGCATGTTTGTGGCATCTGATGAGGCTACATCGGGCTCGGTCATGGCAAATACAGAGCGTATTTCGCCATTTAATAAAGGCGTTAGCCACTGCTGTTTTTGCTCATCGTTTGCAAAGTGATACAGCACTTCCATATTGCCGGTGTCGGGGGCGTTACAGTTAAATATTTCTGATGCAAATAAACATTTACCCATTTGCTCTGCAATAGGGGCGTACTCTAGGCAGGTTAAGCCTTGTGCTAGCGCTGCATCGGGTAAAAATAAGTTCCACAGGCCAGCGGCTTTTGCTTTCGCTTTTAATGGCTCAATGTGCTCACTTAGTTGCCAAGTGGTCCAATCGTTTGAATTATTTTTTGCGTGATTATGCGCAACTACCGCCTGCTCAATAGGCAATACGTGTTCATCCATAAAGGCGGTAACTCGCGTTAGGTAGTCTTGGCTTTTTTGGCTTGGCTCAAAGTTCATTAGGGTTGCCTGTTTATTTTTTAGTTAACCCAGCATAAAACATTCGCCCTAATGAATTAAATGAAATATATTACCAATTAAATGTGAATTGTATTCATAGTGTGGACGGGTAATAGTGATTGAAGCTAAAAATATTCAGCAGTTAGACTTAAATTTACTTAAAATTTTTGAGTGTCTCTACCGTGAAAAAAACATGAGTGAAACCGCAAAGGTGCTTTACATAACGCCTTCAGCGGTAAGCCATGCTATAAAACGCCTGCGCAGTGTATTGAACGATCCGTTATTTGAGCGCCAAGGGCAACTCATGCTGCCCACCCCAGCGTGTCAGCGCATGGCACCAGCGCTAATAGATTTGCTCGAAAAGTTACGCCAGGTGCTGCAAGCCTGTGGCGATTTTGACCTAGCCACCACCGCGCAAACCTTTAAAATTGCCCTGCACGATGCCATTGAGCCCATAGTGCTGCCAAAGTTGCAGTTAATAATTGCAAAACACGCCCCTAACGCAAGCCTTGCAAGCGTTAAGCTAAACCGTGACGACATGCACAAGCAATTGGCTAATCATCAAATTGATATGGCCATAGATGTAGCGCGGCCAATAAAAGCGCCTATTAGCCATGCTGTGCTTTCAAGCGATCACTTTTGTGTATTACTAAATAAAAATCACCCGCTAAAAAATAAGTTAAATATAGAAAATTACTTAAGCGCTAAGCATGTAGCGGTTTCAAACAGAGCCACCGGCACCGTAATTGAAGACATAGCCTTATTGCAGCTAAGCTTTAACCGCGAGGTAGCCATGCGCTGCCAAACGTATTTTGCCGCAAAAGAGGTAATAAAAAACTCGCCATTTTTACTCACCCTGCCCTCAATGGTTGCAAGCCAATTGCTAGACGACACGCTAATAGCGCGCCCCGTACCCACCACAATGCCAGCTATTTATCAGCATTTATATTGGCACCAAAATACCGATAAAGACGACGCCCTAATGTGGCTACGTAGCCAAGTAGAAAATATATTTAAGCGTTAATTTATACAAAAAAGCGCCAAACTTAGCAGGCTAAGTTTGGCGCTTTGTAAGCATTATTTAAGGGGTTATAACGTAATTAGTGCGCGTTTGTTTTTAATTTTTAGCGCAGCAATTAATAACAGTGGGCCTATAAACATGGCTAGGCCATATACGCCGCCTGTTACTGCGTATTCGGGCTTATTTAAAAAGCTTATAGCAATTAAAATAGCCAGCGATGCGTTTTGAATGCCTACTTCAATACCCAGTGTAAGCGAATCGGTAAGGTTAAGGTTTGAAAGTTTTGCTATGAGCAAACCAATAATCATTGAGCCAATATTAAGCGCTATACACGCCCAAAATACATCGTTAAACGAGCTTACCAGTAATGCGCGCTCTTTTATTACAAGTGCGGCTATCATGGCGAGCATAAAAAATAACGAAAAACGCCTAAAAAACGGCTCGCTTTTAATCGCAAATTCGCTTTTAAAATGGCGAAGGCTTATGCCTATTGCTACCGGTACTAAGGTAATTACAAATAACCCAAGTGATGTGGTTAATATAGAAAAACTGGCATCAGTTTGCGGAGCAAATTGGTGCATGGCAAAGCCAATAATAAACGGTGTGGTAATAATACTAATAGCGGTTGAGGCCGCGGTTAAACTTACCGAAAGCGCTAAATTAGCCTTTGCTAGCTGGCTCACTACGTTTGACATAGTACCGCCTGGGCACGCGGCTAAAATCATTAACCCTATTGCAATTGGCGTGGGTAAATTAAGTAAATAACATAAGCCTAAAGCCAGTAGCGGCATGGCAATAATTTGGCCTACCAAGCCCATAGCAATTGCTACGGGCTTTTTAAAAAGCCGCGTAAAGTCGCTAAGTGTAAGCCCAAGCCCCATGCCAAACATAATAAGGGCAAGCGCGAGGGGGAGTATTATTTCTGTTAAAAATGATGCATTCAAATTAGCCGGCCTCTGTTGTTTTTAATGCCAGCACTTCGTAGTTAAATGAGTACGGGGTTAGCAGCGTTTTTATGTGTTGTTGCAGCGCGTTTAACTCATCTTCTTTAACTGAAATTATGGCTTTTATGCCTAACTTTTTATCAGCAAATACATTTATTTGCACGGCTTTGTTGTTTAAATGCGCGTTAATTACCTCTGTTATGGTTTGTTTTATTTCGAGGCAAACCAGTTCGGGTTTATAAATTTTACCTACGGCAGTTAGCGGTATTTCATCAATGATATAAATAGCTTTAGGAATTGCAGCTCGTTCAGGTACGTGGGTACTAACATACGTGGTTAGCTCATCAAGGTTAAGCGTGCTATTGCGCCTTTACATTCCACGTAAGAGCTGTAAAAATGCTGAGTAGCTTTTTTGGTCTTGATCAAACAGGGCATTTACGCTCAGTGATGTACCCACTAAATCAGTAATAAGTAACGAAGCGCCAAATAATATATTGTTTGGGTGCTCAAGCTCGCTGCGCATATAAAAAATGCCCGCTACGTATTCAAGCGTGGTTTTACTTTGCTCATTTAGCCCATCGGGGTGGCAACCTCCCGATACCGAACTTGTATAATCAAGGCCTGAGTTATCACTTAATAAAAGTGAGCGATAGCCCACGTTGCCCGGGTTTGTTGAATCGCTTGCTATTTGTAAGTCGCGGTTGGGAGTATCAATAATGTATTGATAGCGCGAGCCATGCGATTCAAACTCACCGTGTTCCCACTTAAACAATGCGTTTAT
This sequence comes from Pseudoalteromonas sp. H71, assembly GCF_001468485.1. Lineage (GTDB taxonomy): Bacteria > Pseudomonadota > Gammaproteobacteria > Enterobacterales > Alteromonadaceae > Pseudoalteromonas. Next base: position 157,132 of record NZ_LODI01000035.1, read on the forward strand.
ATCATCGTTTACTTGCCAATCTATTGATAAACGCGCCCCCGATGAATCGTTAGATTGCTCATCGCTTTGCCGCGCTTGGTTATATAAAAAGCCATCAACAGAACTATCAAACGCGGCAATACGAATGGCTAAATCATCGTTAATAGGAATATTTATAATGCCAGTAAAACGCTTTTCGTTATCTGATCCAAACTCAACCGACACATTGCCCTCAAGTACATCGGTTGGCGAGTTTGAAACCATGCTAAATGCGCCTGCCGTGGCATTTTTACCAAACATAACCGACTGCGGACCTTTAACAAGCTCAAGGCGCTGCATATCTAAAAATGGAAATTTAGCCTGATGCCCGCGCCCTAAATAAACGCCATCTTTAACCATAGCAACCGATTGTTCAAAACCGGAGTTAGTGCCCGAGCCAATACCGCGTACAAAAATACGCTTACTACTTGAGGTTTCGGTAATGTGTACGTTGGGTAGGCTTTCACTTAGGTTGAGTAAATCGTCAACGCTGTTTTGCTCGAGGTAGTCACCCGAAAGCGCTTGGATAGAGGTAGGAATATCTTGCAGTGATTGCACCCGCTTTTGCGAGGTCACGGTGATGGTTTCAAGCTCGCTTTTATTTACCTTATTCTCGGCAGCTTGTGCCATGCCCACACTGAGTGCGCTTAGAGTAAATAAAGTAAGTGCATTTTGCTTTAAAAAAGCATGATTTAAACGTGTGTGACTGTGTGTTCAGTTGTCATAGCTGCAACTCCATTATAGAGGTTATTTTTATTGGATATTTTTGCGTCTATTTCATACTGACGAGTCTTAAAATAAATAACAGTGATGTTTATTTATTCAGCACTATTAGTAATATTTATAGTTGAGCTGAAAAAGTTTAGTTTTTAATGGGGTTAGTGCGGGTTTTGTGCGGAGTTAGAACTGGTTAAAAAATACCTGTGGATTAGCAATTTTATTTAGCTCGTTGTTGCTGTAAAGCCCCTTTACAAACATATAACCATGTGTTTTATAACTGTTCATTGTGGCTCTTTGTTTAATATTGCAGTAACGCGCTCAGCAAGTTCTGGCAAAACATCTTGTGCAAACCATGGGTTCTTTTTAAGCCAAATATTATTGCGTGGGCTTGGGTGCGGTAACACTAAATATTGTGGCCAATACTCACGCCACGATTTTACTAACTCGGTTAAAGGCCTATTTTTAGTATACGGTAAATGATACGCCTGCGCGTATTTACCAAGCACTATTGTTAGTTCTAAATTTGGCAGAGCGGCCAGTAATTGCACTCTCCATGCGGGCGCGCATTCTTTTCGAGGTGGTAAATCGCCCGACTTTCCTTTACCAGGATAACAAAAGCCCATAGGTAAAATAGCTATTTTTTGTGGATCATAAAACTCATCAACACTTAGCCCAAGCCATTCGCGTAGGCGGTTTCCGCTGGCATCGTTAAAGGGCTTGCCAGTTTCGTGTACTTTTATGCCCGGTGCTTGGCCGGCAATTAAAATACGCGCATTGGCATTAAATTGTATAACGGGGCGAGCACCTAACGGTAAATGAGGTTCGCAGATCACGCATTTACTAACTTGTTGTATTAATCGGCTGGTATTCATGTTTATTTGGCCTTAAATGCTCAATATTTATTCTAAATGGCCATTTTGACCCAATGAGTTGGTAAAAAATCGGTTTATTTTAATTAAAACGGCCTTTAGTTGGTAAAATCGTGATCTCTGTTTAAAACAGCGCTGTAGCCCTTGTAATACTTAGTGTTTTTCAGACCAAACTGCAAATTCGTTACCACTGGGCTCTGTAAAATGAAACCGGCACCCACCTGGAAAATCAAAAATAGGTTTTACTATTTCACCGCCAAACTGCACTACTTTTTTATAAGTTGCGTGAATATCGTTACTGTAAAAAACCAGTAGAGCAGCCCCATTTTGAGTAAGCGATTTAAGCGGCGCATTAAAAAAGCCGCCATCAAGCCCTTGGCCGCTAAACGCCGTGTACTCTGGGCCGTAGTCGGTAAATTGCCAATTAAACACGTTAGTAAAAAAGCTTTTTGTGGCTGTTAAATCGCACGCTGGAAACTCAACATAATTTAGTTTTTCGTGGTTGCTCATTATAATTTGAACTTTTTTTATTGTTTGATTTTACACCTTAGTCTTTAGTAAATCGTTGTGCAACGGTTACTTCAAAACATAGATCAGTATTTTACTAAGTAATATACGTTATTTACTAGTGAATCCATTTAATTGCACGCTAGGTTGAGTTTGAAATTACAATACATTAATCTAAATGATAACTACTATCTTTTGCATCTTTCGAATGTATAATAGCGTCCTAAATTTATTCTTCATGCTTAAAGAGAAACAATGCTATGCGTGCAGCGTCTTTCAACGCATTACTAACCAAGCTGAGCTCATTTAGACTTTTAAATAAACGGCTAAGCCGTTATCAGCTATTAGTATTTTTACGTTTTTTTATCGCTATTTTTGGCGGGTATGTGTTTACCTCTACCCTAATTGCATTACTTAGCGTTGTATTGCCTATGGCTAAACAAGACGCCGTATTACTTTGCGTTTCGCTTAGCATTTTAATTTACGCGGTTGTGTTTATATGTGCCTTTTGGGTTAAATCGTTAACAACAGTTTGGATCAGTATTTTACTAAGTAGTGGAGTGTTTTTAGCCATACTTGCAGTATTAAAGGATTGGCTATGAAAGACAGTTTTTTTAGATCGATGACCTGGCTACACACCTGGGTAGGCTTACTTGCTTGCTGGATTATTTACGTAGTATTTTTTGCAGGCACGGTGAGTTTTTTTAGAGACGAAATAAACCTGTGGAACCAGCCCGCAATTCATAATGTGCAAGCGCAAACCGACAGAGTAGCCGCACAGCGTATGCAAATTGTTAAAGGCTTTGATTATTTAAGCCACTATGGTGCAGGCTCTAACAGTTGGCGAGTAACGCTACCAGAGCAGCGTATTCCCTATTTAGTGTATGGCTATGCCAAACCAAAAGAGCCAGGGCAGCGGCGTAGCAAATTTGTAAATACCCAAATAAACCCTAATACAATGCAAGAACTACCACCTTTTGTAGAAACCAAAGGCGGTAACTTTTTTTATCGGCTGCATTACCAGCTTTATTATTTAGATGCCATAACAGGGCGTTGGGTGGTGTGTTTTGCCAGCTTTTTTATGTTGCTTGCGA
>NZ_LODI01000035.1:160354-175560 GCF_001468485.1 Pseudoalteromonas sp. H71
ATTATATCGGGTGTAGTTATTCATAAACGTATTTTTAAAGATATGTTTAGTTTTAGGCGTAACAAAGGAGTGCGTAGCTGGTTAGATGCGCACAATTTAAGCTCGGTACTTGCACTGCCATTTCATTTAATGATTACCTACACAGGTATTATTACGCTTATTTTTATGTTGTTCCCCTACCCTGCGCTAACTACCTACGACAATGGCATGCGTGGTTTTTTTAACGATGTATCGCCTAGTAATAACGTGACTAATAAAGCGCAAGGTAGCGCAGCAATGATGCCTATTAACACTATTTTGGATCAGGTTTATACTAAGTGGCCAGATGCAGATATACGCAGTGTTAGAGTAAGCGAGCCTAATATGGCGGCCTCAACGGTTACTGTTTTGGTAGACCCAGTTAAGGCGCTGCGCGATCAAACGCCAAGGCTTTTATTTAGTGGTGCCACAGGCGAGTTAGTTGCACAAAGTGATGATGAACTCACTAACAGTAAGGCGCTTTACGAGTCACTTAACTCTATGCACACAGGGCGTTTTGCCACACCGTTATTACGCTGGTTGTATGTATTAGGCGGTATTGCAGGCTGTGTGATGATAGCTACTGGCTGCATAATGTGGGCTAAACGTATACGCGAGCGCAATAAAGGTAAAGCATCGTTTGGCTTACAATTAGTGGAAGGCTTAAACCTTGCGACTATTATGGGCTTACCGCTTGCAACCTGCGCATTTTTTATTGCCAATAGGTTACTTAGCCCTACCCTTTCTGGGCGCGACGATAAAGAAGTAACAGCGTTCTTTTTAGCTTGGTTAGTGGTGGGTGTTATTGCCTTAATTAAACGCGATAAGCTGCAATGGCGAGTAATGGCCGCTATTAATGCGCTTGCATGTTTAAGCGTACCTGTAGTTAATGCGCTCACAACTAATGGCAATATTGTTAGTTATTTAATGCATAAACAGTGGGCGTTATTTATATTTGATGCGCTATTTTTGCTCTTTAGTATATTGTTTTTAGTACAAACCGAAAAATTACGTACTGCTACAAAAGCAAAACACACACTCTCAAGTAGTCGTTCAAACACTAATAAAAGGCAAAAAGCATGATTGATTTATTCAGTTTTAGCCTGTGTTTGTTCGCGTTTAATGGTTTTGCGCTGGCTAAATTTAACCACTTTAAAGATGTTTTTAAAAAACGTCCTACCGAATTACAACGCACACTGCTTTTAGCTATTGCTTGGATCAGTATTTTACTAAGTTTAGCGATATGTGTAGAAACACAAAGTGGCTATGGCGGACTGCTGTTTTGTGGTTTTATGAGTTTAAGTATTTTAATTATAACGATTTTTTATAATTTACTAACTAGGCTTGTAAAAGTATTTAGTGTTTTAAATGCGGTATTAATTACAGTGAGTGGGCTATTTTAGCGTTAAATTAGCTTTAGTTAGTAAAATCGTGATCTGTAGCTATAAATTTTAGGCAAAAAAATGGCAAGCCATTAGGCTTGCCAAAAATAGGGGGGATATTCAGTATGTCCAACACTCGCTGTCTCACGGCAAGTACAAGCAGTATAGCCAATTAATATTTAAGTTAATTTACAATGACATGATACTTTTATGACAGCTGTAAAGGGGCTTTACACACCTTTTTGTTCTACCCAAATTATTTGCTCTGTAGCAAAACCAAGTTTTTTAGCTTTAGCTATAAAATGTTGTTTAAGCTCGTCGCTAACTTTAGGCTTACGCGATAAAAACCATAAAAAGTCGCGGTTATAGCTCGTTATAAACGCGTATTGGTAATCGGCTTGGTCGAGCTCAAAAATTAAGTAAGCACCATAAAATGGGCCAAAAAACGACACTTTAAAATGGCCCGTGTCACTGCTTTCTACAAATTTAGCTAAACCTTCCGCTTCATCCCACTTTTGCTCTTTAGTAATATACCCTTTGTTAAGCACCTTTACTGTGCCGTCGTCGTTTACTGTGTAAGTCGCGGTTACTTGCTCCATACCTTCTTCAAATGAGTGATTAAGGCGGGCAATTTCGTACCACTTACCTTTGTATTGCTCAAGGTCAAAGTTTTTAACAGGGGTAATACCTTCAGGTGCACTTGTGCAGGCAGTGAGTAAAAATAACCCTGTAATAAGTAAAATAGTTGTAATGGCCTTCATGAAAGCTCCTTTTTAAATATGATGCTGTTTGTACGGCTATAAGCCAATAAAGTTTGCTAGCCGATTAAAATAAATTGCTATAGGATCAGCTAAATACTAGAGCAATTAAAAGATTAAAGCATGAAAATATGGGTAGATGCCGACGCGTGCCCCGTGGTTATAAAAGAAATTCTTTTTAGAGCCGCAGAGCGCACACAAACACCAACCATCTTAGTGGCTAACCATGCAATGCGCATTCCGCCTTCAAAATTTATTAGCCGGGTACAGGTTTCGAGCGGGTTTGATGTGGCCGATGACGAAATAGTAAAACGTGTAGAAAAAGGTGATTTAGTTATCACGGGCGACATACCCCTTGCCAGCGAAGTTATAGACAACGGTGGCCAAGCACTTAACCCGCGTGGCGAGCTTTACACGCCAGAAAACATTCGCTCGTTACTAAACGTGCGCGACTTTATGGATACTATGCGTTCAAGCGGCGTTGAAATGAGTGGCGGGCCACCACCACTTAGCCAAACTGACCGCCAAAACTTTGCTAATAACCTTGACCGCATTTTAGCTCAAAACAAGGCCAAGTAAGTGACAGATCAAGCTGTTGGCTTAGGCGAGCATGATTTTAATGTAGCTGTGTATGTCGCAAAAGCACCGCCTATGCCCTACTTTGAAACCCTGCAAAGTGTTGAGCCTGTAATCAACGAGCAAATAAATACCATAAACCAGCACTGTGGAAATGGTTGGCGCAAGGTGTTTAACGTATACGCTAAAGTGTTGTTTGCTCTCCCGAGCGAGCATTACAGCTTTGCTAAACAAGCCGATAGCTGGCAAGCGTATCGCGATAAATTTTTACTGCAAAATAACAGTAAAACAGCCCTTTTATTTAGTGCGCCTATTATTAACGGCACTAACAAAAACCAGCTACATATAATTGCTGGGCGTACACACGCTAAAAACTTACTTCAACAAGGTAAGCTTAATGCGCAATTTAATTGGCTCGACGATGAGTTTGCAATTGATACAACCAACCACATTATTGTGTGTCCATATTTTGATTACAGGCAGTTAAGTAATATTAAAATAGCTCGATTAAGCGAGCTTGTAGCTAAGCTTAAAACAGCTAATTGAAAATGTAAGGAATCCACATGGCGGGAATTTTAGAACTGAACACCTTGCTTAAAACAATGAACCCTGAGCTTAAGCAAGGTGAATACATATTTTGCTGTTTAGCAGGTGGCCTTGCCGACTACGTTCACTTAAATCCACTTGCCAGCTATGTTGAAGAAGAGGGGTTAACCCTTATTTTAAATGCAGATACCGCCGACAAAGCCGGCATTACTTATGAGGGTAAATATAATTTAATTACCCTTAATGTGCATTCAAGCTTAGAGGCTGTTGGGCTAACTGCTGCGGTATCGGCTAAATTAACCGAGCATAATATTAGCGCTAATGTAGTGGCTGCGTTTTATCACGACCATATTTTTGTACAAACCGATAAGGCACTGGCTGCATTGCGAGCACTTAAAGAGATTTGTTAAATTAAACTTAACTATATAATCACTCGGTTATGGGTTGTTTACTGCCCTAACCGAGTTTTTAGTTTTTGTAATTACACAATCGATTCAACTATATTTAATGCTTTAATTTCGTTTTCATGGGTTATGCCATCAGCTTCAATTACTTGCTTGAGTAGCTCTAAAACAAACACCCTCATTGGTTGGTCAATAATGTGCGACATACGGTGTTGAATAAATGACTCTATTTCGTTTGCCTGCACAGCTGAAACACATTTTTTAGTCATTTCTATAATATAATTGTCTATTTGTATTGCTGAGTTCCATTCAATTTTTTGTGCCCAAGCACTCACTACATTTAGCTCTTCGTCAGCGATAGAGCCATCAACGGTAACAAAAAGTAAAGCCAGATCTAATAGCGATTCTTTTTGAAGTTGCTCAACACAAACGCCCATATCAAAATTATTTAATAACTGTTCAAACTTCATAGTGCTTCCTTGATGGATAAATATACTGCTAAAGAGCTTATAACAAAGCACACCAAAAAGTAGTTTTAATGGGTTGGTTTAATTGCAACATTTTGTAAGTAATAAATAATACAACTTTTTTCGCTAGCTTAGCTTTCGGTACTTTTATTGTTTATGCAAAAGCTGTTATTAGCCGCTTCTAGCTTTACTTTATTTCCAGTTTTAACTCTTACACAGCGAGTGCTATTAGGCAGTTTTTTCTTTTGAATAACTATAAACTCGCCGTTCTCTGCATCGTTAAGTGTGTATTGATATGCTGTGTTTCCGCCTTCAAACAAAGCCGTAAAGAGTCCGCCAACCAATGCTCCCGCAATGGCGCCGCTGATCATGTCTTCGGTGTTACCATCTAAATCTTCGGCTAAACCAACGCCGGCACCAACCATGATTCCGGTCCCTACTTCAGATGACAGCTTTACCTTTTCAATCGATTCGACTGTTGCATAGTAATGCTTAATGATATGACCTTGGTCGTCACGGTCAACGCCTTGAGAAGCACAGCCAGACAGTAATAAAAGGGCAATTAAACTTTTTTTCATGATTATTCTCTGTGTTGATAATGAGTACAATCATAATCGCTAATTCGTAATAAAACTGTGAGAGCTTTGTTTGTAGCTGTTAGAAGTTGTAAGAATGTGTTCAGAGGAAAACATCGACTCAGGAAAAGCCGATGTTTAAATTAAGGCGATTAAACAACGTATCCGCTAAAACCAAGCGCTTTAAAATACAGCTTAGGAATACCGTATTTACACTCGTTAAGTAACTCGCTAAAGCGCATTCTATCAAGTGGATAAAATTCACTTTCTAAGTTTTGAGCTGTGTAGGCTTGCCCTGCATCACTTAGGCCTAAATTGGCACACACAGTAATTTGTGCTTCGCGCTCAAAGTCGGTTTCGGGTTTCATTAAATCGCTAATATATAAGTGCGCGCCTTTATTTAAATTAGCTTTAATGTTTTTAAGTAGCTGCTTTTTGCTGCCATCGTCTTCTAAAAAGTGCATTACAAGTAGGCATAGTGCGGCATCTGCCTTGGTCGAAAGTTTATCAAGCTCGCCTTCAATAACGTTAACGCGCTTTGTTATGCCGTGCTCTTCAAACGCTTGTTTAGCAATGGCGAGCATATCACTTGAGGTATCTTGCGCGGTAAATTGCCAAGTAGGGTTAAGCGAGGCAAGGGCGAGTATTTCTTTGCCTGTGCCTGCGCCCACAACTAAAATATGTGCGTTATCGTTAAGTGATGCTTTAAGTTGTGCAGTGGTAAGTTGGTGCAATAGCTCATAACCAGGTACTAAACGCGTTATGCGGCTGTTGTAATGGGTTGCTTGCTCGCCTGTAAATGTTGGCATTTTTAACTCCTTTAATCAGCTTATAAAACTTCAACAGTGGAGTATCCACCACTTTGTTTACTTACATGTACTTGCGTGGCTACACGTTCGCTCATTTCACTCACATGCGATATAACCCCAACTTTGCGCCCTTGTGCTTGTAATGAATCGAGCGCGTCCATAGCAACGCTGAGTGTTTCGCTATCTAACGTACCAAACCCTTCGTCAATAAACAAAGAGTTGATTTGCACTTTATTCGACGAAAGTGACGCAAGCCCTAACGCCAGTGCCAGTGAGACTAAAAATGATTCACCACCAGAGAGCGTATTAACCGAGCGTTGTTCGTCGGCCATGTCGCGGTCAATAATGGCAATATCGAGCGATTGCGCAATGGCTGTGAGCTCGTAGCGTTTGTTAAGGGTTTTTAAATGGCTATTTGCATAATGTAGTAATATTTTTAGCGTTTGTGTTTGCGCTAAATTACGCATGGTTTTACCGGTTGCATCGCCTAATACTTTATTAAGCAAGTGCCACTGCTCTACCTGCTTTTTAAGGGCAACTAGCTCAGTTTGTTTACCCTCAAGCGCTTTGGCATTTTGATTATGCTGCTCTATGGCGGTATTAATGGTAAGTAAACTATTTTGCTGCTCAGTTTGCTTTGTATTTAATGCCGCTAATTGCTCGCTAAGTTCAGCGTGGTTTTGTGATGGCTTGTTAGTATTTTGGTGATCTGTATGCGCACTTTGTTGCTGTTTAAGCGCAGCATTTGCATCTAAAAGTGCAGCTGAAAGCTGCTCAAACTGGGTTAAATGGGCTTTAATTTGCTCACTACTTAAAGCTAGTAAAATTGTGATCTGCTCATGCGTTGCCTCACTGTACTGGGCTTTAAAGTCGCTAAACCACTTGTTATAACGTTCCTCAAGGGTTGTAAGCTCTGTGCTTTGCTCGGCTAAGCGAAGCTCTGCGTTTTTAAGCTCAATTGCATGCTCGTCTCGTTTTTTAACAGCACTATCATAAGCTTGCTGGCTGTTAGTTAACTGAGCTTGGCATTGCTCAAGCAGGGCATTTATTTTTGCTTGATAGTCGTTTGCGCTTATTTGCTCGTTATTAAATAACGCAAGGCGCTCACTTTGTGTTGTATTTTGTAACTGCTGAGCACTGGCTAAATCATCTTTTAGTGTTTTTAGTGCACTTTCGCTTTTAGTCATTAGCGGCGTAAGTTGCTGCAATTGCTGATTGGCAGTGTCTATTTGTTTTTGACTTTGCTCAAGTTGCGCATGTGTTTGCTGATACTGATCAACCTGCTGGCTTAAATCGCTAAGGTTAAGTGAGCCTGCTTGTAGTTGCTGCCAAAAGTTGCTGTGTTCAAATTGTGCATTAAGTGCTGAAGTTAGCTCACTAATTTGCGACGTTAGCTCTGCGTGTTTTGTCTTTACTTGGTTTAGTTTATTGGTTAATTCACTATTTAAATTATGCAATTGCTGCTGTGTTTGTTGCTCTGCTTTTAGTGAGTTTCGTTGTTGGTTTACTTTTTCTTGCAGGGCATTTTGCTGTTTTTGCGATTCATAATACTGCGCTTTTTGCTCGATGAGTTGTTTATAGTTTTCATCAAGCTGCTCTGGTGTAAGGGCATTTAAGTGAGTACGCGCAGCCTCCATGGTAGTTTTCATTTCGCTTCGTTTAGCATTGAGCGCTTGAATGGTTTGGCCGTGCTGAGCGTGTTCGTTAACGAGTACGGCATGCTGGGTTTGATACGTGTGTAACTGCGTTTGGGCACTATCGTGCTGCTTTTTGGCATTAGTATAGCTGCCTTCAAAATCGGCTATTAAGTTGTTTAATTGCGGGTTTTGATTAGTAGCATAGGGGTGCTCGGTTGCACCGCACACTACGCAGGGCTCGTTAGGGTTAAGCTGTGCGCGCAAATGCTCTACGTTTTCGCTGGCACGAAGGCGAGCTTGGTTTAGCGCGTATTCGCTATGTTTTAGTGCTTGCTCGCACGTTGCTAGGTTTTGTAAAAGCAACTGCTGCTGTTGCTCACTTTGGCTAAGTTTAGCTGCAATGTTATTTTGCGTTTGTGTGCTTTGCTTAAGCTCTTGGGTAAATTGTGTGTAGCGTATTCGCTGCTCTTTTAAGTAATCAATATTTTTAAGTTCGCTGTCGCATTGCTCAATATTAAATTGGCGTTGTTGCTCGTTCAGCTCATTTAGGTTTTTTTGATCATGGCTTAGTTGCTGCTCTTGCTGCTCTACTTTTTTATTTTGCGTTGTTAAAAGCTCGGCCTGTTTGGTTTGCTCTGCTAGTAACTGCTGGTTTTGAGTTGCTGCTGCTTTAAGCTGCTCATTAGCGCTTAGATACTGATTAAAGCTATGTTGGTAATAATTCCAATCATTCGCAAATGGCTTAAGCTGCGTATGCTCAGTAAGCCATTGCTGATGCTGCGTGTTTAGCTTAGTTGCTTCATCAAGCGCGGTTTGGCTTTGTTTATGTTGCGCGTGTAAATCACTTAATTGCTGTTGTTCTTTGTTGCGTTGCTGAGTAAGGCTAGTAATATTTTGTGCGTGTATAGCAAGCTGGCTGTCGAGAACGCGGGCTTTTGCAATAATTGGCTCAGCAGATTGCTTTTGCTCTTGCGCTATTTTTAACTCGCTTTGCTTTGTATTAAGTGTTGCGGTTTGCTCTTCAATAAGCGCTGCATGGTTAATAATTTTTAAGTCACGTATTTGTGTATTAAGGGCGTTATTTTGCGCCGTTAAATACGCATGCCGCTTACGGTTATCTTTTATTTCAAGCGCGCTTTGTGCTTGTTTTGCTTGCTCACTTTGCTGTGCAATTGCTGCAAGTTCGTTGTTTGCATGCTGCTGATTTTTTGTGGCTTCTTCAAGAGCTTGCTCAAGGGTATTGGCTTGCTTGTACCAATTTAAATTTTGCTCTGCGCTTGTTAGCACTTTTTTAGTGTGTTCTATTTGCTGTTTTAGCTCATTAAGCGTGGTGTGCTTTAGTGCTAATTCATCTTCACTCAATAAGGTATAGCTTGCGAGGCTTGCTTGTAATAAATCAAACTCATCTTTTAGTTCTTTGTTGCGCTCAAATATACGCTTACCAATCAGGCTAAATTTATCGGTGCCCGTCAGGCACTCTAATAATTGCGCGCGTTCATCGCCTGTGGCTTTTAAAAATGCAGCAAATTCGTGCTGCGCTAGTAATACCGCACGGGAGAATTGCTCAAAGCTTAGCCCTATTTTGCTTTCTATTTGTTTTAGTGTTTGGCTTTTGTCAGCTATGAGGGTTTCATCTGGCAAGGTAACTAACGTATGCTCGGCTACTTTTAATTTACCTGTGGCTTTTTTATGGGTGCGCTGGATTGAATAACGGGCGCGGTAAAGCTGTTTGTCTTGCCCTACAAAGTCAACTTCTGCGAAGCCTTCCCATTTTCCTCGGCGCAATAAGTTACGGGCATCGTTTAATTTTATGCTGTCGCCATTAAAATCAATCAGGTTACCTTTATCGCCCTTTAGTCGTGCTGTTTTTGTGTAAAGTGCTAAACAAATGGCATCTAAAAAGGTACTTTTACCTGCGCCGGTGTCGCCGGTTATAGCAAATAAACCTGCATCTTTAAGTGGGGCTTGTGTAAAGTCGATTTCGGCGTCAACTATCGACGCTAAGTTATGTATGCGTACTGCGGTTATTTTCATAGTTGCTCTTGCTCCGCTAGTTCACTTATTACTTCGTTTAAAAGCGCTTTTAGTTCATCGGGTACACTTTGCCCTGCCATGTCTTTATCGTTTGCAAAAGCTTGCTCTAATAAATTTTGTGGGTTGAGCATTTCAACCTCACCTAAATCTTCAAATACAGCGTCGCTGCCGTTGTTATCTGATTGTTCGCGTACGCGTTCGATACCGCAAAATTTTACATTTTTGCCCTCCAGTGCCTGTTCTATTTGTTCTCTGAATGTGGTGTCGGTATCACTTGATTTAAGCTTTACGCGTAAATAGGGTACTACGGTATTTTGCGATGTATCGAGGGTTTTAATTTGTTTGCACAGTTCATCTAATGGTACACACTCCCCTTTTGGTAAAATGATAACGTCGGCTGAGCGCGGAATGTAAAGGGGGTTTACAGTTGTACTAATGTTCTTTTTTTCATCGCTTATAAATTCAATAATATTAACTTGGTGAGTATAATTACGCTCTGAAAACGACATAGGAATAGGCGTGCCGCTGTAGCGAATAGCGTCATTTTTAGCAACTTGTTGCGCTTTGTGTAAATGGCCCAAAGCGAAATAATTCGCTTTACTGCCAAATACATTGGCCGAAATAGACTCTTCACCACCTATCACTAAGTTACTTGATATGTCGCCTCCTTTAGCGTGTAAGTGGCCCATAACTATGAGTGGTGCGTTTTGCTTGTTAATTTTATAAGCATGATTTAAGGCAACTTCGTATGCTTTTGCAACGCCTTGTGCGTAGCTAGGGCCGTTTTCTGTTTGGCTTAGTGAACTTATATCGCTTGAGCGTAAAAAAGGCATAGCGGCGATTACAGCGCGTTTATTATTAGTATTTATTTCTAAAATAATATCGCTAGGCGCTGATACATCAAAACGACCTACTACGTGAGTATCAAACTGAGCAAGTAAAGGTTGAGCCGCCAATATACGGTTAGCAGAGTCATGGTTGCCCGCAATAATAACAACATGTAAATGTGGGCACTGTTTTTTGGCGTCTTTTATAAACTGATAAAGTTGGTTTTCGGCGCTAGCGCTTGGTGTTGCCGTATGATAAATGTCGCCTGCAACTAATAATAAATCTATTTGCTGCTCAACAAGTGTAGCAAGTAACCAGGTAAAAAATGCTTGATGCTCTTCACGGCGGTCGTGTTCGTAAAATTGTTGGCCAAGGTGCCAATCTGAAGTGTGGAGGACTTTCATGTCGCGCTCTTAAAAACCAGTAAGAGCGCCAATATACCCAAGGCAGTTAAAGATGCAAGCCTCTGTAGTACTAAACTGTTAGCTTAAGCTGTACCAAATGCCAAAAATCATCGGCAAAGCAATTAATGCAAGTAGCAGAGGTTTTTTTAACGTTTTTGTTTGCTTTGTTTGTAGCCTTTTAAGCGCATTCGTTTCATTACAAGCGGCTACTTTGTCAATGTAAAAATAACCTGAATCAAGATACTGCTTACAGCTGTTTTCGTTGGCTGGGATTGCAATTAGTTCTTGTTGTTTTTTTAGGATATAAAAATCCATAAGCCCACCGCATTTCTTACTAGTAATCGATACTGTATTTGAGGATAAATATTAGTAATTTATTTGCCTCAAATAAAAAGGTGGGCGATTTTAAATACAAATGGCTACAAAGATCAACCAAAAACTACTGTATTTTTAATTTATCGTACAAATAATTAAAATTAGTGAAATCACGGCAATATTTGCGCCAATTATTAGCCGTTTTTTACTGTGTTTTTGTTCAGTGTTAAGGCGTTTTAGTGCATCTTCTTTATTGCAGGCAGACACAACATTAACATACGAATAATGATTGTTTTTGTAGCGCTGTAGTAGCTCTTTATTGGCAGGGATCGCTTCTAACTGTTGGGTCTTTTTCACAATGTAAAATTTCATATGGAGGACCTAAAAAACGTCACTTAATTTTACTGTAATTTAGGGCGTGTTGACCTTTGCGGAGTGAAATTTGTTCAATCTAGGGGTGATTAAATCGCGGCGCGAGGTTTGTAACCTAGTGGGCTAAGTAAAAACCGAGTAACAAAGAGTTTATCGCCCCTAGGCAGAACCCGAAGGGCAGCGCCTGTTTGGCATTTATGCTGCGTTATCGCCTATTTATGGGGAATAACCACACTACATAGACTCTGCCTTGCCTAAAAGCCAAACATGCTGCAAATTCAACCATCAAAGATCAACACGCCCTAATTTGATGAACTTGACCTGAAGTTATTAGTGCGGGTAATACCTTTGCTTTTTAATATCCTATTCGGCTTGTAAATTGTAAACCCCCTTTACACTTTTTTATGAACTGAAATAGGTAACATATTATTCTTATTTTATTGTTTTAATTATCAGTGAATACCACCCTAAAAATAGGGTGTTTGGTCGCTATTTAATTGAAGAAAATGACTATATTTGACACAGTATGCTCACAAAATTAATTTAGGACTAACAATGAAAAAAATAAGTCTTACGCTAAGTGCGCTTTTATTGCCAGTGGTAATGTCGGGCGGTGCTTTTGCGTCTTCAGTTGAACAAACAAAAGGGTCGTTCGTTGATAAGTTTCGTCAATTAGACGAGGCATTACCTACACCAAATGTGTATCGTAGCGCAGCGGGTGAGCCGGGTGAAAATTACTGGCAACAAAAAGTAAATTACGATATTGACGTGAAATTAGATGAAAAAAAACGTCGTTTGAGTGCAAGCCAAAGTATTGAGTATAAAAATAACTCGCCGCATACATTAAAATATTTATGGTTACAGTTAGATCAAAATATTTTTAAAAGCGATTCAATTGCTGAAACTACAAAAACATTTAAAAGCACACTTGAAAGCTTACCAGCGCAAAAGCCAGCAAAACTTAGCTTAGGGCAGTTGCGTCGTCAGCAGTTTATGAGCGATAACGAGCTTGGCTTTGCAATTAGCAATGTTAAAGACGAAGACGGCAAAGCACTACGTGTAACAATTGTAGATACATTAATGCGTATCGACTTAAATGAGCCGCTAAAGCCAGGTAAAGAAGTTGAGTTCAGCATGGACTTTGCGTTCAATATTGTTGAAGAAGATGCTGTAGGCGCGCGTTCAGGTTATGAGCACTTTGAAAAAGACGGCAACGATATATTTTTACTTGCACAGTGGTTTCCGCGTTTAGCAGCGTACACAGATTACGAAGCGTGGACAAACAAAGCCTTTTTAGGGTCGGGTGAATTTACCCTTGAGTTTGGCGACTACGATGTAGAAATTACAGTACCCGCTGATCACATTGTTTCGGCAACAGGTAAGTTAGATAACCCAAGTAAGGTACTTACAAGCACACAGCGTAAACGTTTAAAGCAATCGGAAACGGCTAAGCGCCCAGTGTTTATAGTGACCGAAGAAGAAGCACTCGAAAACGAAAAAGAAGGCACAGATAAAACTAAAACGTGGCGCTTCAAAGCCGAAAATGTTCGTGATTTTGCGTGGGCGTCTTCACGTAAATTTATGTGGGATGCAAAAGGGTATCAGCAAGGTGGCGATGTTCAGCCACTTGTAATGGCAATGTCGTTTTTCCCTAAAGAGGGTGGCGACTTATGGAAAAAATACTCTACAGAATCAGTAGTACACACAATGGAAGTGTATTCAAAGTATTCGTTTGATTACCCATACCCAACTGCACAATCGGTAAATGGTCCGGTTGGTGGTATGGAATACCCAATGATCACTTTCAACGGTCCGCGTACTAAGTTACAAGATGACGGTACACGCACTTATTCTCAATCAGAGAAACGTTTTTTAATTGGCGTTGTTATTCATGAAGTTGGTCATATCTACTTCCCAATGATTGTTAACTCTGATGAACGTCAATGGACGTGGATGGATGAAGGCCTAAATAGCTTTTTAGATGGCGTTGCTGGGCGCGAGTGGGACCCTACTATTCCGTGGGGTGTTGAGCCTCGTGATATTGTGTCGTACATGAAATCTGAAGTCCAAGTGCCGATTATGACGCAATCAGATAGCGTACTTCGCTTAGGTCCTAATGCGTATACTAAACCTGCTGCCGCGCTTAACATTCTACGTGAAGTGATTTTAGGTCGTGATTTGTTCGACTTTGCGTTTAAAGAGTATGCTCAACGCTGGAAGTATAAGCGCCCTACTCCTGCTGATTTTTTCCGTACTATGGAAGAAGCTTCAGGTGTTGATTTAGATTGGTTTTGGCGTGGTTGGTTTTACACCACAGACCATGTAGATATTTCGCTGGATAAAGTGTATCAACTTCGTTTAGATACTAAAAATCCAGATATTGACTACAGCCGCCTACGTGATATTGAAGCCGATAAGCCAACATCGTTATTTGTTGAGCGTAACCGCGCTGAAGGTAAAAAAACATGGGTTGAGCAAAACCCTGATATTACCGATTTTTACGACGAAAATGACCGTTTTACGGTAACGAATAAAGAGCGTAATGCTTACAACAAGTTTTTAAAAGGGCTTGAGCCGTGGGAGCGTAAAACGCTAGACCGCGCATTAAGTGACGATCAAAACTATTACGTAATGGAATTTTCAAACCTAGGTGGTTTGGTAATGCCTATTTTACTTGAGCTCACGTACGAAGATGGTAGCAAAGAAGAGCGCTATATACCTGCTGAAATTTGGCGTCGTAATCATAAAAACGTGCAAAAGCTTATTGTTACAGATAAAGATAAACCGCTTGTATCAGTAAGCGTTGATCCGCGATGGGAAACAGCAGATGTCGATATAGAAAACAATAACTACCCGCGTCGTATTATCCCTTCACGTATTGAAGTGTTTAAAAAGAGTAAGAGCAAAGCTAAAGTGAGTCGCGATATCATGCAAGATATTAAAACAGAGCTTAAGAGCGATGAGAAAAAAGACGAAAAAGATGACGTTGAGGAACAGCAATAATGCGTTTTTTGCTTATTGTCGTTTGCCTTTTAGTTGCTGCGCCAAGTTTGGCGCATCAATTAAAATCATCTGTTACAACCGTACTTTTTAACAAAAGAACCCACAACGTTGAGCTTATGCATCGATTTTACTTGCACGATACAGAGCATGCGGTTAGCAGCTTATTTAAAGGTAAAATTGATATAATTAGCAATAAAACTGATCAACAACGCTTTGCCAAATATGTTGAGTCACATGTGGCTTTGCAAACATTAAATGGTGGCGTTGTGCCCCTAAGTTTTGTTGGCGCGCAGGTTGACGGTAAGTTTTTTTGGGTTTACCAAGAGGCGCCCATCCCAGAGGGAATTGAAGGGATAAAAATGAGTAACGGTGCGCTGCGCGATTTGTGGCCATCGCAAGTAAATATGGTCAACGTTGAAGGCAAAGGTAGGGTTAAAACCCTCAACTTTGCTCAAGACGATACCTGGCTTGAAGCTCGCTTTGAGACTAACTAACTCATCATTAATACACAATGCGCACTTTGTTTAAGTGCGCATTTTAATGCGCTGTTTAAGCTGTATTCATAATTGATCGGTAAAATATTGAGATACGTAAAAATCCAGGTTGTTTATATTTACCTTGTTTTGCGCAACATACAACTAGCTGCTAAGCTTCTTTTCATTGGTAGTTGCTTTGAAGTTAATGTACACCTCGCACTATTAATTTAAATATAATTAGTATTAACTGTTCCCATTTAAGGGTGTAAGTTCAGAGAATTTTATGTTTGAAAAAAGCTTAACTAATTATTTTCACAAACAAGGATTGGTATGACGACTCAGGTAGAGGCTATCCATGGTGTTATTTTTGATCTAGATGGTACATTAGTATCGTCAGAGCTCGACTTTTCACTTATTAAAGCCCAAATTGGCTGTCCCGATAACGAAGATTTACTCGACTTTATAGCGGAACTTCCTTCTCCTTACATGCGCGAAGAGGCAATGAACATTGTTCATCAGCATGAATTACTAGACGCCCAACATGCCACGTTACTACCTGGCGTAAGTGAAGCCATTGCACTTTTACATGAACGAAATATTCC
>NZ_LODI01000035.1:175570-188097 GCF_001468485.1 Pseudoalteromonas sp. H71
GCAATCGTGACGCGCAATTTTGACAAAGCCGCTGCACTTAAATTAAAAAATAACCCCCTTCCTATCAGTACAGTGCTTACACGAAGTGATGCACCCGCTAAACCTGATCCGAGTGCATTAAATGCCATTGCTACGCTTTGGAGCATAAGTGCTGATAACCTGCTGTATGTGGGCGATTATTTGTACGACATTCAGGCAGCACACAATGCTAAAATGCGTGCATGTTTATACGCTCCAGATGAAACGCCGTCTTATGCAGATCAAGCCGATTACGTTTTGCATGATTTTTACGACTTAGTTGCTTTAGTTGAAAGCTACGCTAAAAAAGTAGAGTTATGTTAAATTAGCCGCTGATTAATTTCAGTTGTATACATTACCTATAAAATGCACGTAAGGTTTACTAGCCCAACTCGCTTTGAATTGTTAAAATATTAAAAAGTAATGTATTTATTAGAGGCACATAATGGGCAGAGCATTTGTAGTTCGTCAAAGTTCTATGATCAAAACAGCCAATGCAAAAACAAAAGTAAATTCAAAGTACGGTAAAGAAATTTACGTTGCGGCTAAAAATGGTGAACCCGATCCTGAAGTAAACCAAACTTTGCGTCGTCTAATCGAAAAAGCTAAAAAAGATCAAGTTCCTGCACATGTTATCGACAAAGCAATAGAAAAAGCAGCCGGTGGAGCAGGAGAGGACTATGCTGTTGCTCGATACGAAGGTTATGGCCCTGGCAACTGTATGGTAATTGTTGATTGCTTAACCGATAACCCAAACAGAACAATTAAAGATGTGCGTTTGCCGTTTACTAAAACTGACTCAAAAATAGGTACACCTGGTTGTGTAGCGCACATGTTTGATCATTACGCGGTATTGGGTTTTGCAGGCGATGACGATGAAGTTGTATTAGAAGCGCTAATGATGGCAGACGTTGACGTTGCTGATGTAGAGGCTGAAGATGGAAAAATTTCGGTTTTTGCACCGCCTACAGAATACTTTAAGGCTAAAACAGCGCTTGAAGACGCATTTGAAGGTATTAACTTTGAGGTAGACGAAATTACTTTTATCCCTCAAGTTAACATTGATATTGAGGACGAAGAGGTTATTGCTAACTTCGATAAATTTATAAACATGCTTGAAGACTGTGATGATGTACAAAATGTTTATCACAATGCAATTATAAAAAAATAACCTAACTTCGTTTATTTATAGCAAATAAAATTAAAAAGCGTGTTTTGTGTATACAAAACACGCTTTTTTGTATTTACAGAAATGTTAGGTATTCATAGAGGTTATTGATTTATGTGTTTCTATTTTAAAATGTGCACTTTTTATTGTATTTATACACATTGATATGAATACCGGTGTGCTTGTTATTTAATTTAAATAATAAAAAACCAGCCCTGAGGCTGGTTTTGACACGAAATAAACAATTAAGATACAGCGTTAAACATTTGGAGTGTATTAACTTTGCTGTAACTTATACTGTATACGGTAGCTATGTAATAACGGTTCAGTATAGCCACTAGGTTGTGTTGTTCCTTCAAGTACTAAGGCGAGGGCAGCTTGAAACGCAATACTATTGTTTAGTGTTTCAGGGCTGCTGGCCATTGGGGTATAGGCTTTATCGTGTTCGTTTTGGCCGTCTACTACCTTAGCCATTTTTGCCATTGTGGATGTAATTTGTTCTTGTGTACATATACCATGCAATAACCAGTTAGCCATATGTTGGCTTGAAATTCTAAGTGTTGCTCTGTCTTCCATTAGTCCGACATGGTTAATATCTGGCACTTTAGAGCAGCCTACACCTTGGTCTATCCATCTTACGACGTAACCTAAAATACCTTGCGCATTGTTTTCCAGCTCACTTTGTATATCTTCTTTTGAAAGTGACGATGGGTCTTGCATCAGTGGTGGAGTAAGCAGGTCGTCAAGGCTCGCTATGGCACGCTGAGCGATTGCGTCTTGCTCGCTAAAAACATTTATATCATGGTAATGCATAGCATGCAGCGTTGCAGCAGTAGGCGAGGGCACCCATGCTGTATTAGCACCCGATTTAGGGTGTGCTAACTTTTGCTCCATCATTAGCGCCATTTTATCAGGCATAGGCCACATACCTTTGCCTATTTGAGCTTTTTGGCTTAATCCACAGGCAAGGCCAATATCGACGTTGCGATCTTCGTAAGCACAGATCCACGGCTGTTGTTTTATTTCGGCTTTAGGGAGCGCAACACCCGCTTGCATTGATGTGTGAATTTCGTCGCCTGTACGGTCTAAAAAGCCAGTGTTAATAAATACAACACGTTGTTTTACTTCATTTATGCATGCTTTTAAGTTTACAGATGTACGACGTTCTTCATCCATAATACCCATTTTTAAGGTGTTTTTTGGTAAGTTTAATGCCTCTTCTACATGGGTAAAGAGTGTACTTGTAAACGCAACTTCTTCTGGGCCATGCATCTTAGGTTTTACAATATTAATGCTCTGTGCACTGCTATTTTTTACACCAGACGTTTTATTTAAGTCATGTAGGGCAGCTGTGGCAGTAAACATTGCATCCATTATGCCTTCAAAAACCGGCTCTCCGTATACGTCAGTAATAGCTGGGTTTGTCATTAAATGGCCAACGTTTCTGACAAACATCATACTACGGCCCTTAAGTGTTATAGCGGTGCCATCAATAGAGGTATATGTTCTGTCGCTCTGCAGCGTACGCTCTACGACTTTATCGCCTTTTTTAAACGATTCAACCAGATTACCTTGCATTAAACCAAGCCAGTTTTTATAAACCTGTACTTTGTCTTGTGCATCGACAGCGGCTACAGAGTCTTCACAATCCATAATAGTGGTTAGAGCCGCTTCAAGTACCACATCTTTTAAACCCGCTTTATCAGCTTGGCCAATAATATGATGATGATCTATCTGTAATTCTATATGTAAACCGTTGTTCTTAAGTAATACAACGCTTGGATTTTGTGCTTCTCCCTGGTAGCCAATTAACTGAGATGGATCAGCTAACGTGGTTTGAGAGCTGTCACGTAGCGTAATAACCAGTGCGCCGTTTACAACAGAATAGTTAGTGCTTTCTATATGCGAGCCGTTTTCAAGCGGGAGTGCTTTGTCTAAAAACTGGCGTGCGTATGCCATTACTTTAAAGCCACGAACAGGGTTATAGGTAGTGCCTTTTTCGGCTCCGTCATCTTCACTTAATACGTCAGTCCCATACAAGGCGTCGTATAAAGAGCCCCAGCGTGCGTTAGCCGCATTGAGTGCAAAGCGTGCGTTACTTACTGGAACAACTAACTGTGGGCCTGCTGTAACAGCTATTTCGGGTTCAACCTGTTGTGTTTCAATTTTAAAATTAGCAGGCTCTGGTACAAGGTAGCCAATGTCACTTAAAAAGCGTTGGTATTGCTCGCTATTCCACGTTTTATTTTCATTGTGGTATTGATCAATTTGTTGCTGCAGTTGTTCTCGTTTGGCCAGTAATGCTTTGTTTATTGGCGTAAGTGTTTGAACAATTTTTGCAAAACTTTGCCAAAATTGGTGTTCTGATAAGTGTGTACCAGGTAGTAGTTGAGTTTTAACAAAGTCAGCAAGCTCTAAATCTACGCTGAGTCCTGAATGTGTGAGAGTGTGGGTCATAATTGCCTTCCTTAAACGGTCGCCATAGTATTTGTGCGTTTGAGCAACAATAACGTAAAAAAGTCATGTTGAGTGTGTTTTTGATATTCACAAAAAATATAGTCGTAATAAAAACTATAAATTTACTAAATCTGAAAAATAAGCCTAATGTTGAACTAAGCGCTACGGAGCACTAGCAACGTTGCCACTCTCACAACATAAATTATTTATATACCCGTTCGAAGGACTTTATTATGACAACATATCAACGCGAAACCGATACACTTTCTACTTTATGCCAATCTCAAGGTAGTGCATGGCAGGCAATTAACCCAGAGTATGCAACTCGCATGCGTTTACAAAATCGTTTTCGCACTGGGATTGAAATTGCTCAATACACAGCAGACGTAATGCGTGAAGATATGGCCGCTTACGATAAAGATACAAGCCAGTACACACAGTCTTTAGGGTGTTGGCATGGATTTACTGCCCAGCAAATGATGATGGCTATTAAACGCCACCAAAAAACAACTAAACGTAGTTATGTTTACTTAAGTGGTTGGATGGTTGCTGCACTTCGCTCTGCGTTTGGTCCGTTACCAGACCAAAGTATGCACGAAAAAACATCTGTACCAGCGCTTATTGAAGAAATTTACACATTTTTAAAGCAGGCCGATGCCCGTGAGCTTGACCACTTATTTAATGATCTAGACGAGGCAAAAGCGAATGGCGGCGACGTTCAAGCTGTGCTTGATAAAATCGACAACTTTGAAACGCACGTGGTTCCAATTATTGCTGATATTGATGCCGGTTTTGGTAACGAAGAAGCAACCTACTTACTTGCTAAAAAAATGATTGAAGCCGGTGCATGTGCTATTCGAAAACCAAGTATCTGATGCTAAACAATGTGGTCACCAAGCGGGTAAAGTAACCGTACCTCACGAAGACTTTTTAGCAAAAATTAATGCGGTTCGCTATGCATTTTTAGAGCTAGGTATCGATAACGGTATTATTGTTGCTCGTACTGACTCATTAGGTGCTAGCTTGACTCAAAAAGTACCGGTATCACAAACTCCAGGTGATTTAGCAAGCCAGTATAATGCCTTCTTAGAGACGACACCTATTAATGGCGTAGAGGACTTGAACGAGGGTGATACGGCGATGAAAATTAACGGTGAGCTTTGTAAGCCAACTCGCCTTGAAAATGGTCTGTACCAGTTCCGTGAAGGAACGGAGAAAGACCGCGTAGTACTTGATTGTGTTACTAGCCTTCAATCGGGCGCAGATTTATTGTGGATTGAAACTGAAAAGCCGCACGTAAAACAAATTGCTGAACTTGTAAACCGCGTTAAAGAGCAAGTACCAAACGCTAAACTAGTTTACAACAACTCACCTTCATTTAACTGGACGCTTAAGTTCCGTGAGCAAGTTTATCAAGAGTGGGCCGAAGAAGGCCGCGACCTTAGCGCATACCCAAGCTTAGGCGACAACAAAGCATTGATGGCGCCAGAAATGGATGCAACAGAGCTTGCCGCTGCTGCTGACGTACTTGTACAGAACTTCCAACGTGATGGTGCACGTGAAGCAGGTATTTTCCACCACTTAATTACGCTGCCTACTTACCACACAGCAGCACTTAGCACAGATATTTTGTCAGAGGGCTACTTTGGTGACCTAGGCATGCTTGCTTATGTGCGTGATGTTCAACGTCAAGAAATTCGTCGTGAACAGGCTTCTGTTAAACACCAAGACCTAGCAGGTTCAAACATTGGTGATACACATAAAGAGTACTTCTCTGGTGATAACGCATTAAAAGCCGGTGGTGAAGATAACACCATGAACCAGTTCTAAAATTTCTAGATAGTGTTACTCAAGGGCCGTAAGGCCCTTTTTTTATGCGCAATGAAGTCTTTCTTAATAACAAGGTCTTTAGCCATATTTAAAGCGATTTTTTATGAGGAATAAGGCTTACATCAGGTTACTTAGGTATTGTAGATCATAGTTTTACTAACAACAGATTCACAGATCACGATTTAACTAGCTAACCGTATTTGTAGATCAGAGTTTAACTAACCGCTTAATTAAAGTGTTTTGTAAGTATTATTTTGCTGTAAAGGGGCTTAAAAGAGCAATGAAAGTATTGAAATGCGTTAATTTTTGCTGTTTTTAGCGCTTAAACTTAATTTATAAACCGATTTTTTACCAACGCTTACCTTCCACAAAACAAATTTTTACTAACTGAAAGGCTATAAACAGTGACTCAAACCGGTTTTTTACTAACTCAAGTTATAAAAAAAGCTATAAACCGAAATTTTACTAACTGAGAAATGGGTTAAGTCCGATATGAGATGTGTCATTAAAATGTAAAGGGGGTTTACACTTTGCATATATACAAAAGCCACTTTAAAAAAGTGGCTTTTAATAATCAACTCAAATGAAAAGTTATTTACTGTGCTTATCAAACCACCATTGAATATAAGCCACTTTAGTCATTAAGTTAGACGGGCGCGCTGTAATACCATGTGATGCAGCAGGTATACGAACCATAGCGGTGTCTACACCTTGTAGTTTTAGCGCTTGGTAGTATTGCTCTGTTTCAGAAATGGGTGTTCGGTAGTCAGCTTCACCTGTTAGTAGCATTGTAGGGGTAGTCACATTACCTACATAACTAATTGGCGAGCGTTTCATATAATGCTCAATGTGGTCCCAAGGTTTGCCTGGAAACCAGTAATCAGCAAAAAAAGGATAAAAGTCAGCAGTTAGTACAAAGCTGATCCAATTTATAACGGGTTTTGCAACAACGGCAGCAGCAAATC
Source organism: Pseudoalteromonas sp. H71 (assembly GCF_001468485.1). Lineage (GTDB taxonomy): Bacteria > Pseudomonadota > Gammaproteobacteria > Enterobacterales > Alteromonadaceae > Pseudoalteromonas. The sequence goes on from NZ_LODI01000035.1 coordinate 182,009, forward strand.
GGTCAGTGTGACCAACAATCCAAGCAGTTAGTACACCTCCGCCAGAGCCTCCGGTAACAAATAGTTTAGATTCATCAATAAATCCTTTTGCAATAAGTGCATCAACCCCAGTCATTAAGTCATCAAAGTCATTACTTGGGTAATTATGATGAATAGTTTGTGCAAACTCTTTCCCATATGAGTCACTTCCGCGCGGGTTCATGTATAACACCACATTACCTTTTGCTGCAAAAAGCTGAACTTCGGCACTAAAGTGAGGGCCGTAATTAGCCACTGGCCCGCCATGAATTTCGAGTACGAGAGGGTATTTTTTAGATTTATCAAATCCTGGCGGGTAGGCAATCCAGCCCTGTATAGGTAATTGGTCATGGCTTGATTTAAGCCAAATCTCTTCTACTTTAGCCAGTTGTTTATCACCCAGCGCATCGCTATTAAGCGTGGTTAAACGCTCAGTTTTACCGCGTTTAATAGTTGCTATATCTGCAGGGCGTTGAGTGTCGGCAAGTGTAAAAGCAATATCGCCGTTATTGCTTACATCAAAATCCCCGCCTGAGTATGGTCGGCCGAATGCCACACTGCCAATTTTTTCGGTGATCACCTTACGTTTACCACTACGAGGTTGGTAGGCGAGTGCGGTTTGGCCTTCATCGGCATAGCTAAAATAGAGGCCTTTTGAATTTGCGTTCCATTTTATTTGGCCAACGCTGCGATCGAAATCGCTAGTTAGGCTTTGGGTATCACCGGTTTTTAAATCACGAATATAAAGTTGAGTGTTCTCGTAATTAGTGCGCTTGTCATCGTAGCCAGTATAAGCAAGGTAACGACCATCAGGCGAGACTTTTGGCTGTTGATCTGGGCCATTTCTATCAGTGATGGCTTCAATGGTTAATGTAGTAAGGTTTAGCTTATATACTTCAGTATTTGTGGGTTTAAGCTGGTTATTTTCATGCCTATTAGCTGAATAATACAGTGAGCTACCATCTTTACTAAAGCTGACATCGCCAGCGCTATCAAATTCATCACGGGTAAGTTGCTTAGCATTTCCGCCGTTAGCATCAAGTATAAATAACTGATTAAAGCCTTTTTGTGAGTAGCCGCCGCCATCAGCTCTATAGTATACATCGTCAATAAATTTAGCAGGCTCTGCCCACGTAGCCCCTTTAGGTTTTCCTGGTAAATTGACAGGTGTTACGGTTTTGCTTGGTACAAACATACTGAACACAAGCTGGCTTGAATCGGGAGTCCAGTTAATAGCGCGAGGGCTACTGGTTAAATTACTTATTTTGGCAATAGCACCGGTTTTAAGCCACTTCATATAAATTTGGCTGCTACCATCGCGGGTAGAAATAAACGCTAAGCGCTCACCATCGGGCGATAAAACAGGGGAGTAGTCCATATGCACGCCAGACGTTAGTGGCTGCATTTGTTTGGTTTTATAATCAACAGACCAAATGTTTCCGACTTTTCGGTCTGTTTTTATATCCATGCGGTTTCGCACAAAATAAACGGTTTTGCCGTTGTCGGTAATATCTATTTGGTTGGCGTATTCTAAGTCGAATATATCTTGAAGTTGCAATGTGTGTGTATCGTCTTTTGCGCTGGCTAAATGGCTTGCACTTAATATAAGACTAAGAGCTAAAAACTGTTTCATTATTAATCCCTGTTGTTAACGTATGTACAGTTATAAGTGAGGGATTATTAAATTAACAGCACAATGCGATGAAGCTCATAATTAACTCTATGATTGCATTAATTTAGTAGAGTTATAAAAGCTGTAAAGGGGGTTTACAGCTTTCACGTATTAGTAAACTTTAGTCACAAAGTACTTTTATTTCTTTGATGAGTTCAATTGCATCATTATTGTCGCCATGAACACATAGGCTGTGCGCATTAAGCATAAGCTGCTTACCTGAGCGTGTGGTTACACTGCCATTTTGCAATAGCTGTTTTACCTGCGCCAATAAGGCGTGCTTATTTAGCACGCTGCCATCGAGCTTACGAGAAACTAAATAGCCTTCATCGGTGTACTGCCTGTCTGCAAACGCTTCGAGTATTAATTCAACATTAAACTGTTTAGCTAACTGAACGTGTTTTTCAGCGTTTTTGGTGGCTAAAATCATCAGTTTTAATCTGCTTGGGTAGCTCGCGACAGCAGATATAACGGTTGCTAATAGGTCGTTATTAGCCATCATATCGTTATAAAGCGCACCATGTGGTTTTACATAGCTTAAAGTTAGCCCCTGTATTTTTGCCATGCCTTCAAGAGCCGCTATCTGATAATGAATACAATTAGTTAGTTCGCTTGTTGATAACGCCATAGAGCGTCGGCCAAACCCCTGAAGATCGGGGTAACTTGGGTGTGCCCCTACCATTACGTTGTTTTGTTTAGCTAACTTTAATGTTGTTGCTATTACATCAGGGTCACCGCCATGAAAACCACAAGCAATATTGGCCATATTAATATGCGGCATAACTTGATCATCAAGGCCCATTTTCCATGAACCAAAGCTTTCGCCTAAATCACAATTGAGTTTCATGTTAATGGCCTTTTTGCGGTTTAATGGTAACAGGCAAGGTGCCATTGGCAGTGGCTTGCCCCACTATTACTTTAGCGAGTGCGGTAAACGCAGGGCCTGAAACACGCTCATGCTTGTCTACATCAATATTGTAAGCATAAGAGGCCAATACACTGTGAGCATAGTCGCAAAATTTGGCGATATCGTAAGGGGCTCTCAAACTTATAAATACAGTACGCTTATTAAATTTATTAGCCATGGCAAGCAGTGACTCAAGCGCTTTAGGTTGCTCTGCGTTATTTAAAGCAAAGCTTGGGTTATCGGCTAAGTCATCCATACCGCCAATCTCAACCGCACTTTGATTCGGCGTGGCGTTACCCGCTATAACAACATCAGCGGTTTTAATGCTCAGGGTTGCTTTCGCAGAGTCAAACCCTTGTAAGCTGCTACAGCTAAAAGTAATAGATGATGAACTTACCGATTCAATTGCTTGTTGCATAGCCATACATTTGCGCGTGTCGGGCATAATAATATGTATGTGTTGGCCATCATTTAAATTTAGCGGCAATGTATTTTGTGTGTTTTTTACTTGTGTTATTGCTGCTAGAGCAAGCTCTGCTTCTACTTGTCTATGCTGTTCGTTACCAATTATACTTTTTGCATGAACGACTGCATTAATAGGAGCAAACTCAGTGGATAACTCAAATGCATTTTTAAGTGAAACAATACGCGCAGCGGATTGTGATATTTCTTGCTCATCTAATTGATTTGATTTAACAGCGTTAACTAACGACTTAATAAGCTCATCAAGCTTTGTTATATCATCGGGAGTTCTTATTTCTATTGGCATAAGCGCAATATCAACGCCAGCTAAAAACGTATTTATAACCGCTTGAGTGGGTGAAAAAAACTGACTGATCCCTGCCATATCGAGTGCGTCGGTAACTACCACACCTTTATAGTTAAGCTCACCTCTTAAAATATCGGTAATGATAGTGCGCGACATAGTGGCGGGTTTAACCATTGTTTTGCCTTCTACAGAGACAAACGTTGAACTATCAAGCGCCGGATATTGTATATGCGCTGTCATGATCATACCGGGGTTTTGTTCGGCAATAATATGTTTAAAGGGGGCTAAATCTTGTTCGTAAATAATACTTTTTGAGTGGCCAACATTAGGAAGCCCTGTATGGCTATCAACGTGAGTATCGCCATGCCCCGGGAAATGTTTGAGCGATGTAATTATGCCATTACTTTCAAAGCCAGCAACTTGTGCTGCGCCGAGCTCACCCACACGTTGTGGGTTCTCACCAAACGAGCGTACATTTATTACCGGATTGTCTGGGTTCATATTTACATCAATGGTGGGTGCATAATTGACGTTGATACCCAGTGCGCTTAGCTCCTTGGCAATAACGGTTGCTGATTTAGTCGCAAAGTCAACGCCGTGCTGTTTATAGGTTGCACCAATAGACATATTACCCGTAAACGAGGTTGCAACATCACGCGGCAGCCGTGCAACTCGGCCGCCTTCTTGGTCTATTGATATAAATAGCGGCAGTTTGCTTGCTGATTTACTGGCAGCGGTTTGTAGTTGATTATTAAGCGCAATAGTTTGTTCAATTGACTGGGTGTTTTCTGAAAACAATATAACGCCACCAATGTTATAGTCGCTGATTGCTTGTGCCAATGGTTTTGGTAACTCTGTCATTGGTGTTCTGCAATGTGCACGTGCGCCTTGTTCACAAAAATAACGAAAGTCGAGTATTAACTTTTGTCCTAGTTTTTGCTCAAGAGAAAGAGCCGGTTTTGCAACCGTAGTAAGTGATGGCATTAAGCACCCAGATATAAAAATAATTGACGATAAAACATACTTATTTAGCAAAATACACTCCAAAGCTAAATAAAATGAACAAGTGAAAGCAGCTTATCTATTTTTTTATATAACTGCAAAATAAGCGCAGCCTAGTTACTACGGGGAAATATAACGTCACAGTGTAATAGATGGTTATTTGGTTGGTTATTAAAAATACACTATGTGCTCAAATATTAGATAATTAATGAGTGACGAGGTATAATTGTAAATACTTTTTAACAAAGTACTTGCTGTAATGGCAGTGTACTGTGGGCAGTTTACTTTTGCTGAATAAATTATTTCCTGTGCTTAATCTTCGTCTTCTTATTGTGCTGTTGGCTTTTTCTGCGTCGTTGGCAACGCTTATTAGTAGTTTTTATTCCACATACCAAGTACAAAAAGAGCAATTGATAAATCACACATTAAAAAGTAATTATGCCTATGCTAATAAACTTGCCTCAGCAACCGATAATTTCCTAGAGTCAGCAAAACAGCAGCTGGCCTATTCTGCAAATAAAATTGAGCAAAACATTAACGATGCTTCACTATTACAAGAAGAAGTAACACGCTTAAATTTGCAAACAAATAGCTTTAATTCAGTTGCTATAAATAAAAATGGAATCATACATGTTACGTCTCCTTATTTGCCTGAAATTATAGGAAAATCAATTTCCTCACCAGGCTCATCACAAGCTTTGAAAGAAAAAAAACCATTAATTAGTATGCCGTATATGTCGGCGGCTAAAAATTTAATTATTTTTATTTCGCATCCCTTGTTTGATAAAAACGGTAATTACTTAGGGTATGTTGGCGGTTCGCTCTATCTAAAAGAAAGAAACATATTAAATGATCTTCTAGAGCAACATTTTTATGAAGGAGGCTCGCACATATATGTGGTCGACGGGAATAAACAAATATTATACCACCCAGACAAAAAACGTATAGGAACAAGCGTTACCAATAACAAGGTGATCAATGCGGTTATAACAGGGCAGTCGGGCCAAGTTACAGTATTAAATAGTAAAAATGTAGAAATGCTCGCAGGGTTTGCACCTGTAACAGCTGCTAATTGGGGGATTGTCGCTCAGCGCCCAGTAATAGCAACGCTTGCTTCTCTAGATACATTAATTATGGAAGTCTTTGCAAGAACACTTCCCATGGCACTAGTCACCTTTATACTTATTGGTGTTTTTTCGCATTTTATTTCACGGCCATTAAAACAGTTGGCTAATAGCGTTAATAGGCTCGACGAAGCAAACAGTATAGATAAACTAAAACGCATTAAATCGTGGTACTTTGAAAGCCAAAAGCTAAAGCTCGCTATGCTTAACGGCGTAAATATATTGCATACACAAATCGGCCAGTTAAAACACGATGCTCAAACCGATCCGCTCACAAATACACATAATCGCAGAAGTTTAAATGGTTTGCTCAGCCAGCTTATGCTTAACAACACGCCGTTCGCTATTTTAGAAATAGACATCGATTTTTTTAAGCGTGTAAACGACACTTTTGGGCACGATAAAGGCGATGAAGCACTTAAAATATTAGCTGACATTATAAAAAATATCTCTCGAAAAGGGGATATTGTCTCGCGTATTGGTGGTGAGGAGTTTTTACTTGTATTGCCTCATGAGGACAGCCAAAGCGCCCTAAAAATAGCAGAACGATTACGCACCACGGTGGAAACAACTCAAATGAAAACAATCGGGTTCATT
>NZ_LODI01000035.1:188102-202629 GCF_001468485.1 Pseudoalteromonas sp. H71
CGGAATTGCAACTTGGCCAACCCACAGCAATAACATAGACCAAGTATACAAATGTGCAGACAAAGCCCTATACCATGCTAAAGAGCATGGCCGTAACCGCTGTGTAGTGGCAGAGCCCAGTTAATTTACACATGTTAAACCTTAATTAACCTTTAGCTGGAATAAGGTTTACTTTAAAAGCCCTTAAATTTATTTAGGGGCTTTTTTATTCCTTAAGTTTTCTTTAAGTTTCGCTCTTTAAATTATAAACATACTCCTTAAACGGGCGATGTTTATGCAATTAGCACAGTCAAATTTACCACTAAATTACACATCTAATCCGACACATTATATCAGTGCTCGAGTGAATGATGAGCATCGAAATGAACTAGAGGCCGCAGTAAAAGAGGGGTTTTTAGTGGCTTACAATGCAACGCTTAAATCATTTATGCCGCTACTTTGCCAATACACAACAAGTGAGGGGCAATGTACGTTAGGTTTAAGGCAAGCTACCTCTTCCTTATTTATTGAGCAGTACACGGCAGAGCCCATCGAGCACTTTTTATTAGAACAAACTCCGCGTAGTAAAATTTTTGAGCTAGGTAATTTATGCTCTACACATCGAAAGGCAACGCTTGGGCATTTTATTGTTGTTAACGAGGCGCTTTACCATACTGGAGCTAAATATTTAGTATTTTGCGCCACTAAAAAAGTACGAGCTATGCTTCGACTGTTAGGTGTTAACTGCACTGAAATTGCTGTTGCTAACAGCTTTGTAGTAGAAAACCCATTAAGTTGGGGAAGTTATTACGCTAATCAGCCAACTGTCTGTGTTGTGAGTTTAGAGCAAGCTCACCAACAAATCGTAAAAACAACAGAGCTTTATAGCTTATTACGTCAAAACCAGCATGAAATTGATACATTAGCGAATGCATTGGTGAAAATATGAGTTTATATGATACGCAATCAAATACAGCTATTGTTGTTTCACACAGTAATAATAAAACCCATGAAATAAGTGGAAAAGAGTTTGACCAACAAACCACAACGTTGGCTAATACTTTAAAGACTTTTAAAGGAAATGTGGTTGCTTTTCAGCTTGATAACACCCCTGCATGGCTAGCCTTAGATTTTGCAACTCGAATAATCGATAAAGTGGCTATACCTATCGCTCCATTTTTTAGCGAGCAACAAACGCAGTATGTAATCAATCAATGTGGCGCTGCTATTTTTATTACAGATACTCTGCCTGGTCCTAACCAGCATCCAGCGCTCAGTGTTATGTTATTTGATTGCTATTGTTTGTATATATACTCACAAACAGTGAGTAAAGCAGTTAATTACTTCGATACGACCCAAAAAGTAACGTTTACATCAGGCTCGACAGGTGAGCCAAAAGGGGTGTGTTTGTCTGCTCACAGTCAAATGCAAGTGGCGCAATCATTGTGCGATAAAATTAATATTAATCAGCCTGTGCATTTATGTTTATTACCACTGGCGGTGCTTCTTGAAAACATAGCAGGTGTATATGCGCCTTTGAAAAGTGGCGGTCAAGTTCATTTAATACCACTGAACGAACTCGGTTTTGTAGGGTCTTCGTTAGCGCAACCTAATGCACTTATTAACGCTATTGATAAAGTAAATCCTAATACACTTATATTGGTGCCAGAGCTTTTAACATGCCTTGTTACTTTTGCAGAACAAGGCTGGCAGCCGCCTAAATCACTCAAGTTTATAGCAGTGGGTGGGGCGATTGTAGATAAAACCATAATTGTTAAAGCTAGAAGTTTAAATTTACCTGTTTATCAAGGTTATGGACTATCTGAAGCAGCGTCGGTAGTTAGCTTAAACACAGTCAAAAACGATAATTACCATAGTGCAGGTCGTGTTCTTCCTCATATTCAAACCAAGATTACAGACAATCAATTATATATTAAGGGAGACCTGTTTTTAGGGTATTTAAATCACCCGCCACACGATCAAAACCAGTGGTACGCCACCGGGGACTTGGTTGAGCAACAAAATAATACATTATTTATTAAAGGGCGGATAAAAAATCTAATTATTACCAGTATGGGGCGAAACGTGAATGCTGAATGGCCTGAATCATTATTGCTAAGCCAAAGCGGCATTTTACAAGCGGTTGTTTTCGGCGAAGGTAAACCCTTTTTAACCGCCATTATTTACGTCAATTCAACACTAAACAAACAAAGCTTAACTCTACTTATAAATAACGTAAACCAACAATTACCTGATTACGCTCGCATAAAAAAATGGCACTGCATAGCTAAGCCATTAAGTGCTCAACAAGGGTTGTTAACAACTAATAATCGTCCAAAACGACAAGCAATTAGTCGCCATTACCACCATGTTTTCGAACAATTTTACCGACCTGGAGAAGTAATTAATGAGTAATTTTTTTAATACATTAAAAGCACAAACACAAAACGAGCGTGAGTACTTATTAGCTGCGCCAATTATACAGCGTGTATTTAACGGACAAGCAACGCTTGAAGAATATGCCTCTTTTCTGGCGCAGGCTTATCATCATGTAAAACACACGGTTCCTTTAATGATGTCAGTTGGCGCGCGTTTAACTGATGAGCAAGAATGGTTACGCGAAGCGGTAGCAGAATACATTGAAGAAGAAATTGGCCATCAAGAATGGGTGCTTAACGATATTGCCGCTTGTGGTTTTGATAAAGAACGCGTGCGTCATTCCAAGCCACAGTTTGCAACAGAAATAATGGTGTCGTATGCCTACGACAGTATTGCTCGTAAAAACCCGTTGAGCTTTTTTGGTATGGTCCATGTGCTCGAAGGTACCTCTATAGCGCTGGCCGACGGGGCTGCATCAAATATTGCAAGCGCCGTGGGTTTACCAAAAAAAGCGTTTAGTTATTTAACCTCTCATGGTGCCTTAGATATTGAGCATGTGAAGTTTTTTGAAGACCTCATGAACAAAATAACCAATGAGGCCGATCAACAAGCAATCATCCATGGTGCAAAGTGTTTTTACCGTTTATACGGGAATATATTTCGCGATTTAGATAGTGAACCCTTTTTTAAGACTACTACGCAAAGTGCATCTGTATGAGTGGGGCTCTATGTGTATTAACCGGTGCCTCGGGTGGAATAGGGCAAGCTTTTGCAAAAATGTTACATGAGCAAGGTTGGTCATTATTGTTGGTGGGGCGTAATAAACCAGCCCTTGAAGCCCTAAACAAAACGCTCCCAAATAGTGAGGTTTTTATTGGTGATTTAACCGATGAAGCTACCCGCGTTAATTTAGCTATAAAAGCAAACCAACTCGGTGGTACTAAGCTGTTGGTTAATAACGCAGGCATTAATGTTGTGCAAGGTTTGAAGCAAACCAGTTGTGATCAAATAGACTCGGTATTGAGCACCAATTTATTGGTCCCCATAAAATTATGCCAATTGTTTTTGCAACAGCTAGAAAACTCAAAAGGCATAATAGTAAATGTAGGATCGTCGTTAGGCAGTATTGGATACCCCTATCACACACTTTATTGTGCAAGTAAATTTGGTTTACGGGGGTTCACCGAAGCCCTTTCTCGTGAGCTTAATGGCTCTGGAGTTAATGTGACTTATTTAGCACCAAGAGCTACAGATACAAGTATTAACAATGATCAAACCCGTGCAATGAACAAAGCGCTTGGTAATAAAATGGATACACCTGAACGCGTAGCAAAAGAGTTATTAACGTTAATTAATTCAAGTAAAAAAAGACGCTTTATTGGTTTTCCAGAAAAATTATTTGTGCGTATTAACGGTGCTTTTCCAAGCATTGTGGATGGCGCAATTGGTAAACAACTATCAATAATAAAACGATTTTTAAGTTAAAAATAAACGAATACACGAGGATAAAGTTATGTATAAAATGACCCTAGCGTTATATTTAATTGTGTTAAGTATATTATCAATATCAGCCAAAGCAGATGAATCGCAAGATTTACTCGCCATTCAACAACAATGGGCAATTGCCAATTATGAACTTGAAGACGATGCGCAAATAAAAGCATTCACAGATCTAACTGAGCAAACAACATTATTTGTGCAAAACTACCCAAATTCTGCACAATCACATATTTGGCATGGCATTGTACTAGCCAGTTTTGCCGGAGCTAAAGGAGGGATCGGGGCTCTGGGATATGCAAAACAAGCAAAAGAATCGCTAGAGCATTCACTTGAAATTGACGGCACAGCACTTGGAGGCTCTGCGTATGCGAGCTTAGCCACGCTTTATAGCAAAGTACCTGGTTGGCCTATAGGTTTTGGCGATGATGATAAGGCTAAAAAGCTTTTTAAACAGGCACTTGCATTTAATCCGCAAGGTATTGATACTAACTACTTGTACAGCGAATTTTTGTATGGTGAACGTGAATACAAAGAAGCTAAAGCACGGTTAGAGGTCGCGCAAAAAGCGGGTATACGAGAGTACCGACGTAAAGCTGATGAATATCGTCAACAAGCCATTAGCCAATTACAAGTAAAAGTAGATAAAAAACTTAAGAGATAAATAATAAGCATGCATTTACTGTTAGTAGAAGATGATCAACTTGTGGCGCAGGGACTTATCCGTTCATTGCGCCAAGAAGGCTATAGTATTGAACACAGTGGTACAGTAAAACATGCGCTTCAATGCATAGCTGGGGGTGAAATAGAACTCGTCATACTCGATTTGGGATTGCCCGATGGCGACGGTACTCAGATTTTAAAACAAATAAAACAACAAAAAAAAATAATACCTGTCGTTATTTTAACGGCACGTAGCAGTATAGATGACAAAGTACTTGGGCTCGACATGGGAGCTGATGATTACTTAGCTAAGCCTTTTGATCCAGCAGAACTATTTGCACGTTTACGGGCCGCGAGTAGGCGAATAAACCATACCCATTCAAGCCTATTAAACTGTGGCGATGTTGTCCTTGACACATCAGCCCACAGCGCCAGTGTAAGTGGGGAGCCATTAACCTTGCCTCGCAAGGAATACATGCTATTAAAAGCATTAATGGAAAATCAAGGGCGTGTGCAGTCAAAGCAGCAGCTCGAAAATAAACTTTACCAATGGGGCGAAGAGGTCGGCTCTAATACCATAGAAGTTCACATACACCACTTACGAAAAAAGTTTCCAAAAGATTTTATTAAAACTCTTCGTGGTATCGGGTATGTGGTAGGAAAACGTTAGTGTCTATTCGTAAACGCCTTACCTTAATACTACTGTCGATGATGGTGCTTATCTGCTTTTTTGCGCTTGTAAAAGGGTACCAAAAAAGTATGCGTGAAGGTGAAACTCTGCTCGATAACGAGTTAAAAATAGTGGCGCTAGTACTGGGTGAACAGCCCTTAGTCAAAACAGCACAAGCTATAAAGTTAAATAGCGCTAATACCCAGCTTCTTTACCAAATTTGGTACCAAGATACGTTATTAAGTGGATCTGCTAGTTTAAAAATAGAGCCCATGGATTTTGAAGAGGGCTTTCAAACTGCCAATATTGCAGGGCAGAGAATGCGAGTGTTTGTTTTAACACAAAATAACCGAAAAGTGATAGTGGCTGAGCCAATATCAAAACGTTTTGAGTTGGCAGAAGCCGTTATTTTGTCTGCGATGCTACCCATGCTTTGGGCTGTGCCAATACTTGCCGTGTTTATTAGCTTTTTTATTAAGCATGCACTGGCGCCCTTAACACAATTATCGAAACAGCTTGCTGAGCGTAAAGCAAATGATTTTAGCCCTATAAGCTGGCACGTTACCGACCAAGAGATTAAGCCCGTAATAAATAGGTTAAATGATCTATTTCAACGAGTAGAGACTGCCTACCTAAGAGAGCGCTTTTTTGCCTCAGACGCAGCCCATGAACTGCGAACCCCACTCAGTAGTTTAAAAATAAATGTGCATAATTTAAAAAAATTGGAAAACGATCAGTATTATGAGCAAGAGTTAGAGGCTATGTCACAGGGGGTCAATCGACTGGGTAATATAGTGGAGCAAATGCTTATCTTGGGCCGTACCCATCCAGAGCAATGGCAAAAGCAATTTACTGAACAATGTTTACTGGTAATTACCCAGCATGCGGTATCTGATCAATACGACAAAATAGATAAAAAAAATCTAACAATAAGCTTAGAGGGTGATGACTTTAAAATTAATGGCGATGAGTTTACGCTTACTACGCTTATTTCTAACTTATTAAGTAACGCAATAAAATACACCCCTACAAATGGTAAAATTACAATAAAGCTTGTCAATAATGATGGGTATTATTGGCAAATTGACGATTCAGGTTCCGGCATGACTGATGAGCAAAAACAGCGTGTATTTAATAGGTTTTATCGTGTTGGAGGGGATCAGCATCCATCAGGAGAGCAAGGAGCTGGATTAGGCATGGCTATAGTGCAACACATTATTGCTATATATTCAGCCCAAATAACATTAACAGATAGCCCTTTGGGCGGACTAACCGCGCGTGTCACCTTCAAGGGGGATCAACATGGGTAAGCGCATAATTAAGCAATGCTTATGCCTTTTAGTGCTTATATCGTTTGAAATTAATGCAAAAGAGTACCTGATTGTATTAAAAGACCACTTATTTTACCCTTCAAAAATAACGATCCCAGAAAACCAAAAAGTTAAATTAATTATAGAAAACCAAGACGACACCCCTGAAGAATTTGATAGTTTTGATTTGAATAGAGAGAAAGTTCTTTATCCGCATCGAAAAAGCGTTATTTATATAGGCCCTCTAAAAAAGGGGCGGTATGCGTTTTTTGGCGAATTTTCGCCAAATTCTGCAACAGGTGTTGTAATCGTAAACAACAAAGAGGCGCAACATGCTAATAACTAGTTTAGTAGTTAGCCTTAACCAATTGCTTCCAATAGCAATTTTATTAGTACTATTACAAGTTTTTGCAAAGCAAAGCGCCCACCATATATGTATCTGTTTGATGGTTGGTGTTGCAATGTCGTTTTTATATATGTACAGCGCGTTGTGGGCTAGTCAGTGGTTTGATCATAAAGGGCTGGAGTACATTCAAATCGCTATGTGTATTGCAATATTCATTGCGGTACTCGTGTTTGTTATACAGCAAAGTGTTACGGCTTTTAATTTTGCAATTATTACTACGATAGTCATGTACTTAAGCCACTATGTTATTTATCTCAATAGCTTTTGGAAAAATAGTGATGCAGCTGAAAGCTTATTTATAGGCACATTCTTAGGCTCTGGTATTTGTTTAAGCTTTTGTGTGTTGTTGTACTTTTTTATGAGTGGCGTTAAGCACCGTTTTAGTAATTACCCAATACTCATTTTAATTGCCTTAAATAGTGCATCTAAGCTGTTGGTTGCTCTTGATTTAGCAAGTCAAATAGACTTAATTACAAATACTAATCCTATTTGGGATTTAAGGCATTGGATTAGTGAGCACTCAGAGCTTGGTCGAGTGCTTCGCGCTCTAATTGGTTACGAGGCTACTCCTGATCTCACTACGGTGCTTACCTACATCGCAAGTACAGCGTTATTTTTAATATTTTGCTACGTTATTCCAGCTTCAATATCTAAGGAACGAGTATGAAAGCACTCAACCTGTATTCAGCACTATTTTTAACCGCTTTTTGTATGCTGTTAATTCCAAACCAAGCGAATGCCGATGGTATTGTCGTTGATAAGGTTTACCATCCCTATGTATTGCCGCTAGAGCGCGAGTTTGAATGGCGTTTAGTTTCTCATCAAACCGACAATGGCAACCTCTTAGCACAGCGAATTGGTGGTGGTGGAGCAATCAACGATACGATGGCTGTAGAAGGCTATTTTGTAGGAGAGCGAGATGACAATGGTGACTTTGGTTTAGAATCATATGAAGTTGAGCTGCGTTGGCAATTAATAGAACAAGGTAAATTATGGGCTGATTGGGGCGCGTTATTTGAACTTGAAAAAATGCACAATGAAGACATCTACGAAGCAACGACGGGGTTTTTAATAGAAAAAGAGTTTGGTAAAACGAGTTTAACCATGAATGCATTTTTAGTGTACGAATGGGGCAAAGATATTCAAAACGAATGGGAAACCCAGTTCAGGGTACAATATCGGTATAGATACCTATCTGCGTTTCAACCTTCCATTGAGTTGTATGCAGGAGAGGATTTCATCGGGATTGGGCCAGGGTTTATTGGGTTATACCGGTTTGAAGGGCAAAAGCAGCTAAAATGGGAAGCCGGTTTTATAAGTGAAATTAGCCAAGCTGAAAAAAACCATAGTTTTAGGCTAGCCCTAGAATTTGAATTTTAAGCTAGTAAACACAATGTGGTTATTTATTGCTCAGCAATTAAAGGAAGTGCTTGACTTATATTTGGTTATCTATATAGTGGGTCGCAGCTAGAAAGAAAGCATGTAAGCTATAAATCTCCATTTCGATGTTGTATAAGTAATACTTGTAGTACCGTCCTGAAGTTTTTAAAGTACCATCTCATTTTTTGCTACACCCGCTCATATGAGCATATTTTTTATTTTTATATCAGGATATTACAATGTCTAACATCGTATCAGGTACAGTTAAGTGGTTTAACGAGTCTAAAGGTTTTGGTTTCATCGAGCAAGAAAATGGCCCAGACGTTTTCGCACATTTCTCAGCAATCAAAAGCGAAGGTTTCAAAACTTTAGCTGAAGGCCAACGTGTAGAGTTTACTCTTTCACAAGGTCAAAAAGGTCCTCAAGCTGATAACATCACAGCTGTATAATTTTACTTTTTAAGTAAAATGAAAAAAAGCGCCTAGGGCGCTTTTTTTGTATCTAAAATAAACCTAACTTATGTAACAACCCTACCTACTACTCACAAGCACAATTTAAGTGATTCTATTTCCCCCTAAACACCACTACTTTTGGCAGGAATAAATGGCAATAAAATGTCGAAATAGCCGGTTTTAACATATAACACCAACTCCCTTAATTAAGTGATCTTTTAAGGATGAAAAAGCGCGTGAAAGCTGCTCTAAATGAGTTTTTTACGCAGATAACGATACGTTTTGCATGCAGGTTGGTATAAAAGCGAAGAAGCTGACAAGTGCTTGCAGCGCTTATTAAAGTACTAATTAATACGAAGAGGTAACAACACTTGTTATTGGTTTACAGCACAGGTAAACAATACAAATTAAAAGTTTGCTTATTTACCGTAAGGGCTTTTTTTAGTTTTATTTATCTCTTTATATGCTGTTTGCATTTTTTCTATAAGAACTGTATCTGTATCTTTATTTGCAGCTAAATAAGCAACCGTTGTTAGTGCATCTATTTTAAAAATAAACTTTAAGTGGCCAGGTTTAAGTTTGAAGTAATCACTGTATTGGAGCATGTAATGCGGGTCATCTAATATTAGATCTACTTTTTTGGCTAGTAGTAACTGATAAGAATGTTGTATGTCTGAAGTTATAACGCCCTCAACCCCCATTTTTGTGAGAGTTTGTGTTGAAAAGTCGTTATATTGCATCGCTATTTTATAATTTTTTGCTTGGTTAGTATTATTGATTACTATATCTGTTCTGTCTGATAGCCCAACAAACCCCATTTCAAAGCGACCAATTTCGCCTACCCACTGAAATTGATTTTCTCGTTCAGCTGTACGAGCAATACTGTATATAAACGTGTTTTTCTCCTCGCTTGCCATTTTATAAGCGCGAGCCCAAGGATACATTTGTATGTCTGGCGTTAAACCGGCCTGTTTAAATATATCCCTTATGTATTGTGTCCCTTGACCTTGAACAGTGCCGTCTATTAAAACTTGATTAGGCGGTGCTAATTCTGTAACTACCAGTAACGGTTTTTCAGCTAAAGTAGAAAACGATAAAACAAGTATAAAAAGGGTCAGAATGTATTTCACAACAGCGAGTCATTATTGAATTAAAAACACTAACTTAAGTGTGGAACAAAATAGAATAATTACAAAAAAAAGTGATTAAAATAGAGCATTATAATGATTAAGTGGTAGTTAGGATAAGATAAAAAGGCATAAGGTAATTTACGCCTAAAACGATAAAAGGGCCTTGCGGCCCTTGGTGAAGTATCGTTCAAGTCAGATAGCACTTTAACCCCTTAAAGTACTAACTTCTTGTTTTGCAACACCGGTTCATCTCTTAAGTTTCTAAGCTAGCGAGAGGAAAAACCCAGCAATTGCTGCGCTCATAAGGTT
Organism: Pseudoalteromonas sp. H71; assembly: GCF_001468485.1. GTDB lineage: Bacteria > Pseudomonadota > Gammaproteobacteria > Enterobacterales > Alteromonadaceae > Pseudoalteromonas. The sequence goes on from NZ_LODI01000035.1 coordinate 198,278, forward strand.
AGCCATAGATCCTGCTAACACTGCTCTGAGCCCTAAGCGTGCGATATCCTTCCGCCTGCTAGGCGCCATACCGCCTAACCCACCTAGTAAAATGGCTATCGATGATAAGTTAGCGAATCCACACAGAGCAAACGTAACAATTGCTTGTGTGTGCGCACTTAACGTATCGCGATAATTTATAAAGTCTAAGTAAGCAACAAACTCGTTTACTACTATCTTTTGACCAATAAAGCTGCCGGCTATAATTGCCTCATCCCACGGTACACCGAGTAACCATGCAACAGGAGCAAATACATAACCTAAAATTTCTTGTAGCGTTAATGTTGGATGATCAAACCATCCGCCCACACCACCTAATAAACCGTTTAAAAGCGCAATCAGTGCAACAAAAGCCAGTAGCATTGCACCTACGTTTAGCGCCAAATGCATGCCATTTGCAGCGCCTGATGCTGCCGCATCAATTACATTTACCGGTTTATCGTCATCGTTTAAATCTAAATCAGCTAAGTTATCTTTAGGTGTTTCGGTTTCTGGCACAATCATTTTTGCCATTAAAAAACCACCCGGTGCCGCCATAAAGCTGGCTGCAATTAAGTACTTAAGCTCTACACCAATAATTACGTAACCCGCCATTACAGACCCAGCTACAGTGGCTAAGCCACCTACCATCACAGCAAACAACTCAGACTTGGTCATTGTTGCTATAAAAGGTTTAACAATTAACGGTGCTTCAGTTTGGCCAACAAAAATGTTTGCCGTTGCTGAAAGTGATTCTGTACGCGAGGTTTTTAAAAGCTTTTGTAAACCACCGCCTAAAATCTTAATAATCCAATCCATAATGCCAATGTGATATAAAACAGCAACTAGCGCTGAGAAAAACACAATAACGGGCAAAACCTGAATTGCAAAAATAAAACCGAGTGTGTCTTGTGAAGCCAGAGGGCCAAACAAAAAGCCAATACCATCGTTGGCATAGCCAATAACCGATGAAACAGCGGCCGACATACTTGCTAATACGTTTTTTCCTGCGTCAAAAAACAGAACAAATCCACCAATAACAACTTGCATTGCAAATGCTATAGCAACGGTTCTTAAATTAATTGCCTTGCGATTAGTTGACGCGGCAAAGGCAATGCCCAGCAGCACACACATGCCTACTAAGCTCATAAATGTTGTCATACAAATGTTTCCCGTTGTTATTCTTGTAGTAAATATTTAATTTTACTTTTTATAATATCAATCGCAACGCGGTTCATGCCGCCTCGAGTCACAACTAAATCTGCATTATGCTTAGAAGGCTCAATAAATTGATAAAACATCGGTCTTACAGTTGCTTGATACTGTTCAACAACAGATTGTAACGTTCTGCCTCGCTGCTCCATATCACGTTGCATACGACGCATTAAGCAGATATCTAAAGGGGTGTCTATAAACACCTTAATATCAAATTCTTTATTAAGCGCTTTATCGCTCAGTAATAAAATACCTTCCACAATCAAAATTTTTGCAGCAGCTACACGTCGCGTTTTATCGCTGCGAGTATGTTGTGCATAATCATATGTTGGTACTTCTACTGAGTTTCCACTACGAAGTTGAGTTAAATGTTCAAGCATTAACTCATGTTCAAATGCATCAGGATGGTCGTAGTTCGTTTGCGTACGATGAGCCATCGGCAAATGCGACTGATCCTTGTAATAAGCATCTTCTTCAATAATGGCAATTGCGCCCGGTTCAAGCTCATTAACCAACTCATTGTATATAGTTTGGCTAAACAGAGATTTGCCCGACGCAGACGCGCCAGCAATAGCTATAATAGTTGTTCGTGTCACTAAAGTTCTCACCCACACAGAAGGATATATTGTTGGTAGATCACAATAGCAAAAAAGACACGATTAATCTCTTTTGCTTCGCTTAAGAACGCAAATTTATAATGTTTAGGTTTTATGAAACAGGACTTTTGTCCTGTACGGAAAAATCGTTCAGCAGATAAAGTAACCACCTAGAAACAAAGTGAGGTCAAAATGGCAAGAGCAATTATCTTAATGGCAGATAGCCTAGGAATCGGTGCAGCACCAGATGCAGATAAATTTGGTGATGTTGGCGCCAATACATTCGCTCACTTATTAAAAGCATATTACGACGAAACAGGCAGTGCACTTTCGCTTCCTAATCTATCTAAATTAGGTTTAGTCGACGCCTGCGAAGCCGCCGGTGGCGAAACGTGTTTAGTTTCAGACCGCCAAGCACCTAAAGGTGCGTGGGGTTACGCTAAAGAACTTTCAAGCGGAAAAGACACTCCATCAGGTCATTGGGAAATGGCCGGTGTACCTGTGTTATTTGATTGGGGTTACTTCCCAAAAACACAGCCAAGTTTCCCACAAGAATTTGTAGACGAGTTTATAGCTCGTACCGGTATTCCTGGCATTTTAGGCAATTGCCATGCATCAGGAACCACCATTTTAGAACAGCTAGGTGAAGAGCACGTAAAAACAGGTAAACCAATCTGTTACACCTCAGCTGATAGTGTGTTTCAAATAGCCGCGCATGAAGAGTCATTCGGCCTAGATAAGCTTTATCAAGTTTGCGAAATCGCACGGGCGCTGCTTGATGAAATGAACATAGGACGAGTGATTGCGCGGCCATTTTTGGGTTCAAATAGTCAAGATTTTGCACGAACAGGTAACCGTCGTGACTATTCAGTACTTCCGCCTGCACCTACCTTGTTAGATGTACTAGCAAAAGACGGCGGCGAAGTAATTAGTATTGGTAAAATTTCAGACATATACGCGCATCAAGGCATAACCCAAAAGCACAAAGCACCAGGGCTTATGAACTTGCTTGAAAAAACCAGTGAGGTAATTTCAACAGCACCTGATCGCAGCTTAATTTTTACCAACTTAGTTGATTTTGATGAAAAATTTGGTCATCGCCGTAACCCGGTAGGTTACGCTAAAGCATTAAAAGAATTTGATGACTATTTACCAACTATACTAAACCAGTTAAATGCAGATGATGTATTAATGATCACTGCCGACCACGGGTGTGACCCAACCTTTCCAGGTTCTGAGCACACACGTGAATACGTACCTGTGATAGCGTATAAGCCTGGTATGGATAATACACCGCTAGGTGAACGAAATAGTTTTGCAGATATTGGTCAAACACTAGCACAGTGGTTTAACTTGTCTGAGCTTGAATATGGCGACAGCTTTTTAACTCAATTAAACGCGCCAAAATAAAAAGGAAACAACGAATGAGTACTCCTCATATAAATGCAAATGTTGGTGATTTCGCCGAAACAGTTTTAATGCCAGGCGATCCGCTACGTGCGCAATATATTGCTGAAAACTTTTTAGATGATGCGGTACAAGTAACGGGTGTACGCAACATGTTTGGCTTTACAGGTACTTACAAAGGTAAGCCAGTAAGCATTATGGGTTCAGGCATGGGTATTCCATCAATGTCTATATACGCACGTGAGCTTATTGTTAGCTTTGGCGTAAAAAACATTATACGCATTGGTACATGTGGCGGTATTGGTACCGACATTAAAATCCGTGACGTAATTTTTGCACAAGGTGCAAGCACAGATTCAAACGTAAACCGTGCACGTGTTCGTGGCTACGATTTTTCTGCAATTGCAGACTTTGACCTACTGTTAAACGGCGTTAACGCAGCAAAAGAACTAGGTATTAAAGCAAAAGTAGGTAACGTATTTACAACCGACACTTTCTACCAAGCAGACGACACTTTCTATAAAGATTTAGACAAGTTAGGCGTACTCGCTGTAGATATGGAAACAGCCGGTTTATATGGCGTTGCAGCTGAATACGGCGCAAACGCAATGGCATTATTCACCGTAAGTGACCACGTGATCACGGGTGAAGCAACACCTGCTGACGAACGTCAAAGCACGTTTAACGAAATGGTTAAAATTGCATTAGAGTCTATCTAATCGATAAAACAGTTCCTTGGTAACGTATTCACTAAGTTTTGGAGACACGCCCAAAGTGAAGTGAGACTAACCTCCAAAGCCGCATTTTATGCGGCTTTTTTTATGCCCTAATAATTATAAAATCAATATGTACCAAATTCTAAATACGCAGCGCTTTTTGAACTCTTTGTGAAAAAATGGGTTTTAAATCTAAATCCACAAAGAGAAGCGAATGAGAAAAAATGAGCAGCCCTAAACTAATGTTTAGTTTATTTTTGTAGACGTAGAGCNTGCTCACGTTAGAAGCGTAGCTTCTTGTTACTTATAAAATTATCACCACAGAGCGCACCGAGGCGCTTCGCGCTACACAGAGTTAAAAAATATTGATTAGTCACTACTCCTGTTCTTCTCCTTTACT
>NZ_LODI01000036.1 GCF_001468485.1 Pseudoalteromonas sp. H71
TTGGTTATGGACTTATAATAATGAACGCCCTAACATGGGCATAGGTGGCATAACACCCATACAAAAACTGGAAAAGTTAAACAACGAAAATTCTACAGATAGCCTCCATTAAAAATGGGGGGATTACCCTGCCAACTTCTTAATTTCATTTATTTTTTCTCTTTTAACTTTTTTAAAATTTCTTCCTTTGCTGCTATTTTTCCTTTCAAAATATGCTTTTGTTCTCTAGCACTTCTAATTGGTTCCGTTAATTCGGAAGCAACGTTAGGGTATTGCTGTCTCATATTAATAAAGGTGTCTAGCGCCCCCATCGTTTCCAGTAAATCAGCATTTAGTTCACTAAGCTGTGTTCTTATTTTGTTCGCCACATCTAGAACACCACTATTATCGCTTTGCACTATGAGTTTTGAGGGGTGAAAAATTGGAGACTTTTTAAATCTACTTTCTTTTCCATTTTCAGAAGTCGATTTAGACAATAGACCTTTTTTTACAAGTTTATTTAACTCGTCATAAATGAATTGACGAAGCTTCCTTTTATCTAATTCTTCGTCATTAGATAGTGCAATAAAAGCGGCTCTAATCTCCGTCACTGAAAATCTATCCATATTCTTCATGCAAATTACTTGTTTAATTAAAGGCTCTATTACCATTTTTACACCTAAAAATTTGATAAAAAAGTTCATTAAAGAACATATGTGTCAATTTGTTTCATTATATGTCATGGGTTGGTCTGCCGCAATATGAGAATATTAATCTTTTATGTTGTGGGGATCTTGAATGCAACCAGTTCAACAGCTGATTGGCATGAATATTAAACTCGCGAGAACTAAGCGCTCCATACCTCAGGCTAAACTGGCAGAAAAGATAGGTATTGAGGCAAGTTATTTGAGTCGAATTGAAAGAGGTGTTGTGCCAGTTTCATGTGAAAGAGTTTATGAAATAATTCATGTGCTCGGATGCAAGCCATCGGAGATATTTCCTGAGCCTGGTGATGTTGAAACCAGGTTTAACAGAGAGAACTAGATCCTTCAACCATACAGTCAGCTAAGTCAAAGTTCGCTTACTTTAATTAGCTGATACCTGATCTTAAAGTTTATAAGAATGTCTCCAATTTGTTTCAAAGGATGGAAATGCAACAAAACTCAGACTTAATACACTTTTCAAGAGCTGGCGATATTTTCCACTATAGGTGGGCCGTAAAAAGGTGCTTAAAGCTTCTAGATTTTAATACGGACTTAGTGCAAGTAACCATCGAAGGCTCTCTGGAGTCAAAACTTGCTGGTGAATGTGTTGTTGATCTTGCTGAATACAGGAAAAGTGGTGCAGGGCAAACTTCAATTGATTATTTTCAGTTGAAACATTCGACTGTTCGAGTTGATGAGCCATTTACTCCGTCAAAACTTAAGGACACCTTAAAAGGTTTTGCCGAGAGATACCAGGCGATTGAGGCTAGTGTAAAAAATAAACCCGTTGTTTCTTTTACTATTTTAACTAACCGTAAAATATCAGACAACTTTAAACGTAACATTAGAAAGATCGCCTCTGGGGGTAACGCTCCTCCAGGGTTTACTCAGAATCTTAAAGGATATACCAAGCTAGACGACAAAAGCCTGAAAAGTTTTTGTAAAAGTTTAAACCTGAATGATTCAGAGGGAAATTACGAGAGTCAAAAACTCGATATTCACAAAGAATTACACCATCTCGCTGTTTCGAAGAACGTTAGTAGCAGAGAAAAATTGTTGGTGGCTAAAGTTTGGGAGAAGATCGAACCAGGTAACTCTAAAGTCATAAAACAAGAAGATATGCTTGAAGCGTTTGATGCTATATCCATGGATGACTTTTTCCCCGCCCCTCCATTATTTGAGCCAATTGAAAATTATATACCAAGAGATCAGCAAGTAAGGATTGTAAATGCTATAAAAGGTGCGAAAACACACACTGTCATAACAGCAAGTGGTGGTGTTGGAAAATCAATACTGAGTAGTAACTTAGCAACTGAATTTGAGACCAGTTCCGTAGTCATCCCTTATGATTGTTTCGGAAATGGTAGCTACAGAAGAGTTAGCTCTCAAAGGCATGAAGTTAAACATGCGTATGCCCAAATAATTAATACTATGGCAACTTTAGGTCTTTGTGATCAAGTGATCCCATCTAGAAATGAGCCTGACGATTACTGGACTAAACTGTTTTTAAACAGAATTAATGAAGCTTGTAACTCTCTAAAATCTCAAGACTCAAATGCATTATTAGTTTTAATTTTTGATGCCGCAGATAACGCAGAAATGGCAGCTGAAGAACATGGTTCTAATTGCTTTGTAAATCAATTGCTTAAAGAGGTCGTGCCAGATAATTGCAGATTGGTATTTACTTGTAGGCCGGAACGACTAGACCTTTTGGATCCACCTAGTTCAATACAACAACTAGAGTTGCTTGCATTCTCAAATGAAGAAGCACTTACCAATTTACAAGTAAAATATCCTTCAGCAACAAAAGAGCAAGCCATAGAATTTAATCGACTAACCGGAGGTAATCCAAGGGTACAGTCCAATGCATTGTCCTTAAAAGAGAAATCACTAGAGCGACTTCTTTTGTCTTTCAGCTATCAAGTAGTTACGGTGGAAGATTTAATCGAAAGGCAATTAAAGCATTCAGTAACAAAGATCAAAGATAGTTTTCCCAAAAATTATAGAGATAGCGTCGATAACGTTTGTACAGGATTGGCAGTATTACCACCGTTCGTACCAATAGACATCTTGGCGGCGGTTGCAGATGTGTCAACCGACGCAGTAAAGAGTTTCATTTCGGACTTAGGTCATCCGTTGTGGCAAATAGATGAAACGGTACAATTTAGAGATGAGCCAACTGAAAAGTGGTTTCAAGATAACTATATACCTACTCCTGAAAAGATTGCAGCATTTATAGAGGTTATTAAACCATTAGTATCTAAGTTTCCTTATGTGTCTGAAGCACTACCTGTACTGTTTTTAAAAGCAAACAAGCTGGACGAGCTGGTTGAACTGGCACTATCAGTTGAATACCTTCCCTCTATTAGTGAATATGATGACAATCAGGTAAAGGTAAAAAGACTTCAGTATGCTTTTAAAGCAGCCCTAAAAGCGGATAAAACTTATGAAGCTGTAAAGTTAGCTCTGATGGCTGGAGAAGAAATTGCTGGAAATAATCGCCAGTTAGACATACTAAAAAATAATATTGATATAGCCTACCTTTTTCTTGCTCCAGCACGAATTCAAGAAATAGCGCATCGAAAAGAGATTTCTGGCGGCTGGGACGGTTCAGAAACAGTTTTTTCCGCGTCTTTATTATCAACTATCCCCTCACTAAAAGGAGAAGCTCAAAGCTATCTTCGGTCTGCTAATCATTGGCTTCGCAGATATTTTGATAGACGCGATGAGGTAAAGAATAAAGAAGAGCAGTTTAATGAGAAATTAGACGATTTAGAAATATTAGAGTTGGCTCACACAGCATTACGTGTCAAAGGGTACAAACGATGCGCAGATTATCTAGACTCGTGGACGCCCCCCAGATGTGTTTATAAAGCTACATCGTCTCTTGTTGAGAGGTTAGTTGATATTGGTGACTTTGAAACTATCGAACTAATGGCTAATTACCGAAAGAATAATCCTGCTTTTGTCCTAGCAATTACATATGAGCTGATGAAAGTTGGTCGAATTCCTCCAAAAAATTGTTTATTACGTTGTCTAAACAAGATTATTAAACCCAATTCCAGATTAGATAAACCTGGAGACGATATACACGATGTTGGCTTTTCAAATGACGCATATCTTTCATTTTTTGAAGCCTGTGTTTTAAGCAAATTGCCGCTAGTTAATATCAGAAGAGGAGTCAATTACTATTACAAAGTGCCGATGCTTTATCGTGTTGAAGAAGCTCACCAGTGGAGAGGGGCTAGAGAGAACTTTTTACGCTATTTGTCACTTCAAGCCATATTCAAAAATGAGTTCTCCTTGGATTTTGAAGAGTTTATTCCCAAAGACTGGCAGAGCAAAGAAAATGATTATGAAAGGAAGAGAGAGTTAGGTAGAGCAAAAGAGCTGATAAGCAAACTAATACCTTGGTATATGGTACGAGCAAAGCTCTTAGCTGGTAGAAAACTAGACTTAAAAGCAGAGCATGAAAGGGCTAGCTTGGAGTCTTCAAAAACAGGATATAGTGCTTATCGAGAATATGAACCAGTTCCTTTTGAAACCACAAAAGCAAAATTTCAAAATATTATGCATTGTGATTTTGGCTATGAAGAAGAGTTAGAGCTTTTTTTAACTGAATATACTGATAATAACTTGAAGGTTAAGTTTTTAGACAATCTGTACTTTCTCAGAGTTGCTTGTAGAACCAATAAATTTAAGTTGCTGAGTAACTCTATTGAAGATGGTTGCTATGACTCTATCAGCAATTACAATTACGATGAGTCACCGGAATCGCGTTCTGAAAACTTCATAAATTTGTCCAGAGCGGTTCTGTCTGCCGGAAGAGAAGATGCCGAAGCCTATTTTGATATTGCGTTAAACAAAGCTTCAGGTTTTGGTGAGGAAGGTGTCATTCGTTGGGAAGCTCTAACTTCTATAGCTAAACAATATTCCAAAGTAAAAAGTGATTCGCCAGAACTTGCTCACCGATATATGAGGTGCGCTGAAATGATTGGTGATTCTGTAGCACGTGAAAAATACTGGGATAGAAATGATGCAATTAAAACGTGTTTCCAGTTGTCTCCATTATCTGCTTTTCCCATCTTGCATAGATGGAAAGACAGAAGCATTGGTTGGCACGAGAAGTTAATAAACCCATTAGTACATAGTGCTGTAGACTCTGGTGATGTTTCAGCTGCAACGGCTTGGTCTATGTCTGCTTTCTCTTGGGAGTTTGGTATGGATGACTTATTAGAAAAAGCTCTTAATGCAGAGCCAACCAAAGAAAAACGTCAGCAAATGTTGGATTGTTATACCGGAAGTTTAAGAGCAAGGGGAGTGACTGGCGCGGCTTGGGGAAAAGTTGTTAGCCTTGCTGAAAAGTATCAACTTTCCTGTTTATTCAATGACGAACTTAAGCTCCTTTTAAAATCTAACAGACCTGAAGAAAGGCGATCTCCGGTGAATGAGAGGGAGACGAAAGACCAAGACAATTATTCATGGGAAGAGCTTTTTGGGCATTTTGATTTACTGACTATAAATGGATTCAGTAAAGCTTATCAAAAGCTAAAGAAACAAGGATTTCCCAGAAGAATTAATGAATTTTGGCAAGGCTGCTTTCAAAAAGTGACACAGAGAAGCCTTGTGACATTTTTGAATGTTATAGCTCAATCAGAACATTTAAACTTTTCCAGCTTGAGCTGGGGATTTGAGCAAATACCTGATGAATGGAAAAATAAACCCGCAGTTATTCGGCAATGGAATTCTATAATTACGCAAATAGCGACTAGATTCCCTAGAAATTTCACTGATATATACGATAGACGCTATTCCGTTAAACGATTTTTGTTAGACGAGCACACTGACGCAGCCATAGCTAGGGGTGTCGTTGCTGGTTTGTCTAATTCTGTTGATATTGAATCTTCCAGTGCTCTATTTAGTTTCGCTGACTTCAGTGCCAATAAACTGACAATTGAACAGGCAAAAGATCTATTAAGTTTTGGTCTTAATAGGTTGGAACAATTTATTGAGGAAGATTATGCTGATGGTAGTTGGGATGGAACTTATCAATTGCCTACTAACCTTGACCAAGCAATCGTTTATTATATTTATGCCAATTTAGGTTCTCCACATTCTGAAGAACGATGGAGAGCTGTACATGCAGTTGTTCGTTTATATGAACTTAGAGAGCAGGCTGCAATAGATAACTTAATTGATTGTCTTAAAAGTGGGCTTCCAACTTCATATATTCCAACCAAATATGAGTTCTACGACTTACATGCCAAGTTGTATTTATTGGTTGCGCTGACCAGATGTGTACACATATCCCCAGACTTGCTGGCAACACACGCAAATTTGATAGTAACAATAGCAACCAATAAACAACAAGGCGTATTGTTTCAATATTACGCTAAGCAAGTTTGCTTGGAGATACAAAACTATAACTCTAGTTGTATAGACCGGTAATCCCCCCATTTTTAATGGAGGCTATCTGTAGAATTTTCGTTGTTTAACTTTTCCAGTTTTTGTATGGGTGTTATGCCACCTATGCCCATG
>NZ_LODI01000037.1 GCF_001468485.1 Pseudoalteromonas sp. H71
TAGTAGAAATGGAAGTTCGTGAACTTCTTTCTGAGTACGATTTCCCAGGTGACGACTTACCACTAATTCAAGGTTCTGCACTTAAAGCACTTGAAGGCGAGAAGCAATGGGAAGACAAGATTGTAGAGCTTGCAGAAGCACTAGATTCTTACATTCCAGAGCCAGAGCGTGACATCGATAAGCCATTCATCATGCCTATCGAAGACGTTTTCTCAATCCAAGGTCGTGGTACTGTTGTAACTGGTCGTGTTGAAGCGGGTATCATCAACGTGAATGACGAAGTTGAAATCGTTGGTATCAAAGAGACTACTAAGTCTACTTGTACTGGTGTTGAAATGTTCCGTAAGCTTCTTGACGAAGGTCGTGCTGGTGAGAACATTGGTGCACTATTACGTGGTACTAAGCGTGAAGACGTTGAACGTGGTCAAGTACTAGCTAAGCCTGGTTCAATCAANCCACACACTACATTCACTTCAGAAGTATACGTACTTTCTAAAGATGAAGGTGGTCGTCATACTCCATTCTTCAAAGGTTACCGTCCACAGTTCTACTTCCGTACAACTGATGTAACAGGTGACGTACAGTTACCAGAAGGCGTAGAAATGGTAATGCCTGGTGATAACATCAAGATGACAGTAACTCTAATCGCACCAATCGCGATGGACGAAGGTCTTCGTTTTGCTATCCGTGAAGGTGGCCGTACTGTAGGTGCTGGTGTTGTAGCAACTATCGTTGAGTAATAATTAACGTTTTAGTTAATTAATACTAAAAAAACCCGAGCTTAGTCTCGGGTTTTTTAATGTCTGAAGAAAAGGGTTTAGTTTTCAGCTATCAGTTATTAGTAAAATGATCTGACCCCGATAATTACTCAGCCTGTAGTGCACTTTAATAAACGAATTAATCCCGATTAAAAAAGCTCACAAAGCTAGCCCCTAGATATGTGTATTTGATAAGGTAAAGTGTCACTGATTAAAGGAGTCCTCATGCTAAATAACCTAATTTTTACTGCAAAGGAAGTTAAGGGTAACGAGGCTCTGGCAGCCAAAAATAGCGATTGTGAGTTATTTACACTCATGCAGCGCGCAGGGGAGGCTGTATTCAACGCGTGGAAAAACTTTAATGCAAAGCATACCTTAGTCGTTGTGGGTCATGGTAATAACGCTGGGGACGTTTATATTACCGCGAGCCTAATTAAGCAAGCGGGTGAGCGAGTAACTTTGTGTGCCGTTAACCCTGAAAAAGCACTCACAGGAGATGCTGCAAAAGCGTTTAAATTGTGGCGTGATGAAGGCGGTGAAGTTAATGCTTATACGAGTGAGTTATTAAACCGAAGTGATTTAATTATAGATGCAATGCTAGGTACAGGGGTCACAAGCTCGGTTCGCAATAATTTTATTAAAATTATTAATGAAATTAACGCCAGTAATAAACCTGTACTGAGTATAGATGTTCCCTCAGGTATTAGCGCAGATACTGGCCAACCTTTAGGTATTGCTATACAAGCAAGTAAACAATAACCTTTGTGGGTATTAAGCAGGGGCTAGCAACGGCTATAGGTTAACAACATTGCGGGGAGTTAATATTTGACGATCTAAATATTGGACCTGCATTTCTTGAGCTCGCTACTTCAAACGGCACACTTATAAATATTAAGAGCTTTAAAAAGCTTGGTGCGCGCAACCTAAATAGCCATAAAGGAACTCATGGTAAACTCCTCTGTGTAGGCGGCAATGAGGGAACGGCCGGTGCAATCCGATTAACCAGTGAAGCTGCACTTAGAGCAGGAGCGGGTATGGTAAAAGTATATACGCATTCAAGTTCTGTAGTGCCTGTAAGCATTGGTAGGCCAGAATTGATGGTAAGCAGTGGCAACCTACAACAAGCGCTTGAATGGGCTAGTAGTGTGGTAATAGGGCCCGGCCTTGGGCAAAATAAATGGGCACAACACACGTTTATAGAGGTTATATATTATTGCCAATCTAATAGCATACCACTGGTTATTGATGCCGATGCGCTAAATTTATTAGCTAAACAAACCTCATCTTACACGTTAAAGCAATGCGTACTTACACCACACCCAGGAGAAGCATCAAGGCTATTAAGTGTAACGACTCAGGAAATTGAATCTAATAGATTTGAAAATGCCCGACTGTGTGCTAAGCGCTATAACGCGACTTGTGTATTAAAAGGTGCAGGCACATTAATTGATAATGCAGAGAACACGTGGGTGTGTAAAGACGGTAATCCGGCACTGGCCGTTGGTGGTATTGGCGATGTACTCACTGGTATTATTGGCGCCTTACTGGCTCAGGGTTTAAATATTGATGAAGCAGCGCGTTATGGTGTAACACTGCACGCTAAAGCCGGTGATATCGCCAGTGAGCGAGACGGGCAGCGGGGTATGCTCCCCTCAGATTTATTTAGCATAGTAAGACGGCTGTTAAACTGACTTTCATTAGATTAGTGTTTAGTCACTTTGCTTAAAAGCTTGGTCAGTATGAGATCTTTTTCTGCCTGAAGGAGTTTATCTTCAGTCGCTGCTTTTTCAATATTAGCAAACATCTCTAGGCGCTTTACTTTTTCATAGGCGAGCTCGCTTTTATTGAGCTCACTAACCAATACAGGTTTTACTACCCCAAAGTTAGGGTCCTCAATTTTATTAAAATCAAACTCTGCATCTAAATACTCACCGTAAGGTACGTTGTAAATAACAGCTATCCAGAGTTTTTTTTGATTTTCATCGCGAGAGTCTAACCAATGTGTTTTCGGAACTAAAATATCAGCCGAATAATAAATATCATCATAGAAAAAGTCACCATCAATTCTAAAGTAAGCGAGTGACTCTCCTTTACTGTCTGCCAGCTCTATTTCGGCCGTCAGTAATTCTTTTTTACTGCCGCTTAACTCAACAAAATCTTCTTTGCTTATCCCTATATAAGGGTTTTTAAATTTTTTACGTTGCTGCATTGGTAATCCCCCCGAAAAATAATAGAAGCCAAGCGTAGAATTTTCTCTTATTGTAAACACAGGAGAAAATTATGAAAAAAGCACATTTTACAGACAACCAAATCCTTGCCATTTTAAAACAAGCAGAAAGCGGCGTGCCTATTCCTGAGCTGTGCCGCGAACATGGCATGGGCAATTCAACCTTTTATAAATGGCGCGCTAAATACGGCGGTATGGATGCGTCTTTAATGACACGAATGAAAGAGCTTGAAGATGAAAATCGCCGTTTAAAGAAAATGTATGCTGAAGAGCGGCTAAAATCCGAGGTCATTCAAGAGGCA
>NZ_LODI01000038.1 GCF_001468485.1 Pseudoalteromonas sp. H71
TTTAACGCTCTCACCCAACACCTCTTTATACTTACTGGCTAATGCGGCTTTTGCATCATCATCACCATGCACAATTTTTATATGACTTGGCTTTTTACGCATGCCCGTTACAAACTTAATTAATCCGTTTTGATCGGCATGCGCACTGTAGCCGCTAATGGTGTGTACTTTGGCGTTAATGGTAACGCGTTTATTATTTATAAATACGTAACCATTACGTGGCCCGTATTTTTGAATGTCGCGGCCTAACGTGCTTCGCCCTTGGTAGCCCACAAATAAAACATCAGTCGTTTTATCAGCTAAAAATCGTTCTAGGTAATTAACTATTCGCCCACCGGTACACATACCGCTAGCGGCTAAAATAATGGCAGGCGTTTGGCGCGTACTTAAGTAATTAATAATGGCTATATGCTCTTTGTGCATATCAACCGTGGTTAGGTTTTTAAAATCAAGAGGGTGCCGGCCTTTGGCTACTTTTTGTTTTGCTTCGTTATCCCATAAATGCTTAAATTTTTTATATTGAGTGGTAAAGTTTGCCGCCATGGGGGAGTCGAGTATTACGTGAATATCTCGCCATTTTGAATGCTTACCAGAGCTATGTATAAGTTGTTCTAATTCGTAAAGTAGCTCTTGGGTTCGGCCAATACTAAACGCAGGCACCAACACCACTCCATTATCAGCAACCGCGCGCTCTATTACTTTTTTAAGTGTTTGGGTACGCTGTTTACGGCCTTGATGGTTTTTATCACCATAGGTGGATTCAATCACTAAAGTGTCAGCTTTATAAGGTGCTTTGGGCGAGGGAAGTAAGGGCGTGTAGGGGGCACCTAAGTCACCGGAAAATACAACGCGATGAGTACCATTTGGTTTAGTACCTTGCTTATGACTTTTAATATCAATTTCTACATAGGCCGAGCCTAAAATGTGCCCAGCTCGCTGAAATCGGGCTTTCGCTTTTTGCTGTCCATTGCATGGCAAGTCAAACCATGTTTTAAAATCTACAGGTACAATACGGCGCTTTAGTAGGTTTAAGCAGGCACTTATAATTTTAGGGTCGCGTGTAACGCCTACTTTTAGTGCATCTTCTATTACTAGCGGCAATAAACTTGCTGAAGCTTGCGAGGTAAATATAGGCCCTTTAAAACCCGCGGCAAATAAATAGGGAATTCGGCCCACATGATCAATATGGCAATGCGTAACAATAAGCGCAGTAACGTGGCTAATATCAAACTCTATTGATAAGTCTTCTTTTGAGTCCTCCCCTTGAAACAACCCGCAATCAATAAGTACGCTTGATTGATCATCAATTAAAAGCTCATGGCATGAGCCTGTAACACCATTAACCGCGCCGTGGTGAAGTATATCCATATACATTTACTCTTAAAAACTTGTTAATTACCTAAGGTAGATAACATTTTTGTAATTTGCAAAATATAAAATAAATGCATTGTTTGAATGAAAAGTGAACGGTGACAGTGTGGTAGTCATAAACTTCAACTTTGGTTAAGTAATTGTTACATAAACAATAACAATGTACTTAGGTTATGTAAGTAACCAATAACTTAGCAAGCATATTTACATAGGCATTATACGCTGGCTATAATGGCACTCGATTTAGTTTAATCTTGTGTTTATTGCAATATAGTAAGTAGTAAGGTTGCCATGGAAAGTTGGTATTTAGTAACGTGTAAGCCGCGCCAAGAAGAGCGGGCAAAAGCCAACTTGAATAATCAAGGAATTGAAGCTTTTTACCCCATATTAACCACTGAAAAGCTGGTTAAAGGTCGTCGTACCGTCAAACAAGTTCCTTTATTTCCAAATTACTTATTTGTTTGCCTAAACTCAAAAAATGGCTGCTTTGCTGCAGTAAAAAATACCCGCGGTATAGGTGGCTTTGTAACATATGGCGCTAATTACCAGGTTGTACCGCTAGCAATAATTGAATATTTAAATAATCACAATTTATATACGGTTGAATCGCAGTTACCTAAACAGGGCGATGCAGTAAGTGTAAATAATAATTCGTTTAAAAATATAGACGCAATATACAAAGAGCCCGACGGCGACCTACGCAGTATTTTGTTAATTAACTTGCTTAATAAGCAGGTAGAAATGAGCGTAGATAATAAAGATATTGAATTTGGTTAAAGGCTTTGTAGGCGTGTAGCTTACTAGCACGTTGTTTATAAAAATAGGTTATATATCAGTAAGTAGGAACTGCAACCTAGGGGCGGAAGCGTGCCCGAAGGGCTAGACAAGCAAAAGTTTTGTAGGTTGGTTTTTTACCTAAATGGTAAAGTAAAAAATTATTATCACCACAGAGAAAACAAGAAGAAGTAAAGGAGAAAATACTAGAAAATAGTATCTTTCCTCTGTGTAGCGCGCAGTGCTCTCGGTGGTTAAAATTGTCTAGCGGTTAAATTTTTAACCTAAATGATAAAATAAATAAAACATTATTACCCCCTGTGTCAGGATAGTTGTCGCCTCTAACTTTTAATAGAGGTAGATAAAATGAGTCGTCGGTTTACACACGAATTTAAAGTACAAGCTGTTGAAAAAGCACTATCTCAATGTGATGATGTTCGTATAGAAGATATTGCAGATGATTTAGG
>NZ_LODI01000039.1 GCF_001468485.1 Pseudoalteromonas sp. H71
ATAGAAAAACTAGATTAGGGAATTCATAAATTGGCTATATAGTCGGTTAGCTTACGGAAAGAGTTGGTATAAATTGTCCTAGCTTCAATGATCTTAATTAACTCACTTATTATTTTTAAAGTAACCTTAAATAGATTACTTTTCTGCATTTCTGGAAAAAGCTTGGTTACTCTTCAAATATAAAAAGCATACTTATTAACCACTTAGAGTTTCGGGTTAGTGCTATCAAATTTCTTTTCTGAGATACTAAGCTTTTTCAGGAATAAAATAATATGCTTAGAGCTGCATTAATTGTATTAGTTTTCTTGACGTCTATTTTCGCGTCAATGCCCGTAATCGGGAAGTCAACTTTCGACAAAGCCTTCGAGTTTTATAACGATAAAAATTACAAAGTCGCATTGCAGAGCTTTAAGGCGTCAATCGCAATCGGTGAGGACATTGGAAAGTCCCAGTTTTTTATTGGGCAAATGTATTACTATGGCAACGGCATAGAGAAAAATTACACTAAAGCACGAGAGTATTACCAAAAATCAGCTGAAGCTAATATAGACGGTGCATATTACATGCTTGGCAATATTTACTATTCCGGCATAGGGGTTGAAGTAGACTACCTCAAAGCAAAAGAATGGTTTTTAAAAGCAGCCAAACGAAATATTGCAGGAGCACAATACTTTTTAGGCGTAATTCATCGATATGGGAAAGGAGTTGAAAAAAATAATACAGAAGCACATCAATGGTTTTCGACAGCCGCAGTCTTAGGAAGTAACTGGGGCAAGTATGAGTTGGCGAGATCCTATCATTATGGATGGGGCGTCGATAAAGACATTGAAAAGGCGATAAAATGGTATTCCCAATCAGCAGATGATGGCTTTTTACAATCTCAAAAAGAACTTGCCAAGATGTACCTTAATGGCTGGGGAGTCGAAATGGATGTCCCTAAGTCAGTAATATATTTCAAGCAAGCCGTAGCTCAGGGAGACTCAGATAGTTTGTTATCGCTGGCAAGAGTCTATTTCAAAGGCAATAGAGGGGTTCCACAAAATGTCGAGGAGGGACTTCGCTTATATAATGAAGCAATTAACAAAGATCATTTGGGGGCAGCAAATGAACTCGCAAAAATTTATCTTGTTGGCAGGAATGTAACTCAAGATATTCCAAAAGGTTTAGCACTATTAAATGATGCTATCGATGGGGGATATATTAACGCTATCGTTGACCTAGCCAAAATTTATCACACAGGCAATACGTTTTATGCTAGAGATACAAAAGAGATATTAACGCCTAACCCTACCAAAGCTTTAGAGCTGTTCAAGCAAGCTTATCAGTTGTCAGAAAAAAAATTAAATTACCAAGCCTTTATCTCGGCGTACTCTATTGGAGAGCTTTATGACGAAGGCGAAGGCAAAGGCAAAGGCAAAGATAAAAACATAAATCAACTAATCCAGTGGTATGAACGTGCTGTAAAGTCTTCGCAGTATGCAAAAAAAAGCAATTATACGGTTAATCGAATAAAGGGGAAAGCTATACAAAGGTTGAGTGAATTAGTCTGCCAAAGGGATTCGTCCTCGTTACTATTTAATGTCTTAATAAAGTGTGCTGATCGCGATGAACTGAGAGCTGCAATCAAGCATGCTGGAGCGACGGTAATAAAAGAAAACAAGAACAATTGGGGCGATACGTATAACTCAAGCAATATTTTACAAGGTACTAGCCAGTTATATGTTGGCTATGAAATTAAGGATTCATTTGCCATTGCGAAATATACTTTCCCTGCCAATATGGACACTCAAAAAGTTGTTGAAGTTAAAAACTTTGTAGCAAACAAATATGGCAAACCAACGACGTCTTCGGGACGTATTAATGTCGGGGAAGTGAGTTATCAATGGAAACTGAAAGATGGAATTTCTATTGAAGTTAGCAGAGGCTGGCCGTCTACCACGACTTATCTGACTTTTAAGAACCCTAAAAATTATGATGCTATGAAGGCTGAGCAAAAAAAACAAGCAGAAGCTAAAAAAGCGAAAGAATACGAAAAGCAAAGCAATGCTTTTTAACCAACCGACTGAAGCGGCATAAGAAAAATGGACGATTTCGCTTCAATCGGAAGTCAGCCATTTTTCAGAGAATGGTGAGGGCGGTATGTCCCATTTTTCAGAGCATATACTTAAGGATATTTTAAGCTCGAACAAGCTAGCAGATACTGGTAACTGTCAGATTA
>NZ_LODI01000040.1 GCF_001468485.1 Pseudoalteromonas sp. H71
GTCTGTAAAATGTGCTTTTTTCATAATTTTCTCCTGTGTTTACAATAAGAGAAAATTCTACGCTTGGCTTCTATTATTTTTCGGGGGGATTACCCACCGACTTCAAATACAAGAAAGCACGATTCAAAAGAGTCGGGCTTTTTTACGTCTATAGAAAAGTAATATTCAGCATTTTCCTCTTTAAAGCGGAGCGTCTCTTGAGCGAAGCGCCTCTTTGTGAACAATGTTTTGGCTATCCAATGCATTGGCCATGATAGTAACCCATTCCACTGTGACCTTCCAACGCTGTGGGCACTTCGGCATTGCAAGGCTCCAAATAAGAAAAACCCGTTACAGCAATGTGACGGGTTGTTTGTTGTTTAAGGTTTTTCATGCCGAGCCCAGTAATCAAACGAAACAGCGAAAGGTGAATCTCCGCAAGGCTGTACTAACACAATAATGGTGTTGTTATTTTACAGCTTTATTTTCCCATGTAATTACTTAAGGAGCGTAATAATATAAAAAAAATACTAGCGATTTAATAAAGCGTAGTGATTAATATGTACTTGCTATAAAAGTAAGTTTTTGTAGATTTTGTTTAACTTTACTTGTTAATAAGCCTTATGGGCTTTATGCTCTTCTTTCGTTAACGCTTTTACTCATTCAGGGTCTTCTATGCCTTTCTCCTTACTTATTGATGACTCATCTTCTTTAATAGAGTTTACTCGTATTTATCTTGCTTTGTTTTATACCTTTGTAGCTGGTTTTTATACATTTAGAATTATTTATGTGACACGTACTTCTAAAGAAAGCATTGTTTTTCCTGGAGTTAAGTATTGTGCAAGTTGGTGGAATCACACTGCGTTTAAGTTTTTTAGGGCGTTAATATGGTTTATTTGTGTATTGCGGGTGTTTATACCATCGCTTGATAATTACCTAGGTGTTTTTACTGGTCTGAATGGCTGGCCTGGCGTTATGTTTGGTAATGCGCTGCTTACAGCTGGGTTTGCTTTGTCAATGATAGTTCATTTTAATATGGCCTCACTATGGCGCTCAGGAGTTGATCCAAACGGTCCACGGATACTAAAAACAAAAGGACTCTATCAGTTTTCAAGAAACCCTATGTACTTGGGTGTTGTAGCAGCTCAAATAGGGTTTTTCTTAGCATTACCGAGTATATTTAGTTTGGTATGTTTAATAGTTGGAGTTGTAGCTATTCACAGGCAAACATTGGTAGAAGAAAAGCATTTATCCGAGAGCTTTACTGCTGAGTATAAGCAATATTCGCAGCTTGTACCCCGCTGGTTTTAGAGAGTGCTTATTTATCGATAAAATATTTAACAAATTCTTGTCTTGATACCGGTGTTTTTCAAGTTAGTTGTCGCATCAAGTTAAATTTTATGCCGCCCGCACTTCTTCTTTTTTCTCTGGATTCAAATTTACTTCCTTGATCATCGTCCAATCTCTAGACTTTCCTGACCAACGACTTGGATTCTGTAATTTCGCCATTTCATTAACCCGATGGCGCTTCGCTAGGATCGCTTTATCTAA
>NZ_LODI01000042.1 GCF_001468485.1 Pseudoalteromonas sp. H71
TGAAGTTGCTGATGCCATACTTCCAGGAAAAGCCTCTAAGCTTCAGATTATACCGAATCGTACCCCAAACCGACACAGGTGGTCAGGTAGAGAATACTAAGGCGCTTGAGAGAACTCGGGTGAAGGAACTAGGCAAAATCGTACCGTAACTTCGGGAGAAGGTACGCTCCTATCTGTGATGAGACTTGCTCTCTAAGCGGACGGGAGCCGCAGTGACCAGGTGGCTGGGACTGTTTATTAAAAACACAGCACTGTGCAAAATCGCAAGATGACGTATACGGTGTGACACCTGCCCGGTGCCGGAAGGTTAATTGATGGGGTTATCTTCGGAGAAGCTCTTGATCGAAGCCCCGGTAAACGGCGGCCGTAACTATAACGGTCCTAAGGTAGCGAAATTCCTTGTCGGGTAAGTTCCGACCTGCACGAATGGTGTAACCATGGCCACGCTGTCTCCACCCGAGACTCAGTGAAATTGAAATCGCAGTGAAGATGCTGTGTACCCGCGGCTAGACGGAAAGACCCCGTGAACCTTTACTACAGCTTGGCACTGAACATTGAACCTACATGTGTAGGATAGGTGGGAGACTTTGAAGNNGNNACGCTAGTNNTNNTGGAGTCGTCCTTGAAATACCACCCTTGTAGTTTTGATGTTCTAACGTTGGCCCCTGAATCGGGGTTACGGACAGTGCCTGGTGGGTAGTTTGACTGGGGCGGTCTCCTCCCAAAGAGTAACGGAGGAGCACGAAGGTTGGCTAAGTACGGTCGGACATCGTACGGTTAGTGTAATGGTAGAAGCCAGCTTAACTGCGAGACAGACACGTCGAGCAGGTACGAAAGTAGGTCATAGTGATCCGGTGGTTCTGAATGGAAGGGCCATCGCTCAACGGATAAAAGGTACTCCGGGGATAACAGGCTGATACCGCCCAAGAGTTCATATCGACGGCGGTGTTTGGCACCTCGATGTCGGCTCATCACATCCTGGGGCTGAAGTCGGTCCCAAGGGTATGGCTGTTCGCCATTTAAAGTGGTACGCGAGCTGGGTTTAGAACGTCGTGAGACAGTTCGGTCCCTATCTGCCGTGGGCGTTTGAGAATTGAGAGGGGTTGCTCCTAGTACGAGAGGACCGGAGTGAACGAACCGCTGGTGTTCGGGTTGTCATGCCAATGGCATTGCCCGGTAGCTACGTTCGGAACTGATAAGCGCTGAAAGCATCTAAGCGCGAAGCAGGCCTCGAGATGAGTTCTCACTAGACTTTTAAAGTCTCTGAAGGGCCGTTGAAGACTACAACGTTGATAGGCAAGATGTGGAAGTGGTGTGAGCCATTAAGCTAACTTGTACTAATTACCCGTGAGGCTTAACCATACAACGCCAAACGCGTTTTATGTGATAGTGAAACAAGCGAAGAAGTTAATA
>NZ_LODI01000043.1 GCF_001468485.1 Pseudoalteromonas sp. H71
TGGTGGGTGATACTGGACTTGAACCAGTGACCCTCGCCTTGTAAGGGCGATGCTCTCCCAACTGAGCTAATCACCCGCATCTAAACAACATCACATTGCTGCGTTGTTGTGGGGCGCTATTATAGATAGAGTTGGAAATGTGTCAACACTTGAATGATAAAAATGTACTGAATGAAGGTTTTATAAACAACAGGATATAGCTTGCGTCTATTTAATAGGCAGAATATGTTGGGTAGTATAAAAATGTGGCGTATTTGTGGTATTTGTAAATAACATTTGCATCTACCCAGTTTTTTTTCGGGGAATAGACAAGCGATTGTTTTTTGTTGGCCATTTAATCGCTCCCTAATGAGGGGGTATACTTTTTGTTACCGGCTTGAGAAGTCATAACAAATAAAATACGGATCAAAGAAAAAATATTTTAAAGCGCAATCATAAAAATCATTTATTGTTTTACTATGTTTAGTTAATTAGTCTGTCGGAGCAAAAGTGCGATGTTAGGTGAGTATTCTTTAAATTATATCCGCAAAGTTTGAATTGCATATAAATGTATACCTTTTGAGGGGAGAGTAGTGAATTACAATTCACTGACTGGTAACGCCACATAAAATAAAAGTGTAGGGGAGTCGCATTAGGGTAATGATTTTAATCAAATTGTGTTTTTTAGCATGCTTGATAGCCAGTTTGTTGAAAATTAAACCATTTAAATAAAGCTGGATAAAAAACTGTTGACTTTATTTTGGGTGGTGCATAGAATGCGCCCCGCACTAAGCAATACACGACGTACTTATTACGGTGAGTGTTGATTAAGTTGGGGCTATAGCTCAGCTGGGAGAGCGCTTCGCTGGCAGTGAAGAGGTCTGCGGTTCGATCCCGCATAGCTCCACCAATTATTAGTGTTTGTCCTAGGGTAGCAGTTTTCTGCGTCCCCATCGTCTAGAGGCCTAGGACACCGCCCTTTCACGGCGGTAACAGGGGTTCGAATCCCCTTGGGGACGCCA
>NZ_LODI01000044.1:0-77630 GCF_001468485.1 Pseudoalteromonas sp. H71
GATGAACATTTACATAGCGGTATTAAGTTTGTCACGCCAAATCAGCGCCATTTAGGCTTAGATAAAGCGATCCTAGCGAAGCGCCATCGGGTTAATGAAATGGCGAAATTACAGAATCCAAGTCGTTGGTCAGGAAAGTCTAGAGATTGGACGATGATCAAGGAAGTAAATTTGAATCCAGAGAAAAAAGAAGAAGTGCGGGCGGCATAAAATTTAACTTGATGCGACAACTAACTTGAAAAACACCGAATATGACCACCGAGAACACAGAGGCGCTGCGCGCTACACAGAGATAAACGTAGTTAAACCCAAATTATTTACCAGCTCTTAGATTACTTCTCCTTGTCTTCTCATTTTCTTCTCGGTGGTGATTAAATTACTTGATTACTAATTAATCACAGAGCGACCCTTTGTGAATTTTTATTTTATTTCACTGGTGTATTTAAGCAGGCAAAAAAATGCCCAGAGTGATTTAGGGAAACTCTGGGCTATAACGGGCTCTTTGGAGCCATGCGCTAACAAAAAACTTTCTAATTCATAGGGAGAAGTTGAAAGTATTTTAAGTATAGCCAAAGCTCTTAAAATTACATATTTTTTGGTTGTTTTTTATACTGCAGCAAATACAGTTACTTAACTATGTTGTGCACATTTTATACGCAATTTATGCTTATTTACTCCCACGTTATTAACTGTGTATTTTGAACCAGATCGCGTGGAAGTGAGTTTTTGATCTTATTTTTTTGCCACTTTCCTAGCCCAATGGGGCAGCCGCATAATGTTAATACTACTTCGCCTAGCTCTTTTGTGGGCTCGGCTAAGCGTACATCTTTACCATTAAAGTAGTCGTTTGCTTGCTCGCTATTAAGCGCGTATGTGTTGGTTTTGCACGCGTTACCTAACACGGTGGCAAATTCGTGGGTTAGCCTTACGCCATTTTTATGAATAATGCCTATTTGAATACCTAAGCGGGCATATTTAATTTTGTTTTGAATGGCATCAAACCCCTGTGGGAATAGCCACAGTTCTTTGTCGCGTTGCATTAATGTGCCGGGTAGGCTTGTTAAACCAAAGTGCTTTTTAAGCTCGCTCATAAACGCGGTTGTTGGTTTTGTATCAAACTCAGTAAACGGAAACGCGCCTTTTTTGACTGTTTGATTTGGATTGTTACAACTTGCATGCTTTTTAAATTTAGCAATAAAAAAGCCTTCGCTGTCGTATGTTTGCGGCCATACGTGCAAATAGCCCTCGGCCGTTGTTGCTTTGTTGGCCCCCGGGAATAGATCGCTGAGTGACTCGGGCGCTATAAATTCGCCAAATTCTTCAAGTAAAAATTCGCATACTTGCTGGTTTTCGAGCGGGGTAAGCGTACAGGTTGAATACACCAGCGTGCCGCCGGGTTTTAACGCGTAAAATGCGCTTTTTATTAAATCTTTTTGTACTTGGGCTATTTGAATATTTGATTCGATTGACCAATTTTTTAGAGCATCGGCGTCTTTACGTACCGTGCCTTCGCCAGAGCAGGGGGCGTCTAGCAAAATACTATCGAAACATTCAAACATGTAATTGCCAAATATAATGCCATCAAAGTGTGAAAGCGCACAGTTACCCACGCCCATGCGTTTTAAGGTGGCACTGAGTACTTTTAAACGCGACGACGAAAGCTCGTTTGCTACTAGCACGCCTTGGTTGTTCATAAGTGCTGCTAGCTGCGATGTTTTAGAACCCGGCGCCGACGCCATATCAAGCACGGTGTTACTTGTTTGTATACTTTGTTTGAGCGCGATTGGCGGTAGCATTGAGCTTGCCTCTTGCACGTACATTGCGCCGCTTAGGTGTAGGTCGGTATTGCCTAGGGCTAGGTTTTGCTCTTCACTAATTGGGCGCTCTAGCCAAAAGCCTTCGCTACACCAAGGAATTGGCGTAAGTTGCCAATTTTTTTGTTCTGCTTTTTTAATAAAGTCTTCTACGGTTATTTTTAATGTATTAACGCGGATAGATTTTCTGAGCGGGCGACGACACGCATTTATAAAGTCATCTAACTTTAGGTGATTTGGTAGGTAGGTTTTTACGTCGTCTATAAAGTGCTCAGGAATAAAAGTATTGGCGTTCACGCGCTAGCTCGTACATTAAAAATAAAGCGCGATATTAGCATTTAAATAACTAAATTTCAGTGATAAAAACACCTCGCTTGATTATATAGCGCTGTCGACACTTTGTGGTTTTCAGGTATTTATAAACTACTTTACTCATACTTTAGAATAATAGTGTCGACAATAAGGGTGTTTTTTAGGCTTTTTGTACAGTTTTAGGGTTGACATGTTTTTTTAATGCGCCCATTATGGCTATACACATTGTCGACAATCTAAAAAATTAACTTATGACAGACTCATTTTTAAACGAAGCGCCTATTACCACAGCATCCGATCAGGTATTTGTAAACATGCGCCGTGAGATTGTTGAAGGCACTATTGCACAAGGTAGTAAAATTTCGGAGCCTGAGCTTGCAAAGCGTTACGGTGTAAGCCGCGCAACCCTGCGTGAGGCGCTAAACCGCCTAGAAAGCTGCTATTTAGTAGAGCGTAAAGCCAATGTAGGCTGCCGTGTAGTTGCCCTTACCGCTGAGCGTTTAATTGAGGTTTACCAAGTACGTAGCTCGCTTGAAGGGCTTGCTTGCCGTTTAGCTGCCGACAATATGGAGCCTGATGAAATTAAAGGCTTAAAACAATTACTAAATCAGCATTTACAAACGCAGCGCGTTAAAGAAGGCGAGTCGTACTACCAAGAGGCGGGCGATTTAGATTTTCATTACCGCATTATTAAGGGCAGTAAAAACGCACATTTGATTCATTTGCTTTGTAACGACCTGTACCAATTAATTCGCATGTACCGCGTGCAAATGGGTATGGCGGGGCCGCGGGTATCAAAAGCGTTTGACGAACATTTAGCGATTATTAACGCGATTGAAAACCACGACGGCGAACTGGCCGAAATGCTAATGAAGCGCCATATCAGTGCGTCGCAAGCCAATATTCAAACCAAATTTGATTTATACCAATCTGAATAACTGTTTATTCATGCAGATTGGTACAAGCCGCTAAAAGCTAAGCAAAATAGTTAAAGCGTCATATACAAAGATTAAAAATATAAGTTACTCCACGTAGCAACCGTTCAAAGAGAGGAAATGACATGTCAGCAGGATATAAATTTAAACAAGCTATTGCTAATAACCGTCCGTTACAAGTGGTGGGTACTATTAATGCCTACACAGCAATGATGGCTGAAAAAATGGGCCACCAAGCTATTTACCTATCGGGTGCGGGTGTTGCTAATGCCTCTTACGGTATGCCCGATTTAGGTATGACCAGCCTTGATAACGTGCTGGAAGATATTCGCCGTATTTCGGGTGCCAGCGATTTACCTTTACTTGTTGACGCCGATACCGGTTGGGGCGGGGCATTTAACATTGCACGTACCGTTAAAGAAATGACTAAAGCGGGTGCGGCGGGTTTTCATATAGAAGATCAAGTAGCGCAAAAGCGTTGTGGCCATCGTCCAAACAAAGAAATTGTTAGCCAAGGCGAAATGGTTGACCGTATTAAAGCGGCGGTAGATGCAAAAACCGATAGCGATTTTTACATTATGGCGCGTACCGATGCGTTTCAAAAAGAAGGGTTAAATGCTGCTATTGACCGAGCAGCAGCCTGTGTTGAAGCCGGCGCTGATGCTATTTTTGCAGAAGCCGTGCACGACCTTGCCGATTACCAAGCGTTTGCCAATGCGCTAAACGTGCCTATTTTGGCCAACATTACTGAGTTTGGCCAAACGCCAATTTATACCAAAGAGCAGTTAAGTGATGTAGGCGTTGAAATGGTGCTTTACCCACTCAGTGCGTTTAGAGCAATGAACAAAGCGGCACTTAATGTGTACTCGGCAATTTTAAATGAAGGCTCGCAGCAAAGCGAAATTGAGAACATGCAAACTCGTGCTGAACTTTACGACTTTTTAGATTACCACACGTACGAAAACACACTTGATAACCTTTTTTCATCAAAATCTGACAAATAATAACTATTAAATTAGATAACACACACAAATTTAAGATAGGAGAAGATCATGGTAGATAAAGCATTAGGCGGCGCAGGTTTACGCGGACAAGTAGCGGGTCAAACAGCATTGTGTACAGTAGGCCAAAGTGGCTCGGGTTTAACGTATTGTGGTTACGATATTAGCGAACTGGCTGAAAAAGCGCAGTTTGAAGAAGTGTCGTTTTTACTTTCACGCGGTGAGTTACCAACTACTAGCGAATTAGCTGAGTACAAAGCCAAATTAAAAAGCTTACGTGGCCTGCCAGATGCACTTAAAACCGTGCTTGAAAATATTCCTAAAGACGCGCACCCAATGGATGTAATGCGTACGGGT
This sequence comes from Pseudoalteromonas sp. H71, assembly GCF_001468485.1. Lineage (GTDB taxonomy): Bacteria > Pseudomonadota > Gammaproteobacteria > Enterobacterales > Alteromonadaceae > Pseudoalteromonas. The sequence goes on from NZ_LODI01000044.1 coordinate 4,420, forward strand.
TGCTCTATGTTGGGTAACCTTGAAATGGAACTTGATTTTAGCCAAGCAAACGATGCGATTGACCGTATGGTTGCAGTGTTCCCAAGTATTATTTGTTACTGGTACCGTTTTACACACGATGGCGTTCGTATTGAAACACAAACAGACGACGATTCAGTAGGCGCACACTTTTTAACGCTATTACACGACAAAGCGCCAAGCGAGTTATTTGCACAGGTAATGAATGTGTCGCTTATTTTATACGCAGAGCACGAATTTAATGCCTCTACATTTACGGGGCGCGTGTGTGCATCTACTTTGTCTGATATTCATTCGTGTGTAACTGGTGCTATTGGTACGTTACGTGGCCCATTACATGGTGGTGCAAACGAAGCCGCAATGGACATGATTGAAGGTTTTACTAGCGCAGAACACGCTGAGCAAGAAGTCATGGGTATGCTTGAGCGCAAAGATAAAATTATGGGCTTTGGCCATGCTATTTACCGCGAGTCTGACCCACGTAATGTAATTATTAAAAAGTGGTCTGAAAAATTAGCCGCAGAGGTGGGCGATGATGTGCTTTACCCGGTGTCTGTTCGTTGTGAAGAAGTAATGTGGCGTGAGAAAAAGTTATTTTGTAATGCTGATTTTTTCCATGCATCGGCTTATCATTTTATGGATATTCCGACTAAGTTATTTACGCCAATATTTGTAATGAGCCGCGTAACTGGTTGGACAGCACATGTTAAAGAGCAACGTGCTAATAACCGTATTATTCGTCCAAGTGCTGATTACACAGGGCCAGATGCACGCAGCTACACGCCAATTGAATCAAGGGGCTAATTAGTCAGTATGTAAGGTGAGCAACACGCTCACCTTTTTGCCTTTTATTTCCCGTCACTTATTAGCGAATTTTTATTATGACCATTATTAACAATACTCAGTACCGCAAACCGCTTGCGGGCTCAAACGTAGATTACTACGATACCCAAGCCGCTGTTGATGCTATTAAACCCGGTGCTTATGCTACTCTTCCTTACAGCTCGCGTGTATTTGCCGAAAACTTAGTACGCCGCTGCGACCCTGCTATGTTAACCGATGCACTTAGCCAAATAATTGAGCGCAAACAAGATTTAGATTTTCCGTGGTATCCGGCACGTGTGGTGTGCCACGATATTTTAGGCCAAACAGCCCTTGTTGATTTAGCAGGCTTGCGCGACGCTATTGCAGCAAAAGGGGGCGATCCGTCTAAGGTTAACCCTGTGGTACCAACGCAGTTAATTGTTGACCACTCGCTAGCGGTTGAACATGCGGGTTTTGATCCTGACGCGTTTGAAAAAAACCGTGCCATTGAAGACCGCCGCAACGACGACCGTTTTCACTTTATTAATTGGACTAAAACGGCCTTTAAAAATATTGATGTGATCCCGCCTGGTAACGGCATTATGCATCAAATTAACCTTGAAAAAATGTCGCCTGTTATTCAAAACCGCGATGGCATTGCATTCCCCGATACTTTGGTAGGTACCGACAGCCACACCCCGCATGTTGATGCGTTAGGTGTTATTGCTGTAGGTGTGGGCGGGCTTGAGGCAGAAAGCGTAATGCTTGGCCGCGCGTCGTACATTCGTTTACCTGATATTGTGGGCGTAGAGCTTACGGGTACTCGCCAACCAGGTATTACCGCTACCGATATTGTGTTAGCGATTACTGAGTTTTTACGCGAGCAGCGTGTGGTATCTACCTATTTAGAGTTTTACGGTGAAGGCGCCGATGCGCTAACGCTTGGCGACAGAGCGACCATTTCGAACATGACACCAGAATTTGGTGCAACTGCGGCCATGTTTTATATCGACGATAAAACAATAGACTATTTACGTTTAACAGGGCGCGATGAAGAGCAAATAGCGCTTGTAGAAAACTACGCTAAAACAGCCGGCCTTTGGAGCGATAGCTTAAAAACAGCAAAATACGAGCGTGTTTTGACTTTTGATTTATCGAGTGTTGGTCGCAATATTGCGGGGCCTTCTAACCCACATCGTCGTGTTTCAACCAGCGATTTAGCGAAAGAAGGTATTTCGGGTATTGTTGAAAACGAAGACGGTTTAATGCCAGACGGCGCGTGTATTATTGCGGCAATTACCAGCTGTACCAATACCAGTAATCCGCGCAATGTAATTGCGGCAGGTTTGTTAGCGCGAAACGCAAACGCAAAAGGCTTAATGCGTAAACCGTGGGTTAAAACGTCGTTAGCGCCGGGCTCTAAAGCCGTGCAATCGTACCTTGAAGATGCAAAGCTATTACCAGAGCTTGAACAACTTGGTTTTGGTATTGTTGGCTTTGCGTGTACGACTTGTAATGGTATGAGTGGGGCACTTGACCCTGTTATTCAAAAAGAAGTAATAGATCGCGATTTATACACAACGGCTGTGCTTTCGGGTAACCGTAACTTTGACGGGCGTATTCATCCTTATGCAAAACAAGCCTTTTTAGCATCACCGCCTTTGGTTGTGGCTTATGCGATTGCGGGCACGATTCGTTTTGATATTGAAAAAGATATTTTAGGGCAAGACCAACACGGTAATGATGTAACCCTTAAAGATTTATGGCCAACCGATGAAGAAATTGATGCGGTTATTCAGCAAAGCGTTAAACCCGAACAATTTAAAAAAGTGTACGAGCCGATGTTTGACTTAACCGTAGATTACGGTGAAGACAACGACCCTCTTTACGATTGGCGAGCGCAAAGCACCTATATTCGCCGCCCGCCTTATTGGGAAGGAGCACTTGCAGGTGAGCGCACCATGAGTGGTATGCGTGCATTAGCGGTATTGGGTGACAATATTACAACTGATCATTTATCGCCTTCTAACGCGATTATGGCAAGCAGTGCTGCAGGTGAATACCTGACTAAAATGAATGTGCCAGAAGAAGATTTTAACTCATACGCAACGCACCGAGGTGATCATTTAACGGCGCAGCGTGCCACGTTTGCAAACCCTAAATTACTTAACGAAATGGTACTTGATGAAAACGGCGAGGTTAAGCAAGGCTCCTACGCACGCATAGAGCCTGAGGGTAAAAACACGCGTATGTGGGAAGCAATCGAAGCCTACATGGAGCGCAAGCAACCGCTTATTATTGTGGCCGGTGCTGATTACGGGCAAGGCTCGTCGCGCGATTGGGCTGCAAAAGGCGTTAGGCTTGCCGGTGTTCAAGTGATAGCTGCAGAAGGTTTTGAACGTATTCACCGTACTAATTTAATTGGTATGGGGGTTTTACCGCTCGAATTTGCACCAGGCACTACGCGTAAAACATTAAACCTAGATGGTAGTGAAAGTTACGATGTAAAAGGTACTCCAGCACCGGGCGCAACTTTAGAGCTGGTGATCACTCGTAAAAATGGTGAGGTGGTTACTACAGCAATGAAATGCCGATTAGATACGCAAGAAGAGCTTTCTATTTATGCTGCTGGTGGTGTATTACAGCGTTTTGCTCAAGACTTTTTAGAAGCGACAAACGCGTAATAAGGATTTTTTAAAATGTTTAAACCACAAATAAAAGTGCCGGCAACCTATATGCGTGGCGGTACGAGTAAAGGTGTGTTTTTTAATTTAACCGATTTGCCAAAGCCTGCCCAAGTGGCAGGTGAGGCGCGGGATAACTTATTACTTCGTGTTATTGGTAGCCCCGACCCTTACGGAAAACAAACCGATGGCATGGGTGGTGCTACATCAAGCACCAGTAAAACGGTCATTTTAAGTAAAAGTGAGCAAGCCAATCACGATGTAGATTACTTGTTTGGGCAAGTCGCTATTGATAAAGCCTTTGTTGATTGGAGCGGTAACTGCGGTAACTTAACTTCGGCAGTGGGTGCGTTTGCTATTAGTAATGGCTTAGTTGATAAAAACCGCTTGCCCGAAAATGGCATTGCTATTGTGCGTGTGTGGCAGGCCAATATTAAAAAAAGCATTTTAGTGCATGTACCAATGACTAATGGCGAAGTGCAAGAAACAGGGGACTTTGAGCTTGACGGTGTTACGTTCCCAGCGGCTGAGGTAAAGCTTGAGTTTGTAGACCCTGCTGATGGGGATGGGGCTTTATTTCCTACAGGTAATGTTGTTGACGATTTAGAGGTACCAGATGTTGGCACACTAAAGGCGACGATGATTAATGCGGGTATTCCAACTATTTTTATTAATGCTGAAGATATTGGTTATACCGGCACTGAGCTTCAAGACGACATTAACAATGATGACGCTGCGCTTATAAAGCTTGAAACAATACGTGCCTATGGCGCTGTTAAAATGGGCTTAATTACTAATATAAATGAGGCACAAGCACGCCAGCACACACCTAAAGTGGCGTTTGTTGCTAAGCCTGTTGCGTATAATGCATCAAGCGGTAAACACATAGATGCGGGCAATATTAATTTATTAGTTCGTGCTATGTCGATGGGTAAATTACACCATGCCATGATGGGAACAGCCGCAGTTGCTATTGGCACTGCAGCGGCTATAGAAGGTACGTTAGTTAATTTAGCTGCAGGTGGCGGCGCATTGAGTGAGGTGAACTTTGGTCATCCTTCGGGCACGTTAAAAGTAGGCGCTGAGGCTGAAAACAGTAATGGCGACTGGCAAGTTACCAAAGCGAGTATGAGCCGAAGCGCCAGAGTATTAATGGAAGGGCTTGTAAGGGTTCCTTTTTAATCATTTTTTGCTGCATTATTCACTTTTAAAAATCGACTGACCCTTATAGTCAGTTAGGGTTAATTTAACAGTATTAATAATGCAGTAACAATTAAGCAGGATTTTAAAATAAATAATAAACAAGGGATTGGCTTGGTTAGTTCTAAAGATTTGCTTTTTCATTAAAACTAAATGCTTTAGGGTTGATTTCCTTCCATTCTACATTTATTTTTAATGTTCTGTCGCAAATACTTGAAGAAAAAATTTAACAAACTAAATTTAATGTAATAATCAATCAACAAACACGATATATTATAAACCAACATGTTGGTTTTTTGTGGCTCTAACCTAGGTTATTGAATTTAATTAAGGCCTATAAAAATTAAAACATGGCGTTAAACTAAAATTACATCATTTTATATGTATAAATATGTAGCAACAACTCATAGCTTAATGGTACTTTTAAAGTTCTAGTAACAAAGGTTAGATTATTGTGCTTGTTTACATTTTTTGTAAACGGTGAATAAGCTTACCCAAGTTTAACCAAACTTTTTCAGATACTTATTTCATAGCTATCAAGGAGAAATAAATGGCGAAGCGTATGATCAAATTTACACCAATAGCGGCATCAGTTGCACTTACACTCGGCTTAACTGCGTGTGGTTCTGACAACGATGGCAATAACTATGTTGCACCAACACCACCGGCGGAATCTTTTAGCTCAGAAGACACAGCTTTATTTAACGTAGAAGTTACAGGTAAAGCGGTTAAAGGTGCGATGATGAACGCGGTGGTTAGCGTTTCAACATTAGATGCAACAGGTGAAATGGTAGCAGTACCATTTCGTTTAGCAGCCTCAGCTGAAGCTGAAACATTCTCTGCTGAAGAGTCAACTCAAGAAGCTGCAGATGCAGCAGTTGCTGCAAGCATCTTAGCAGCAAACCCAGAAGCCGTTTTAACAAACGAAAGTGGTCGTTACAGCGTTTACTTAGAAAATGACTTTTCAGGTCCTGTATACATCACAGTTAAAACATCAGCTGAAGGTGACGATAGCTACCTACGTTGTGATGCTTACCTAGGTTGTGGTACTTACGACGAAGCACCAGCAGCAGAAGACGATGTTAACGATGGCGATACAGCGATTGAGTTTGGCGAGTGGTACAAAACAGACCTAGAGCTTTCTGTTGTTAAATTTATTCCAGCGGTAGAAGCTGATGCATCTGGTGCAAGTGGTGCTTTAGGCGACGCAAACGTAGCGCGTTCACTTAGAGCAAACGCGACTTTCTTAACAACGCTTGTTTCACAACTTTTAATTGATGCGGGTGAAGGTGTTGATGCTGCTGGTATTGCTAGCTCAAGTGTTGATGTGCTTGTTCAAGTTTTAGGCCCAGATACAGCACTTTTACTAGCTTCTCTGCTAGGTGATGTTTCTAACGGCGGTGCAGTTGATTTAACTGACGTTGACGGCGAAGAAATGCTAGACGATGGTATTTTATCGTTAACTCAAGTTGCTTCATCCATTCAGGGCCTTGCAGATATTAACGGCAACATGACAAAGCTTATTGCTGGTATTAAAGCAGGTAAAGTAACCGGTAGTGACAATGCAGAGATAGCTGCACTAGCCACTGCATTACAACAAGCTGCTACAAATACAGCTAATATTTTCTTTGCAATTGCTACAGGTGAAGAAAGCGATATTGAAGCTGCACTAGCAGCTGCATTTGCTGTAAACAACCCAGATGCGACTGACGCTGAAAAAGCGGCGTTTGCTGCGCAATCTACAGGTATTGCTAAAAAGGCAAAAGCTGCTAAAGATAAAGCTGTTAAAAATGGTGCAGCGAGTGATGCCGGTTTAGCAAAGGCCGCTGAAAAATCTAAAAAAGCACTTGAGAAAATTGGTTGTACTGACGATTGTACAGTAGGCGGTGGCTTTTACATGCAACTTGCAGCTAAAACAACTGCTGCCGTTACTGTTGCAGAAGCTGAGCTAGTGTCAATTCAGGCATCAGTTACTGCTGCGCAGGCTGATTTAGTTGCAGTACAAGCACTAGGTGGTGACACTGTAGTTGACGCAGACACAGCCGTTGCGTTTGCAAATGCGGTTGAGTTACTTGCAAATGAAGCTGAAGTGGCTGATTTAGCCGGTGAATCAAATGCATTATTTGTACAGTCTCAAGGTTTAGTGTCTGTAGCTACTTTACTTGTGGCTAATAATACTGATTACCAACAGATTTTAGATGATGCAGACGCGTTAGTTGTCGGTTCTTCTGCTGAAATTGAAAAAGTTGCTACATTTAATACAGAACTTGAAGTACTTGTAGCTGCTGCAGCGCAAGCACTTGTTGATTTTGATGCAGAAGTTGCAGCAGCAGCTGCTCTTGCTACAGAAACAAATGAATTAGCGCTAGCGGCTGAAACTGCTGCAATGACTGCTGAAACAGCGTCAACAACAGCACTATCTGCTGCTGAAGATGCAATGGTAGACAACGCTGAAAATGCAGCTGAGGCGCTAGTACTTGCAGACGCTGCAATTGTTGCGGCTTCTGACTTTGCTGCAAGTGTTGACGCATTAGAAGTTGCTATTGCACAAGCATTAGCTGCTGCAGAAGCTTACTTAGCTTTAGATGCTGACAGCGCAGATGCACAAGACTTAATTGACGCTGCAGAGGCTATGGCTGTTACAGCGGCTGCTAAAGCAGAGCTTGCATCAGAGCAGTTTGCTACAGCGTATGCTTTACAATTAACAGCGCAAGATGCAGTTGCTAAGTTTGAAGTACTTGTATCTGTTAAAGCAACATCAGAGTCACTAAGTACAATGACTGTACTTACAAGCACTGGTGGTGAAGCGGTTCTTGATGCAGCAGATGTATTAGCTGACGTAATTAACGAACTTGCTGATATGGGCAACTCTGGTGAGGGTACGTCTACTCGTCAACCTAACTGGACTTATGCTTACAGCTTAGACGACCTAACGCTTATGCTTAACAATGAAACCACAGGCGAAATGATCAGCGCTGCTGCATCTTACCAAGGTGAGCAGTTAGTTGTTGCTTGGGGCGCTACGCTAGTTGGTGGTGACGCTACGGTTGAGCTAATGACTGCAGACACGCAAACTAATGCACTTGCAGATTGTGTTGACTTTGCAGCTGGTAATATTGACGAGACTCAAATTGATTCTTGTTTAATATTTACATTTGACGGCGAAGTAGATGCTGACACAGTAGATGACGCTGAAATCGTTAATACTGAGACTTGGAACCACGTTACAATTATGGACGGTGATTCTGGGTTTACTGGTATGTTAAATGTAACTGCTAATGACGCGACTGATATGGGTACTGTTACTCTTGAAGGTATGTCGGGCGACCTAGACTTTAAAGTTATGGGTACGGTTGATGCAAGCGGCGATGAAGATCAAAGCATGTTAGATGTAATGGTTAAAGGTGACGCAGCAATGGGTTACACATTATCTCTTATGGGTGCTGAGTCTACAGGTTACACTGGCGACGTTAAAGCGATGTACGAAGGCATGATGATGTCGTTTGGTACTGCTACTAAAGTTACTAATGGGCTTTCAATAACTTACATTGATGGTGTAACAATGGATTACACTGATGTTGATTTAATTGACTCAAGCAAGTAATTTTTAAACTATTAAAGGGAAAAGCAGTGTGCTTTTCCCTTTTTTTATTGAAAGCGATTAAATTATGAAAAAAAAAATTCTTTTGCTAGGATTTTCATCAGCTCTACTTTCTCCACTTGCATCCGCTAATAATCAGTTTCAAGTTTTTACTCATTTTGACGCAGAAATTTATACCGAAGCGCAACCAGTTCAGGCATTTGTTGATGACTTTGATGCGCCGCTAACATCGGGTGACAGTGCATTTACGTACAATATATTTGAAGTAGGTGTAGGATACGGAAATTTTAAAGTTGGACTGCAAAGTCGCTTTGACTACGTATTAAACTTTGACCCTGATACGGCAAAATATACGCACACTGAAAAAAATGATCTTGCTTTTGAAGATAGATATTACACTTACTTTTTAGACGCCAAACAGGCAACGTCTAACGGTGTTTTTGTGTCTTACGATTTTAAATTTTTAGACAAAAATGCATTAACCATTACCCCAAAATTGTCTGTATTTGCGAGTACGCATTTTCAAGATGGGATAGTTGATGGACGTATTTACAGTGATGAAGTAGAAGGCGATATCTCTGTTGATTATAACTATTCAAAAGATATTTTATTTAAAAAGTTTACTCCCTCAGAAAATCCAGAAGGGCTAGGTTACAGCCTAGATATATTTGCTGATTGGCAAGTAAATGACGAATTACATGTAGGCTTTAGCGTTAAAGACTTACTTTATAAAACAGATTACGAAGACAGTGGTTTTGTAGACGGCCAAACCACAGAGATCCCTTTTAGCCAAAACGACAATGGCGACATAATAACTCAGCCAACGGTATCGTTAAAAACGTCGTCATTTGGTAATACGCAATCTCACGATTTTGATATGAAAATGCGCATGCAAGCGTTTGCTGATTACAGAATTAACGATCGATTTTCTACTCAACTAACTCTTAAACGCTACGATCAAGATACATTTAGTCAGTTAAAAGGGCGAGTTCACTTTTGGGACCATTGGAAAGTACAGGCTGGCTACGAAACTAAAAGTAAAGCTTACTTAGTGGGGATTGAAAGCAAGTATTTTGGTCTTAATTTGCAAACCGATAGTTTAGATTTGGATAAAGCGTATTATGCAAATATAAATTGGTACATGAACATTAAGTTTTAAGGAATGAAGATGTTAAAACAAATTATACCCTTAGGGGTTGCAGTAGCATTAGCGGGTTGTGGTGGATCATCTTCGAGTACTGATAACAATGAAAACGTGGCTTTAACTCAAATTACAACTAATTCAACAGCACGTTTTTTTGTAGCTAATTGGCAGTCGCCGCAGGGTACGCTCAATATTTTAAATAGTGAAGGGGTTATCCAAGAATCAATTGACGTTGATAATATTAATACCTTTAGTGTTACTGTGACACCACTCGCTTATAGCCGTTTTGAATTTATACCTGATAACACGTCGCTCCCATGTCCGCGATTTACCGGTTGTGGTAGAACCGTGCGTGACGACCCTAATGATTTAAACGGCAACCGCTTAGTTGATTTTCAAGAACCGACGGCTGTTACATTAAATTATAAGGCCGATGCGTTTATTGCCCCTGGTGTGAACGCGGTGTATTTTTCTCCATTAAGTACTGCTATTACTGATGCCGGTTTAAGTGCAGCAAAGGCTAGTTTATCGGCCACGCCGTTTTATCATTTAACGCACAGTAACCTTACAGCAAGTGTTGAAGCTGAAATGGTCACAAATGCATTTACGTATGCCGCTATTATTGCAGGCGTAGCCGACAGTACATTTAATGTTGATGCGGCATTTAATGCTTTTTCTAGTAATGATACTGAACAGCAAGCATGGCAAGATTATAGCCAATTAGCTGCTCAATACATTCCCGATAATCTGTTTAATGAACAGGGAAATGGCTTATTACCTAACGTTGCAGGCCAAGTAAACCAGACAATTGCGAGTGTTACTACTTATCAGCAGTGGGAGCCACGTGTAAGCGAAGCACAAAGCTTAGAGTCAAGAGAGCTGCTTGTTGATGTTAGAAACATTATTGGTGTGGCAAGGCTTCAAGAAAAAAGCTACTCAGAAGAACTCGATGCTAAGTTTACTGAACTTGAGGGCGCGTTTGATGAAGATACCCAAGCAACACTGACTGCACTTATTAATGCGCTCAACGAGGTAATAACAAATTATTCACCGTTGGCTGATGATTCAGTGCCTGCTGGGCAGTATTCGCTTAGAGATTTAGACATTGATTACAGTAAATCGCCTTATACTTGGGCAATAACGGGTACCTACGATGACCTACCCATTAGCATAGACTTATCTATTCCTACTTTTAGAGTAAGTGGTGTGTTAGGTAATAAAATTGAGGGGGTAATGACTGCTACGGTAACCAATGGTGCAACGATACTGAGTGTTGATGTTAGCGAGTTACTGATTCAGTTTGATGGTATTGAGGTGGTAAATGAAACAAATCCTGACGCTGATACAGGTATTGCTCAGCTTACTACAGATGTTGTTATTAATAAGGCTAATGGTAAGTTGGCTGGGGATTTGTCGTTAAATTTAAATCGTTTTGTAGACTCATTTGCAGAGGTGTCTAACACGTTATCGTCTTTTAATTTTCAAGGTGATTATGAAAGTGATATTCAAAATACCGCGTTTCATATTACTGCAATTGAATCGTCCCCCTTTATTGGTGAAGAAAATGATGATTTAGCATTTACCTTTGAATTAGATTTTCCGCTAAGTGCTGCCAACGATTTTAAATTTGCTTATGTGGGTGCTGTAGATAATTTAACAGAGCTAACATCAACAGATATATATGTGAGTGCTCAAGGGCAAGCGTTAGATCTTCGTATTCGCGATGTTAATGGCAATATTAGCTTAGTTGCTAAAGGTGAGTACGGTCGCTGGTTAGATGTAAAACAAGCGGGTCGTAATTACAGTGGCGGCTTATACTTTGGTGATACAAAAATTGCTGAGGTTACCGCTGTTCGTGGTATTCCGGGTGTTTTATTTCCAAATGGTGATTTTGAATCGTTGTTTTAAACCCCCTTTAGTTTTATAAACTAATATTAAAAAGCCCAACAAGGTGAACACCTAGTTGGGCTTTTTGTATTATTGCTCGCTGGTATTACAGCAGTTCTATTTCAACGGTTTCGCCTTGTGCAATGTTGCCACTTTGTGCAGGGACTACAATTAAGCAATTTGCTTTACTGAGTGACGACAGTACACCTGAGCCTTGTTTTTCAACAGGTTTAACAACAAGGTTATTGTTTTCATCGTTACTTGCAATACCACGTTGAAAATCTGTACGGCCCGGGCGCTTTTTAATTTGCTGAGTTGTGACTGCTTTTAAACGTAGTGTGGTTTTATGTTCATTGCCCGATAGTTTAGTCAATGCTGGTTTTACAAGTCGCTCAAGCGTCACAGCGGCAGAAACTGGGTTGCCAGGTAAACCAAAAAAGTAGCTGTTAGGCAATTTACCAAAGGCAAAGGGTTTGCCTGGTTTCATGGCTATTTTCCAAAAGTTAATATCGCCAATGTCGTTTAATACTTCTTTTGTGAAGTCGGCTTCACCAACCGATACACCGCCTGAGCTAATAACGGCGTCGGCTTGCTCGTTCGCTTTTAAAAAGGTGTTTTTAATCAAGGTTTTGTCATCAGCAATAATACCAAAATCAATAACTTCTATATTGGGATTATTAAGTTCGCTAATAATAACAGCCCGGTTACTTTCAAAAATAGCGCCTGTAGGTAAGGTATTACCCGGCTCTATTAGTTCGTCACCAGTTGAGAACACGGCTACTTTGAGTGTTTCGTAAACGTTTACTTTATTTATGCCAATAGAGGCTAATAACCCTACATCTACACCTTTAAGCTTTCTGCCTGCTTTTAATACCACACTGTTTACTGCAATATCTTCACCAGCAAAACGGACATTGTTATTGAGCTCAATAGTGCCTGAAAAAGTAATTTCATCGTTATTAACAGTGGCGTTTTCTTGCATAACAACGGCGTTAGCACCAGGTGGCAATGCTGCACCGGTCATAATTCTTACGCATTGGCCAGGATTAAGCGTTTTGTCGAAGGTTTGCCCAGCAAATACACTGCCTACTTGTTTGTAGGTGGTAAGGCCGTCGCTGATACACAGTGCATAACCATCCATTGCCGAGTTATCATGAGCGGGCACATTAATTGTTGATTTAACATCAGTAGCTAAAATGCGGCCAACGCTACTCATTAAAGGTATTGTTTCGGTGAGTTTATTGAAGCTAATTGCGTCCAACATATTACTGATTGCGGTTTGTATGGGTAATAAACCGGGTGCATTGCAAACATCGTTCATATATATTGCTTACTTAAATCATTTTTTAAAACAATACTTATAATGTCAAAGCTTTACAATACATGGCTGGGTTATTTTTTGTTGGGTGTTTGCGTGTTTTCAAGTACGTTAAACGCAAAAGAAACAATACATGTTGCGGTGGCAAGTAATTTTAAAACTGTGCTACAAACCTTGCTACAAGACTCCCCAATACCGGGTATACAAGTAAAAATATCAGCAGCATCGAGTGGGGTTTTATATTCTCAAATTGTGCATGGTGCGCCGTTTGATGTGTTTTTATCGGCTGACAATGTGCGCCCTCAAGCATTAATCAAAGAGGGATTTGCTAGTGAAAGTACATTAGTTACTTATGCGCTCGGTGAACTTGCTGTGTGGCAGCCCAATGCTAATAAACTAAACGAAAAAGTAGCTATAGCTAACCCGCGTTTTTCACCCTATGGGCAAGCGTCTGACTTTTACGCTAATGCCAATTTTAAAAAGCCAATAAGTTATGTATATGGGAATAACATTACGCAAGCCTTTCAGTTTGTTCAAAGTGGTAATGCATCTGTAGGGATAGTGGCTGTTTCTACATTAAAAATGGCGTTTAATACCAGTCAAGATCCTCAATATTTGTCGTATAAGTTAATACCGCCTAGCGAGTATCCTAAAATTATTCAACAGGGGGTGATTATTAAAACGAGTAAAAAAATAGTGAGCGCTCAAAAGCTCATGGATTTTTTAATGACCAGCAACACACAGAAAAAGCTTGTTGAATTGGGGTATAGAACAAAGGATAGCAATGCTTCAAAGTGATTTAACTGCACTGTGGTTAACAATTAAACTAGCCTTTATAACCGCTATATTATTACTCGCTTTTTGTATTCCTGTTGCATACAAACTAGCGGGATACAAAGGTAAATTTAAACCGTTTTTAGAAGCGCTTATTGCAATGCCGTTAGTGTTGCCACCGACCTTGCTTGGTTTTTACTTACTTGTTTTATTTTCACCTACGCATGCAGTTGGGCAATTTTGGTTTTGGCTAACAGGCACGCAGCTGGCGTTTAGTTTTCAGGGGGTGGTTATTGGTTCGCTTTTTTATTCTCTTCCTTTTGTAATGCAGCCCTTAGTTGCAGGGTTTAAGCAAATTAATCAAACCTATAATGAAGCTGCAATAGCACTGGGGTTAAGCCACTTTAAACGCTTTGTTTATTTAATTTTGCCGTTATTAAAACCCAGTATAGGTAGTGCGTTTGCATTGGGTTTTGCGCATACATTGGGTGAGTTTGGCTTAGTACTTATGATTGGTGGCAACATACAAGGAGAAACTCAAGTGGTTTCTATTGCTTTGTACGACCATGTGGAATCGTTGAACTATGCAGCTGCGCATCAGCTTTCGCTTATTTTACTCGCTATTTCGTTTGCCTGTTTAGTGCTCTTATTTAAATTTAATAAAAGCATAGTGGGGGTTAAACAATAACATGATTAAATTAACCCTATTTAAAGCACTTAATCATTTTGATTTAGATATAAAGCTTCACCTTGAATCGTTTTCTATAGCTGGGGTTTTTGGCCCATCAGGTTCAGGAAAGTCGACATTGCTGCGCTGTATTAGTGGGCTTGAGGGCGAGCAGAGTGTTTATATAAATCACCAGCAAGTGGATCACTTACCGACTGAGCAACGCGGGGTAACACTACAGGTTCAGTCTTGCCCATTATTTCCGCATTTAGATGTGGCAGGTAATTTAGCGTTCACACAAACGCATTGTACTAATAGGCATACTGATTTAACCGAGCAAAAAGTAATAGAGGCGCTTGAATTACAACCATTATTAAAGCGCGATGTACATAGTTTGTCGGGCGGAGAGCGCCAACGTGTTGTGTTTGCCCGCACATTATTAGCAGGGCAAAAATTTATTATTTTAGATGAACCATTTAGCGCTCTTGACTGGCCACTGCGCTTTAAAACACTTTCAACAATTAGTGAGCTTGCTGCAGAATATAATATTAAATTTATACTTGTGAGCCACTCTTTAAAGGAGTTGTTGTTTTGTTGCGATACCCTTGTGCAACTTAATAATGGTAAGGTAATTAATCACGGCCCAAGTGCGCTGGTGGCTAAAGCTATTTACGCTAATAATAAACAAACACCACTGAGCCTAATTAACTTTCAAATAATTAAATTTGATGAAAAATACGGCGTGTATCAGCTTAAACTGCACGAAAGCGAACAGCAGCTATTTGCATTACCCAGCGCTGTGGAGCAAGGAAGTAAACTGATATTAGAGTGTGAGAAAATATCTGTCAGTGCCGATAGGCCAGTAAATGTAAATAACAGTAATGTGTTAGTGGGGGTGCTTGTTAATGCAGAACTTATTAACGGCTCATGGCAGCTTGCGTTAAATATTGATGGGCAAACCTTGTATTGTTTGCACTCTAAAAGGCTACGGGAGCAAAGTAGCTACAAATTAGGCGATACACTTTACGCCGCTATTCATAACTTGGAGTAAAATAATCAAAACCCGAGTTATTGACTACATGTGGGGCACTGGCTATTTTTAGGGATTTTAAAGCGGTTAAACTCCATGCTGAGCCCATCCACCAGCAATAAGTGTTTACTCAAGCCGCTTGGTAAACCCGCAAGCATTTTTAGTGCCTCTGTTGCTTGAATACTGCCAATTAGCCCTACAATCGGCGAGAGTATCCCTGATTCTGAGCAGCTTTGTGTTTGATCAGACATAAACTGCGATAAGCACGCGTAACAGTGGCTATTTTCCTGCATTGTAAAACAGGCAACTTGGCCTTCCATTCTAATTGCAGAGCCTGAAACTAGCGGTGTTTTTGTTTTATAACAGGCGTTATTGAGTAAGTTACGTGTGGGCAAGTTATCAGAGCAATCGATTACTATATCAATATTATTTAATAACTCGTCAAGCGTTGACTGCTCATCTAAAAATGCATCGATTGTATGTATATCTATTTCATCATTTAGACTCGCTAACTGTGCTTTAGCCGCGTGTGTTTTTAAGCACCCTACGTCTGTTTGTTTATAAAGTACCTGCCTTTGCAAGTTAGTCGCATCGACTACATCGTTATCTAAAAGCGTTAAGGTTCCTACTCCTGATGCTGCTAAGTACTGTGCAACCGGGCAGCCTAAACCACCTAAGCCTACTATGAGCGCATGAGACTGCCATATTTTTTCTTGCCCCTCTATATCTAATTTAGGCAGCATTATATGACGCGAGTAGCGCAGTTGTTGTTGGTAAGTCAGGGCTGGTTTAGTCATTAGCGGCTTCTCATTATTTTTATACACAATAGCAATTTTTAGAATATGTGGGCAAGAACGGGGTTAAAAGTAATTGCACTGTTAGTGCTCACATTGATTACCTTAACAGTGCAAATGAAAATTATAACGAATTAGAAAAAATATAAGTCAATGATTTCTAATAAAATAAATTATTGGCTCACTAATTGCTCAGAATGGTTAACGTGAAATTAACAAATGCAGCAGTGTAATTAATAATAAAGTAGTAACTGCTATAAATAACTACAAACGTAACTAAGGAAAAATAACATGCAACCGAGTACTGGGTTTAATCTCATATCGTTTAGCGGAAAAATGAAAATACTGCATTTAAGCTGGATGGTGTTTTTTATCTCATTTTTTGTCTGGTTTAACCATGCGCCATTATTAGGCGCTATAGCGGGTTCGCTGGGTATTACTATGGCACAAGTAAAAACGCTGCTTATTTTAAATGTGGCACTAACCATTCCTGCGCGTGTTGTGGTGGGTATGCTTACCGATAAATTTGGGCCGCGTATTGTTTATGCGGCTTTACTCATTACGTGTAGTATTCCGTGTTTTATGTTTGCATTGGCCACTACGTTTGAGCAAGCCGCTATCGCGCGTTTTGCACTTGGCTTTATTGGTGCGGGTTTTGTTGTTGGTATTCGCATGGTGAGCGAGTGGTTCCCGGCAGATGAGTTGGGTACAGCCGAGGGTATTTACGGTGGCTGGGGTAACTTTGGTTCGGCGGCGGCTGCTATGTTGTTACCAGTACTCGCGCTTATGTTTGGCGGTGATGATGGTTGGCGCTACGCGATTGGCTTGACGGGTGTGTTAAGTGTAATTTTTGGTGTTATATGGTACGTAAACGTAACTGACACGCCAAAAGGTGGCACTTACTTTAAGCCTAAAAAAGTAGGAGCAATGGAAGTAACGAGTAAAGGCGACTTTGTACTACTTCTTATAATGAAGCTACCTATGTACGGTGCTTTAGCACTACTTACTTGGAAATTATCGCCTACTGGCGCAAACTTACTTTCAGAAAATTTTGTTATTGGTACATATGTATTTTTGGTGCTGCTTTATCTTTACGAAGTTTATAAAACGTACGACATAAACGGCCATATTTTTAAGCAACCTGTTCCTGAATCACACCGTTACGAATTTAAACAAGTGGCAGTTTTAAATATTCTTTATTTTACAACATTTGGCTCAGAGCTTGCCGTTGTATCTATGTTGCCATTATTTTTTAGTGAGGTGTTTGGCCTTGATATGGTGTACGCAGGTTTACTTGCATCAGCCTATGCATTTATGAACTTAGCCTCTCGCCCGGGTGGTGGTTGGATCTCAGATAGAATGGGTCGTCGTAAAACGCTTATTGTACTTACCACAGGCTTAGCTGTAGGTTATTTTGTTATGGGCTTAGTTGACGCTAGCTGGCCGCTTTGGCTTGCAGTTGCAGCTGCCATGGCGTGTTCGTTTTTTGTGCAAGCAGGGGAAGGCGCTGTATTTGCGGCTGTGCCGCTTATCAAACGCCGTTTAACTGGACAAATTGCAGGTATGACGGGAGCCTACGGTAATGTAGGGGCTGTTGTATATTTAACGGCGCTCTCGTTAGTTGATTACCAAACCTTCTTTATGATTATCGCTGCCAGTGCATTGTTAGGTTTAGGTGCATTATTTTTCATGAAAGAACCAGATGGCCACATCACAGAAGTAAACGAAGATGGCACCGTTGAACTTATTTCTGTGACTTGAGGCATATTTATGTTTGATGAAACCCAAAAAGCCAGCGCACTTACAAACGAACTTAACGTTGAGTTTGGTGGGCACAGTAGCAAAGGTATAAAAACCGAAAACCAAGATGCGTTTGCTGCTCTTAATACTCAAGCGCAAGAAAAAGAGTCAAAAGGGGTTATTGCCTGCTTGGCCGATGGATGTTCATCAGCAAAAAATGCTAAACAGGCGTCACAGTTATCGGTAACGCACTTTATAAATGAGTATTTAAATACACCGCCAAGTTGGGCCGTTAAAAAGTCGGTATCTAAGGTATTGGCCAGTTTAAATCAGTGGCTGTATTCGCAATCGGTTAACTATAATCACCTTGGCCAGCGCCAAGCAGATTGGATGACCACGTTTACAGCGCTTATTTTAAAATCGGCCACGGGTTATATTTTTCATTTAGGTGATACCCGAATTACGCGTTTACGTGCAAAAAGTATGGAGGCGATAACACGCGACCATAAAGTAAACGATACCCTAACGCGAGCTTTAGGCGCACAACTTCATCAAGAAATTGATGTATACGAAGTTGAACTTAAAGCGGATGATATTTACATACTTACCTGCGATGGTGTACACGATGTGTTGCCATACAGTGATATACAAAAGCTAATTGATGAGCATACTAATTTAGAGCACGCAGCAAAAGCAGTGACAGAGCTTGCCATAGCAAGAGGCAGTGACGACAACGTAAGCTGCCTACTTGTAAAAGTGAATAGTATTGCAAAACAAAATTTAGACGAGTTATATCACTCTTTAACTAGGCGAAAAATTCCGCCACCGTTAAAGGTTGGCCAAAAAATTGATGACTTTACTGTTATCCGCGAATTACACGCTAGTAGCCGCTCGCACATTTATTTAGTGCAACAAACGCCCGATACGCCGCCTGTTGTATTAAAAGCGCCTTCGGTAAATTTTGAAGATGATGTGCACTACCTTCAAGGCTTCATAAGAGAAGGCTGGGTGGGGCAACGTATTAATCACCCCAATGTAATGAAAGTTTTAAATACGCAATCGCAAAGCCGATTTTTATATCATATTTGCGAATACATGGACGGGCAAACACTAAGTGATTGGAAGCATGATGTGCCGCACCCAGAAATTACCCAAGTGCGCAGTATTATTGAACAAATAGTACAAGCACTTAGAGCGTTTCAGCGCTTGGATATGGTGCACCGCGATTTAAAACTCGATAACGTGATGATAGACGCTCACGGCAAAGTAACATTAATCGATTACGGCACGGTAAGTGTTGCGGCAATGGATGAGTCGGTAAAGCAAATTGCTGATGATTGCCCGCAAGGTACGGTAGATTACACCGCACCAGAGACGCTTATTACTATGCATGCCGATTTTAAAAGTGATTTATTTTCGCTAGGCGTTGTTGCGTACGAATTATTATGTTCAAAATTGCCGTATCAGCCACTTGCGCATAATCATGTACCAAAAGATTACAGTCACTGGCAATACACAAGTATTCGTAAACACAGAGCAGATATCCCGTTTTGGTTAGATCAGGCTTTAATGAAAGCATTGGCTCCCAAACCCGAATTCAGATACCACGCATTTTCTGAATTTATAAGTGATATCAATAAACCTAATCCACATTTAAAAAGTACCGCCCCGAAAGACTCAATAATGAAACGCGATCCGGTTTTAGTCTGGAAAAGTATTTCGTTGTGTTTGTTTATAGCCTTGGTGTGTGTACTCATAATTAAAAATTAAGAGATAAACATGTTAAATCATAAAAAAAACTTACCTATTATTTTTATACTGGGTAGCTTAACTGCGTCTTCAATAAGTCAAGCGGCGCAAACCGATCTTAACTTTAGACTGCGTTTTGAAAGTGCAGAGCAAGATAACGCGTTAAAAGATGCAAGTAGCTTAACGCTGCGTACACGCCTTACTCATAAGACAGATGAAGTGAATGGTTTTTCTGCACTTATTGAAGTTGAAGACAGCCGAAGCCTGTTAGGTGCAGACGATTACAACAATACATTGGGTAAAAATACTAATTACTCAGTAATAGCCGACCCAGAAATCACAGAAGTGGATCAAGGTTTTATAAAATACGCGAAAAATGCTTTATCAATTAAATTGGGTAGGCAAGTAATAGCGCTTGATGGACAACGATTTGTGGGCCACGTTGGCTTTAGGCAAGACAGACAGACCTTTGATGCTGCAACAGTAAATTACACGTTTAATGATATTAACTTGCACTATAGCTACATAAATAAGCGCAACCGTATATTTGCTGATAGCAAAGATATTGATTCATCAGATCACCTAATTAATGCAAGTTATAAAACAAGCGTAGGTAAGGTAGTTTTATACAGTTACCTATTAAGTAACGACGCAGTAGATGATGACAGCCTAGATACCTACGGTATTTCTTTTAATGGTAATAAAACGCTCAGCGACATTAAATTTTACTACAAAGCAGAGTACGCCACGCAATCTGCATCAACGAGCACGAGTGATTTTGACGCTGATTATTATGCCTTTGAAGGCGGTATTGATTTAGACGGTTTAGGCATTGAAACCGTAACATTAAAAGCCGGTGTTGAATCACTGGGTTCTGATAATGGCGATTATGGTTTTGCTACGCCACTTGCCACAATGCATAAATTTAATGGTTGGGCTGATAGTTTTTTAGCAACCCCAGCACAAGGACTTGATGACACTTATGTTAGCTTAAATGGTAAAGCCTTTGACGGTAAATGGTTAGTGGCTTATCACAACTTTGATGCAAGCGACAGCGTCAATGGGGTTGATGATTTAGGCTCAGAGCTCAATGTGCAATACGTTAAGCCTATTAATAAAACCTATGCCGTAGGCGCTAAATATGCCGATTATTCAGCAGGCGATAGCGCGGCAGGCAAAGTCGATACCCAAAAGCTATGGGTGTGGGTAAGCGCTAAATTTTAGCCCTCATAATTTAAAGCGTTACAAGTTGGTGCAATAGCGCCAACTTGTGGTGCTTTCACTTCTTTTTCACAGCACCAATTTGGTTAAGTTACTGAAATATAATATTTATATATCTGGCTTGCATATTGCTATAACAACTACATAACAAATTATACGTTTAAAGTACTCATTTATGCATTGAGTACTTTAAATCAAACAGGTGATTTTAATGCCAAGTAAGCAGCGTGTTGTCGTCGTAGGAAACGGAATGGTCGGGCATCATTTTGTACAGCAGCTAGTATCGCAACAAGGTGATAGTAAAAATGTTGATATTACCGTGCTCAGTGGTGAAGATCGCCTCGCTTATGACCGCGTACAACTCTCGTCATTTTTTAAAGGTAAAACCGAAGACGATTTAGCTCTTACCTGCAGTAAAACCTATCAAGATTGGCAAGTTAGTTTTCATACACATTCTAAAGTGGTTGATATAAACCGCGATGCAAAAACGGTGACTACCTCTAAAGGCGAGTCATTTGCGTACGACAAGCTAATACTGGCAACGGGCTCATTTGCATTTGTGCCACCCATTCCTGGTAAAGAACGTGAGCATTGCCTAGTTTATAGAACCATTAACGATTTACACGCCATAAAAAAATCAGCACAAGGTAGTAAAGTAGGCGTGGTTATTGGTGGTGGTTTATTAGGGCTAGAAGCTGCCAACGCCTTAAAGCAGCTTGGCTTACAAACCCATGTCATAGAATTTGCGCCACAACTTATGGGTGTGCAAATAGACGGTGCTGGTGGGCGATTACTTAAAAATAAAATTACCGAGCTCGGCGTGACAGTGCATACCTCAGTGGCGACAGAGCAAATTATTGAGGGTGAAAATAGCCGTTATAAAATGTGCTTTAAAGGTGGTCAAACCTTAGAAACCGACATGATTGTATTTTCAGCCGGCATTCGCCCATACGATAATTTAGCTCGCGAGTTTAATTTAGAAATAGGTGAGCGCGGCGGCATTGTAATAAACAACCATTGCCAAACGAGTGATAAAAACATATACGCAATAGGCGAATGCGCCCTTTGGAATAACTTTATTTTTGGCCTTGTAGCACCGGGCTACGCGATGGCAAAAGTAGCGGCGGGGCATGTTTTAAAACAGCTTTCTTCAAGTGCAGCTTCAAACACACCTTTAAGCAACTATTCAAACAATACTGATGAATTTAGCGGCGCGGATATGAGCACTAAGCTTAAATTAATGGGTGTTGAAGTGGGCTCAATTGGTGATGCCCATGCACGCAGTGAAGGCGCAATTAGCTATTACTTTGAAGATCAGCCAAACGGTATTTACAAAAAAGTTGTCACTAATGAGCAAGGCAACAAACTTATAGGTGCTGTACTTGTTGGCGATACCAGCGAATACGATAACTTATTGCAGTATCACTTAAATAGTATAGAGCTTAGTGTGCCCGCAGAGTCTTTAATAATGCCGCTTGCAGGAGATACTGGTGAGCTAAGTGCTGATGATTTACCAAGTGATGCCATTATTTGTGCGTGCCACAAGGTTACAAAACACACCATTGAACACGCTGTTATGCGAGGTTGCAGCGATTTAAGTGATGTGCAGCAAGTCACTAAAGCAAGTACTGGCTGTGGAGGCTGTGAAAAATTAGTGCAAAGCGTTATCAGTAGCGCACTTAATAATAAAATAGCCACCCTTATCCCTGTAGATGAACCTGTATCACAGAGCGCTTAACGCTAAAAATATGAGAGCAGTATGGAAACTTTAAACACTTGTTCAAACACGCCTTTGCTTAAACAAACTACCTGCGCTTATTGTGGTGTAGGGTGCGGGGTTGATATTTCATTATTAAATAATACCCCAACAAAACTTGAAGGCACGCGCGAGCACCCCGCTAATTTTGGCCGCTTGTGTGTTAAAGGCACGCATTTGCTTGACACCACCGGCAGTGATAATCGCTTAACGTCGCCTCTTATTGATAACGAGCCTGCCAGTTGGGATGCTGCAACAAAATACGTTGCGAATAGGTTTAGCGCCATTATTAAAGAGCATGGGCCGGAATCGGTTGCGTTTTATGTATCGGGGCAGTTACTCACTGAGGATTACTACGTTGCCAATAAATTAATGAAAGGTTACATAGGCTCAGGTAATATAGATACAAACTCAAGGCTGTGTATGTCATCGGCGGTTGCCGGTTATAAACGTGCGTTTGGTGAGGACGTAGTGCCATGTACTTACGAAGATTTAGAGCAAACTGAGCTACTTATTTTAATTGGCTCGAATGCGGCTTGGACTCACCCGGTTCTATACCAGCGTATGGAACGCGCAAAAAAGCTTAATCCAAACATGAAAGTAGTGGTTATCGACCCGCGAAAAACCGATACAGCCGAACTTGCCGATACCTTTTTAAATATAAAACCAGGCAGCGACGGGGCACTTTATAACGGCCTACTTAATTATTTAAGTGAACATAACTATTTAGATACGCAATTTATTAACGAGCATACAAATGGCTTCGAAACAGCGCTTGCCCAGGCGAAAAAGTGGAGTGTAAAAGCGGTAAGTGACTTTTGTGATATCGACGAGCAGCTAGTCAGTGACTTTTACGCCTTATTTGCAAAAAGTCCAACCGCCATTAGTTTTTATTCAATGGGTATTAACCAATCAAGCTCAGGGGTTGATAAGTGTAATGCGATTATAAATGCGCATTTAGCGTCGGGCAAATTGTTAAAACCTGGCTGTGGCCCGTTTTCAATAACTGGGCAACCTAATGCAATGGGGGGGCGTGAAGTAGGTGGCTTAGCAAATCAATTAGCAGCACATTTAGACATTGAAAACGAAGCGCATCAACAGTTAGTGCAGCGTTTTTGGCAATCACCAACAATAGCTAAAAAAGCAGGGTGTAATGCTATTGATATGTTTGATGAAATCGCCAAAGGAAAAATAAAAGCTATTTGGGTAATGGCAACCAACCCTATGGTGAGCCTACCTAATAACGCAGCAATACAAAATGCACTTGAGCAATGTGAGCTGGTGGTTGTGTCTGACTGTATTGCCAAAAGTGATACGCTAAAATTTGCTAATGTGGCGTTTCCATCAACCGGATGGGGAGAAAAAAACGGCACAGTGACTAACTCAGAACGTAGAATATCAAGGCAACGCCCACTAGTTGAGCCTTTCTCAGGAGCTAAAAACGATTGGCAAATAATGTGCTTAGTTGCCAAAAAAATGGGCTTTGAAGGATTTGATTTTACAGACCCAAGTGGCATTTTTGAAGAATGGGCGCAACTTACTGATTTTGAAAATAATGGTGATAGGCTATTAAATTTATCAGCCTTAGTAGGGCTTTCGCAGCAGCAATACGATAACTTAAAACCCGTTATGTGGCCGGTACTAAAAAATGAGCCATATAAAAACGGGCAGGTTTTTGTTAATAAACAATTTAGCACAGCAGATAAAAAAGCCCGCTTTATACCTATAACGCCCAAACTTCCTGTGCAGCAAACATCAAGCGATTACCCTTTTGTAATGAACTCAGGGCGAATACGCGACCAATGGCATACAATGAGCCGCACCGGAAAAAGTACAGCGCTTTCTACTCATATAACCCGCCCATACATTGAAATAAACCCCATTGATGCCAGCAGACTAAATATAAAAGCAAACGATTTAATAACTGCCAATGCTAAAACTGGGCAGGTTACAGCTCATGCCAAAATAACGGATGCCGTGCGTAAAAGTGAGTGTTTTATGCCTATCCACTGGAACAAGCAATTTGCCTCATCCGCTACGGTAAGTGGGCTTTATCAATCGGTTGTAGACCCTATTTCGGGCCAAGCTGAATGCAAACATGGTGCCGTTGATTTAGTTAAAGCGCAGTTTGCTCAGTACATGCAAATTTTTAGCAAAACAGAGCTTAAAATAACCAGTGATTTTTGGCTTAAAGTTAACGCAAGTAATAGTGTTAACTACCAGTTAGCACTTAATGAAACACAAAATGACTTACTTTATTATTGCCAAACCCTTACAGGGTTACAAGGGCAGTGGTCGGCAATGGGCAGTGCAAAAGCAATGCATATTCAATGTATTCAAAACGAGCAGTTAGTGTTTGTTGCGGTTGTTTCGTCAGCTCAAAAAGACATATCACTTGAGTGGATAAATCATTTATTTGCAGAGCCTTTAATAACCTTTAGCCAATTACAGTCATTGCTGTATGCCACGCCCGATGAAGAGTTTACCCAAGGCGCACAAGTATGTAGCTGCTTTAAAGTACGTGAGCAGCCGATTATAAATGCCATTAAAAGTGGTGCAAATACAGTGGATCAATTGGGGTCTAAATTAAAATGCGGCACTAACTGTGGTTCGTGTAAAACGCAGTTAAGCCAATTAATAAAGCAACATGGTACAAAAAACGCTAACAGTATTGATGTTGCGGTTGTCATTTAAAGTGCTATTTAGAAAAATAATATAAACACCAAGGAAGCATATGCTTAATGATCAATTTGGTCGGCAGTTTAATTATTTGCGCCTCTCAATTACCGATGTGTGTAACTTTAGTTGCACCTATTGTTTACCAAACGGGTATCAGTGCGATACCCCGCGTAACTTTTTAAATAAAAGCGAAATAAACACCTTAGTAAATGCGTTTGCGCAACTTGGCACAAAAAAAGTGCGTATTACAGGTGGCGAACCGTGTTTACGCAGTGATTTAACCGACATTATAAAGCTATGTAAAAAAACGCCAGGTATAGAAAAAGTAGCCATAACAACGAATGGTTTTAACTTATTTAATAAAATTGATGAGTTTTATAGTGCAGGCTTAGATGCGCTCAACATTAGTATTGATAGCTTAAACCCGAGCATGTTTAAATTAATTACAGGACATGACAAGCTAACACATATATTAAAAGGGATAGACCGGGCAATTGAGCTGGGCATAAAAGATATAAAAATAAATGCAGTGCTTGCTAAGCAGTTTAACAAAAACCAATTGAAGGATTTTTTAGACTGGGTGAAGCATAAAAAAGTAACGGTACGCTTTATCGAATTAATGGAAACAGGTAATGGTGCCACCTTTTTTGAACAAAACCATTTAAGCGGGCAAAGTGTTAAAACGCAGCTTTTAGCACAAGGCTGGTTACAGGTAGTGAGAGGTAAATTAAACGGCCCTGCAGAGGAGTTTTGTCACCCCGATTTTGAGGGCCGCATTGGCTTAATTATGCCTTACAGTAAAGATTTTTGTAAAAGCTGTAACCGGTTAAGAGTATCGTCATTAGGCAAGCTACATTTATGTTTATTTGCTGAGCAGGGAATAGACTTACGCCCGTATTTAAATGAGCAAGATACGCCAGCCACTGTAAACGCTATTCAAGCAGCAATGGGCAATAAAACGATTAGCCATGAGCTTGATAAGCGCTTAACGGGTGCCACAACCCATTTAGCTATGCTGGGCGGCTAAAATGAGCAATAAACCAGTATTTACGGGGGTTGTACTCGCCGGAGGGCAATCATCAAGAATGGGTAGCGATAAAGCCAATCTCATTTTAAAAAATAAAACATTACTACAAAATGCCTGTGAATTATTAAAAGCAGCAGGAGCAAGTAATGTACTTATAAGTCGTAATGTAAAAAGTGCTAATGGGCAATATATACCTGACATATACCCAGATTCTGGCCCGCTTGGCGGGATTTATTCAACCTTAATGGCAACAGAGCAAGATATACTTGTAACCGCTGTTGATATGCCATTGCTTACTTGCACGTTATTATCGCAAATTGCATCTGCAGGGAGCGATAATTCCCACTTTCAAACAAATCAGCCACAAATACATGCGTGGCACTTTGAAAATGAACCGTTACCCCTGTATATTCGTAACACCCAAAGCGTTAAACGTCATTTAAAACAATTACTCATAAACGCAAATAGTCATAAATCAATTAAACAGTTTACCCGTAGTATTGGTGTGCAAACGCTAAAATGTAATAAAGCGCACGCACTTGTTAATACCAATACACCGGCGCAATTTAAAGCTGTTAACGAGCAATTTGACCCACACAAATCTAATTTACTGAGAAGAACCCTATGAGCCACACAACTGAGTCACAAATAGCATTAAACATTGCCGTAATGACAGTAAGCGATACACGCGATGAAATTACGGATACCTCAGGCCATTATTTAATTAAAGCGCTAACTGAGGCAGGCCATCACTTAGCGGATAAAGACATCGTTAAAGATGATGTTTATCAAATGCGAGCAGTTGCATCGCAGTGGATTGCCGATGACACCATTCACGCTATTTTAGTAACCGGTGGTACGGGTTTTACCGAGCGCGACTCAACACCAGAGGCATTTTCACCGTTGTTTGATAAAAGCGTAGATGGATTTGGAGAACTATTTAGACATATTTCGTACGGCGAAATAGGTAACTCAACTATTCAATCGCGTGCGTTGGCAGGCCTTGCCAATAACACCGTTATTTTTTGTATGCCTGGCTCTACGGGCGCATGTAAAACAGCCTGGACAGGTATTATAAAAGATCAGTTAGACTCAATGCACAAGCCATGTAACTTTGCCCCGCATATTACTATTGGTAAAAAATGCGAATCGCGAGAGCAATAATATGCTGAGCCACGTAGACGAAAATGGCCAAGCAAACATGGTTGATGTATCGCTAAAAGAGGTTACTCTGCGCGATGCATCTGCCGAGGCCTATATTAAAATGAGCAAACACGCTTTTGAGCAAGTGTTGCTTAATCAAAATAAAAAAGGTGACGTGCTAGGCGTTGCCCGCATTGCAGGTATTCAGGGCGCCAAAAAGTGCGCCGATTTAATTCCGCTTTGTCACCCGCTGGCACTGAGTAAAGTAGCTGTTGATTTTGAGCTTGATGAAGCAAATAGCCAAATTAAAGTCACCAGCTACTGTAAATTGGCGGGTAAAACGGGCGTTGAAATGGAAGCACTCACCGCTGTATCTGTGGCGACTCTAACATTATTTGATATGTGTAAAGCCGCCGATCCGCTCATGGAAATACACGGTATACGTGTAACGCAAAAAGCAGGAGGCAAGCATGGCAGCTGGCAGCGAGACTAATTTAAATAATACGAATGCAGCTTCAGGGCACGTAAACGTACTGTTTTTTGGCCAACTTAAAGAACGCCTAAAGTGCGATAAGTTAACCGTAGATATAGCGTACTCCCTTAGCATTAAATCGTTTAAACACATGCTGGTTGAGCAAAACCCGCATTGGCAGGCATGGCTTGAAGAGCGTGATGTATTGTGTGCGCTTAATCAAACTATGTCATCAAGCGATGAGCTTGTGAAAGCGGGGGATGAACTTGCTTTTTTTCCACCTGTTACAGGTGGCTAATGAGTATAAGCATTAAAGTACAAACGATGGATTTTTCAGTAGGCGAGCAACATGGCGCACTTTGTAGTAATAACAAAAGTGATGGTGCCGTAGTGACGTTTACAGGGCTGGTTCGAGAATTTAGTAGCGGCGATAACGTAATCGCCCTTGAGCTTGAGCACTACCCAGGAATGACTGAGCAACTACTGCGATCTATAGCCGAACAAGCGCAAACACGCTGGCAACTTGCCCGCATAAGCATTATTCATCGAGTCGGTTATTTAGCCCTTGGTGAGCAGATTGTATTTGTTGGCGTAACCAGCCGCCACCGCCAAGCCGCGTTTGAAGGCGCACAATTTATAATGGATTACTTAAAAAACCACGCTACGTTTTGGAAAAAAGAGCATTTTAAAGATTCATCTAACTGGGTTGAGTTTAAACAAAGCGACAAGCAAGCACTGAGTAAATGGCAAAGTATCGAACAGGATGCAATTAAATAAATGCATATAATATCTACCAATGTCTCTAAAATAAAAACGGTTGTGCATAACGGAAAAGAGGTCAAAACCGGTATTTTTAAAACGCCAACCAATGAGCCTGTTGTCATTGAAAAGCTAAATATAATAGGTGATGAACAAGCCGATTTAGTCAATCACGGCGGTATTGATAAGGCGGTTTATGCGTTTTCGCACAATCATTATGCTTATTGGAAACACACACTTGAGAATGATGATTTAGCAGTAGGTGCCTTTGGTGAAAACTTTACAATATCAGACCTTGATGAGCAAAATATTCATATAGGGGATCGTATTCGCGTTGGCAGCGCACTGCTTGAAGTAAGCCAGCCCCGTGTGCCATGCTTTAAATTGGCTATAGCCCTTAATAATAAACAAAGCCTAAAACTGTTTACTCAGTATTATCACACGGGTGTTTATTTTAGAGTGCTTGAGCAAGGTATTGCTAAAACAGGGGATGCAGTTACTATTGAGCATAAAGCTGAGCATAATATTTCAGTAAAAACCTTGTTTCAGGCGTTTTTTGATAAACACTACCCAGATTATGAAAGCTTATTATTAGCCGCACTTGAACTCCCTGAGCTTGCACTTGAGTGGCAAACTAAGATTAAAAAAAAGCTGTCAACTTAGGTTTAAGGCAGTTTTAATGTTCATGGCTGTGGTTAATCGCTAGCCACTCCCATTTATTTCTATAACCCGTCTTTAATTAGCATTATTAAGTTCAATTATTTTGTTCGCGACCGCATAAATTGAACTATGTGAATCCATAGCTTGTTTTTGAAGTTGCTTATGAGCATGCTCCTCACTTATTTTTAGTTGCTCTATTAATATATATTTTGCTTGGTGAATCACTTTTTGCTCGGTGATCACTCGTTTTGCATCAACCAGTGCTTGGTTAATTTGTTTAATATGTTGGCTTTGCTCTAAAATTAAGTCGTACATGGTTTTATTACTATTGAGCTTACTTGCCGCTTTATTAGTAGGTTCATTGTTTTTAAGCGCTAGCTGCCCGTCGGTTGCAGGCATATATTGTTGCTCTAAGGTATTGAGTATTTGTTTGTTGGAATTTAATTTTCGTTGTGCACATGCGATTTGCATTGCAGCAGAGTCGATTAAATGATCGCTAATGTTTTGCTCTATTTTATGCATAATATCAATACGCGTTGTGGTTACTTCGTACCACACTTCGCTAAGCTGCGATAAAGGCTGTGCATTTTCGTCATCAAGTTTTTGTAGCAAACTTCTTAGCTGATCTACTTGTTTATTTACAGGGTGCTCTATCAATGAGGTATAGCATTTGAGTAAATGATCGTCTGCGTACTCATTAAAAAACGAAAAACTATGGCTTTGCTCTTGGACAAAATGAGCGAGTTGCGTTTTTTGATCTTCTGTAAATTTACTCGCAGCAAACGCTTGTGCTCCGCAGGCGCGCTCTTGGCCAGCGTATTCTTTACCTTGCATGAAATTAAAATAAGCAACTAATAGGCGAGTAACATGTGGATCGCTTGCACCATCAGCAGCTTCTAAAATAATATTTAATAAGCTAGCTATAAGTTGAGTAAATGATTGAGTTGCATGTACAGGCGTTACGTTTTGTCTGCCTATTTGGTGGCGCAAAGCGGGTAGCACGTCTAGTGCCTGTAAGCTGTAAGTAATTAAATTATATAACCTTGAATGACCCGGGTCGGCATTATCCGATATAAAGGTTGTTTTAAGAGAATGATAAAACGTATCTTGAGCGCTTTGTGTAATGGGTATTTGCTGTGTGAGCTCATTGCTAAAACGTAAGCTTTTTGAGGCCAAAAAGATGTTGCTCATAGCACGTTCTTTTTGTAACTGGTGCACAAAATCACCTAGCTTAGTGAGCGAGGCACAGCTATTTTGCAGTTGCTTTAAAGCGTGAATTTCTTGGTACTTTGCCGCCAGTAAAAACTGTTTTGTGAGAGGATTGCTTGTCTGCATAGGTGTTGTTCCGCACTTTTTTGTTTTTAAAGTGCAACCCTTGTTCCAATCATGAAAAAAATTAACTATTGATTTTAAAATCAATCTAAAACAGCCGCTTGTGGTTATATTTTTATTTTAAAAGTATTAATTACTTTATTTTAAGCACACAAATTTACCCTTTTTGGTGCATAAAAAGGGAATATTGCACTGCTAACATTGTATTTCAAAAAGCACGCTTACCCCTGGGGAGGAAATAAGCGCGAAAAGTGCATTATGTATTAAATTTGCATTAAGTATTGACCGTTTGAACTAAAAGCTCAGGGGTAATAGCCATTTTATGGTTTATTACTTCTCCAACAATTATAAGAGTAGGGCCTTGCAGGTTATGACTAAGGTGATCATTTACTATATTTTCTAATGTACTGGTAATTACTTTTTGCTTACTCGTTGTGGCGTTTTCGATAAGTGATATTGGCGTAGTACTTGGCCAATTTACCGATTGAAGGCCGCTACTTAGCTCTTTTAATCGTCCTAAGCCCATATAAACCACTAAAGTTGGATTATTGTTACCTTGCACAAAGGCGTAATTGCTCCAGTTAGGCAGTTTTTTAGGATCTGCAAATTGGGCAGTTAAAAACGTGACGCTTCGCGCTACATCACGTGCTGTAAGCGGAATGCCTGTATAGGCAGAGGTCGCACATGCAGTGGTAACACCAGGTACAATCGCAAAGTTAATATTATGCTTTGTAAGCGCATCAGCCTCTTCGTTTATGCGAGCAAATATACTCGGATCGCCCCCTTTTAAGCGTACTACGTTTAACCCTTGTTGAGCATATTTAACGAGTAGGGCGCAAATATTGGCCTGTGTCATTGAATGCATACAGGCTCGTTTGCCTACAAATACACGCTGCGCTGTTTTAGGTAATGTTTTTAGTAAATCTTCGCTTACAAGCCAGTCATATAAAACGACGTCGGCTGTTTGTATTAAACGCTGCGCTTTTACGGTAATTAGCTCAGCATCGCCCGGGCCAGCACCAATAATATAAACATGGCCGTTTTTGCCCCCTTTGCGAGTATGCTTAACGCCATTAGTGAGTTTATTTACAAATTTGTTTAACCAACCATTTTCAATACCCGAAAAATAAAAAAGCACGCTCATAATAATCTCCTTAAGCAACCGCTTTAATTACTTTCGGCTCGGCGCTTATAAGTACGTTACCGTCTTCAATTTTTGCATCAAAAACCGGTAAATGTATTGTTTCGGCCTCTAGGCACTCGCCTGTTGCTAAACAAAAATGCTGTTTATATAACGGAGAAGCCACAACCAGTTTTCCCTCTATAGAGCCAATAATACCGCGCGATAATACGTTCGCTTTTCCAATTGGGTCGTAGTTACTAATGGCAAACACGCTTTGTGTGTTTTGTGGTACATAAAAAATAGCCACTTGCTGATTATTAACTAATGCGCATACACCACTGTTAGCAACTAGGTCGTCGATTGTTCCAATATTATGCCAAGACATCAGCTTGCTCCTCTTCAAGTTCCACTACCGGAATACGGTTTTGAGTAATTAGTTGTTCGCGTTTTTCAGCATCTGTAGCTGGGCGAATTTGATTACGCTCTTGTACAAATAAAATATTGTCATCGGGATTAGGGCTATTAACAAACTGGCGAAAACGCTTAGAAGCTTCAGGGCTTTCTACTGCTTTTTTCCACTCACACGCGTATGTTTGAGTAATAAGTTCCATTTGTTCTTCAAGCTCTTGGCAAATACCTAAACTGTCGTCTATTACTACACTTTTAAGGTAGTCTAGACCGCCTTCAAGGTTTTCCATCCATACAGACGTACGCTGTAATTTGTCGGCGGTTTTTATGTAAAACATTAAAACGCGGTCTATGTATTTAATAAGTGTGGCTGTATCTAAATCGGTAGCAAATAAATCGGCGTGACGAGGGCGCATTCCGCCATTACCACACACATATAAGTTCCAACCGTTTTCGGTGGCAATAATACCTATATCTTTACTTTGTGCTTCGGCGCATTCGCGGGTACAACCCGACACGGCCATTTTAAATTTATGTGGTGAGCGTAACCCTTTATAGCGGTTTTCAATTTCTATTGCGTGGCCAACACTGTCTTGTACGCCATAACGACACCAAGTACTTCCCACACATGACTTAACCGTTCTAAGAGACTTACCATAAGCGTGACCTGTCTCAAAGCCAGCTTCAATGAGTCTTCCCCAAATAACGGGTAGCTCTTCTAAACGTGCGCCAAATAAATCGATGCGCTGCCCGCCAGTCACTTTACAATACAGGTTAAAGTCTTTTGCTACTTGGCCAATGACAATGAGTTTGTCGGGTGTTATTTCGCCGCCTGCAATACGAGGTACTACAGAGTACGAACCGTCTTTTTGCATATTAGCAAGGTAAGTGTCGTTAGTATCTTGCAGGCCAACATGGGCAGGTTCTAAAATAAAGTCATTCCACGTTGAGGCTAAAATAGAGGCGATAGCAGGTTTACATATTTCACAACCATGCTGTCCACTACCGTGTTTAGCTAATAAATCATCAAAGGTTTTAATGCTTTCTACTTTAACCATATGAATTAGCTCTTGGCGCGAATACGCGAAGTGCTCGCACACATGGTTGTTCACTTCAACACCACGACTCGCTAGCTCATCATCTACTACCGATTTAAGTAAAGCGGCACAGCCACCACAACCACTGGCCGCTTTTGTACACGATTTAACAGCGGCTAAATCGCATGAGCCACCATCAATAGCACCCACAATGTCGCCTTTACTCACGTTATGACACGAGCAAATGGTGGCGGTATCGGGTAGGGCGCTGCCCGCTAATGAAGGTGCGCCAGCGCTGTCTGGTAAAATTAAACACTCAGGATGTTCTGGTAAGGCCATGTCGTTTAACATGTACTGCAGTAGCGTATCGTAATCGCTGGTATCGCCAACAAGTACTGCACCAAGCAGCTTATCGCCGGTTTCATTTAGAATGATTTTTTTATAGCAGTCTCTAATTGGATCTTGGTAAATAAGCTCTTTGCAGTTGGGTGTTTTTGCATGGGCGTCGCCAATAGATCCTACTTCAACACCGAGCAGTTTTAATTTAGTGCTCATATCGGCACCTGAAAATTCAAGTTTGCCGCCACTTAGCTGGCTTGCTGCAACGCGGGCCATGTTGTAGCCAGGTGCCACTAAACCAAATAGTTTTTTGTCCCACAAGGCACATTCGCCAATAGCTAAAATATCAGGGTCTGAAGTTTGGCACTGGTTATTAATAATAATGCCGCCACGCTCGCCAAGTTCTAGCTCAGCCACTTTGCCCAGTTGATCATAAGGGCGAATACCGGCAGAGAACAAAATTAAGTCTGTTTCTAAAAACGTACCGTCTGAAAAGTTTAATCTAAAGCGGCTAGTTTCACCTTTAACTATTTCGCTGGTTGCTTTTGAGGTATGAACAGTAACGCCTAGTTTTTCTATTTTATTTTTTAATAGCGTGCCGCCTTGCTCGTCGAGCTGTACAGCCATAAGCTGCGGTGCAAACTCAACAACATGCGTATCAAGCCCTAATTGTTTAATGGCGTTTGCGGCTTCAAGTCCTAATAAACCACCACCAATTACTACACCATTTTTACTGGCTGCGGCACTGGCTTTTATTTGCTCTAAATCCTCTAGTGTGCGATAAACTAAACAATGGGGTTGATCGTTCCCCTTAATTGGCGGCACAAACGGGAACGAGCCCGTAGCAAGTACAAGCTTATCGTACGGGTATTGATCGCCAGTTTGAGTGGTTACTACTTTATTTACTCTATCAATGCCTTCAACCCACTGTTTAGTATGCACATTAATATTAAGTTGTTGATAGTTGTCTAAAGTTGTTAGTGCTAAATCGGCGGCTGTTTTGCCATCAAACACGCTTGATAAATAAACGCGGTCGTATGCAAGATTTGCTTCTCCACAAAGTACTGTAATATTTGCTTTGTCATCGCTTTGACGCATTTGCTCAACAAAATGATGTCCGACCATACCATTGCCGATAATAAGTATTTTTTGCGAGGTTTGCATTAGGCATTCCTTAATGTGACGGTTTAAATTTTAAAAACAAAAAAGCCCGCCTCAGATACAAATACATGTAACTGCGAGCGGGCTTCTTTGCCTGTGGTCATAACAACCTAAATGTATGCCGTTAAAATAACGGACTTGTATTTTATTAAAGCAATAACCTAGCCATAAAAATAAGTTACTGATTAATAAGGTTATTAATGTTTTTTGTAAATAGTAGAATCAAATATAGTGCTTTTTTGGTGCAGGGTTTGTATTAATTAGTGCAGTTTAAATGTATCTGGGACTAATAATGCACAAGTTACTTAATAGAGGACCGTATAGGTGGGAGTTTGAAGGTTAAGCTAAAACTACGTTGCATACAGCGCACATTACATGAGTGTTAAGAACCCAAGTTAGGGCTAGTGATTTCAGATTTTATCACTAAGTTATTGATTATTTATATAGACAAAAAGAGTAATCAAAGCTAAATGAAAACTAACGCCCAGAATAATAATTGATATGACTTTATTTGACTTACCTTTTTTAAAACTAGCAAAATCCTTAAATTGCATTTTATAACTACCGAAAGTGACTCCCTTTAGCACGAGGCAGCCGGTTGAATAAAATAAAAAACCAAAGGCCGTATCAATTACTAGCCATAAAAACATATCGAACATAATGCTCATATTAATTCCTTATATCACGTTGAGTTTTAGATTAAATCGCACAGACTAACACCCCAGTTAGTTGTTTTAGTCTTAAAAATAGTTGTCACTGCTTTCAATATAATCATTTTATTAAAGCATATTCATTAAACAAAGCCAGAGCATGAAGTATAAGTAAACATAAAAACCTCTCTTCTACACGCGCTTGTGTATTTTGCAAAATGCAACTGAATCTATTGCAAGATGCGTGAATCTTAAGTTGTTTATATTTTACATATTGATTTTCAATAGCTTTAGTTTTGGAACGGACCCTGCAATGGTTTAAATACTAAATTCATTAGGGGCTAAATTATGAAACTAAACAAATTTGCAACCGCGTGCTTACTTGCATTTCCATGCGCAGTGCTTAGTCAACCATTCGAATCGTGTCCTAGCCAAGCACCGACAGAAGCGTTTGATACTTCACTATACAGCGTAACAAATGCAGACGATGCCAGTGTGCAAGGCAATGGTTTGTATTTTCTTAACGAAAATGGCTTGCCGTTTGCGTGTTTAGCGCCTCTAATAAAGGCATGGCAATAGAGTACTGGGCCGGTGTGCTAGTGAAAGTATTTACAATAGTATTTGCCATTAGCTGGTGGTTAATCCGATTTTCGCATTTTAGTTTAGTGCGAATGGGCATAATGATTTCGGGTATTTTGGTTGCTGTGGCTGCGTTAATTAACAAAATGAATGGCATTGGTTAGGTTGAGGGAACACGTGTCACTATTTCTCGTGAGTATCGCTCGCAATTAGGAGACCCTAACGATCTATTGTTAGTGTTGATGTTTCCAGTGTCCTTTTTGGCAGCAGAACTGTTTGATAAAGGTGCGAATAAATGTCGTCCTATATTTGCAGCCGTAGGTTTGTTGTTAGCTATTTCTGGCGTTATAGTCACACAGAGCCGAGGCGGCTTACTGGGTATTACCGCTATTTTAAGTTTCTTTTTATATCAAAGGTGGAATTATTCTTCAAGGTTGTCAAACGTCTGAGGAATTTGCACATTGTTTATGGAGAAACTCACAAGTTACCCTTTCTAAAGAAATTGATGACGCCTCATTAATTATAATTAACTGAATTTGCATTACGTGGGACTTTATAGCTATATTATAAGCATACATTCTATCTTATTGAATTAACAGCTACTCGCCAACTGAGACTTCTTTATGCTACCCACAGTTTTAATCGTTGAAGATACGCAGTCTTTAGCAATGATGTACCAATCTTATTTACTATCAACCGGTGTTAACACCCTTGTGGCAAGTGACGGCCAAACAGCCATAGACATCATAAATAAAGTTCACCCAGACCTTATAGTGCTGGATGTTATGCTACCAGATATGAATGGGCTTGATATTTTAGCGACGTTAGAACCCGATAATTCGCCTCAAGTTGTTGTATTAACTGGGAATGCAACAAAAGAAATAGCCATTCAGGCAATAAAACTAGGCGCGAGCGACTTTTTAGAAAAACCAATAGAAGCAGAGCGCTTTAGAATAACGGTTAACAACGCACTGAAAATTAAAAACTTAAAGCAAACCGTTACACAATATAAAAACAAATACGAAAACGGAAAATACTTTGATTTGATTGGCAGCTCAAAGCAAATGCAGACCGTTTATAAAATTATAAGCTCGGCGTCTGCCTGCAAGGCCACTATTTTCATAACAGGTGAAAGTGGTACGGGTAAAGAGTTGTGCGCACGAGCTGTTCACCAAGCGTCTAATCGAGCTAATCAACCCTTTGTCGCCTTAAATTGTGCCGCAATACCAAAGGATTTAATTGAAAGTGAAATTTTTGGACATCTAAAGGGAGCGTTTACTGGCGCTATTGCCAATAGAGTGGGTGCTGCAGGGCAGGCCAACGGGGGAACGCTGTTTTTAGATGAATTGTGTGAGATGGATATTAATTTGCAAAGTAAACTTCTGCGATTTATACAAACAGGGAGTTACCAGCAAGTTGGCAGTGAAAAAGAAGTAAAAGTTGACGTTAGATTTGTTTGTGCAACTAATAAAGATCCTCTTATTGAAGTAGAAAACGGCCGTTTTAGAGAAGATTTATATTACCGACTCCATGTTATTCCGATAGAGCTGCCACCACTTAGAGAGCGCGGAGCCGATATTATCGAAATTGCCGAAGCCTTGTTTGAAAAACTCGCATTGGAAGAAAATCATCCTTATAAAAGTATTTCGGAGGGGGTAAAGCAGCTGATTATGCAGTACAGTTGGCCAGGTAATGTAAGGCAGCTCGAAAATGTGATCCGTAATGTCTTAGTACTTCACCCTGAGCAATATATTGATACTGATATGATACCCGCATTACCGGTCAGCTCAAAAAGTCAGACGCAACAAACACCAATCACCAACACGCAATCGTCAAATATTGAAACAGCAGCGTTTGATATGGCAACGTCTCAAGGCGAAGTTAAGCCGCTATGGCTTGCAGAAAAAGAATACATTGAGCACGTTATAAAACTATGTATATCGAATGTGCCTAAAGCGGCATCACTGCTCGATGTGAGCCCTTCAACATTGTACA
Source organism: Pseudoalteromonas sp. H71 (assembly GCF_001468485.1). Taxonomy (GTDB): domain Bacteria; phylum Pseudomonadota; class Gammaproteobacteria; order Enterobacterales; family Alteromonadaceae; genus Pseudoalteromonas. The sequence goes on from NZ_LODI01000044.1 coordinate 42,171, forward strand.
GAAAAATTAAAAGCTGGGATGAGCTCGAATAAACTTATGTACCAGTATTCGCTTGCCTGAGTAGTTTAAATTGCTGTTTACCAGAAAAACGTTCCTCTAGCGTCCTGTAAGCGTTATTGATAATAGTATTGGTGTGATCTTCGGATTGTGAGAGCAGTTTTTCTACCTGTTGCTCAAAGTGTTGTGTATTTGTTTCTTGTATTAAAAACCCTGTAATTCCGTGTTTAATAATACAGGGGATAGCACCTACGGCGCTGCTAATTATAAATTTTTTCTGATATGGCTTCTAGTAGTGCCATTGGTAGTCCTTCTTCTCATGAGCGAATAAGTAATACATCAATTTTTTTCCATATGGTATTACGCTCAACTAGTCCGTGGTACTCAAGGTTATGTAAGTTTGGTAGTTCGTCTTTTATAGGGCGATCACCAAAAATGTGAAACTTAACGTTTAAATCTTGTTGCATATTTCCGGCTAACCTGCAAAACATATCAGGTTCTTTTTCAAATGATAACCGACCAACAAAAACAATGTTAACGCCTGTTTTAAATTTTTTACTATGACTTTGGGATTTATTAATAGCGATAAAATTTTCGAGTAACTGTGCATTTTTAATTGAATGCTTTATTTGTTTAGAGACGGCGAAGTTTATTGATAAAGGGGAAAGTAGTTTATCTAACATGTTGTAAAGTTTTAGTTTACCTGTATCAGCTTCACCAGCATAGTAGGTACTAATACAGCGATGCCTAGTTATTTTACATACTAAACGGCCTTATAACCATGAGTATGAATAACGGTGTTTGAATCTAAGCTTTTTAATTGTTTTAGTAGGCTACTTAGGTTTCCTTTTAAAAATTCATACCTTATATTTTCTTGGTTAAGCAAATCATAAAATTCTTGATTTTTGTGATCCTGGTAAAACATAATGTAGCTGCAAATGTGGTTGTTAGTGAGTAGCTTTGACAGTTCAACTAGGTGTGTTTCCATACCACCAAGCATCGAAGAGTCTACAAATAAAACAACGTTGAATTTCATAACTAACCCCAAAAGATATATATGATTAATTGCTCAATAATTGAACAGCTTAAAAGTGATGTTGGTAACGAACTAGCAGTAGAGCTGCTAAAAACGTTTATTAACGAGTCAAAAAAAACAGTTGAAATCTTGGTTAATACACAGGATGTCAGTGAGATAGAAATTAGCGCACATAGCCTTAAAAGCAGTGCCTATAGTTTTGGTGCTATCAGCTTGGGAGGTACCTGTAACTCAATAGAGTCACTCGTAAAAGTTGAACATACTCCACAACAGCTCGATTTATTATTAAAAACAGCAGAACAACAAAGCACAGAAACCTTTAAAGAACTAGAAGCTGTTATCCAAAACATTTAAAAATGATTACTTAATTGTATGGGCATTTTAAGCAACCCAGTAAACACATTGTTTAGCTCATCTATGTCGTGTAAATGGCTCTGTTTTTTAGGATAGTTTTACTACCCTGTAATATTTCTTTAATTGCAGAAGGCGGAATATTTAAATCGTATAATTTAAAACTTAGTTGTTCTGCAAGCCAATCAACACCCGGTGTTGAAGTGTTTTTCATGACGCTTTTTTCTGTTTTTGAGTTTTCGATAAAAATACGACACGCCGATGTTTTTTGAATAGCTGCCGCTATTTCTTCCACTAAAAACGCAGGTAAAATACTCGTAATAATGCTCCGTGGGCCAATAATGATTAAATCGGCTTCTAAAATGACCTTTACACAGCCCGGGCCTGCAGGGACATCTTCAGATAGTGATACACTTTTAGGCAAAGAGGTTAGTGAATCAATTTCACATTAGCCAATTACTTTTTCATTATTGTTTAGTTCATCGACAAGGTCGGTGGGTACTTCTGTCATGGGCAAAAAAGTTTCTGAATTACCGAGCATAATATTAAAATGAGCAATGGCTTTTGTTGCAGATCCGGTCAGCTCCATTAATCCAAGCAGTGTTAAATTACCTAAACAATGTTCAGCAAGTTGCCCTTGTGTGAATCTGTGTTCGTAAATTGCGTTAAACGTAGATTTTTTATCAGCAAGCTGCAAACAGCAGCGACGTATATTTCCAAGCGCAATGGTTTCTTGTGAAGCTCTAATTTTACCTCTGCTACCACCAAATATCTGTGGTTGCGACAATAGCGGTTATATGACTACTCATCAGCCTAATAGCGCTTAAAACCTGAGCTAATCCGTGTCCGTCTCCAATACACACTATTTTCATTTTTGAGCCTTTGTGTTTTTGTTTATTTCACATGTAGAGTGCATTTATTCCAAATGTTTTATAACAATTAACATGATGATTTATATTGTTTTTTAATCTATATTTAATTGAGAAAAGCTAGTTTTAAAATTACTTTTTGCAAAACGCGATGCATATTGATGAGGAAAATGAGTGTGAAAAAAACAGAACATCTGTGTGTATCTGATTTACAAAAACATTTAATAGATTTAGCTAATTGTGAACACGGTGCTGATTTGTTGGATTTGCTTAGAGCGGTATTTGAGTCACGGCTTAAATATACTGACTGTATTATCATCAATAGGTATAAATATAGATATTACGAGACGATAGCGACGACTAATGATCAGTTTAGTGACAAAATGTGGTCCGAGTGTTCTTTGTTTACACAAACGGCTGAACACGGTTATGCCATATGCCGATACCCTCAACAAATTGAAGAACTCGAATTTTCGATTACATATTCAATTCAAACCTTAAAACTAAAAAACTCTTTATTATTTAGTGTGAACACACACTTTGATAAAGGCATAATTATTTTTACAAATGTAGATGCACAGCAATGTGAGCAATTTATTAATTCAGACACAATTAAAATATTCTTGCAGCAGGCGTTTTATACATTAATTAATCACGTTAAGTTAGCTAAACAAACCAATAAAGCTTTATCGCTTACACATAGATTTACGACACTCTCTAACCTATTTAAAGAGTATGGGTCAGAGTGGTTTTGGCGATTAAACCCGCTAATGGTATTTGAAAGTATTAATAATATTGAAACTATTGGGAATGTGTACGATCAGCTTTTTATTGGTCATAAAATTGAACACATCATTACAGATAATGAAAAGCAAAATACAGAAAAATGGCAGCAATTTAACCAGCTAATTGATGACCGTAACGACTTTCATGATTTTGAATTTGAGGTTGAAGCCGACAAAAATTTTTGGGTCATTTTAACAGGTAAACCTCTTTACGATAAGTTAGGCAATTTTTTAGGTTACATGGGGCTTGCTAAAAATATTACGACGTCTAAACAGCGAGAGTTTGCTCTTCAGGCGCAAACATTAAGGGCTGAAGAGGCAAGCCAAACAAAATCAAAATTTTTGAGAGTGATGTCTCATGAAATCAGAACGCCTATTCATGCCGTTATGGGGATGATTGAGTTATTGCTTGATACAGAGCTCAGCCCCGAGCAACAGCAACTTGTTAATTATGCTAACTCAAGCACCGAAATTTTATACGGTTTAATCACCGATGTGCTCGATTTTTCAAAAATTGAGTCAGGCACGGTTTCATGTCTAAAAAAACCATTTGATATAAAGCTGTTAACTGAAAATATAGTAGGGCAGTTAAATATTGTTGAAAAGTCAGATGACATTCTTTTTACCACCCACATCGATACGCAAATTCCCCAATATGTTGTTGGTGACGAATACAGATTAGGCCAAGTATTATTTAATGTAATTAGTAACGCGTTTAAGTACACAGTAAATGGTCAAATAAATTTAAACGTAGTTTTACAGAATGAGCAGCTTGTTTTTGAGGTAAAAGACTCGGGTATTGGTATAGCTAAAAAGCATTTAGATTTAATCTTTAAGCCATTTAGTCAGGTAAATGACAGTATAAACCGTAAAAGTGAAGGGGTTGGATTAGGATTAAGTATTTCAAAAAACTTATTAGGCATAATGAGAGGAGACATAACAGTAGATACCCAACTGGGTTTAGGCAGTACGTTTACCATTTCAATACCATTTGAAGAGGCCCATGTTAGTGATATTGTTGATAATGTAATACATAAACAATCGGCGCTAACAATTTTGGTGGCCGAGGACAACAAAACGAATCAAGTACTGATCAAGGCGTATTTAGAAAAGCTGAATCATAAAGTCACTTTGGCTAATCATGGGCACGAGGCTATTGACTTATTTTCGCGTAAAAAGTTTGATTTAGTATTAATGGATATCATGATGCCTGAAATGGATGGTTTAACTGCTGCAGAATATATAAGAGATGAATTAGTAAGCGATGTACCAATTTACGCATTAACCGCTAATGCAGAAAAAGATAATAAAGCGTCATGCTTTAAAGTGGGTATGAACAAAGTACTCACAAAGCCGATTAAATTTCAAGAACTCGAAGCCGCCTTGAAAGGGCTATTCCCACGATAAAATACAGCCCCAGTTATCTTATTAATTGATTTTAGGCTAATTGGTTAAGGGTTGGGAGAAATTTGCTTTTAAGTATTTATACTTTTTGGATTGGTACGACTGAGTGGATTCGAACCACCGACCCCTACCATGTCAAGGTAGTGCTCTAACCAACTGAGCTACAGTCGTACAATTTTTTTAGGGTTCTTAAATGTTGGTACGACTGAGTGGATTCGAGTTACTGACCCTTTGGCCAAGAGTAGGTAGTGCTCTTTCCTTCAATTATACGTTTCATTAATGTTGGTACGACTAAGGGATTCGAGTTACTGAGCCTTGAGCCGGGTGGCCAAGAGTAAGTAGTGCTCTTTCCTTTAATTATACGTTTCATTAATATTGGTACGACTGAGTGGATTCGAACCACCGACCCCTACCATGTCAAGGTAGTGCTCTAACCAACTGAGCTACAGTCGTATTTTACATTTAGTAAGCTTATGAAAATAATCACCAGCGGTCGCTAATATATAGCGTGGGGGAGGTCGAATCAAGCACGTTTCGTATTTTTAAGTTTATTTGCCGTTTTTTTATTCATATTGGGCTGATTTCACACGTTTTATAAAATTCTTGCCACCAAATAACATGCTGTTTAGCTGAGCTTTTTAACTGATTTAATAAATTTGTTTTAGAGTGAGGTGCAAGTAGCTCATTAATAGCATCTGTTGTTACTGGCTCTTTATACCAAACCTGGTTTAATAAAGGCTGAAGTACTTCAAGAAAACCAATAAGTTGTGCCTGATATGGCTGTATTTGCGACAAATAATATTTTTGAAAAATATTATTCATAATTTTCGCTTTATCTTTGTTTTTATTTTTAGGGCAAAGAGTATTTAGCTCTATATTTTCAACTAAATTAGTGGCAGATTGATTTAGTCGAACTTGTTGCCTTACAGATTTGATTAAGGACTGATTAAACCTGTATTTGTTAAGCGTTTCGAGTGCTTGATATATTGCATCTGCGTTTATTTCGTCAAATTGAGACTGTGCTAATTGAGCTTTAATAGCAGTCAGTTTTTGCATAGCCTCTATTGTATCGCTAAAGCCCGCGGGTTCTTTATTTAACTCGGAAGCGGTTAGCGACCATGTGCGGTTTAGCTCCGACTCTTCCAAAAGAGCTGCATTAAAGTAATAAAGTAAATTAGTTTGTTTTTGATTTTTTGCTTCACTAATTTTTTTATACGTTGCTGAGGATTCTTCGAGCGAGGCTAAGCAGCTATTGGCGTTTTGAATAAAGTCTATTTGATATTTTAAACGCCCTGCAGCGGTGGCTGTCTTACCCAGTTGATTGTTGTGCTCACTTATCACCACATTTAAGTTACAACTACTGATCCCCGCAAGCTCAACTATACCCAGTGTTATTTTATTGTTTTTGAGTTTGGTTAACGGCTTTAACTTTAGTGAATTTAGCGATGGCAGGTCTTCAGATTTTTTATCGGTTACATTTTCAAGGCGTTCTATGTAAGTGCTGTTTATATTACTAGGAGCTTCTGTACAAGCTGTAAGCACAGTAGTGGCTAGTATCAGTAATATACATACTGATACTAACTGCTTTATATAATGTAAATTGAGTGTGTTAGCTAATAAATGGTTCATGTTTAAAGCGCTTACTAACGGTTAGCATTAAGAGTATGGCTGCGACGGTGAGCCCGACAATTATACCAATCCAAAACCCGTGCGGCCCCATTGCTGGTACTATTATGTCTGTTCTTGCTAATACGTAGCCTAAGCTAAAGCCGATTAACCAATATGAAATAAACGTGATGTAAGAAATAGGGGCCGTGTGTTTTAACCCTCTTAAAATGCCATTTGCTGCAACTTGTAGGGCATCGGGCAATTGGTAAATACAGGCTAAAACCATAATTGAAGTGGCAAGGGCAATAACAGCAGGGCTCTCTGTGTATAGCTCACTGATTACATCACGGCCTATAAACGTTATAAACGCCAAAAACAGTGCGATGAATACAGCCAGTAGATAACTTGTCGATACAGCTATTTTTAACTGTTCATACTTGTTTTGGCCGTACAAGTTACCAANCCGAATACTAATGGCAATAGAGAGGCTCAGCGGCATCATAAACAGTAATGCGGTAACACTCGCTGCAATTTGATGCCCTGAAACAGCAACCGCGCCTAAATGAGCAATAAATAGTGGAATACACGCAAAGAGTGTGACTTCAAAAAAAGTAGCCAAAGAGATAGGAATACCTAATTTTGTAATAGTGGCGATAGTCGTTATATTTGGTTTTTCAAACGGTGTGAGCAGCCCTTTGGCATCTATTTTTTTACTCATTTGGCAATAAGTGACCTGTGCGAATGCCATCACCGTTAAAACAATGGCGGTTGCTATACCGCAGCCAGCCCCCCCATAGACAGGAAGGCCAAATAAACCATTTATAAAAATGTAGTTGGCAGGAATATTAACGGCTAATCCGAGTAAGCTAATATAAAAGGCCGGTTTTGTCATACCCATGCCTTCGGTCATATTTCTGTAGGTGGTAAAGAATAAAAATCCAAATACCCCCCATTTAACAAAATGAATATAGTCGTAGGCTAAGTTAGCAATAGCTGGGCTTGTATCTAGCTGTAATATAATAATGTTGGCCAAGTAGGCAATACTAAAACCTGCAATGCACAGTAAAACGGTTAGGTATAAAGCTTGTTGAAAATAGTGGCTTATGCCTTTTTTGTCATTCGCGCCGGCAAACTGCGCAATAATGCCAGTAAGTGCTAATAAAATACCTTGCAGCGCTAAAAGTAGCGGGTTCCAAATACCTGTCGCAATAGACAGGGCTGCCAGATCGGTAGGGCTGACTTGACCTGCCATTATAGTGTCGACGACCGACATCAATATAAGGGTAACTTGTGCTAAAAAAACAGGTAACGCGAGAGAAAGTAAACGCTTCGCTTCCCAATTACAAAAGGTCATAAAAACAGCTATTTAATGAGTAAGACTGTAATTGTAATCTATTGTCTTTGAAATAAAAATCTCAGGAGTGAATGATTTTATAATTCGATACGTTAAACTATAACTTTGTCATAATTTAACGAGATTTTATGTTTACAGGTATAGTGCAAACTCAGGCTACTGTGGTGTCTAAAACCCATAATGAAGGAGTGTTACGTTTAGTGGTGTCGGTGAGCGATGATTACGTTAAGCACTTAGATTTAGGAGCCAGTATTGCTATTAATGGGTGTTGTTTAACGGTTGTAAAAGTTGAGCTAAGTAATCAAGATGTGGTGGCGCAAGTTCACTTTGATGTGATTGACGAAACACTTAAATTAACTAACCTAGGGCTTCTTGAACTAGGCAGTTTAGTAAATTACGAGCGCTCTGTTACTTTTGGCACTGAGCTGGGTGGGCACATTGTATCGGGACATATTCACTGTGCGGCTAAAATAAATCAAATAATCAATACCCAAAGTAACTGCAAAATTCAGATAAGCTTACCTGTAAAGTGGCAAAAATATGTCCTGTATAAAGGCTTTGTCGCCATTAATGGTGCCAGCTTAACAGTAGGCGAGATTGACGAGCAGGGCTTTTGGTTGCACCTAATCCCAGAAACACTCACCATTACAAATTTAGGTAAAGCGCAAGTGGGTGATGAGCTTAATATAGAGGTGGATCAGCAAACTTACACTATTGTTAACACCGTTGAAAACTACCTGCGTCATCAGGGTTAAAAAATTTGTTCGTCGTCACTGTCTACGTGTAGCTCTAACTTATTGTTTGCATAATCTATATGCATATTTAAATGAATTGGGTTACAACAGGCAGTGCAGTCTTCAATGTAGTCCTGATCGCCCATGCTTGCATCTAAATCTAAATGAATGTGGTTTCCGCAAAACGGGCAGCTGATACGTTGTGATAAAAAGTCTTTCATAATCACTCCAATTACAGATAACTTAAGCAGAGCTTGGAATGTTTCTATTCTAAACACGGCTTAGCGACGTAAAACTCAACTCCTTAGAACCCTTTAAATATAGTCTGTTTGGCGTGTTATGACAGTTTATTTACACTTATTGTATAAGCTTATTTATATGTTGTTTAGCTTCAGTAAGATAGTGGCCAGCATATATATTTGCATGGTTTAAAATAGGATATAGCTGGTAGATGAGTTTACGTTTTTGGTAGCTTGGCAAAAGTGGATATTGCGTATTGTAGGCAACATAAAATGCGTCGGGTAGTGGGGCAAATAGCTCGCTCATGGCGATATCTACTTCTCGATCACCATAATAACAAGCTGGGTTAAACACCGTTGGTTGCTCTTTCAAAAAACCTAGGTTGCCTCGCCAAAAATCACCGTGTAACAAAGATGGGCTCACAACATGACTATGCAGTTGCGCTTTAACTTCATGAATTATGTGCTCAGGATCAGCAAATTGAATGCCTTTTTCAGCTAATAGTTGTAATTGCCAGCCAATGCGTTCTTCGGCGTAAAATACATCCCATTTTTTATGCCAACGATTAGGTTGAACGGTTGTGGCTAAGTGATTATCTATATCAAAACCAAACATTGCTTGGTCATGCTTTTGATGCATTTGAGCAAGTTGGGTACCCATTTTTTGCCATTGATTATGGGGTTGCTTATCAAGGACTAACCACGAAAGTACAATAAATGAGTATTCAATGTTAGCACCTGTTGTAATGCAGCGAGGCACAGTAAAAAAGCTATTATTAGCGAGCAACTCTAAGCCTCTCGATTCACTCTCTAGCCGCTCAAACTCGCTTTTGAGTGCAATTTTAACAAAGTAGCTTTGCGTGCCATTGCCTATATGAAAATATTTATCGGATGTAGTGCTTTGCAGTTGTCGCTTTTGTGTGTGTTTAAACTCAGTATTTGTTGCTTGGCTAATGTGCTCGTTAATTGCTTTCCACATAACAATTGCTCGTATTTTATACAGACACTTAAACTATGGCAAAAAGGGATTAATATAACAAACTAAACGTTGTAAAATTAACAAGTGTGTCGCACAAAGTGATGCGGATTGTAATGGAGCAAAAATGAACAAAAGTTTTATAACCAATTTACTAGCAAGTATTTGTGTAGCTGCAGGGTTTATGTTTGATCAACCAGTGGTTTTGTCGGTGGGATTATTTGCGCTGTCTGGCGCAGTGACCAATTTACTGGCTATTCATATGTTATTTGAAAAGGTTCCGTTTTTATATGGCTCTGGCGTTATTGCGCTTAAGTTTGAGAGCTTTAAAGTTGCTATACGGAACCTGATACTTACAGAGTTTTTCTCCGAGCAAAAAATTAATAATTTACTTAATAAGGCGCAGCCTAATATCGACTTTGAACCGATAATTAGCCATGTTGATCTAAACCCTGCGTTCGATAATTTACTCGAGGTAATAGAGCAATCGCAATTTGGTAGCATGCTGGGTATGTTTGGAGGCACCGCTGCAATAGAGCCAATGCGTGAAAAATTTATAGAAAAAATGCAACTTTCGTTGGCACAAATTTCTCAAACAGAGGACTTTAAAGCGTTAGTAACGCAAACGCTTTCACAAGGAAATAGTGCTAAAGGATTACACAGCACAGTACTTAAACTGGTTGATGAACGCCTTGATGAATTAACCCCTAAAATGGTGAAAGAAATCATTCAAACAATGATACGAGAGCACCTAGGTTGGCTGGTTGTATGGGGTGGAGTATTTGGCGGTTTATTTGGTTTACTAGCGGGTGTTCTTTGAGCGATTAGGTAAACAATAAAACTAAGCAGGTTACAGTAATGCCTGCTTAGCTATAAAGTTCAAGCATGCTACTGCGGAGATGAAATAACAACGACGTCCGGTAACGACACATTTGCCAAATCTTTAATTGAAGTGCGTGTATTGCTTTCAATATTTAAATAGTTAGCACTTTTATCTAAATTATAACGCGCTACAAAATCACCCATTGGCAGGTTGATGCACGTTAGTTTATTGCTAATAATACTTTTTTTAACGTTAAGCGATTGCTGTGCTTTGCGAAGTACATACGCTTTGTTAGACGCTACAGCCATACAAATTTGCGTACCTGGCGTTGAGTCGGCTGCTACAAATTGTGCAGCTGATACAGGTGCTGCTAACGCTGCACTGCCAATAACAAGTGTTGTACATAATGCCTTTTTAACTGTGTTCATTTTACTTTCCTCATTGTTTGCGGTTGCATGCTAATTATTGACTAACTAATTAAAAAAGCTGTTAATCAAACGCAACAAGCTGTAAGCAAGTATGTGTAATGTACACACTTATATTTAGGCTCATGAAAACACATGTTTTTAAGTGTGTTTTTTGACACACTTTTATAAAAATAATTTTATTGATACTGACATATTCTTTAAGGCTGGTATTATCGCCTCATAAATAAACGTGAAGATTTTTAGGATAAACAGTGAGTAAAGCGTTAGCCAGTTATTACCAGCAAGCCTATGCATGCGAACAACAACATTTTAACCAGTGTTTTTATTGTGGCTGCGAAGCAACTGAGCGAGATCATTGTCCACCTCTTCACATGTTGCAAAGTATTATTGACTTAGGCGAGGATGCCGACTTTATTTCAATTCCTGCTTGTTATGAGTGCTATGCGTTGTTACATAATGAACGACTTATGTCTATTGATGAGCGCTTTACAAAAATTAAAAAAAAGTTGTCTAACAAATACGCTAAAGCACTGCGTGTTTACAACATGTGGGAAGAAAACGAATTAAGTGACATGAGTGATGAATTTGCTCACAGTATTCAGGCCGGAATGAAATTAGGAAAAGAAGCCGCTGAGCGATTAGCGTTTACAGGTTTTAGTTACGCCACTGAAGAGGCCCGTGTCACAGTACGCGAAAAAACCAAAGAGTTTGATGTAGAAGGAAAGGTGTTTTCCGATTTTAAAGACGCACTGAATTACTGCATTACTGTTTTAAATGTGCAAAAAAGTGACTTTTATAAAATTTTAGTTGAAGACTACAACGGCGATTTTAACAAAGCCCTTAGTCAGTACCGTCACCGCCACGACAAAGTAACCGCGGCTAAAGATGGGAATACCCTTATTAAAGATTTTTCTAAATTGCATAAGCAAAATTCAGATTTTGTAACCCGCACGGTTAAGCATTTTATCAGTAAAGATCCGTCACTCACCACGCAGGGCGCGCTAGAAAAGCTCTATAACAATTATATAAAAAAATAATCACGTAAATTCATCTTAATTTACCGCGTTTTCACCTGTTTTTTTAGCTTTATGCCCAAGCATTCGCTAAAGTATTAAAAAAACAGGAGAACCCAAAAACATGAATAAATTTGCTCCCTCTTTATTAGCCGTTGGCCTAGCCGCTGCACTTGTAGGCTGCCAAGAAAATGGCCCGCAAGATGATAAGATTACAATCAATAAAAATCCTTACCCAAGCACTTACACGCCAATTTCAACATCAAGTACACTCATTACAAACGCGACTGTTTTGACCGGGACTGGCGAACGTTTAGATGACGCTGATGTATTATTAGTTGATGGTAAAGTACTACAAGTGGGTAAAGACTTAGCTGCAAAAGCAGACACGACGATTGACGCACAAGGTAAATGGGTAACACCAGGTATTATTGATGTACATTCTCATTTAGGTGCGTATCCAAATCCATCGGTAGAATCACACCAAGATGGCAACGAAATGACTAGCCCAAATACAGCTGAAGTTTGGGTAGAGCATTCTGTTTGGCCACAAGACCCAGGATTTAACCGTGCACGTGAAGGCGGTATTACGTCACTTCAAATTTTACCGGGCTCTGCTAATTTATTTGGCGGACGTGGTGTAACACTTAAAAACGTGCCTGCGCATACAATGCAAGGAATGAAATTTCCTGATGCACCGTATGGACTAAAAATGGCATGTGGTGAAAACCCAAAACGCGTATACGGCCGTAAGGGCGTATTGCCTTCAACACGTATGGGTAATATGGCTGGTTCGGCTTGGATTGGTGCTCAAGAATATAAACGAGCCTGGGATAAGTACGATGCAGAATACGCCGCAGGTAAAAATCCAGATGTACCTAATCGCGATATAAAGTACGACACATTACGTGGCGTGCTTGAAGGCGAAGTGATGATACACAATCACTGTTACAAAGCTGAAGAAATGGCAATGATGATTGACCTTTCAAAAGAATTTAACTATCACGCAGGTACTTTTCATCACGGTATTGAAGCATACAAAATTGCCGATTTATTAGCTGATAATGGTTCGTGTGCTGCATTGTGGCCAGACTGGTGGGGCTTTAAAATGGAAGCTTACGACATGGTTCAAGAAAACGTTGCCATTGTGGATGCGGTTAAAAACTCGTGTGCCGTAGTTCACTCAGATTCAGACACAACTATTCAACGCTTAAATCAAGAAGCGGCTAAAGTGATGTATCGCGCCAATGAAAATGGCTTTGATATTTCAGAAGAGCATGCAATTAAGTGGATCACCACTAACGCTGCGAAATCATTGGGTATTGACGATAAAACAGGCTCGCTTGAAGCAGGTAAACAAGGCGATGTGGTTATTTGGAACCAAAGCCCGTTTAGCGTTTACGCAAAAGCTGAGCAAGTGTTTGTTGATGGTGCAAAGGTTTACGATAGAAACGATAGCACTTATCAAGCAACCAGTGATTTCATGTTAGGTCAAAAATAAGGAGCACCCAGAATGAAAAATTTATCACGTTCGTTTTCGCTATCTCTGGTTGCTGCCGGATTATTCGCCTCTGGTGCTGTAAATGCTCAGTCACTGGCAATTATTAATGCAACTATTCATACATCAACAGAGCAAGGCGTATTAGAAGGCGCAAGCATTGTTATGGACAACGGTAAAATTACTGCTATTAACCCAGCACAAGTAAACGCCGATGAAATTATTGATGCGAATGGCAAAATTGTTACCCCTGGATTCATTGCAAGCAACAACCAACTAGGCTTAGTTGAAGTAGGTGCGGTTGCAGGCTCTCGCGATGCGGGTGACGACAAAGCCGGTATAGATTTTGATGTAAGCCTTGCTTACAACGCACATTCAAGCTTAATACCTTATGCACGTAAAGGTGGCGTTACAAGAGATGTAATTACCCCTTATGGCGGCGATAGTATTTTTGCTGGTTTGGCAAGTGTGGTTGATTTGAGTGGTAGCCTTGAAAGTAACATTCAAAAACAAGCGGCGTTAGTTGTACATTTAGGTGAGCGCAGAAAAGGCTCGCGAGCTTTTACACTGCAAACATTAATTAACAAGCTAGATGCACATCAAACTAAATTGAGCAAAAAAGATAAAAAAGACGACGATAAACCAAGTACTGAAGATAAAGTAATGGCTAAAGTACTTTCTGGCGATATGCCATTGGTAATAAGCGTATCGCGTGCTTCAGATATTGTTGAGCTTATTAAAGTAAAAGAACAATTTGGTGTTAACTTAGTACTCAGTGGAGCACAAGATGCCGTTGTTGTTAAAGAGCAAATTGCTAAAGCGAATATTCCCGTAATTATTAGCGCTATGGATAATTTGCCGGGTAGTTTTGATTCATTACATGCTAATTTAAACAATGCTGGTTTACTTGAAAAAGCCGGTGTTAAGGTACTTTTAACGGTTGGCGGAGACGCAAGCCACAACATTTATCAGCTTCGCTTTGACGCAGGTAACGCTGTATCTTATGGCATGAGCCAGCAAGGTGCACTGAAAGCTGTTACATCAAATGTTGCTGATGTATTTGGTATTAATGCGGGCAGTATTGAAGTAGGTAAAGCTGCAGATGTAGTGATGTGGACTAATGATCCGTTTGAAATAAGCAGTAACGTAAGCCGTATGTTTATAAATGGCACTGAGGTGTCTACACAGTCTCGTCAAGATAAACTACGTGACCGTTATACTACTGATTCAAATATGCCAAGAGCATACACTAAGTAATGAGTGAACGTTAATTTAAATAGGCCGCATTGAGCGGCCTTTTTTATAGACGTAAAAAAACCGCTTATTTTTAAAAGTAAGCGGTTTTATTTTTACTTTTTATTACACTAATTTAGCAAGGATATCGTTAAATGTAGTGCTTGGACGCATTGCTTCAAAAGCGGCTGCGTCGTTAGGCTGGAAGTAACCACCTAGTTCAACTGCAGGGCCTTGAGCATCGTTTAATTCGCTTACGATGGTATCTTTATTTGATTCTAAATCGCTCGCAATTTGCGTGAACTGCGCTTTAAGTTCGCTATCGTCATTTTGCTTAGCAAGCTCTTGAGCCCAAAATAAAGATAAGAAGAAATGAGAACCACGGTTATCAATTTCTTTAACTTTACGTGAAGGCGATTTGTTTTCAGCAAGGAAAGTGCCCGTCGCTTTATCAAGCGTATCAGCAAGCACTTGTGCCTTGTTATTACCTGTAGTTACGCTTAAATGTTCTAGTGAAGCTGCAAGTGCTAAAAACTCACCTAAAGAATCCCAACGTAAGTGGTTTTCTTTTTCAAACTGCTGAACGTGCTTAGGTGCAGAACCACCTGCGCCAGTTTCAAATAAGCCACCACCATTCATAAGTGGAACAATTGAAAGCATTTTAGCGCTTGTACCCAGCTCTAAAATTGGGAATAAATCTGTTAGGTAATCACGTAATACGTTACCTGTTACAGAAATAGTGTCTTTACCTTCTTTAATGCGAGCTAAAGAGAATAAAGTGGCTTCAAGCGGTGCTAAAATTTGAATATCTAGGCCAGCTGTATCGTGATCTGGTAGGTATTTATTTACTTTTTTGATTAGCTGAGCATCGTGTGCACGGTTTTCATCTAACCAAAAAATAGCAGGAACGCCTGTAGCACGTGCACGGTTAACTGCAAGTTTAACCCAATCTTGAATTGGTGCATCTTTAACTTGACACATACGCCAGATATCACCTTGCTCAACACTGTGCTCAAGTAATGTAACACCCGCTGTATCAACTACACGAATAGTACCGGCAGCTTTAGCTTCAAACGTTTTGTCGTGCGAACCGTATTCTTCTGCTTTTTGAGCCATAAGGCCAACGTTTGGAACGCTACCCATTGTCGTTGGATCGAACGCACCGTGTTCTTTACAAAAATCAATAGTTGCTTGATAAACACCAGAGTAACAACGATCAGGAATTACAAAACTTGTGTCTTGTAGTTTTCCATCGTTATTCCACATTTGACCGCTTGAGCGGATTGCAGCAGGCATAGACGCATCAATAATTACATCACTTGGCACGTGTAAGTTTGTAATGCCACGGTCTGAATCAACCATAGCAATAGCAGGGCGGTCAGCGTAAACAGCTTGAATATCTGCTTCAATTTCTTCGCGCTTAGCGTCATCTAATGTTTGAATCTTAGAGTATACGTCCCCTAAACCGTTGTTTACATCAACGCCAAGCTCTTCAAATAGCTCACCGTGTTTTGCAAATACATCTTTGTAGAAAACTTTAACTGCGTGACCAAAAATAATTGGGTCAGATACTTTCATCATTGTCGCTTTCATATGAAGCGAAAATAAAACACCTTTTTCTTTTGCAGCATCAATTTCAGCAGCTAAAAAAGCTTGTAGCTTAGCCGCACTAATGCGCGAAGCGTCAATTACTTCACCAGCAAGTAGCGGTGTGCTTTGCTTAAGTACAGTTACGTCACCGTTAGCAGCAACATGTTCGATACGAACGTCTGTTGGTGTTTCGATAGTTGTTGATTGTTCTGAACCAAAGAAATCGCCTTCGCTCATGCTCGCTACGTAAGATTCTGAATCTTTGCTCCAAGCGCCCATTGAATGAGGGTTATTACGAGCATATTCTTTTACAGAACCTGGCGCACGACGGTCAGAGTTACCTTCACGTAATACTGGGTTTACCGCACTACCTTTAACTTTGTCGTATGCAGCTTGGATTGCTTTTTCTTCATCGTTTTTAGGTTCAACAGGGTAATCTGGAAGCGCATAGCCTTTTGCTTGAAGTTCCTTGATTACAGCGCGTAACTGTGGAACTGAAGCACTAATGTTTGGAAGCTTGATGATATTTGCTTCAGGTGTTTTTGCAAGCTCACCTAGTTCAGCAAGTGCATCACCAATACGTTGTTCTTGCGTTAAATAATCAGGGAAGCTAGCAATTACACGACCTGCTAATGAGATATCGCGAGTTTCAACTTCAACACCTGCTGCATTTGTATATGCTTGGATGATCGGTAGCAACGAGTAAGTTGCTAGTGCCGGAGCTTCGTCCGTTTTTGTATAGATAATTTTTGATGTCATCATCATTCCTAGATAGTCGGCCAATAGGCCTTATTCAACAATGCAAAGAAATCATTAACGCTGAGTTAGCAAATATTATAGTGTTTTAATAAGTACGCTCAGATAATGAATAGTTTGTTAGGTGTTGGTACTCGTGTAGCTTTGTAATTAAAGCAGAATAGTCACACCTGACGAACTGTGGTCATATTTATAGCTAAAAAAACAATAAAAATAAATTAGCCTTTAGACTAGTAAATTTTATATGGGCGGCAAGTTGAGTTTTTTGCAGCATTTTACGTATATTTTTAGCACTAAGAGTGTAACAAGCTTGAATACAAAGGGCTAGAGTTTGAACATGCTAAGGGGCAGTTAAACAGCCAACTGTTAGAATATTGGGGTATATAAAATAAAAACAAGGATAAGGGTTGAAAATACAGAAAAAGAAGCAATTTATAACAATGAAGGGGTAGAAAAGTAGCTTAAGGAATTAAGCGAGGAGCCTAGAAGGTCGCTCGCTTTAGTCGAATAAAACAGTAATCACTCTAAAATGTCGCCATCTAAGGCAATATTTTTAGCGTGTAGGCCTTTAGGACCTTGTTCTAGTTCGAATGTTACATCTTGACCAGCTTTAAGCGTTTTATAACCGTCCATTACAATTGTAGAGTAATGGGCGAAAATATCATTCTCGCAGCCGTCTTCAACGATGAAACCAAAACCTTTAGCATTGTTAAACCATTTAACTTTACCACAAGCCATACTTCTACATCCTTCAATAAGTTGACTAATTTAGTTATTCTAAACCATATTATTTGCTAGACTGATTAAGGATTAATCAATCTATGTTTGACTGTAGTTTATTTAATCAATCAGTCAAGCTTTTTGGGCTGTTTTTTAACATTTTATTTATTTTTTATTCAAGTTTGCTTGAGTTCCTAAGACAAGACTATATTTAATTATGAGTGGTATGAAAGATTCAGGTGTTATCGACACAGTTCGCGACAGCGAAAAGCAAAAGCTACAGCCGCCGCGAAAATACAAAGTTGTTTTAAATAATGACGATTACACGCCGATGGACTTTGTAATAGAAGTTTTAACGACGTTTTTTAATATGGATAGCGATAGAGCAACCGACGTGATGCTTCAAGTTCACGAAAAAGGTAAAGGTATCTGCGGCGTTTACAGCGCTGATGTAGCCTACACCAAAGTTGAACAAGTTAACCGCTACTCGCGTGATAACGAGCATCCGCTGCTTTGTAGTTGTGAGCAGGAATAAATACCAACTAGGGTGATCACACACCTGTTTGTTGTGGTATACATTATTATCTCAGTAAGGGGTTGCCAATGCTAAACAAAGACTTAGAACTAACCTTAAATGCCGCGTTTCGTGAAGCGCGCACTCGCCGTCATGAGTTTATGACCGTCGAGCACCTTTTGCTTGCGCTATTAGATAACCCTTCTGCCTCAGAAGCGCTAAATGCGTGTGGTGTAAATATTTCAGGCTTAAAATATGAATTGCTTGAGTTTATTGATGAAACAACACCAGTTATTCCCGATTTAGAAGAAGAGCGTGAAACGCAGCCTACACTTGGTTTTCAACGTGTTTTACAACGTGCAGTGTTTCATGTTCAATCATCAGGTAAAAACGAAGTAACCGGCGTAAATGTGTTGGTTGCTATTTTTTCTGAGCAAGAAAGTCAAGCTGTTTACCTACTTAAGAAAAACGATGTTTCACGTTTAGATATTGTTAACTTTATCTCGCATGGTATTTCAAAAACTGATGACGATTTAGGTGATGACACCGACGACATCAATGAAGAAGTGCAAGAAGTTCAAAACGAAGAGGCTAGCAAGCTAGACAGTTTCACTACTAACTTAAATGCGCAAGCGCGCGAGGGTAACATTGACCCATTAATTGGTCGTGACAGTGAAGTAGAGCGTGCCGTACAAGTATTGTGTCGTCGTAAAAAGAACAACCCATTACTTGTTGGTGAAGCGGGTGTAGGTAAAACAGCGATTGCTGAAGGGTTAGCTTATCGTATTGTAAACGAGCAAGTTCCTGAAGTGATTGCAGATGCGGTTGTGTACTCTTTGGATATGGGTGCGCTGCTTGCCGGAACCAAGTATCGCGGTGATTTTGAAAAGCGTTTCAAAAGCTTACTAAAAGAGTTACAAGCAAAACCAGGCTCAATTTTATTTATAGATGAAATACACACCATCATTGGGGCTGGGGCTGCGTCAGGCGGGGTTATGGATGCGTCTAACTTGCTGAAGCCATTGCTTTCAAGCGGTAAGCTTCGTTGTATGGGGTCAACGACCTATAACGAATACAAAAACATATTTGAGAAAGACCGTGCATTAGTTCGTCGTTTTCAAAAAATAGATGTACTTGAGCCAAGTGTTGCCGATACCACTAAAATTTTGAATGGCCTGAAAGATCGCTATGAAGAACACCATGGTATTCGTTATACACAAAAAGCGCTCAAAGCCGCTGCTGAGCTAAGTGCTAAATACATTAACGAACGTCATTTGCCTGACAAAGCTATTGACGTGATTGATGAAGCAGGCGCTAACCAGCGTTTACAGCCTAGCTCGAAACGCAAAAAAACCATTGGTGTATCAGATATTGAAATGATCATATCTAAAATGGCGCGCATTCCACCGCAGAATGTATCGTCTTCGGATAAAGAAACACTTAAAAATATCGACCGTAATCTTAAAATGTTGGTGTTTGGGCAAGATCAGTCTATTGATGCACTCACATCGGCAATTCGTTTATCACGCTCAGGGCTAACCAGTGAAGAAAAACCAGTGGGGTCGTTCTTATTTGCAGGACCTACCGGTGTTGGTAAAACAGAGGTCACTAAGCAGCTTGCTAAGTGCATGGGTGTTGAGTTTATTCGTTTTGATATGTCGGAATACGTTGAGCGTCATGCAATTAGCCGTTTAATTGGTGCGCCACCAGGCTATGTTGGTTTTGAGCAGGGCGGTTTATTAACTGAGGCTGTTATCAAAAACCCTCATGCGGTTGTTTTACTCGATGAGATAGAAAAAGCACATCCAGATATTTACAACATTTTATTGCAGGTAATGGATCACGGCACATTGACCGACAACAACGGGCGTAAGGCCGATTTTAGAAACGTTGTGTTAGTCATGACCACCAATGCCGGTGTACAAGAAACAACTCGCAAGTCAATTGGCTTCAGCGAGCAGGATCACACACACGATGCAATGGGTGAAATAAATAAAACATTTTCGCCAGAGTTTAGAAACCGCTTAGATAACATTATTTGGTTTAATCACCTTGAACGTGAAGTTATTCTATTGGTGGTTGATAAATTTATTGTTGAACTGCAAGCACAGCTTGATAAGAAATCAGTTAATTTTGAATTGACCTCTAAGGCACGTGAATGGTTAGCTGAAAAAGGCTACGACAAAGCGATGGGGGCACGTCCAATGGCACGTGTTATTCAAGAAGAGCTTAAAAAGCCACTCGCCAACGAAATATTGTTTGGTAAGTTGTCTGATGGCGGTACAGTTAAGGTATCGGTTAAAGACAAGAAAATCCGTTTTGATTACGAGAGCAATTTAACGCCGGCTTAAATGTGTTTAAAAATGCTAAATGGCCCGCTTGAGATAGTGGGCCATTTTTATTTTAGACAACAAAAAACCCAGCCTAGGCTGGGTTTTTTGTTTATTAAATGTAATTGCTAGTCAAAGTCCATCAATTACATTTAATAAACGCTTTAAGCTAGTTATACACTAGCCAAAAACTAAATCTCGTTTACGCACTTACTTAGCGAGCACGGAATACGATACGACCTTTCGATAAATCGTAAGGAGTCATTTCTACCGTTACTTTATCGCCGGTTAAAATACGGATATAGTTTTTGCGCATTTTACCTGAAATATGAGCCACAACTACGTGACCATTTTCTAGCTCAACTCGGAACATTGTATTTGGTAAAGTATCAAGGACAGTCCCTTGCATTTCGATTACGTCTTCTTTCGCCATGTTTAGCGTAACACCTCTTTAATAGTTAAACGCTGCAGATTTTGCCCAAAATACACCAATAAGTAAAGGCGCAGGGGCTATATTTGTAAATTAAATAGCCACCCACTCATCATTAAGCTGTTTTTGTGCCGGTAAAAACTGCGTTTTGTACTTCATTTTGTCGCACTCATCAATTTGGTAGCCTAAATACACAAATTGTTTATTTTGTGCTTTGGCAAATTTTATTTGTTCCAATATCATAATTGACCCCAAGCTGTAATGCTCAAAGTCAGGATCAAAAAAGGTATAAATAGCAGAAATAGCGTTGTCCATACAATCAGTTACGGCAACACCGACTAAAGTGTCTTGATGCCAAAGTTCAATAAACGTGATATCAAGCCAACTACACAACAAAAAGCTCTGAAATTGTTCAGGTTGAGGCGGATACATACTACCATCTTGGTGACGCAGGGTAATGTATTTACTGTATAACGGATAATAGTCTGCACGCTCACTACTAGAATAAGTAACAGTAAAGTGGGTTTTTGCTTTGTTTAGTTTACGTTTTTGTGATTTTGACGGGATAAATTCTTGCGCTAAAACACGTACAGAGTTGCAGGCACTGCAAACGGGGCAATGAGGGCGATAAATTTGGTTGCCACTGCGTCTAAAGCCCAAAGCTAATAATGACTCAAACTTGCTTGCACTGTAATAAGTAGGATCGAGTATTACTAATAGCTGCTCACGCCTATTTGGCAAATAACTACACGCAAATTCTTGGCTTAAACCCACCCGGGCTGTCAGGTTTTCATTCATAGATTGCATCCAGTTTTTGTGGCTTCCACATTGAAGGATTAACTTTATAGGTAAGTGCAGTGTTAAGTTTAGCTAAAAAATCAGAACGAGATATCACTTTTGCACCCAAACTCATTAAATATGGGTTTTCGAGTTGGCAATCAATAAAATGTGCATTATGTTTTTTTAACCAATTAACCAGCGCCCACATGGCTAATTTAGAGCAATTAGTTTGATGATGAAACATCGATTCACCACAAAATACACCATTTTGCATTATCCCATATAAGCCACCTGCAAGCTCTCCGTTGCGCCATACTTCTAAACTGTGTGCTATTCCTGCGTTGTGAGCATTGGTATACGCGCTGAGCATATCAGAGGTGATCCAAGTACCATCGGTATCAAGACGTTGATCGCGGCATGCTTCAATAACTTCAATAAAGGCGTTATTGATGGTTACTGTGACGGGATATTTTTTTAGGTGCTTGCGCAGGCTTTTACTAACATGAAAATCGCTTAACTCCACAATGCCACGCTCACTTGGTGACCACCACATAATGGGTTCGTTATCGCTAAACCAAGGGAATATACCGTTGCGATAAGCATTACATAGGCGAGGTAGGCTTAAGTCACCACCAACAGCAAGTAAGCCGTCGGGAGATACTAATGCGTACTCTGGATTAGGAAATGCTATATCGGTATCGCTTAATTGGTATAGCTGGTTTTTCATAAGGAATGTACTTTTTATTGTTTGTTTTAAAAGTGTAACTATATTTTAGATGTAAAAAAAGGGGCTGATTGCTCAGCCCCTTTTGTGAAAAAATAAATGTTACAGGTTGTCTAAAAAGCGCTCTGCATCAAGGGCAGCCATACAGCCTGTACCCGCTGATGTAATTGCTTGGCGGTAAATATGATCAGAAACATCACCTGCAGCAAAAACACCTGGTACGCTTGTTTGCGTTGCGTTACCGTTAAGACCAGACTCAACAACCAGGTAGCCGTCTTTCATTTCTAGCTGACCTTCAAACATATCTGTGTTTGGTTTGTGGCCAATTGCAATAAACACACCTGCTAGGTCTAGATCTTCAGTAGCATCAGATGCAACATCTTTAATACGAATGCCTGTTACGCCCATTTGGTCGCCCAAAACTTCGTCAAGCGTACGGTTGTAGTGCATTACAACGTTACCGTTTGCAGCTTTTTCTGTAAGGCGGTCAGCAAGAATTTTTTCACTACGGAAGCTATCGCGACGGTGAATTACATGCACTTCGTCAGCAATGTTAGATAAGTAAAGTGCCTCTTCAACTGCAGTATTACCACCGCCCACAACCGCTACTTTTTGACCTTTATAGAAAAAACCATCACACGTTGCACATGCCGACACACCGCGACCTTGGAAGTTTGTTTCAGACTCTAAGCCTAAGTATTTAGCAGATGCGCCAGTGGCAATGATCAGCGCATCACATGTGTATGTACCTTGGTCGCCAGTTAGTGTGAAAGGGCGTTTAGAAACATCAACTTTATTAATGTGGTCAAACACAATTTCGGTTTCAAAGCGTTCAGCATGCTCTTTCATACGGTCCATTAGTGCAGGGCCTGTTAAACCGTGTGCATCACCCGGCCAGTTTTCAACTTCAGTAGTTGTGGTTAATTGACCACCTTGTTGCATACCTGTAATTAAAACAGGGTTTAAATTTGCACGGGCTGCATATACTGCTGCCGTGTAACCAGCTGGGCCAGAGCCTAAAATTAGTAGCTTGCTATGTTTTGCTTCAGTCATGATATTTTCCTAAACGATTCTATACGGTCATTAATGCGCTCGATTCTAAGAAAAACAAGGCAGAAGTAAACAAAATCTGAGATTATTTTTTTTAGTAAATCGAAAAGCTGTTCATTTTTATGTACTAAACAATCACACTTTTACGCCTTACAGGGTAAACTAGCTCAATAAATAGACTAACAAGCAACAAAACGTCGTTAATTCATGACCACTTTGATTTTTTTTGTTATGTTTTACCTAATTTTGATTTGTCACTGATAGATTATGTGACCTAAATGAATAGGCAACTATGTTATTTTGGCAGGAAAAACCCGCATTTGGGTTGACTTCAAAAGACGTTAACGTCTTAACCAATGCGCAAGATTACCGCACACAATTACTTAATTTAATCGCTAATGCAAAAACGCGTATTTATATTACCGCGCTTTATTTGCAAGATGATGAAGCAGGCCGCGAAGTTTTAGAGGCATTACACAATGCATCTTTAGCTAACCCTGGACTTGAAGTAAAAGTACTGGTCGATTTTCATCGTGCCCAGCGTGGACTCATTGGTGCTGAGAAATCAGACGGGAACGCAAGTTTATACTGTGACTATCTAGAAAAATTTAAATCAAATGTACAAGTATTTGGTGTACCTGTAAAAGCGAAAGAGCTATTTGGCGTCTTGCATCTAAAAGGCTTTGTTATAGACGACACGTTACTTTACAGCGGTGCTAGCTTAAATAATGTGTATCTACAGCATAACGACCGCTACAGGCTTGACCGTTACTTTTTAATTACGCAAAAAGGTTTGTGTGATTCTGTAATAGACTTTATCGAATCAAAGCTGTTGAGTTCTGTGGCCGTGCCTCGTATCGACATGCGTCCGCTCAAGCGTTTAATTGACTTTAAACTTGAGCAAAAGCAATTAATGCGTGATTTAAAAGCAGCAAGTTACAAGTCGGCTGAGCAAGCAAGTAATAATGCGTTAAATATTCGTTTGTTTTTAGGACTTGGGCGCCGGCATAACGAACTTAACCGTATGATCAAGGCGCTTTTTGATACAACAGAGCGCGAACTAGTGCTTTACACGCCATACTTTAACTTCCCGGCGCCGCTTATGCGCTCATTACGCAGGCTTTTAAAGCAAGGCAAACATATTACAATTGTTGTGGGCGATAAAACCGCAAATGATTTTTATATGCCACCTAGTGAGCCGTTTAGCAAAATTGGTGCGTTGCCTTATTTATACGAAACTATTTTGCATAAATTCGTTAAAACGCAAAAACGCCATATAGATAACGGAAACTTGAACGTATACCTTTGGAAGCACGGCAATAATTCTTTTCATTTAAAAGGAATATGTGCAGATAGATCAAAGCACTTATTAAGTGGACATAATTTAAATCCACGTGCATGGGGTTTAGACATAGAAAATGGAATACTAATTGAAGATCCCGAGCAAACTATTATGCAAGCGATTGATAACGAAAAGCATGAAATTCTTAAGCACTGCCGCCGTTTAACTGGTCCAGATGATTTAGAAACCATGGAAGATTACCCTCAGCCAGTTAAAAAGTTACTTGGCCAAGCAAAACGGGTAAAAGTAGATTTTATTATTAAACGGTTTATTTAAATTTAGTTTAAGTTAGACATAAAAAAAGCAGCTTTATAGCTGCTTTTTTTGTAAGTACAAACGCTAAATTAAGCGTTTTCTACTGCTGTGCGTGGGTCAACGTAATCCATGTTAAATGCTTCAGCAACTTCTTTGTACGTTACTTGGCCTTTAATTACATTTAAGCCTTTTAAGAAGTTAGCGTCATCTAGCAATGCCTTTTTGTAACCTTTGTTTGCAAGGTTAATAATAAACGGCAATGTGGCATTGTTAAGTGCAAATGTAGATGTACGTGGAACAGCACCCGGCATATTCGCAACACAGTAGTGAACAACGTCGTCAACAATAAACGTTGGATCAGCGTGCGTTGTTGCTTTAGACGTTGCAATACAACCGCCTTGGTCAATAGCAACATCTACAATGGCAGAGCCTGGCTTCATTGCTTTAATGTGATCGGCTGTTACTAGCTTAGGAGCCGCTGCACCAGGGATTAATACACCACCAATAACTAAATCGGCTTCAAGTACATGTTTTTCTAGTGCGTCAGCAGTTGAGTAGATTGCTTTTACTTTATTGCCAAATTGCGCGTCTAGTGCACGTAGTACATCAATGTTACGGTCAAGCACAACAACATCTGCACCTAAGCCAACTGCCATTTGCGCAGCGCTACGGCCTACCATGCCACCACCAATAACAACAACTTTGGCTGGCTCAACACCTGGTACGCCACCTAGCAACATACCACGACCGTGGTTAGATTTTTCAAGTGCTTGTGCGCCGGCTTGAATAGACATACGGCCAGCTACTTCGCTCATAGGCGCTAGAAGTGGTAAACCACCGCGAGAGTCAGTCACTGTTTCGTAAGCAATACAAATTGCTTTGCTCTTAACAAGGTCTTCAGTTTGTGGAAGATCAGGTGCAAGGTGAAGGTAAGTAAATAGAATTTGGTCTTCACGAAGCATTGCACGTTCAACTGCTTGTGGTTCTTTTACTTTTACAATCATCTCTGCGTTTGCAAAAACGTCAGCTGCAGTTGCTAAAATGTCTGCACCTGCTTGGGTGTAATCTTCATCTGTAAAACCAATGCCCATACCTGCATTCGTTTCTACAATCACTTGGTGGCCGTGATTAACTAATTCACGAACACTAGCAGGAACCATACCTACGCGGTATTCATGGTTTTTGATTTCTTTAGGTACACCAATAATCATAACATTTGCCTTATTAAGAACGGATTGAAATTTTTCACTATTATATTCATGACAAGCCAGTGTGTCTCACCTTTTTTAAATGCTAAGCTAGTGTTATTATCTAAAATTATAAAAATTACAGAATAAAAACCTAGTAGGGCTTATGCATCAGTTATTAGACAGAATTGACCGCAAAATTTTGATGGAATTACAACACGATGGGCGCCTTTCAAATGTTGAACTGGCCCGACGAGTTGGTCTGAGTGCCACGCCCTGCCTAGAGCGCGTAAAAAAGCTTGAGCGAGAAGGTTACATACTCGGATACAAAGCGGTGGTCGATCCGGCTAAGTTAGGGCAGGGGTTATCGGTGTATGTAGAAGTCACCATAACAAAAACATCGCCAGACGTATTTGACGAGTTTAGTGCAGCCGTTAAAAAGCACGAAGAAATAATAGAGTGTCATTTAGTGTCGGGTAATTTTGATTTTTTACTTAAAACGCGTGTTAACGACATGTCGGAATACCGGGGAGTACTGGGTGATATATTGCTTAAATTACCTAACGTAAGTGAAAGCAGAACTTATGTAGTGATGGAAGAAGTAAAAGGGGAAGACGGCGTTATAATTCGCCCTTATATTGCTTAAATTAATAATGGCATTGTAAATAATTATTTTATTACGCCTAATTTATAAAAACTTGTTCATAATCAGGCCATACAAACTAAGATAAAGTGCATCAAATTGCATTTCCTGCTAAGGTATTTGACTGCTGTTGAAGTGTAATAAATAGAATAATAAGAGGGATAGGAAGCTATGCGCCTGAACGGTGTGCAAAGACTATTAGAAACAGGGCTGATAATCAGTACCTTTGCTGCAATATTTATTTTATGTGCCTTAATCAGTTTTGATCCGGCTGACCCGTCGTGGTCGCAAACCGGAGAATTTAGAAATGTAAAAAATATTACAGGCACAGCCGGTGCATGGGTTGCCGATATACTTTTACTTACTTTTGGGTGGCTTGCTTACTTAGTTCCGGCGGCAATTCAATTATTTGGTTATTTATTATTTAAGCAACCCCACCGTATTTTACAGCTTGATTACACAACATTAGCCCTTCGTGTTATTGGCCTAGCCCTGTTTGTAACGTCTGCTACGGCAATCAGTAGCATTAACTTTGACGACATTTATAATTTTTCATCAGGCGGGGTAGTGGGAGATGTCATTGCGACAGCCATGATGCCGGCGTTTAATTTTACCGGCACATCAATTTTGCTATTGTGTTTCTTTTTTGCAGGGTTAACCCTTTTAACGGGTGTGTCGTGGGTTGATTTTGTAGATTACCTAGGCGATTTAATGGTTAGGTTGTATCGCTTTATTACCTCGTACATTAAAGGTTGGATGAGCAGAGAACGCATTGCTGCAAATACAAATAATGACAATGTAGATGCCCAGTTTAACGACGATCTCACAGAGCAGCTTGAAGCGCCAGTAGAGGCGAAAAACGACGCGCCTCAAAAAGCCATTAATAAACCACAAACACCTTTTACAGAACCACAAATTAGTGACGACTACAGCCCATTTGATGAGCTTGACGATATACTCGATCAAGAAATTGGCTTTAGTGCCATAGACGATCAACCAATGGATACGGCAGCAGCATTAAACGCGCTAGATCAAAGCCAAGTTGTGGAACCTGAAAAGCCAGTTACAACGGTGGTATCGCCAGCTAGACCAATGCCTAAAGCAAAGCCAGCGTATCAGCCACCGCCTACGGCAAAAGAAAAATTTGAACAACTGCTTGATCAAGAAGCGCCACCAGGCCCATTGCCGTCGCTTGATTTACTCGACAGGCCCGATAAAGCTAAAAACCCAATTTCGCAAGAAGAGCTCGATGTTGTATCTCGCCTAGTAGAGACAAAATTACTCGACTTTAACGTACAAGCCACTGTCGTTGGTGTATATCCAGGCCCTGTCGTAACACGATTTGAACTTGATTTAGCACCGGGTATTAAGGTGTCTAAAATTACCGGTTTATCAAAAGATTTAGCTCGCTCGCTTTCTGCTATTAGTGTACGTGTAGTTGAAGTTATTCCGGGTAAAACTTACATAGGCATAGAGCTACCTAACAAACACCGTGAAATAGTGCGTTTGTCGGAAGTAATAAATGCGCCTAAGTTTGAGCAAAACCCATCGCCGCTTACCATGGTGTTAGGTAAAGATATTGCAGGCCAGCCAGTGTGTGCTGATCTTGGTAAAATGCCGCATTTATTAGTCGCTGGTACAACGGGGTCGGGTAAGTCAGTGGGCGTTAATGTAATGATATTAAGCTTACTGTACAAATCGGGCCCAGATGATGTACGTATGATCATGATTGACCCTAAAATGCTTGAGCTTTCGGTTTACGAGGGTATACCGCATTTATTGTGTGAAGTTGTTACCGACATGAAAGAAGCGGCTAACGCGCTGCGTTGGTGTGTAGGTGAAATGGAGCGTCGTTACAAGCTGATGTCGGCATTAGGTGTACGTAATTTAAAAGGCTACAACCAAAAAGTACTTGATGCCAAAGAAGCGGGCTACCCAATTATGGACCCACTTTTTAAAGACACAGACGGCATGAAAGACGGCCCCGACGAGCTTGAAAAACTACCAAGCATTGTTGTAGTAATTGATGAATTTGCCGACATGATGATGATTGTAGGTAAAAAAGTAGAAGAACTTATTGCACGTATTGCACAAAAAGCACGTGCAGCAGGTATTCACTTGGTCCTTGCAACACAGCGTCCATCGGTTGATGTAATTACAGGCTTAATAAAAGCAAACATACCAACACGTATGGCGTTTCAGGTATCAAGTAAAATAGACTCGCGCACCATACTTGACCAGCAAGGCGCCGAAAACCTTCTTGGTATGGGTGACATGCTTTATTTACCGCCAGGCACTAGTGTACCAGAGCGTGTGCATGGCGCATTTGTAGATGACCATGAAGTACATGCAGTCGTTAATGATTGGAAAGCACGTGCTAAACCTAATTACATAGACGAAATACTTAATGGTGACGCCACGGAAGATATTTTATTACCCGGTGAAGCAAGCGAAAGTGCAGATGAAGAGTCAGACCCTCTTTACGACGAAGCGGTCGCATTTGTAATTGAGACAGGCAAGGTATCGGTTTCATCAGTACAACGTAAGTTGCGCGTAGGGTATAACCGTGCAGCCCGTTTAGTAGAACAAATGGAAACATCAGGTATCGTAAGTTCACCAGGTCATAATGGTGCTCGCGATGTATTAGTACCTAATGGAGCAAACCAATGAAAAAATTAAACAGTTTATTATTACTATTAAGCGGCTTAATTGCCGCACCGAGTTTTGCAGACGACAGCCAAGCACTGCAAGACAAACTGGCAACACTTAAAAGCTTTAAAGCTCAGTTTGCACAAAAAGTAACAGACAAAGAAGGCCAAGCTGTAATGCAAGGCGAGGGTACTATCGCCCTTAAGCAACCTATGATGATACGCTGGGAGCAAACAAACCCTGACGACACATTATTTGTATCAAATGGTGATAAAACCTACTACTTCGACAGCTTTGCTGAACAAGTAACCATAATGGATACTCACAGCTTAATTGACTCAACGCCGTTTGTATTACTTACATCAAAAGACCCTGCTCAATGGGAAAAGTACAGCGTAAAAGCCACTAAATCTGGCTTTAGTGTAACGCCAAATAAAGGTATAGAGAGCCAAGTAGAGCAGCTTGATATCACGTTTGTAGACAACCAAGCAGGCCTTGCACAATTAGTCGTTACCGATAATTCGGGGCAACTTTCTTCGTTTACTTTTAATGATGCTAAAGTAAACACCGAGCTTGATGCAGCAATGTTTGAATTTACCCCGCCAGAGGGTGTTGAAATAGACGATCAGAGCCACGGTGAGTAATTTAGGCTTTAACTTTGGGCCTGATGTACGCCCACTTGCGGCGCGTATGCGCCCAACAACGCTTGACGAATACATAGGTCAACAGCATTTACTTAGTGACGATAAACCCCTGCACCAAGCCATTGTTGCAGGGCGTTGCCACAGCTTAATTTTGTGGGGGCCGCCTGGGGTGGGTAAAACAACCCTTGCGCAAATTATTGCAAACCATGCCGATGCCGAGCTTATACAAATGTCGGCTGTGACCGCAGGCGTAAAAGATATTCGCGACAGCGTAACGCAAGCCCAAGATAACCTACAAAGCCGCGGGCAACGCACGCTAATGTTTGTTGACGAAGTACACCGTTTTAATAAATCACAGCAAGATGCATTTTTACCTCACATAGAAGATGGCACCTTTATATTTGTTGGCGCAACAACCGAAAATCCTTCATTTGCGCTTAATAACGCTATTTTATCGCGCGCACGCGTGTATGTTTTAAAGTCGTTACAAGAGAGCGATTTATACACAGTAATAGAGCGCGCACTTAAGCAAGATGAGCAACTAAACCAAAAAAACATAGTTATTGCTAGTAACGCCAAACAGGCACTGTGCCAAGCAAGCGGCGGTGATGCCCGCAAAGTGTTAAACCTGCTTGAGCAAGCGGTTGATTTAACCACGGAGCAAAACGGCACATACAACGTAGATGAGCACGTATTAAGCCAAGTACTGCCAACTCATTTAGCAAAATACGATAAAGGCGGCGATGAATTTTACGATTTAATATCGGCTTTTCATAAATCAGTACGCGGAAGCTCCCCCGATGGTGCGCTTTATTGGTACTGCCGTATTTTAGCTGGCGGTGGCGACCCACTTTATGTAGCAAGACGTTTACTTGCCATTGCAACAGAAGACATAGGTAATGCCGACCCCCGCGCAATGGAAGTGGCGTTAAACGCATGGGATATATTTCAACGTGTTGGCCCAAGTGAGGGCGAACGCGCTATTGCACAGGCCACTTTATATTTAGCCAGCGCACCCAAAAGTAATGCAGTTTATATGGCGTTTAGCCAAGCAAAGGCAGATGCCAAAAACGAGCCAAGTTACCCAGTGCCAGAACATTTACGTAATGCACCTACAAATCTAATGAAAGACTTAGGTTATGGAGCTGAATACCGCTACGCGCATAACGAAGAGGGTGCCTTTGCCGCCGGTGAAAAATACTTACCGCCAGAAATGGACGGCAAGGAATATTACTTACCGAGCGAACGCGGCCTTGAGCAAAAAATTAAACAAAAACTTGATTACTTAAAAGAGCGCGACGCGCAAAGCCCACTTAAACGATACGAAAATGATTAAACTTTATATGATGATCGCCATTGGTGGCGCTTCAGGAGCCTGTTTACGGTTTTTTATTAGCGAAACCATGCTAAAACTCCTTGGTAGGGGATTCCCTTTTGGCACGTTGGCGGTTAATATTCTGGGTTCATTGTTAATGGGCATTTTGTACGGTTTGATAGAGAAACAAATTATCACTGTAAGCCCCGCTAAAACCCTTATTGGAATTGGCTTTTTAGGTGCGTTAACCACCTTTTCAACATTCTCAATGGACTCGTTGTTGTTGTTACAACAAGGCCACTTTATTAAAATGGCCCTCAATATCATCTTAAATGTGATGGTCTGTATTTTTATGGCTTGGCTGGGCCTTCAGCTGGTTATGCAAAAAGGTTAAAAAACTAACATGTTAGATTCTAAATATTTACGACAAGACGTTGAGCAAACTGCAGCACGCTTAGCAGCGCGTGGCTACGAGCTTGATGTTGCAAAAGTGACAGAACTTGAAGAGCAACGCAAAACATTACAAGTAAAAACGCAAGAGCTTCAAAGTCAACGTAACGCCAGTGCTAAAGCCATTGGCCAAGCAAAAGCAAAAGGCGAAGACGCACAGCCGCTTTTAGACGCAGTGGCAAATTTAGGCAGCGAATTAGACGCCACAAAAAAAGCACAAGACGAAGTACTAAACGCCATTAACGACATTGCATTAGCAATTCCAAACTTGCCAGACGAATCAGTACCAGAAGGCGCTGACGAAGACGACAACGTTGAAATACTTACGTGGGGCACGCCTAAAAAGTACGATTTTGAAGTTAAAGACCACGTTGACGTAGGGCAAGACCTAAACGGCCTAGATTTTGAAATGGGCGTTAAAATTAGTGGCGCACGCTTTACAGTAATGCGCGGTCAAGTAGCACGAATGCACCGTGCATTAACGCAATACATGCTAGACACCCACACAGATACAAACGGCTACACAGAAATGTATGTACCGTACTTGGTAAATAGCGCAAGCCTTTACGGCACGAGCCAATTACCTAAGTTTGCAGGCGAC
Organism: Pseudoalteromonas sp. H71; assembly: GCF_001468485.1. Taxonomy (GTDB): domain Bacteria; phylum Pseudomonadota; class Gammaproteobacteria; order Enterobacterales; family Alteromonadaceae; genus Pseudoalteromonas. Next base: position 74,499 of record NZ_LODI01000044.1, read on the forward strand.
TTATTCCATACATTAGGCCTGGTAAACGACGACGGTGAGCAACAAGCTGGTTTTAGCCTTATTCCTACAGCAGAAGTACCGCTTACTAATAGCGCACGCGACGAGATTTACGAAGAAAGCGATTTACCCATTCGCTTAACTGCGCACACGCCATGTTTTAGAAGTGAAGCAGGCAGCTACGGTCGCGATACACGCGGTTTAATTCGCCAGCACCAGTTTGATAAAGTTGAACTAGTACAACTAGTAAAACCAGAAGATTCAATGCAAGCGCTTGAAGAGCTAACAGGCCATGCAGAGCAAATACTACAAGCACTAGAACTTCCGTACCGTAAAGTCATCTTATGTATGGGCGACATGGGCTTTGGTGCAGCTAAAACATACGATTTAGAAGTATGGTTACCGGCGCAAGATACCTACCGCGAAATTTCGTCTTGTTCAAATATGGTTGATTTCCAAGCACGCCGTATGCAAGCTCGCTTTCGTCGTGAAGGGGCTAAAAAACCAGAGTTACTACATACACTAAATGGTTCAGGTTTAGCGGTAGGGCGTACACTCGTAGCCATACTAGAAAACTACCAACAAGTAGATGGTTCAGTAGTCGTACCAGAAGTATTACGCCCATACATGGGTGGACTTGAAGTGATTGGTAAAGCGTAAGGTTTAGCTATTAGTTTTTTGGCTATAAGTTTTAAGTAGAAAAGCCGCTGTTTTAAACGAACAGCGGTTTTTTTGTGGATAAAAAGTGAAAGGTTCAAGAAGAAAGGATCAAGGCGAAAGAAAAGTTTAAGTTTTTGTTGTTTATTAGTGCATTACTCTTTTGTCCGATATTACTGTTCTCTACCATTTGGGTGTTTTTCTACATCAAGTAAATTTAGGTGAGAGCTAACTAATTGTTTACATGTGCTTATTCACTGGTTACATTAAATTAATTGTAATATTTGGACATTTGTCGGTTTATGAAGCGACAAATGTCGGATACAAAGTTGTTATGTTTGCTTAGATATGGAGTATCTAAATTGAAAGAAGTTATAATAGATATATTGTTTGCTGGCTTATTGGTTGTCCCACTAGTTCTAAACTTTACCCCACGTTTGGTTAAAAAGTTGATTACTACCTTTGATAGATCTATTGCTAAGAGTAATAGCTACCTTCTCTCGTTACCTATTTCTGTGTATTTGATTTATGAATTGTCTACAAAAAGTAACTGGGCCGCCAATTTAGGCCTGTTTGTTGCGTTTGTATTTTTCTTTACAATCTATGCGTCTGCTATAGCATGTTTGTTTCAAAGAGCAGACAAACATAACAAACGCCTAAACTCCGACAATGTTTAGTTGTCACGGTTTTGGCAAACAACGCAAAAAGCCGCGCCAACACATTGCGTGTTAGGCGGGCGTAAGCTTTTCAACGGAGTATCGAGTGAACTTCGATTACGTATATAAGTTTCATAAAGTTACTGATAATTCCAAAAATGCCTTGCTTAATAGAAAAATATGGCTTTCAACGCAAGAATCATTGAATGATCCATTTGAAGGTATAACGAAAACAATCTACCCAAGTGACCGAGAGGCTTTCATCATAAAATGCGTAAATTACATGACAGAAATGTTATGTGATGAGGAAAGCTTGGAAAAAAGCCACGCTAAAAATATTGTTCTTCAAAGATACATTGAAAATCCAGAAGCATTCCTAGAAATAGTTCTTGAGCAAGCCCATAAAGAACACAGGTCAGCAATAGAGCACACTAGAAATTTAGGCATATATTCAACGTCTGCTGATATACCAAACGATGAGCGTTCTCATGTTGCCAACATGATCATGTGGTCTCTGTATGCTGATGGTTTCAAAGGATTTTGTATAAAGTACAATGCAAAAGAGCTTTATAGGTCACTCAGAGAATTAAATTCAGAAGATAAGTTCTCATATGCAAAAGTCAATTATGTAACAAAACCTCATGAGGTCGATCTATTTTCGCTGGTACATAAAGGCAATATAGAGCATCTGAAAGCCTTACAGTGCAAGCATGAGCAATGGGGGCATGAGTGTGAATGCAGAATATTATGCACATCTACAGGTTTAAAAGAAATATCCCAAAATTCTATTGAGGCGATATATTTTGGAGATAAAATATCTTCTCAAAATGAAATTGATCTTATTGAAATAATGCAGCAATCGTTCCCAAACACCCCAGTTTTTCGGGTAAAGCTGGATGACCAAAGCTATGGAATTAAAGTCGGGAAGAAAATGTAACAAGTAAATCCAGGTGACGCCTAGGGAGCACCTGATTTAAAGTTAAGGGGGTCAAAGTTAAGGGGGTCAAATCTTGACTTCAGACATCAAGTCGCAATTAGTTAGATGCACCTTTATTTAAGCCATTATATGGACTTCCCAGATTTCTCTAAAAGCGAAGCGCCTCTGGCTCTCTTTGTGAATTAATAGACTTTAAGAAAATTAGTTTTTGTATATTTAGTTTGAGAAATTACTGCAAGATTTGAAATACAAAAGGGCTGTGAGTGAAAAGTCACTTGCTTACTATTTATGCGGTTGTTTTAGAAGGTAACTGTAGTAGAGTGTTTGTAAATCAACCTAAATAAGGAACATTCATGGAATTAGTTAAAACCACAAGCTTGCAATTTGAAGTAACAGAAACAGGGCATCAAATTATACAAGCTGAAATAAACGGGCATAAAGTAAATTTAATTTTAGATACAGCCGCGGGTGCATCTGTTTTAGATAGGGCATGTATTAAAAAGCTTGGGGTAAAAGAGGAACTAAGCGAAGAAAATGCCGCAGGGTTAGGTACAGCTGATCACGAAATGGGCTTAATAGACGTTTTGAAATTTGAACTGGCAGGCCAGTTGTATGAAAGTACGCAGTTTGTATCACTCAACCTAGACCATGTTCAGGCCGCTGGTGGCGGCAATACAATACATGGGTTACTAGGTTCTCCATTTTTTAGAAAGTACCAAGCTATAGTAGATTTTGGTACTAATACACTTACAATTAGTGAGCCATTACCTGATTGTGAGTGATTAAAGCGGCTCTCTTAAGCCGCTAGTATCCTCTAAAAGCGAAGCACCTTTAACCCTATTTGTACATTAATTTGCTTTAAACAACATCAGCTTTGCCTCTTTG
>NZ_LODI01000044.1:77640-122704 GCF_001468485.1 Pseudoalteromonas sp. H71
ATTACCTTTAGCTGTAACAAACACATCTCTTAGCCTGCCTGTTGCTTCTGGAAATACATGTGACTGGGTGTATTTACCATTCACTAAATTAACACTGTAGAGCTTTTTATCGACCAGTGTAGTAATAAGTACGTGACGTTGCAGTGAAGGGAAGGCTGCATGCTTAGAGCCATAATACGCCATGCCTGATGGGGCGATTGATGGCGTCCAATCTACGCTTGGTTTAGCCATTCCGGGGTAGTCTCTAAACGGGGAAATACGTGCTTGTGAGTAATCGTCACCGTTTGTAATTACCGGCCACCCATAATTAGTTCCAGCTGTTAAATAGTTCAGCTCGTCACCGCCTGCGGGACCGTGTTCATGACTGACAATTTGCTGTGCATCGTAATCATACACTAAACCTTGTAAGTTCCGATGGCCGAGTGAATAAATGGCATGCGCGGTAGAGTTTTCATGTTTGATAAACGGATTATCGGTTGGAATAGTACCATTTAAATTAATTCGTAGCACTTTACCTAACTGGCTGGTTATAACTTGTGCTTGCTCGCGGTAGTCAAAACCGTCGCCACTTGAAAAAAGTAAAGTGCTATCGGGGAGAAAGAGGGCGCGGCCAGAGTAATGCTGAGGTGTACCCTTATCGGTGGCGACTTTATAAATAACTTTTGGTACCGAAAAGCGTGTACCATCAAACCTAGCTTTGGCAATAACGAGCCTGTTTGCTTCAAGACTGCCTTGGGCATACGTAAATATAAGCTCCTTGGATTCAGCAAAATTAGGCGTGAGTACTATGTCGAGTAAACCACCTTGGCCTGCAACATATAACCCTTCAAGAGGTAATTTTACTTTGCTTTGTTGGTTGTTTTTAATGATCACTACATGGCCATCACGCTCGGTTACTAACCACGTGCCATTTGGTAGTTGCACCATGCTCCACGGTGAGTTTAGCTGTGTAGCTAATGTTTGCGTTTTATATTGTTTTTGAGGTAATTCATTGTTTGCATTAACGTTAAACGCAAAGAGCACGCATAGTATAAAAAGTGAGATAGATTGTTTAAGGTGCAAGCCTTTGCTACTGTAAGAAAAATTATTTTGTTTAAGTTGAGATAACCATGTTGTTTTTAACACGTATACTCCCTTCATTTTTAGTTGCTTGGTTACTTACGTTTACGCTTGCTAGCTTGTTTCATAGCCAATACGTTGTCAATCAATTAGTTAATGTAGGTGTAGTGGTGGGGTTTGCCGATCGTGTTAATTTAACATTCGACGATTGGTTAGGTTTACTTCCTACGTACGGCGCTATTATTGCTGTTGCACTTATTGTTGCTTTTTTTGTAACCTGGTTTATTAATAAAAAATTAAAAGGTCATTATGCCGGGCTTTTTGTTATAGCGGGTATAGCTGCTTTTGCGACCGCGCTCATTGCTATTGAATCAATTATGAATATAACCATAATTGCTGGCGCGAGAGGTTGGGGATTTTACTTACAGTTGCTTGCTGGTGCGGTTGGAGGCTATACGTTTGCACAGCTGATAAAAGATGCTAAAAGTACTAAAAAAAATTAACTGTTTTGTTAATAAGCAACAGCCGCTATTTTTAGTAAACAGCGGCTTTTAAATATGATTTTTTGGCATTTAGTTAAAAATTAAACCGATAAGTTTGTAGCTACTTAAGCCAAAAATAAGTATTAAAACAGGAAGAGTAATCAAATTTAAAAAAATGGAGTTTGTAAATTGCCCCATCACTGATTTTTGATTCACCAACCACACTAAGTAAATAGTAATAACAGGCAGTAATAAACCGTTAGCTGCTTGCGCGAATATTATAACCGCGACAGGGTCTAGCCCAAGCGATGCTACGCCTGCACCAAACAATAAAATAATAATCGCCACGCTTTTAAAGTGAGTACTAGCCATGTTGTTTGACCAACCTAACATACCACATACCGCATAAGCGCCAGCAAGGGGCGCTGTAATGGCGCTTGTTAACCCTGCTGCAAACAAGCCAATAGCAAAAAAGTAATGGGCTGCATCACCTAACAGGGGCTCTAGTTGTACAGCCATGTTTGCTGCGCTGATTTGCCCTGCCTCTGTGCCATAAAATGCGACCGATGCGGTAGACAAAATAGCTAATGTGATCACACCGCCTAAGGTAATTGATAATCCGGTATCAACATTGGTTTGCTTTATTACTTTTTGTAAATCGCTTTTACTATCGTGCTTGGCTGCTAAAACGCCAGAGTGTAAAAATAAGTTATAAGGTACTATGGTGGTGCCAACGAGTGCTAGTACCGTTGTTATTGAACCTTCGGGCAAGCTAGGCATAAAGCCTGAAAATACATCATTTAGCGAAGGGGCAGCCATAATCAGTGTAGATATAAACACTAAGCTCATTAAAATCACTAATACTATTAATGCGTTTTCTATTACTTTGTGTTTGCCGCTATAAAGTAATACTGCACTTAAAAAAGCGATTAGAGGGGTCCATATTTGCGGGTTAACGTTTGGAAATATACCTATTAACCCCATACTCGCGCCGCTTAAATTGCCCGCTTCGTATGCTGCACTGCCAACACCAATAGCGCTGATAACCAAAAATATAGCTAACAATTTAAATAACGGTGTTTGAATATTAGCTCTCAGTGCCTGCGCTAAATCTTGCCCTGTGGCAACACCCAGTCGTGCAGCCATAGATTGCAGTAATATAGTAGCAATAACTGAAAATAGTAATGTCCATATAAGGGCAAAACCAAAATTGGCGCCTGCCACACTGGCAGTGGTGATTGTGCCTGGCCCAATAAAGGCTGCAGTGACGAGTAATCCTGGACCTAATCGCATAGTTTGACCTTAATAGTACTTTTGTATATTGCTATTTAAAGTTACACATAACGTTTTTAACGTGATGCATGTAATATTGCTGCCACTTATAGTAAGTGCCTTGTAGCGTTAGCCGCCCCTTGGCTATGCCTTTGTTTGATAACCATATGTTAAAAAAGGTCGCGTAGCATACCAACTTATATATAAATTTAAAGAGGTGATGGTGCGTTTTTACAAAAAAATTAACACATATGCATTAAAGCTTATTTATCTGTAAGCGCTGCCTACTTAGATTCTTATATAATACTTAATTTAAAAATTTTGCTTAAAAACATCTTTTATCTCGCTCGAAATACTCATAATTTTAACAAACTTCCGTATCGCTAGATTCTCATTCGTAACAAGATAATGTGTTGGTTTATTTTTGTACTGTTGAATTCGCAAAATGCAATAGTTGAATTGCATTTTGCAAATCAATTGAATAAAAAATAAAATTACCGAAATAGAATGTTTTTAACTTATTGTAATTTAATAGTTTGATTTTTAACCAGGTTGGCACTAATACTGCTCTTAAAGAATAAACCTAAAGTAAAACTTACGAAAAACACTGAGGTGGATTATGAAAAAATTAAATTTAGCAATCATTACATTAGCAGCTTCAACAATCAGCATTAGTTCTTCTTTTGCCAACGAGATTCGTGGCGATGTTGATGTTTCACTAATCATAGGTCAAGGCTGCGCTATAAATGGAGCTGCAGACACAGGCGCTGGGATTAATAAATTTGCATCTGTAGATTTTGGAGAGCAAAGCAACCTTGATTTATTTATTGATACTGAGTCAACAGGGGCTGCAGGTGCAGGCAGTATAGAGCTGACCTGTAATGCTGACCTTTCATATAGTGTGTCACTAGATGATGGTTCAAACCCTTTGACTGGTCAACGTCGTGTTGAATCTGGTGGAGCATTTGTTGATTATGAGCTCTATCAAGATGCTGCTCGGTCAGTACGTTGGGGTGAAGGCGCTGAATCACTAGCGCTATCCGGAACGGGGACTTCACAACCTCTTACCATTTATGGTCGTGTACTAGCAGGTCAAACCACACCAGCCGCAGGTACTTACTTAGATACCGTGCGTATGACTATTGCGTGGTAATTCAAAACTGCGCCACACAGCTCTGAAATATGTCGCAAAATTTCATCACTGTGAGGATAGAAGTATGACTACAAACATACTGCTCGTGCTGCTTGCTATCACACCAATGACCTTACTGGCGGCTCAATCTGAAGATACTAGCGAGATTAGTATTCAAATTGAGCAAGGATGTGTGTTGGACAATGGCAGTGGTGCAACTTCATTTGGAGTTATAAGTTTTGGCGAATACAGTAGCTTAGCTTACGGTGCACAAGCTACATCTAATGAAGGTAGTGGTTCTATTGGCTTTCGTTGTTCACCAAATCTAAGTTATCGAATCGAGCTAGGTAACGGATTAAATGCTACAGACAGTAGCAACAGAAAATTATTGAATAGTTCTACTGGGGAGTTAATCCCTTATCAACTTTATCAAGACGCTGGGCGGTCTCAAATTTGGGACGATGCAAATGCTGTTAGCGGAAATGCAAGTGGCTTATTTGAATGGTTACCTATCTTCGCATCAATATCGCCTCAACCAGTTACCCCTTCAGCGGGAATTTACAATGATAATATCGAAGTTGTACTCATTTTCTAAGGAGAAGCATCATGAAGAGCATTAGCCTAATTTTTTTACTCGGTGTAATTTTGTTGTTTAAACCTATAACGCTTCATGCGGGAGAGTTATTAATTTCACCTGTCAACATCGATATTCCTCCAGGCGAGAGAGCTGCCTTGTTAAAATTACAAAATAATAGCAATTCCCCTATGAAAATCCAAATTAGAGTACGCAATTGGGATAACGACAAAACAAAGCCAAAGCCTAAAGTTATTGTTAGCCCTGCATCTGTTAATATTTTTCCAGGAAAGCAACAAGTTGTGCGGATAGTAAATACAGGCCCGGTGAGTAATATAGATAAAGAACGTTTGTACCGTGTGTTTTTAGATGAAATTCCAGATGCCAGTAGCGCATCAGATCAGGGTCTGTTACTTCAATTACGCTACGCTTTACCGCTCTTTATAGGTGGACCTGATCTATCAGTATCTCGCACTAACAACCTTATTCAATTGAAAAGCATATGGAACCGCGCATTAAGTTATTCACACAATAGCCTTACTAATCAAATAACTTTTAAAAACCAAACTAATGGACATGCCAGAATCTCAAAATTACGCTTTGCTGACGAAAATGGTAAAGAAACATTTATTTTCAGTGGTTTACTTGGTTATACCCCTGCAAATAGTCAACATAGCTTCGACATCCCATCGGTTGCGCTAGCTAACACTTCAATTTTGTCTGCAGAAATAAATGGTGTTGATGTGGAGATTGAAGCATTTAGGAAATAGCCATGTATATATTAGTAAAATTAATGCTTGGTGTCGGCGCTTTCTACTCCTCAACCTCATCTGCTGAAACGCTATTTTTAGACGTGTATCTAAATGGTAAACCAGTGAGTGAGTTAGTACAGTTTGAAAACAAAAATAATCATTTTTGGAGTACTGATGATGTACTTGGGGATTCACTGCTTGCTGATTATGCGAGTGAATTGAAGGGTAAAGTCGATTATTGTGGTTTACAATCTATAAGCTGTAAATACAGTTATGAAAAACAACGATTATACCTCACGGCTGACGCAGATTTGTTTCCAGATCAAGTTATCACAAGCAAAAGAAAAAACACGCTTGCGATCACTAAATCTCGCGGAGCATTATTAAATTACGATATATATTATCGAAACTATGAATCAGGTTCTGCGACCACTGATATTTTGCAGCAATGGCGAGCATTTTCTGAATTGGGTATTTTCGAAACTACGGCAAATTTGCGTAAAGAGTGGAATAGTTCTAGTAACACCTCTGTTTCAGAGGGGATGACCCGTTACGATAGTTTTTGGCAATATAATGACGAAGAAAAAATGCGTTTTTGGCGAGTCGGAGACCTTCTTACGAGCGGTAGCCCTTTGGCCAGGCAGGTTCGAATGGGGGGATTAAAGTTATCTCGCCGGTTTGAGCTAAATCCACAATTTGTTAGTTACCCATACCCTGAGTTTGTTGGCAGTGCCGTATTACCCTCTGATGTTGAAGTTTTCGTCAATAACTACAAAATGTTTAGCGGTAATGTAGATCCTGGGAACTTCATTCTCGACAGCGAGCCTAGGGTAAATGGCTTTGCTAGTGCAAGTATTGTTACCACCGACATCAATGGCCAAGCAGTAACTCGCGACCTGCAATTTTACGTTGCCCCTGAACTATTGAAAAAAGGGATTTACGATTACGATTTAAACTTAGGTATGCTGAGAAAGAACTTCGGTATAAAGTCGTTTGATTACGATACAAATCTTACAGGTATAGCTGATATTCGCTATGGCTTAACAAACAATCTTACCATTTTCAGTCATACTGAACTTAATAAATATGTTTATAACTTAGGTATAGGCACTGACTTCACTTATGGTAATGCAGGGGTATTTTCATTTGCTCTAGCCCATGGTAAAGGTAAGGACAATAGCGGTTGGTTAGGCTCTGCAGGATATCGCTTTCAGGCAGATAACTGGGGGCTTTCGGCTAAAGTAAAGCAGCAGCAAGCAGGTTATAGCGATATTGGTACCAGCCAAGCTATCTCACCAATCAAGCGAGAAGCGCAAGTCAATACGGCATATTCATTCGCTAATGGAGTATCGTTGGGGATTGGTTATTTTGATATTGAAAAGTTTGATAATGAAAACCGACAACTACTGTCAGGTTTTTACAACCAGTCAATAGGAGAATCATCTCTGTCGGCCAATGTTAATTTGGACCTTAATACAAAAGATCTCAGTGTAGGTTTAAACCTATCCATTCCTTTTGGCCAACGTTTAAGAGCCAGTATCAATCACGTACAAAATAGACGGACTAAAAACCGAACCGTGGCTTCAGCTTCAATGTCACGTGTTGGGAATCGTGGTTTTAAAGGTGCTGTGAGTAATGTTATTGGTTCAAGTGATCTATCTGCAAATGGCAGTTGGCGTACCGATAAAGTAGAGCTGAGTTCAGGCTATTACAACCGTGGAGGATCAAGTGGTTATTGGGGGCAGTTGTCTGGTTCATTGGTGCTCTCTAAAAACCGCTTATTAATGGGGAATCGTGTTGCTGATACTTTTGCTGTTGTTTCAACTGGTGGAATTAAAGATGTACCGGTACTGGTAGAGAATCAGGTAGTAGGAAAGTCTGATGAAGAAGGGGTTTTGCTTGTGACAGGGCTTGCATCATATAACCCAGTCAATGTCAGTATCAGCACTAAAACTTTACCAATAGATACCAATGTAGTTAACGATAGAGTACAAATTATGGCAGCTGAAAATCATGGTATTGACATAGATTTTCAGCTTTATCAAACTAAAGCAGCTATTATTATCCTCAACGATGAGAGCGGTCGACCGATCCCGGTTGGCGCAACTGCTAGCTTAAATGAAGAGCAGGGCGATAACTTCGTAGGATGGGACGGCGAGCTGTATTTAGAAAAGCTCCAAGACAACAATACATTAATACTTACGTGGGATGATAAACAGTGTGTTTTAGAGTTCCCTTATATTAAGGAGAGTGAAGACGTGCCAGTTATTGGCCCTCTCACTTGCTCAGCTGAAGCATCGGACGCCATAGTACTACTTATTGATGCTAACGAGTTACCAATCCCTGCTGGCAGTTTAGCGATTATTAATGATCAAGCTGCTCCCTTTGTGGTCGGGCTTAATGGAGAACTTACCCTCAGTGGATTATTAGCACAAAATATAGTAACAGTTAACTGGGCGGGCCAAGAATGTTCAGCAGAGTTTAGTTATTACAAACAAAGTACCGATATTCCCGTTATTGGGCCAGTCAAATGTGAGAAAAAGACATTTATGGCGACTGTGATTGTAAAGGATAGTCGAGGTCAACCAATCCCTGCAGGAGCGAATGCAGTAATAAATGCGGAGCAATCGCATACCGTATCGCACAATGGAGAAATTTATCCACAAGCGCTACAAGACACAAACCAAATGGTATTAACGTGGAGCAACAAGCAATGTACTGTGTCCTTTAGTTATGACCAAGTCAATCATCAAAAAGCGATTATTGGGCCGCTGCAGTGCAAAGAAAGCTTATTACCAACAGCTGTGCAGCAGTCTGAAGCTATTGGGGACAAAGAAGCACGTAAAGCACCAAAAACTGAAACTAAGCGCAGTGTGGCTGAGCCTGTAGAGTTAGAAACAGAGGAATATACTGATGACTTGCCTTTAAAAGATACGCCTTTGAAGGACACATTATCAGTTAAAAAATCAATTACACCTTTACAAGGTAGTAATGATTTTAATAACTCTACAGAGCTAAAAAATAAGCAGCACAAAGATGACTTTTATTTAGACGAGCACTTTTCAAATAATGCTAAACCGTCGTTGACAACACAAGGTGATGGAACATCAAATATTTGTGCTGGTTTAATTGTTAAAAAACATTTTACCTCATCATATCTAGCTCAAAAGCCAACGACGGTGATGCCTAATCTGCAAAATGTTCAATCAATAAGCAAACAAACCATATCAATGGCATATCAAGAGTGTGAACATCATCGCAATAAGGTAACAGTTATTTGTCAGGTCAATAAGCAACTTAAGCAACAAAGCTTAGATGTAACAAATAAATCGAATAGATTAGTACGTATTTCGACCCGAGGAGAATCAGTATGAATACCATATCTAAACTTTGCTGTGGCGCTATAATGGTCATGACCTGTGAAACGGCATTAGCGGATTGCGTTGTTGGGGGAAATAGCAACCAAAACTTGGGTACCTTTAATTCAAACTCAATATCGACTGGGGTAGTTGAAACATCATTTAGTTCTGACTTTGCTTGTTCGGGTTTTGTTAACCTATTAGACTTTAGTGAAATTGATGCCACATTAGTTGCTGCTGATTTCCAACTAACTGCAACTAATGGCGATGCGATCCCTTACACCCTCTATACAGCAGCAGAGCGAACAGATCCATTTACCCTGAACGAAACCGTTAGCTTTGGTTCGTTTAACTTATTAGACTTGCTTGGTTTGTTTGGAGACGATGGTACGATTCCAATCTATTTATCAACAGGGACTTCGAATGTCGGTGTTGGGTCGTATAGCGATTCAATTACAATATTTTGGCAGTGGGATTATTGCTCTGGAATTGGTTTATCGGGTATATGTCTTGGAAGAGATGAAGGGTCTGCTAGTGTAGTTGTTAATGTTCAACTCGATGTTACTGCTAGTTGTAGCGTACAAACATCGGATGTTTCATTAGGCACCGTATCTTATTTAGGTGATTTACATAGTGCTATTTTGCCTTTTGATGTCAACTGTACAAAACAATTAAGTTATCAGTACTTTGTTGACGGTGGTGATAACTTTACTAATGGCAACCGTAATATGGTATTTGGCGGTGAAAGCATTGCTTATAAAATCTCTGCGACCGATGGTAATACTGCTATTGGTCCTGATGTAGGCGCCAGTGTAGCAGGGGTAGGCATTGGCAATAACCAAGCTTATCAATTTTTAGTTGAAACATTGGTAGAAGATAGGTTCCCATCACCTGGTTTATATGCTGATCGCGTGAGAGTTATTGTAGAGTTTTGATAAAAGGATAGCAGGTATAAATTACTAACTGATTGCAATGAATACGCAAACCATTTATAAATAAAAATTTCGCTAGGTTTGTATTGAGTTGCGATCTTTTTTATTATCTACTGACAAATAATCTTACTCCGCTGCCCTTACAAAGATATAAATTGATTGCTCTGAGTTACTAGTAATAAAAATACAGGCAGTGCGACAATTATAACGGAAAATATATAGACGACTGATAATTTGAAGGAATATTCAATTAATAATCAAGAAGTAAAAATAACAACCTTTAATTTATTTAACTACCTTGAGCCACCTAACGCCTATTATGAATTTGAACGCATATACACCGCTGAGCAATGGGTAAGAAAACAACGATGGATAACTGAATACATAAAGGAGCAGCAGCCCGATGTAATTGGTTTTCAGGAAATATTTAGCATTGAGTCGCTTAAAGAATTAATGCTAAACCAAGGTTACGAGCACTTTGCTGTAGTTGATAAACCCCATGTTATAGATGATTTTATTTTTAAGCACCCAGTCGTCGGCATCGCCTCTAAATACCCGATTGTTGATGTTATAGCTGTAGAGCATGATAAAGAACTTGCATGCTCACTTGGTTTAACAGAAGCATTTTTATTTAGCCGAAAGGTACTAAGAGCCACAATTACTTTACCGCATTTAGGGAACACTGATTGTTATGTTGTGCACTTTAAATCTAAGCGAGGCATGATTGAGACTGATGAGCACACTAAAGCACTTACGCCCGAGCAAAACATAATCGAAATATTAAAAGCGAATGTAGCAGGTGGCTGGGGCTCTACTATACAGCGCGGCAGCGAAGCGACTTTACTTATGATACAAATGATCACCCGACGAGAAGCAACTCAATACCCTATGGTATTAATGGGGGATTTTAACAACGACCTAACCGATGGTGTGCTTAGCCATTTACTGACAAATACACTCAGGTTTGCGCCCGCACTGGATGCCAAAGCCTACCTTGCTAAATATTGTTTGTATGACTCGTGGGCGTTATTTGAAAAATTAGCTATTTCGATAGATGATGCTGAACTAGCCAATACTAATATCAATACTAATACCAATAGTGATAATAATATTGCCAAACAAGCGCCTTTAACGCGTAAGCCAACGCATTACTTTGGTACAAGCAGCTCAGTGCTCGATTATATTTTGCTGTCTTGTGAGTTTGATTCAAGTTACGACGATAGTTTTTTTGAGGTCAGCGACCATACTACCTACGACAGGCATTTAATTAACCCAGAATACGAGCGAGATGACTTAACGACCGATCATGGTGTTGTGTGTATTACTTTAAGCCTCAGAACTTAAAAAACCGTTGTAAAAAGGCACATAATAATATGTATTTATTACAAAAGTGATTTTTAATTTATTACAAGGTGCTGAATAAATTGAATTTATATTTGGTATTCATTTTGCAAAAAGTATTGCAGCTTTAATTACTTAGTTTTAATAATAAAGGATTTAACAATGACGGAAGTTTCTTTATCTGCTTATTTAGGGTTTTATTTTTACTTAATTATGCTGGTGGTGCAGTGGGGGGTAGCAACATTTAGTAAAGCTAAAGAACCCGGTGCAGTGCCGGGTAAAATTAGTGACGATTTATCGCACGGTAGCTTTATATTTAGAGCGCATCGTACCTTTCAAAATACATTAGAAAACAGCGCTTTGTTTATTGGTACGGTGTTATTTGCATTTGTAATTAACTACCAAAGTGCTGCTTTTGCACTGTGTGTATGGGTGTATGTTGTTGCTCGTATAGTTCATATGGTGCTTTATTACGTTATAGCAACAGAGAAAAATCCAAGCCCACGTACTTATTTCTTTTTAATCAGTTTTATTGCCAACATTGTCATGTTGGTATTAATAGGTTTACGGTTAATTGCTTAATAAGTAAACCACGACGTTATAGCTAAAGTGCTATAACGTCGTGTTATATTTACAGCTACTCCACCCCAATAAACCCGCCGGTTTGATGTGCCCAAAGGCCTGCATATATTCCACCTTGAGCAATCAGTTCATCGTGCGAGCCTTGCTCAACTACGCCACCATTATCCAACACGATGAGTCTATCCATTTGAGCAATGGTAGACAGCCTGTGCGCAATAGCAATTACCGTTTTGCCTGTCATTAAATCATCCAGACTTGCTTGAATAGCCGCTTCAACTTCTGAGTCAAGTGCACTGGTTGCTTCGTCTAAAATAAGAATAGGGGCATTTTTAAGTAACACACGTGCAATGGCAATACGTTGGCGTTGACCGCCCGATAGCGTGACACCACGTTCTCCTACTTGTGCATTAAACCCTTTGTTGCCTTTTGAATCTTCTAAGTCATTAATAAACTCTAGGGCTTTAGCTTGCTTTGCTGCGTTTAACATTTCGGCTTCGGTGGCATCGGGGCGGCCATATAAAATATTGTCTTTTACTGAGCGGTGAAGTAGTGAGGTGTCTTGAGTTACCATAGCAATGTAACGACGAAGGCTTTCTTGACTTACGTCAGTAATATTTTGCCCATCAATTTTTATGCATCCAGAGTCGGTATCGTAAAAGCGAAGTAGTAGATTAACAAGCGTTGATTTACCCGCGCCAGAACGTCCAACTAACCCTATTTTTTCACCTGGTTTTATGTTGAGATTTAACCCGTTCATTACCGGTCCGCGGTGGGTTTCGTTAGCGGCTTTGCCATAATTAAAGTGGATATTTTGAAACTCAATGCTTCCTTGTGTTACTTCAAGGGTGTTTGCATTAGGTTTATCGTCTACTTTTATTGGGTTTGAAAGCGTTTTCATACCATCGGTGGCGGTGCCAATGTTTTCAAATAGGCTACTTATTTCCCACATGATCCATTGCGCCATGCCATTTAATCTAAGCGATAAACTCACTGCAACAGCTATGGCGCCAGTGCTAATTGCACTTAATGACCATAAATAAAGTGATAATGCGGCAACACTAAACACCAATAAGTAGTTTAGCGTATTAATTGCAAAGTTAAGGCTGGTTACTAAACGCATTTGTTTGTACACAGGTTGTAAAAATACATCCATGCTTTGTTTAGCATATTGCTCTTCCCGCTGGGTGTACGAAAAAAGTTTAATAGTTGAAATGTTTGTATAGCTATCAACAATACGGCCCGTCATTTCTGAGCGGGCGTCGGCTTGTGAACTGGCTATTTTTTTAAGTTTAGGAACAAAGTAAACCTGTATTGAAGCATACAACGCAAGCCATACAAGCAATGGGATCATTAAGCGCCAGTCAGCTTCAGCCACTAAAAACACCATTGCGCCAAAGTAAACCACTATGTACATAAGTACATCAAGCAACTTCATTACTGCTTCGCGAACCGCTAAAGACGTTTGCATGACTTTGGTGGCTATTCGTCCAGCAAATTCATTTTGGTAAAAACTCACACTTTGGCGAAGTAAATATCGATGCGCCGACCAACGAATTGACATAGGGTAATTGCCCAGTAAGGCCTGATGCAAGATGGCTGCATGAAAAAAAACCACTATGGGCAAAACGACTAACAGCATAATAGCCATTTTGATAAGTTCAGACTTTTGTTCTACAAACAGGGTTTGAGGTGTATGCGTACTTAGCCAATCTACTAATTGGCCCATATAACTAAATAACGAAACTTCTAAAATAGCCAAGAGCGCCGCACTTATCGACATAAGTACTAGTGAGAGTTCCATGCCCTTGGTGTAATGGCGGCAAAACGCAAATAAAGTAGAAGGCGGCTGAGTGGGTTTTTCCTCAGGAAATGCGTTGGTCATTCTTTCAAATAATCGATACATTTTAAAAACTTAAATAGCAAATAATATGGGGTATCATACCATTTAAGTATTTTTAAATGCAGTTTTGTGTTCACTAACCTGAACTCAGGTTAATCATTACTTAGGTAGGCTATTTTACCTAACAGGGTTCGAAAGGTTTATGCCTCGGCTCATATATAAGTCGTCGTATTTTAACCCACCGTTGCCATAGGGCTTTTTAGCCGGTCCGGTGTTTGCGTTTGCTAAAAAGTAAATAAGTGGTTGTTCGCGTTTCATTCTAAATTTTGCATTTTTATATACCAGTGTTTGAGTTGTAAACTCCCCACCTTGAACATACACATTATATTGTTGGCCTTGCATTTTTGTAGGCGCGTTATTAACCACATACCAAATGCTGTACCATTGATTTGTATTGAGTGGCTGTGCTGATTGAGCGGCTTTGTAGTTTTGTATATTGCTGTAGCCATTGTCTGTTTTAACCATTAACGTACCGTTGTTTTTAAACCCATTCGACTCGGCTTTATCTGTTACACGCAACGTGGGTTCAAACGCGTTGTAACCCTGCTTTTTTATTTCATTTGGTTGCAGATTACTTAATCCAAAAGCATGGTTATTAGGAAATGTTTCTACATTTATACGTGTAAAAAACGTGTAAGTTTCACCAACTTCTACTACTTTTGGCAGTTTGGTAAAGCTGAGTGCTTTTCGGTTGCCAAAAATACCTTCGGCGGCTGGTTTTTTTAACAAATAATGATTTGAGGATTCAGCCTCTTGCGATATTTTTGTCACTTGTGGGTAGGGTACGTATGGATTGGTTTGATTGTCTGTATCAGCTTTTTGCCATGTTAACGTTTGCGTTTCAAAATTATCGATCAACAACCATTGAGACGTGGAAGAGTGTTGGTGATTTTGACTACATGCCACTAACGAGGTTAACCCCATTAGTAGAAGACCGTTTTTATAGCGCATTGTTTGCTCTTTATGTAATTGGTATTGACAGCATAAACAGAAGTAAATTTATATTGGTAATAAGATTTAGTTGGGTGGTTTTAATTTGTTATTACCAAATTGCATTTACTTTATAACCAATAATAACCTAATTGTAAATCAAAATAATTTGACAGGATTAAATATAGGTAAAAATAATATAAGATTTGACGTGTTCGCAGTAAATTACTGAAACTTATTCATATTAAATAACTTTATAGTTAACATGCGTATGTATTTATTTTTAAGAAATTAATAAGGAAATATTATGTATTCAGGCGCTTGTTTGTGTGGAAAAGTAAACGTAAAAATTACAGGTAATATTACCAGTATTATTCACTGCCACTGCTCTTTGTGTAGAAAAAACAGCGGGACGGCATTTGCTACAAATGGTTTTGTAAATGCAGATGAGTTTTTAATTACTCAAGGGCAAGACTCATTAAGTGGTTATTCGTTTAAACCTGGTAGAACACGGTATTTTTGCACCTGCTGCGGTTCGCCTATTTATAGCGCAAACAGCAGTGATATTAGCCGTATTCGTATTCGGTTAGGTTTACTGGATACAGATATTACAGAAAAACCGTTATCTCATAATTTTGTTACTTCAAAAGCGAATTGGGAGCAGTTAGAAACCAGTTTGCCTTGCTATGAAAAGCATGAGCCAGGTCGCTAATTACTGCGATTCAATGTGATAAATATGGTTAATATCTTTATATAAATTGGGTGCAAGGTGCTCAAAAACTGCAGAATTTTGAATTTCATCAACGCTAATGTGTTTTAACGAACTGGGGCTTAAAACAATAACTATATTTTTATACTCATTAAATTCAACAAGCGCGATTGCTTTAAAGTACTTTCTTAACATGGCCAGTAACAGGTGTAACTCTTGAGCTGTTTTAGGGTTTATGTTGAGTGTTATTTGGCTATTTGAATGACAACAGTGCGTCATATTTTGCCAAAAAAGAGCATTATTTAAAAAGGGCTGGTGATGCTCTCCACTGAATATGTCGATGGTGATCACATCGTATTTAATTTCACATTGCTGAATAAATTGCTCAGCTGATTGTATAAATACAGAGTGTGTTTTTGGCAATTTAAAATGTGTATGTGCAATTTCAACCACATCAGGGTTAATTTCAATGGTATTAAAAGTATGTAGATTTTTTATAAGTTGTTTTTTATTAAGCAAGTAGTATATAGCGCGCTCTACTCCCGCCGTTCCCAGTCCTAAATTTAGCATTTTGAGATTGGTTACTGACTTTAATAAAAAAAGTAGCATGCTTTGATTAACAGGTACTAAGACGCGCTCTGGACTACTTTGGCTCATTACACCCTGAATAACAGCATCTTGCTCACGTTTTTCATCAAGTGTTAACCAACGGTATTGCGAGTTTTCATAAACATAGATAGGACCTAGCGCCGTTTGCTTAAACTGCACAAGGTTACATTTTAGCGTTTCATTTTTTAACTGGCGCATACTTTTACTATTTTAAATGATGACTAAATTGGAATTCTGATTAAGTGATTTACTAACTTATCAAATCATGATGATAATTAAACTTTCCAAGCCTAGGACCTTTAATAAAAACAAGGCGAACTTACAGGCAATAGTTGCTCGAAATTGATTTATTATCCAGAGTCTTCGTTTATTAGTTTGGCACGAAAATAAAAAGTTTACTTAAGTTATTCGGTTTTAAGTTTATTGATTTGCTTAACCGTGTAGTATTTTGGTTTAAATTAAATCATTTAATACATTCAAGGAAAGAAAAATGGGATTAATTTTAGGCCCTGTATTGGTAGTTTGGCTCGCTATTTTTATTTATTCAACTCGACTTGGTTATTTGCTTATTCACAAAAATATGGCTTTAGAGGTCACGCTCATTACTTTGACAGTGGCTTTAGTTGGTGCTATTGCCTTTGTATTTTATGGTTACAAACAATTTATAAATGAAACGTCATTATGGGCATTTGAGATACCTAGCTACTTTGTTTTCAACAAATTTGCAATATTTAGTGTTGGTTTGGCTTTATGTATAAAATTTTTTATTACTAGCTCACAAAATAGCGTAGGGCTGGCCTGTGTTGTTTTTGTAATTTTGTTTGTGTTTTCAGCTTCGGTATTATTAAGTGTGGGTTTGCATGACCGTTTTATAAGTTATAACAATATCCAACTTACTCATTAATTCAAGGATAGAAGATGAGATCGTTTATTTGCGCTGTACATTTTGTGTGTGCTCAGTGGCTGAAAAAAGTGGATCCAAAAAACACGCATACGGGTTACAAAGCGAGTGTACTCATCGGTATGGTCTTATCTGTTTATATAGGGATATTTGCTCTTATTTTTTGTTTTGACTATGCAAAAATACTGACAGATTCATTAAGACATAATTTAATAGTATCTAGTGCACTTTATTTAGCGCTTATTATAGGGGGGATGAATTTAGTAATTGGTAACGCCTCTGATTATAAAGTCAGAGTTCGCAAAAGGGTGAACAAAAAAGTTATTAAACATTATACCTTAGGGCTAAAGCTGTGGATATTTGGTTTGATCCCTTACTTTATAATCATGGCAACTATTTTTATATTGAACTCGAATTAGAACCCTTCTTTACTGCGCTTTAGCGTACTTATTTTCGTATTTACCTCAAATCAATTGCGATATACAAATACATAGGTAATTGTGAACCAATAACAATAAGGAGCGACATATATGCTTAAACCATCAATAAAATTATTAAAGGTAAGCGCGCTTGCGCTTGCTTGCTCAGTATCGAGCGGAGCTAGTGCGGCTGAGGTGCAATACAAAGACCAACAGAAATTACATGATATTGCTGCAAACGTATCAGCTGAGCGAATTGGTAGTGATATTCAAACGCTGGTGGACTTTGGTACACGTCATACACTTTCAGAAACTAAATCTGACACGCGAGGTATTGGCGCCGCACGACGTTGGATTAAAGCCGAGTTTGAAAAAATATCAGCGCAATGTGGTGGTTGCCTAGAAATTATTGAGGTATCGGACACTATATCTGGTGAAAAACGTATCCCTAACCCAGTTGAGGTAGTCAATATTGTTGCTATTCAACGTGGAAGCACAGAGCCAAATCGTATGGTGATGATGTCGGGTGATATAGATTCACGTGTCAGCGATGTCATGGACTTTACTAGTGACTCACCGGGTGCAAATGATAATGCATCTGGGGTCGCTGGAGTTATTGAAGCAGCTCGGGTATTGAGTAAATATAAATTTAATGGCTCTGTAGTTTACGCCGCGTTATCGGGAGAAGAGCAGGGGTTATTTGGTGGTAAAATTTTAACAGCGTACGCTCAAAAGAATAACTGGCAAGTACATGGTGTTTTAAATAATGACATGATAGGCAATATTACGGGCATAAACGGTGTGACCGATAATACGACTGCACGTATTTTTTCAGAAGGTACACGTGTTGTTGAAACAAAAGCGCAAGCTCGTACTCGCCGGTTTACAGGTGGTGAGGTTGATTCTGCGAGTAGAAATCTAGCGCGTTATATTGATACCGTTGCAGATAGATATATACCCAACCTAGACACAATGCTTGTTTACAGATTAGACAGGTTTGCACGAGGCGGACACCATAGACCATTTAATGATGCCGGGTTTGCAGCGGTGCGTATAATGGAAACCAATGAGCATTATGATCGCCAACACCAAGACTTACGCACAGAAAATGGCATTACATACGGAGATACAATTGACGGTGTTGATTTTGATTATGCAGCAAAATTAACATCACTTAACGCAGTGACTATGGCATCTATGGCATGGGCTCCATCCCCTCCAAAAGACGTTAAAATTACAGGCGCGGTTAAAGCCAGTACTTCCTTTTCGTGGCGAAAAAGTAATGATGATACCGTTGCCGGTTACAAAATATACTGGCGTTACACAAGCGAACCGCAATGGCAGTTTAGTAAATACGTGGGTAATGTTTCTGATTTCACACTTGAAAACGTTGTAATAGATAATTACTACTTTGGCGTATCATCAGTAAGTCATGATGGTTTTGAGTCGCCAGTCGTATTTCCAGGTGATGTTGGTTCGTTTGACCATAATATAAAATAGCAATTTGTATAAAAACAAAGCAGTCAGAGTTTTTAAAGTGCAAGCAGCCTGTTTTATGCTTGCACCTTATTTACTAAGACCTTACAGTGTTTAAAAAGAAGTAATAAGGTCATTACAATGGAACAACAACAAAAACAATTAACACCTGAAGAGCAAGCTTTAGCCGAACAACAACGTGTTGCATGGCAACGTGGATGTTTTCAAACAGCACAAAAATATTTAGCAGAAAAAGGCATTATGCCTAAGTCGGTAGTTGAGCAAGACAGCCGTTTTTTAGCGCCTATTTGCGCTATGTGGAAATTTAAAGCGCAAAATGGAAAAACCTATTGGGTTGTTACAGGCCAATTACCAACAGATCATGCTGAAGTGGGGGCGGCATCAGATGCACGTGATGCTATGCGTTATTTTTCGCTGCAATGGCAGCTAAAAGCAGACCAGATAATGAGTACGGGCGCACGTGATAAAACACAGGCAGATTTTGCTAACTTATTAGTGAAAAGAGCGCATGGTCTATACGAGTTATACGATAACGATAAGCTTTGGGCTCACGAACCAAAATAATCAAAAAAGGGTAATCGATTGTCGATTACCCTTACAATTCAATTAATGAACTAACGTAAAAGGTGTTGTATCTGCACACCTAACTGGGCATTTAAGCCTTTGCCTAGGTATACCCGCTTCCATAAATACGTTGCCTTGCTTTATAAATCCATTACGTATAAAGCGTTCAACTTCGTGTAATACACAGTTAACGCTAATAGACTCAATGCCTTGCTCTGTAGCCAAATCAAAAATGTAATTGAGTAATGAGCAATATACCTTTCGGTTTCTGTGATCAGGCAGTACAGCTAAGCGACTAATTAAGCCGTCATCACATAATCGTGCAGTAGCTACAGGACAACGGGTATCGTCTGTTACAAGTACATGCAAAGCTAATTTATCGTAGTTATCAAATTCAACGCGTTTAGGTATGTGCAGCTCATAAACAAAAACGCGCTCCCTTATTTGTTGTAACTGATCTTTTTGTCGATCCCATTCAACTTTAGTTACTCGATAACCCACAATGGCCTCCTACTTGTTACTCTTGGTTTGTGTTAAACCAAATACCTTCATTAACAAGTGTAGTAAACATTTGAACAAAAACTAGGCTGTTTTTTGTTTTAACCATTTCGTTAGTCTTAAACTCAGTCTCGTCGGTCAGTAATTTTACTGCTGCTAAGTCCTCGAGAGGCAGTGTAAAATTTTCACCATTCACACTGACAAGAAGTTCATTATCACACAGCTGATAAATTGCACGTGTGCCACCTACTCGTTCAAAAATAGTTTCTGGCTCTGCCAATTCTTTTAGTATTTGCTCTTGGGTAAAAGCAGGCTCTACTGGTGCTAAGTCCATTTCATGCTTTGGTTGGCTTAAGGTTTTGCCAAGCCACTGCTTAAATAAATCGTTATTTTCTAGCATTGACGCCATAAGGTGTTTAACTTTTTCTACTTCAGCGTTGTTAAGTTCACCTTTAGAGGCTCTGCTTACTAAATTATGATCGGTGTAGCGCGTTTGACCACTTTCAGTATCAATAATATGATCGGCAAAGCTTGAAAGTAAATCTTGCTCATTTGGTGCTCTAAATCCCACAGAGTAATTAAGTGCATTTTCAACTGCGTAGCCTTCATGCGGGCAGCCTGGCGGTATATACAAAATATCACCGGTCTCTAAAATACAGTCTATGACTGCTTCAAAGGCTTCAACTTGTAATAGTTTTTTATTTTGAGCAAATTGCTTAAGCGTTGGGTCGGGTAGGCCTACTCGCCAATGACGTTTTCCTTCACCTTGAATAATGAAAACATCGTATTGATCTAAATGCGGGCCAACACCCCCATTAGGGGTAGAAAAGCTGATCATTAAATCATCAATGCGCCAGTTAGGAATAAATCTAAAGGGCTCTAGCAGCAAAGCTGCATCAGAATGCCAGTGATCAACTGCTTGTACTAATAACGTTGAATTTTGCTCTGTAAGGACTTCAAAGTCTTCAAAAGGTCCTTGATGAGTTTGCCAATCGTTGTTGTGATTAGTAACAATACGCGACTCAATAGAGTCTTCCATGGCTAAGCCAGCAAGTTCGTTTGCATCAAGTGGATCTTCAAAGTGACTAAACCCTTGTTTGATCAAAAGCGGCTTTTTTTGCCAAAAATGGGTTAAAAATTCTTGTTCAGATAAATCGTTTATTTTTAATTGATACATGCGTTTGCCTGCTAGAAATTGCTTTGTTTTTTATACAAAAAAAGCGAAAGGATAAACCTTTCGCTTTTTAATAGTCGCGTTTAATTATTAAACTAAATCGTCAATAAATTCAACCGCGCGGCCAATGTAATTAGCCGGTGTTAGTTTTTTCATTTCTACTTTGGCATCTTCTGGCAGGTCTAAGCCATCGATGAAGTCAGCCATTATTTCTTGATTTACGCGTTTACCACGGGTTAAATCTTTAAGTTTTTCGTATGGCTTTTCAATACCGTATTTGCGCATAACAGTTTGAATAGGCTCAGCAAGTAATTCCCAGTTTTGATCTAGCTCTTCAAGCAGACGTTGTTCGTTAACTTCAAGTTTACTAACACCTTTAAGGGTTGATTGATATGCAATAAGCGCATAACCCATACCCACACCAAGGTTACGTAACACAGTTGAATCTGTAAGGTCACGCTGCCAGCGAGAAACAGGCAGTTTTTGTGCAAGGTGTGCAAAAATTGCATTAGCTAAACCCAAGTTACCTTCTGAGTTTTCAAAATCAATAGGGTTAACTTTATGCGGCATTGTTGATGAGCCAATTTCGCCTGCAATTGTTTTTTGCTTAAAGTGGTTAAGGGCAATGTAACCCCAAACGTCACGATCAAAATCAAGCAAAATAGTATTAAAACGTGCAATTGCATCAAATAATTCTGCAATGTAATCATGCGGTTCAATTTGTGTAGTAAATGGGTTTAATGTTAAACCTAAGCTTGATACAAACTTATCTGCATGTGTATGCCAGTCGTAATCTGGGTATGCACTTAGGTGAGCATTGTAGTTACCTACAGCACCATTTACTTTACCTAGCATTTCAACTTGCGCAATTTGGTCGCGTTGACGCTTTAAACGCATGTATACGTTTGCAAACTCTTTACCCATAGTTGATGGTGTAGCAGGTTGTCCGTGTGTACGAGTCATCATTGGCACTGATTTATACTCAATCGCTTTTTCTTTAATGGCGTTAAGTAATTGGTCACAATATGGTAGCAATACGTTGTCACGGGCTTCAGTTAACATTAAACCATGTGATAGGTTATTAATATCTTCAGAGGTACATGCAAAGTGAATAAATTCGTTGATAGCATGAAGCTCTGCGTTATCAGCCACTTTTTCTTTTAGAAGGTATTCAACGGCTTTAACGTCGTGGTTAGTTGTACGTTCAATGTCTTTAACGCGCTGAGCGTCGGCTTCACTGAAGTTATCAACAATAGCGTTTAAAAGTGCATTTGCTTGTTCGCTAAATGCCGGTACTTCTTTAATGTCGCTTGCTGCAGCTAGCGCTTGCAACCAACGCACTTCAACAATTACGCGGTATTTAATTAAGCCAAATTCGCTGAAAATACTGCGTAGTTCAGTGGTTTTGCTGCCGTAGCGACCATCAACTGGCGAGATAGCCGTTAACGCTGAAAGCTCCATAATAACTCCTAAATATTTGTTTGAACGATAATTAAATTTTTGCTTTAGCAATGGCGATTATTTTTCTTTTTGCAAAGAAAAAGTGACGGCGTTTACCGCCCATTTGTCGCCACAATACTGCACTTCTGATCCCGGCAAGTAGTAATGCGCGGATTTTATTTTGAGTGAGTTGCTGTTTTAATAACTCGGGTTTACCATAAACCTGTATTCGGTGCCCAAGGGGGCTTAGCACCGACGAGTATATATCTGCCAAACCGGCAACAACGGTGTCATCGGTTATGGCAAAATGGTCTAAACGACGATGAATATCATCAATACGTTTACCTAATTCGTTTAAGCTTTTGTCGTTTGCGCTAAGTGCTCGCTCAAGCTGCATTAAGCCACCAACATATTTTACAATCTCAACATCTTTCTGAGCGCCCGCAGAGAGTTGTTCCATCAAGGTTTTGTAGCCATCTCGTAAATTATGAGTACCTTGGTATACATCTTCTGGTGATGCTGGTGATGTTTGAACAATACTAGAAAGCAGTATGTCTAAATCGTGCTCATTATTACTGCCATATTGCGCGATTTTTTGTACTTGTTTAGCGGCTTGGCACATAGCGGCAAGCGCCATAACTTGGTGTTCATTCATTACTTGATCACCGAGTCAATAATACCGCCGCCTAAGCAAACTTCTTGCGCATAAAATACCGCAGACTGACCTGGTGTAACCGCTTTTTGAGGTTCATCAAATAACACACGGGCCATACCGTCATCCCCAACAAGCAAAGTACAGTTTATATCTTCTTGGCGGTAACGTGTTTTAACGGTGCAACGTGTCGTTCCTTTTGGACCTGTACGGTCTACCCAGTGGAGTTGGTTAGCATTTAAACCATTACTATATAGGCGTGGGTGGTCTTTACCCTGACCCACAATAAGTACGTTACGCTCAACATCTTTGTCTACAACGTACCAAGGCTCGCCAGAACCTTCTTTCATACCACCAATTAGCAAGCCCTTTCGTTGGCCAAGTGTGTGGTACATTAAGCCTTCGTGCTCGCCGACGTTATTACCTTCTGTGTCTTCAATAACACCTGGTTGAGCAGGTAAAAACTTTTGTAAAAAGTCTTTAAATTTACGTTCGCCAATAAAACAAATACCGGTGCTGTCTTTTTTATCATGAGTAATTAAATCTTGCTCTTCAGCAATACGGCGAACTTCTGGCTTGGCGATATCGCCCACAGGGAAAAGTGTTTGAGCGATGTGTTCGTGACTTAAGGTGTACAAAAAGTAGCTTTGATCTTTGTTGTTATCTAAACCACGACACATTACATATTTGTCGTCCCGAAGCTCACGACGCACATAATGGCCTGTTGCAATAAAGTCCGCACCCAGTGCTTGTGCAGCAAATTCTAAGAAGGCTTTAAATTTGATTTCTTTGTTACACATTATATCGGGGTTAGGAGTACGGCCTGCTTTGTATTCTTCTAAAAAGTATTCAAATACGTTATCCCAATATTCAGCTGCAAAGTTTACTGTATGTAGCTCAATGCCTAGCTTGTCGCATACAGCTTGTGCATCTTTTAAGTCTTCTGCAGCGGCACAGTACTCGTCATTGTCGTCTTCTTCCCAGTTCTTCATAAACAGGCCTTCTACTTGGTAGCCCTGTTGTTGTAACAAATATGCAGATACAGAAGAATCAACACCGCCGGACATGCCAACGATGACTTTAATGTGACTATTTTCGCTCATGAATAATTTCGCTTATACAGATTACTGTTAACTTGGAAAGGTGGCGATTATAGCATGTATTTTGTTTCTGCTTAAAGAGACTAACAAGGCAAACCTAACAATTAGTGGGTATTTTATTAATATAATAAATAGCTAAGTTACCTAAGGCGCTAACACAATATTTTTTTGAGCAAATTTGATTCCAATTCAATGGTTAAAAACAAAATAAAATATGAGTCTCTTATTAAAATTTAATAATAAGTTCTTTTAAAGTGATTAGAGTATAGATACACTCATTAGTAATAAGGTTGGATGGGTGAACCCAATCAATGAGCTGTAAAATATAATCAATGGAATGAGTATATGAATCACGCATACAAAATTAATAAAATTAGATCGTTCGTAGAACAAAACAAACATCAAGTAAATCTCATTTCTAATAAGCTTTTAATCATAAATTTGTTAGATTTAAAAAAGTCAGCCTATAACCTTTTTTATGAATTAATAAAACTCAAACACGCCCAATCCCATCATCAAATTAGTGATTTGTTTAATTTAATTAAGCACACTACAGAAGTGCATAGTCTGGAAATGCAGCTTTTGGATAAATTAGAACATTGGTGGCTAGAATGGGATTTTGCTATACAAATGCACGAACAATTAAGTGCTGAAAGCAAAGAAATGCCGATGAGCTTTTTATCCCGCAGTACCTTAAACCCAATGCGAAAGCATGAGATAAGTCATTATGCTAAGTTATTTTCAGTGCTCCCTATGCCGGTGTGTAACGTGTGTAGTAAAACTGGTGATATCCTCAGAGTAAACCAACGGTTTGTAGATGTGTTTGGTTATACTGTTGAGGATGTGCCTAACCTTCATGCATGGTGGAAAAAGGCCTACCCAGATCCTCAATATAGGTTACAAGCTCAAAATCTATGGTCTGAAGCTTTGAAAAAAGCGAAGAGTAATAATGACGATATACCAGCCAATAACTACACTGTTGCACGAAGTGATGGCACACAAGTGGTTATGGAGGTGTCGGGGATAAATATTGGCGAAGAATTTTTAGCCGTATTTAAAGATGCAACCGAACGAATAGAGGCTGAGGATATTTTAAGGGATATGGCGTTTTTGGATTCATTAACCAAAATTGCTAATAGGCGTCGATTTGATGAAAAACTTGCCCATGAATTTGATAAAGCCAAGGAATGCGAAGGGGCAATATCCTTAATAATTATTGATGTTGATTTTTTTAAACAGTTTAACGACCGCTACGGTCATTTAGCAGGTGACTCTTGTTTATACGAAGTGGCTCAAACTATTGCATCGACTGTAAACCGTCCTGAGGATTTTGTTGCCAGATACGGTGGTGAAGAGTTTGTTGTGTTACTTCCTGATACGGATAGGGAAGGTGCACTATTTATTGCTGAGCAAATACAGAAGGCTGTTGAAAGCTTGGCAATTGTGCATGAAGAAACTTATAGCGGTTTATTGTCTGTCAGTATGGGTGTTAACTCAACAGCTAATTACGAAAACGATAAAGTAAGCTTTGTTAAAGGAGCCGATAGCGCACTGTATTATGCAAAAGACCAAGGCAGAAACTGTATTGCACTACACTCTCAAAGTTAAATTAATTATTTGTTGCCTACATGGGGTAGGCAAGGGCTTAGGCTGAACGCAGAAATTTTTGCTTTTTTTACTTATCCGTACATGGTTGCAACTCACAAAAATAACACAAGAGCAATTACATACCCCACGTCACTATGTAGGCTCTCTAGTCAGAGCAAACTTTAAAACACACCATCAACATGCCTTAATTTTTGATTAGTTATAAATAGTATCTAGGCTTAATGGCGGACGCGTTATCGCGTCATCAATGCATTTTTGAACGAGCGGGCTTCGTAGTGCTAAAGACTTAATCTGTTCAAGGTTGAACCAGTGGGCACTTATAATATCTTTATCAATTGGATTGAGTTGTTGGCTGGTGCCAGTCGCATCAAATAAAAAACAAAATCTTAAGTAATGAACACCGTTATCAGCGTATAAGTTATAAATGCCTAAAAGGCCTGTAGGGGTGAGTGACAAACCTGTCTCTTCATATAATTCGCGGCTTGCTGCTTGGGCTAGCGTTTCATTCTTTTCTAAATGGCCTGCTGGTTGATTGTAGCAAATGCGGCTAGTAAATTTATCGCGCTCTTTTACT
Organism: Pseudoalteromonas sp. H71; assembly: GCF_001468485.1. Taxonomy (GTDB): domain Bacteria; phylum Pseudomonadota; class Gammaproteobacteria; order Enterobacterales; family Alteromonadaceae; genus Pseudoalteromonas. The sequence continues at coordinate 103,701 of NZ_LODI01000044.1, forward strand.
AATAAGTATTCGTTATGTTTTTTTACGATGGCGGCTACTGTTACATTTGGCTTATGCATTAACGCTACCTTTAATGATTTTATATTCACCATTATTAATATCGTCTAAAGTGTAATTACCTATGCTGTAACGGATGAGCCTAAGAGTTGGGTGGCCAATATGAGCAGTCATTCGGCGAACTTGTCTATTTTTTCCTTCATTAATGGTAATACTGAGCCATGTGGTAGGAATAGACTTTCGTTCACGAACCGGCGGGGTACGTTGCCAAATATCAGGTTCATTAATTATTTTTACATTAGCAGGCAGTGTGAGCCCGTCTTTAAGTTCAACACCTTTACATAAAGCTTGTATTGATTGTGTAGAAGGTTCGCCTTCTACTTGGACCCAGTACGTTTTATTGGTTTTTTTATTAGGTGCTGTTAATGTATTTTGTAGTTTACCGCAGTTTGTTAGCAGTAATAGCCCCTCACTATCGCGGTCTAATCGTCCTGCAGCGTATACATCTTTAATAGGAATAAATTCAGCTAGCGTTTTTCTGTCTGCATCGTCGGTAAACTGGCAAAGTACATCGAAAGGCTTGTTAAAAAGTACAATTTTTTTGTCTTTAGCGTCTATTTGAGGTTTTATTTCTCTTTTGTTTGTAGGCTTTTTAATTGCACTTCTAGAATAGGTACGACCCGTATTGCGCTTATTTAAGGAGGCGGGTGTTTGCTTGTTACTTGATTTACTTCTCATTAAATACACCTAGCTGGTTTTGGTAATCCAGCAATTTTTGTCGCTTGTTTAGCCGGGCCCTTTGGGAACAACTTATAAAGATAAATACTATTGCCTTTATCTTCTCCGAGTGCTTTAGCCATTGCCTTTACAAGCATGCGGATGGCTGGGCTTGTGTTGTATTCAACATAAAATTCGCGGACGAAGTTAATCACCTCCCAGTGTTGTTCGCTAAGCGATATATTTTCTTGCTCTGCAATAAGGGGGGCTAGTTGCTTAGACCATTGTGTATGGTCAAGTAAGTAACCTTGCTTATCGGTTTCGATTATTTGTTCGTTAAATTCAAGCATGGATTACCAAGTAATTAATTGCGTAGAGGTTAAAGTAAGCGCTACAAACTCGTCGTAGCTAATGGGAGTTTCGTTGTGTGATAACTTAATTGCGCGAACGTGTGCGTCCTCTTCAAGTACTAAGAGAGCGTCTGAAAACTGTTTAAATTGTTTACTAGCAAAGCACGCGTCACCTAAAAGTAATACCCGGTCATCAAGGCTAATTAAGTTCTCTAATTGATTAGCTGAGTAATAATTTAAAGGTTTTGAAAAAATATGTAGCGTGCTCATAAGGTCACCACATGATGTTGTTTTTTAATAAGTGTTTGTTGTTCACTAAATGTCATTGTATGTGCGTCTATGAGTAAATCAGTTTTGCTTAAACCATAATCAAGAAGCGACTTTTCGCAAACATAGATGTTCTCTACGTCATAAATTTCAAGCGTTTTTATGTTTTTAAAAAAATCTTTTATACCTACTGTAGAAGGAGTTTGATGTTTTTTTAAAGCTAAAACAGCGGGGCCGCTAAACAACCAACTGATATTTTGATCGACAGCTGCAAAAATCAGCGTCATATCGAGCGCGTCGCGCAGGTTTAGATCATCAAATGGACTGCTTTGACTCATTACTAATACATTAATCATTTAAATTGCACCCATTTATCAGCGTCGCTTACTAGCATTGCAAACTCCGCTAAACCTGCCACAGAAAACACGCCTGTATTTGACGTATCTAGGCCTCTTTTTTCTGCAGCGGTTACACACAGCATAAGATTAATATTTTGACTTGATAGCTTCTGCCATAATGCGCCAATTTGAAGCTCATCAGAGGCTAAGTCAAAATGGGTTGATGCATGATAAACGCCTTGCTGGTACAAAAATATTGCGTCTATGGTGTGCCCTTGAGATAAACACGCATTAGCAAACTTAATTATACGTTGGCTGGTGTCGTGATCTGATGGTGGTGTGTGTAATGAAAGAACAAATCGTGCCAAAACAATTCCAATAAAAAAGCCCCAATAAAGGGGCTATTTTAACAGAACTATTTAATTAGTCATCACTTGCGCCAAGTAGGTGCAGTAATGAAGTAAATAGATTGTACACATTCAGATATAAAGATACTGTAGCGCGAATGTAGTTAGTTTCTCCGCCGTTAATAATGCGGCTTGTATCAAATAAAATTAAGCCAGACATAATTAATACAACAGCAGCGTTAAGCACCATAAACATTAAAGAGCTGCCGATGAATATGTTAACAATGCTCGCAACAATAACAACAATTAGGCCAACGGTTAAAAAGCCGCCCATAAAAGAGAAGTCTTTTTTGGTGTTAAGCGCATATGCAGATAGACCAAAGAAAATAAGTGCCGTCGAACCAAGTGCTTGCATAATCAGCATTGGGCCATTAGGCATGGCAGCGTAATGGTTTAACATTGGACCTAAACCGGCTCCCATTAAACCAGTGAAAGCAAATACCCAAAATACACCAGATGCGGTGTCAGCTTTTTTGTTTACAACAAATAGTAAACCAAACGAAACCAGTGTGAACACAATTCCCATAAAGTAAGGTAATTGTAGTGCCATTGAGATACCAGCCGTTACTGCACTAAATGCCAGTGTCATCGCTAGTAAAAAGTAGGTGTTTTTAAGTACCTTGTTTGTTTCAATGGTAGACATTACCGGTTTAGCGGTATTGTACGATTGATTAAACGCCATTGTAGAGCTCCTTTAAGTGAAACGTGTGTTTCGATAATTTAACTAAAATTAGATTACCAACTCTTATATGTTTGGGCAAACCTTTGTGGATCAATAGACATTAATTTTTTAATTAAAGTTCATTTAAGCACCAAAAAGAAAGTTTTTGTTTTATCTTTGAACAAATCAATTGTTTTTTAAGCACTTAAACAATTTTTTTTAAAAAAAGCTTCACAAAGCTAACGGGTTTCCCTATTATGCAGGCCGTGCGGAGAGATGGCAGAGTGGTCGAATGCACCGGTCTTGAAAACCGGCATAGGTTTGTAGCCTATCTAGGGTTCAAATCCCTATCTCTCCACCATTTATTACAATAATTATGAGTACACTCTTACTTGTAATTTATAGCACCTTTGGAGAGATGGCAGAGTGGTCGAATGCACCGGTCTTGAAAACCGGCATAGGTTTGTAGCCTATCTAGGGTTCAAATCCCTATCTCTCCACCATTATATTAAAGCCCGCTAAACAGCGGGCTTTTTTGTTTTTTTAGATTTAACTATTAATTGAAATCAGCATTCTTGTTTAATTAATTTTAAAATTAAACATAGAACTTATGTCATCAAATAATTCTTCTGTTTAACATCTGCAGATTGAATCACCTGTCTTGTTATTTAAAAGCAATAACTTTACCTTTATTAAAATTACCTCCCGAGAACGATAGTTCGTTCGTCGTTTAATGTGTTTTATTTTTGAGCGTAATTTACGACCATAGTCTCTGTTTCTAACTTTGGGTTCTTGGTGCATGCTTATTAGTAAAGTATATGTGTAATTAAGGACTATTAAATGAAACACCAATTAGCAAAAAGCGTTGCGCTTTCATTACTTTCTCCTGTTATTGTGGGTAGCTTATTAGGGGTCTACTATTCGGTAACCTTACAAGGTGAATTTGTCTCAATATTTTTCTCTTTATTAATGACGGCTATTTCTAATGCACATATTGTTGGGTTAACAATGGCTGCATTTGTTGTCCCTGGCTATTTATTAATGTTTAAGTATTCAAAAGTAAACTACTCAGGTGTTTTAACGCTTGGTTTAGTTGGTGGGGCTATTTTTAGTTTTCTACTGAGTGCCTCTACAGGCGAAATATTTTTAATTAATAGTGTTATGTCGGCAATAGCGGCAGGGCTGTTTTTATTTGGTCTTCGTAAAACTTCAAAATCATAATCGCGTCTTTATTAACCAAGGACGCTTTTAAACTACGGAAATTCCTTTTTTTTACCTGCAAAAGGTTCCAATTTTTCACCACAAAGAGTACCTTTAGCTACTGTATGTTTAATAAGAAGTAGTTTGGTATGCAAAAGCACGATTTTTACCAGTCATTAGTTAAACAAACTGAATCGCTGATTGCCGGTGAGTCGAATGTAATTGCTAATATGGCAAATATAAGCGCGCTGTTATTTACCTCTTTAGATGATGTAAATTGGGCGGGCTTTTACTTTATTGATTCGCCGTCAGAATTAGTGCTAGGCCCATTTCAGGGTAACCCAGCATGTATCCGTATTCCAGTTGGAAAGGGTGTATGTGGAACGGCTGCAGCTACGTTGCAAACACAACTAATTGAAGATGTTCATGCCTTCGATGGGCATATTGCCTGTGATGCAGCATCGAACTCTGAGATTGTTGTACCTATCATGAAACATGGTAAAATATTTGCAGTGCTAGATATTGATAGCCCTAGTATTTCTCGGTTTGATACTGATGACAAAGCGGGATTAGAAGCATTGGTTAAATGCTTTGAGGCTAGCTTGTAATGAAAGATTTGCTAAATGTTCAAGACTACCTATTTGCTTTACAAGATGTAGGCGACTGGGAAGGCGAAGAAGAACATGTAGCGGAAACGCTCAATGATTTGATTCACATTGCTTGGGACAAACTCCCAGACGATTTAGATTGTGAATCAATCGATGAAATAATAAATGGTATTTGGGAACACCTTCGAGGTGATATGGCTGTACTAGAAGCCGACTTCGAAGAACTGGTCGACTGGGTAATACACTATGTTGATTCGTCCCTTGATGAAAAGATGTGAAAAATAGGTTCTAAAATGGAAACCACAAACAAGCTAAAAGATATTAATGAAGTATTGGAATTCTTGTACCAAGAATTTTCACAATGTTTTAAACAAAAAGACGGTATCAAACCGCTTAAAGTCGGTATTTTTAAAGATATTGCTGAGCGTATTGAAGGGTCTGAAAAAGTAAGCAAGACTCAAGTTCGTCAAGCACTAAGAAAATACACGTCTAACTGGCGTTATTTAGAAGCTGTGACAAAGTCGGAGTTTCGTATTGACCTTGATGGTAATCAAGGTGAAAAAGTTGAGCAAGAGCATATTGACCATGCTCAAAAAGCATTAGAAGAAAGTCGTGCAAAAATGGCTAAGCGCAAAAAACAACAGCGTCCACGTCAAGACTCAGATTCTAAAAACTTTAAGAAAAAACCAGCACATGCAAGTAAAGGTGCAGATAAAAACGCATCGGCTAACAAAACAGCTAAAGCTGCATCTGCTAAACGTTCAGGTAAAATTGAACCTTTACCAGCGATAGAGGTCAAGGTTAATAACAAGGTTAAGGTTAAACTAGGCCAAGCACTTGTAAATGCAGTAATCACTGAGGTAAACAAAGACGACGTTCATGTTGAATTAGTGACTGGTATGCAAGTTAAAACCAAAGCAGACAGCTTATATACTATATAAGTTGTACATAAATTAAGGAGTTTGTATGAGTAAAAAGTTTACGCTCATTCCGGTAGTTGCAGCCCTGTTCTCAGGTTCATTATTTGCTGCTGTAGAGCCTGTCACAATTGATGATTTACCTCTACTCAAGCAAGAAAGTCAACATGGTACTGCCAGTAAACGCGTGGCAAGCTTATTTACTCGTTCACACTATATCCCGGTTCGATTTAACGATGAGCTCTCAAGTAGAGTGTATGATCGTTACATCGAATCCCTTGATTTTAATAAAAGCGTTTTTTTAGCCAGTGATATTGCATCGTTTGAGCAATATCGCGATAGCTTTGACAACGCTTTAACAACCGGCAAACTAGGCTTTACGTTTGATATATTTAATTTAAGCCTAAAGCGCCGTTTTGAACGTTACGAATATTCACTTTCTTTGCTAGAAAATGAAATGACGTTTGAGAAACCAGATGAATATTTTTTTGATCGTGAAGATGCAGCCTGGCCAACATCGCAAGCTGAGCTAGATGAAATTTGGCGTGAACGCGTTAAGTACGATGCACTACGTTTAAAAATGACAGGTAAAGATTGGGAAGGTATTAAAGAGGTTCTCACTAAGCGATACAAAAACGCAGAAAAACGTTTAGTTCAATCAAACTCAGAAGATGCCTTTCAAATTGTTTTAAATTCTTTAGCTCGCTCAATTGAGGCGCATACGTCTTACCTATCACCAAGACGTGCTGAACAATTTAAAATGGATATGGACTTAGAGCTTGAAGGGATTGGCGCAGTGCTAACTCCTGACGAAGATTACACCGTTATTCGCAGTCTTGTTCCCGGCGGTCCAGCGGATAAAACAGAACAAATTAAAGCCGATGACCGAATTATTGGTGTAGCACAAGAGGGTGAAGACTTTACTGACGTTATTGGTTGGCGTTTAGACGATGTTGTAGATTTAATTAAAGGGCCAAAGGGCACTAAAGTACGTTTACAATATTTAAAAGGGGCAGATGCTCACGGCACACCTAAAGTTGTCGAAATTACTCGTGATAAAATCCGACTTGAAGACAGAGCTGCCAAGTCAGAAGTGTTCGAAGCTAAATATTCTGATTTAACAAGCAAAATTGGGGTTATTGAAATCCCAGGTTTTTACAATAACCTATCTAAAGATGTCAAAGTTGAGTTAGCTAAATTAAAAGAGGCTAAAGTAGACGGTATTATTATTGACTTACGCCAAAATGGGGGGGGCTCCTTATATGAAGCTACTCAGCTTTCTGGTTTGTTTTTTGACCAAGGGCCTGTCGTACAAATACATACATTGAACAACAGAATTGAAGAACAAAGGGATCGTGATGGCGTTACTTATTACGACGGCCCTTTAACGGTTCTAGTTGACCGTTACAGTGCTTCTGCTTCTGAGATTTTTGCCGCTGCAATGCAAGATTATGGTCGCGCTGTTATTATTGGCGAACAAACGTTTGGTAAAGGCACTGTGCAGCAACATAAAGGTCTTGCAAGAGCATATGACCTTTATGATAACCCACTAGGTAGCGTGCAATACACCATAGCGAAGTTTTACCGTATAAATGGCGGCAGTACTCAGCATAAAGGTGTTATTCCTGATATTTCTTTTCCATCAGCGATAGACCCTGCTGAGTGGGGTGAAAGTAAGCAAGATAATGCATTACCATGGGATAGCATTGTAAAAGCAAAATATAAGAAGTTAGGAAACTTAACACCTGTTATTCCGTATCTTGAAAAACAACATAAAGATCGGATTAAATCTGAGCCAGAATTTGGTTATGTGTTTGACGATATTGCGTTTTACAATGAAGAAAAAGATCGTAAAACAATTTCTTTAGTTGAAGCTTCTCGCATTAAAGAAAAAGAAGAGGGTGAAGCGCGTGCATTAGTACGTACAAATGAACGCTTGAAACGATTAGGTAAAGACCCTGTTGAAAACCTAGATGATGTACCCGAAATTATTGATGAGCTTGACCCTTTCCTTGAAGAGGCAGCCTTAATAACTCAAGATTATATAAATTTTGGGCGTATAGCCAAAAAGTAAAACTGGTTTTACCACTATAAAAAAGGCGCTTATGCGCCTTTTTTGCTACCTATCACAGCCTAAATTGTTATACTCTCTAACTATTAAAAATTGAGCCAGCTTAATAATGCTCAGTTAATACGCACTAAGTGCTAAAAATAATAATTAAACACGCTGTATGTGTGTAGGAGTCTCAACCTTGAACCCATTGGATGATAAACCAGTCAAATCCGCCTCATTCCTTGATGCATTAATTCCCATTTCAGTTTTAATTTGTTTGTTAGGGGCCGCGGTTTATTTATTTGGCGACAATTCGTCATCTGGACCAAACCAAATTGCACTTTTATTTGCAACCTTTGCAGCTGCTCTCATTGGCCTAAAAAACGGCTATACTTGGAAAAAGCTTGAGCAAGCCATGATAGAAGGTATAACGCTGTCACTTGGCGCTATACTCATTTTATTAATGGTAGGCGCATTGATAGGTACTTGGTTGCTATCTGGCACAGTACCAACGTTAATTTATTATGGTTTGCAAGTAATTAACCCTAGTTGGTTTTATGCCGCAAGTTGTTTAATTTGTGGCATTGTAGCTATGAGTATTGGTAGCTCGTGGACCACAGCAGCTACAATTGGTGTTGCTTTGTTAGGTGTAGCCACTGGCCTTGGCTTAGAGCAGACGGTTACAGCTGGTGCTGTTATATCGGGTGCTTACTTTGGTGATAAACTAAGTCCACTCTCTGAAACAACTAACCTAGCACCCGCTGTGGTTGGGTCTGACTTATTTGAACATATTCAGCATATGCTATGGACAACAGTCCCTAGCTTTGTGATTGCACTCATTATATTTATATTTATGGGCTTTAATGCAACGGCATCTAATGAGGCGGGGCGCTTAGACGAAATTACGCTAATTTTGGAGCAAAATTTCAACATTGGTTTTGAAATGCTTATTCCTTTAATTGTACTTTTAGTGTTAGCAATTAAAAAAATGCCTGCTTTTCCTGCCATTTCTATTGGTGCTGTTGTTGGTGCTGTTTGGGCAATGTTATTTCAATCTGACCTAATTGGTTCTCAAATTGATACTTCCCAGGGCCAAGTGGTTGGGTATTTCAAATTGGTATGGACGACATTTTTTGACGGCTTTAGTATCGATACCGGTGATGACAAAATGGATTCACTGCTTAGCGGTGGCGGTATGGCGGGCATGTTGACAACTACCTGGTTAATTATGACTGCGTTAATGTTTGGCGCAATTATGGAAAAAACGGGCCTGTTGGATATTTTTGTAAAAAGTATTTTAAAAATAGCGAAAAGTACAGGCTCTTTAATTGCCTCTACAATTGCAACATGTATTGGCACCAACCTCATTGCAGCTGATCAGTATATCGCTATTGTGGTTCCTGGACGTATGTTTAAAGACGAATATAAAAAGCGTGGTTTGAAGCCAGTTAATTTATCTCGCACCTTAGAGGATGGCGGTACGATTACCAGCCCGCTTATTCCTTGGAATACTTGTGGTGCTTACATGCAAAGTGTACTTTTAATAAACCCTTTCGATTACGCGCTTTATGCTTTCTTCAACTTAATTAATCCCGTTTTAGCTGTTATATATGCTTACCTTGGTATTAAAATTTTACGTATTAAGCCGAAACAATCTGCCTAAATTTAGTAGCGCCTTTATTGATAAAGGCGCTACTTTGGAGTAAATATGATTAACTCAAAGACACCTCAAGCTCAATATCTCAAAGACTATAAAGCCCCTAATTTTTTAATTGATCATACAGACCTAACTTTTGATCTTCAGCCTACAGCTACAACGGTAACAAGTGTACTTACCTTAACACGTGTTAGTGACGATCAATCACCCCTAATACTTGATGGTATAGATTTACGGTTAATTTCCTTATCGATAGATGCGCTTGAGCTAACAGATTACAGCGTTATTGATGAACAGCTAGTCATTAATAACCTACCAGAGCATTGTAAATTACGTATTGTGACTGAGATATCTCCTGAGACGAATACGTCTTTAGAAGGTCTCTATTTGTCTGGTGGAGCATATTGTACACAGTGTGAGGCACAGGGATTTAGAAAGATAACTTACTACATGGATCGCCCTGATGTGTTGTCGACGTTTGATGTGACTATTGTTGCAGATTTAAAGTATACACATTTGTTGTCTAATGGTAACCAAGTTGATACCGGTAAGACATCCGATGGCCGTCATTTTTCTAAATGGCAAGACCCATTTAAAAAACCAAGCTATTTGTTTGCATTAGTTGCCGGTGATTTTGATGTATCAAAGGATACGTATACAACAAAAAGTGGTCGAAAAATTGATTTAGCTTTATTTGTAGACAAGGGTAATTTGTCTAAAACACCTCATGCGATGCAATCACTTAAAAAGTCTATGCAATGGGATGAAGAGCGTTTTAACCTAGAATATGATCTTGATATATATATGATTGTAGCCGTAGATTTTTTCAATATGGGTGCGATGGAAAATAAAGGCCTAAACATATTCAATAGTAAATGTGTTTTGGCAAATCAAGAAACAGCAACGGATAAAGATTACCATACTATTGAGTCTATAGTGGGTCATGAATACTTTCATAACTGGACTGGTAATCGTGTTACCTGCAGAGATTGGTTTCAGTTATCACTTAAAGAGGGGCTAACTGTATTCAGAGATCAAGAATTTAGTAGTGACCTAGGTTCGCGCGCGCTCAACCGCATTGATGCTGTAAAGGTAATGCGAACTCACCAGTTTAGTGAAGACGCAGGGCCTATGGCGCACCCTATACGGCCTGAAAAAGTTATTGAAATGAATAACTTTTATACTGTAACAGTATACGACAAGGGGGCTGAAGTAATAAGAATGATGCATACCTTGCTTGGTGAGGATAACTTCCAAAAAGGTATGGCCCTTTACTTTAAACGCCATGATGGCCAAGCTGTTACATGTGATGACTTTGTCAGTGCTATGAGTGACGCATCGGGTGTTAATTTAGAGCAATTTAAGCGTTGGTATAGCCAGGCAGGCACGCCTCGTTTAAATGCTATAGAGCATTACGATAGTGCTTCTAATGTATACACACTAACCATAGAACAAAATGCACCCGTTAATCAGCCAGATAACGCACCTTTGCATATCCCATTTGCAATTGAGTTGTTAGACGAATCAGGTAATAGCATCGATCTACAGTACAAAGGCTTAAAAATAAGTAATGTACTTAATGTTACTGATGCAAAGCAGCGTTATATTTTTGATAATGTGACGTGCAAACCCGTTGCCGTTTTATCAGAAGATTTTTCAGCACCGTGTATTTTGACTCAACAAACAACTGAGCTAGAGCTTTTGCATATCATGCGTTTTGCACGAAGTGATTTTTCACGTTGGGATGCACAACAACAATTGTTCATAAAAGCAGTAAAAACAGCAATTAACTCTGATATACAATTTCAATTGAGTGACGAAATAATTGAAGCCTTGCGTGTGTTGATCGTATCAAAACAAGGCGATTTAGCGTTAATTGCTGAGCTATTAAAACTTCCTAGCTTTGACACATTAGCTGCTGAATTTGAAATTATTCCTGTTGATGAAATTATTCGCGTTGTAGCACAGTTCGAAGTGCAAATTGCTACAAGCCTTAATGATGAGCTGACCGCATGTTTTGGTTCATTACATGACGATGGTAGCATAAGTGCTGAAGCGGTTGCTGTGCGCTCACTACAGCAAATATGCCTGCATTATCTTGCAAAGGTTCCAAGTAAACAAACAGATAAATTTATTAAACGTGCTGCTAGCTCATCAAATATGACCAATGTGTTGGGTTCGCTTAGCGCTGTGGTAAAAGCTTCTCATGAGCTTTGTGATGAATTACTGTCGCACTTTGATAGTCAGTGGCGACATGATGTACTTGTCATGGACAAATGGTTTGCGCTTCAAGCAATGCAAACTGGTGAAGACGCAATTATTAACATTAAGTCATTATACGAACACCCAAGTTTTGATTTTTCAAATCCTAATAGAGTGCGTGCTTTAGTCGGTAGCTTTAGTTACTTTAATACTCAGCAATTTCATCGTGTGGACGGGCAAGGGTATGAATTGCTAGGTGATTTACTTGTTAAGCTTAATGCAATAAATCCACAAAATGCGTCAAGAATGTTAACACCGTTTATGTCTTGGAAGCGTTATGATAAAACACGTTCAGCGCTTATGAAAACGCAATTGGAACGTATATCTAATTTAGATGGACTAAGTGACGACTTATTCGAGAAAGTTGAAAAAGCGCTTAATTAAATGCTTGAATATTACTTTAATTTAAGATTGAGCTATAACGACTGCATGGATTACTACCACGGTCGATATAGTTCTGTTCAAGTGGTTGAAGAGGGTGGGAAGTCAATTCGGTTTTCTGCCGATCATTTAAGACCGTTTGTTACAAGCTTGGGTGTAAGAGGGCGTTTTAGAATGTTACTCACCCCTGAAAATAAATTTATTCGTATTGAACAAGTGGCTTAGAGCGCTATTTTTATGTTATAAAACCATAAAAATATTGTCTTTTTGTTAATTTCAATTTGTTCTATTGTTAAATAACGTGTATAAATTATCTGGTATGACGTCTTACCAATACGTAAACGTCAGCTGACACACTATATATATGACAGATTGAATGCGACTATTTGTAATTTATACAATTCGCTTCTATCGTTACGATTACACTAAAAACAATAACTTGATCACACAATATGACCCGCGACAGGGGGGAACCACAATGATAAGAAGATCGCTTTTTGTTAAAAACAAAATCGCTATAGGTTTAGCAGCCGCTAGTTTAGCTTTAACTACAGCAAGTTCACAGGCTGTAACATTTGACGCCGGGGGCTTTGACATAACCTTCGATTCTACATTTTCGTACGGCCAGAGTATTCGTGTAGAAGATAGAGACTTTGGTTTAATAGGTAAAAGCAATAACCCCGCATTTAATTGGACAGGATACAATCCTGCTGTAAATACTATTTATTCTGCGCAAGATGTTTGGGCTCAGCCTGGCTCTTACTCTAATAATGGTGATGCTGGTGACCTTAATTTTGACAGCGGTGATTCGTTTTCAAAATTATTGAAAGGTACACATGATATTTCAATAAACAAAGACAACTACGGTCTATTCACTCGCTTCATGTATTTTTATGATTTTGCTCTAATGGATGGTGACTTTGCCTACGCAAATCCTACATCAGGCCAAAGCGTTGATCCTTGTGATGATAAAGACACTAAAAAACAAAGCTGTGCAGATATTCGCTTATTAGACGCGTTTTTTTGGGCTGACTTTGATTTAAACGAAGGCAAAAACCCATTATCAGTCCGACTTGGCCAACAAGTAGTTAACTGGGGTGAAAGTACACTTATATCTCATGGTATAAATGTGAACCCTGTAGATATTGATAGATTGAAAGCGCCAGGCGCAGAGCTCAAAGAAGCATTTATCCCAGTAGGCATGCTTTGGGCATCATTGGGCATTACAGATAACATTACCCTTGAGGGTTTTTACCAATACCAATGGCATGAGACTCGCTTGCCAGCTGCGGGAACTTACTTTTCTACCAATGACTTTGCAGCAGAAAATGGTTACCAACAAAACGTTCAGCTAGGCTTTACGTCTAACCCTGATATAGATGTTGCATTTTTAACTGAAAGTTTAAATAACTTAACTGCAACCTATGCTCAAGTAGCTGCGGCTCAGGGTATTGATCCTACAAGTGCAGAAGGCCAAGCTTTACTAGCTAATATGTACCTAGCGCACCCAACCAAGGTTGCACTTAAAGGTAAAGGTAGTAACGGTAAAACTGAACCAGATGATGGTGGTCAATATGGTTTACGATTAGGCATATTTTTACCCGAGTGGAATGACACTGAAATTGCGCTTTACCACGTAAATTACCACAGCCGTCGTCCGCTTATTTCAGGGCGTGTATCTAATTTTTCTCAAGCTGCCATTGCACAAGATTTAGCAATGATTTCTACAACAGAAATCACTGATGATAATGTTGCTGACTTAGTTGCATTTTCTAAAGCTGAGAATGAATACCCTGAAGATATAAAACTTTATGGTGTGAGCTTTAATACGACGATTGGCGAGACTGCGTTTGCAGGTGAATTTGCTTTTAGACAAGACGAGCCTCTGCAAATTGATGATGTAGAATTACTTTACACAGCAATGCCTGAACAGCTAGCCGTTGCTGGTATTCGTCCTGATTTTGCCGGTATTTCGCAAATGAGTATTGGTGATGCAATCAGTTCTGTAGGTCCAGGTGAAGTTGCAAAAGGTTATATTGAACGTGATACGTCACAAATTCAGTTTACTGCAACGCATTTATTTGGCCCGTCATTAGGAGCTGACAGTTGGGCTGTGGTAGGTGAAGTGGGCGCCGTTAAAATTCACGATATGCCAGATTACGATGAAATGCGTTTAAATGTGTCAGGTACTGGTCGAAGTGGTGTTATCACTGGCCCAGGTACAACAGATTACTCAACGTTGCATTTAGGTCTTTCAAATGGTCCTGAAGAAAAGTCGTTTGCCACTGGCTCATCTTGGGGTTATCGACTAATTGCGAAGGGTGACTATTTTAACCTTTACAACGGTATCAACTTTTCACCTCGTTTTGTATTTTCACATGACGTAAATGGTAATACACCTGATCCTATGTTCTTGTTCATTGAAGATCGTAAGTCACTAGGTGCTACTATGAACTTTAACTACCAAAATGCGTGGTCACTTGATGTAAGCTACAACTCATTTTGGGGCGGTGGTGGTGTAAATACCTTCTCAGACCGCGATTACGTTTCTTTTAACTTAAAATATTCTATTTAGGGGTAACATTATTATGCTTAAAAAACCTACCCTCATTGCAGCAGCTTTTGCTAGCTTGTTTGCAAGTAATGCTGCTTTAGCAAAACTATCAGCTGAAGAAGTTGCACGTTTAGGTCAAGACCTAACTCCTATGGGCGCTGAGAAAGCGGGTAACGCTGACGGCTCTATTCCTGCGTGGAATAACGGCATTACTGCTGCTCCAGCAGGTTACGAAGCGGGTATGCATCACCTTGACCCTTTCTCAAGTGACAAAGTACTTTTTACAATTGACAAAACAAACATCGATAAATACAAGGCAAACCTGAGCCCGGGTCAGATTGCTTTATTTGAGGCTTACCCTGACACGTTTAAAATGCCAGTGTATGAAACACGCCGATCAGCGTCTTACCCTCAATTTGTTTATGATGCAACCAAAGAGTTTGCACCTACTGCTGAATTGATTGAAGGCGGTAATGGGATTAAGAACACAGCCATTGGCATTCCATTTCCAATTCCTAAAACAGGTTTAGAAGCAATTTGGAACCATTTACTTCGCTTTAGAGGTGAGTCAATTGAGCGTTTTGGTGGTCAAGCAGCACCTACAGCATCAGGTTCTTACAACTATGTTGGTTTTGATGAACAACTACTTGTTAAATACTCTGATCCAAGTGCGACACCTGCTGAGCTTCAAGACTCAAACATTTTGTTTAAATTTAAACAAAGCGTTACTCAGCCAGCTCGCCTTGCAGGTACAGCCTTATTGGTACATGAAACGATGGACCAAATATTAACGCCTCGCCAAGCATGGACATATAACTCTGGCCAACGCCGTGTTCGTCGTGCACCAAATGTCGCCTATGATGCACCGGGTACAGCAGCAGATAGCTTACGTACTACTGATGACTTTGACATGTTTAATGGCTCGCCAAATCGCTATAATTGGACACTCAAAGGTAAGCAAGAACTTTATGTTCCATATAATAGCTACAAACTTCACAGTGACAAGCTTGAGTACGATGATATTTTAAAACCAGGTCATATAAATCCTGAGCACACACGTTATGAAAAACACCGTGTTTGGGTAGTAGAGGCTAACCTTAAAGATGATACTCGTCACATTTATAAAAAACGTGTGTTTTATATAGATGAAGATAGCTGGCAGGTAACGGTGACTGATATTTATGATAACCGTGACCAACTTTACCGTGTAGCAATGGCCTATGGTCTTAACTACTATGAAGTACCTACTCAGTGGAGTACTTTAGAGGTTTATCATGATTTGAATTCACGTCGTTACTTAGCTATTGGTTTAGATAATCAAGAAAAAATGTACGATTTCTCAAAATCATTTAATGATAACGAGTTTACATCTAGCGCATTACGCCGCGCAGGTAGATAAGTTAAAAGTAGGCACCTAGTCGCAAGTTAGGTGCCTTTTTCCTTTCTCATCGCGTTTGTCTTTCAACGCAAAAAACTTTCCTCGTTTACAAAGACAAACACTCCTTTCAGTTCAAGGCGATTAAAATTTATGAAGTATTTGGTATGTGCCAGCCTGATTATAAGCAGTGCAAGTTTTGCTCAAGATACACCAAAAAACGCAATTAGTGCGCCTAATGCACAAAAAACACTATTAACAGATATTATCAATACAGGTAATGAATTAGTTGCTGTAGGTAAGCATGGCACAGTAATAAAAAGTGTAAATGGCGAAACTTGGCAACAAGCAAAATTAGTACCTACGCAAGTATTGTTGACCGCTGTCGATTTTAGTGATGAAAACAACGGTTGGGCATGTGGGCATGATGCCACAATTATTAACACCGTTGATGGGGGGAATAATTGGCAATTACAACAGGTTAAGCCTTCTTTAGATAAGCCATGTTTAGACATTTTATTTAAAGATCAATTAGAAGGTTTTGCAGTGGGTGCGTATGGCATGTTTTACCATACGACCGATGGTGGAAAACAATGGGAAAAGCGATTTTTAGATTCTTTGTTGTTCAGTGAAGACAGAGAGTACTTAAATGACTTAAAAGAAAATGATCCCGAGGGTTACGAAGCAGAAACAGCATCAATTTTGCCACATTTTAATCGAATTGAAAAAACCGAAGATGGCTTAATGCTTGTTGGTGAGATGGGTTTATTAGCTCGAAGCACGGATAACGGCAACACGTGGCAGCGTCTTGAAGAAATATACCCAGGCTCTTTCTTCGCATTTAATTCAGATAATAACCAAGAGGTGGTTGCTGGGCTTAGAGGTAATGTATACAGCAAGCAGCGCGATGAAAAAGAATGGCTTCACCTTGAGAGCAGTAAAGCCGCTACTATAAATAGCATTATTAATTACAATGACGAGCAGTGGTTAATGTTAGCAAACAGTGGGGTGATTTTTCACTTACAAGATGGGTTGTTAAATTATGAGCAACTTGCCGACGGTAAAGCGATACTTGATGGTGTAATTAAAAATAATAAATTGGTAATGGCTACTGAAGATGGCATTAAAGTGAAGGAGTTGACCCCTTAATGCATACTATTTTAGATTTTATAGAAAAAGCGATATTCAGACATCGCTTGGTTGTGCTTATAAGTTTTGCAATTATTACTTGTTTACTTATTTTCAAAGCTACGCATATTCAACTTGATGCTTCATTTAATAAAAATATCCCCCTAAATCACGAATACATGAAAGTGTATACCAAGCATGAGAAGCAGTTTGGTGGTGCGAATAGCATTTTAATTTCTGTGTGTGATGACAGTGGTAATATATTCAATCCAGAATTTTTTACTCAATTAAAAGCAGTTCATGATCAGCTTTACTTTATACCGGGTGTAAACAGGCCACTTGTAAACTCTATATTTGCTCCTAGTGCCCGATTTGTAGAAGTAGTTGAAGACGGTTTTGCAGGTGGTCCAATTATTCCTGCAAACTTTAAAGCAAACGAACGTGGTTTAGCCGTTGTAAAAGAAAATATAGAAAAAGCAAAAGTTGTTGGTCGTATGATTGCCAGCGACTATTCGTGTGCAATGGTAACAGCTCAGTTATTAGAAACTGATCCACAAACACAAGAAAAACTTGATACCTTAGCCTTTGCAGAAAAGCTCGAAACAGAGTTAAGAGATCCTTTGAGCACTGATAAGGTGAGTATTCATATTATTGGCTTTGCAAAAATGGCCGGTGATATTGCAGAAGGGGCTAAAGGCGTTGTGTTATTTTTTGCAATTGCCATTGCCTTTACTTTTATTATGGTTTGGTTGTTTTGCGGTAGTTTAAAGCTCACAATTTTACCTATAGCATGCTCGATTATTGCAGTTGCATGGCAGTTGGGCTTACTTTCAAGCCTTGGCTTTGGGCTTGATCCAATGTCGATATTAGTCCCATTTTTAGTATTTGCTATTGGTGTAAGCCATGGTGTGCAAATGATTAATGCCATTGGTAAAAAAGTAAGCGAGGGAAAAAGTACTCGTATTTGTTGCCAATCGAGTTTTAGAGCGCTTTTGATTCCCGGTGGTATTGCGCTTCTATCAGACACCGTTGGTTTTTTAACTCTGTTGACGATTGATATAGGTATCATCCGAGAGCTTGCAATTACTGCTAGCTTAGGTGTTGCAGTAATTATTTTTACAAATCTAATTTTGTTGCCTGTTTGGGCATCATACATGCAGTTTGAAAATAGTATTCATATTCAATCAGGTGATGCTAATAAACCAAATATGCTTGATAAAATTAGGGATTTATTGGTAAAAGCAACTGATCCTAAAGTAGCTAAACTCATTATTGGCTTTACGCTTGTTTTATTTGCTTTAGGTTACTGGCAAGCGGATAAAATGCGTATTGGTGATTTACATGCGGGTGCGCCGTCACTTCATCAAGATGCACGTTATAACCAGGATACTTTTTTAATATCGGACAAATATACAATTTCATCAGATATTTTAAAGGTAATAGTTGAAGCTTACCCAGCAGCATGTACAGAGCATGATGTAATGGAACGTATTAGCCGTTTTCAATATAAAGTTGAAAATGTTGACGGTGTTCAATCTGCAGTTAGTTTAAGCTCGGTTGCTCAGTCTGTTAATGCGGGCTACAACGAAGGTAATTTAAAATGGCAGAGTTTGCCTCGTAATTCAGCTACATTAGTGCAATCTACTTCTCGGGTGGAAACGAGTACCGGTTTACTAAACGGTGATTGTTCTGTTATGCCTGTCATTATCTTTTTAGATGATCATAAAGCGCAAACTATTGATCGTGTTATTGCTAGCGTAAAACAGTTCGCAAATGAGGAAGGGACAGATAAACTTGCATTTAAATTAGCATCTGGCCCAGTTGGTGTTATGGCCGCTACGAATGAATCTGTTTCAGAAGCTCAAATACCGATGATGCTTTATGTATACGGTGCTGTAATTGCATTGTGTCTATTAAGTTTTAGAAGTGTCAAAGCGACCATTGCTGTTGTGCTACCACTTTATATTGTATCAACACTTGCACAAGCGTTAATGGTGCAGCTAGAAATTGGCTTAACAGTTTCAACACTACCTGTTATTGCTTTGGGTGTGGGTATTGGTGTGGATTACGGTATTTATATATTATCGTCAATGATGGGGCAACTTAAACAAAATGTGCCGTTGTCGATTGCC
>NZ_LODI01000044.1:122789-164994 GCF_001468485.1 Pseudoalteromonas sp. H71
ATAATGTGAATAATATTGCTCCTAAATGGCCACTATTGGCCATTTATATCTATAATTTGTGAATAGATGACCAAATAGCTGAAAAGCTTGAAATGTTTTCATCGAAAAAGCTGTTTATTAGCTGTAAAAGGGTTAGAATTTATCTGACTCCACACTAATAAATGGCTGTACAAATTCCTGCTCTTGAGCAGTAATAGATTAAGGAACATACAATGACACGAAATGAAGGCCAAGCCTCGGTTATCCTAGATAATGTCTGTAAGCTTATCCAGAAAAAAGTTCACGCTGATAATGTGTTACTCGTTGAAAAATTCGCCAAAGCCTTGTACAGCAATATGTCTAAAGAGGATTTGGCAAATCGAAACGACAGTGACTTATACGGCGCTGCACTCAGCCTTTGGAATTCGCTAGAAAAAAACACTACCGACGACGCCGTTATTCGCGTTTTCAATCCAGAAGTGGCAAAGGATGGCTGGCAGTCATCACATACCATCGTAGAAATTATTGCTAAAGACATGCCGTTTTTGGTTGATTCTGTTCGGATGGCCATGACGCGCGAAAATATCGCCTCTCACTTACTACTACATAGCCCTCTTAAAATTCAACGCGACGAGAGCTCGAAGATTTCTGGTTTATCTAACTTAAAAGCAGAGCAAGAATCTACATCAACAAAAACAGTTTTTTTTATAGAAATTGACCGTCAAACAGATTCATCTGCTATTGAGTCTTTTAAACAAGAACTCGAGTCTGTACTGGTTGATGTATCAGTTGCTGTAGAAGATTGGCAACCGATTCGCAAAAAGTTAATTGAGGTTAGTAAAGAACTACCAAAACGCCGCCACGGTAAAAACAAGAGCGAAGTAGCAGAAACTGTTGAGTTTTTAGATTGGCTAGTTAGCGACAATTTTACCCTTATGGGTTACCGACAGTACGAGTTAAGTCCAGTACAAGGTGACTACCAGCTTAAAGGTAAAATGGATACAAGTTTGGGCTTGTTAAAAAATTCAACAGAAGAGCACACTCGATTATTGTCTGAGCTGCCAGAAGTAGCACGACAAGAAGCCCGCAGTAGTAATCTACTCATATTGACTAAAACAAATTCTCAGTCTCGCGTACATCGTCCAGCTTACATTGATTACGTGGGAATTAAACGTTTTGATGATGAAGGAAATGTGATTGGCGAAGATCGCTTTATAGGCCTGTTTTCATCTAATTTTTATAATAATAGCGCAGCCGACGTCCCTGTTTTAAAAAGTAAAATTACTCGCATAATGGATATGTGTGATTTTGCTAAAGGGACGCATGCCTATAAAGCTGTATTGAATATTCTCGAAACGTACCCTCGTGATGAATTAGTTCAAGCACGCGAGAATGAGTTACTTGAAGTTGCAACGGGTGTATTACAAGTACAAGAGCGAGATATGTGTCGCTTATTTGTGCGTAAAGATGCCTATGGCCGATTCTTTTCTTGCATGGTTTATGTTCCGCGTGAGCGATATAACACAGCTCTGCGCCGCGAAACTCAAGATATACTAGGCAATGCATTTAATTCCGACGAAAAAGTCGAATTTACAACTTATTTCTCTGAGTCAACACTAGCACGTACTCATTACACTGTTCGTGTGACCGACAACAATATCGAATATAACGTGAAAGACATCGAAAACAATTTAATCGAAGCAGCCCGTACTTGGGAAGACAAACTACAATCAGCGCTTTTAGAGTCTGCAGGCGAAGCGCGTGGTAATGACTTAAATCGCAAATACTGTAGTGCATTTGCGCGTTCTTACAAAGATGAAGTGTTACCGAGTGCGGCAGTAGTCGATATTGAAAAGCTAGAGCTATTGAGTGAAGAAAATAAACTTGAGATGCTTTTTTATCGCCCTCAAGAAGAGGCGAATACCAATATTGTGCGCTTGAGCTTATTCCATAAAGACGAGCCAATTCATTTGTCAGATGTAATGCCAATGTTAGAAAACTTTGGTTTACGCGTTATTGGTGAAACACCGTATTCAGTTAAAACAAGTGATGGCCGAATTAATTGGATCATGGATTTCTCTATGCTGATTGATAGCAAAGGAATGGATGATTTTGATAAGGTGTCTGCACGTTTTCGCGCTGCTTTAACTAATGTATGGAATAACCGTTTAGAAAATGATGGTTTTAACCGTTTAGTACTAATGGGCGGTTTAACGGGTCGTGAAGCATCTATATTGCGTGCTTACGCTAAATATATGCGCCAAATTGGTGTAACTTTCTCTCAAACATATATTGAAAGTACGTTTGCAAACTACCCTCATATTGCGTCGCAAATTGTTAACTTATTTGCGAAACGATTTTCTGTTAAAAACCCTGCAAGTGCTAAAACGCTGGACAAGTTAATAGCGCAAATCTATCTTGAGCTGGAAAATGTAGCTAACCTTGATGATGACCGTATCATACGTTTGTACGTTGATATGATTGTGGCTACGCTTCGTACTAATTACTATCAAAAAGACGCTCAAAACCAATTTAAATCTTATGTGTCATTTAAAATTCAACCACGTTTAATACCTGACGTACCGTTACCGTTACCTGCTTTTGAAATATTTGTATATTCGCCTCGTGTTGAAGGTGTTCACTTACGCTTTGGTAAGGTTGCTCGTGGTGGCTTACGTTGGTCAGATCGTCGTGAAGACTTCCGAACTGAAGTATTAGGCTTAGTTAAAGCACAACAAGTTAAAAATACCGTAATTGTACCCGTTGGCTCTAAAGGCGGATTTGTTTGTAAACAGCTTCCATCAGAGCGTGAGGCTTTCATTAAAGAAGGCCAAGAGTGTTATAAAATCTTTATCAGAGGTTTATTAGACATCACTGATAATATTGCTCGTGGTGAAGTAGTCCCTGCAACCGACGTTGTTCGTCATGATGAAGATGATGCTTACTTGGTAGTTGCAGCCGATAAAGGAACGGCAACGTTTTCTGACATTGCTAACGGTATTGCGAATGAATACAACTTTTGGCTTGGTGATGCCTTTGCATCAGGTGGGTCAGTAGGTTACGACCATAAAAAAATGGGTATAACAGCAAAAGGTGCGTGGGAGTCTGTTAAACGTCATTTCCGTGAGATGGACATTGACTGTCAAACAACTGATTTTACAGTGGTTGCTATTGGCGATATGGCTGGAGATGTATTTGGTAATGGTATGTTGCTGTCTAAGCACATTCGCTTACAAGTTGCATTTAACCATATGCATATATTTGTTGATCCTAATCCAGACGCCGCTAAGTCGTATGTAGAGCGTGAACGCTTATTTAATATGCCTCGCTCTTCGTGGGAAGACTACAATAAAGATCTTATTTCTGCTGGCGGTGGTATTTTCTCTCGTGCAGCGAAATCGATTACCCTTAGCCCAGAAATGAAAAAAATGTTGGGTACTAAAAAAGCAAGCATGACGCCTAACGAGTTAATGAAAGCATCATTAATGATGGAGTTTGATTTACTCTGGAATGGCGGTATTGGTACATATATCAAGCACACAAAAGAGACAGATGCTGACGTAGGCGACCGTGCTAACGACGCGCTGCGTATAAACGGTAAAGAACTGGGTGCTAAAGTCCTTGGTGAGGGTGGTAACTTAGGTGCTACGCAACTTGGACGCATAGAGTTTGCTGAACAAGGTGGACGCGTTAATACAGACTTTATTGATAACGTTGGCGGTGTTGCTTGTTCAGATAATGAAGTAAATATTAAAATTCTTTTAAATGGTTTAGTTGCTGAAGGTGATTTAACACTTAAGCAGCGTGATGAGCTTTTATACTCTATGACTGATGAAGTATCAGAATTGGTATTAAAAGACTGCTATCGTCAAACGCACACGCTTTCGATTACTCAATCTCGTGGTACATCGACGCTTAAAGAGAAAATCCGCTTTATTCATGCCCTTGAGAAAGATGGCAAATTAGACCGTGCTATAGAGTTTATTCCAAGCGATGAAGAACTAGCAGAGCGAGCTGCATCAGGTAAAGACCTAACGCGCCCTGAGCTTTCAGTGTTAGTTTCTTACGCTAAAATGGTGTTAAAAGATTCGCTTGTTACAGATGATATTACTGAGAATCCATATTATCGTCAGTTACTGGTTAAATCATTCCCACGTCCATTACGTGAGAAATTTAATGATGCAATGAACAATCACCCACTTCGTAAAGAGATTATAGCAACCAAGCTTGCTAATAATATTGTTAATGACATGGGCTTAAATTTTATGGTTCGTATGCACGAAGAAACAGGTGCAAGCGAAGCAGAAATTGCAATGTGTTACTCAATTGCCAGTGAAATTTTTGAAATGCGTGATACCTGGTCATCAATTAGCGCATTAGATAATAAAATACCTGCGGCAGTACAAACAGAAATGCTTTACCAACTCCGTAGAACTGTTCGCAGAGCAACACGCTGGTTCTTGCGTCATCGCAATAAATCGCAAACAATTGAGCAAGGGATTGAGTACTTCTCACCAACATTTAGTGATTTGAGTGATAACTTGACCACATACATTGTTGAAAAGGAAAGTGCTCGTATAGATCAAGCTGCGGCTAAGTTAACTGACAGTGGCGTACCAGTAGATATTGCTAAGCGTATAGTGTCGTTATCTAGCTTGTTCTCGGTGATGGACTTAGCAGAAATTGCTAATAATTCACGTAGAGGCATTGCTATGGTGTCGAATACTTACTTCAAGCTTGGTGCAAGAATGGGCTTACATTGGTTCTTAGATCAAATAACCAACCAACCAGTAGCTAACCATTGGCAGGCGTTGGCACGTTCATCTTATCGAGAAGAGCTCGATTGGCAACAACGTACACTCGCACAGGTTGTATTAAACAGCTTTGAAGCAGATGAGAAAGACGTTGATTATCAAATTGATGAGTGGATGGATAAGCAAGAGTTACTACTTACTCGTTGGAAGCAAATGCTGGCTGAATTTAAAACATCACAAAGTCATGACTTTGCTAAGTTTTCTGTGGCATTGCGTGAATTAATGTTATTAAGTCACAATTGCGATACACCAGCCAAATAAAGCAGTAAGTTAACTTATTATTTATTAACTAAGTAATAAGCTAATTATTAAAAATGTTATATAATACCTCAGCCTTGTCTGAGGTATTTTTTTGTCTGTTATTTAAAGAGGAATATATTCATGTTTTACGATTTAGCTCGCCGTTTTATGTTTACCCGTGATGCGGAGTGGGCACATGAATTTGCTCTTAACAACCTAAGTCGTTTCGCTAACACACCATTGAGCGCTGCATGGTCGCAATCTGTAGCAGACAAGCCGGTTAACTTTTTAGGTCTTGAATTCAAGAATCCGGTTGGATTAGCAGCAGGTTTAGATAAAAACGCAGACTGTATAGATGCATTTAGCCAAATGGGTTTTGGTTTTATTGAAGTGGGCACTGTTACACCTCGTCCGCAAGCAGGTAATGACAAGCCTCGTATATTTCGATTACCAGAATCAAACGCTATTATTAATCGTATGGGCTTTAATAATAAAGGCGTTGACAACCTTGTTGCTAACGTAAAAGCAGCAAAATACAACGGTATTTTAGGTATTAATATTGGTAAAAATAAAGATACGCCTAATGAGCAAGGTAAAGACGATTATATACACTGTATGAGAAAAGTTTTTGAGCATGCTTCTTATATTACCGTAAATATTTCTTCACCAAATACACCGGGCCTAAGAGATTTACAATACGGTGCAGCACTGGATGATTTATTGCAAAGCCTGAAAAATGAGCAACTAGATTTAATTTCAAAACATAATAAGCAGGTTCCAATGCTTGTTAAAATTGCGCCAGATCTTGATCCTATTCAAATAGAGCAGGTGAGTGAATCACTACTAAATAATAAAATAGACGGGGTAATTGCAACTAATACAACACTGGAACGGGGTGATGTTATTGGCCAACAGTATGCAGACGAGGCCGGTGGTTTATCTGGACACCCTGTAAGAATGCGTTCTACAGAAGTAGTGAGTGAATTAAAGCGATTAACAAAAGGCGAATTACCTATCATTGGCGTAGGGGGAATTGACGATGCTAAATCAGCTAAAGAGAAACTCAACGCGGGCGCTAGTTTAGTTCAGGTTTATACCGGTTTTATTTATAAAGGCCCTGAATTGGTAAAATCGATCGTTAATGGCTTATAAGGATCAGTTATCTAAGCTTTTGATCGTTAGATAAATGTTCTAAGCAATTATATATAAAATGGTCAAAAGCGGTTATACTTCGAACTGATAACATTTCTAATAAAGCCCACAAGGAGGAGCATATGTTACAAGCGTCAAAGCAATGGCAGTGGATTGCTTGTCCTAATAAAAATCGTTTATTACTTGATTTGAACGACGAAATGCAACTTTGCACACCTTACAAAATAAGGCAGTTAACAGATTTAGTTATCAAAAACCCAAATTTTAGTTTAGAAGATGCCGCTTTTTACGAACAAGTTTATAATTACTTAGATGGGTTTGAAATCTGGTCTAGTGTGCAAGTTTGTCAGATAGCGCTCAATGCCACCGCTGTAAAATTTCATTTAAAACCAGTGTTAGCTAAAAGCTGGTTTTTTAACGAATATACAGGCACTCAACCCAGTGTTGAAGCTGTCGTTAAATTAGTTTCTAAGGCGCAGTCTGGGGACTTTCTAATCGTCGATCATTGCAGCGATGCGTCAGTTTGCTTAAACTTAAGCGAGAACTTTCAGCTAGACGAAAATTTATCTCTTGCTCAGTTTGAAGTTATAAAAATTTTAAACAACCGCGTTCATCCCATCTTAACCCAGCAGTTTAAATTTAAAACCGCCTAATCAAATTTACGTTATTAAGCATGCGTTATGGCGTGTTTGTCCCTCAACCTATGGTATAATCCTGCGCAATTAGCTATTAAGGGTTACTACTTTGCAATTTATCGCACTTACTTCTATCGGAATCGAAAATTTATTGGTTGATGAGTTAACAGAACTTGGCGCTGCTGTGTCTAAGCAAACTGTTGGTTCTGTTCGTTTTGAGGCTGACTCATTACTGGCGCAAAAGGTTTGTTTATCAAGCCGTTTTGCTACTCGTGTGCTTATGCTTATCGAAGAAAAAGAAGGCGTTGATGACAAAGATAGCTTGTATAAATTTGCTCGTTTTCAACCTTGGCAAGAATGGTTTGGCCCAACCCAAACATTCGCTGTAGATTTTAACGGTACTAATGATTCATTAAAAAATACACAGTTTTCAGGTTTAGTCATTAAAGACGCAATTGTTGACTATTTTAATGACTTGTACGAGCAGCGTCCTAATGTTGATAAACAGGATGCAAATGTTCGTGTTGTTGCGCGTTTAAATCGTCACGGTGTTTCTTTATATATTGACTACTCAGGGCCAAGACTATCTGAACGTGGATATCGTCAAGGACAAGGTAAAGCGCCAATAAAAGAACATTTAGCGGCGGCAATTATTAAGCGCAGTGGATGGCTTGATAATGTAAAGCAACCTTTGTTTGACCCATGTTGTGGTGCGGGTACTATTTTAATAGAAGCTGCTGGTATGGCGCGTAATGAGGCGCCAGGGCTATTTCGTGAAGGGTTTGCTTTTGAGCGTTTACCTAGTTTTAGAGTGGCAAAATTCAACGCGTTAAAAGAAGAATTGTTCGAAAATATTACAGATCCAAAATTATGGTTAATAGGCCACGATTACGATGCTCAGGTACTAGGTAAAGCCATTGATAACGCAAAACGCGTAGAGCTTGATGACATAATTAAATTTAAACAAAGCGATGCGACAAAGTTAACCGCAGTGGCTAAATTACCTGGTGTAGTTATTTCAAATTTACCCTATGGCGAACGTATTGGCTCTATGGCTGAGTTAGTTAATTTACACCGCAACTTAGGTGTTGGCTTTAAAAAGCATTTTAATCATTGGAAACTGGCGTTATTGGGCATGGATGAAAGTTTATTTAAACTTTTAAAGCTGGTTAAATTAAAACGTTATAAATTTAAAAATGGTCCTTTAGATGTTGAGCTTAATTTATATCAACTAGATGATAAGCAAGTCAGTTTGACTACGGATGATAAAAAAGCCCTTAATTATGAAGGTTCAATGTCATTTGCTAATCGTCTGAAAAAAAATAAACAAGGCCTCAAAAATTGGTTAAAGCAAAATAAAGTAGATGCTTATCGTGTTTATGATGCTGATATTCCGGAATATAATGTAGCAGTTGACGTTTACAACGACAGTGCTGTAATTTTTGAGTATGCTGCACCGAAAGAAATAGATGAAAAAGTATCCGATAAACGCCTTCAAGACGTAATTAGCTTAACAGCGCAACAATTAAATATTGCACCTGAAAACATAGCTGTAAAAGTCCGTAAAAAGCAAAAAGGTGAAGAGCAGTACACACCTATGGCTAAGCAAAATAGAACCATGGTTGTTGAAGAGTTTGGTGCAAAGTTTAAAGTTAATTTATTTGACTACTTAGATACCGGGTTGTTTTTAGATCATCGTTTAGTGCGCCGTTACATCCAAGAAAATGCGAAAGAAAAACGTTTTTTAAATTTATTTGCCTACACGGGTAGTGCATCAGTCCATGCAGCCCTTGGTGGTGCAAAGGCTATTACCACAGTCGATTTATCCAAAACCTATTTAAAATGGGGGCAAGATAACTTTGATTTAAATAATATCAGCAATACGCGTTACCGTTTTGAACAAGCAGACTGTCTTAAGTGGTTAGAACATGCGACTGCGCAATATGATTTAATCTTCCTTGACCCGCCTACATTCTCAAACTCAAAGCGAATGAAAGATGCGTTTGATGTGCAAAGCGATCACATCAAATTACTCACTTGGGTTAAAAAAATTCTTAGCCCGTCTGGCACATTGATTTTTTCTAACAATAAACGCGGTTTCGTTATGGATGAAGTTGGCTTGATTGGCTTGGGTTTAAAAGCCGTTAATATTTCTGACAAAACACTGTCACCAGACTTTAAGCGTAATAAAAAAATTCATAACAGCTGGTTAATTACCCATGGCTAAATGGACGTTGTACCATACGGAAGGTTGTCATTTATGTGAACAAGCTCATTCGTTAATAACACCGTTATTAACGAGTGAAGAAAGTTTACTTTTAACAGACATAATGACTGACAAACAACTTATCGCGCAGTACCAGGTAAGTATTCCTGTTTTAAAAAATGAACATGGCCAACAACTTTTTTGGCCTTTTACTGCAGAACAAGTGCAAATATTTTTAGCACTGGCAGATTAAGAGCATAGTAGAATTATGGATTTAATAAGAATTTCAAAAGCCCAGCTCGCCTTTGGTACTCATGCGTTACTCAATAACGCAGAGGCTGTTATTGAAAGTGGCGAGCGAGTATGTATTGTTGGCCGAAACGGCGCAGGTAAGTCGACACTGTTAAAAGTGTTAGACGGCCAAGTAATTTTAGATGATGGCGAAATAAACCAGTTAGGTGGTTTAAAAATATCTCGTCTTGAACAAGACCCACCAAAAGGGGCCAGCGGTACTGTATTTGATTACGTTGCGCAAGGTATGCCAGATATAGCTAATTTACTTATTGATTATCATCATGTTAGTAATGAGCTTCAAACTGAATGTACTGATCAATTATTAAATAAACTTGAGCGTTTATCGAATAAATTAGAAGCTGCGGATGGCTGGCGCTTTGATAGCCGCATTCAACTCGTTTTAACAAAACTTGAGCTCACACCCGATGCAAAACTTGAATCGCTGTCAGGTGGGTGGTTACGTAAAGTTGCACTGGCACGTGCATTAGTTAGTGAGCCAGACTTGTTGCTATTAGACGAACCAACAAACCACTTAGATATGACAAGTGTGATGTGGTTAGAGCAGTTTTTAAAAGACTTTAAAGGTGGGATTGTATTTATATCTCACGATCGTGCGTTTATTCGTGCAATTGCTACGCGTATTTTAGATTTAGATCGAGGCAAACTTATTTCATACCCAGGTGACTACGCCACTTATCTAGAACAAAAAGCGCATGACTTAAAAGTAGAAGAAAGTCAAAATGCACTCTTTGATAAACGATTAGCTGAAGAAGAAGCGTGGATCCGTCAGGGCGTAAAAGCCCGAAGAACTCGTAATGAAGGTCGTGTACGTGAATTAAAACAATTACGTAATGAGCGCAAGCAACGGGTTGATCAAGTTGGTAAAACAGATTTTAATATTGAGACTGCAGACCGCTCAGGAAAGTTAGTTTTTGAAGCGAAACATTTATCTCATGCTTTTAGAGAAAAAACGATTGTAAGCGATTTTTCTACCTTAGTAATGCGTGGCGATCGTATTGGATTAGTTGGACCTAATGGTGTAGGTAAAACGACACTATTAAAACTTATGTTTGGTGATTTAGCACCTGACAGCGGGGAAACTAAGCAGGGTGTTAACTTAGAGTTTGCTTACTTTGACCAATACCGTGAAAAATTAGACGAAGAAGCAACGGTTCAAGACAATGTTGCCGAAGGAAAACAAGAAGTGATGATGGGCGGCCGCTCTCGTCATGTATTAGGTTATTTACAAGACTTTTTGTTTCCACCTGCACGAGCGAGAACACCAGTTAAAGCTTTATCGGGCGGCGAGAAAAATCGATTATTACTTGCTAAGCTTTTTTTAAAACCATCGAATATTCTGGTGTTGGATGAGCCAACAAATGATTTAGACATTGAAACACTTGAGCTGTTAGAAGACATTATCAATCAATATCAAGGCACCGTAATTATTGTAAGCCATGACCGTGAATTTATTGATAATACGTGTTCTAGTGTGTGGGCGTTTGAAGGAAACGGCAAAGTAACAGATATAGTCGGTGGTTATAGTGACTATGAAGCCTATGTAAGTTATTTAGCAGAACAAGAAAAACAAACGGTTAAACCAAGTGTAAAAAAAGTAGAAAAGCAACCGACCCCAGTTGCAAAGCCAGCCGCTAAAACGAATAAGCTATCTTACAAATTAAAACTTGAATTAGAACAGTTGCCGAATAAAATGGAGCAACTTGAAGCTGACGTAGAAGCTCAACAAAACGTGGTAGGCGATCCTGACTTTTTTAAACAAGACAGTGACATAACAACCAAAGCATTGAACCATTTAGCACAACTTGAGTCTGACCTTGAAGCCGCTTTTGAGCGATGGGAAGAACTTGAAGAATTACAGAATCAGTAGTAAGGACTAAAATGAAATATAAATTACTCGCTGCCAGTATCTTAGCAACATTGAGTACATCAGCTATTAGTGCAACATACCAATTAAGTGAATTAGGGACTCCTGATAATGCGAAGTTTTCTTATGTTACTGATGCAAGTGAGAGTGGACACATAATTGGTTTAACAAATGGATTATATAATTTACCAATTGATATTAGCTATATAGATTTCACTGATAACCTTATAGAAAATGCATATGATAATGAAGTTTCAATTTTTGAACTGAGTGATAAGGTAATAACTTTTACACTTGATGATATTGAAAATAATAATGCAGCTTCCACTAATCCTGATGCACACAATTTTATGGTTAGGTTTTTGTCTGGTTTATCGACTAATTTTGAATATCAAAAACTAAATTCGTTTACCGGTATTAGATTTAGTGAATATGGAGTAGTTGAACAGCCTCTTTTTGATATTGCCTCAGTAGACTATGATGGTTTAACACGCTCTACCTTTAATGTTTACAATGCAGTGAGTGAAGACGGTGTTTCAGTCGGATGGGGCAGTGCGCCTTATGATAAAGTCTCTTTTACGCCCGATGGTGAAGACGATGCTGAAATTTGGTTTACCCATGATTTTATAGAACGAGGCATCGTAATAGGTGCTAATGGTACAGAAGTGCCTCTTGTACCTGAGTTCAATGAATACGGCGGTACAAGCCGAGCCAATGATATTGTCAAAACTAATAATGGGTATATTGTTGTAGGTAATATATCAACGGATATTAATTTCGATAGATTAGAAGATATTGATGAGAACTGCGATGGCGAAGATGAACCTGTTTCTTCTTGTATTAACCTATTAAATAGTAATTTTCTTGGTGGGATTTTTAACAAGCGAGCAGTGAAATGGCAGTTGGACGCCTCCCTTAATATTACTTCTGTAGAAGAACTTGGTTTAGCTTTAACTCCTGATGAAGATGAAATAGAAGAGGACACATTTACCAGTACGGCTTTTGCAGTAAATGCGAATGGTACTGCAGTAGGCTCTTCACATACACGTTATAAAAATAATGATAATATATTCGTTACAATGCCTGTGTACTTCAAAGATGGAGAGGTTGTTACCTTTATTGAACAAGAAAATGACTCTAGTCAAACTGGAATTTCTTCAGCAATAAATGATGATAATATCATTGCTGGTTATGCAACTCGAATAGTTGAAAACACTCGGATAAGAAAATTCTTTTATCATGATATCGCCACAGGCAACACGGTTTACCCTACAAACTTCTTTTTAGCTGCAAACTCGACTGCTAACGATATAAATAATCAAGGTTATATTGTGGGTGAGAGCGAGTTAGGTGGATCGGACAGTTCACGCGACAAAGCTGCATTTATTTATAAAATTGGTGAAGACAAAATAACCAATTTAAATGATCTTTTACCTTGTTATGAAACAGACGGTGAGACTGATTATCCATATACGGTCGTAGAAGCGAATGTTATTAATGAGAATAACGAAGTGTTTGGTGTTGCAACCAAAACCGTAGAAAAGCGTGATACGCTCGGCGGAATAGTTACCGATGTAAATGGCAATATAGAATTTGAAAGTGTAGCTGTTGCAGTTAAATTAACACCACTTGAGAATGGTTCAATTGAAAATTGTGCACCGCCAGAAGCTGAAGTTTATGAAAGAAGTTCAGCGAGTATGTCTTGGTTAGCGTTCTTGTTATTACCATTAGTTGGTTTTAGACGTATATTTCGTTTTTAAGTAAATTTTTTAACAAAAAACCCAGCTAGTCAGCTGGGTTTTTTTTCGTCTATAATAAAGTGAATACTAATGTTTATTACGAGCTGCTCTTGCATTAACAATAGAGCGACGCCATAAAATATCAATTCCAAAATAACCGATAATTGATGCTATGGAGGCGCATACAAGCGAGCCTACAAGGAATGCAGGGCCAATAGTTTCGATACTTTGCTCGAACCAAGCCCAGTTAAGTTCAAAGGCAAAGTGTTGCTCTGGCTGATTTAAAACAAGCGTACCTACGAGATAAGAGCCATAAAAAATAGGTGGCATAGTCAGCGGATTAGTGAGCCAAACAAGTGTTGCTGAGATAGGTAAGTTGACTCTAAACACAATAGCGGTTGCTGCGGCTAAAACCATTTGAAAAGGAACAGGGATGAACGCAAAAAATAAACCAACTGCAAAGGCCCCACGTGCAGAGCGCCGGTTTAAGTGCCAAAGGTTTGCGTCTTGCAAAAGTTTACCAAAAATTTTTAACGATTTGTGATGTCTAATTTTATTCGGGTAAAAATCTTTGGATAGTTTTCTTAGCCATTTAAAGCAACCATTTACATCAGTGTGGATCAGTCTTGGTTTGGTAATTGGCTGTATTTCAACCGTGTTTTATTACGAAACGCTCGAGTTTTCTATTATTACAATTTCTATTGTAATAATAGGTGCTTATTTTAAGCCGTTTTTGTCCGTATTGTTAGGCTTTATTTTAGGTATTTGCCTAGTTGTGGTTCATTATTTTATGTTTTATGACTTTAACCACATAATAAAACATGATAAATACGCGTATCCAGTCGAAGTTGTCATTCAAGAAGTAGTTTCAAGCAAGGCTCCACAATACATCAAAGCGAAATTAGTTAAAATTAATGGCCAATACTACTCTGATTTCACCGCACCAAGCGCGATGCTAAGTGTTAATGTAGAACAACCACTGCGTACCAATGATAAGTTTGAAGCGAGTGTTAATCTAAAAAAATTTAGAAGTACGAAAAACTTTAATGTATTTGATAATGAATTGTATGCATTCAAGCAGCGAGTATTTTTTAAAGGTAAAGTCCTTAATAAAGAGTTAAAAATTAAAAGCACTTTAGTGCAAAGCACCGTTGAAAACTACAGAAGCTTTATTAAAGTCACATATGAAAATACAACACTAAAATGGCTTTATTATGCGTTATTAACAGGAGATAAGTCGTTGATGACGTCGAGTGATAAGCAGCTTATGCAATCACTTGGTTTAAGCCATTTACTTGCCATTTCCGGTTTACATATTGGGTTGATATTTGGTTTTGGTTTTTTTATTACAAAGTTTGTATTCCTACAAGTTAAATTTGTAAACAATCAAACGCTTAATTTCTCAATTGTATATAGCGTGGTAGGTTTTGTACTAGCGTTTGTTTATGTATATTTAAGCAATTTTTTGGTTTCTGCAACAAGAGCCCTAATTATGCTTGGCTGTTATTTGCTATTGTACAATTTGCAAAGACAGCCGATGAGATGGCGCAGTATTTTATTCGCGCTTGTTATTGTACTTGTAGTTAATCCGTTTAATATGTTGAATCCTGGATTATATTTTTCATTTTTTGCAGTCGCGGTTATATTTTTAGTTATAAAAAAAACACCTACCTTTAACAATGTATTTTTAAAAATGGTTTTTGCTCTAATTGCTATTCAGGCCACACTATTCATTAGTTTACTGCCTTTGTCTTTATATTTCTTTAATGGGGTTAGCATTGCTGGTTTAGTCATCAATTTAGTCGCTATTCCATTTCTTTCATTTATTTTAATGCCCTGTTTAATCTTATTAACGGCTATCAGTGCTGTGTTTGATATTAGTATCGCTATTATTTTTATCGATAGTGGTTTAGCGTTTATTTTCGACTTTTTAAATAACCTACCGCCAGGTTTTGGTTGGCTAAACCATGGTTTTATGAGGGGAGGTGTCATTATTTATGTTTATCTTACTCTTGCACTATTTTATTTTGCACCATACAAGCGGCTCATTTTTTTACCCTTAACTATACTTTATATCGACTCTTTACTGACTGATAAGCCTAAATGGAAATTACATGTGTTTGATGTAGGTCATGGTCTTATGGTGCTTATTGAAAAAGATAAAAAGGGGTTTATTTATGATTTTGGGCCAAGTTACTTTAATCGTTTTAGTCGGGCTAAGAGTATTTTGTTGCCTTTTATTGAAGCAAACAACATAACAATTATTCATTCGGTCGTTAGTCATCTTGATAACGACCATTCAGGCGGTATAGTGCATTTTATCGATGCTGGGTTAAAATTTTCATTTAGTGAATTTCACCCTGATGGACCTAAAAAGAGCTGCATACTAAATGAGGTAAATATGGTGGGGCTTAAAATTAAAAGCTTTCCAACAGAGCTGTTTGGTAATGAAAATGATGAATCTTGCGTGATTAAAGTTTCAGATGAGGAGCATAGCGTTCTACTAACGGGCGATATTTCAAAAAATAGAGAGTCTCAGCTTGTAAACCTCAGTGATGCTTTAAAGAGCACCGTTTTACTGAGTCCACATCATGGAAGTAATACGTCATCAAGTAATGAATTTATTATTGCAGTTATGCCACAGGTCGTTATTCACTCTAGTGCTTATAAAGGACAGTGGCAATTTCCCAAAGCTGAAGTTGTTGAACGTTATAATAAAATTGATGCCTTGCAATATAGCACCGGTGTTCAAGGGCAAATCACGATAGAGTTCTATAAAGGTGATACGTCTGTTATTTCAGCAAGAACTCAGCAAAGCTACTGGTTTATAAAAGATTGACGTTTTGTTTTAGTTCAAGCAAGGATACAATAGGGGCTGTAATTGTAAAAAGAGAGTGTTATGGATCAAAGTACTACACAAATTTACAAGCGTTTAATTTCCTACGTTGGAGCCTTTAAAAGTGTAGCCGTTGTTGCTGTTGTCGGCATGATTGGATATTCAGGTATGGATGCACTATTTATTCAATTAATGAAACCATTTATCGATGAAGGTTTAAATCAACGTAATACCGAAGTATTAAAGTATGCCCCTTTTGTGGTTATTGCTTTGGTTATTGGTCGTGGTATTTTCAATTTTATGTCGTCTTATTGCCTCAGTTACGTTGGCTCGCAAGTTGTTCGTTCTTTACGCCAGGAATTATTCGACCATATTTTACACCTCCCCGTATCTTTTCATGATAAGAACTCAACGGGTGATTTAATCTCTAAAATCACGTTTGATACAGAGCAAGTCCAACAAGCGATTACTAAAGCGTTATTAATAGTAGTGCGTGAGGGGGCGTTTGTTATATTTTTACTTGCACTGATGTTTTATACCAGTTGGCAGCTATCACTTATATTTTTAGTTATTATTCCTTTAGTTGCCTTAATTGTTGCCATTGTATCTAAGCGATTTCGTCATATTTCTAAAAACATTCAATCTGCTATGGGTCAAGTTACAAGAAGCTCAGAGCAAATGTTAAGCGGCCACAAAGTGATCCATGGTTTTGGTGGGCAAGAACAAGAAGTGAGTAAGTTTTCTAAAATTAATAATCATAACCGCCAGCAACGTATAAAAATGGATGCTACTAAAGCGCTGAGCGTTTCAATTATTCAAATACTTGCAGCGAGCGCTATGGCAGTTATTTTGTGGGTGGTATCAATGCCTTCAATGATAGATACAATCAGCTCAGGCGACTTTGTTGTGCTTATTTCATCTATGATGATGTTACTTCGCCCGCTAAAACAATTAGCTAATGTTAATAGTGATATGCAGCGTGGTATTTCTGCGGCACAGAGCATATTTTTAATTCTTGACGAAAACATAGAAAAAGACACAGGCACAGTATTAGTTAAGAAGGCTAAAGGTTTAATTGAGGTTAAAAATGTGACCTTTAAATATCCAACCAAAGACGAGCCTGTGTTAAATGACTTAACACTTACAATTGAGGCTGGCCAGAGCATTGCGTTAGTTGGGCGGTCGGGCTCTGGTAAATCAACAATTTCAAATTTATTGCCTCGTTACTATGATTTAGATCTACCTAGTGAAATTCTCTTAGATGGAGTTCCTCTTAGTGATTATAAACTTACGGATTTGCGCCGCCAATTTGCTCTAGTATCGCAACAGGTTGTGTTGTTTAACGATACTATTGCTAACAATATATGTTACGGAATACAGCGAGATATTTCAGAGACTGAGTTACAAAAAGTGGCTAAGCAAGCTCACGTGTGGGAGTTTGTAAAAGATTTACCTGAAAAGCTAAATACAATAGTAGGAGAAAATGGGGTGATGCTTTCTGGTGGTCAACGTCAGCGTATTGCTATAGCCAGAGCTATTTTAAAAGATGCCCCTATTTTAATATTAGATGAGGCAACATCAGCATTGGATACAGAATCAGAAAAACTGATTCAACATGCGCTTGATGACTTAATGAAGGATAAAACATCCATCGTAATTGCACATCGGTTATCTACAATTGAAAACAGCGATAAAATTTACGTTATTGATAATGGCCGCGTTATTGAAAGTGGTGACCACACGAGCCTACTCTCAAACAATGGAACCTATTCAGCACTATGTAAAATGCAGTTTGGCGATCACTCGTGAATACCATTGAAAAAAGCTGGTATAAACCGGTTGGGCTAATAACATTACTATTGATGCCATTGTCAGCTTTATTTTGGCTAATTTCGATTACAAGAAAGTGGTTGTACAGTGTGGGAATACTTAGGCAATTTAAAAGCAAAGTACCCATAATTGTAGTCGGTAATATAAGTGTAGGTGGAAATGGTAAAACACCGTTTGTGTTATGGCTTTATGACTTTTTAACAAAGCAAGGGTTATCAGTTGGAGTAATCAGCCGAGGTTATGCTGGAAAAGCAAGTAGTTACCCTTTAATTGTTACTAATAACACGTCAGCATCTGAGGCGGGTGATGAGCCTAAACTTTTGTTTCATCGTCTTAAATGCCCAATTGCGATAGGCCCAAATCGGCAACACAATATTGAGTTACTAGTACGTGAATATAATTTAGATATCATTATTTCAGATGATGGCATGCAGCATTATAAAATGGCACGGACTATTGAATGCTGTATTGTAGATAGTGAACGGCAATTTGGAAATGGGTTATTAATGCCTGCTGGACCATTACGAGAAACCCCACAACGTTTAAAATCGGTCGATTTGGTTGTTGAAAATGGTGGACAAAGTAATAACAACTATACATTACAACCCGCAGCGCTCAAATTAGTTAAAAACTCCACCCCTGTTGGTGAATCGATTACAAAAGGCCATGCAGTTAGTGCTATAGGAAACCCTAAACGTTTCGAAAATACCCTAATAAAACAGGGCATAACACTATTGTCTTCAAATCATTTTAGAGATCATTATGCGTATACAGCTGACGACTTTAAACAGTTTGGCAATGACAATGTTCTAATGACCGAAAAAGACGCAGTTAAATGCGGCGAGTTCGCCAAAGATAACTGGTATTATTTACCAGTAGATGCAGAGCCAACACAGGCTGTAATAAATAAATTAACTTTAATATTAAAAGAAAAAGGGATCCTAAATGGCCTTTGATACTAAATTACTCGAAATAATTGCTTGCCCAGTATGTAAGGGAAAATTACGCTTTGACAAAGATAAAAGTGAACTAATTAGTACCGCTGCAAAATTAGCATACCCTGTTAAAGATGATATTCCGGTATTACTAGAAAATGAAGCAAGAGAGTTATCTTTAGATGAGGTTGAAAAGTGGAATTCGTAGTTGTTATACCTGCGCGTTATGCTTCAACTAGGTTACCAGGTAAACCATTGGCGGATATTTGTGGCAAGCCAATGATTCAGCACGTTTATGATAAAGCATGTTTATCAGGTGCAAGCCAAGTAATAATAGCAACCGATCATCAAAAAGTGTTTGATGCAGTAAGTACGTTCACTAACGACGTAGTAATGACACGTGAAGATCATCAATCCGGCACTGAACGCTTAGCTGAAGTGGTTGCTTTATTAAATTTAGATAGCAACACCATAGTTGTGAATGTTCAAGGTGATGAGCCACTTTTAGCACCAGATAACGTTTTACAAGTAGCTAAGTTACTTGATGAATCATCAGCACCTATGGCAACGTTAAGTGTCGCTATTGAGGATAAAGACGAAGTATTTAATCCTAATGCTGTCAAAGTTGTAAGTGATATAAACAAAAACGCGTTGTATTTTTCGCGTGCCAGTATTCCGTTTGATCGAAATGCTATGCTAGACGAAAAAACTGAATTAGAACTTTCCTCATTTCAGCGCCACGTTGGCATTTACGCATACAGAGCGGGTTTTATTAATCAATATATTGCTCTTAGTGTTTCACCTTTGGAGTTATTAGAGTCATTAGAACAGCTGCGTGTTTTGTACCATGGTTATACTATTAAAATAGAGCAAGCTAAAACAGCCCCACACGCAGGCGTTGATACCGCTGAAGATTTAGCTAAAGTAATTGCCTTTTTACAAAGCAAAAACGCGTGACCTTTGAATGAGCTTAATATTAAACGTGGTATGTAAACATGCTGATTTCTATATTATAGAAAAACCTGCAGAACTTAGCTTTCATTCAGAAGATGGGCCTGGGTTTGTTGTTTTAGCAGAGCGGCAGGTTAACGAGAAACTTTACGCAGTTCATAGATTAGATAAAGTAACGTCGGGTCTAATTATTTTAGCTAGAAATAAAGACGCTGCTGCAGATTTTACAGTGCTTTTTACACAGCATGCTATCGATAAATTTTATCTTGCTATCACAGATTCAAAACCTAAAAAAAAGCAAGGGTGGGTTAAAGGAGACATGGCAAAATCTCGTCGTGGCACTTATAAACTTTTGGTATCAAAATTAAATCCTGCAATTACTCGTTTTTATTCTATTAGTTTTAAACCAGGTGTTAGGGCGTTTATTTTAAAGCCTTTTTCGGGTAAAACGCACCAATTAAGGGTCGCTTTAAAAAGTATTGGGGCACCAATATTGGGTGATATTGCTTATACTGGGACGCAGTCCAACAGAACATATTTGCATGCTTATGCATTAAGCTTTACTTGGAAGGGTGAACATTTACATTATATGCAATTACCAAGCAACGATGATGAGTTTATGGCTTTAGTACAACATGAAAATTTTCAAGCATGGCGCTCGCCATGGGAACTGGATTGGTAAATGAGTGAAAAAATAACTGACATCCGCTTTGGCGGTATTAAACGTTTATATGGCCATCAGCAATTTAATTGGTTGCAAGAAGCACATTTTTGTATTGTTGGCATTGGTGGTGTTGGCAGTTGGGCTGCTGAAGCACTAGCCCGTACAGGCATTGGAAAAATAACACTTATAGATCTTGATGACATATGTGCAACAAACGTAAACCGTCAAATTCATGCTTTATCAGGTACAATTGGCCAAGCTAAAGTAGATGCGATGAAAGCTCGTTGCGAATTAATTAATCCTGAGTGCGACGTTAATGTAATAGATGACTTTATTACAATCGATAATATTAAAGAACATATTAAAGGTTTTGATTATATTATTGATTGTATCGATGCCGTAAAAGAAAAAGCAGCGTTAATTGTACATTGTAAACGAAATAAGTTACCAATCATCACAACGGGTGGAGCAGGTGGGCAAACAGACCCTGGCCAAATTACATTTGGTGATGTAGCTAAAACAACGCAAGACCCTTTACTTGCAAAGGTACGCTACATACTACGTAAGCAGTATAACTTTAGTAATAATCCCAAACGAAAGTTTAATATAGATTGTGTGTATTCAACAGAGCAATTAGTTTATCCTGCTGTAGA
The DNA here is from genome assembly GCF_001468485.1 of Pseudoalteromonas sp. H71. Classification (GTDB taxonomy): domain Bacteria; phylum Pseudomonadota; class Gammaproteobacteria; order Enterobacterales; family Alteromonadaceae; genus Pseudoalteromonas. The sequence continues at coordinate 143,603 of NZ_LODI01000044.1, forward strand.
TGGCACAGTATGTAGTGCTAAACAGGGGGCTGATGGCTCGATGAATATGGATTGCAATAATGGATTCGGCTCTGTAACTATGATTACAGGCAGTTTTGGTTTTTTTGTAGCGGCCAAAGCTGTTCGTAAATTCTTAGATAAACGTAGCAGAGAGATAAAAACAATCTTAGATTAATTTTTGCTTTGCCATGGTTTGAATTTTTTCAACCATGGCTTTAATACCGTTGCCACGAGAAGGACTTAAGTGGCTTATTAATCCAAGCTTTTCGAATTCATTGTAAGCATTAACTTGTAAAACTTGTTCTGGCGTTAGTCCGTTATAAAGCGCTAAAATAAGTGCAAGTAACCCTTTAACTATTCGTGTGTCAGAATCACCTGCAACAACTAGAACGTTTTCTGTGAGGTCAAATTCTACATACATCCATACTTTACTTTCACAACCCGGTACTAAAGCATCATCAATCTTAAGCGCTGTAAGTAAGCTAGGTAATGTTTTGCCAAGTAGCATGATTTCACGGTACTTTTGCTGCCATACAGATGCGTTTCTTATTGACTCACTCACCTTGTTAAATGTATTTGTCATTAGTTATCCCAAATTAGTCTAATATTGCAATGCACGCTTGAAGTGCATCTATAAACTTATCTACATCACTGTAATTATTGTAAAATGCAAAGCTTGCCCTGACACTGCCGTTAATTCCTAAGTGTGCCATTAATGGTTGAGTACAATGATGACCAGCTCTTACCGCAACGCCATAACCGTCAAGTAATGTTGCCAAATCGAACGGATGTTCGTCTTTATAGTTAAAACAAAGCGTACCAATATTATTTTTTATTGAGCTGTATAAATAAATGCCATCTATTTTAGCTAATCTTGAGTGCGCATAATTAAATACTGCTTGTTCATGTTCAAATATTTCAGCATGACGAAATTGGCTTAAGTAGCTAAGAGCTGCACCAAAAGCGGTGATCCCAGCTATATTGGGGGTACCAGACTCAAATTTAGCAGGAGCATCTCTATAGACGCTTTCATACAGGGTGACGGTTTGAATCATTTCTCCGCCCGTCTGATAAGGTGTTAAGGCGTTTAAGAGCTCATAGCGCCCGTATAAACCACCCACACCTGTTGGGCCAATCATTTTGTGAGCTGAAAAAACATAAAAGTCACAATCTAGAATTTTTAAGTTTGGTTTCAGATGCATGGCGCTTTGTGCACCATCAACAACCACAATAGCACCAAGTGATTTTGCACACTCAATAATAGCGGGCAAATCAGTAATATTGCCTAAAGCATTAGATGCATGAGAAATTGCAACTATTGCAGGCTTTTGCTTTTTGATAAATTTTAAACAGAGCTCAGTATCAAATGTTCCATCTTTGTTAAGTGGCATTGCAGCTAACTTTGCACCGGTTTGCTGGGCAAGCACCTGCCAAGGTACAAGGTTAGCATGGTGCTCAATGGGGGTAATTATAATTGTATCGTTTGCCGTGACTTGCTTACGCAATCCATTTGCGACAAGATTAATTGCCTCGGTGGCGCCTTTAGTCCATACAATTTCGTTACTGTTAACACCAAAATAAGTGGCTGTTTGTGCTCTTACATTTTCGTATTGAATTGTCGCATTTTCACTCAGGGTATGGCGCCCCCGATGAACATTTGCATTTTCATCAGTGTAAAACTTAGCAGTAGTGTCTATCACACACTGGGGTTTTTGTGTTGTTGCACCAGAATCTAAATAAACGAGCGGGCAGGCGTTAATACTTTGATTTAATGTGGGGAAATCATGTCGCACACGCGTTATGTCAAACTTTAATTCTGGCATGGTAATATCAACGTTATCATTGTTGGCGAGGATTGTAGCCACTTTGAATTTAAACTCAAGTAGCCAAAAACAAAAAAGGCCGCAAAAGCGGCCTTTTATAGCTAAATAGTATTAGCGTTTGTCAGTAGATACGTAGTCACGAGCAGTGTAACCAGTATACATTTGACGTGGGCGGCTGATCTTATGGCCAGGCTGAGAAAGCATTTCATCCCAGTGAGTGATCCAACCAACAGTACGAGCCATTGCAAAAATTACAGTGAACATACTTGTCGGAATACCAATCGCTTTTAAGATAATACCAGAGTAAAAATCTACGTTAGGGTATAGTTTCTTCTCAACAAAGTACGGGTCTTCTAAAGCAATTTGCTCAAGCTTCATAGCGATATCTAGAAGTGGATCTTGAATGTTTAACTCTTCTAAAACTTCATGACACGTTTGACGCATTACTGTAGCGCGTGGGTCGAAGTTTTTGTAAACACGGTGTCCAAAGCCCATTAGGCGGAACGGGTCTGACTTATCTTTTGCTTTAGCAACGTACTCGTCAATACGATCTACTGAACCAATTTCTTCTAACATGTTTAAACATGCTTCGTTTGCGCCGCCGTGAGCAGGACCCCATAAAGATGCGATACCTGCCGCAATACATGCATAAGGATTAGCACCTGAAGAACCAGCAAGGCGAACTGTAGAAGTCGAAGCATTCTGTTCGTGGTCAGCGTGAAGCATGAATATTTTATCCATGGCTTTAGCAGTAATTGGATTTACTTTGTACTCTTCAGCTGGAACAGAGAACATCATATGTAAGAAGTTTTCTGCATAGCTTAAATCGTTACGTGGATATACAAAAGGTTGGCCAATGTTTGTTTTATAAGCCATTGCTGCAATTGTTGGTAATTTAGCAACTAATCTAACAGCACTTGTTTTGCGTTGTTCAGCATCAGTGATATCTAGATCTTCATGGTAAAAAGAAGAAAGAGCACCAACAACACCACAAAGCATAGCCATCGGGTGTGCGTCAAAACGGAAGCCTTGGAAGAAATTGGCAATTTTTTGGTCTAGCATAGTACTGCGAGTGATTTTCTCAGCAAATGCATCGTATTGCTCTTTTGATGGTAATTCACCATTAAGCAATAAATAGCAAAGTTCGATGTAATCTGACTCTTCAGCTAGTTGCTCAATTGGGTAACCACGGTGAAGTAAAACACCTTTACCACCATCGATATAGGTGATTGCAGATTCACAAGAACCAGTCGACATGAAGCCTGGGTCATAAGTAAAGTGGCCGTGTGAACCTAACGTACGTACGTCGATTACATCTTGGCCAGCAGTGCCTTGATAAATTGGAAGTTCGATTGGATCAAGTCCATCAATATGAACTGTGGCTTTTTTATCTGCCATCGCTATGTATCTCCTATTAAGATATCTATTCTGATTTTTAGATTTTTAAAGTTCTGAAATCTGTCTTAAGCACATCTACGTATTTTAACGTGAAAGAGGGGGTTAAAGTCAATTTTTATAAACATTATGCACATTTGTATAATAAATATTCTGTATCATATATGTATTATACTATTGGCTAATTCGCAAACATCTCTAAATAAACAAGAATTGTAAAAAGCCTTGTGGGTATATATACTAACGGAGGTTTTAAACCGTATTGTATTTGGGTAAAGATATTTTTACACCAAAAAATTTACATTAATGTGAACTTTTAGTGTTTTAATTCGTTTATCTTGATAGTTCCACCAGAAACATTTGGTGGGTTTTTAGAAAAGCAAGTAGATGAGCTCCACTGTGAGCAAGATGGGCAAGTAACTGTGAAAAAGCAAAGACCTGTAAATCTAGATCTAACAACTATATCTATGCCGGCAACGGCTAAAGCATCAATTTTTCACCGCGTCACCGGTGTCGCATTATTTTTTGCTTTAACGTTTGTCATTTGGGCTTGGTCTGAGTCTCTCTCGTCAGCTGAAAGTTTTGAATTCGTCAAGGGTCTGTTTAACGGATTTATTGCCAAATTTATAGCTTGGGGCACCATTTCAGTACTAGGTTATCACTTAATTGGTGGTATCCGTCATATGGTAATGGATATGGGACACTGGGAAGAACTTGAGTCAGGTAACCTAAGCGCTAAAATTGCAATGGCTCTTGGCGTTGTATTCGCTGTATTGGCGGGAGTGTGGATATGGTCTTAAATCAAGCAACTCTTAAACGTGATGGTGTACAAGATTATGTATCTTTACGTACCACGGCATTAATAATTAGCGCATATGCTATTTTTATTATCGGCTATTTTTTAGCGACGCCAGAAGTCACTTTCGAAGCCTGGATAGGCCTCTTCTCTAACCTAGCTATGAAAGGGTTTACGTTAGTAACTCTAATATGCATCATGGTTCATACCCGCATTGGCCTTTGGCAGGTTTTAACAGACTATGTTAAAAACTCAAAGTTACGCGCATTTTTAGGGTTTGTTCTAAACCTAATGGCCGTTGCTTACGTAGCTATTGGTCTAATTGTATTATGGGGTGTTTAAGTGAAATATTCTGTTCGTGAATTTGACGCCGTAGTAATTGGTGCTGGTGGTGCAGGTATGCGCGCTGCCTTGGCTATTACTGAATCTGGCAAAACGTGTGCATTAATATCTAAAGTATTTCCAACACGCTCACACACTGTATCCGCTCAAGGCGGTATTACAGTAGCGCTTGGTAATTCACACGAAGATAACTGGGAATGGCATATGTACGATACCGTCAAAGGTTCCGATTTTATCGGTGACCAAGACGCTATTGAATACATGTGTCAAACTGGCCCAGAAGCTATTACTGAATTAGAAAACATGGGTTTACCATTTTCTCGTTTTGAAAATGGCCGTGTTTACCAACGCCCGTTTGGTGGCCAATCGAAAAATTTTGGTGGTGAGCAAGCAGCACGTACTGCAGCCGCAGCTGACCGTACTGGTCACGCTCTATTACATCTCCTTTATCAACAAAATGTTAAAAACAAAACAAATGTATTCTCTGAGTGGTATGCACTTGATTTAGTTAAAAACGATAATGGTGATGTTGTTGGCTGTACTGCAATTGAAATTGAAACAGGTGAAATCACTTATTTCAAATCAAAGGCAGTTGTTCTCGCTACTGGTGGTGCAGGTCGCATATACGCCTCAACCACAAATGCTCATATAAACACTGGCGACGGTGTTGGTATGGCTACGCGTGCTGGCATATCTATGCAAGACATGGAAATGTGGCAGTTCCACCCGACAGGTATTGCAGGAGCAGGTACGCTTGTAACTGAGGGCTGTCGTGGTGAGGGTGGTTATCTTTTAAATAAAGATGGCGAGCGTTTCATGGAACGTTATGCACCTAACGCAAAAGACTTAGCATCTCGTGATGTTGTTGCACGTTCAATGATGACCGAAATACGTGAAGGTCGTGGTTGTGATGGTCCTTGGGGTCCTCATATCAAGCTTAAGCTTGACCACTTAGGTGAAGAAACACTTAACTTACGTCTTCCTGGCGTATGTGATCTTGCAAAAACATTTGCTCACGTTGATCCAGCTAAAGAGCCAATTCCAGTCATACCAACATGTCATTACATGATGGGTGGTGTACCAACTAACGTAAATGGTCAAGTACTTCAAATCAACGCTCAAGGCGATGAAAAAGTAGTTGAAGGTCTATTTGCTGTTGGCGAAATTGCATGTGTATCTGTACACGGTGCAAACCGCCTTGGTGGTAACTCGTTACTAGATTTAGTTGTATTTGGTCGAGCTGCGGGTAACTTCTTAGGCACATACCTAAGAGATGTCGAGGTATCTAAAGCGGCGTCTGAGTCAGACTTAGAAGCGTCACTTGCTCGTTATAATCGTTGGGAAAACTCAACAGCTGGGCAAGGTGAAGATCCTGTTCAAATTAAGAAAGATCTTCAACAATGTATGCAGCTTAACTTCTCGGTATTCCGTGAAGGCGACTCTATGGCTACTGGTTTACAAGAACTTAAAGAGATTCGTGAACGACTACAGCATGCACGTCTTGACGATAAGTCGTCAGACTTCAACACGCAGCGTATCGAGTGTCTTGAGCTTGATAACTTAATGGAAACAGCTTACTCAACAGCAGTAGCTGCAAACTTCCGTACAGAAAGCCGTGGTGCGCACTCTCGCTTTGACTTCCCAGATCGTGATGACACGAATTGGCTATGTCACTCAGTATATAATCCGGTTACGGATGAAATGAGTAAGCGTGAAGTTAACTACGCGCCTAAGACGCGTGAAGCATTTCCACCTAAAGCACGTACATACTAGGAGCGAGACGATGGCACAAGTACAATTTTCAGTTTATCGTTACAATCCAGATGTTGACAACGCACCTCGTATGCAAGATTACACCTTGCAAATAGACGATGGGCACGACATGATGGTGTTGGATGCACTTTTACTTTTAAAAGAGCAAGATCCTTCACTTTCATTCCGTCGTTCATGTCGTGAAGGCGTGTGTGGTTCTGACGGTGTTAACATGAATGGTAAGAATGGTTTAGCATGTATTACTCCTTTATCAACGTTGCAAAATAACGGTAAAGGTACAATAGTAGTTCGTCCTCTTCCTGGATTACCAGTGGTACGTGACCTTGTTATTGACATGAGTCAGTTCTACACTCAATACGAAAAAGTTAAACCGTATCTAATTAATGACACGCCTGCTGCTGGTGAGCGTCTTCAGTCTATTGAAGAGCGTGACAAATTAGACGGCTTATATGAGTGTATTTTATGTGCATGTTGTTCAACATCGTGTCCTTCGTTCTGGTGGAATCCAGACAAGTTCATTGGTCCAGCAGGCCTTCTTCATGCTTACCGTTTCTTGGCTGATAGCCGAGATACAGCAACAGAAGAGCGTTTAGCAGACTTAGACGATGCGTTCAGTGTGTTCCGTTGCCACAGTATCATGAACTGTGTTAGCGTTTGTCCTAAGGGTCTTAACCCGACTAAAGCAATAGGGCAAATCAAATCTATGTTACTAAACCGTTCGGTTTAATTATATAGAAACGTAAGATGGCTAGTATTAATTATTAGCCATCTTGTTATTATAACTATTAATTTCTGCGCTAAAGAAAAGGGCTTATAAATGCACGAAGGTGTGATGAAGGCATGGTTAGAATCTTCACATTTAAACGGCGGCAACGTTGCTTATGTAGAAGAGCTTTATGAAGCGTATTTAGACGATGCGACTTCTGTGCCAGATGAATGGCGAGAAGTGTTCGAACAATTACCAAAAGTTAATGGTGTGGATGTTGAAGTAAAACATTCAGAAGTTCGTGCACAGTTTGCACAGCTTGCAAAAAACAAGCATAGAGAAGTAGTGGTAGCAGAGGGTAGTGGCGGTGACCTAAAACAGGTTAAAGTTCTACAACTTATTAATGCTTTCCGTTTTCGTGGTCACCAAAATGCAAACCTAGATCCATTGGGTATTTGGGAACGAGAGCGTGTTCGAGATTTAGAGCTAGATTACCACGACTTATCAGAAGCTGATTTTGAGCGAGAGTTTAATGTAGGGTCTTTTGCGGTTGGTTCAGACTCTATGCCTTTAGGTGAACTATACCAAGCGCTTAAAACCACATACTGTGGCTCTATCGGTGCAGAGTATATGCACATCACATCGACAGAAGAAAAGCGTTGGTTACAACAACGTTTAGAATCTGTTCAATCTAGGCCTAAATTCGAAAAAGAAGAAAAGCTACGTATCCTTAAAGGATTAACCGCTGCTGATGGTCTTGAAAAATATTTAGGTGCTAAGTTCCCAGGTGCTAAACGATTTTCACTAGAAGGTGGAGACGCGCTGGTACCTATGCTAAAAGAACTTATTCACCGCGCTGGTGAAAGTGGCCAACAAGAAGCTGTAATAGGCATGGCTCACCGTGGACGATTAAATGTTTTAGTAAACGTTTTAGGTAAAAATCCATCAGAGCTTTTTGATGAATTCGCCGGTAAGCATAAAGAAACCCTTAGCTCTGGTGATGTTAAATACCATATGGGGTATTCATCAGACTTTGCTACTAAAGGTGGCAATGTTCACATGGCGTTGGCCTTCAACCCTTCTCACCTTGAAATAGTTAATCCAGTAGTTATGGGTTCTGTACGCGCTCGTTTAGATCGTTTAGGTGACAGTACGGGAATAAAAGCGCTCCCGATCACTATTCATGGTGATTCTGCTGTAACAGGTCAGGGTGTGGTTCAAGAAACGTTTAATCTTTCTCAAACTAATGCCTTTAGTTGTGGTGGCAGCATTCGAATTGTTGTAAATAACCAAGTTGGTTTTACTACTTCTAAACAAGACGATGTTCGCTCTACAGATTACTGTACTGATATTGCAAAAATGGTACAGTCGCCTATTTTCCACGTGAATTCTGATGATCCTGAGGCAGTTGCATTTGTAACGCAGATAGCACTTGATTTCAGAAATAAATTCAAGCGTGATGTGGTTATTGATTTAGTTTGTTACCGCCGACATGGCCACAATGAAGCTGATGAGCCAAATGCTACTCAGCCTTTAATGTACCAAAAAATTAAGAAACACCCAGTTCCACGTCTGGTATATGCGGATCAGTTAATTGCTGAGGGTTCTTTTACAGAGCAGGAAATTAAAGCCCTTGCAGATGAGTACCGCAATGCATTAGATGACGGCAATTGTGTTGTATCTGAAATTCAGCCAGAAACGTCTCATTCTTCAGATTGGGCTAAATACGTAGGCCACGATTGGGATGTAGATTACGACGCAAGCGTTTCGGTAGAAAAGCTTAAAGAGCTTGGTGAAAAGGTAGCTAGTTACCCTGAACAATATAAAGCTCAATCGCGTGTTAAAAAGATTTACGAAGATCGTAAGCTTATGGCCGCTGGCGAAAAGCCGCTTGATTGGGGGATGGCAGAAACTCTTGCTTATGCAACTATCGCAACCGAAGGCACAGATATTAGAATGACTGGCCAGGATTCTGGTCGAGGTACGTTCTTCCATCGTCACGCAGTTGTTCACAGCCAGAAAGACGGTGCAACTTACCTCCCTTTGCAGCATTTAAGCGAAGATCAGGGCACGTTCCAAGTTTTTGACTCGGTACTTTCTGAGGAAGCTGTTGTTGCATTTGAGTATGGCTATGCGACTGCGGAGCCAACTTCTCTTGTACTTTGGGAAGCTCAGTTTGGTGACTTTGCAAATGGTGCACAGGTTGTATTTGACCAATTCTTGAGTTCAGGCGAGCAAAAATGGGGCCGTTTATGTGGTCTTACCATTTTGTTACCTCATGGTTATGAAGGCCAAGGTCCAGAGCATAGCTCTGCACGTCTAGAGCGCTTCTTGCAGCTTTGTGCTGATCATAATATGCAAGTTTGTGTTCCGTCTACACCAGCGCAAGTTTACGCAATGTTACGACGTCAATCGGTCAGACCTCTTCGTCGACCACTGATTGTTATGACACCTAAGTCGTTACTACGCCATCCACTTGCTGTTTCTTCACTTGAAGAACTTTCAAATGGTGTATTCCATAATATGATCGACGAAGTTGATGATATTAAATCTGATGACGTTGAACGCGTTGTATTTTGTAGTGGTAAAGTTTACTACGAGCTACTTCAAGAGCGTCGTAAGCTGGAACAAAATAATATTGCCATCGTTCGTGTAGAGCAATTATACCCGTTCCCACATGACGAAATGAAAACTATTATGGAACGTTACCAACACGTTACTGATTTTGTATGGTGTCAAGAAGAGCCACAAAACCAAGGTGCATGGTACTGTTCTCAGCATCATTTTGTTGATGCAATTCCACAAGGTGCTAAGTTAAAATACGCAGGCCGTAAAGCTTCTGCGTCACCAGCGTGTGGTTACATGTCAGTACATACTAAAGAACAACAAGCGCTCGTTGCCGACGCGCTTACTATAGAAAATAAAGGATAAGCGATGAGCACAGAAATTAAAGTTCCTGTTCTTCCTGAGTCGGTTGCGGATGCTACCGTTGCTACATGGCATGTAAGTGTTGGCGACAAAGTAACTCGCGATCAAAACTTAGTAGACATTGAAACAGACAAAGTAGTGTTAGAAGTAGTTGCACAACACGACGGTGTAATTACAGAAATATCTCAAGAAGAAGGTGCTACTGTACTTGGTGATCAAGTTATGGGCTTGCTCGGCGATGCTGATGCAGCGCCTGCGAGTGAAAGCACATCTTCAAACAAATCAGAAAAATCAGAAGACGCGCCAGCGGCGCCATCAGCACCAGCATCAGAAGGTAAAGAAGTGGATATTAAAGTACCTGTACTCCCGGAATCAGTTGCAGACGCAACAATTGCTACATGGCATGTACAACCTGGCGACGCGGTAACACGCGATCAAAACTTGGTAGATATCGAAACTGATAAAGTTGTTCTTGAAGTGGTAGCTCAAGAAGACGGTATTATGGGTGATATTATTAACGCTGAAGGCGACACTGTTCTTGGTGAACAAGTTATCGGTTCAGTTAAAGCCGGTGGCACAGCCGCAGCTCCTGCTGCAAAACAAGAAGCTGCACCTGCTGCTGATTCAGCTGACAGCTCTGATGTCTTAACGCCATCAGTACGTCGTTTAATTGCTGAGAAAGGCTTAGACGCTTCTAAAATTAAAGGTACGGGTAAAAACGGTCGTGTAACTAAAGAAGACGTTGATACTTTCTTAAAAGCACCTGCACCATCAGCTAAGAAAGCTGAAGCTGCGGCTCCATCTGCACCAATGGGTGATCGAACTCAAAAACGCGTTCCTATGACACGTTTACGTAAAACGATTGCTAACCGTCTTCTTGAAGCTAAAAACTCCACTGCAATGTTAACTACGTTTAACGAAGTTAACATGAAGCCAATTATGGATCTTCGTAAGCAGTACCAAGAGGTATTTGAAAAGCGTCACGGTATTCGTTTAGGCTTCATGTCTTTTTACGTGAAAGCAGTCACTGAAGCACTTAAACGCTTCCCTGATGTAAATGCATCAATTGATGGCGACGATATTGTATACCACAATTATTTTGATATTAGCATTGCTGTTTCTACACCTCGTGGTTTAGTAACACCAGTTCTTAAAGATTGCGATAAGCTATCAGTTGCTGAAATTGAAAAAGGTATCCGTGAACTAGCACTTAAAGGTCGTGACGGTAAGCTAACACTTGACGATATGACGGGTGGTAACTTTACAATTACAAATGGTGGTGTATTCGGCTCGCTACTATCTACGCCTATCATTAATTTGCCACAGTCTTCAATTTTGGGAATGCACAAAATCCAAGACCGTCCAATGGCAGTAAATGGTAAAGTTGAAATTCTTCCTATGATGTATTTGGCACTTTCTTATGATCACCGCCAAATAGATGGTAAAGAATCTGTTGGTTTCCTAGTAACAATTAAAGAGTTACTAGAAGATCCAACACGTTTATTGCTAGATGTTTAATCTAGTTGTATAAAATGTAAGCTGTGAATGGATGTTCACAGCTTTTTTTTTGCGCCTTTGGTCGTACTGGGGTTTTCATGTTAAGCCTTGGCAACTATACTAGGTGCGCAATTTGGGATAGTTGTTTATTTGAAAAAGTATTCAGCTCTTTTAGTATAAAAAATTGGATAAAGCATCATGAATTTGCATGAGTATCAGGCAAAACAACTTTTTGCCGAATATGGTTTACCAGTTTCTCAAGGTTTCGCTTGCGATACACCTGAAGAAGCTGCAGCAGCTGCTGAAAAAATCGGCGGTGATATGTGGGTTGTTAAAACTCAGGTTCACGCAGGTGGACGTGGTAAAGCTGGCGGTGTAAAGCTAGTTAAAACTATCGATGAAGTTAAAGCGTTTGCAGCTAACTGGTTAGGTAAAAACCTAGTTACTTACCAAACAGACGAAAATGGTCAGCCAGTTGCTAAAATTTTAGTAGAAAGCTGTACAGACATTGCCAACGAATTGTACCTAGGTGCAGTAGTTGACCGTGCTTCTCGCAAAGTTGTTTTCATGGCGTCTACTGAAGGCGGTGTTGAAATTGAGACTGTTGCTGAAGAAACACCAGAACTTATCCACAAAGCTGAGATCGATCCATTAGTTGGTCCTCAAGCTTACCAAGCACGTGAACTTGGTTTCAAATTGGGTCTTAACCCAACACAAATGAAACAGTTCGTTAAGATCTTCATGGGTCTTGGTAAAATGTTTAACGATTTCGATTTCGCACTCCTTGAAATCAACCCGTTAGTAATCACAGACGAAGGTAACCTTCACTGTCTTGACGGTAAAATCGGTATCGATGGTAATGCACTTTACCGTCAACCAAAAATCCGTGAGTTCCACGATCCATCTCAAGAAGATGCACGTGAAGCACATGCAGCAAGCTTTGAGCTTAACTACGTAGCATTAGATGGTAACGTAGGTTGTATGGTTAACGGTGCAGGCCTAGCGATGGGTACTATGGACATCGTAAACCTACATGGCGGCAAGCCAGCTAACTTCCTAGATGTTGGTGGCGGCGCGACTAAAGAACGTGTTTCTGAAGCATTCAAAATCATTCTTTCTGACGACAATGTTAAAGCTGTTTTAGTTAATATCTTTGGTGGTATTGTTCGTTGTGACATGATTGCTGAAGGCATCATTGGCGCAGTTAAAGAAGTTGGCGTAAATGTCCCTGTAGTTGTACGTTTAGAAGGTACTAATGCTGAATTAGGTCGTGAAGTTCTTAAGAGCTCTGACTTAGACATCATCGCTGCTGAATCATTAACAGACGCTGCTGAAAAAGTTGTTGCTGCTGCGGAGGGCAAATAATGTCTGTATTAATCAATAAAGATACAAAAGTTATCTGTCAGGGTTTCACTGGTGGCCAAGGTACTTTCCACTCAGAGCAAGCGCTTGAGTACGGTACTCAAATGGTTGGTGGTGTTAGCCCAGGTAAAGGCGGTCAAACGCACCTTGGTCTTCCTGTATTCAACACAGTACGTGATGCAGTACAAGAAACTGGCGCAACTGCTTCAGTTATCTACGTACCAGCACCTTTCTGTAAAGATGCAATCTTAGAAGCAATCGATGCTGGCATCGAGCTAATTGTTTGTATTACCGAAGGTATCCCTACGCTTGATATGGTTGACGTTAAAGTTAAACTAGATCAAACAGGTACTCGCATGATCGGTCCTAACTGTCCAGGTGTTATCACTCCGGGCGAAACTAAGATTGGTATCATGCCTGGTCACATCCACAAGCCTGGTAAAGTAGGTATTGTTTCTCGTTCTGGTACTTTAACGTACGAAGCGGTTAAGCAAACTACAGATGCTGGTTTTGGTCAGTCTACGTGTGTTGGTATTGGTGGTGATCCAATCCCAGGTACTAACTTTATCGACGTTCTAGAAATGTTCGAAAAAGATCCACAAACTGAAGCAATCGTAATGATTGGTGAAATTGGTGGTACTGCAGAAGAAGAAGCTGCAGAGTACATCAAAGCTAACGTAACTAAACCTGTTGTATCTTACATTGCTGGTGTTACTGCACCAGAAGGTAAGCGCATGGGTCACGCTGGCGCAATCATCGCAGGCGGTAAAGGTACTGCTGATGAGAAATTTGCTGCATTAGAAGCTGCTGGCGTACAAACTGTACGTTCACTTGCTGATATCGGTAAAGCACTTAAAGAGAAAACAGGCTGGTAATCAGCTTAGTTTAATTTTTGCAAAGGCTCGCATTTAGCGAGCCTTTTTGTTTATGTACCCAATTAAAATGGGTAACTTATATGTTGAAAAAATCTAACCGTTAAATCTTGTCGTTCTTTATTTATATCTAGCTCATCACAAAGACTAAAAATCGTTTTTTCAACCTGATTCATAAATTTACCGTAACCAATTTCTTGCTTGTTTTGCTTTGTAGCAACGATTACAAAATGCATTGTTTCGACTAACTTTTTGTTATCGTAAAAATATTTTACTTGTTGTTCATCGTTGTCTAGTTCAAAGCTTAATTTTTGAAGTTCTTCATTTCCTTCATTTACATCGACTTTGCTATTACGAATAATTGGTTTAGCACCATTTGCCACCAATGCACCATGGGTGAGCTTATTCACTTCACAACATCGCTTAAAGCTATCTAAAAAGTAATCATAAAATTGATTAAAGTCGCCATTGTTAATTAAAGTTTGAAATTGAGTTTTAATAGCCCTTGATACAGGAATAGAAAATGTCGCGTATGTCATCTCGGCATGGTCTTTCGGTATTTCACAATGACGATTTTGATACCTAGGATACAAACTCCTCAATTTGTAGCCGTAGGTTTCTTTATTCCCTTTATTTTTAGCAAATAAGTCATAAGTTAAATGTTGATGATCACGCACTTTAAATTGTGGTTGATCAATAAATAACTGTTCTTGCATAAGCGTTAATACTTTTTGGACTTTTCTGTGAAATACAGCGGAGTTAGCTCGTATATCATCACCCGTAGCTAAAAAGAGTAAGCGCACTTTTTTACTTTGCGTGTCGGTTGAATAATAGAGTTTGTGTGCTTCGTGATAGCGTGGGTTATAAAAAATAAGCATTTGCTTATTAGTCTCTAACTGATAAGACTCATCATGAAACCTGACAACAGGAAGTTTGTCGTTTGCTAAAATATGCACATTATGCAGCTCATATTCATCGCATGCTGCAAATAATTGTCGTGCTATTCTTTCGTAACAACAGTTTATTGAGTTAAAGCTTTCGTAAAAACTATCGTTAGGGGTAACTTCTGCAAGTAAGTAATGATTAGCACGTGCATTACTAGGTATATAAACACGGTGCTGGTTAAGTGTAGCCATCTCTTAATCCTTATAAAGTACGGTATTGACGCACTATAAAGGGCTTCTATGAATTAAATATTGCGCTAAAACAAACTTTATTCGTTAAAAACAGATTAGATGGATTAAAGTTAATCAATAAGTAAGATAAAGCGTAATCTATTGCTGTATGTTAGTGACTGTTTTTGTAATAATGCATTAGTTTTGTTAATAAGTAATATTTAGAGGATCGTACTCCTATGGCGGAAATTGAGAATCGCCCAAGTAACTTTATTAGAACCCGAATTGATGAAGACTTAGCAAGTAAAAAGCATGCTGCAACGCATACGCGTTTTCCACCTGAGCCCAATGGTTTTTTACATATTGGTCATGCAAAATCAATTTGTTTAAATTTCGGTATTGCAAAAGATTATAACGGCTTATGTAATTTACGATTTGATGATACAAACCCAGAAAAAGAAGACATTAACTACGTTAATTCTATAAAAGAAGACGTTCAGTGGTTAGGGTTTAATTGGGATGGTGACATAAAGTATTCTTCTAATTATTTTGACACTCTATACGGTTATGCCGTTGAGCTTATAAACAAAGGTTTAGCCTATGTTTGTTTTTTAACTGCAGACCAAGCACGTGAATACCGCGGCACTTTAACGGAGCCAGGTAAAAACAGCCCATACAGAGATACATCTCCTGAAGACAACCTCGCACTATTTGAAAAAATGCGTGCAGGGGGCTTCAAAGAGGGTGAATGTGTATTGCGTGCGAAAATTGATATGGCAAGCTCGTTTATGGTGCTTCGCGATCCAATTATATACCGTGTTCGTTTTGCTCATCATCATCAAACTGCTGATAAGTGGTGCATTTATCCGATGTACGATTTCACGCATTGTATTTCTGATGCAATTGAAGGCATTACCCACTCATTATGTACTCTTGAGTTTCAAGACAATCGCCGTTTATACGACTGGGTACTTGATAACATCAGCATTGAGTGTCATCCGCAGCAAATAGAGTTTTCTCGTTTAAACCTTGAATATACAATTATGTCTAAGCGTAAGTTAAATGACCTAGTTGTTAATAATATGGTTGAAGGTTGGGATGATCCTCGTATGCCTACCATTGCAGGCCTACGTCGTCGAGGTTATACACCGGCTTCAATTCGTGAATTTTGTTTACGAATAGGCGTAACTAAGCAAGAAAATATGGTTGAAATGGGTATGCTAGAAGCGTGTATTCGTGATGACTTAAATGAAAATGCCCCGCGTGCCATGGCTGTACTCGATCCGGTTAAAGTGGTTATTGAAAACTATGATGCCGAGAGCATAGAAACTTTATCGGTGGCTAATCACCCTAATAAAGAAGAAATGGGCAGACGTGACGTACCATTTACTCGTGAGATATACATTGAACGAGAAGACTTTAAAGAGCAGGCTAATAATAAATTTAAACGTTTAGTGCTCGATAAAGAAGTTCGTTTACGTGGTGCTTATGTCATTAAAGCTAGCCGAGTTGAAAAAGACGAAAACGATGAAATAACGACTATTTATTGTACTTACGACAACGAAACGCTAGGTAAAAACCCAAGTGATGGTCGTAAAGTTAAAGGCGTTATTCACTGGGTATCGGCCTCACAGGCCATCACTGCTGAAGTTCGTCTATACGATCGCTTGTTCAATGTGCCAAATCCAGCAGCAGCTGAGGAGTTTGAAACAACATTGAATCCTCAGTCGTTAGTTGTATTAAATAATGCCAAACTTGAACCGTCATTAGCTAACTCTCAAGCAGAGCAGGGCTTTCAATTTGAACGAACGGGTTACTTTTCACGAGACTCTAAATCAGACAATATCGTGTTTAATCAAACAGTGGGTCTGCGTGATTCTTGGTCTAAAACTCAATAAGTTGATTATTACTATCCCCTTTAATTTACGGGTATAGTAATTTAGACAAAAAAAACCTGCCATTGGCAGGTTTTTTTATAACTAAATTATATTAGCTGTTTGCGTCGCTAAATGCTTTACATGAAGCTTTGTCATCACACTCGCCGTAAAGGTATAAAGAATGGTTGGTTAATGTAATACCGTTTTCTTGCGCAATTTCAAGTTGACGACGTTCAATCATTTCATCCTCAAACTCAACAACTTTGCCGCACTTTAAACAAACTAAATGATCGTGGTGAGTACTGCCTGATAATTCAAATACCGATTTTCCACCTTCAAAATGATGACGACTTACAATGCCTGCATCATCAAATTGGTTCAGTACACGGTATACTGTTGCAAGGCCTATTTCTTCACCTAAATCCAAAAGAATTTTGTAAACATCTTCAGCACTGATGTGTTGGTTATCTGGAGATTGTAAAATCTCTAAAATTTTAATACGCGGTAAAGTTACTTTTAAACCGGCTTTTTTAAGTTCCAAGTTATGATCAGTCATTAAATCTGTCTCAATTTTATTTGGTTATACTAGACATCTTGCAAAGATGCTCACGACACATAAGCAACAAATAGGATAACGTGCCTAGGCCTTAAGTGCAAAGAAGAATTGATTTATATTGCAGCAAATAAAGAAAACGCTAACTGTTTGATAACTATTTAAACAGTTAGCGTTATGTTGTGTGAATTAGTCTGCGAGTTCGCTTAAACACATTTCATCGAATACCTGTGCTGACCAAGCCTTAACGCGCTGCTCAGTAAGCTCTGGTTGACGGTCTTCATCAATCCCTAAACCAACAAAGTGCTTGTCATCGGCCATGCCTTTTGAAGCCTCAAAATCGTAGCCTTCTGTAGACCAATGTCCTACAACAATAGCGCCACGCTCAGTAACAATATCGTTGATCATGCCCATAGCATCTAAAAAGTATTCAGCATAATCTTCTTGATCACCACAACCAAAAATAGCAACAAGTTTGCCTTCAAAGTCTACTTCTTCAAGTTCAGGGAAAAAGTCATCCCAGTCACATTGTGCTTCGCCGTAGTACCAAGTTGGAATACCAAATAAGATTAAATCAAATTCTGCAATCTCTTCTTTAGAGCTTTTTGCTATGTCATGAACAGCCACCAGCTTTTTACCCAATTCTTTTTGGATCATTTTTGCTACGTGTTCTGTGTTACCTGTGTCACTTCCGAAAAAAATGCCTACACTTGCCATGGATTTACAACCTTTTATGTATCAATAGCCAATCTTTCTTGTAAAATCGTTTCAATCAGCGCACTGCGGCTAATATTTTGTGCATCTGCCATATCACTTAATGCTTGATATAACTGCGATGAAACTTTAAATTCAACACGTTTTAAACCACGTGCTTTATCTCTTTTTATTTGATTACGTTTATTAACCTTTAACTGCATATCCCGAGAAAGGGGGTTTGTTTTGGGTCTGCCTGGTCGTTTTTCGTATTCAAATAAATCAAGCGTTGTTCTATCTGTTTCTGACTTCGCCATGCCTAACCTACACCTGCGCCTTGCCAAAATACTTGAATAAGTCCTTTAGCAATAAAGCCTGAACAGCCTAAAAAGAGTACGGTCCATACTATATAGCGACCAAACTTTGGTACATTACCACTTTTAAGTACGTCTTTAATCGCCAAGCCGATGAATATCAAAATACCGGCTAAGCCAAAGTACAACCCTAGGGTATCAAATTCGTTAATTAACTGACTGACCATCAACGTATAACCTTTAAATTAAACGGCGCGTACTATAGCATAAAAATATTCATTTATTTAGTACGTACATCTAAAAACAAGCGATTAAAATAACTTTAATTTTGAATCAAAAAATCACTAATTGCTTTATTAACTGCAATTGGCTTTTGGGCATGCAACCAATGCCCGGCACCATGAATGATTTTTGCATTGGTGTTTTTAAAACGGGTAGTAATTGCTGTACGGTGCTCGGGTAAAATATAGTCAGAGTCATTTCCTTTAATGAAAAGAGTATTACATAAACAAGAATTGTTTTCATTAACGTTTGAGAGTATTTCTGAATATTCTTTATCAATAACAGGTAAGTTAAATCGCCACGTCAAGTTTCCCGCTGTATTTTTAGCTAAGCTTTTTAGTAAAAACTGACGAACTCCTAGCTCATCTATAAAAGGCTGCATTATTGCATCCGCATGCTTTCTGTCTTCAATATTTTCAGAGGCAACTGCGTTAAGTGCCTTCAATATCTCAGTATGTCGTGGCGGGTAAGTAACGGGTGCAATATCAAGTACAACTAATTTTTCAATCAATTGCGGTTGAGTTAATGCAAGTTCCATTGCGACTTTACCCCCCATCGAATGACCAATTATATGTGCTTTTTCTATATTTAAGTGTTGTAGTAACTCCACAATGTCTTTTGCCATAGCAGGGTAATTCATCTCGTCACTGTGAGGTGATAGGCCATGATTACGCAAATCTACATTAGTGACTGTAAAGTTTTCACTTAAAGGCTTAGCAATTACGTTGAGGTTTTCTAAAGAACCAAAAAGTCCATGTATTAAAATAACATTTGGGCCCTGCCCAAGTTGCTTATAATTTAGCTTCATACATTGCTCCTACAAATATCGGCTTAGTTTGCCGAGCTATACATAAAAAAGCAAAAAATAGTGCTATATAAACCAATTTATCAGATAGATCTGCTAAAACTTAACCTATCGATCTAGTAAAACCGGCTTAATCGGGTATGGATGCTTGAAATGATTGGGAGTGCTTGTTGTAACTCGCATTTATTATTGGATTGGGTATAATCAGGCGTGAGAAAAAAATGTGACCCGTAATGACAGGAAGACCATGAAACAAATCGACATAGACGACGAGTTATATCAATATATTGCCAGCAACACGCAAAGTATTGGTGAAAGTGCATCCACAATTTTGCGTCGTTTATTAAATATGAGCGGCGAAAAACAATTAACCGCCGACGTAGAAATAATAAAAAATCAACAATTAACCACTGCATCTGCGGCATCTTCAGTATCTGTTGAGCCAGAGCTTCAACAAGCGGCCACTGACACTCCCAAAACTGTCACACCAGTGAAGCAAAAAAATGCTAACGTTTTTAATGTACTAAATAAAGAAGAACTGGCAATGCAGAAAGGCGTTGTGGGTCGTTTTTTGTTTATTTTAAGTGCATTTTATCGCACTCATAAATCTGATTTTTCGGCTGTGCTTGATATTAAAGGCCGCGACCGTGTTTACTTTGCAACAAGTAAAGAAGATTTAGTAAAAAGTGGAAGTAGCATGAATCCAAAAAATATCACCGACAGTGAATATTGGGTTATGACTAACTCTAATACAACACGCAAAAAGATGATGCTTCACGAAGTTGCGCTTTGCCTAGGATACAGTGCAGAGCAAGCTGAAAAAATTCGCGATTACCTGTAAGGAAATATAATGGCTATTCACTCAGGCGCAGGCAAAACTGCACCACAATCAGCACTTGTTAATGTTCCTAAATTAGTTTCGGCCTACTATTTAAATGAGCCAGATTTAGAGCAAAACCCAGAGCATTGCGTTGCCTTTGGTACATCTGGACACCGCGGTTGCTCATATGATGTGAAATTTAATGAATCCCATATTTTAGCAATTACCCAAGCAATTTGTGATTACCGTAAGCAAAACGATATTTTTGGACCGTTATTTTTAGGTAAAGATACACATGCGCTTAGTGAAGCTGCGTTCAACTCTGCAATAGAAGTGCTTGTGGCTAACGAAGTACAGGTAATTACTCAGCAAGACGGCGACTTTACACCCACTCCTGTTATTAGCCACGCGATAGTTTGCCATAACAAACTTAATCCAAATGAATTGGCTGATGGTATTGTTGTTACGCCTTCGCATAATCCTCCTGAAGATGGTGGCTTTAAATATAACCCACCTAACGGCGGGCCTGCTGATACAGACGTAACAAACTGGATTGAAGACAGGGCTAACAAATTATTACTTGAAGATTTAGTTGAGGTTGAATTATTTCCATTTGCTAAAGCTTCTCGTTCAGGTTTTATTCGCTACGAAGATTTAATGACGCCGTATATTAACGATTTAGAAAATATCGTTAATCTTAAAGCGATTAGTGATGCAGGAATTAAAGTGGGCATTGACCCACTAGGTGGTTCAGGAATTAATTTTTGGCCTGTAATTGCACAAAAATACAATTTAGATTTAACCGTAGTAAACGACAGTGTCGATCCGCGTTTTGCATTTATGCCACTTGATAAAGATGGCAAAATCCGTATGGATTGCTCATCACCTTACTCAATGGCTAACTTAATTAAATTGAAAGATGATTTTGATATAGCGATTGGCAACGACCCTGATTACGACCGCCACGGCATTGTTACTCCAGATGGTTTAATGAACCCTAATCATTTCTTAGCTGTCGCTATTGATTACTTATTAAAACACCGCGAGTGGGATAGCAGCGTAGAAATAGGCAAAACACTCGTTTCGAGCTCGATGATTGATCGTGTCGTTGCGCGTAATGCGCGTAAAGTAAAAGAAGTGCCAGTAGGCTTTAAATGGTTTGTTGAAGGCCTTAATAAAGGAAATCTTGCTTTTGGTGGCGAAGAAAGTGCAGGCGCTGCGTTTTTACGTTTTGATGGCAGCGTATGGTGTACCGACAAAGACGGATTTATCATGGGGCTACTTGCAGCTGAAATACTTGCAGTAACCGGTAAAACACCATCAGCGCTTTATAAAGAGTTAGAGCAAGAGTTTGGTTCCCCACTTTATAAGCGTTTAGATGCACCAGCAAGCAGCGCCCAAAAATCGCGCTTAAAAGCATTAAGTGCAGACGATGTAAG
>NZ_LODI01000044.1:165044-200867 GCF_001468485.1 Pseudoalteromonas sp. H71
CGGGTACTGAAGATATTTATAAAATATACCTAGAATCGTTTAAAGGCGAAGCACATTTAGCCCTTTTAGAAAAAGAAGCTAAAAAGTTAGTTGACTCAGTAATTAGCTGATACCGCTTAAACTATGTAAAAACGGCTGAATTATTTAGCCGTTTTTTTGTCTCTCACACTATAAAGGGCTTTTATTATGTCAGCCACACCCGATTATTTAAATTTATTACAATCAACCGGTGATTTTCTAACCATTAGCCGAAATAACGAATGGCATTTAGCGCCTAGCCACTTTACGCTTAACAATGGTACCCAAGTTAATGTTCACGATACGGGCGTTATTGAGTTTCAGCCTGCGCTCACTACATCAAAAGATATTGTGTTATCAAGTGCCGTACACGGTAACGAAACAGCGCCTATTGAAATTTGTGATGAGCTAATAAAACAAATTATTTTGCAAAAGCTTGAGCTTAAACAAAGGGTGCTTTTTATATACGGTAACCCTAAATCTATTAATATTGGTTTGCGTTTTGTAGAAGAAAACCTTAACCGTTTATTTAATGGCCACCACACAGTTGATGGTATTGAAATGAACGACGAACGTGTTCGAGCGGCAAAACTTGAAGGTTATGTAAGTGACTTTTTTGCTAGAGGCGAAAAGGGCAGTGAGCGTAGTCATTACGATTTACATACGGCTATACGCGGGTCTAAAAATGAAAAGTTTGCCGTGTATCCATTTTTGCATGGTAAACCATGGAAAAAATCACAGCTACAGTTTTTATTAAGCTGTGGTGTAAATACCGTTTTAATGATGAAGTCGCCAGCAACCACATTTAGTTATTATTCATCGTTTGTACATGGTGCAGATTCGTTCACAGTTGAGCTTGGGCAAGTAAAACCATTTGGGCAAAACGACATGACTCGTTTTGAAAAAACCAAAAAAACGTTAATTGCATTAATTAGTCAAAGTGAAGTTGAATACCCGCAATTTAATGCAAAAGACTTTGAGCTGTTCGCTGTTCACCGTACAATTAATCGCACTCAAGATGATTTTAGTTTCCCTTTTTCTGATGATGCAGAGAACTTTACTGGTTTTGCCAAAGGAGAACTCCTCGCAACAGACGGTGATACTCTCTATTATGCAGACGTTGAAGGCGAGGCTATTATATTCCCAAATGCAAAAGTAGCATTAGGACAACGTGCATTATTAACAGTTGTTCCAATGGAAATAGACAGTAACTTTGTATAATTAAACTCATTAGACCTCTTTAAGCCGCAAGTTAACTCACTGATTACTATAAATTTAAGTAGCTGTATTGTTAACTTGCCACATATTTAACCAATATTTACTTTTGTTTCGTCACAGATTTGTTGAATAACACTTTACGTTAACGTAAAGTGTTGGCAGCTTTAATTAAATATAGTGCAGATATTGCAAAGTTTATTCAGCAATAATCACCCATAATAATAATGTAATAGGGGCACTATGTTACTGACAACAACAGAAGGTAGGTTATGAGTAATCCAAATAACGTATCGCTGAATATTAACCATACGCTTGAATTTATTGACGGCAATGCGCTTAATATTCCAACCCTTAGTATTTTAACTGAGGATGGCGACATTCACCCAAGTGCGACAGCACCCGCTATTTCAAAACATACCGCAATTAAACTTTATGAAACTATGCGTTTTATACGTTTATTAGATGAGCGTATGCAAGGTGCTCAACGTCAAGGGCGTGTAAGCTTTTATATGCAATGCTTAGGCGAAGAAGCTGCCGTTACGGCATCTGCTGCTGCGCTTGATCAAGAAGACATGATAATGGCGCAATACCGTGAGCAAGCTGCACTTCATTACCGCGGTTTTACGCTAGACCAATTTATGAACCAAATGTTTTCAAATGAATTAGATTTAGGCAAAGGTCGTCAAATGCCAATTCATTATGGTTCTAACGAATTAAATTATATGACAATTTCTTCTCCACTTGGCACACAAATACCACAAGCGACAGGGTATGCATATGGACAAAAAGTAAAGCATATAGATGCAAAAACAGGCGAACTTGCAAGCACCATTGACAACGTGACTATTTGTTACTTTGGCGAAGGCGCTGCATCTGAAGGTGACTTTCATGCCGGATTAAACATGGCTGCAGTGCATAAAGCACCCGTGATATTTTTTGCACGTAACAACGGTTATGCTATTTCGACCCCAGCAGATGAGCAATTTAAAGGTGATGGTATTGCTTCGCGTGGCGTGGGTTATGGCATAAAAACAATTAGGGTAGATGGTACAGACGCACTAGCTGTGTTTGCAGCAACGCAAAAAGCCCGTGAAATTGCCTCTACACAAGGCGAACCTGTTTTAATTGAATCAATAGCTTATCGTTTAGGTGCGCACTCTACGTCAGATGATCCAAGTGGCTATCGTTCAAAAGACGAAGAAGCGAATTATAAAACCTGCCCAATAGAAAAATTTAGAAAGTGGCTAGTAAAACAAGAGTGGCTTAACGAAGAAGACGATTTAAAAGCGAAAGAGTCTATACGTGAAGATATTTTAGCCGCCCTAAAGCGTGCAGAAGTAGTACAAAAGCCTGCTTTAGAGGAATTGGTGTCAGATGTTTACGACACACCTATCCCATCACTTGTTCGTCAATATAATGAACTAAAAGAACATATACAAAAGCACCCAGATGCTTACCCAGTTACTGCAGGGAGAATTAAGTAATGGCTAAAATGAACATGCTACATGCAATTAATTCTGCTCTTGATATAACCATGAATGAACACCCGCAAGCGTGTATATTTGGCGAGGATGTCGGGTATTTTGGCGGTGTATTTAGAGCAACCTCAGGTTTACAAGAAAAATACGGTAAACACCGTGTATTCAACACGCCTCTAACAGAGCAAGGTATATTGGGTTTTGCCAATGGCTTAGCAGCTTTTGGTGCACCAGCACTAGCAGAAATTCAATTTGCAGATTATATCTTTCCAGCATTTGACCAAATAGTAAACGAGTCGGCTAAGTTTAGATATAGAAGCGGAAACGAGTTTAATGTTGGTAACTTAACTATACGTACCCCATATGGTGGTGGTATTGCAGGTGGTTTGTATCATTCGCAATCACCAGAAGCTTACTTTGCACATACGCCTGGTTTAAAAATAGTCGTACCACGTAATCCATATCAAGCTAAGGGATTACTGCGTGCAAGTATTAAAGATGATAATCCGGTTATATTTTTTGAGCCCAAACGTTTGTACCGCGCATCGACGGGTGAAGTACCTGAAGAAGATTATTCAATAGAGTTAGGTAAAGCTGAAGTTGTGCAAGAAGGTACTGACATTACAG
Source organism: Pseudoalteromonas sp. H71 (assembly GCF_001468485.1). Lineage (GTDB taxonomy): Bacteria > Pseudomonadota > Gammaproteobacteria > Enterobacterales > Alteromonadaceae > Pseudoalteromonas. Next base: position 168,386 of record NZ_LODI01000044.1, read on the forward strand.
TCCTTGCTTGGGGCGCTCAAATGGAAATTATTGAAGACGCTGCAAAACAAGCAAGCGAGCAAGGCATAAATTGTGAGGTAATTGATTTACGCAGTATTTTGCCGTGGGATATAGATACGATTGCTAAATCAGTGACTAAGACAGGTCGTTTGGTAATAAGCCATGAGGCACCTATTACTAATGGGTTTGGCGCAGAGATTGCTGCTTCAATCCAACAAGCATGTTTCCTCCATTTAGAGTCGCCTATTCTACGTGTGTGTGGTTTAGATACACCATACCCATTGGCACTAGAGAAAGAGTATGTGCCTGATGCGCTCAAAGTGTTAGCCGCAATTAAACAATCAATGGATTTTTAGGGGATACCATGGCTAAAGATTTTATATTACCCGATATTGGTGAAGGCATTGTTGAGTGTGAAGTGGTTGAATGGCTGGTACAAGAGGGTGATAGCGTTTGTGAAGATCAACCTATTTGCGATGTAATGACTGATAAAGCACTGGTACAAATACCTGCTGTGCACGATGGAGTAATTACAAAGCTCTACCATCAAAAAGGCGAAATTGCCAAAGTACATGCACCCTTGTTTGCAATGAATGTAGCTGGCGAAGAGGCCAGTGTTGAAAAACAACAGCCCAGTAATGCACCACAAAGCAACAATGGTGCAACTGAACAATTAGAAGATTTTATTTTACCAGATATTGGCGAAGGGATTGTCGAATGTGAAATAGTCGACTGGTTAGTCGCCGAAGGCGATGAAATTGAAGAAGATCAGGCTGTTTGTGATGTAATGACTGATAAAGCCCTTGTGCAAATACCAGCAAAATACACAGGTACTGTTCAAAAGCTGTATTATCAAAAAGGTGAAATAGCTAAAGTACATAGCCCATTGTTTCAGATGACTATTGCTGGAACTGCACCTAAACAAAATATAGATGTAAACCAAGCCGTAGTAAAAGCGCAAACAAATGCAGCAGAGCAAGCAGCACCAGTAAAAGTGAATAAACCAGTAAAAGTGGTCAACACAAAAGCGGTTGCATCACCGGCTGTTAGACGTAAAGCCCGTGAGCTTGATGTTGATTTAACACAAGTACCGGGTAGTGGTAAAAATGGACGTATCTATAAGCAAGATATAGAAGAGTTTATTAAAGGTGAAGTACCAAACAGTATTGATACGTCACCACTTAATGCCAATGTAGTAAACACACAAAGTGAAACGCAGACCCCTGGTGTGCGTGTCGAGCCAATTAAAGGCATAAAAGCGGCGATGGCAAAACAAATGGTTGCTTCTGTTTCAACCATTCCACATTTTACATTTTGTGATGAAATAGATTTAACAGACCTTATTGCACTAAGATCTTCAATGAAGGAGCAGTATAAAGCACAAGGCGTTAAACTCACTATGATGCCTTTCTTTGTTAAAGCCCTTTCGCTTGCGATGAAAGAATTCCCGGTTCTTAATTCTAAAGTAAATGAAGATTGCTCAGAACTTACTTATTTTGACGATCATAATATTGGTATAGCCGTCGATTCTAAAATTGGCTTGCTGGTACCAAATATTAAGTCGTGTCAAAGTAAAAATATTGTTGATGTGGCCAATGAGCTTACACGGCTAACTGAGTCTGCTCGCGAAGGGCGAGTACCACCTGAAGACTTAAAAGGCGGTACTATTAGCATTTCAAACATAGGTGCAATTGGCGGCACAATTGCCACGCCAATTATTAATAAACCAGAAGTTGCCATTGTAGCGCTTGGGAAATTGCAACACCTACCACGCTTTGATAAAAACGGCCATGTTGTAAGTAAGGCAATAATGCAAGTTAGTTGGTCTGGCGACCATCGCGTTATTGATGGCGGAACAATTGCTCGCTTTAATAACCTATGGAAATCGTACTTAGAAAATCCGTCGGCAATGATGATGGCAATGAGTTAAAAATTAAACTTATAAAAAACCAGCAGTTTGCTGGTTTTTTGTTTTAAAAGAGCCTGTTTTTATTTAAGATACAAGTGTTGCTAAAAAGTAATAAAACTAACCCCGTTAGGGAATATAAAAAAATAACACTAAGGAAATATTATGGAACATTATATGAATGCACTGCGTAGCTACGCAGATTTTTCAGGACGTAACCGCCGCAAAGCATTTTGGATGTTTTACTTAATCAACCTTTTGATATCTATAGCTCTGGGCCTGGTTGATGAGCTGATGGGCGTAGCTGTGATTGGCACTATTTATAGCCTAGCATTGTTAATACCTCAATTAAGTGCTGGCGCACGTCGTTTACACGATACTGGTCGCTCTGGCTGGTGGCAGTTACTTTGGTTAGTGCCAATCATAGGTTGGATTGTATTAATTGTATTCCTTGCACAAGACTCACATGAAGGCGAGAACGATTATGGCCCTAATCCAAAAGAGTTAGCTGCAGAACCTGCTGCTGTATAAAGTAAAGTTTTAACCTAAAAAAGCTCAGTGTTCGCTGAGCTTTTTTATGCCTAAAATTTAATACGAAATAAAATATAAACCATAGCCAACCCCCAGAGCAGGAAGTGCTGTATATAAAGTGGCTATTATTGCGGCTTTTGGGGCTAACGCAATTGCAGGAAATAACGCATCTCCGTCGTTTGAAATTGCATTGGCTGTTAAAGCACTAAATGGAATGATGCCCTGTATATAAAGCGTGGTGACAATTATTTGCGGCCCACAACCTGGTAAAAAACCAATGAATACAGCAATCAGCGGTGCTAAATAAGCGTAATGGGCAAACCATGTTTTTAAATCAAGTCCGGCTACATTTACGAGTATTTCAAATAACATAAATGATGCCACTACCCATGCAGTCACAAAGTGTGTGTCTTGGAGCACTTTAATCACTTTAGAGGGTGGATTACACTCATCCTCCTCACTGGTAATTTGTTTATATGTTTCGCCTTTAGACGAGTAAGCCCATACCGTGACAATAAACAGAGCCATGCCCGCACCAAAAAAATGTATACCAGTGTTTGTGTACTCTCCAAATTGATTAAAGTCCACGTTAAATGCGATTAAAAACGCGATGATTAAACTTGGAAAAATCGCCAACATCCAAATAGGCTTACTGACTCTGATAATGTGGGTAGGCAATATTTTAACTTGGCGCGTTTGTTCTGTTAAAGAAGGGCGTAAAAAGTCGTGTTTATGAACTGTATTAACAACAGCACCACATATTGTTCCAACAACTAATCCTATAGTCATTATTACAGCGCCCTCAGAAGGGCGTGTAGCTAAAAGTAAAAATGCAGCATCGCCCATTGTCGCTGTTAGTACGGCAACAATTGCACCAAAGCTTGCTTGGCCTTTGGTAAATTGTGTAACCACTATTATAGCGCCCCCGCAGCCGGGTAAGGCACCTAGTAAAGCCGCAAAAAAGACCTCTAATGCCGGTGACTTGGCACTTAGATAACTAAGCTCCAATTGAGGTAAACGCTCAATAGCGAAGTAATAAATCAGTAACGTAGCAGCAACAAATACACTGACTTGAAAAAACGCGTCGCTTAGTGCGGTAATGGCAATATCACGAAGTGATGGCACAGCAAAGCATACCAACAAAAAAAGAGGGAGTAATAAACGTTTATTTTGGCTAACAAAGCGTTTTGAAGCGGGCGTAATTAGTCCTATTTGTACTATCGAGGTCATACAGTGTTACCAATTTAATAAACTGGGTAACACTGTATATTTTTAGTAAATGACAATCAATATCATTTGCTTATTTAAATCGATTACTCACTTTGAGTTTTTCGATGTTAAATTTTAGGCTATTTGCGTTGAAATTCTGAGTTTGTATTCCAAGTAGGCCATTGCTTTTGCTCAGAAATATCAAAACCGACTTTATAAAATAATTGTAAGTCTTGAACAGCGCCCGATAAATCCCACTCATCGCGGTAACGGTCACAAGGCTGGTGGTAACAGCCGCGTAATACTAAGCTCATTCGTTTACGATAATTGGCTGTTTCTTCATCCGCTGCTTGTGTACCACCACCAGCATACATTGCAGGTATGCCCATGTTAGCAAACGCAAAATGATCAGAACGGTAATAACCACCCGACGATGGTTTAGGATCGCCTGATAAAGTTCTGCCTTGATCTTTTGCTGCATTAGCTAAAAACTCATCCATTTGAGATTTACCAATGCCTACCACACTCATATCTTTTACTTTGCCTAATAAATTTAAGCTATCCATATTAATGTTAGCAACCGTCTTGTTTGCGGCAATAACAGGATTTGCGGCGTAATACTTAGAGCCAAGTAACCCTTGCTCTTCTGCGGTTACTGCTAAAAATGTCATCGAGCGGCTAGGGTGCTTAGGTAATTTAGTAAATGCCTCTGCAACTTCTATTAAGCCTGCAGTACCCGTTGCGTTATCGTGAGCACCGTTATAAATTTGGTCACCTTTTCGGCTTGTATCTGTGCCTAAGTGATCCCAATGCGCTGAATATATTACATGCTCATCTGGCATTTCGCTGCCCGGTAATGTCGCAATAAAGTTATAAGACACTGACGTTTTAATTGTATTGCTCACATTAACAGAGGCGGTTAAATCACCCATATCAACACTATAAGCACCTTTAGCAGCATTTTGTTTAACGGTATCAAAATCTAAACCAGCTTTACTGAAAAGCTCTTTAGCTACATCAGTAGTCACCCAGCCTTCTACAGCAACACGATCCATATTGTTGTTTTCTTTTTGAAAACCAAATTGCTCGCCACTCCACGAGTTCTCTACAACCGACCAAGGGTATGAAGCGGGGGCTGTTTCGTGAATAATAATAGCGCCTGCAGCACCTTGGCGACTTGCCTCTTCATATTTGTAGGTCCAACGACCATAATAAGTCATGGCATCGCCGGTAAATAAAGCGGGATCTTTAGTTGCAAAACCAGGGTCGTTCACAAGCATGACCACGGTCTTACCTTTCACGTCAATCCCTTCGTAGTCGTTCCAGTTATACTCTGGTGCATTAACGCCGTAGCCTACAAAAACAAGCTCAGAGTTTTCAATACCTTCTTTTTCACTAATGCGGCTACTGCCCATAACCATGTCTTTTTTGTATTGGTAATCTTTGCCACCAATTGATAAAACCATATTTGAATCAGCTTCAAGTGATACAAGTGGTACCTCTTGTAAAAAGCTATCGCCATTGCCAGGCTCAAAACCCAATGCTTTAAATTGAGTTGTTAAATAATCTAATGTTAGCTTTTCGCCCGGTGAAGAAGGCGCTCGGCCACCAAATTCGTCAGATGCCAATACTTTTATGTGTTTTGCTAACTCATCGGCTTTAATACTGTTATAGCCATTGGTAACATCTGATGGAGTAATGCTTGTTGTTGCACAGCCAGCTAAAACAGCGCCAGCAAGGAGTGTAAGAGAAAAATTGCGTTTCATATTAACTCGATTATTGTTTTAAGATTAAATTAGTATATTAACTTCTATTAAGTAGGGCTAGTTTTTGCGGTAAACTGTTACAAAATTAAAGGCCTATACAAGTTAGAAAGTTATAATAATGAAGCGTTTTACTCCTCCTGAACAATGGCAACCCAATTGCCTAAGAACGGGTGCATTCGATCACCTAAACAGCTTGTTTAAACTTAGCGAGCAAACTCAATGGCCTTCACCAAAATGGTTTACTCCTTATTTAAACGCAACGAACGAAAATAATTTACCCATACAGTTTGTTGACGACGCCAAAATAGACTTTGCAGATCGCTACTACGAACAAGTTATTTTTGAAACCGGTGAAGTCCCCACTCGTACAGAAAATTGGCACGACCTATTTGGTGGACTTATTTGGTGTTTATTTCCTAAAACCAAATCACTTATAAACCAACGTCATGTTCAAGACATTGCCGAATATGGTTTAACTAAGCGCACAAAACATCGAAACGCACTAACTCTATTTGATGAATGTGGTGTTGTAGTTGCCATTAGCAACAGTAAATGGCAAATCTGGCTGCGTGATCATCAATGGCAAAAAGCATTTGTAGAGCACCGGCATGAGTGGGGAGAGTCAATTCAGGCTTTTATGTTTGGTCACGCAAATTACGAAATGCTTACTCGGCCCTATATTGGGCTTACAGGAAAAGCATTGTTTATAAATGTGCCCGATGAAATATTTTGTAAAGATTTAGCAACGCAATACCAGTACCTTGATCAAGTACTTTATGAGAAGATTAAAGTAGATCATTGCTTAGCAGATAACTCACAGCTTTCGCCATTACCATTATTAGGTGTACCTGGCTGGCATGAAGACAATGAAAACGACACATTTTACAATAATACGGATTACTTTAGACCCAAACGAAGGACATGCGCATGATAGAAGTTGCCGGGCTTAAAAAACGTTTTAAGCTAACCAAAGACCATAAAAAAAATAAAGTAGATGATATCGATCCGCGTGAAGATAAAGACTACTTTCATTCAGTCCGAGACGTGAGCTTTCGCTGTGCTGAAGGCGAAGTATTAGGGTTGTTAGGCCCTAATGGCGCAGGTAAAACAACCACGTTAAGAATGATCTCAACGGCGTTAAAGCCCGATGAAGGCTCTATTACTATTGCTGGCAACGACATTGTTAAAAAACCTCTTTTAGGACGCAAGTCTATCGGCTTTTTATCAGGCTCTACTGGTTTATACGGGCGTTTAACTGTAAAAGAAAATATTGAATATTTTGCTAAACTCCACGGGATGAAAAAAAGCGATATAGCCTCACGTTGTGATGAGCTTTTCACGTTACTTGATATGCATAAATTTATAGATAAACGTGCTGAAAATTTATCAACAGGTATGAAACAAAAAGCAAATATAGCCCGTGCAGTTGTTCATCGCCCAGCGGTGGTTGTGCTCGATGAACCCACAACAGGTCTAGACATCATGACCACACAAACAGTGATCGAATTTATCAAAGGTTTAAAAGCACAAGGTACGCCGGTTATTTTCTCAACTCATCATTTAGATGAAGTTGCATTGTTATGTGACCGCGTAGCGGTAATTAACGAAGGCATAAGCTGCTTTGATGGCACCGTTGAAGCGTTTAAACAAGCCGGAAACAGTGAAGAGTTAAACCAAGCGTTTATGAACATATTAACGGAGAAACATAATGTTTGAAGTATATAAAAAGGAATTAAAAGAGCTCCTTCGCGACAAGAAAACGCTGATGTTTGTTGTGTTATTGCCAGTACTTATTTTTCCAGTCATTTTTGCTATTGTAGCATTTATTGGTACGCAAGCAGCTCTTGATGCCGATCAAAAAGTGAATACATACGTAATTATTAACGGCGAATACGCACAAGAATTTACCGACAAAGTGTTTTACCACAAAAGCTTTGAACTTTATAAAGGCAGTAAAACCTTTAATACAATAGAAGAGCTCAAAGCAGGTGTTACTGCCGGTGACATAGATATGGGTATTTACTTGCCAAGTAATGCCGTAAAAACGCTCGACAACGGCGAGCAAAGTAAATGGCAAGTTGTATTTAACGATGCTAAATCAATAAACTTTTTATTTGATCGGGTCAAAGAGCTAGCGCAAGAATACAGCGACGTATTACAAGCCGAAAAGTTAAAAAGCTTTGGGATAGAAGAGTCTGCGCATAAATCTATTCTTAACCCTATTGAAGTTGTGAAAGTAGATACAGCCGATAAACGTGAAAACTTAGGCGAAAAAATAGGTGCCTATTTACCTTATTTACTTATCCCATTGGTTTTAATGGGAGCTACTTACCCAGCAATTGACTTAGGTGCCGGTGAAAAAGAACGCGGAACATTAGAAACATTGTTACTTACACCCATAACACGCACAGAGCTGGTACTTGGTAAGTTTATTACATTACTGACTACCTCTATTGCATCAACCACTATTACGGTTGTGAGTATGGGGTGTTGGGTTGCAGTGGCACTGGCGTTTGCTGACTTAGATTTTATTAAAACGGCCTTTAGTACCTTGGCGGTAACTGATTTACTGATGATTTTTGTATTATTACTTCCACTGGCTGCCATATTTTCTTCTTTAGCGCTAGCTATCTCAATTTATGCGCGAACGTTTAAAGAAGCACAAAATTATATGGCTCCGTTAAGTATGGGGGTGTTTTTCCCTATTATTATTTCAATAATGCCAAATATGGAATTGACAGCTAAAACCGCGTTTATCCCAGTAACTAACGTTGCATTAGCCATTAAAGACATCATTAAAGGCACTGTTGATTACACCTTTGTAGGGCTAATATTTTTAGCAACCGTACTTATTGCAGGGGCGCTACTCGCATTTTGTGTTAAATGGTTTAACCGAGAAGATGTACTATTTAGATAGTGTTTCTGTTTGTAAAAAAGCATCACTTAAGTGGTGCTTTTTTGTTTTAGAATCAAGGTAAGGATTAAAACGAATTACGTGTACTAAAGTCAGCAGTTATTATGCTGCTGACTTATTGGGTTTAGACGTGTTATCACTCATTTGTAGCGATGATATGTTAGATATGTCGGCGCTATCTAAAACTGTATGTGTATCTGACCAGTGAAGTAGTTCTATTTTACCGTCAGCTTGTTCTACTAATGCAGTGCAGTTTTCTATCCAGTCTCCGTCGTTGCAATACACTATGCCGTCGCACACTTTTATTTTAGGGTGGTGTATGTGCCCACAAATAATGCCATCTACATTTTGCTTTTTAGCTTCATGAATAGCGGCGTCTTCAAACGCATTTATTGCTTCACGAGCTTTATGAACCCGTGCTTTTATCCACGACGCTAACGACCAATAATTACCCCCAAACAACTTTCTTATTTTATTACTCCAACGATTTAAAAATAAAAGTAAATCGTAGCCAGTATCGCCTGCAATGCTAATAATTTTGTTATAGCGAGTTGCGCTATCAAAATCATCACCATGAACCAGTAAAAAACGCTTATTTGCTTGAGTTACATGAATATACTGCTGGTGGACTTCTATGCCTAACAAGGTTTGATTTATATAATTTCTAAACGTTTCGTCGTGGTTTCCCGGTATATATATTACCTGTGTTCCGTTGGCTGCTTTTTGTTGAATGCAATTAAGTACTTGATAGTGAGAAGGGTGCCAATAAAAATGGCGCTTCATTGACCATAAATCAATAATGTCACCCACTAAATATAAAACATCAGTGTCGACAGAGTTGAGAAAGTTGAGTAAATAATCAGCTTTACAATCTTTATAGCCAAGGTGAACATCTGATATCCATATAGCAGGGTACTTAGCTTGTTGTTCAGCGCCTTTCATAGTGTCCCTCATTAGTTTTGTTAAATAGAAATTACTTTAGAGAGAAAAAATGACAGTTACACGACACTTTTAGTAAAGCTATATGACACAAAATTCAGCCATAAAAAAACCGCTAAAAAAGCGGTTTTTATATTAACGTTATTGAATGACGAGTAAGTATTTAGGCCTGCATAGCCGCTTTAATGCTTTCGATTGCGGTATCTATGTCGATCATAAGTTTTTCACCTGTGCGACGGTTTTTAAGCTCTACTTTATTTTCGTCTAGGTTACGCTCGCCAATTACGAGCGTGAAAGGCACGCCTACAAGTTCCATGTCGTTAAACATAACACCAGGTCGCTCTTTACGGTCGTCAAATAATACATCTACACCAGCATCTTTCAAACCTTGATAAAGGTTGTTAGCAATATCAGGAATACGATGCGATTTATGCATGTTCATTGGTACAATTGCTAGATCGAATGGCGCAATAGACTGCGGCCAAATAATACCGTACTTATCGTTGTTTTGCTCAATAGCAGCAGCCACAATTCGCGATACACCCACACCGTAACAACCCATGGTCATTACTTGGTTTTTGCCATCTTCGTTTAATACGCCTGCTTTCATGGCGTCTGAGTATTTAGTACCAAGTTGAAATATATGGCCTACTTCAACACCACGTTTAATTTGTAATGTGCCTTGGCCGCAAGGGCTAGGATCGCCTTCAACAATGTTACGAATATCGGCAACGTCGTAGTTTGTTACATCGCGGTCCCAGTTAATACCACTAAAGTGTTCATCGTCTTTGTTGGCGCCGGCGACAAAATCAGCCATTACGTTGGCTGTGCGGTCAACAATAATTGGCATTGTTAATCCTACAGGGCCCAGTGAGCCTGGTTTTGCACCAATTGCAGCAATAATATCTGCTTCTTTTGCCATTTCAAGCGGTGAGTCAACCAACGGGTGCTTTTCTGCTTTTAATTCGTTTAACTCGTGATCGCCACGGATAACAAGCGCAACTAAACCGCGTTGTTCGTTTTCATTTGGCGCACCATAAACAATTAAAGTTTTAACACTACGGTGTGGTTTAACACCGTAATGCTTTTTAAGCTCTTCAATTGTTTTAGCATCTGGAGTAGGGAACGCTTTTAACTCTTTTGTCGCATCAGCACGAGGCTCTGTTGGCGCAAGGGCTTCGGCTTTTTCAATGTTAGCCGCGTAATCGCTACCATCACTAAATGCGATAGCGTCTTCGCCTGATTCAGCTAAAACATGGAATTCGTGAGATACACTACCACCAATAGAGCCTGTATCGGCAATTACAGGGCGATAATCTAGGCCTAAACGTTCAAAAATATTACAGTATGCTTTGTGCATTGCTTGGTAAGTATTATTTAAACATTCTTCGCTTAAATGAAACGAATAAGCATCTTTCATGGTGAATTCACGTGCGCGCATTACACCAAAACGAGGGCGTCGTTCGTCACGTACTTTAGTTTGTACTTGGTATAAAGTAAGCGGTAACTGCTTGTAGCTATTCACTTCTTTACGAACAAAATCAGTAATTACTTCTTCATGTGTTGGACCAAGGGCAAATTCACGATTATGACGGTCTGTAAAGCGCATGAGCTCTGGACCAAATTCGCTCCAACGACCCGACTCTTCCCATAAATCAGCAGGTTGAATAACAGGCATCAGCATTTCTATTGCGCCTGCTTTGTCCATTTCTTCACGAACAATGTTTTCAACTTTACGCAAAACGCGTAAACCAGAGGGTAACCAAGTGTATAAACCCGAAGCGACGCGGCGGATCATACCGGCTCTAAGCATTAACTGATGCGATACAATTTCAGCATCTGAAGGCGTTTCTTTAAGTGTTGCGAGTATATATTGACTGGTACGCATTATTTTTCCGAAATAGAGTAATATGTTCTTTTAATAGAGCTTAAGTTTACCAGCGGTTGCTTTTACACAAAAGCGCTAAGTGAGTTATTTAGCTTTTTTCTATACTTGTTACTAGGTTGTGCTCGCCATTAACGTGCCAGCGAATATTGTAATCATACAATGTCATTCCATAGCTCTGCTCGCCGTCTTTTTGTTTTTTGTAAGCAGGGCGTGGGTCTTGTTTTAAAACATTACTAATAAAATTCAATAAATCAGGGTATTGAGTTTGCTGCTCAATGAATAAAGTCACCTCGGGGGTAAACTCTACACTCATTTGTGTTTCTGGGCGTGTATCTGCAAAGCCAGCACTTGCGTCAAGCATGGCATCTGAGTAAGGCAAGTAGGGCTTTATGTCGATGATGGGCGTGCCATCAAGTAGGTCTATTCCGGCAAGTAATAAACTTAGTTGGCCATTTTTATATTCTATACCCTCAAGTTTGACTGCACTCATACCAATGGCGTTTGGTCTAAAAGTAGCACGGGTTGCAAATACACCTTTGCGTTCATTACCGCCTAAACGAGGTGGGCGCACCATGGCTGAGTAGCCTTTATCTGCGGTTTCATGAAAACGAAACAATAACCAAATGTGTGTAAATTCATCAATGCCGCGTACAAATTCTTCGCGATTAAAGTCAGGCGCAAAAATAAGTTTGGCTTTAGCTTCAGGCACTAAACGCGGCTGTCTTGGAATGGCAAACTTTTGTTTATAGGGAGATTGTATATGGCCAACGGCCGAAATGCTGTAGTCGCTCATGTCACTCAAGTACAAATAGAATAGAGATTTATTCTACCTGTATTTAGATGCTATCGCATTAATACAAAGAATTTTATTTAGACCCAGTGGTTTAAAAGCGCTTTTAGACTGAGCGGTTTATATTTAATGAAAAAAAGGTAAGCTTTAGCTTACCTTTGTTAACTATAGTGTTTAAAGTTTAAAACATGTATTGCAACGATACAGATGCTACATCCATATCAGGGTCAATATCGTCGTCTAATTTGTAACGTTCGTACTCTAAACGCATTTGTACATTGCTTGAAAAGGCAAACTCTAAACCTGCACCATAAAATGCATCACCACCATCTTGCGATGTAGAGATGCTTCCAATTGGGAGTTCTTGTTTTATATCAGCATCCCATTCTAACCAACCACCTTTAGCGTACACCGAAAAGCTTTCAGTTAGGGGAATACCCAAGCGAGCGGCCAATGACACACCATCAATCTCTGCTTTACTGTCAATGTCGCTAACTTCATCAAAATTTTGATAAGCCAGCTCTACACTCAAATACTCATTAAATTGTGTACCAATGTATCCTTTTAGCATTTGCGCATCATCATCAAAGTCAGTATCGTTTTCACTGTCTTCAAATTCAAAAGAATATTGTCCGTAGCCTATACCGGTATAAATACGCGGAGAATCAAAATCGGAAATATCTGCTTGTGCTGCAGAATTAAAACCAAGCGTTGCAAGCGCTAGTGCTGAAAGAGAAAGTGATTTAATCATTAAATAGCTCCTTTAAAAAAATAATATGGTTTGATTTATTCAAACTTCAATTACTTAGTTGCAGTGAACATGCCAATGATTAAATAGATCAAAAAACCAGCAGAGCTAGTTATTTAGGATTGGATTTTTGGGTCGGTTAGGTTTTTTATTAAACAAATCGCTAAATAGTGACACTTAGCGATTTTAAATAAATTGTATTTTTTACAATGTATTAGGATTTTTTTACAGTACAAAAATTAGCTAACGCGTAACTATACTTGATGAAGTAAGTTTTCGGTTTCTATCGCAATTTCTTTCATCTTAATTGCGTAATTTTCTAATTTTATATCTTCATTGGTAACCGCTTTAAACTCTGGCACTGCAACGGGGTAACCCGTTTCATCCATGGCGACAAAGCTTATTACACAATGGTTGGTTTCAACCATGTTTTGTGTTTTTGGGTCGCCGCATCGAACTTGTATAAATATTTGCATACTTGTTTTACCGGTATGCGCTATTTTTGCTTCTACTTCTACTATTTGCCCAACCAAAATAGGGCGTCTGAATTTAACACCCGCCACCGATACGGTTACACAATAATGACCACTCCAGCCAGCGGCACAGGCATAGCCAGCTTGGTCAATCCACTTCATAACCACACCACCATGCACTTTTCCTCCAAAATTAACATCGGTGGGCTCTGCTAAAAAACGAAAAACAACATTTGACGACGGCATAAACTTTACTCTTTTTATTAATTATATAATCAGCATAGCGCAAAAAAGGGGCCGAAGCCCCTGCAATTTAGGATATGTTTATAATTTATATGTAAAAGATATTACATATTGGGGTAATTTGGACCGCCAGCACCTTCAGGTGTAACCCATGTTATGTTTTGGCTTGGATCTTTAATGTCACAGGTTTTACAGTGCACACAGTTTTGTGCATTAATTACAAACTCGTTTTTACCTTCTATTTCTTGCACTTCATAAACACCTGCTGGGCAATAGCGCTGTGCGGGTTCATCATATTTTACAAGGTTAACGTGTATTGGAATTGATGCGTTTTTAAGTTTTAGATGACAAGGTTGAGACTCTTCATGGTTAGTATTTGATAAAAACACACTTGAAAGTTTATCAAAACTCAGTGACCCATCAGGCTTGGGGTAATTTATTTTTTCAGCAATATTAGCATCAACAAGAGTAGAGTAGTCTGGTACGTTGTCTTTAAAGGTAAACGGTAAAGCACCATTAAATACATTCTGATCGAGTGTATTATATGCACCCCCTAAAAACTTACCTAGTTTATGCATTACCGGGCCAAAGTTACGCGACTGGTAAAGTTCTTTATAGGCCCAAGATTGTTCAAATCGTATACGGTAATTTTTTAAGTCAGTATTTGCTTGTTCATTTTGAAGTGCTTCAAAAATGACTTCAGCAGCCACCATACCCGATTTCATTGCTGTGTGATTTCCCTTAATTTTTGCAAAATTTAAAGTACCAGCATCACAGCCAACTAATAATCCACCAGGAAAATGCATTTTAGGTAAAGAATGCAATCCTCCTTTTGCAATAGCACGCGCCCCATAAGCAATTCGCTCACCGCCTTCAAGCACCTGTTTAAAAACAGGGTGATGTTTCATTCGCTGAAATTCATCAAAAGGGCTTAAGTGTGGGTTTGCGTAATTTAAATCAACAATTAAGCCAACAACGACCTGATTATTTTCGCTATGATACATAAATGCACCACCACTTGTATCACCATTTAACGGCCAACCCGTGCCATGAACCACCGTTCCTTCTTGGTGTTTCGATTCATCTACTTGCCATATTTCCTTAAAACCTAAACCGTAATGTTGAGGCGATGAATCAGCATCAAGCGCAAATTGGTTTATAAGTTGTTTGCCTAAATGTCCACGGCAACCTTCAGCAAAAATAGTGTATTTAGCTCTTAGTTCCATGCCTGGCATGTAACCGTCTTTTTCGTTTCCGTCTTTATCAACACCCATGTCTCCTGTAATAATGCCTTTTACAGTGTCGTCTTCAATAATAAGTGAATGTGCACTAAAGCCTGGAAATATTTCTACGCCCAAACTTTCAGCTTGCTCTGCAAGCCAACGGCATACGTTACCCATTGATACAATATAGTTGCCATTATTATGAAACGTTTTAGGTGTAGCAAAGTGGGGGATTGACGTTGCTTTTTCTTCATTATTAAACCAATAAATTTCATCATTGGTTACTTTTGTAGTGACTGGTGCGCCTTGCTCTTGCCATTTGGGCAGTAACTCATCTAAAGCTTTGGTTTCAAAAACAGCACCCGACAGAACATGTGCACCCACTTCAGAGCCTTTTTCAACAACACAAATCATGCATTCTTGTTGTTTTTCTTGTGCAAGTTGTGCGAGTTTTATTGCACTGGCAAGTCCTGCAGGTCCAGCGCCTACAACAACTACATCAAATTCCATGGTTTCACGTTCGACCATAATAACCTCTTTATTTATGACGGACTCACTCAATACTGCATCAGTATTTGAATAAGGTGTTCAGCCTATTTATTACAATGCAAATTTTTCGTTACAGGCTGTGAATAGTTAAAGGTTATTTTAGGTTGACGTTTACGTCAACAGGAAGTAGTCTGATTTCATAAAATAAATAGGTTGACGTACACGTTAGGTTGTAGGTTTAAATAATTATGGAGTTCCTATGAAAGTTCTTGTACCAATAAAACGCGTTATAGATTACAACGTAAAAGCGCGTGTCAAAAGTGACAACAGCGACGTAGATTTAGCCAACGTCAAAATGGCGATGAACCCGTTTTGTGAGATAGCAATAGAAGAAGCCATCCGTTTAAAAGAAGCGGGTACTGCCACTGAAGTGGTAGCTGTTACTATTGGCGCTAAAACGTCGCAAGAACAATTACGTACAGCGCTTGCACTGGGTGCAGATAAAGCAATTCACATCGAAACCGATGAAAAATTAGAGTCATTACACATTGCTAAATTACTTGCAAAAATAGTAGAGCAAGAAGCACCTGAGCTTGTAATTTTAGGCAAGCAATCGATAGATTCAGATAATAATCAAACAGGGCAAATGCTTGCAGCTTTGACTAATCGTGGCCAAGGTACGTTTGCTTCTAAGGTCGTTGTCGCTGATGGCAAAGTAAATGTAACGCGTGAAGTAGACGGCGGTTTGCAAACGGTAGCCCTTTCATTGCCTGCCATTGTTACGACAGATTTACGTTTGAACGAGCCTCGTTATGCATCACTACCTAACATAATGAAAGCAAAACGTAAGCCCCTTGATGTAATAGCAGCAGATACTTTAGGCGTAGACCTAACACCGCGTGTTCAGCTTGTTAGCGTAGAAGAACCCGCTAAACGCAGTGGCGGTATTATTGTAGAAGACGTTGCACAACTTGTAGAAAAATTAAAAACAGAGGCAAAGGTGATTTAAATGAAAACACTTGTAATTGCAGAGCACGATAACGGTGCCTTAAAACCAGAAACCTCAAAAACAATTAACGCCGCTGTTAAATTAGGCTTAGACGTAGATGTACTTGTTGCAGGTTTAAATATAGGCGCTATGAGCGAAAAGCTAGCGAGTATTGCAGGTGTTAATGCGGTACTTACAGCAGACAACGCTGTTTATGAGCATCAACTAGCTGAAAGCATGACAGACTTAGTATTGAGCCTTGCTGATAACTACAGTCATATTGTGGCAAGCGCCACTACCACAGGCAAAAATTTTATGCCACGCGTTGCAGCGCTTTTAGATGTAGCGCAAATATCTGAAATAATTGCTGTAATCGATGCCGATACGTTTAAACGCCCAATTTATGCAGGTAATGCTATCGCCACAGTAAAATCACTTGATAGCAAGAAAGTTATTACTGTTCGTGCAAGTAGTTTTGATCTTCAAGGTGATCAAGCTCAAGCGCCTGTTACTACTGTAGAAATGGTGTCTGCTTCACAGTTAAGTCGTTTTGTAAGTGTTGAACAAACTGAATCTGAACGCCCTGAACTTACTGCAGCTGATGTAGTTATATCGGGTGGCCGTGGCATGCAAAATGGTGAAAACTTTGCATTACTGAATGGTATTGCAGATAAGCTGGGGGCTGCTATTGGAGCATCGCGTGCAGCAGTGGATGCAGGCTTTGTACCTAATGATATGCAAGTGGGGCAAACAGGTAAAATTGTAGCGCCTAACCTGTATATTGCTGTGGGTATTAGCGGTGCTATTCAACACTTAGCGGGTATGAAAGACTCAAAAGTGATTGTCGCGATTAACAAAGACCCTGATGCGCCTATTTTTCAAGTAGCAGATTACGGACTCGTTGCCGATTTATTTGATGTGTTACCGCAATTAGAAAGCGCACTATAGTCATTTATTAAAACTATTCTGGTTGAAAGCCGTGGTGCCTTATGGGTGCTGCGGCTTTTTTTATACGCTAAGTTATTGTTATAAAAAAACCAGCCAATTGGCTGGTTTTTAATATTAAAACAACTTATTAATCTAAATTTTAGTACGTTGCGCTGCCTTTTGTACGCGGGAAGGCAATTACATCACGTACGTTGCCCATGCCTGTTACATAAGCAACTAAACGCTCAAAACCTAAACCAAAGCCTGAATGCGGTACGCTACCGTATTTACGTAAATCGCGGTACCAGCTGTAGTCTTCTTTGTTTAAGCCCATCTCTTCAAGGCGCGCATCAAGCACATCTAAACGCTCTTCACGCTGAGAACCACCAATAATTTCACCAATACCCGGTGCAACTACGTCCATAGCGGCAACGGTTTTGCCGTCTTCGTTTTGGCGCATGTAAAATGCTTTAATATCACGTGGGTAGTTTTTAATTACTACAGGTGCTTTAAAATGTTCTTCTGCTAAGTAGCGTTCGTGCTCTGATTGTAAATCTACACCCCATTCAACAGCGTACTCAAACTTTTTACCACAGGCTTTAAGTATTTCTACTGCGTCAGTGTAATCAACTTGGGCAAAGTCTTTTTCTACAAATTCTTCTAAACGGCTAATGGCTGTTTTTTCAACACGTAGTGCAAAAAACTCCATATCGTCACGGCGCTCTTCAAGTACCGCTTTAAATACGTACTTAAGCATGTTTTCTGCAAGTTTTGCGATGTCTTCTAAATCAGCAAACGCAACTTCTGGTTCAACCATCCAAAATTCAGCTAAGTGACGTGAAGTATTTGAGTTTTCTGCACGGAAAGTTGGGCCAAACGTATAAATTTTTGACATTGCAGACGCGTAAGTTTCGCCGTTTAACTGGCCAGATACAGTTAAGAATGCTTCTTTACCAAAAAAATCTTCGCTGTAATCAACATCACCTTTATCTGTACGTGGAAGGTTTTGCATATCGAGTGTCGATACACGGAACATTTCACCTGCGCCTTCACAGTCACTTGCTGTGATAATTGGCGTACTGATCCAATAATAGCCTTGCTCGTGATAAAAACGATGGATAGCTTGTGCTAAGCAGTTACGTACACGTGTAACAGCGCCAATCATGTTAGTACGAGGGCGAAGGTGCGCGTGTTCGCGTAAGTATTCAATGCTGTGGCGCTTTGCCGACATTGGGTATGAATCTGGGTTTTCTACCCAACCTAAAACTTTTACTGAATTAGCTTGAATTTCAAACGATTGACCTTGGCCAGCAGATTGAACTAAAACACCAGTAACCGATACAGAACAACCGGCTGTTAAGCTAGTAACTTCATCATAATTATTTAGTGAATTAGGAACTACCGCTTGAATAGGATCAAAACACGAACCGTCATGAACGGCTAAAAATGATATTCCTGCTTTTGAATCGCGGCGAGTACGGATCCAGCCCTTAATTGTTACTTGGCTGTCTACCGCAACATTGCCTTTTAATAGCTCTGAAATCGCTAAATGGCTCATCTTCACTCCAATGATATAAGTTGCCTAACTTTATTTATTTAAATATGTACAACACATACGCTCTATTTTATTAATAGAAGGTGCTGTACTAGAACCCTGTATCTTACCTAGTAAAGTAAAATAAAAAAACTGTTGCGGGCAACTCTTTAAAAGTTTTTATCAATGCGGTTTATTTTTAGTCGATTTTAAGGCACAAATGACTAAGTTTATTATTTGCTGCTCTGAAGTTTAACGATTTTGTGGCATTATATATTTTTTGATTACTCAATGATGACCATTACTTTAGAAATGGATGCTATGAAACAAGTTTTTATTTTACGTGGACTACCTGGAAGCGGTAAGTCGTATTATGCACAAAATTTAGCAGACGAATTAGCGACTGCAGATGAAAGCCAATATTTAATTTGCTCAACAGACGACTACTTTTTAAACGAGCAGGGTGAGTATCACTTTGATAAATTTAAATTACCCCAATACCATAATTTAAATTTAGCCCGTTTTATACAGGCCCTCGCACAAGACATTCCGCTTGTAATTGTAGACAACACCAATATTAAAAAATGGGAATTTGTGGCATACACTCAAGCAGCTGTTGCCTTAGGTTATCAAGTAAAAGAAGTGATTGTGGGTGAAGTTAAAGATAAATCTATGCAGCACCTATACGCTAAACGTAACTCGCATAATGTGCCGCTTAAAACGATAAGTAAAATGGCGTATATGTTTGAGTGGTAGTGCTAAAGTTTAGACAATACATCTAAATTATTGTGAGTTATAGCATCTAAATGAGTAGTGATTTTGTCACTGCTCCAGTCCCACCATGCTATGGATAGCAGTGCACTAATCGTTTTATCGTCAAAACGCTGTTTGATTATTTTTGCTGGATTCCCACCAACGACAGCATAAGCAGGTACATCGCTGGTCACTACCGATTTACTGGCAATGATTGCGCCACTTCCTATTTTTACCCCAGGCATGATGGTGGCGTTATAGCCAATCCACACATCATTACCTATTTCAGTATCGCCTTTAAAAGGTAAATCACCTGGTTGGGGTGCAGACTTTTCCCACCCGTTACCAAATATAAAAAAAGGGTAGGTAGAAAAACCAGCACTTTGATGATTTGCCCCATTCATTATGAAGGTCACATCTTTGGCTATCGCACAAAATTTACCTATGATGAGACGATCTCCAATAAAATCGAAATGATAAAGGACATTTTTTTCGAAGTGTTCAGGCCCATCAGGGTCGTCGTAATACGTGTAATCACCTACTTCGATATTAGGTGAAGTAATAAAATTTTTTAAATAACCTACTTGAGGAAACCCTGGCATTGGAGATGGGTTATTTGGGTTTGGTCCGTTCATAGTTTCCTCCAAAGTAACATGGTTAATCCGCTAGCTTTTAAATGCCGCCAGTGGATGAGAAGTGCTTAGCGAAACATGCACGTTATCACCAGGGTGAACAACCACTTCATGACTCACACGGCTAGTAACTACAGTACCACAGGCGAGTTTAATTGCGCATAATCGGCTTCCGCCTTCAAAACGTACCCAAATAACTTCGCCATTATTACCTACGCTGCTTTGCACTAATAAAACATCGTCTGGACGCAATAATACATCAACATCGCCTTGAGCGCAGTCAACACCGTGAGCGGGAACATTACCAATGTCGGTAAGCGCTTGGCCATTATTTAACGTGCCTTTTATAAAGCTAGCTTCACCCAAAAAACGCGCAACAAAACGATTAGCGGGGGTACTAAAGCATTTTTCGGGAGTGTCAATTTGTTGTATTTTTCCGCCTTTTAAAACACCAACACGATCACCAACAGATAGGGCTTCTTCTTGGTCATGTGTTACCCAAATAGCTGGCACACCCGCATTTTTAAGTGCATTTCGTATATCCCAACGCAACATGTCTTTTAAAGCAGCGTCTAAATTTGATAGCGGCTCATCGAGTAATACAAAATCTGGCTGGTGGGCAAGGGTACGTGCTAGAGCAACACGTTGTTTTTGGCCGCCAGACAGAGTCGCTGGTTTTTTTGTTCTAAATTCATCTAGACCAAGTAAGTTGATCCAATGATTCGCAACGCTGTTATCTTTTAATTTAAAACTAATATTTTGCTCAACCGTCAAATGCGGAAATAACGCAAAGTCTTGAAAAACCATACCTACACTGCGCTTTTCAGGGGGCACCGATTTATTAGGAGTTGCACGCCATTTATCTGCGTTTATATCACCCTCAGAGATAGGTATTAACCCTGCGAGTGCTTGCAATATTGTACTTTTACCACAACCGGTTGGACCAACAAGCATTAGGATTTCGTTTTCACCAAGCGTTAAATTTAAATCGCTCACAACACGATTACTGCCATAATCTATAGACAACTGACTTACAGATAGCATTTACTTCAAATCCTTAATGTTCAAACTGGTTACGTTTTTCGCCAGACATCATAATAGCTAAACCACAAGCAGAGATCACCACTAATAACAGCCCAGGAATGGCAGCTCGGCCAAAATAGCCAGCTTCGTATACACGCCATAAATAAGTAGACAGAGTTTCAAACCCTGTTGGACCTAATAATAAGGTTGCTTCAAGTTCACGCATTGATTCTAAAAACACCAATGCGCCACCAGCCACGATACCGCGCATGGTTAAAGGCAAGGTAATACGCGTAAAGGCTTCACGCGGGCTTGCGCCAAGGACGCGAGCAGATTTCACCAAGCTTGGATCTAAATGTTCGGTGCTGGTGCGAATTGAACCAACCGCTAGGGGTAAAAAACGTAGCATATACGCTATGATTAATAGCCCTAAAGTTTGATATAAAAATGGTAATTGTAACCCGCCATAAACGAGCGCCGTGCCCATTACAATGCCAGGTATGCCAAAGCCAAAATAGGTTACTCGCTCCATAATTCGACCAGCTTTACCACTGAGGGCTGCATGTGCAACTGGCACAGCTACGATAACTGCCACAATAGCAGCAAGCGCAGACGCATAAGTAGAGTGCCATGCAATTGTAAAGTCAAAATTACTTACGCCATCTCTTACAAGCCATATAAAAAATATGGCCAGTGGTAAACCTATAGCCAGTAGTAGGACAGGAGCGAACAGAGTAAATATAGCACCTAGTTGTAGCTTATTTGGAAATAAAATAAGAGGGCGGCCATGGCGCTCAGTAGCAGTTTTTATTTGTGATTCTATAAGTAGTAAAAAACCTACAATAACCATTAACTGAAGCGACAGCATCGCTGCGCGACCCAGTGCAAAGGCGTTGTATTCAACATAAATAACACGTGTAAAGGTATCAAGACGCATCATGGCTGGGGTGCCAAAGTCAGATAAAGTATAAAGTGCCACTAATAACGACCCAGCAGCAATGCCATTCACTACACGGGGTAAAATAACGTTGAATACACTTTGTGTCATCGACATACCCAATGTACGTGCTGCGTTTACCATGCTGGCATCTAAACTTAATAACGATGATCGGGTCGTCATCATTACAAATGGAAACGTATACAGTGTCATAACTATTGCAGCACCTGATAACCCATACATAGGGGGTGTTTCAAATCCTAATAGATTATTTATTTCTCCCCCAGGGCCAAATGCCGCGTAAAGCGTAAATGCACCAATATAACTGGGAATAGCAAGCGGGGCTGCAAACAATACAAGCCATGCTTTTTTAAAGGGTAAATGAACATAGGCACTTATAAATGCCAGTGGCACGCCAATCAAAATAGAACCCAAAACAGTTAAGCCCATTAAAGCCAGTGTATTGCCTAAAATGGCCAAGTTATGGCTATCAAAATAAGAGCTAGAGTCGCTTGCAAGCACCATTAATATACAAATAGGAGTAAGCGTAATGAGCGCTGCAAGCAGCGCCATTGGATAAGATGGAGGTATTCGCATTATAAAACGCCGTTGCTGCGCATTAAGTCAATAGTGGGACGTAAATCTGCAAGTTGTGTTAAATCAATTTTAGGTGGTAAAACACTTGAAAGAGAAGGTAAACCGTCTGGCTGCTCAATACCGTTTACTAGCGGTATTTCGTATGCTTCACGTGCTAAATAACCTTGCACTTCTTTACTCAGTAAATAACGCATAAAGTTAGTTGCAAGCGGGTCACTGTTAAGCGTTAAAATACCAGAAGCATTTACCAAACAGCCTGCGTCGTTTTGAGTAAACGCTAAATCAAGTTTTGCATCAGGCTTGCCTGACTTCAATCGCAAGGTGTAGTAATGATTGGCAAAGCCGATATCTACTTCACCCCGTTCTACACCCATAACAACACCTAATTCACCAGCGTAGGTTTTTGCACGCTTTTTAACTTTTCTGAGCCATTTAGCTGTTTTATCATCACCTTTTAAAATACGCATTGCAGTAACAAACGATTGAAAAGACGCATAGGCAGGCGCCCAACCTATACTCAAATCGCTTTCAGCAATTTCCATAATACTCGTTGGAATTTGATCTTTCGTTAAACGTGATGTGTTATAAGGCAATGTACGTATACGGCCAGTTACTGGTGCCCACTCTTTGTACTTAAATTGTGGCTGCAGTTGCGCTGATAAATCGTTTGGCAGTGGCTTAGCAAGTCCTGCATCAGTTACTAGGCCAATAGCACCAGAGTCAACAGCCCAAAATAAATCAGCGCGTTTAACGCCAGCTTTGGCTTCTGCAACGATTGTGTTGGCAAGCGCAGCGGTGGGTCCGCGGCGAATAGCTAAATTAAAATCAGGGTTATTTTTTTGTATAGCTTGTAATACATTTTCGTACAAACCGCCTTCACCTCGGCCTAAATATAAGGTTAAATCACCTTTAAGCTTTGGTAAATCGTCAACCGACACGGGGTTATTTACCGTATTGGCAAAAGCCTGCGATAGAGGTAATGGCAATGAGCCCATTACCCCTAATGCAGCCAACCCTTGTATAAAGGTTCTGCGTTCCACTAAAAAACGTCCTTACGATTTTTTTCGGCTTTTTCAATTAAACCCTTAGCGCGGTCTAATTTTGTTTGCATGTCAGTTACTACATCACGCACTTCATCAACACTTTTGTTGTCTGCAATCGCTTTTGGAAGCGTTACGTTAAAATCTTTTTCAAGTGCCTCCACTAAATTGGCATCTTGCTCAATAAGTGTTCCTTCAACGCCTTCGAATAAGTGTAGGTAGGTGTCGTGTACAATTTCAGTTGCTTCGTCTTGAAGGCGTTCAGCAAGTTTTGCGATAACGCGGTCTAGTTTGTGCTTTATTTCGTCTATTGTTGCACTTTGTGTCATTTCTTTGCTTGCTGTGGCTGTAACCGCCTTTAACAAGCCTTTTTGTTGAAATTTAGCCGCTAGTTTAACTGCACCTAAACCTTGCCATAAGGCAGTATTCATAGCGTGTTGTTGTGTACGTACTTCAGCTGCTGATTTACCACCATCAATTGCCATTTTTACACCGTACAAACCTTGCCAAATAGAGGCATAAACAGGTACTAAGTTAGTTTCAATTGCACTGTGAAATTTTACCGATTCCCAATATTCAATTAAATCGTCGGTGTTTACAGCTTTAGCGCCTTTACTTTCGTAGGTGCTAACAAGCGTGTCCACTTTACCTACCATCCACTCAACTTCTTCATTATAACTTTTAAGGTTAGCTTGAAGGTGATTTACATGCTCGCCAATAGGGCCGTTAGCAAGTAAAGGTTGTGAAATAAATGCAGACGCGATTAAAAAAGAGGCACCTAATGCTTTGGCTGGTTTAAAAAATAAGTTCATGTAAGACGTCCAAAAGGTAATTGTAAATGATAGGTATTATCATATCCGTAAATATTACGAAGAGCAATATACTAAAACCGCTAATCACATATTTGAAGGCTTGAAGACGAATTTAATTAATGTAGATGATCTACATCAAGTTAAATCCGCCTTTGGCTAATTAGCATCACTTTTAGACCGACAATAATTAACAAGCTTTAGCGTAATGTTTGCCTTTAATTGCACTGTATATTGCATTGCAAAGCGTTTTAATACTGTTTTCGTCACTTATATACGGTGGCATAAGATAAATTAGTTTACCGAAAGGGCGGATCCATACGCCTTTTTCTACAAAATAAGCTTGGATAGTGGCAACATCAATGCTTCCCACTTCATCAGATAATTCTACAACGCCTATTGCACCTAAGGTTCTAACATCAGCAACATCTTTGAGCTCCATACATTGATGTAATTGCTGGAGTTGGTCATTTATATCAGCTACACGCTGTTGCCAGTTTTGCTCAAGTAATAAATCTATGCTGGCACACGCAGCTGCACACGCTAGCGGGTTACCCATAAAGGTAGGACCGTGCATCAAAACACCGGCTTCACCTTCGCTTATGCCTTTGGCAATTTTATCGCTAGTCAGTGTGGCGGACAAAGTCATTGAGCCACCCGTTAGTGCTTTACCTATGCATAAGATATCGGGTTCGATATTGGCGTGTTCAACCGCAAATAATTTACCTGTTCGGCCAAATCCAGTGGCTATTTCGTCGCATATTAAAAGTACATTATATTGCGTGCATAGCTGCCTTACACAGGCTAAATAGTCGGGGTGGTAAAAATTCATACCACCTGCGTTTTGTACAATAGGCTCAATGATAAAAGCGGCTACGTGTTGGTGATTATTTTTAAAATAATGTTCAAGTTCAATCGCTTCACTTTTTTCAAAAGTACCAGAAAACTTACTGGCCGGGGCAGGTACAAATATGTGATCAGGTAAAAAACCTTTATATAGGCTATGCATAGAGTTAACAGGATCGCATACACTCATTGCAGCAAACGTATCGCCATGATAGCCCTTATAAGGCGTCATTAATTTTTGTTTTGTTCTAATACCTTGGCTTAACCAATATTGCAGTGCCATTTTAATAGCTACTTCAACACTCACTGAGCCACTATCAGCTAAAAATACTTTGTTTAAGCTGCTAGGTGTAATTTTGACGAGCTTTTTGCACAGCTCAACTGCACTTGAATGCGTAATACCCCCAAACATTACATGGCTCATGTCATTAATTTGTTCAACCATTGCCTGGTTGATAGCAGGGTGGTTATAACCATGAATAGCACTCCACCACGATGCCATCCCATCAATTAGTTGTTCGCCTGTTTCTAGGTGAATTATATTGTGTTTAGCATGGGTGACAGGGTAAACAGGAATAGGCTGAGTCATTGATGTGTATGGATGCCAAATGTGTTCACGATCAAAATTTAAATCAATTGGTTGCTTTTTATTCATATGTAAACTTTAACTGGGTGGGCTTCGTTGACAATGGTACGTGAAGTTTTAGACTAATCCAACATCACCAATATGAAAAAAATAAAGAGAGAATTATGGAACGTGCACCTGTTCGTCACGATTGGACCCATAGCGAAGTTAAAGCATTATTTGAAATGCCGTTTAACGATTTACTGTTTAAAGCTGCGTCGGTTCACCGTGCTAACTTCAATCCAAATGAGGTACAAATTTCTACTTTGTTATCAATTAAAACAGGCGCTTGCCCAGAAGACTGTAAATATTGCCCGCAGTCGGGGCATTATAAAACCGACCTTGAACGCGAACGCCTAATAGAAGTAGAAAAAGTAGTAGAGCAAGCACGCCTTGCTAAACAAAAAGGCGCTACACGTTTTTGTATGGGTGCAGCTTGGTCAGATCCCAAAGACAGAGACATGCCGTACATTTCAAAAATGGTAAAAGAAGTAAAAGAGCTTGGCCTTGAAACCTGCATGACGCTGGGCAAACTCACAAACGAAAAAGCCCATGAACTCAGCAGTGCAGGGCTTGATTACTATAATCATAACCTTGATACCTCACCTGAGTACTACGAGCAAATTATATCAACCCGTACGTTTGAAGACAGATTAAATACCATAGATCACGTACGTGATGCAGGTATGAAAGTGTGCTCAGGCGGTATAGTCGGTATGGGAGAGCAAGCCGCCGACCGTTATGGCTTACTTATGCAGTTAGCTAACCTACCACAGCAGCCAGAAAGTGTGCCTATTAATATGCTGGTAAAAGTAAAAGGTACCCCGCTTGAAAACGTGGACGATTTAGATCACTTTGAATTTATACGCACCATAGCAACTGCACGTATAATGATGCCGCACAGCTATGTACGTTTGTCGGCAGGGCGCAACGCCATGAATGAGCAAATGCAATCAATGTGCTTTTTTGCGGGCGCTAACTCTATATTTTATGGTGATAAACTACTTACTACAGAAAATCCAGAAGCCGATGCAGACATGAACCTTATTAAAAAGTTAGGTATGAACCCAGAAACGCGTGAAGATTATTCAGACGAGGCCGTAGCTGCCTCGCTTTCATCGCAAGTAGCTGATAAAGCCACATCTGAATTGTTTTACGAAGCCTAATTAAGTCTTACTCATGCCATTTGAATTTATTAGTACACACCTTAATGAGCGGGCAGAGCAATCGCTTTTACGAAAACGCCACGTGGTGCAAAATGCCACGGCACGCACTATTGAGGTTGATAATAAAACGTATTTAAATTTTGCTAGTAATGACTATTTGGGCTTTGGTGATATAGCTATCCACAGTGAAAATGTTAACACGCTAGGTAGCCACAGCTCTGCTTTAGTAACAGGGTATCAATTACAGCAACAAGCATTAGAGCAGTACTTATGCACTCAGTTTGGTTATCAAGCTGGGCTGCTTTTTAATTCTGGCTTTAGTGCTAATAGCAGTGTAATTAAAGCGTTGTTTCAGGATAAATCAGCAGCGCAAAGCAGTGCTATTTTTCAAGACAAGTTAAACCACGCCAGCTTAATAGATGGGGCGCTTCACTCTAATGCGGCATTAATACGTTTTAATCATAACGATTTAAACCATTTACGGTCTCGGCTCGAAAAGTCAAAAGCACAAAACAAGTTAATTATTAGCGAAGGCGTTTTTTCGATGGATGGGGATAAGGCCCCCATAAAAGATTTACTGTTCCTTGCAAAACAACATAATGCTTGGTTGATGATAGATGATGCGCACGGCTTTGGCGCTTTGGGTAAAACTGGGCTTGGTAGTTGCGAAACTCTTATTGGCGATACTGTGCCCGACATACTCGTCATTACATTTGGTAAAGCGGTTGCCAGTAGTGGCGCATGTGTATTGGGTTCACACTTATTTATAGACTACATGCTGCAATATAATCGCGATTACACATACTCAACAGCTATGTCGCCGTTAATGGCAAACAATACCTTAGCGCGTATAAAGCACATTAAAACAGCTGATACGCAACGCTCAACATTAAATAAAAACATAGCGGCATTTAAACACCTTGCACAACAGCATAATATAGCGGTAATGGAGTCCGATACGGCTATTCAACCTATTGTTCTGGGCTGTGCAGAGCAAACAATAAAAGCGGCCAATAAACTCAAGCAGCAGGGAATTTGGCTTACCGCAATTAGGCCGCCCACGGTTGCATACAATACTGCGCGCTTAAGAGTGACTTTAACGGCAGCGCATACCCTTGATGATATTACTTATCTTGTTAAACATTTAGCAAAGGCACTACTATGATTGCCCACGCACTGGATATTGAGCCGGTTACAAATGCCGCTGCAACAACCCAATTAAAAAGGCTTAACCCGGCACTTAAAAAAGGAGCGCAAGTTAACTTTTCAAAAGCGGCAGGTAATTACAATACACATGCGCATGTTCAAAAAAAAGCAGCCGATGATTTATTCAAACTAATAAATCCATTAGCTTGCAATAAAAATAAGGTGTGCGTTGATTTAGGCGCAGGCCCACTTGTAAACACCCAGCAACTTCAGCGCCTTTACGGTACCGTGTTATCAATGGATTTAAGTTTTGATATGCTCAAAAGCTGTAATGAAGGTGATTACAAAATTTGCGCAGATATGGATAACTTGCCACTGCAAGCAAACAGTGTTGATATAATTTTTAGTAACTTTGCAGTGCAATGGTCGGCCAATTTTAAGGCGCTTTTACAGTCACTTTATGGGGTGTTAAAACCGGGTGGGCAGGCTTATATTAGCACTGTAGTTGAAGGCTCACTTAACGAAATACAAACAGCGTTCGCTGCGGTAGATAGCCACAACCATATTAATACGTTTAATGCGGGTGATTATATAAACCAATCGGTCCAAAATTCTGTCTTTCAGGTAAACAGGGTAATCTCTAAAATTTATACAGACGAATATGCGTCTGCATTACACGCTATTCGCTCAATAAAGGCTATTGGCGCAACCACCCAAAACACAGCTAATACACGCCAAGGGTTATTAACAAAGTCGGCATTAAAAAAAGCGTGTGCAGCGTACCCTTTAATAAACCAAAAAGCGTGTGTTTCTTACCATGTAGTATTGTTATCATTAAATAAAGCGTAAATAACGTCTGTTTAAAAGGCACAGCCATGAAAGAATTTTTTATTACCGGTACCGACACCGACGCCGGAAAAACTCATGTAACTAGTTTATTGTTAAAGTTACTTGCTCAACACAAAAAAAAGGCAATAGGGTATAAACCCCTAGCTGCTGGGTCTGAAATGGCGTTTGATCAACTTGTTAATGCCGACGCACTTATGCTGATGGAAAGTGCAACGGTGAGTGCAAAATACGATGTGGTAAATCCCTTTACTTTTGCACCACCTATAGCCCCCCACATAGCCGCAGAGCAAGCTGGGGTAAGTATAAACGTTAGCAAGCTTACCGCAGCTTATAAAACGGTAAAGCAGCAAGGCGCTGACTTTATACTTACAGAAGGAGCGGGTGGCTGGGCTTTACCTATTAATAATACTGAGTATTTATACGACTGGGTTAAAACAGAACAACTACCAGTTATATTAGTCGTCGGTATGAAGTTAGGTTGCTTAAATCATGCGCTATTAACCGCGGCACATATGCAAAGCTTAGGCATTAACTGTATAGGATGGATAGCCAACAAAGTTGATGAGCATATGGATGAGTACCAAGCAAACCTAGATAGTTTAAAGGCGCGGCTACCATTTCCTATTCTTGCTATCAGCCCTTACAGCGAGCAAACGCCAAAATTACAAATTTATAAAACACTTCTTGAAAATTTATCAATAAATCCATAAATACTACTTGTGTTGTGACATAGTTTGTCACAAAATAACACTACCCACTATGACATAGTGTGTCATAGGGGTAGTGTTGCTTATAGTCGATCAAATTTTAGAAAAATCGCTCAGCAATGAATGTTATTTTTGGAGAACTCGAATGAAACGTGTATTTTTGTTTTTATTAACTAACCTCGCGGTTATGTTGGTATTAGGTGTGGTGCTTTCAATTATAATGAGTGCGCTGGGCTTAAGCCATCGTAGCCTAGGTGGAATATTACTTATTGCAGCCGTATTTGGATTTGGTGGATCGTTTATTTCACTATTTATTTCTAAATGGATTGCTAAAAAATCAACAGGTGCGCAGGTTATTACTCAACCAAGTAACGAAACCGAGCAGTGGTTAATAAACACTGTTGCTGCGCAAGCCAAAAAAGCGGGTATTGCAATGCCTGAAGTGGCAGTTTACAACAGCCCCGAAATGAACGCGTTTGCAACAGGCCCAAGTAAAAACAACTCACTAGTCGCTGTAAGTACAGGGCTAATGCAAAGCATGACCCAAGATCAAGCCGAAGCCGTGCTTGCTCATGAAGTGTCACATATTGCCAGTGGCGACATGGTAACGCTTACGCTTATTCAAGGTGTGGTTAATACCTTTGTGATTTTTGCTGCGAAAGTGTTGGCAAATATCGTAGATAACTTTCTTAATGGCGATGAAGAAGAGGGCGGAATAAGCTGGACCTACATTTTATTCGACATGTTATTCCAAGTACTGTTTGGGGTGTTGGCAAGTATAGTTGTGGCACATTACAGCAGGCAGCGTGAATTTGCAGCAGATAGCGGTGCAGCAAAATTAGTTGGCGCCGACAAAATGCGCTCCGCTCTTGAACGTTTAAAGCAAAACCATCCTTCGCAGTTACAAGGATCTATGATGGCGTTTGGTATTGCGGGTGGTAAAAGCATGGCTGAGCTGTTTTCATCGCACCCGCCGCTTGACTCGCGTATAGACGCTCTACGTCGTTAAAAAATTCAAGTTTTTCACAGTACTTGTAAACAAAAAGCCTGCATTTGCAGGCTTTTTTATGTTTAATGTTTTTTATTGCGATTGAATAATGTCAGTAATACCCTCCGGCGAGAGTATTTCAATCCAGTAACCGTCAGGGTCTTTAATAAAGGCAAGACCTTTCATTGAACCACCATCTGGCTTTTTAACAAACTCTACATCGTATTTAGCAAAGCGCTCACAGGCAGCGTATACATCGGGTACGCTAATCCCAATATGGCCAAAGCCTTTTAGTTCTTCATTACCACTGTGATAACCGGTAAAGCTGTCGTCGTTTTCAGTACCCCAGTTATGGGTAAGCTCAATAAGCGCAGGGCGGCGAAACACCCATTGTGTTTTTTCTTTATCATCGCCTTTAGGCATGTCTTGCTCGTAGCCTAAAAAGTACAAAGTAAACTGCATACCAGGAAAGTCGTATTTTCCTAACAGTTTCATGCCCAGTACGTTTTCATAAAATGCAAGCGACGGCTTGGGATCTTTAATACGCAACATAGTTTGCTGCATCACATAGCCCTCGGTGGCTTGTGCAATTTGCTCTGGAGATTCGTTATAGTGAGTCATACGCTAATCCTTAATAAAATGACTGAAAAACCTTAATGGATTTAAAAAGCCAGGGTGAAAGCTCATCATAATAAACAGCGGCAAAAATTAAAACCACTTAGCTAAATTACCAGGCAGTGAGTTGAGTGTTTTATAAGCGTGAAATGGCATATCTACCCATGCTGTTTATTTGTACAGTACTTGTGTTTTATCCCATAACATTATTAAAAGTCGTTTTGGTGTATTTTAATAACGGGTGTTTTAAAGCCTACGTAATTACCTGTTTACATTAAAGTTATTAAGTGGAATTATTAAGCAGTGTGATATACGTCACTTTGGGGTGTTATAACCCCCCAAAGTGGTGTTCAATAAATTGTTAGGAGTCAGTGTGTATGGAAACAACTGCAGTTTTTAAATCAAATCTTTTTAAACCGTTTCTTCCAGAGGATTCACAGGTTAATCCCCAAGTTTATGGTGCAGAATTAGCTTATTGGCTATCTCAAAATTTAGCGAAGAAAGGAATTTTTACTTCATATCCAGAATATGAAGATTGGGGGTGGTTTATAGAATTAATAGTTGACGACAACGAATATTGGGTTTGCTGCGGCAACATAGAAGGCGAATCAGATCAATGGACATGCTTTTTAAAAAGGCTTTCCAAGGGGTTTTTCAACAAGAACAATGCTCCCATTGAACCTGCTATTCCCTTGCTTCAAGCTTTGAGGTCTCTATTACAAGAAACTGAAGCAATAAGTAACATCGAATGGAGTTTTGACAATGACTCCTAACAAACCAATAAACTCACTCGCTCCGCTCGCTGGGACACAAACACGCAGGGCCGCTTCGCTATTTTGCCCTACGCGTTTGCGCCCGTTATTGGGGCGTTAGGTGCCAATGAAGATCGTATTACTAACTTTGCTTCTGCTTTTTTCATTTAGAGTCTCTGCTGTGGAANCTTGTGAACCAGTCCCAGAGGGCAAGCAAAGACGAGATGGTGTTTGTTCATATGAAGATGCTGCATTTAGAGCTCGTCAGGTTTTTAGCTACATATTATCTTTAAAAAAATACTGTGATAGNGCAACCCAAGAAGAAATAAATGAGTGGTACTTAAGTAACAAACAGCTCATCGATAAAGCAGTTATCATCAGCAAGCAACCATTAAAAGAAATAGTAAAAAATACAGACGCGGCATTATG
>NZ_LODI01000045.1:0-41247 GCF_001468485.1 Pseudoalteromonas sp. H71
AAAGAGCGAAGTAGTTTGGCTGTTAGAACTCAATCTGTACGAGTGCCCACACAGATGATTGCTTTATATTGTTAAAGAACGTTTGAGTTGCCTTAGCGACTCAAGGGAAGCGAATCTTACGCTTTCCTGTGTTTTTGTCAACACTTAATTTTAAACTTTATAAAAATCTAAACCTAAGTTTCACTCGACTCACTAAGTGGTTTGCTTGCCTCGCTAAGCGTTGCCTGCTCTGCCGTCTCAGTGGGGTCGCATTATAGGGAGCCGCGAATTTAACGCAAGCCTTTTTTTACTAAAAAACTTATTTAAATTACACCCCAAGCAAGCGCACACCCTAAACACAAGTTACCCACAACCCACTGTTGATAACTCTACTTTTATGGCCGTTTATCCTAAACACTTGGTCATTCCTATGGTAAGTTGCGGTCACTTTTTTAACACATGTCTTTAGGTAGTAGTTATGGCAGATATAATAAATAGTATTAGTGGCCTTTTATGGGGTCACGTTCTCGTATACTTATTAATAGCAGCGGGTTTATTCTTTACCTTTAAATTGGGTTTTATTCAATTCGTACAATTTCCACATATGTTCAAGGTTATGTTTGGCTCTCGAAAGTGCGGTAATAACGAGATCTCTTCATTTCAGGCTTTTTGTACTTCACTAGCAGCCCGAGTGGGCACTGGCAATATGGCAGGTGTCGCTGTTGCATTATACCTTGGTGGCCCAGGTGCTATTTTTTGGATGTGGTTAATTGCTTTGATTGGTATGGCAACAAGTTTTGCTGAAAGTACACTTGCTCAGGCATACAAGACTAAAGATAGTGATGGTAATTTTAGAGGTGGTCCTGCGTACTATATGCAAACCGGCTTAGGTAAGCGTTGGATGGGAGTTTTGTTCTCACTGTGTTTAATTTTAGCTTTTGGTCTGGTATTTAATGCTGTGCAATCAAACTCTATTGCAGCCGCTTTTGAAGTAGCATTTGATATTCCAAAATATATTGTGGGTCTTTGTTTAGTTATTGGCTCTGGGATCATAATTTTTGGCGGCCTTAAAACAATTTCTCGATTTGCTGAAATGGTTGTTCCTTTTATGGCTCTAGCCTATTTGTGTGTTGCGCTTTATGTTTGTGCTGTTAACTTAAGCGCACTTCCTGATGTATTTATGCTGGTAATAGATAGTGCTTTTGGAATAGAACAAGCCGGTGCTGGCGCAATAGGTTATGGTGTAATACAAGCCATGATCCAAGGAATTAAACGGGGATTGTTTTCTAATGAAGCGGGTATGGGTAGTGCTGCTAATGCTGCAGCAACTGCAACCCCTTATCCCCCTCACCCAGCATCACAGGGGTATGTGCAAATGCTTGGGGTTTTTATTGATACAATTGTAATTTGTACTGCGACTGCTGCACTTATTTTATTATCTCAACAATTAATACCTGAGTCAGGAGTGTTGGGTATAGAACTTACTCAGGCCGCATTAACAGAGCATGTTGGAAGTTGGGGCACCTACTTTATTGCTATCGCAATTTTATTTTTTGCTTTCACATCTATCGTTGCGAATTACTCTTATGCAGAAACCAATCTTATGTTTTTAGAACACAACTCTAAGAAAGGAATGTTTATATTTCGCTTGATTGTTTTAGGAATGGTTATGTTCGGGGCAGTAGGTGAGCTTGGGTTAATTTGGACATTAGCCGATATATCAATGGGTTTAATGGCTATTGTTAATGTTATTGCACTTTTTATGTTGTCAGGTGTTGTGATATGGCTTTCAAAAGATTACAACGAACAACGCAAAAGAGGCCTAACTCCTACATTTGATAAGAGCAAACACCCAAAGCTAAATAAAGAGGTCGACCCTCTGGCCTGGAAATAAAAATTAAATCGCGAGCTCCAGCTCGCTTTTTTAGATTTATTTTTACTACTACTTTATATTTATTGACGTATAGGAATGCATTAAAAAGTTATCTGTAAAAAAAGGAGACCTAATGGATGACGTAACAAAAAAGTACAGTATCGACACGACTGATTATCAAGTTGGACAAGATAATGTGCAAAAATGGGGGTTCGACATCCATAACCCTGTATTTGGAATAAGCGCATTTTTAGTTGTTTTATTTGTAATACTTACCTTAGTTTTTGACCCCACACTTACCCGTGATGCACTAACTTCAACTAAAGACGCTATTATTAATCAATTCGATAGTTACTTTATGCTATTAGCCAACGCCTTTGTGATTTTTTGCGGTGTTTTAGCATTTTCCCCTTTAGGTAAAATTCGTTTAGGAGGTATAAAAGCTCGTCCAGAACATGGTTACATGTCGTGGCTTTCCATGCTCTTTGCAGCAGGAATGGGAATTGGCTTACTATTTTGGGGAGTTGCAGAGCCAACAGCCTATTATACCGGTTGGTATCATATGCCCATGGGAGTTGAGGCAAATTCAGCACAAGCACATTCATTAGCTTTAGGTGCAACTATGTACCACTGGGGCTTACACGGATGGGCGATTTACGCCGTGGTTGGGCTAAGTCTGGCTTTTGTTGCATTCAACAAAGGTCTTCCTTTATCTATACGTTCTGTTTTTTACCCTTTATTTGGTGATCGTGCTTGGGGTTGGCTTGGACATATCATAGATATACTTGCGGTACTGTCTACCTTATTTGGTTTAGCTACATCGTTAGGGCTTGGTGCACAACAAGCAACCAGTGGAATAAATTACCTATTAGGTACAGATTTCGGCACAGCTTTTCAAATATCAGTTATTGGATTAGTAACTTGTATTGCTATTTTTTCTGTTATTAGAGGTATTGAAGGCGGTGTAAAAGTACTAAGCAATGTTAATTTAATCTGCGCGTTTATTTTATTGTTAGCTGTTATCGTACTTACAGTCTCTGATTCAATTCCTGCCGTGTGGTTTACCCTTAAAGCATACGCAGAACACTTTGTGCCATTGAGTAATCCTTTTAATAGACCCGATGAAGACTGGATGCATTCTTGGACTGTATTTTATTGGGCGTGGTGGATATCTTGGTCACCATTTGTAGGAATGTTTATAGCTAGGGTTTCTAAAGGGCGAACTGTACGAGAATTCTTACTTGTTGTAATAGGCCTACCAACTCTGCTTAGCTTAGTATGGATGGGTGTATTTGGTAATATGGCAATTACACAAGTTATAGAGAAAGTTGGGCCACTTGGTCAAAATGGTTTAACTGATATTTCAGTTACTTTATTTCAAGTTTACGAACAGCTTCCGTTTTCTAGCTTTATCTCTATTATTTCTATCGCTTTGGTTTTAGTCTTTTTTATTACTTCATCTGACTCGGGATCGCTTGTAATAGACGGTATAACTGCTGGCGGTAAAATAGATGCACCAGTGCCACAACGTATATTTTGGGCAACTGTAGAAGGTATGATAGCAGCAGTATTACTTTGGGTTGGAGGCTCGCAAGCATTAGAAGCACTTCAATCAGGAGTCGTTACAACTGCCCTACCGTTTTCAATAATACTAATTTTAATGTGCGTTGCGCTTATACAGGGCTTACTAAGTGAATACCCGTTTTACAAAGCCCAAAGTAAACTGCAATAACAGTTCATCTTTTGTAAGTGGCCCTGATGGGTCGCTTACACATCGACTTTAAAATTTACCTTAGACACGCCTTACATATATTCATATTCATTAACATCAGATCCCAATGTTACTTCATCATTTAGATAGGGCAAATTTTTCGCGCACACCGTTAAAAATATCTGATTTACTTAAGTGTAGATGCAGGTGTAATTGCCAATAGTAATTAAATCATTATCGTTCTTATTTTTTTCAGTCACAGTAAAAAATATATTAGAGGTAAGTTGGTGTTAAAAATAAAATGTGGGAACTTAAACTAGCAAACTTTAGGTGTTTTAAAGTGAGGGGTGGCTTTAAATTAAGACTATTTAATTTAGTTTTTAGTAAAGATGGTGCCCGAGGCCGGACTTGAACCGGCACGACTTGTTAGTCGAGGGATTTTAAATCCCTTGTGTCTACCAATTCCACCACTCGGGCATCGAGTTTGCTAATTAAAGCGTGTGGAGTAAATTATGTGGAGGCGGAACCCGGAGTCGAACCGGGGTAAACGGATTTGCAATCCGGTGCATGGCCACTCTGCCATTCCGCCTTAACCTTCCAAATAATTTGGAGCGGCACACGAGGCTCGAACTCGTGACCTCGACCTTGGCAAGGTCGCGCTCTACCAACTGAGCTAGTGCCGCATCATATTAATTCTAAAGTTTCTTTTTAAAAGGTATATGTTGGTGCATATAACTAAACCACAAAGTGGTGCCCGAGGCCGGACTTGAACCGGCACACTCTAAGAGCGAGGGATTTTAAATCCCTTGTGTCTACCAATTCCACCACTCGGGCATCGAGTTTGCTATTTAAAGCATGTGGAGCGTTGATTGGAGGCGGAACCCGGAGTCGAACCGGGGTAAACGGATTTGCAATCCGGTGCATGGCCACTCTGCCATTCCGCCCCAGTACTGGGGTACAACCTTAGATAACGTGGAGCGGCACACGAGGCTCGAACTCGTGACCTCGACCTTGGCAAGGTCGCGCTCTACCAACTGAGCTAGTGCCGCATTTCGTTATCTTGGGGGCTATGCCCTCTCAACACGGACGCATTCTACAGAGATTATTAAACGCGTCAATACAAAAAATGCTAGTTTTGAACTGTTTGCTTGTTTTTTATCTAAAACGGTGCGTTATTATACATTTACAGTTAATTTTTGGTCAATTCACTCCATGCTGCGTTCAAATATTGCAGCATAGAACTCAAGGTCAAAAACGTTGCTATATAGAGTAGTCCAAAACTTAAATAATTCATCCATGTATCATATTGCCAAATCAATCCAATGATGGCTAACATTTGCGCAGCAGTTTTTATTTTACCCATATTTGATACAGCCACGTTGCCACGCTTGCCCTGCTCAGCCATCCATTCTCTTAATGCTGATATAACAATTTCACGACTAATAATAATAAGTGCAGGAATAGTCATGTACATTGACTGATATTGATCTGAGAGAGCAACAAGTGCCGCACACACCATTACTTTGTCAGCAACAGGATCTAAAAAAGCGCCAAATGGTGTTGATTGTTCTAGTTTTCTTGCAAGGTAACCGTCAAGTATGTCGGTAATTGATGCTAGCCAAAAAATAAAAGCGGCAGCAAAAAAAGCCCAGCTATAAGGCAAATAAAATATCACCAAGAAAATGGGGATAAGAAAAAGTCTAAATGTTGTGAGTGTGTTTGGAATATTCCACATAACTACTTGGATATGTCTTTTCTTTTATATTCGCATGAAGGGCTAGCCCTTGTCATGTAAATGGTTAAATATCTTCTCAGCCATGTCAGGGCTGATCCCGGGAACTTTCTTTAATTGTTCTATATTAGCAGCTTTTACCCCCTGCATGCCCCCTAAATATTTTAATAATGTTTGGCGACGCTTAGAACCTACTCCATTTATTTCTTCTAGCAAGGATTGTGTGCGTTGTTTTTGACGCTTATTTCGATGCCCTGCTATTGCAAAACGGTGAGACTCATCACGGATATGTTGAATAAGATGAAGTGCAGGTGCATCAGAATCCATCGGGATTGTTTTACGCCCTCCATCTATAAGTAAGGTTTCAAGACCAGGTTTACGACTTGTGCCTTTTGCAACCCCTACTAAAAGAGGCATTTTAGTATGAGACCAATTAGCAAAATATTGCTCTGCCCGTCCTAACTGTCCTTTACCACCATCTATAAATATAACATCGGGAATTTTGTCTTCATCAACGAGTTTGTTGTAACGTTTATTTAAAGCAAACTCCATGGCTGCATAATCATCACCACCAGTTATGCCGGTTACATTGTAGCGCCTGTATTCTTTTGTATTTGGTCCTTGCGAATCGAACACAACACAACTTGCTACCGTGTTTTCTCCCATGGTATGACTGATATCAAAACATTCCATCCGTGCTATATCATCTAAACGTAATGTTGCTTTTAATTGGGCATAGCGTTTATTAATAGAGTCTTGTGTACTTTGTTTGACAGCAATACTGTTTAACGCATTTTTATTTGCTAGTTGAAGATATTGCGCCCGCTCTCCACGCGTAACCACTTTAAGCGCCACTTTGCGATCACTGATTTGCGTAAGTGCTTCGCTTAGCGCGCTACTTTCTTCTATTTCAAACGGAAGTATAATTTCTTTAGCAATACGCCCTGTTGCACCTGGCGCTAAATAATACTGCCCTAAAAATGAGGTTAAAATCTCTTGCTCGCTTGAATCTTTCGGTACTTTAGGAAAATACGTTTTACT
Source organism: Pseudoalteromonas sp. H71 (assembly GCF_001468485.1). GTDB lineage: Bacteria > Pseudomonadota > Gammaproteobacteria > Enterobacterales > Alteromonadaceae > Pseudoalteromonas. The sequence continues at coordinate 6,337 of NZ_LODI01000045.1, forward strand.
GCCTAATACTTTGTGATCGCGGATCATGAGTAAATGTATGCCGTTTAACCCATTTAAATGCGCGAAGCCCACCACATCCATTTCTGCAAAATTACCTGAAATAGACTGCTGCTCCTGCATTTTACGTAGTAGCATTATTTGGTCACGTACTTTTGCTGCAAGCTCAAAATTGAGCTCCATGCTAGCCGCTTCCATTTTTTTTATTAGCTCAGCAATCACTTCATCCGATTTACCCGTTAAAAATTTACGGACATAATCAACTTGTTCGCTGTAATCATCTTCGGTAACTTTATTGACACACGGTGCAGAACATCGCTTGAGCTGATACTGCAAACAAGGGCGGCTTCGGGCGCGATAATAGGCATCTTCACACTGGCGAACTGGAAATATCTTTTGCATTAAGCGCAAACTTTCCGAAACAGCACCTGCACTCGGAAATGGACCAAAGTACTCGCCTTTTATCTTGCGGCTACCCCTATGAAACGCTAAACGAGGATGTTTGTGGTGTGTTAATAAAATGTAAGGGTACGACTTATCGTCTCGCAATAGAATATTGTAACGAGGTTGATATTTTTTTATGAGGTTATTTTCGAGCAGTAGCGCTTCGGTTTCGGTATTAGTCAGTGTAACTTCAATATCACTGATGTTACTGACTAAAACACGGGTTTTGCTATCAGTGATGTTGGATCTAAAGTAACTGCTTACGCGTTTTTTTAGTTGTTTAGCCTTGCCAACATAAATAACTTGGTTGTCACTATCAAGCATGCGGTATACACCAGGCTCGCTTGATAGCGTTTTTAAAAAGTGTACGTGATCAAATTCAGACATATAAAAAGATTAGTACGAAATGTCTATGTCAATCATCTTATGACGAATAGCTAAATGTGTAAGTTCAACGTCGCCACCTACGTTTAATTTTTCAAACATACGGTAACGATAGCTATTAACTGTTTTAGAGCTTAGATTTAAGCGTTCTGCAATATCTTGTGCTTTTTCACCTTTGGTGATCATAAGCATTATTTGAAGTTCGCGCTCGGATAAACTCTGGAACGGATTTTCGTCTGTGCGACCAGTAACCTGCGTAAGTGCTATTTGTTGTGCAATTTCAGGCGCTATGTAGCGCTGACCTGCATGGACTGAACGAATGGCACGAACCATTTCATCAGAGCCGGCTCCTTTGGTAAGAAAACCATGTGCACCAATTTGCATTACTTTAGACGGAAATGGATCTTCGCAATTAACGGTAAGAACAATAATTTTTACATCAGGGCAATAGCGACAAATCTTTTTAGTTGCCTCCAATCCACCCATGCCAGGCATATTCATATCCATAAGTACGATGTTAGGTGTGTGCTGTCGACAAAACTGAACGGCTGCCTCACCGTCTTTTGCTTCACCTACAACTTTAAACCCACGCACATCATCTAAAATGCGCCTGATCCCGGTTCGTACTAGTTCATGATCATCAACTAAAAGTACATTAATCAATGCAATACCCTCATTAACTCAACAATACGCGTCTAAATAATTCAATTTGTCACATTAACACAGTTAAAGCGAAACAATAACTAATATTATCGCTCTCATTTTGGCACATTAACTAAAGTTATAACTACTGGAGTCAATGTGCCCAGCACTTTAAGACGCTGATTTTTCACTAAAACGGTCAACCCACAGTGCAATAATGCCATCGCCTGTTACATTACATGCTGTACCAAAGCTATCTTGTGCTAAGTACAATGCAATCATTAGCGCTACTGCCCCTTCATTAAATCCAAGCATGCTGGTTAAAAGGCCAAGAGCCGACATTACCGCGCCCCCCGGTGCGCCTGGAGCAGCTATCATCACAACACCTAACATGAAAATAAATGGCAACATACCCATTAACGATGGAACTTCCATACCTGGCGATAAAAACATAACAGCCATAGCACACGTAACAATGGTAATAGTTGAACCCGACAAATGAATGGTGGCACATAAAGGTACTGTAAAGTTTGCAACATCTTCTTTTACATTATTTGCTTTACTTGATTGCAGAGATACTGGGATTGTTGCCGCGCTCGACATAGTACCTAATGCAGTAAAGTAAGCAGGTAACATATTTTTAACTAGCTCAAGTGGATTACGCTTTAACAAAATTCCCGTAGCAATATATAAAACGCTTAACCATAACCAGTGCATAACAAGAGCCGCAATTAATACCACTCCAAATGTTTGCAGCGTATCAATCACTGTGCCCGCTACAGTCATTTCAGCAAACACACCTGCAATATAAAATGGTAATGCAGGAATAATCACTTTTGACAATAAGGCATCTATTACATCACGTCCCTGATCTGATACCTTTTTAAGTGTGTCTAATTCAAGCTGGCTCATACCAATGCCAAATATAAAAGCCGTCGCAAGCGCAGTCATCACACCCATTAGTGGTGGGATTTCTATATCAATAAAACTGCCTATCTCGGTGGCCACTTCGGCTTCGAACGTAATACCGCCACTTAAAAATGGAATAACAGCACTGACTAACAAAAAGGCAAGCGTGCCGGCAATAACGGTAGAGCTATAAGCAAATCCAACCGTTTTACCAAGTAAGTGGCCAGACCCTTTAGGAAGCCCGGCAATACCCGAAGCTATAAAAAATAAAATAATAAGAGGAATAGTGAAGGAAATAATTTGACCAATTAACTCTTTAACCGTGAATAAGAGTTCAACACCTGTTAAAGGCACGTAAAAGCCCACCAATATACCAGCCACAATACCGGCAATTAACTTTAAGATTAACTTCATTTTTATTACTCAATTATTATTAGATAAACGTTTTTATCATGTTTTGATTAGCTTGTGTCATAAAACCGCTGAACTAAGGTTTATTTGCATAAATAATCATCAATATAAAAGTACATCTGCGCTCAGTAGATTATCGAACGCCAAATTCATTCAATTTATTGGTTGTTAGTGCATACAGCCTGTACCTATTAAGCCAATTAAAAGCGCGTAAAAAATTGCGTATGACTGTGTTGGTATATAAAGGCTACGCTTTTAGTATTTACACTTTTCTTTAGTTTATTTATGAGTAAAAAATCGCCATGACTAATAAAAGCGTCTTATCATTAAACTTAATATGCGCACCTAATAACAAAAGGCACTGCTAATATAGATTTTTATTTCACTTAGTTATAAGCTCAATCGATATATCTTATAGCCAAACTTTACTTTTATTTTTTTAAACTCTCAGTAAAGTGTCAACATATAGTTAGTAGCAAAGGCTATTAGCACGTTGATCAGATTGTATCCAAAGGAACATTATGTCTACTATTTTTGAAGATAACTCACTAAGTATCGGTAATACACCGCTGGTAAAACTTAAACGTGTTACAGGTGGGAATGTATTCGCTAAAGTGGAAGCGCGTAACCCAAGCTTTAGTATAAAATGCCGTATTGGTGCATCGATGATTTGGGAGGCTGAAAAAGCAGGTCAGCTAACTGAAGGTAAAGAACTTATCGAGCCTACATCTGGTAACACAGGTATTGCACTGGCTTTCGTTGCCGCAGCACGTGGTTATAAACTAACGCTTACAATGCCCAATACAATGAGTTTAGAACGCCGTAAACTACTTAAAGCACTGGGTGCTAACCTTGTACTTACAGACGGTGCTAAAGGCATGAATGGTGCAATACAAAAAGCAAAAGAAATTCAAGCAACAGACCCAGAAAAATACATTTTGCTACAGCAGTTCGAAAACCCAGCAAACCCAAAAATACACTTTGAGACTACAGGTCCTGAAATTTTTGACGCGCTTGACGGCAAAGTAGATTACTTCGTAGCGGGTGTAGGTACTGGTGGAACTATCACAGGTGTTAGTCGTTACCTTAAAACAGAAAAAGGTTTAAACGTTAAGTCTATTGCTGTTGAGCCAACTAACTCTCCGGTAATCAGCCAAACACTTGCCGGTGAAGAAGTTAAGCCAGGGCCACACAAAATACAAGGTATTGGTGCAGGATTTATTCCTGGCAACCTAGATCTGAGCTTAATTGATGCTGCAGAGCAAGTATCTAACGAAGATGCGATTTCAATGGCACACGAGCTAATGAAAAAAGAAGGCATACTAGTAGGTATTTCTTCAGGTGCTGCAGTAGTAGCAGCAAAACGAATTGCTGAAAAACCAGAAAATGCTGACAAAAACATTGTTGTTATTTTGCCAAGTGCTACTGAACGTTACTTATCAAGCCCACTCTTTGATGAAGAGTTTAGTGACCAAGAGCTTGTTCAATAAGCATTACTAAGTACTTTTTAAAAGGATGCCTAGGCATCCTTTTTTATTATTTACTCTGTAATATCTTTTTATTTACCTTCCATGTCTTTACATATTAGCTAATTCACCACACACTTAAATAAAACTAACTAACAAAAATTAACATGAAAAAAATAACCTATTTAGTCAGCCTTATTCTGTGTTTGTTTTTAGTTGCCTGTAGTGATGATGTGAAAAAACTTGGTGATTCACCCGGCGACACCGCAACAGCTTACTTTGACGCCTTGTACAATCAGCAAGATCTTCAAAAAGCAACAACCATGGCTACACCCAACCTTACGCGAATTATGAAGTCGTACGGTACAGCCAAACAATTTACGCGTAACTTAGTTAACATGCAGTACGATGAGGTTGTTATTGAAGTTGATATGACCAACATGAGTGTGCGCGAGCAATATGGCGACAATGCTAAAATAAATCTTATTTTTACTGGTTATTTAAACGGTAACAAAATAGATGATATGCGAAGCGTAAAAATGCTACGTAAAAAAGGTAAATGGTATATCGATAAAATAGTCGCCGACCCATACGCACGTTAAAGTAATTAATAAAAAGGCCTTACACATGTAAGGCCTTTTTATTTGCTCAATAATTAATTAGTTATACCAACTCCGAAATAATACTTAATCATTTTGCGGAGCTAAAGTAGATCATTTAATTAAGCGAACGGAGATTACAACTCACCTTGCTGAAAATTATCAACAGCTATTGCTTGTTTGCGTAGCTTATTGGCATGGTGCATAGCATCAGCATCGGTTTGCGTTACTAAGTCATTATTTAATGCAAAATTAATTGCCCCCTCAATATCGAGTGTTGCAGGAATATTGCCTTTGCGCTGCCATTGTTTTAAATCTTTAAACTGGGCTTGCATATCGTGCATAGCTAAAAATGCACTTTCCATTACTCCAGTACCCGCGTTTTCATCTACATAGCACAAATGCGTTAAACGATTTCTAAACACACCGGGTTGAGTCATATGTTCACAAATACGTTGTGCAATTTCATCACTCGGTTTTTCATAATGATTACCAATTGGAAATACAATACGTTTAAGCACAAAATTAATAACTGGGTTTGAGAAATTTTTAAAAAAGCCATCAAACGCTTGGCCTATTTCAAATAATGATGTTTCTATCGCATATTTAACAAAAGGTAAGTCGGCTTGTTGACGGCCCTCGTCTTCGTAGCGCTTTAGAACCGTAGAGGCTAAATACAAGTGGCTCAATACATCACCTAATCGGGCTGATATCATCTCTTTACGTTTTAGCTCACCTCCTAACATTAACATTGCCACGTCCGTACAAATAGCCAAGCTTCTGCTCATTCTACTTAAATGCTTGTAATAAATGGCAGTTTCGCCACCAACTGGCGCTTTTGCAAAATAACTACGTGTTAAACCATGTATAAATGCCATGCTGGCATTACTTACTGCAAATAATATATGGTTCATTAATAAACCATCAAATTGATTCAGAGCAGCATCGTCATCTTCAAGAGCAGCGGCTTCCATTTCTTTCAAAACAAATGGATGACAGCGGGTAGCTCCTTGGCCAAATATCATTAAATTTCGGGTTAAAATATTTGCGCCCTCTACCGTAATTGAAACCGGTATTCCCATATAACCATGTGCTAAATAGTTGTTAGGCCCAACCTGAATACCTTTGCCCGAATGAATATCCATTGCATCGTTCATAACAGTACGGCCCATCTCAGTCATATGATATTTTGCAATTGCAGTGACAACCGAAGGGCTGAGTTTTAAATCTATTGCGCCTGCCGTCATTAATCGGCATGACTCTAGGGTGTAAGTTAAACCGCCAATGCGTGCAAGGGCCTCTTGCACGCCTTCAAATTGCCCAATAGACACACCAAATTGTTGGCGTACCATGGCATATGCTGAAGTCATTTTAGCTGCTAAATGACCGGTTGCAGCACTCAACGCCGGTAGCGAAATACCTCGACCTGCACTTAAACATTCCACCAGCATGCGCCAACCACGTCCTGCGCATTCTTGACCCCCAATAATCCAATCAAGCGGGATGAACACGTCCTCACCATAGGTTGTACCGTTCATAAATGCCATGTTCAGTGGATAATGGCGCTCACCTGTTTTCACACCGGGATGATCGGTTGGAATAAGCGCACACGTGATACCAAGCTCTTTTTCGTCTCCTAGTAAACCATCTGGGTCGTACATTTTAAAGGCAAGCCCTAATACTGTGGCCACCGGTGCAAGCGTAATGTAACGTTTTGACCAGTTTAAACGCAGGCCAATTACGTCTTCGCCGTTGTGCTGCCCTTTGCATACAACGCCAGAATCTGGAATGCTACCGGCATCAGACCCCGCCTCAGGGCCGGTAAGTGCAAAACATGGTACATCTTCGCCATTGGCAAGGGTGGGTAACCAGCGGTCTTGTTGCTCTTTAGTTCCATAATGTAGCAATAACTCACCCGGCCCCAAACTATTTGGCACCATAACAGTCACAGCCGCAGTTAAACTTTTTGTTGAAATTTTTGACACTATGGTCGAATTAGCAATGGCAGAAAACTCTCGACCTCCAAATTTTTCTGGAATGATCAGCGCAAAAAAACCTTCTGTTTTTAAGTATTCCCATACCTCTTTTGGCAAGTCTTTATCTTTTTGCACTATTTGGTAATCATCAAGCATGGCCATTAAGGTTTCTACCTGATTAGCCATAAATGCATTTTCTTTTTCACTTAATTCAGGCTTTGGAAAGCTGTGTAATTTTTTCCAATCAGGGTTACCACTAAATAGTTCTCCATCCCACCAAACATCACCCGCTTCCATTGCTTCTCGCTCTGTTTGCGAAAGCGGTGGAAGTACTTTTTTAAACATTTTAAACGTGGGTCTACTGATCAGGTTTAGGCGAATATCTTTAACAGCAAAAATAACCACTATTACAACCAGTAAAATGATAAATACCGACATGCGTACATTCCTTTCACATTAAAAAATAATACCCTAAGTATGGCCCATCTTAGTTTAAATACAATGGGTAGCCAGTCGAGTGCCACTAAAATGATGAGCCTAGCTAATTGCACTTTAAAATATAACGATAAGTAGGATTACACGTTTATTACACACAACAAAAAGCCCACAAATGTGGGCTTTTTGTTACTTAACTGATTTAATTTATGCGATTAAACGCTTAATTAAAACTGAAAACGCATATTAGCAAAGTACGCATCGTTATCAGAATCATCAGCATTGTTCTCGTAACCTACTTTAAGACCAATATTTTTGTTAATAAAGTGCTGAGCGCCAAAACTGTACGTATCTTGTTTATCGTAGCTTGCAAATACAGAGGTCGCTTTTGAAAAATAGTAATTCGTTTCTGCCACCCATTGGTTCTCAGCGTCATCAATACTTTCGTATTTACCTTCAAACGTTAGGTAGTTACCTTGCTGTAAATCAATAAAGTATTTAGCTGCGACGGCGCGGTAATCAAAGTCGTCATCAGATGTTACCGTTACGCCAATGTAATCGGTAGTGTTTAGCATATGGTTATACGCTAAATCGAATAAAGCGAAGTCTTCGCCATCTTTATTTTCAACTAACGTCACTTTTGCAAGTAAATCTGGGTTAAAAAAGTAACCGCCAGAAATTGTATATGCTTCGTTATGATTACCAACATCAAGGTTTGTGTATGACGCACCAATAACAAACTCATTAATAAAGTACTCACCACCAACTAACGTTGTATCGCTAAAGTCGTCATCAGCGTATGCGCCGTAAATGTTGCTTTGTTTATTAATGTATTCAAATTGGTCGTACGGGCCTAATGTTTTTTTAGCCGATAGGTAATAAATAGAATCTACAGCAACGGTATCGTTGTTGTCGCTGTCTTTGTAACTTAAGTTACTGATTGAGTTATAGCTGTCTGCAGCAGCCGCAGTGCTAGATAATAAAATGCTTGAAATAATAACTGCTAATTTTTTCATTGTAAGACTTCCCTTTGTACATTGCGTTTTATGCTTTAGCTAAATTACTAAAGTGGGCACATGCTAACGCCGAGAAACTGAATGAAAACTTAATTAAACTATTGTATTTGTTGAGTTAATTGTAAGGAGGTGTAAGAAACTGTAAAATTAAAGTAGTTGCTACATTTAGTCAACAACTACTTAAAGTATTTGTACAATTATAGAGCGTGCTGGCTAATTACTCTGTAAACTTCATTAATGTTATCGCCCGCTTTAAACTCTTTTGTAAGTGGCGTTGGGTCAGATCCAATCCAAATTTTAAGCTCTGCATCTAAATCAAAGTGCCCTGCACTCTCTTTGCTAAACTTGGTAATTTTAGAGTAAGCAATACTCACCATTTCCATTTTAGAACCAGTTACACCTTGCTTATCAATTAAAATTAAGCGCTTGTTTGTAAAAATGAACATATCGCGAATAACTTTATAGGCTTTTTCGACGTGCTCACCCTCAATTAATGTATTAGCGAGTACTTTTTCTAAATCAGAATCATCAACTTCGCTTGCGTTACCCATTAATCCGCTTAATAAACCCATTATGCTTTCTCCTGTTTAAAAATTTGATTTTCTAATGTATGGCCATTAACCAATTGCCTGTATTGCCAATTATGTTGGTGGCAAAACTGTAATAGTGCAATATCAAGTGCCTGCTCAGATTGGTTGTACTCAATAACATACTCTTTGTGTTGGCTCATATAAACAGAGCTTACACCATTGAGTAACTGTAACTGTTGCTCAACGTTTTCATACATCTCGTTTAGCATTAATGTGTAAAAGTGTTTGTCGGTTTGATTTACTTTTGTTTGATGCTCACTCAATACGCCTTTATCTAAATGCAGCACTTGGGAACATAACCGCTCAAGCTCAGTTAAATCGTGCGAGCTTAAAATAAAGGTTGCTTCAGAGCTCAACGTTGACACCAACTCACGTACTTCTCTGGCATGAATAGGATCAAGTCCTGCAGTTGCCTCATCTAGCATAACAATTTGCGGCGAACCAATAAGAGCCTGCGCTATGGTTACACGTTTGCGCATACCATGCGATAAATCACTTGCGCGGTTTTTAGCAATTTCACGCAGCCCAACTAAATCAAGCACGCGCAATGCTTCTGTGTGACTTTGCTTGGTGCTCATACCTTGTAATTTGGCATAAAAAGCAAGTTGCTTGTCTATATTAAAACGCGGGTCGAGCTGCGCATCCTGCGGTAAAGCACTGACTTTATTAAATAACGCAGCACTGCCTGGTTTATGCCCGAGTATTTCAAGCTCACCTTTGGTTGGCGATATATAACCGCACAACAAACTAAATAACGTCGTTTTACCCGCACCATTTGGACCAACAAGTGCAACGGGCGCACCTTGCTCAATTTCAAAGTTCACATTGTTAAGCGCAAGTTTAGAGCCGTACGACTTACTCAAGTTACGCCCTGTAATTAGTGTACTCATAGTGAGCTCCTTGCAAAAATACGTTGAGCCACGGCAAGTAGCACTGCGGTTTGTACAAGTGGGATTACCAAAGCACTTAATAATGGCAGGTTTTGCCCCGCAAGTTGCTCTATTTGTACACCCGGAAATAAATAATCAAGCACGCTCAATACCGGTATTTGCCACTGTAATAAACCGACTACAATACCACCTGCTGTAAAGTATAAAATAGCGAGTACAATTGATAATCGCGACGAGCGTGCAAAAGTATTAATTAAAGTCATTAACGCCACAAACGGTGTAAATGTAACTATAAGAATTAAAAATATCGACAATGCACGGCCAACGCCCCCCACTAGCCCTATCGGGTAGCGCAAAATAATTAACCAAACAAGTGCAAATGCCGCAAGGGCTATAAGCCCACGTTTAGTTAAAAACATACGCACTAGATCAAAACCCGCAATTTGGGTTAAGCGTCCTACGTTTATTGGTAATGGTGTTGCCATTGACTATCCTTAATGACGTTGTTAATGCTGCAAATTAAAGCTTAATGTAACAACACTAAGTGTAAACACCTTGAATTACCAGCAAAAAAAAGCCCACGAAGAGTGAGCTTTGTAACAAACCATTTAAATGTAACTAGCGCGTAATTATAAATGCTGCTTGTATACCTCAAGCGCTTGGGCTAAATCAGCTGTTAAGTCATCGATATCTTCAAGGCCAATATGCAATCTAATAACCGGTCCTAAATCCCACCCGGTGGTTGAACGCAGCCCTTTCATGGTTAAATTGGCGGTGACCAAGCTTTCAAAGCCCCCCCACGAAAAACCCATCTTAAAATGCTGAAGGCTATCTAAAAATGCATCTATGGCTTTTTGATTCCCTGTTTTCATAACAATTGAAAACAAGCCATTACTGCCGTCAAAGTCACGCTTAAAAAACGCATGGCCTGGGCAGGTTTCAAAGGCTGGATGGCGAATGTGATCAACTAACTCATGTTGCTCAAGCCATTTTGCCACCTCTATCGCCGCCTTTTCATGCTGATTTAAACGCACACTCATCGTGCGTAAACCGCGCAGTGCCAAATATGCATCGTCAGCACTTGTACACTGCCCTAATAAGTAAGAATGCTCACGAAGCGTTGGCCAATATTTTTTATTAGCCACTGCAACCCCCATCATTACATCTGAATGACCAACAATGTACTTTGTTGCCGCTTGAATACTAATATCGACACCATGCTCTAACGGTCGGTAATGAAGGCCGTTTCCATACGTGTTATCCAGCATGGTCATTACGTTATGTTCTTTGGCTACGTTTACCATGGCTGGTACGTCTTGAATTTCCATAGTTATGGAGCCAGGAGATTCTAAAAATAGCACCTTGGTGTTTGGCTTAAAATACTCTTTTATGCCTGCACCAATTGTTGGCGGGTAATAAGTCGTGGTAATTCCAAGCCCTGCTAAAATTTTATCGCAAAAATCACGAGTAGGCTCATACGCGTTATCAACCATTAAAATATGGTCACCCGTTTTTAAAAACGACAATAACGCTTGGCTAATTGCAGCAGCCCCACATGGATAAAGTGCGCACCCTTCACCGCCTTCTAACTCGGTAATAGCCTCTTGCAATGCAAAGTGTGTGGTCGTGCCACGACGCCCATAAAAGAGGGTTTTATCGCCACGTTTTTTTGCCGCTTCTTTAAGTTCTGCAACTGAATCAAATACCACCGTTGATGCGCGCTGCACTACGGGGTTTACTACACCATGGGTGTAAGCTTTTTTGCGTCCAGATGACACAAGCTGAGTATTTTTATTACTGTTACTCGACATGGTTATTCCTTATGGATTAGTACGCCAATGTTCAATTAAATAGCGAGAAATAGAATCAGTACGAGGAAGTTTTAAATGCTCGCCTTCGTCATGCCAGTTACCAAAATTTGCCAAATCTTCACGGCTAAACCACTTAGCATCGTCAAGCTCGTCTTTATCTACGTTAATTTGCTCAGACGTTGCCTTGGCAAAAAAGCCAAGCATAATAGATGAAGGAAATGGCCAAGGCTGAGACGCTACATAAGTGACGTCATTAACCTCAACCCCTGCCTCTTCTTTTACCTCACGGGCAACAGCTTGCTCTAAAGTTTCACCTGGGTCTACAAAGCCGGCTAATGAAGAATACATTCCCTTAGGCCAAACTGCTTGGCGGCCAAGCAAACAACGCTCAATACCATCGGCAAACGTTTTAGTTACAACCATGATTACCGCAGGATCGGTACGAGGAAACGTGGGGTGTTTACAGCGCTCGTTTTCACATAAACGAGAATGCCCCGCTTCAACTAAGTGGTTTTTACTGCCACAACGCCCACAAAAACGATGAGTTGCATGCCAATAACATAGCCCACGGGCAAGCGCAGCAATAGACCCCTCTTTTATATCAACAAGCGGCCCCTGTTTACGAATATCCATAAACTCTGCGCCACTTATTATGGGGGCAAGGGTTGTGTCGTCAATATCAGATACATCGAGGGCAAATACTCCCTTTTTTGTGGTGTTTAAGCCTAAAAACAGGGCATTGGTTAAGTTTAGCTGTGTAATCTGCTCGTACGGTAAAAACATTATTTGAGGCGTATTTTTAATAAATAATGTCTCGTTGTTTTTTACCAAAAGCCACACGCTTTGCGACGACATCTGACCTTTAAACCACGTTGGGTCTTTTCGTACATTGGAGCATCTATCAAGCGGCATATCACTGTAGTTGAGCATGTAAATCCTTAATTACTCGTTATCGCTTAAAATTAACATAACCACCTAGCAAACCCAATTGATTACACCAATAAAAAAAGCCTATATTAGGTTTAAATGAACTATATAGGCTCTGTATTAAAAACTCTCATGTTGCAGGCACTTAGCCTCTATTTTTAAAGCTTTAAAGTAATAAACTATCATCAATCAAATGAAACTGTTCTGCACTTTGTTTAAGTACTTCGGCGGTTAACTTGTCTGCCCCGTATACATCACACGGCACATTATATTCATTTTTTAAATGCCCAAGTAACAGTGCAAAATCACCGTCGCCAGAGAGTAAAATCACCTTATCGAGGTTCTTTCCTTGCTCTAGCATATCGATAGTTATACCTACGTCCCAGTCGCCTTTAGCACTGCCATCTCGGCGCTGAATAAACGGCTTTAGTTTTACTTCAAAACCAATCGCTCTCAAAATGTTTTGAAACTGACTTTGCTTTTCATCTCCACGATAAATAGCGTAGGCAAAAGCACAGTCGATTTCATATTGCTCCTGCATAACTCGCCAAAAAGCATTGTAATCAAAGTTTTTTCTATAGCTTTCTCTACACGTGTAATAAATATTTTGTACGTCAACAAATATGCCTACACGCGGTTTAATGTTTTGCTGCGGGTTTAATGAAGTCATGTAATGCCCTAGTCAGAATAATAGCCATAGCCTAATAATTTAAAGTTCAGTGTACCTTGCTATTTGCTTATAAGTAACCTAAATTAGTTACATAGCGTCATGTAACCATTTTTGGTTACATTTTAAAAAGTAACTATTTTGGATTGTTATGATTGGTGTGATCAGCGGCGATATTATTAAATCGCAAACTATTCCTAAACATCAGTACGATGCCATGCTTTATGAGCTAGAGCAAAGTTTACGTAGTGTATCGGGCAAGAGTACACTGTGGAATATTTACCGAGGCGATTCTTTTCAACTACAAATTAATAACCCTGAGTATTTGTTTAAGCATGCTGTTTTGATTTATTTATATTTAAAGGCATCGGGGTACGAAGTTAGGCAAAGTATGGCTATTGGGCAAATAGATAACCCGCGTAATGATATAAAAACAGCCACGGGGTCAGCATTTACTCTTTCGGGTCATGGCCTTGATCAAATAGCCAATCAACGGTTTTTATTTAGTACTCCCCTTGAAAACATCCATGAAAGCTTAAACCTTAATCTAGCCTTTGCTGATGTACTCCTTACTAAAATAACGCAAAAACAAGCCAATGCTTTGTACGCCTATTTAACGAGTACCGATAACAGCCATGCAGCTTTAGCAAAAGATCTTAAAACCAGCAGAGAAAACGTAACTAAGCTACTTAATTTAGCCCATTACCAACTTATCGAACGATTTTTAGAGCATGCGAGCAACATTATAAAAAATATAAATCAAGGAAGATGCTAATGGCTTTTTCGTTTTTACTCGTAGCCCTAATTATTGGCCATTTATTGGCTGATTTTTACTGGCAACCTATGAGCTGGGTTAACGACAGAAATACCCGCCACTTCAAGGCAACTAAACTGTATTTTCATGTATTAGTGCATGGCATTACTAGCGCAATAATTATCAGCGTGTGGGAATACACTTATGGCTGGCAACAAACTAGCAGTGTTGTTATTGCAACGGCTGTTATAATGCTTAGCCATTACGCTATTGATATAGCTAAATCTTACTCAAGCAAAGGTGTAGTGCCCTTTTTATTGGATCAGCTCGCCCATATAGCCGTAATAATCTATTTAAGCGTGTGGTTGAGCGATAACACGCAATTTTTAGAAACCCTATATTCACTTGTCACTAACCCAAATGTGTTGTGGGTTGTGTGTGGATATTTAATTATTTTAAGTCCAAGTGCAGTATTTATTAGAATGATGCTAGAGCGTTTAACGGGTAACTTTAGTAGTAATGGTAGCTTGGTACTTGCTGGGCAAAGTATTGGCATGTTAGAGCGCGTGTTAATGCTAAGCTTTATTTTGCTTGATCAATTTGCTGGTGTTGGCTTTTTATTAGCAGCTAAGTCGGTCTTTAGATTTGGCGACTTAAGCGCTAGTAAAGATAAAAAGCTTACTGAATACGTCATGCTTGGCACACTACTAAGCGTGAGTGTGACTTTGTTTGTTGGTTTAATGGTAAAGTATTTAATACACTAACAAAAAACGCGCTACCGTTAAAAGTTAGCGCGTTTTTTATTAGAGCTAACTAATTAAAGCTAGGTAATTAAGTATTATTGCAAATTGGTATTAGTCATTATTATTTGGACGACGACGGCGCTGGCTGTTTCCGCCTACCGACTGGCGCTTTGCCCAAGGGTTTTGTGTGTTGTCATCTGTTTTAGCAGCAGGTTTTTTAGAACCGCCACGACGAGGACCCGTACCGTTGCCGCCATTATTTGGCTTTTTACTATTTGGCTTACTACTGTCCGATTTAGGTTTATTAAAAGGCTGTTTTTTCTTCGGCTTTTTAGCAGGTAATGGTCGTGCGTCTAATGCGCGTTCTGCTACTGGGTTTACTGGCTCAAAGCCCTCTTCTTCTGCACGAGGAATAAGTTCACCAATAAAGCGTTCAATACCGTATAAATCGACTGCATCATCGACCGTTACAAACGAAATTGCATGGCCCGATGCACCGGCACGCCCTGTACGACCAATACGGTGTACATAATCTTCATATACATTAGGTAAGTCGTAGTTTACTACATGCGGGAGCTCAACAATATCGAGACCACGAGCCACAATATCAGTCGCTACTAGCACACGCACTTCGCCGCTTTTAAAACCATCTAGCGCTTTTACACGGGCACCCTGTGATTTATTACCATGAATCGCTGCGCCTACAATATCATCGCGTTCAAGTTGCTTAACTAATCGGTTGGCACCGTGTTTAGTTCGGCTAAAAACTAACACTTGTTGCCAATCGTTGCTACGGATTAAATGGCTGAGTAAGGCTGTTTTTCGGCCTTTATCTACCGCGTAAACACTTTGCGTTACACTTTTAGCTGTGGTGTTTTTTGCAGCAACTGAAATTTCAACCGGATCGTTTATTAATCCTTTAGCTAACGCTCGAATATCATCTGAAAACGTAGCCGAGAACATGAGGTTTTGGCGCTTAGCAGGCATTTTAGCAATAAGGCGTTTAATATCGTGAATAAATCCCATATCAAGCATGCGGTCAGCTTCATCTAAAACGAGCACTTCTACGCTATCAAACTTAACGGCATTTTGATTATGTAAATCAATTAAACGCCCAGGCGTTGCCACTAAAATATCAACACCTTTGCGCAAGCGCTGCATTTGCGGGTTAATTTTAACGCCACCATACACAACAAACGAACTCACATTTGAATGCTTGGCGTACTCTTCAACGTTTTCACTTACTTGCAGTGCAAGCTCACGCGTAGGTGCTAAAATAAGCGCACGTACATGGTTACTTTTTGCTTTTGGGCCTGTTGATAATCGTTCGATAAGTGGCAGCGTAAAACCCGCTGTTTTACCTGTACCAGTTTGTGCCGCCGCCATTACATCACGACGTTCAATAATTGCAGGAATTGCTTGAGCCTGAATTGGCGTTGGCGTTTCATAGCCCTTTTCTAAAACCGCATTAACTAAAGACTGTGATAAACCTAGACCTTCAAAACTCATATAAACTCTCTTTTAAATAAGGCCAAAACGGCCAGTTGCGCGCATTATACCTGTCGTGGGCTAGAATGCATGACATTATTTACTTTGCGCTCAATTGAAGCCCTATATTACTAGGCCTAAAACGCAAAAAACGGCTAAAAGCCGTTTTTTGGTAATGCTTAAACCTAACAGTAAGGCTTAATTAAGCTTATGTATTACTTAACACCTAGCTCGCGTAAACGTTCTTGCAAGTAGCTATCCGCGGTGTAACGCTCTGAAAGTACAACGTCTGGGCGAGGGTGTAAAAATAACGGTAATGAAATACGCGACTTAGTAGACGCTTTACCCGTTGGATTAATAACACGGTGAATAGTAGACGGGAAATAACCGCCAGATGCTTCTTGCAGCATATCGCCAATGTTAATAATTAGGCTACCAAAATCACACGGTACATCTAACCAACCGCCGTCTGTCTTTTGAACTTGTAAGCCTGGCTCGTTTGATGCTGGTAATACGGTTAATAAGTTAATATCGCCATGAGCAGCAGCACGAATAGCACCAGGCTCTTCATCACCCGTCATTGGTGGGTAATGTAAAATACGTAGCAATGTTTGATCAGAGTCTGCAATCATATCTTTAAGATCAATCGAAAACTTAGCACGCACATCAGCAGGCGCCTCAGCTTGAACCCAGCTTAAAAGTGTTGCAGCAAACTCATTTGCTAAGCGGTAGTACTCACGTACGTCGGCTTCAAGATCAGCAGGTACACGCCCATTTGGGTAAACATGAAAGTATTCTTTAATGTCTTTAATGGTAAAGCCTTTAGCTACTTCAGACACTGAAGGCGGAAAGTAACCGTCTTGTGTTTCTTTAGAGTATAAAAAGTCGTGCTTTTGCTCTGAGTTAAAAAAGTCTTGCCAGTTTTTGTAAATAGACTCAACTAAAGACTGTGGAATTGGGTGATTTTTTAAAACACCAAATCCAGTGTTTCTTAACGATTCAACAAATTGTGCAGCCGCATCGGGAGCTTTATAATCAACAGTAGGTAATTGCATTGTACGTTCCAGTGAATAGGTTGTTTGAAGTGAAGTACTTCAAATACTTTTAAGTATATAAAGTAGCAAGGACTTCATTATAGCGCCATGCGAGGATAGACAAACAGCCCCAAAAACATAAGGACATATGTCCGTAAAGTGCCACCATCAAAGCGTGCGTTGATCAAGATCAATAAATAAAAGCCATTGAATTTGCATTCATTAGTACTTATATCTGGTCTAGTATTACAACGTATTTTATTGGTTCAAAAAGGCGCCCCATGCGACAAAAAGTATCTTTTAAAAGTAATAACTTAGAACTTGCCGGACAACTTGAACTCCCCGATAGCAACATAAAATTTTATGCCCTATTTGCCCACTGCTTTACCTGCGGTAAAGACATTGCCGCAGCAACGCGTATTAGCCGTGCTTTAACACAACAAGGAATTGCTGTACTGCGTTTTGATTTTACAGGCCTCGGTAACAGCGATGGTGACTTTGCTAACAGTAACTTTTCATCAAACATTCAAGACTTAGTTTCAGCAGCTGATCATCTGCGTGAGCATTTTGCAGCCCCGCAATTGCTCATTGGTCACAGTTTAGGGGGAGCTGCCGTGCTTGCTGCTGCACAATATATTCCTGAAGTTACAGCTATCACAACAATTGGCGCACCGTCAGATGCGCAACATGTAGCACATAATTTTGAAGCCCATTTAGATGAAATAAACGCAGATGGCGAAGCAAAAGTGAGTTTGGCTGGGCGCGAATTTACCATTAAAAAGCAATTTATCGACGATATAGCTAAATACGATAAAAGCCACATCAGTAAACTTAAACGCGCTTTATTAGTAATGCACTCACCGGTTGATACAACCGTAAACATTACTGAAGCTGAAAAAATTTACGCATCCGCTAAGCACCCAAAAAGCTTTATAAGCCTCGATAACGCCGATCATTTGCTTACTAATAAAAGCGATGCCGACTACGCTGCAACAATCATTGCACATTGGGCAAACCGCTACGTAAATTTCGCATAAGAAGAACTTGCCATTACGCGCTGCTAAAACGGCGCGTTAACCTACTAATTCATAAACTTAGCAATTTCTTTACTCATTCTCTTAACCAGCCAGTTGGGGCCACCATCATACATACCGTTATGGCGAGATTTTTCAATACGAATTTGAGTAACCGGAAATTCGTCCAACTCTTTATCGCTTAAAAGCACATCTGCATCAGCTGGGTAATCACTGGCTCTGAGTGTTAGTACACGAATATTTTTATTACGAGGCAATAACATACGACGATGATCAAGCGTAATTACAACGCTTACTTCATCAGGGTACATTGCGGCATACAAGGCTGAAATATCTCCACCATTAGAATGACCAAATAAAGTGAGCTTTGAGAAATCATACTCTGCGTATTTGGCTGCTAATTCATTGACTAAAAACTTAAGAGTGACCACACCGCGATGCCAGTTCTCCATGCGGGTAGTCATGTAAGGGGGATGTACATTTAACGTAGGGTCGGTTTTCAATTCGTGGGCCACTGCAATTACTAGATAACCTTGTTTATTAAACTCATCACTGGCAAAAGTATAGCGATTATGGCTCATACCATACCCTGCATTTATAAAGAAAACGGGGCATTTATTTTGTTTACTGCATTTAACGTTATTTGTTGGTAACGAAATGCTAACTGGGATCTCGCGATCACGGCTGATGTCTGTAATAAACGCTTCGCTTGCATAGGAACTTACACTTATAAAAAGAAGTGTGAGATAAAAAAGTGTTTGAGGCATATTACTTAACATATTGTTTATTATAATTAATACCAGTTAGTTTAGGCGTTTTATAATCTTAATAACAGCCTTTAAAGTAATAATAGTCTGTGTGGTTATACCAAATTTATTACATTTAAACTGCAGATTAATAAATGTTGAAAAAGACTAACAGCCGCATCCGCAAAATTGTGCGATAATAGGCGCAATTGTTCCAATATACTCAGTGAAAGATCCGACACATGAAATCATACAGCACCATTGAACAGCGCATTGAAATTCTAGAAGAAAAGTTAACCTTAATTAATGATGAAATTAGCACATTAAAAACCCCCGCTAAAAACAACAATGAACGCATTATATTTAAGTTTATTGAAACCGGCAGTACAGGTAAAACAAAGGACTTTGTTCGTGAATTAGGAATTAAATCACCGCGTGATGGACTGTTTTCATCGGGTGATGTTACTGCTTTAATTAAAAATGGCGCTGACGATATTTCACCGGCGTTACTAGCGATTGCTAGGCAACTAGCCAGTGCACGCAATAAAAATGGCCCTAGCCGATAATTAAACAACGCATGTAACGTTTAGAAGCTTAGGTATCGCCTTTGCTTCTTTTGTTTTAGCTAACCTTTATACTTAACCCTTTCCTCTTCACAATTATCAATGGCTATAGTCGCCTCTCTCTGGTAAATCTTTTCTAAGCGCAAGTACCGCAATATAAATTAGCCCGAATAGTGGAAACAATCCTAAGCACCCGCCTACAATGGCTAAAACACCGGGGCTGGTGCTTTTTCGCTTACCTATTTTGTAGCTAATTACAGCAAAAACAGGGATACACAGCACAATAAGAAAAGCTAAAAACTCGCAAAAAAAGTGACATTAATTGACATGGAAATTCCTTTTTATAGTGGTTAAATTACAATCTGCGCTAAATTTAACCACAAAAAAACCCTTAAGCAAACAACTTAAGGGTTTTTAAATTCAACGCTTTAAACTCAGCGCAAATTACTCTTCGCTAGGGGCTGCTTTTTCTACCACACTGATTGCCAGTTCAGTTAACGAATCACTATTCGCTTTGCTAGGTGCGTTTGTTAATAAACAAGACGCTTGTGTAGTTTTAGGGAAAGCAATAACGTCACGAATGTTATCTGTTCCGCATAAAAGCATAACTAAACGGTCAAGGCCAAATGCTAAACCAGCATGTGGTGGTGTGCCGTATTTAAGGGCATCAAGTAAAAAGCCAAACTTATCTTGCTGCTCTTGTGCCTCAATACCTAAAATTCTAAATGCGGCTTCTTGCATATCTGCATTATGAATACGTACCGAACCACCACCTACTTCGTAGCCGTTTAATACCATATCGTAGGCATCTGAAATAGCCGCTGCTGGGTTTGCTTCAAGCTCACTTGCACTAATATCTTTTGGTGCTGTGAACGGATGGTGTACTGCGTGAAGCGTACCTTCATCGTCTTCTTCAAACATTGGGAAATCAACAACCCAAAGTGGTGCCCAACTGTTAAGGTTAGTGATTTCTAAATCAACACCAATTTTAAGGCGAAGCGCGCCCATTGCTTCATTTACTGTGTTGCGCTTATCTGCACCGAATAAAATAATATCGCCCGTTTGTGCGTTAGTACGCGCAAGTAACTGGGTAATTACCTCTTCGTTTAAAAACTTAGCAATTGGCGATTGCACGCCTTCAACGCCCGCATCACGGTCGTTTACTTTCATCCACGCCATGCCTTTAGCGCCATAAATACCAATAAATTTAGTGTAATCGTCAAGTTGCTTACGCGAAAGCTTAGCGCCACCTGGTACTGTTAATACAGCTACGCGGCCTTTTTCGTCATTAGCTGGGCCTGAAAAAACGTTAAACTCTACATCTTTTACTAAATCTGCAACATCAACTAATTTCATTGGGTTACGTAAATCTGGCTTATCAGAACCGTAAAGGCTCATTGCCTCGCTGTAAGGCATAATTGGGAAGTCGCCTAAATCAACGTTTAGTAATGATTGCCACATCTCACGGATCATTTTTTCAGTCATACCACGTACTTGATCCGAGCTCATAAACGAGGTTTCTAAATCTATTTGCGTAAATTCAGGCTGGCGATCGGCACGTAAATCTTCATCACGGAAACATTTAACAATTTGGTAGTAGCGGTCAAAACCCGACATCATCAACAATTGCTTAAACAACTGTGGCGATTGCGGTAAAGCGTAAAAACTACCTTTGTGGACACGACTTGGTACTAAATAATCACGCGCGCCTTCTGGCGTTGCTTTTGTAAGCACCGGTGTTTCAATGTCTAAAAAGCCGTTTTCATCTAAAAAGCGGCGAACAAAGCTGCTAGCTTTAGCGCGTAATTTAATACGGTCACTCATCTCTAAGCGACGAAGGTCTAAATAGCGGTACTTTAAACGACGCTCTTCAGAGTTTGTTTGGTTAAAGTCAAGCGGTAAAGGCTCTGAACGGTTAATAATTGTAAGCTCGGTGCCTAAAATTTCTACTTCGCCAGTTGCCATGTCTTTATTTACTTGGCTTTCTGGGCGAGCACGTACAACCCCTTTTAACTGAACACAAAATTCTTGACGAAGCTTGTTCGCTGTATCCATTAGTCCTTCAACTTCTGGATCGAATACAACTTGTACTAAACCTTCTCTATCGCGTAAATCGACAAAGATAAGTCCACCAAGGTCACGTCGTTTGTTGATCCAGCCACATAGTTCAACTTCTTGATCTACGTGAGTTTTATTTAGCTGTCCGCAGTATATAGAGCGCATAGTTTTCCTGTCAGATAAAAGGCTTCAACGGTAAAAATTATTTGTTTTTATAGGCGCATAATTTAAAAAAGAGCCACCACACTTCAAATAAAGCCGTAAGCAATCTAAGAATATTCAAATTAAGCCCTGCATTATACCCAAGTAGGTTGAAGATGCTAGGCGTGTTTGGTGTGTTGGTGTTAATTTAAAGCAGGCACTGTTGGTATTTGCTACACTGGCGCCACGATGTAATTTATTAGCTATTTTTTATGTTATATATTGGATGCCCTCAGTGGTCTAGCACTGCATGGAAGGGCAATTTATTTTCAAGCCAATGTAAAAACGCCGACATGCTAAGCCAATACGCGCAGCATTTTAATTCGGTAGAAGGTAACACCAGTTTTTACGCCGACCCATCACCCAGTACTGCTTTGCGCTGGGCACAAATCGTACCTGACGATTTTAAATTTACCTTTAAATTTCATCGTCGTTTTAGCCACGAACTACAGCTGACCAATGTGCAAAAAGAGCTTACCGNTTGGCTAACCCTATTTGCTCCTTTACTTGAAAAAACAGGGCAAATAATGCTGCAATTACCCAAAGCATTTGGCCCAAACGATTTATCCAAATTGGCACACTTTATTAGCTTACTGCCTAAAGAGCTTACCTATGGTGTAGAAGTACGCCATGCTGATTTTTTTAAAAAAGGTGAAGCCGAAATAGCGTTTAATCAGTTATTAATGGCAAACAACATAAATCGTATTTCTATGGATACGCGAGCGCTTTTTGCAGTAAAGCCAACCACCGAAGCGTTAATAGATGCGCAGCAAAAAAAACCTCACTTGCCGGTGCATGCAATTGCCACGGGGTCAGAGCCTATGGCACGGTTTGTGATTGCTGATTTACAAAACGACTACCAAACCTTTTACAAGCCGTGGCTTAGTAAAGTAAAACAATGGCTTGATGAGGGTAAATCCCCTTATGTGTTTTTTCATACTGCTGATAATCGTGAGTCGCCATTACTTGCACGCCAATTTTGTAAAGATCTTGGGTATAACCATAGTGTACTTAATCCGTTTAGCGGCGAGAAAGAAGCGCAGCAACATGCCCTTTTTTAAAAATAAAACAAGAATATAGAGACATAAAAATGAGTGAATACGCCCGTTACTTTACAGGCTACCCTACAAATATTGTTGAACAAGTATTAAGTCTAATTAGTAACAACAAGGTTTGTGACTACTTACTTAAAAAGTACCCGCAAGCGCACACCATAACCACCGATAAACTACTTTATAGCTACGCCACTGATTTAAAAAAACAGTATTTAAAAAACGCCCCACCATTTGGCCGCGCAGCATTTAAAAAACAAGGCGACATGGTCACCAACGCATTGGGTACGCACACCTATCGTATGCAAGGCAAAACCCGTAAACACGATTTAGCCATAAACAGCGATTTACTACGTGCCCCCGAGCCATTATTAAAAGCCTTAGTTGTACACGAGCTCGCACACTTTAAAGAAAAAGATCACAATAAAAGCTTTTATAAACTGTGCTGCCACATGGAGCCGAGTTATCACCAATTGGAGCTGGATTTACGGATATTTTGTGTGGTGGTAGCGATGGGAGAGAACCCGTATACATGAGCGGTCAGCAGTCAGCGGTCAGCAGTCAGCGGTCAGCAGTCAGCGGTCAGCGGTCAGCGGTCAGCGGTCAGCGGTCAGCGGTCAGCGGTCAGCGGTCAGCGGTCAGCNGTCAGCGGTCAGCGGTCAGCGGTCAGCGGTCAGCGGTCAGCCTAAAATATAAATACAACCTAATCAATTATCAAAGTATTCATAAATAAAAACGCGATATCAAATCGCGTTTTTTGAATAACTTTTCAGCTGATAGCTAGAAACTGTTAACTTTAAGGTGTTACAGCCCTAGTTCAGCCATAAAGTCATCATCTGCATCGTCTTGCACGGGCTCTTTTTTAGCCTGCGCTTTCTCAGCTTTTTGCTTAGCTTCGTTTTCGATAATGTCGTCTGGGTCAATGGCTTCAATAATGTCAAAGTCGTGTAGTTTAATAAACTCAGTTTTATCCATTGCCAGTTCTAAGTAGAAAATATTTTGATTGCGGGTAGTAAAAGTAACGCGGCGCGCTTGTGGGCGATCCATTGTGGTATCGACCGAAATTTGCACTTGTTTATTAATTGCCATCATTTTCGGCTGATTTTGCGTAATAGAGGTATGAAGTTGTTCGCGCACTTTAGAGGTAAAGTCGCCTACAATTTGGTTCATTAACTCGCCCATTACGTTTGAAACATCGTCTGACAAATGGCTATGTGCTATTTCTTCTTCCGGCATACCCATGTTACGCATGTAGTCGCCGTATATTTCCATTGCTGCTTGCGATGTGAAGTTGGTGACAACAAGCCCTGTAAATCCGCCATCAAATAAGACAAAGCAACCAATGTCTGGTCGCATGCAGGTGCGTGTTATTTTTTGCACCATGGCTGAGTAACTTATTTCGTTACCACTTGCTGATGAAAGTACCCCTGTCACTGAGTGACAAAGTGTTGCTAGTATATCGTCGGTGCTAATAACTTTACTTTTGCTCATTTAACGTTCTCTTTTGTACTTATTATTCATAATTCTAGCCAACCTACTGAATTTATCACTGACTATCCAGCATAAAATGTTAAAATAACCTTATTATTTTTAAAGAGACTGCCTTCGTGACAATAAAAGACAGTATTTACGCCTCTGAGCAACAAGTAAAAGATTTTAGCTTTGACCAAAATGTGGTTGAAGTATTCCCCGATATGATTCAGCGCTCTGTGCCCGGCTATGCCACTATTGTTAGCACTATGGGCAAATTAGCGGGGCAATATGCACAAAGTAATTCTAACTTGTATGACTTAGGCTGCTCGCTTGGTGCAGTTACGCTTAGTATACGCCGTAATATTCGCACCGATAATTGCCATATTATTGCAGTGGATAACTCACAAGCCATGGTTGAACGTTGCAAACTGCATTTACAGGGTTTCAAATCTGAGGTACCTGTAACCGTTACTTTAGGGGATATTAACGAGCTTGATATCAAAAATGCATCAGTTGTGGCAATGAACTTTACACTGCAGTTTATTCCTCATGCGCAGCGCCAAGCTGTTATTGAAAAAATATACGCTAATTTAAAGCCTGGCGGTGTGTTACTACTAAGCGAAAAAATTAAAGCTGAAAACGAGCAATGCGATAATTTATTAATTGATTTGCATCACGACTTTAAACGTCATAATGGCTACTCTGAGCTTGAAATAAGTCAAAAACGTACCGCAATAGAAAACGTAATGCGTCCCGATACACTCAGCACGCACCTTAACAGGTTAAGTGATATTGGCTTTAGCCAAACACAAGTGTGGTACCAATGTTTTAATTTTTGCTCAATGGTAGCAATTAAATAATAAAGAGTAATTTATGTCTCAATGGTTTAATCAATTTTACGCTGCTATTGCACAAAGCTCACTTAGCCACTGGCTAGAAACTCTACCCGCTCAATTAAAACATTGGCAGTTAGAGGCAAGCCACGGGGATTTACCTAAATGGCAAAAAGTACTTAAAAATTTGCCCGAGGTAAAAACAACTCACGTTGATATAGCCACTAAAGTAGAGATTGGCGCACCAGGGGAGATGAGCGAAGGCGAGCAAAAACAAGCAACACATTTATTAAAACGCATGATGCCTTGGCGTAAAGGCCCATTTAGTGTGCACGGTATTGAAATAAACACCGAATGGCGCAGCGATTGGAAATGGGACAGGCTCCTTCCACATATTGAGCCGTTAAAAGGCCGTACTGTGTTAGATATTGGTTGTGGCTCGGGGTATCATTTGTGGCGCATGCGCGGAGAAGGCGCTGAGTTTGTAGTGGGTATTGATCCGTCTGACTTATTTTTATGTCAGTTTCAGGCCATTAAACATTATAACCCAGACGAGAACGTACATTTACTTCCGCTAGGTGTTGAAGCCCTACCAGAACTTAAAGCCTTTGATACGGTATTTTCGATGGGCGTGCTTTATCACCGTCGCTCACCTATCGACTTTCTAGCACAATTGAAAGCACAGCTTCGCCCGGGTGGCGAATTGGTGCTTGAAACGTTAGTAATTGAAGGCGACGAAAACACAGTACTCGTGCCTACCGACCGCTACGCAAAAATGCGCAATGTATGGTTTATTCCAAGTACTGCTGCATTAAAACTGTGGATGGAGCGCGTCGGCTTTAAAGATGTACAAATAAAAGATTGCGCAATTACCACGCTCGACGAACAACGTAAAACTGATTGGATGGAAAACGAATCGTTAGTCGACTTTTTAGACCCAAACGATACAAGTAAAACCATTGAAGGTTACCCTGCCCCACTCAGAGCAATACTCACAGCTAAAGCCTAATTACTATATTAAGTTTTATTTTGTTATTAAAAAGCGCCGTTGGGCGCTTTTTTGTTTACTAATACAGCAACTAGCGGACAAGTGTCCTTGTTAATTATTTCAAAGCTATATTTACGCTAGCCGCGCAGGTGCAATTGTTGTAAAATACGCGCGTTTCTAAGCAACCCAAAACAACTATTTTGAGGAAAACCTGTGAGCGAACAAAAACAGTCTCTTAGCTATAAAGACGCGGGCGTAGATATCGACGCTGGTAATGCACTTGTTGAGCGTATTAAAGGCGTAGTTAAAAAAACCCGTCGTCCTGAAGTGATGGGCGGAATTGGTGGTTTTGGCGCACTGTGCGAAATTCCTGAAGGTTATAAACAACCAGTATTAGTAGCGGGTACTGATGGTGTAGGTACTAAATTGCGTATGGCAATTGACCTTAAAAAGCACGATACCGTAGGTATTGACTTAGTTGCTATGTGTGTAAACGATTTAATTGTTCAAGGTGCTGAACCCCTGTTTTTTCTAGATTACTATGCTACAGGTAAACTAGACATAGACACAGCAGCAGACGTAGTAACCGGTATTGGTAAAGGGTGTGAAATTTCAGGTTGTGCCCTAATTGGTGGCGAAACAGCAGAAATGCCAGGTATGTATGATGGTGAAGACTACGACATGGCAGGTTTTTGTACTGGTGTGGTTGAAAAATCTAAAATTATTGATGGCACTAAAGTAGCTGCAGGCGATCAGCTTATTGCGCTTGCATCTAGCGGTCCTCATTCAAACGGTTTTTCTTTAATTCGTAAAGTACTTGAAGTATCCAACGCCGACACTAATCAAGTTATAGAAGGTAAAACACTAGGCGAGCATTTATTGGAGCCTACACGTATTTACGTTAAACCGTTACTTGAGTTATTTAAGCACGTTGACGTACATGCTCTTTCGCATATTACGGGTGGTGGCTTTTGGGAAAACATTCCACGCGTACTACCTGCATCTGCTAAGGCAGTGGTTAAAGGCGATAGCTGGCAGTGGCCAAGTGTTTTTAACTGGTTACAAGAAAACGGTAATATTACTACGCATGAAATGTACCGCACATTTAACTGTGGCGTAGGCATGGTTTTGGTTGTTCCTGCCGATAAACTTGAGCAAAGCTTAACTATGCTTAAAGACTTAGGTGAAAACGCTTGGCACCTTGGCGAAA
Organism: Pseudoalteromonas sp. H71; assembly: GCF_001468485.1. Classification (GTDB taxonomy): domain Bacteria; phylum Pseudomonadota; class Gammaproteobacteria; order Enterobacterales; family Alteromonadaceae; genus Pseudoalteromonas. The sequence goes on from NZ_LODI01000045.1 coordinate 33,678, forward strand.
TCCAAGATGCAGCTCCAGGCGAAGAGCAAGTAGACATTGTAGGTGGTGCTAAGTAATGGCACCCACTCGTCTAGTAGTTTTAATTTCAGGCAGTGGCTCTAATTTACAAGCCATTATAGATGCCTGTGAACGTGGCGAGATAAACGGACATATTGCGGCTGTTATTAGTAATAAAGCAGACGCGTATGGCCTAGAGCGTGCTAAAAATGCAGGCATTGCAACGCAAGTCCTTAGTCATAAAGATTTTGACTCGCGCGAGGCCTACGATGCGCAGTTAATGAACGTTATCGACTCTTTTGAACCAAATCTAGTTGTATTAGCTGGGTTTATGCGTATTCTTACACCTAGCTTAGTGCAAAAATATATTGGAAAAATGTTGAACATTCATCCATCTTTGTTGCCTAAGTACCAGGGGCTGAATACCCACCAAAGAGCAATTGATGCAAAAGACGATGTTCATGGCGTAAGTGTTCACTTTGTAACTGAAGAATTAGACGGTGGTCCGGTTATTCTTCAAGCACAAATACCTGTACTCAAGGATGATACAGCAGACACATTAGCAAAACGCGTGCACGAACAAGAGCATATAATTTATCCTTTGGTGGTCAAATGGTTCAGTGAACAAAGACTTACTATGGAAGCAGATTATGCGGTTCTTGACAAAAAACAACTTCCTGCACACGGCGCGCACTACCCATAATAAAAAAATAAGCGCCCTAATGCTATGTGCGGGCGCTTTACTTCCAACAAGCCTTATTGCAGGCGAATTGACTCAATACGAAGCCAGCTATGATATTTTGCGTAAAGGCAGTAATCATGGTACGGCGGTCCGTTCTCTGAAAAAGCTTGATAATGAAAGCTATGAATTAACCTACCACAGTGATATTGAGTGGATGATTTTTTCTGACTCACGAAAAGAAACCTCAAAATTTACGTTTAAAGACGGCAAGGTTTCGCCTGATCATTATTCAATGGTGCGTAAAGGCACAGGACCAGATAAAAACTACAAAATTGATTTTGACAAAAAAAATGAGGTTGTTACCAGCAGTACAAGTGAGTACCCATTAAAGTGCGAGTGGACTGATGATTTTCAGGATGCTATCTCGTATCAAGTTCAGGTTCGTGAAGGGTTAAAAAAAGGAGAAACAAATTTCTCGTTTCCCCTTGTTGATAAAAAAGGCAACCGTCGAGATTATAATTTTGAAGTGGTCGGCACAGAGATGATTTCTTTGCCTATAGGTAACGTTGAAGCAATTAAAGTTAAACGCTTATACGATACCGACAAACGACAAGCCCTCGCTTGGTTTGCACCTGAAATGGATTACATGCTTGTGCGCATGTGGAAAGGTGAAAAAGGCACTGAACAGTTTGAAGTTCAAATGAATTCATTTACTGTGACTGCCCCAACCGCAACGGTTGACCACACTAAAAACCTTCAAGCTAATTAGCTGAAGTTTTATTTGTAAAATAGGTGGGCTATATAAGCTCACCCATTTTAAATAACGAAAACTCTCCTGGCTCCATTTTTTTCCAACGTTCATCGTTTGTGAGCGGCCTTGTTGCAATGACAGTGACCACATCGTTTGGGGTTGTCTCTTTTTGAAAATCAACCACCATATCAGCATCAATTAATGTAGCTTTACCAAACGGCGCACGGCGCGTTATGTAATGTAAGTTATTTGTGCAATACGCTAAAACAAATACACCATCGGTCAACAGCATATTAAATACACCTTTTTCACGTAACGTATGCGAAAGCTTTGCTGCGTATCTAAATACTGACGCCATGTTAGAAGGTCGCTTTGGGTATTTTTCACGAATTTTATCCAACAACCAACAAAAAGCGAGTTCACTGTCGGTGTTGCCCACTGGGCGATAATATTCGGGTTTTAAATCGTGATAATTAGAAAGCTGGCCATTGTGTGCGTAGGTTATTTCGCGCCCCCACAGCTCACGCGTAAACGGATGAGTATTTTCTAGGCATACCCGACCTCGATTACCTTGGCGTATATGGCTGATAACCGAAACGCTTTTTATAGGATAAGCTTTAACAAGCTTAGCAATTTCAGATTTATAGCTGGGCTCAGGATCTTTAAATGTTCTACAGCCCTTACCTTCATAAAAAGTAATACCCCAGCCATCTTTATGCGGACCTGTATTACCGCCTCGCTCCAAAAGACCAGAAAAACTAAAACAGATATCAGTAGGTACATTGGCTGACATGCCAAGTAATTCACACATTTATAAATAGCCCTTAAAAAATACGGATAAATAGCAGTACATTTTACAAAAAAAATTTTGCTAGATTAGTTGCATATTTACTTAAAAAAATCATTATGACTACCTGAATTATAAATTTTTAACGCTCTGAATTAATAAAAAACATAATGTGTATGGCAAAAAGCACTATTCGTCCCCTTAAAAGGTATTTTGTAAAGCAAAACTTCTGACTTTTTACTATAATTTTACACGCTAATTTACTTGAAACTTGAGCTGACTAGCGCTACTCTAAATGAGGTGGTCTGACCTCTATTAAGGAATTAAAATGACACTCATATTTACACTCGGTTTAATCGTACTGCTGTGCACTGCGATTTACCACAGAGCGAGTTGGAACACAGCACTTGGTGTTTCTGCTGCAACGTTATTAATTGGTACCTTTGCGGGTGCTTTTGGTTTAATTAGCTGGTTGATCTTTTTGGTCATCGCAGTGCCTCTTTCAGTTACTGGTATTCGCCAGCAATACATCATCAAACCTATCTTTACGGTATTCAAAAAAGTAACTCCGAGCATGTCTGACACTGAAAAGTCAGCAATCGATGCGGGTACAACTTGGTGGGAAGCTGATTTATTTTGCGGTAACCCAGATTGGAAAAAGCTACATCAATACCCTGTGCCTAAACTTACTATTGAAGAACAAGCCTTTATAGACGGCCCTGTTGAAGTAGTATGTAGCATGCTAGACGATTGGGAAGCAACACACGAGTTAACTGATTTACCGCAAGATGTATGGCAATACCTCAAAGATAATAAATTTTTTGCCATGATCATTAAAAAAGAATACGGCGGTTTAGAGTTTTCTGCGTTTGCTCAGTCTTGTGTACTTCAAAAACTAACGAGTAAATCAACACTACTTTCGTCAATTGTTGGTGTTCCAAACTCATTAGGTCCAGGTGAATTATTACAACACTATGGTACAAAAGAGCAAAAAGACCATTACTTACCGCGCTTAGCTAGCGGCCATGAAATTCCATGTTTTGCATTAACATCACCAGAAGCAGGCTCTGACGCAAGTTCAATCCCTGATTACGGTGTTGTGTGTAAAGGACAATGGAATGGTGAAGAAGTTGTAGGTATAAGCCTAACGTGGAATAAGCGCTATATCACGCTTGCGCCCGTGGCAACGGTGCTTGGGCTTGCATTTAAATTACAAGATCCAGATGGCTTATTAAGTGATGTGAAAGAGCCAGGTATTACCTGTGCGTTGATCCCAACAGATACTCCTGGAGTAGAGATTGGTCGTCGTCACTTCCCGCTTAACGTACCATTCCAAAATGGTCCTACTCGCGGTAAAGACATTTTTGTACCTCTTGATTACATTATTGGTGGCCCTGATATGGCTGGCCAAGGCTGGCGCATGCTAGTTGAGTGTTTATCGGTAGGCCGTGCGATTACATTGCCGTCTAACTCTGCCGGCGGCATTAAAATGATTGCAACCGCTACGGGTGCATACAGCCGTATTCGTCGTCAGTTCCGTTTGCCAATTGGTAAAATGGAAGGTGTTGAAGAATCAATGGCTAAACTAGCCGGTTACGCATACAGTTCAGACGCTGCAGTAAGCATGTCGACTGGCGCGGTTGACTTAGGTGAAAAACCATCTGTTGTATCAGCGATTATTAAATACCACTTAACCGAACAAATGCGCGATGCAACAATCCATGCAATGGACGTTCTTGGCGGTAAAGGGATCATGCTTGGTCCAAATAACTATTTAGGTCGTGGCTATCAAGGTGCACCTATTGCCATCACCGTTGAAGGTGCAAACATCCTGACCCGTAATATGATCATTTACGGCCAGGGTGCCATTCGCTGTCATCCATTTGTGCTTACAGAGCTTGGTGCATGTGAAATTGAAGACCGCGAGGAAGCGCTTAACGTATTTGATAAAGCGCTAATGGGTCATATTGGCTTTACTATGTCGAACCTAGTGCGTACTAAGTGGCTTGCCCTTACAGGTGCTCGTTTTACAAGTGTGCCTTACCATGACGAAACAGCTGAGTTTTACCGCATAGCGTCTCGCTTTAGTGCTTCACTTGCGCTTATGTCTGACATAAGCATGGCTGTATTTGGTGGCTCTCTTAAACGTAAAGAGCGTATTTCTGCACGTTTAGGTGATTTATTAAGCTACCTATACTTAGTATCTGCAACGCTTAAACGTTACAACGACGAAGGCCGTAAGAAAGAAGATTTTGCGCTAGTCCAATGGAGCTGTCAGGATCACCTTTACCACTGTCAACGTGCGCTTGCTGACTTGATTAACAACATGCCTTCTGCACCACTTCGTGGCGTATTGAAAGTGTTATTGTTCCCGTTTGGTCGCCCGGTGCGCAAGCCTACTGATAAGTTAGAGCATAAACTAGCTCAAATCTTACAAGTGCCTAGCGAAACGCGTAACCGCTTAGCAAGTTATGTTTACTTAACAAATGAGCCACTTAACCTTGTAGGCCGTCAGGAGCAAACGCTGAAAGACGTGCTAGAAGTTGAGCCTTTATTTGAAAGAGTATGTAAAGAGAAAGGTGTCAAACTGCCGTTCTTCCAACTTGATAAAGTAGCGCAAATGGGTCTTGAAGCGGGTATTTTAAGCCAAGCCGAAGCGGATAAGTTAGCCGCTGTAGAACAGGCTCGTTTAGACGTAATTAACGTAGATGACTTTGACCCTGCTGATTTGCTTGCAGGCAAAGCCGCTCGAGATAGTGTTATTACAAAAGTGGATGCTGCTTAACTAATTTAGTAAAGCAAGCAGCCCAACGGTAGAAATAATCCAAACCAGCGCATAATGCGCTGGTTTTTTTTGTGCAAAATAAACCTGCAATAAACACCACATAAAACCCAAGCTTAATAACATACTGTTTAATCTCTCAAACGTAATGCTATAGGTTATAAAGGCTCCTAAAAGCAACAGTATACTGGGTATAAACTGGCTGATATTAAACGCTCGCGCCTTATGAGTCATTTTGAAAAACAAGCGGTATTGTTCATAAACCTTCGTGCAATCAAATTGTAATGAGCTGCTAAAAAGTACAATAAAAGCAATTGCCACAGTGTCTAGTATATTTACAAGATCTGGACGCTTTTCTAATAAAGCAGCCGATGCCATAAATACACATAAAAGTAACGATATACGCCATACCAACGTCCAGCTATGGTTTATGAAGTAACAAAACCAAAAACCAAACAAAGATCGCACACTCACCATCCTATTTATATTAATTACCGGTATAAAAATGCTAAAGAAAAAGATAATTGCAAAACCCAGATGATAAATAAGCGGTGATAACTCAACAGAAGTTAATAAAAATAAAGTGCTAAAAACAAATCCATAAACGAGTGCACTAGGTTTGTATAAACAGGTAATGCCTAAACCTAACTGAAGGCATATAAAAACGATAAAGTGCGGTACTTTTATCCACTGTACTAAGGTTAAATCAAGTGCTAACAGCAGACTAGCTATAAGCCAGCCATTGCTAATAAGTAGCAATTTTATATCTGCTAAATTTAACCAGCTTGGACGAGCGATTGTGCGCTGAAATAACCGTTGATTGCTATTCTTAATTGCCGGTTTCATTGCGCTTAACATCACGCTTTGCAATAACAAATAAAACAGCGCCATTTGAGCACCACTTAAAGGCGCATCTGTACTGTCTATAATTTTCCCTAAACCTAAAAAGAGCAACAGCACCAAGCCCAAAATGGATGAACCCAACACCACTAAAAATATCAAACCAAAGCTCTTTAGCTGCACTAGCAGCTGCTTAAGCTCAAGCGTGTACGCTAAGTACCGATAGCTTATAAACGCATGGTACTGCTCAAGCCTGCTTTTTACGCTCACAAAACTCATAACGGCACACATCTGAAACCATGTGTGGTAAACACTGCAGGCTCATGACAAGTAATAATAATTTGCCCATTCAGCTTATCAATCAAATAAACATCGAGTAAGTTTAAAAGGTACTGAATACTCATTTGATCAAGTGCAGCACTTGGCTCATCAAGAAATAAGTAAGATGACTCTCGCATTAGCGCTAAAATAAGCTGACACTTTTTTTGATTGCCCGAAGACAAGGCACTAAATCGAGTATTTAAAAATTCAGTAAAGCTAAACCCTTTAACTAATTCATGTGGCCACTGGCAATCGACTGTGCGAACAGACAAATCAATGATTTGCTTAGCTGTTAAAAAATCAGGTAACGTAATTCGGTCACTGGCAATCGCTACTGTTTTTGTAGGCTCACTTAAAGTACTGCCGGCAAATAAAAATGAGCCACTTTGTGGTTTATCAAGCCCTGCTAACATCATAAGTAATGTAGTTTTACCGTGGCCATTAGGCGCTTCTATACAGAGTTTTTGATCTGAAAAAACCTGATTATAATTTTTGAAAACTACATTGTTGAAAAACTGCTTATTTAAGCCAACGACTTCAATCATAAAATATCCCTTTAAACTAAGGTTTTATTATAAGCCGACAAAGTAAAGAGGCAAACTTATTGATTTGACTACTGCTGTAGCTAGAAGTACTTACTCATTTTTATAAATAAACTAATACCAACTCGCTTAATTAGATGATCTATTTTGAGGCTGGAAAACGTGTTAATAGTCAGACAAAAAATTCGCTATTTAGTTGCTCTTGGTAATTGCTCCTGCATTGCTCTACCTTCTGCAACCATGCTGTCGTAAAAGAGAATTTTTTAACAAGGTAGCGACACGCTTAGCCCCACAAAATGATTAAGTATTATTGCGGATTTATATAAAACAACTTAATTAGCTCTGAGGCAACCTGTGGCGGTAAAAAATTTAGGCCGTGGGTTTTATCTGATAACGAAAAATAGCATCTACAGTGACGTTATAAGCCTATTCAAGGCAAATACATGTGTATATTTAAAAGTATTATTTAAAACACAAAAAATGAATGAAAATAATTATTTATCTAATAGCTTGGTAGTATTGATAATTTTAAAATACTAGAAATGCTTTTGGTGAGAACTAAATTATGCTTATAACCTTGTTATTGAGGAAATAACAAGTGGCGGAGTGGACGGGACTCGAACCCGCGACCCCCGGCGTGACAGGCCGGTATTCTAACCAACTGAACTACCACTCCNTGGCGGAGTGGACGGGACTCGAACCCGCGACCCCCGGCGTGACAGGCCGGTATTCTAACCAACTGAACTACCACTCCGCAGAGATATCTTTTTACTTGTCATTACTTGATTTGTTGGCGGAGTGGACGGGACTCGAACCCGCGACCCCCGGCGTGACAGGCCGGTATTCTAACCAACTGAACTACCACTCC
>NZ_LODI01000045.1:41532-60384 GCF_001468485.1 Pseudoalteromonas sp. H71
TTGGCGGAGTGGACGGGACTCGAACCCGCGACCCCCGGCGTGACAGGCCGGTATTCTAACCAACTGAACTACCACTCCGCATTTTCGTTGCTGTTTAGGTCTCCCTGACAGCGGCGTGAATAATACGAACCAGCCCCTACTTCGTCAAGGGCTTTTTTGTTTTTTTATAGGTTTTTTAGTCATCTGACATCGAAAGGTTTAAAATTTCACCTGATTTGTCATTTTTTGAACCGTTTTTGTCAACTTGATTTTTTTCTGTGCCGTCTGCATCTTGATTCGCGTGTTTCTTTTTATTTAAAAAAGGTAACGATAGTTTAATTTTAATCGGTTTTTTTTGTACAAATATTCGAATAGCTAACCAGCCAAGTAATATAATTAAAATATTACAGCCAATTATTAAGCTTACAATAGTGGATGTGGCCATTTTTTCTTCTTCAGGCTCAATTGGTGTGGCTTGTTCGGCTGCAACAACTGTTGCAGGATCAACTTCTGGCACGGCTTCTATTGGCCGGGCTATTTCAAATTTATAGGTTGGTAAAGTGGCCATAAATTCACGGCCGTTATTGTTAGTACCAAAAACAGACAGTTCTACACTGTATCGACCCCAATCATAGTTTTTAATTATCAACTCTCTGGTTTCACTTTGCGTAGCGTTAATTGTAAACATTTGCTCTTCGTTATTTGGGTAGTAAATCTTACCCTGAAAAATAACGGTCTCAGGTTTAACTATTTTATTGTCTATTGCGATCGTTAATTTATGTTCATCAATATTTTCATCTGCAAGTGCAATATCGAAACCAAACGGTGGTTCATGCACAATGATGGTGTTTTGAACTACCCTGCGTTGCAGTAAGGGAGTTGAAATGTAAAGTTCTGGTATCCACTCACCTTCAGGAAACACAAGTTTGAACTCACCGGTAAATACACCGTCTTTTGGGCGTTCATCAAATCCACGCCCGTCGTCTTTAAATTCGGCGACCTCTTGAACACCTGCGCCAAAGTTTGCAAAACTATCGTTATTCGTACTTACAAAGTCAACATTAAGACTCACAACGTCTCTAAATAGATTTGCGTTAATGGGTTCACCATCATTTAATATTTGGCCAGTTACTTTTATAGTCTCGCCTCTAAAAAGCATGGGGGGTAACGGCTCTGCCTTAAGCGATATTTCACCCAGTACAACAATTCTGCTATCTGGTGAAATACTTCCTATAACTTGCCACGGACCTGGCATTGGTTTTTTTATAGTGACAAGGTCATAGCTAAGCTCGTCAAACCATTCAATATTCGTATCTCTAACTGCGTTGGTGGCAAAATACTTACTGCCATCAGGCCTAACTAAGATAACGGCAGGTGTTCCTGGTTTTCTGAAAAAGAGTAATGTGATTTCGTCTATTTGGCTGTCAATTCGAAAGCGATTGTCGAGTAAGGGGATTTCATTTTGCAGGCCATCCCGTTTTAATACTTCAACTTGCTCTGCGCTGTAAGCATTACTTGGTAACAAGCTTAGTGCACATAACACGATTACAAAATACATTATTCTCATTATAAGGCCTTATTCAGCGCGCCATAGGCATTGGCCGCCTTCTTTATTTACAAGATCCAATCTGGCTTCGTGTGCGCTTTGCTCTTCATCTGTGGCGCGTAATACAACCAATGGCTCTCTTTCGCTGGTTAAACGTCTTATACCACCTTGCTGTTGCTCGCTACCATCATCTTTGTTTTGATTTAAGTTTAACTTTGTTTGTCCGCCTGTCATGGCAAGATAAACATCAGCTAAAATCTCAGAATCCAGTAACGCGCCGTGTAAGGTCCGTTTGGCGTTGTCTATGTCGTAACGTCGGCATAACGCATCTAGGTTATTCTTTTGACCAGGATGCAAATCACGCGCCATTTTAAGCGTGTCGAGAACTTGACAGTAATCATGGGTATTTGGAAAGCCTTGATTAAGCAATGCAAATTCATTATCCATGTGGCCCACATCGAACGGGGCATTATGAATAACAAGCTCAGCGCCTTTTATATAGTCAAAAAACTCTTGTGCAATATCGCGATAAAGCGGTTTGTCGCGTAAAAATTCATTAGTAATACCGTGAACGTCAATCGCTTCTTCTTCTATGCTACGTTGCGGATTAATATAAACATGAAAGTTATTACCTGTTAAACGACGGTTTACTAACTCTACACAACCAATTTCTATAATCCGGTGCCCTTGTTTAGGGTCGATGCCGGTGGTTTCTGTATCTAAAACTATTTGTCTACGTGCCATATCGAATTAAGCCTGACTCTGGTATCTTTCTATAATCACTTTATTGTACATAAGATCAAGGTAAAACAGTGCAAAAAACCGTAGAGATTTACACCGATGGCTCATGTTTAGGTAATCCAGGCCCCGGTGGTTATGGTATTTTTATGATTTATGACGCCCATGAAAAAAAATTAAGCCAAGGCTATAAGCTCACCACTAACAATCGCATGGAAATGCTCGCGGCTATAGTGGCACTTGAATCACTTAACCGTGCTTGTGTTATAAACCTAACAACAGATAGTCAATACGTAAAACAAGGTATTGAGTCATGGATTTCAAATTGGAAAAAACGTGGCTGGTTAACGTCAGCTAAAAAGCCAGTTAAAAATGTAGACTTGTGGAAGCGCCTAGATGCAGCTTGCAGCCAACACACAGTAAATTGGAAGTGGGTTAAAGGTCATAGCGGCCATAAGTACAACGAAATAGTTGACGATTTAGCTCGCGATGCAGCTGGCAGCAAAGATTTACTCGAAGATGTAGGCTACCAACCTTAATTTATTTGCTGCTAACGGTTGTCACTTTTTTGGTCGCACGTTTTGTAATGCTGCTTAGAGGTTTGCCTAAGCCCCGCCCCTTTGACAGGCACAAACTGTGGTCGAGCATGCCACTTAGGCTTTATTGGTGTAAGTGGGGCAACGCGCTTTCGAGCCACCAGCATATAAACACTGCCCATTGGTTTTAAATATTGCTTGGCAAATGATCGCCAAAATTCAAACCGTGATAATCTGTTTCCCCTCGCTAGTGATGAGTAAATAAATCGCTCGTCACTTACAATTTCAAACCCCAATAAATTTAGCCAATCTTTTACTCTTGCAGGGGTAAAAAATCGTCCTGTCCAAGGTAGTTTTTGCCCGCTAAACGGCAACATTTGCGCTAGCCCACACAAACTCAACGGATTAAACCCTGTAATTAAAACGTAGCCGCCAGGTATAAGTGTTCGATGAGCTTCTCGTAAAATGTGGTGTGGATCTGAATGGTACTCTAAGCAATGGCTTAAAATACACGCGTCAACGCTATGCTCATAAAAAGGCAATTCGTCTATGTCTGCCACAACCCCCGTATAAGGTCCCGGCTCTGCGACACACACTTGGTGCTTAATGGTACTTAAACTTGTATTTAACTCACCGCTTAAATTACCTAACTTAAGCATATGGTAACCAAACATACGTGGTAGCCAATATTGCATTTTACGTTCAATATCAGCTTGCAAATAATCCCCGTGAGGGAACTGCTGCCACGACAGTGGTTTGGGTCCTTCTTGAAAACTAAGGGCTGGTTTCATTTTATGAGCTCGTTATACTATGCGTTAAGTGTCACTTTATAGAGCAATTTAACATGGTGCAAGTCAAAGCAATTAAAGCCTTTTCAGATAATTATATTTGGTGTTTAACCACTGAAAATAGCCCTCAAGCATGGGTCGTTGACCCCGGGCAGGCTGAGCCTGTGCTCGCGCATCTTGCAGCACAAAATTTAACATTGGGTGGCATTTTAATTACCCACCACCATTACGATCATACCGATGGAGTTGCGCAACTAATAAAGCAAAACCCGACAGTTACAGTTAACGTATACGGACCTAAAAACAGTCCATTTAAAGGCATAACGCACCCATTGGTTGATGACGATTATATTGAAGTTTTAGGTATTAGCTTCAAAGTGTTAACCACCCCAGGGCACACACTGGATCATATTTGTTTTGTGAATAACGACATAGCATTTACTGGTGATACCTTATTCAGTGGTGGCTGTGGCCGTTTATTCGAAGGAACCAGTGAACAAATGTGGCATTCTCTTAACAAGTTAAAAGCACTGCCTGCAGCGTGTAAAATATTTTGCACTCACGAATACACACAAGCAAATTTAGCCTTTGCCAAAGCCGTTGAGCCACGCAACCCTGCGTTAATTGCGCACAGTGAGTTAGTAGATGAGCTAAGGAAAGAAGATAAAATTTCCTTACCAACCACAATCGGAAAAGAGCTTAAAATAAATCCGTTTATGCGTAGCGACATTCCAACTATTACAGAAGAAGTACCTGAAGAATTTATCTTGGTTACAAAAAACAATGAACCTTGGCGTAACTTTGCAGCTCTTAGAAAGTTCAAAGATAATTTTTAGCGCATATGCGTTTAATATTTAAAATCATTAACTTGAAATATATGAACACGTCCGACTAAGTGCTGTAATTGTCATAAAGTGGTAATGTTAGTTTATAAAAGGTAACATTTGCCGAGTTTTTTTACCCGATGTATTGGTATTTATGAATAAATCTCCTCTTATAATAACCTTGGCGCTTGCGCTAAGTGGTTGTCAAACATTGACCACCTTAGACTCAAACTCTCAAGAAGCAAATCAAGCCAGTGAGCAGCTTGAAGGTGCGAGCCCAAATGATATTAACAATGCATTAATGGTAAACGCGCAATATCAACAACTAGATAGCGATGAACTAGAAGCGCCTGTGTTTGACGATGTATGGGAGCGAATTCGTTACCAACTATCGATTAATGTTCCTCAAAACCGCCCAGTTGTGGCCGAGCGTAACTATTACGCAAAGCATCAACGTTATTTAGACCGTATTTCAAAGCGTGCAGAGCCGTACCTTCATTTTATTGTTGAAGAAGTAGAAAAACGCGAGATGCCAATCGAAATTGCGCTCCTTCCTATTGTAGAAAGCGCTTTTGATCCCTTTGGCTATTCTCATAGAACGGCCTCCGGTATTTGGCAATTTATGCCACAAACAGGTGAACGTTTTGATTTAAAACAAAACTGGTGGTACGACGGTCGCCGAGATATTGTGCAATCAACCCGTGCAGCATTAGATTATTTGTCTTATCTTCACAAAACACTTGAAGGTGATTGGCTCAATGCCATAGNAAAAAGCATTTGCCTACCGATTTTTGGTCATTAGATTTACCAAGAGAAACCACGGCTTATGTACCAAAGCTACTGGCACTGGCTGACTTATTAAAACGCTCGGATGAATTTAATGTAACGTGGAAACCTATTATCAACGCCCAAGTGGTAGACGTTGTTGATGTGGGATCACAAATAGACCTTGCTCTTGCTGCCGAAATGGCAGACATGACATTAACCGAGCTTTACAGATTAAACCCAGGGTTTAATCGTTGGGCTACTGATCCAAATGGCCCGCACTCTTTGCTTTTACCCATTGATAAAGCACAGCAGTTTTCTGAAAAACTTGCCAATACTGATATTAAAAATAGGCTTCGTTGGCAACGATACGTGGTAAAAAGCGGCGATAGCTTGTCTGTGATTGCTAAAAAGTTTACCACTAGCACCAGCGCGATTCGATCTCTGAATAAGCTTGATTCGAATACAATACGCATTGGACAAGAGCTATTAGTGCCGTTAACCGACGGTGCAATAAATAGCGAGCACCTACCAAAGCAAATGCGTATGGCTGCTAATAAAACATCACGCACTAAGCTTTCTCACACCGTAAAAAGTGGCGATACCTTATGGGATATTAGCCGCGAATACGATGTCACAATGGATGAATTGGCAAAGTGGAATAAGCTTAAAAAGAATGCAGTGCTGCGCTTAAATCAAAAGCTCACAGTGTATAAATCACAAAATACAACGGCCAGCGCAACTAAAAGCACTAACCGCACGATTACGTACAAAGTGCGAAGAGGCGATTCACTTGCGCGTATTGCGTCTAAGTTTAATTTAACGGTAAGCGAGATTATTAAATGGAATAATTTAGCTGGTCAAAAGTACTTACAACCGGGGCAAAAATTAAAGCTTAAAGTGGATGTAAGAAGTAGTTAACTACAGCAAACAAAAAGGAGCGCATGCGCTCCTTTTTGTATACCAATAAAAATTAACCTGGTAGCTTTTCAAGCCATGCTTTTAACCAAGGCTCTGTCACTGGCCAAGGCTCAAAATCCTCACACGCATCAATCTCTAAACGGTTACCGACAGGTTTTGCTTGTAAATCACGTAATAGTTCATCAAAGCTTCGACCTGCACCACAAAAAGTATCACCATAGCTTCTGTCACCCATAGCCACCACTCCAAATGGCTTGTCTGTAAGCATAGGGAAACTACTATTAAGTGCATAATATAAGCCAGCTAGGTTACTTGGCACGTCACCCTGCCCTGTCGTTGAGGTAACAATTAATATGTTTGTTGCGTTTTTAATATCGTCAAGCGAAGACTCTGTGATGAGCGTGGCGCTATGACCTGCCTGTTCAATACAAGCTGCTATGTCACCGCTTAAACGTTCAGCACCACCATTTACAGTGCCTACAAAAATACTAATATGTGCCATTAATAATCCTTCTCTTCGTTCGGCCAACCAAGTTGCTCACAAATTTGTAGCATATCATGACCTAGTGGCGCTTTAATCGTTATTGGTTTGTTAGTGTAAGGGTGCACAAAACTCAGCTCAGTTGCAAACAGCATTAAGCGTCGTAATTCAAAGTGTTCCCTAAAAAATTGGTTGTGTTGATTGTCGCCATGATTAACATCACCAATTATAGGTAACGATAAATGCTTTAAATGCCGACGAATCTGATGCTTGCGCCCTGTTTTAGGAAAACACTCGACTAATGAATACCGCACTGTTGGGTATTTGCCTATAGGAATGGGCAATGCAGCTTGATACAAACGATTAAACTGGGTTTGCGCCTCCTGTGGCGCTTTGTTTTGATCTGCAAATTTATCGGCAATTTTATCAAGCTCTTCTTTTAAAGGCTTATCTAAAAAAACCGATTCAGGGGCAAATCCCCGAACCAAAGCTAAATATCGTTTAGAAATAGTGCCCTCAATAAAAAGCTGATTTATATCGCGAGCAGATTCTGAGCTAAGTGCAAAAATTAAAACTCCTGACGTGGGCCTATCAAGCCTGTGAACAGGAAAAACGTGCTGGCCTAACTGATCGCGCAACATTTGCATAGCAAATTGTGTTTCATGTTTATCTAAAAAGGAACGATGCACCAATAGCCCTGACGGTTTATTAATGGCAACAAAGTTTTCGTCTTGGTACAAAATGTCGAGTTCGCCGTATTCAGTTGGCGCTAGGCGCTCACTCATGCGGTTCCCCTAATAGTGTATCTAACTGTGTCAGCACCTCTATAATTTCATCACTCCCTGATTTATTAATCAAGGTCATTTGAGCCATGGGGGCAATAGCAAAGTTTCGCGGTAGTGGTTGATTATGAGTGATTAAATGCTGCATTTTTTCAATAAACACAAACTGCAACCACTGTTCAAACGCCATCGAATCGTGACAAAAAGGAACACTAGAATTTAGTGCTTCTGCTGAAATTGGCTCAGATTGCCAAAGTTGATGCTTTTGTAATAGTGCCTTCAATTGCACTAAAAAAGCTTGGGTTTGTTGGTACATAACCACCCTCTTTTTAAGTTATACGGCAATTATACCCTGTTCCCACACAGCTCGCTATGGCGTATAATCGGCCCAATTTGCAGTAAAAAAACAATCGGGAATACAATGAGTGATCAAATAGCAACCTTAGGCCAACTTTTAGATGGTGCTGGCACGCAATGGCGGGCTTTTGATATTGGCAGGCACATTACTAAACTCGATAAACAACAATTTTTAGCTATTGAACAAGCTCAAGTACCTTACCCTTACCCGCTTGCTGGTCATGCATGGCTTGCAATTCAATTTTGGGATGCCAAAGCGAGTAAAGAACCTTATGTGTGGTTTTTAAAATTTCCGCTTGATGAGCAGAGTAAATTAGTCAGTGCAAGTCGTGATCACTTTGCCGATATGGTTATTCAAGCAATTGGCACTGAAATTACGGGTGAAAAAGCAGAGGGGAAGCTTGATAATAACCCTTATGTATTTACACCTAACGCAAATAAACTGGCTGCATTTAACGCGCAAGTTAAAGTGTTACTAAAACAACCCGCTTCTCAATACTACGAATACGCGCAGCTATACTTTAGCGCAAAGTTGGGCTTTGATAATTGGCAAACTGTTGCACTGCAAGGCATTGCTGATTTTGCTCTGCGTCTTGATAACGATCAAAACTTAAGTAACTTGAAAAAAGCGTGGACGCATTTACCCCTTGAAGTATTGCAACCACTTAGCGCAATGCTTGAACATGTAGAAATACCGCCAACGTTGAGCGAGCTTTTGCTGGTGCACGGTCTAGCAGCGATTGAGAAAAATGATACCGTAGCTTTAACCGCTGCTCTTCGCTCAATCTCTAAAGGTCAGGCGCAAGGCCTATGCGCACAACTTGTTGATGCAACATTAAACTCATCGCTTAAAAGCAACTCGGACGTACTTTTAACTATTGCTGGGCGTTGTTTTATACAGTTAGAAGACCCCGAACGATTGCATATATTTATGGATAACTGTGCACAACATCAAAAAATAGAGGCGCTTTTTCCAAGTATTTTTGCGGATTTAGTTGCAATACCGACCATTCGACCTCACCTATTAGGTTTATTACGAAAAGAAGATCGAAGCGAAGCCCTCGCTCGTGCAATTGGAAGGTTATTCTCTTAAATGGCAAGTTTATGGACGTTTATATTAATTGGTAGTGTTATTTATTTGTTTTGGCTAAATAGAAAAGTTGCCGAAGCGGCTAATGTTCATGCTAAACGTCAATGTGAGCAATTAAATGTGCAACTTATGAGTGTTGCTTGCACAAAGCGTCGTTTTGGTTTTCTAAAAAGTGGTAAACCTGGAATAAAAAGTGAGTTTTCATTTGAGTTTTCAAGTGACGGTGAAAATGCGTATCAGGGAATGCTTATTATGGAAAATGAGTTTTTAAAAAGTGTTGTCGTTCCACCACACAAAATCTGAGTGATCTTATGCATTTAATGTATAAAATTATTACAATTGTATAGCACAAAAAACTAAGGCGTAACTAAAGTTACGCCCCAATTGGACTGCTTCCTGCTAGATATCCACTATCTATAATCCGTTTTTTCATCCCCTGAACGAGTAAACAACCCTGTTTACCCTCACATTGCATCATGCAATATCCATCGCCACCTTGGCAAACCCACGTAAACTAACACTTGGCTAAATCTATAGCGTCATCCATGTTAATCCTTTAAAGTAGCGCCCTGCCACTTTGTGCATCCTGCGGCGTCCCTTCGCTTTCCCGGCATTCACGTACAATCTAATACGCGGCTGCGTCCTGCAACTTTATCCTTTATATCCCTAAAGTAGCTCCTGCCACTTAGTGCATCTTGCACTTCCTGTTCATCCTTGCTGTCCTTGTTAACTTGTCCTTTTTGCATCCTGCTAGCATCTGCTGTTTTGCCTATTCCTTATCCGTGGCAGTAGCTTATTCGTTAAGCTATGTCTTCTTGACAAGGTAAAGTTTAGAGCAAACGGGAGGAGGAAGTAGCATGTGAGATAAAATAATTCTTTGTCATAAAAAAGAACAAATTTATAAACCAATGAAAAACAATAAGTTAAATTAAAAAAGGCGACTGAATAGTCACCTTTAACTGATTACTCTCACGTCAATGTAAGATATATCGCACGGACTCATGTCCGTTTGGGCGTATTAACTTACACAACAAGGGTTACATTTTTACCCTAATGCATCTTTGAATAATAACTCACCAGCAACTTGGTTAAACGTAAGCTGTTTGAAAGTAATAAATCCCTCAGATTTAAATAACGCTGTATGCTCATTGCGAGTTACAAATACAGCTAAACCAGAAGACTCACTATTTAACTTCACCAGCTCATCAAGTCCTCTTAGCAAATACCGGCCAAACCCTTGCCCATGAAAATGCGGATCGACTGCAATAAAAGCTAAAAAGTAATAACGGCCTTTTTCTTTGAGCGTATCTCTAATCGTTTGTTCTTTTTCTATTAACTGATTAGTTTGCAAATAACCCGCACTTAGCATTAATTTTAAACGCCAATGCCAATAACGCTGAGCTTGAAGTTGACTTGTAGAATCGAACATACAGGCCACGGCTTTTAATTTACCACTTCGATAAAGTCCTATTAGCGGTTGCTTCTCTTGCCAAAAACTACTGAGTTCTTCACGTATTAATGCGCGTAACTTTTTTTCGTAAGCTGATTTATTTGTTTCATCATAGCTAAGCATTGTTTTTAATACAGGGTCATCATGATATGCCTGATAAATTAAGCTTGCGGCAGTGCTTATATCTTCTGCTTCAATGTATTGTACGCTGAACGTTTCTGCGTGTGCGGTT
This sequence comes from Pseudoalteromonas sp. H71, assembly GCF_001468485.1. GTDB lineage: Bacteria > Pseudomonadota > Gammaproteobacteria > Enterobacterales > Alteromonadaceae > Pseudoalteromonas. The sequence goes on from NZ_LODI01000045.1 coordinate 52,022, forward strand.
ATACTCATTGTATGTCCTTTATTGTTTTAGCCGTAAATATAATCAAAGCTTAATTACTAAAGCTATACGCGAATAACTGCATTTACGAGTATATTTAACCTAATATATAAATACTAAAAATCCTATATTGCGCCGTTTACCCACTATAGGGGATAAATAAGGTCACGTTACTTGTTATTTTTACTATCCTTAATCAACCTCTTAACAAAGGGGCTGGCAATTTATTATTCAGAACCTAAATTACTATATACCTAAAGTATTTAACCGACAATTCAGCTTGAGTTTAGCTAACGCATTGTAGTGTTAGGCTTTAAGGTAATTTTGTTTATTTAAAGGAGTCGTACCATGGATACTACTAAACACGATATTCATACATTATTTGCACAACTTGGTTTACCAAATTCAGAAAATCAAATAGATGAATTTATTGCCTCTAATGAGTTACAAGACACAACACTACTTCAAGATGCAGCATTTTGGGATGAAGCCCAACAGCACTTTTTAGCTGAATCGCTTGCTGAGGATGGTGCTTGGAGTGAAGTGATTGATGAGCTAGATGTTCGCCTTCGCCAAGGTAAATAAAAAATTTAACTAGATACCTGTTTAAATGCCTTTAAAAATATTAACCCATTATGATTTTTAAGCTTGCACTTTAATCATGGCTTTTAGCGAGTACAAGGCTAATTTACAGGTCAATATCTTACTTATTTCAAACTTACTCAAGGTAATTAGCGTTAAAATTAGCTAGTAGACGTAGGTTTTTATCCTAAGTATCAGGTTATTTAATGTAGCCTACCCGTTTTATTGCTACCATAGCACCCGCGCAGCATACACATGCTGCGTTTTATTTAATTTAAGAGTTATAAATATAATGAATTCAGTTGTATTTGATGCAATTCAAGTCCTTTTAGATGAAGGCAAAACACCCACAGTCGCATTAACTAAAAGTCGCTTAGCCCAACCGGTTCCTATGCCAATGATTATTGCAGCTGTGAGCCAATACAAAAATAACCCGGATTCTATAAATAACTTTGTTAAAACCGCGCAGCAGCCAGAAAATGCTGAGCTAAAAGCAAGCAAACTAGACAGAATTGAGCAAAAACTTGATCAATTACTTGCACTGCTAGAACGAAAATAATTTGAGACTATAAATGTTTGTTGTTGATTTAACATTTGATTGTTACCAAGACACTACCCTAGAGCAAGCCGAATACGCTATTAATCGATTAGTAAACGCCTTGCGGTTTAACGGGCAAATAATGGGAGAAGAATTTCCCACAGTTTTAAAAGACGGCTTTTTTATAACCCGTGTTATGTGTCCAACCGAAGACGCCATGCACCCACTAAATAATAGCCCTTTTGTTAAACATAGCATTGAAAAACTGCATAATGCGGGGTTATTAGCACCTAAAGTAAAAGTTATTGGCCAAGATATTCACTCTAATGGAGCCGATTGCTGCACTGAGCCATCAAGTTATATTTTATACACTACTTATGTGCATACATGCAGCCCTCTATATTGTGGCGACGACTTTTTACCTGTGCCATTATTTCGCATCCCAGCTATTGCCAATGGCGATTATAAAACGCTTATTAAGTGGCAAGAAGATTGGCAAGCATGCGATCAAATACAAATTAATGGCGCAACACGCTGTGAATTTCCTGCTCTTGAGGAGATATCTAGTACACAAAGTGATTTATACCGCCGTGGAAAAGATATAACCAAACGCATTAGCTTTTTAACTAAAAAGCCCGTTTATTACTATTTATACCGTGTTGGCGGTGTAGATAAAGCCTCTGAACTTGAGCGTAAATGCCCAAGCTGTAATAGCGATTGGAAACTAGATGAGCCATGGTTTGGGCTATTCGATTTTAGATGTGAACCGTGCGGTTTAGTTTCGAATGTGTCTTGGGATTTTCAATAGCCATTACCAATGACTTTTTAAAATCAGCTTAGTGATAACGCTAAGCTGATTCATTAATTATAATTTAAATTTCAAGCGCTTTTAAAAACGACTCTATAGTAGGTGCAAGCACATGATGCGTTTTTTTACCTACATGTTCTAAACATACTTCCCCTGTATGAATTAACACACTCACCAATAAATCTTCTTTATCTGTTAAACCAATGAACACAGTTTCTGGCTGTTTTAGCTTTCGCTTCATTAATACATGGCCAGTTATATTTTGTTGAAGCATATCAAAGTCGTCGCTATTCCATGCTTGTAGTAGTTCAATTTGATGGCCGTCAATTGTAGCTAACACACTACCGCCATACATGTGTCCATAAAGCTCGCTTAACGCTGTTGGAAACTCAAGCTCAAGTGCATTAGCTAAATTGTTCAATGAACCGGCTGGTTGTTGGCGTATCCCCTTCCATTGAATATACCCTTGCTCATCAACCTCACCAACTTCACACGGGCTCGGCCATTGCGTATCGTGCATGATGAGTGGGTACTTTGCGGTATTTTTAAGGGTATTTTCGCTAAATTCTTTGTGAAGTTGTTCTAACTGCATCGCAACAGACATACTGTGAAACTCATTTAAATTAGATATAATGCGCACATTGTAACTATTTAAGAGCAAACATGACAGATTACAGCAACTCTCCAGATCTTAAAGGCAGTGTATTAGGGCAGTCTACCGAATACGTAGATGTGTACACGCCCAGCTTGCTTTTCCCGATTGCGCGCAAGCTAAATCGTGATGCTTTAAATATTGATGAAGCTCAATTACCCTTTAAAGGCCAGGATATTTGGACCGGTTACGAGCTTTCTTGGTTAAATGCCAAAGGCAAACCGCAAGTAGCCGTTGCTTTATTTACTTTTGAGTGCCAAAGCAGCCATATTATTGAGTCTAAGTCTTTTAAGCTTTATTTAAATAGCTTTAATCAAACCCGATTTGAAAGCATCAACATTGTTAAGCAGCATTTAATTGACGACTTGTCAGCCGCTGTAAAAAGCCCAGTGCAAGTGACATTGTACAAAGCCGACGATTTTAACTGCTTACCTTGTAGTGCGCTTCCAGGCGAGTGTATTGATGAGTTAGATATTGAAATTGATAACTACGATATTGATGCCTATTCACTTAAAGCACAAAGTGATGAAATAGTAACAGAAACGCTCAATAGCCACTTGCTAAAATCTAATTGCTTAATAACGTCTCAACCAGATTGGGCCAGCATTATTATCAGATATACTGGTGAAAAAATGTGTCGAGAATCACTTTTACGCTACTTAATTTCATTTAGAACGCATAATGAGTTTCATGAGCAGTGCGTAGAGCGTATTTATAGTGACTTAACCACGCAACTCAACATTAAAGAGCTTGAAGTCTATGCACGTTATACACGCCGAGGCGGATTAGACATAAACCCATACCGTTCTACGCATTATAACGAAACACCGTTTGCCGTTAAGATTAATCGTCAGTAAATACGTTAAACACTCAAACATGAACTTTAAAAAAGGAGCCTCAGCTCCTTTTTTAAAATTTAAATAACACGCTTTGTTGGGATAGGCATACCACATACATCAACGTAATTATACGATTGGACAAACCAGGGTTCTGTTCGGCTTTTACGCGCATTTATGAGTTGCTTGAAAGATGCTGAGTTTGTCTTCATTACTTTAAATGTGGTTGCGTCGGTTTTAACATCAGCCAACACTTCAATATTCGTTATTGGATTAAACGCCAGCCCCTCAGTAGGTAAACGCTGCAAACGATTAAAATGCTCCATGCCCTTAAGTACTCTACCAAAAACTGTAATATTTTTGTCTAGGTAACGAGGACCTTGCCCAATAGTGACAAAAAACTCAGTACTTGCACTGTTTATATCGTTACCGCGTGCCATTGCAAATACACCATTGCAATGCACTTGCCATGTTTGAGTCTGTGTTTGGTTTTGCGCGACAGCAAAGCCATTTAAAAAACCCGTTACAGGCGCGTATCCATCGCCTTTTAACTCGGTAACTTTTAGTGGTTGCGATGTTGGTAAATAAAACTCTGCAGGTACGGTTTTATTCGCTGTTTTTATTTCTTTTTTACCCGAGCTGTCGCCACCTTGTGCTACAAACCCTTCTACAAAACGATAGACACGGGTGTTTTTATAAAACCCTTCTTGCGCCAACGTTTTAATATGTTGCGTGTGTTTTGGAGCTAGTTGTGGATTTAATGCTATGTAAGCCGAACCTGTAGGTAAGGTTATTTTTAAAATATTTTGAGGGTCAACTACTTGCCACTCATCTGCAGTTGCATTTTTTATTACATCATTGGCACTAAGTGGTGTTTGTATATTTATAACAGATTTATTGTTAGCTGTTGTAGCGCACCCGCTCAGCAAAAGTGCCATAACATAAATTGAAAAACGTGCTTTCATATTCAACCTATTATTTTTATTATTTAAAAGTAGCCTTAAGCAATCTAACTTACCTAAAGCGTTTATTGTTTAATCCCAGTCAAACTTATAGAGCACATCAACATTTTGGTATAAACCACTGGTTACCTCTATATAGAGTTGCGACAACAATTGGTAACGAATAGCCACTTCACTGAGTGACTCAAATACCCCAACGCTGTATTTAACTTGTAAGCTTGGCGCAACATAGCCTGAAATTTCTACCTTGGTGCTGTCACCACTTCCTGACGAACTTAAACTGACATCTGATAAACCAAAGGTTTCACCTACCTTCGAGACAACCCCTTCGCTTCTACTGACCCCTTGAGAAAGTAATAGCTGTGCAAGCATAGCGTTGCTTGATGCTCCCTCTCCCTCTCCTAACGGTTGCCCATTGAGTAAATACGCTAAGGTATGAGCCTGATCCATTGCAGGCTCAGAAAACAGTTTAAGAGTGGGTTGTTTAACATTCCCCGTAAGCGTAACACCAGCTATAACGCCATTTGCTGTATTTGCTGGGTTTCTGATTGCTTTAATATTCAAATAAGGGTGTTCGATGGAGCCACTAAAGCCCACCTGGCCTGTTCTTATAATTAAATTTTGCCCAAATGCTAAATAAGTGCCATTTATTAAATTGAGCTCACCTGTTGCAATAATTGGAACGCCTTGGCTCATTTTAATCGCTAAATCACCAGCCACTTTAGACTCTAATCCGAACGACTCTACTTTAACGTCATTTTTTACAATGACGTTTAAGTCTATGTCGTAATCAAATGGTACCTTTTCGTTGGTTTCAGTTTTTTGATCAACAATAATCTCATCGTCACTAACCTGCACAGCTCCTTCTGGAAGCTCTTCAATCGTAATACGACCATAAGGTACAACTACCTCACCCGCTAATTTAAGTGCATTATTGGCTAACCCTACTTTTAAATCTGGGGATATTTTAAAGGTAACGCCTTGCTGCGCGCGTACAAAAAACTGCTCGCCTTGCACATTTACATTTACTTCAGGTTGCTCACCTTGCCAATCAACATCGCCGTTTAGCTTTACATTGCCACCTTGATTGTCGTTTAAATTGCCCTCTATTGTGGCGGTCGTTTTATCAAATAATATGTTTATATTTGATTTTTGTAGCGCAATAGGAAGCTGTTCACCCTCAAGGTTTATATCGTTTATGTTAAGCTCACCATTTAATAATGGATCTTTTAACGTACCCGCAAGTGCGACCTTACCGCTAATATCACCTTTTAATTGCTCAAGAGTTTCAATAAAGGGTTGTAAGTCTGAAAGTAATATTTTATCAATATTAATAGTGCCATTAAGCGCCTGCGTATTTTGTATGTCGTCAATATTAACGTGTGTATTAATTTTGCCTAATACGCTTGATTCTAAATTAGCTTCAAGCTGCCCCTTTTGAGAATCTGAATAAGCGCTTAGGCTTAATGAGTCTATTGGTAGTCTAAAGCGATCTTCTTCTGAAGTTAAAACAGTGGATAAGTCACTTGCGTTTAAATTTGCGCGTAATGTTTTAAGAGCGCCAGCATTCCAATTGAGCGCCACATTACCTTTTACATCACCACGTGTGCGAATGTTATCGGGTAGGAAGTGTTTTAATTCTTCAAGCGCTAAGTTACTTAATTTAGCATTTAACTGCCCAATTTCTTTTGTTTGAGCCAGTGTATCTATACATAATTTACTTCGATCAGACGCCCAACAATGAGCACTCACATCAAAATCACTCGTTTGACTGTTAAATATAACGGCAATATTTTTGGTATTACTAAAACTAAGCTTTTTATCGCTAAGTGTTACATTACTTACCTCACCATTCCAGGTAGCGTTATTAATTTTACCATTTACTTCAAGCTCAACACTGCCCTGCTCGGCATCAACCGAAGCGGTTAGTTGATGATCTGCTTTGTCGCCAATTGCATCTATTTTTATGTTATTTATTTGCTGATGACCCACTAACGCTGAACCGACATTTACTGATACATCTGTTTGCCAATCGGCAGCGGTATCTAATTGGCCTTTTACATTGAGTTGATTAATATTAATGTCATCAAAAATAAAACTATCGAGTATTAGCGCTAAATCGACTGAAGGCGTTAACCTCTGCCCTCTTACTTTTAAATCGGCGTTGCCGTTTGCAATAAATGGCATATTAGCTTCTGCGTTACTTTTAAGCGTTATTTTACCGTCGACTTTCCATGTATCGTCAACTTGGCCGCTAAGTACCAACTTATTCGTGCCACTACTTAAATAAAGGCTGTCGATATTTGCCTCTAGTGTATTGTTTAGCTGAAAGTTTGACGCAAACTCAAGAGGGACTTCGTTTAGTAATCCGCTTAGCTTAGTATCATCCATTTGTAGTTGCCACGAGCCTTCTTCCGCATTGAATGAACCTTTAAATTGCCCTGAAACATCGCTAGTTGCAGCATCTGTCAAATACTGCGCTTTTAGGTTTGAAAGCGAGCCTTTAAACCCCGCTTTAATGCCCTGCTGCCAATCAACCTTAGCTTTTATAATCGCGCTACTTTCATTGGCTTTAATACTTAATGTTTTAAGCACGGCTTGCGTTAAGCCACCTGTTAACTGTGTATTGAGGTCAACAGCCGGGTATGCCCCTAACTGGCTAGTCGCTATTAAGTTAAGTTGGTAATCATCGGCATTGCCTTTGGCATTTAAGCTAACATTATTTACTTTTAGCTGGTTGCTTTGCGCATCAATAACCCATTGATTAATTTTGCTGTTCAACTTAAACGGGTAATTTTGTTGCTTTAAATTAGCGTTCGCAGTTAACGTGAGTGGGTATTGGCCACTCGTTTCTAAATTCAAATTCAAGTTAGCTAAATCACCGTTTAGCTCTAAATTTGCTTGGTGTTCATCACTGTTTAAAGTCACTTGGCCTTTTAAAGGCAAGTTACCTGCAAGCTCGGCATCTAATTGGGTATTAAGCTGCCACTGCTCGTATTTGGCTGAAAGCGACTGCACATTAATAACGGTGTCTTCTACACTTAATAGCAGCGAAATATTTTCGATATTATGCTGCGCATCGCCCTGTTCAATTGTTACTTTTGCGATATCAAAGGCTTCAATGGCCAAATCAATAGGTGATGTAAATTCAATATCAGGAAGTGCTGGTAATTGCGTAAGTGCAGCTTTGTTGCTTTGAGCAGTTTGTGCCTTGGTGGGTTGTGCTTGCTCTTTTAAAGCAACAAGTATACTAGGGATATTTAAGCTTTTTACAGTGAGCTTTGAATCCACAACCTTAGCTGATAATTTAAAGTTATTAACGTTCAGATCTGCACTAGGGTGGTTTAATGTAAACTCTTTCACCGCTATATTTTTTAATGAAACATTAAAGGGTAAGCTAATTTTTTCAAGGGGCTCAGAAGGCGTTTCATCTTGTATTTGGGCTGTTTTTGGCAAGCTTAATTTTATAGATTTAGCACTTAAGTTATCAATGCAGATACCATCACACTGCCACCAAAATAAATCGATTTTTAATTGTTGAGCCTTAAAATCTAAACCCTTGTTTTTAAAATTAACATTAAACGCATCGTTATAAATAAAGCGGCCATCTTTAATTTCTATGTGTAATCCATCAACAACTTTATTTGCCGTGTAGGCAATAAATTGATTACCGGGTGCCGTAAATAATAAACAAAATACGCTAATAATTAGCGAGACTAAAATTGCACTTACTATGGCTGTTATTTTTTTTAATATTGGCATTAAATTTCTGGCCCTATGGTAATACTTAAACGTGTACTTTTACTCTCTTTGGTTAAGCCCCATGCGTGGTCTATTCGAATAGGGCCTACTGGCGTTAAATATCGAAAACCAAAACCAGCACCCACTTCAAACTCATCTGAAAAATCGTTCGTAGCGGTACCACCATCAACAAATAATGCTGCACGCCAATTTTGAGCAAACTGGTAGTTGTACTCCATAGTACCCG
>NZ_LODI01000045.1:60394-71114 GCF_001468485.1 Pseudoalteromonas sp. H71
TAGCAAATACTTACCCCCTATTAGCTCACCGTCCTCGTTTTCTGGTGAAATTGACTGATAAGCAAAACCACGAACACTTTGGTCACCCCCAGCATAAAATCTAAGCGAATAAGGTACATTATTTATGTCATCAACGAGCATTGCGCCAACGTTTGCCTTAAGGAAAACTAAATGCTTATTAAGGTATGTACGAAGCCATGCATGCTGTAATTGGACTCTCAATAAATTCGTACTGGAAAGTACATCATCTAAGCCAAACTCTGCTGAAATAAGCCATTGCTCCCCCCAATAAGGGGTAGTCCCACCTTTTAAATTTTTGCGAGCATAACTAATACCCGGCATTAACATTTCAGTCGACTCTTTTGGATCATCACCAAGACGAAACGTCTCTTGGTCTCTACGTAAAAACGCTGTTCTTACCCATTTATCCTCTGTAAGCCACTGCCTTTGTAGTTGCGCGGTTAATATCTCGCTGTAAGTATCATCAGCAAGTTCGTCTTCCAATTTATAACCAACTGAAAAACGCCATAAATCATCATTAGGATCGTCTACAGGAACAGTGTATGCCATTGAGAGATCTTGTTGCTTTTCGGCGATATTCATATTTGTATCAAGGTAATGGCCATCTTCTGTGATCCAAGGCTTACTCCACTTGAAGCGTACTCTAGGGCCTAAGTCGGTACTAAAACCACCCCCTATTTCAAAGCTGTTTGCAGGTTTAGGAATAACCTCAACTTTGATAGGAACTTGGGCGTTTTTACGCGCTGTAATATCTGCATAAACACGCACACTAGCAAAATAAGGTGTGCTTGATAGCTTAAGGTTATAATCAGCTATGTAAGTTGACTTATATGGTTGTCCTTGGGTAAATGGCGCTAAAGAACGGATATATTTTTCAGCTGGCGTATCACTGGTAATTTCAATACTCCCATATTGATAACGCACACCGGTATTAATCACGAACGTAACAACGGCACTATTTTTTTTAATTGAAACTTCTAATTTTCGAGCAGGCCATTTAGCATCAAAATAACCACGCTCCAAAAGCATGGATTCTATTTTTTTATACGCTGACTCATAGTTACCATGATTCAGCACATCACCCTGTTTTAAATTGGTATTTTTTATGATGGTTTGTAATTGTGTATCGTTCTTCCCTTCACCATTTAAAGTAATATTAATGGTGTCTATACGTGTAGCAGGACCGCGCTCAATTTTAACAACAAGCTCACTGTCGTCTTTGTTAAATTCAACCTCAATAGTTGGGCTATAATAACCTAAGGCTTTTATGCTGTTTTGTACCTGCTTTTTGGCATAACGTTGAAGGGTTCTTGTTGGTTTTTCACCTTTAAGCTGCTTTAAGTAAAGCGCTACGTTTTTTTCTAAATCGCCATTTATGCCTTTAATTTTGTAGTCTTCGATGACTCTTTCTGCCGCATCGGAATTTGCAGCCATAAAAATAGTGGCAATGCACATGCAACGTAAAAACTTAATAAACAAGTAAATATCCTTACTCTTATATACTACTTAAAACGAGCTAATGTGGCGCATATTAACATAGCCATAATGACCAACACATTAACTTAATGACAAACTCAGTTTAATTATGAAATGCGAAGAAGATAAAATTAGTACGCGTTAAGACAATATTTTAGTTACAATAGTGCCAACGAACACAAAATTATTTTTAGATGAGTTTTTAATGCAATTTCCAGATGACGAAAACGGCCAGCTGTTAGCCGAAATAGCCGCTGCAGGCGTCGATTTAAGTAAAATGCAGCAAATCGATTTTTTCATTTTATTTGAACAACAAACCGATGCTGATAAGTTTGCTAAAGATATTGTTTCTGATGCATTAGTACAAACCGCCGACGTTGAAAAATGTAAAGACACCGGCGTTTGGGAAGTAATTACTCATGTACAAATGGTACCAGAGCACACATTACTAGGCCAAGCTGAACAGTACCTAGAAAGTATAGCGAATGGCTATAACGGTTACGGTGACGGTTGGGGATTAATGGACGAAGACGCCGCCTAATATTTTAAAATCAGTTAAGTTTAACGACTTAACTGATTTGCCTTTCTAAAGCTCCCTTTATAATCAAATAACTTATCTGCTACTTTCCAACCATATTTTTTACTTTTTCGCGCAATCACAAAGTCAGGGGGCACTATGTCAAACTGCGCTTTAACTACCTGCTCTGCTGTTTTAAAATTTGTTGGTTTTTGACCATGCCCTAGCCGTTTACCAAATTGCCTGTTAAATATAAACTGACCGCCTTTATTACTCAGGTTATAAACTTCATCACAACTTGCACCGTCTTCGTCAAAATACGTAATTTTGATTAGTTCATCTTTAAGCTGAGTTACTGTTACACCGCTACAGCGAAGTACTAACGCATCTTTTAAATTTAACGCATTACGAAGCTTGTCGTCTGGATCAGCCATTATGGCGCCACAATCGTGGCATTTACGAGCTGCAATATCATTTTGTGCACCACATTCTTCGCATTCTTTAAATCTAAACCGATAATCACATTGAGCTTTGTTACCTTCATCATCTTCTAATAGCCCTTGGCAACGTCTACCAAAATGCTCTGTTACTTTACCATCGGAGCCTGTTTTGCCCCAAAATATATTGGCAAATCCGCAACCAGGACAAAGCACTTGGACAGGCTCGTTATCACTATCGCCTTTTTTATCACCTACTTCAGGGTGAAACAAATTAAATCCATTTCCTGCATAGTCGATTACAAGGCAGTCCGTTTTCGATTCTGATAATCGTAAGCCCCGTCCTACAATTTGTTGGTATAAGCTAACAGACTCTGTAGGGCGTAAAATAGCAATAAAATCGACATGTGGCGCATCAAAACCAGTTGTTAACACTGACACATTAACCAAATATTTTAATTTTTTACCTTTAAATGCAGAAATGATTTTATCGCGTTCAATATTAGGCGTATCGCCTGTAATTAGCGCGCTTTGAGCTGCTGGTAAATAGCTTAATATTTCTTGAGCATGCATAACTGTTGCCGCAAAAACCATCACACCTTTGCGCTGCTGGCTATATTCTATGACTTGTTTGAGAATAGCCTGAGTGGCTCGCTCGCTATTTTTTAAAAGCGCGTTCATATCATCGGCAGTGTACTGACCAAACGCGTTAGTCTCTAAAGACGAAAAATCGTAATGGTTTATAGCAGCATCAACTTCATTGGGGGGGGTTAAATAGTCATGTTTGATCATGTATCTAAGCGGTAATTCAAATATACAGTTTTTAAATGGGCTTTCTTTTGTCCCTTTAACAAACCCATGATAGTGATGATGGTATATCCACCCCATCCCCAAACGATAAGGCGTAGCCGTTAAACCCAATACTTTTAAATGAGGATTATACGTTTGTAATGCACTTATAACTTTACCGTATTGGCTTTTTTTATCACCGTTGACTCTATGGCATTCATCAATAATAAGTAGAGAATAATGCTCATTGAGTTTATCTAAATTACGTGAAAGTGATTGCACACTGGCAAAAGTGACTTGATGAGATAATGATTTTTCTTTTAACCCTGCTGAGAATATACTCGCCTCTAAACCAAAACTTTTATATTTTTGTGAATTTTGCTCTACAAGTTCTTTAACATGAGCAAGTACCAATATTTTTTGTTTAGCTATACGCGCAAGCTCAGCGATGACTAAACTTTTACCCGCCCCCGTAGGTAAAACAATCACTGCGGGATCATTGGTTTTTCTAAAATGAACAACAGTGCGTTCAACCGCCTCTTGCTGATAGGGTCTAAGTTTATAGCTCATTCAAAGATACAATAATGTTTGATAAATACAATTTTAACAAAAACCTGATTAGATTATTCTACTTATGCCTTCTTATTATATGAGAGTTAGACAAGTATTTCATCCAGATATCATTTTTCAAGGTAGTAAATGAAGCTATTGAATGTGAATTATTATTGGTACCGATGAATGACATTATGTTTTAAAACTCATCATAAATTTAGGACAACCTTTAAAACTCTTAACTACGCTAATCTGAGGATATTAAAAAAACCCCTATCATCAAAATAATAGGGGTTTTATAAAAACAAGTAAATGTCAGCTTTTCAAGCTAATACTCTAATGCAATAAATACAAAGAGTTATTTTAATAACTATAAATTAAAACTTATGGTTAAAACGTAGGCTTAAACGACGACCTAAACGCTCATCCAAACCAAACTGATTAAAACCAAACGAAGTAGCAGTTAGGTCATCAGCAGTGCGGTCAAGTAAGTTTTGAACATTTAATTGAACTGTAGTTGAAGTACCCAGGTTATAACCAATACTTAGATCATGCAGGAAACGCGAAGCATTTTCATTAGTAAAATCGCCTGTTAATGTACCATCTTCTGAACGTTGGTAATTATATGAGTATAATTGCTGTTCGAGCGAATCAATTAACGTTCTATTCTGCCAACGAACACGATGGCTAACAAATAGATCTTCATACATCCAATTAATATCAAATGTACCTGTCCATTCTGGATCTGCGAAATCGCCAACATCTTCTTGAACTTCAGACGTCGCAGTAGCCTGGTTTTCGTTTGTGATATTGTGTTGTGTTGTAGAAGCAATATTCAAATTACCCCACTCACCTAAATCATGGCTATAAAACACAGAAAGTGACACAGCCTCAAATGTTGCTAATGCTACGTTCGCTGGTTGATTTCCTGCACGAATAACTTGATTGTCGTCTCCACGTGTGAATGTATCACAAGCTGTTTCGTTCGGAAAATCAGCTGAGTCGTAACAATTCGCTGCTAGGGTCTCAAATGTGACGTCATTGATTGCACCTTCAATCTCAAGGTTATAATAGTCAAGTCCTATTTGTAAGTTTTCAACAAAGTTTGGAGTCCAAGCTAATCCGTAAGTATAAGATTTACTTGTTTCTGGATTTAAGTCAGGATTACCTGAAACATAACCAGTAGATATAGTACCGTCTGAAATTGATGACGTGAATGTATCAGTATCTATTCCTAATGATTCACAGTTTGCTTTACGTGCTGTTGGGTTAGGCCCAAGACCAACGTAACGTGCATCACATGGATCATCACCAGAGATGAATGATTGTTGTATTGGTTGGAACAACTCATTAATTGATGGGTTTCTGAACGCTGTTGCATAAGTTGCACGTAAAGATAAATCACTGTTTATTATCCACTTCATGCTAGCTTGAACAACATCCTCTTCTGTTGAACGATCTTCAAACCCAGCTGGAGCATTTGTATTGAACTCTTGATTACGGTATGCGCCACTTACTTCGAAGTATTGTACAAAAGGAATATCCATATCAGAAGAAATAACAGGTGCAACTACTTCTACATAATATTCATTTGTATCATACCCGCCGTTAACCGGACGATCAATTGAGCTACGAGTAATTGGAACTCTGCCGCCTACTGCAGGCTCATATTTACTTTTTTCTACACGTCGCTCAACACCAACTACGTAGTCAAGTGGTCCAGCAGGTAGGTCAAAAGCTGCGCCACCAAGGTTAAATGTATAAACTGTTTGCATATTGCTCGCTTGAGACATTTGCGAGCCGCCTGTAATGAAGTCAAGTGACGCATTTGATGCTTGTGAACCAAACAGGTTAAGTGGTTGACATCCATCTAAAAACGGCAGGTCCTCATCAGTTAAACCTGATCCAGACGCCTGTGCATTAAAGCCTTCTAGAGTGCCTGCTGCAAGATCAGCGTAAGCACCACAAATAACATCACCGCGTTGGAAGCCGCCCGTAAATGCTGAACGTGAGCCTTGTAGTGCAGCTAATGCCTCGTCTAATGTATTAATATCATCGCGAGAATCACGTATTTGAGACAACATTGCATCGTCAACACTACGCGCATCAACTGCGTTTAGGAATCTTCCATCAACAATCCCCGTTGTTCTAATGTTCACATCTGAACGGCCATGAACAACAGCCGCATCCCAGTAAAAATCTCGATCTAAAAATTCAAATTCACCTTCAAGAACATTACTTACGCGCCAAGTATGCGTTTCATTTGAGTTACCGCCTGAAGAAACTAAATCATTGTTGAATCGATGAATCGAAAATTGGTCTCCCTCTAACCCTGCATCTACTATTGCTTGTCGAGCTTGCGATGATAAAAACGGGTTGTCAATTGGTACTGTGATTGCAGCTGAAGTGCCTCCAAAGAAACCGGTTTGAAAACCACCTTGGTTAACAAGCTCAGTACCATTTGTGTTAGCGTAAACAACGTCACTTATATAACGAAGGTTATCCGTGATATCGTAGTTAAATGATACATACAAGTTATGGCGGCTTGTTGGTGAACGAATTTGAGAAACACTATCAAAAAAATCTATTCCACAAATATTACCGCGACCATCATCGTAAGTTTCAAGTAATGCTCGTCCAGACGGTAATGTTGGACCTGAGTTACATTGTTGGATTTGGCCATCTTGTGTAAACTCATAGAAATTACCATCTGCCCACGAGCCACGACCAACACTTGGCGCAAAACCAGCTCCTGCAGGTGTTACAGCGCCAAAATCTGTGAACAGTTGAAGGTTAACTTCATCATAAAATAAAGATACAGATTGTAAATCATCATCGTTAATAACACCGTCACCATTAAGGTCGTCTATTTGCCCATCACCGTTGCGGTCTAAAAACTCATTTGTAGTCCCGCCAGAACCTGGGTTATTATTACAAAGAAAATCTTGATCACATTCTAACAAACCATTTGTACGTGTATATTCCACACCAAATGTCAGGTTACCACGGCCATTATCAAAGTTTCCGCCGCCAACAGCACTAATTTGGAAATCACGAGCATTTCCAGCATCGTTTTCACCGTATTGTGCTGTTACTTCAAAACCTTCGTAATCATTTTTTAAGATAACGTTTACAGTACCACCGATGGCATCGGCACCATAAGTTGCTGCACCAGTAAGAGGAACAACTTCAATGCGATCGATTAAAGCAACAGGTATAGTGTTAATATCAACTTGTCCACCACCAATTGAAGCAGATTGTGAGCTAACCATTCGACGACCGTTTACTAACGTAAGTGTACGTTGAGTACCTAAATCAAATATATTTGCCTGATTTTGACCCGCATTGGCAGCATTTTGGTCACCTTCAGTTGTCAAAGAACCACCGAACAATGGCGATTGATTAAGCAAATCGGCAGCGTTAGTGAAACCTCTTACTTGAATATCTTCTTCGCCATAAGAAAAAATGGGAGCACTTTCACTAATTTCTGTACGCTGAATACGTGAGCCTGTAACTGTAATTTTTTCTACTTTTTCGAGTTTTTCTTCTTCTGCAGCAAATGAGCCTGCTGAGAAAGCAGCAGTAGAAACTGCGCCAAAAGCAATCGCTAAGCGAACAGCTTTAGAAACTTTATTATTTATCATTTTGATATCCCTGTTAAAATTTTTAGTTTTATTGTTTCAAAATAAGCAAAAAATTAACAAAATTGCCAACTTTGAGGTTACATACTAGTCATGAATGTACCTTTTTGGCAACACTCAATGCGTTAAATCGTACCTTTAATGGGTTATAAACAATCCAAAGCGATGAGCGTAAAAAATGAATTATGACTATTGAAGTACTTTTTATTTAACTGATGACAGAGAAGAGCGGAGTCTGATAATAACTTCTTGCGACTATCACCCGGGTGATAAGGGATAAAGTGGGCTAGTAAATCAACCGAATGAATCATCATATGGGTTAAATTAATAGAACATGTGTACTGAGTTCAGTATTGATTAGCGTAAAAATATGTAGATATGTTTGAAGATGTTTATTGTCTAAAGTCGAGTGTATACACCCAATTTTTTTGGATTAAAGATTTATCGATAAAAAATTATAATATGAAACAAAGCTATCAGTGATTTAATAAATATACCTAAGTAGGTATATTTATTAATTATCACTCGTGAGTATTATTAGTTATTTAGCTAAATACTTTTGAAGTTCAACGCCTTCAAACGCTTTTGGTCGACGACCTCGACCAGTCCACTCTATTACTTCACCATTTAGTTCCATTCGGTATTTAGGCGCAACTTTAGTACGCTTATCTGAAGTAATATCATGTAAGTCTTCTATTGTAAGTCCTTTTTCCTTTAAAAGATCCAAAACTTCCTGTTTTGCTTTTTGCTGTTGGGTATATTTTGAAATTGCATCAGTAACTAATTGTTGTGCTTTTTCAAGTTCAGTTAAGGATGCGGTCTTTATAAAAGCTCGAACTTCTTTCATTTATATCTCTTTAAATTTATAAACATATCAAGATTAGTATAGATACTTTAATTTAAAATAACTATGACAAAGAATAAAGATTTAAACAATAAGAAATTGCTATTACTAAAATTAATAAACGAAATAACTATATATGCTCAAGTTTAATAAAAGCAAAATTGAAATAAACTGTAAACTAAATACTAAATTACAGCTACATTTTCTCAGGAGAAATTTTTATTTGCCAACAAAACAACTCATTATTTACATTGAATGCCGCAATAGACATTTTCATATTTTTAAGCTTTGCAGCTTTAAATTTTTCGTAAATTTCATCTTTACTCAATGCAACGGAAGTTTGATCTGATAACCTTTCAACCTGTTGTTTTAGAGCGTTCTGTAATCCACTCAATTTTGCTTTACTCGTTTGATCGATATTCAGCATTATCTTTGATACTTTAGACATAATATCTGCAAACCAGAATTTTTCTTCATCATTAGATATAACTAAGCTCTGAATCTTTTGGATCGCGTCTTTATTTCGTGTCTGAAATAGCTCAATATTACCTTGAAGCTTCAAAGTTACTAAGTTTTCAAGTTCATTTAATATGTTGTTTTCTAACATCCAATTAAGTACTTTCAAACCGCTTTTACAGTCGTTCGTTATTGCCGAATCAGGGTGATGCATCATTAATATGATTTCACCATCATTCTTAAGTACTCTACATGCCTCATTTAAAGAGTGTGACCAATTAGAATACTCAAAACCAAATTGGCTAACTAATATATTAAAGTACTCATTTGGATAAGGTAGATTTTCTACTGAAGTATTAAACTGAAACTTAACTTTATTAATCGCACTATCAATTTCGTCAACATCACTGGTAATTTTTAACTCATTAATGTTTGCTAAGTCGCAGCCATATACCGAGCCAGATAAGTTTTTTCTTTCTAGAAGGCATTGTAGCCAAATTGCTAAAGCTCCCTTACCGGTAGCTAAATCAAGATAAACAACGCTTTCCCCTTTTTCTGATACAACTTCCCCCCAAAAGTTTAACACTTCTTCTGGGTAACCTAGGGCTGTATTTGCATCACCAAAACTAGATAAAGCTTTTGTAAGGTCCCAGTAATGATCCCAGTGCATTTTATTTTCTCCAAAAAAAAGAGTGACTCAAGAGTCACTCTTTATAATATCTAAACTAAAAACTTAGAAAGACTGTTTAAAGTTTAAGTACATTGTGCGACCAAAACCTGAGTAAAGATCGAAGTTGTAGTCACGACCGCCAGAAGCGAAAAGTGGTGGCTGTTTACCGAATGCATTTTGTGCACCGAAGCTCACTTTACCGTTCCAAGGTGTGTTGTACGCTACTTGTAAGTCATGAGTTACCCATGAAGGAATGTGACCTTCACACTCACCATCTGCAGTAATGTCTTCACACTGGCTATCAATAAGGTTTAGATTCCAAGTGAAGTCAAAATCAGAAATAGAGTAAACGTTAGACAGGTTTAAACGCATTTGCGGTACACCTGGATCATCAACGAAGTTACGACCACCATCTGTGCTGTAATCTACAATGTGAGATAGGTTGAAGTTAGTTCTTAAAGTACCAGCATCACCAAATTCAAACATTGAATTAGCTTTGAAATCGATACCTGAAGTTTCTAAACTACCATCGTTACCAAAACCACGAACAAGGCTAGTAATCGCACCGTTTGGTGAACGAGATACAGTGAATGCAGCTGGCACAGAGTCACCACGTAAACGTGCATCAATGATAGATTGAGCAGAGAACGCACGGATTCGGTTGGTAATTTCAATGTTGTAGTAATCAAGTTCTACAGAAATAGCATCTGTCACTTGGTAAACAACACCAAGTGAGTATTGGTCAGATTGCTCTGAACCTAGGTCAGGGTTAGCAATAACTGTAGCGTTGATTTGCGAAGAACAGTTTGCAGCTTCACCAATTGCCAAACATGTAGCTTCATCAGAAACTGAATCAGCTGATTCAGAAGGCTGTTGAGTTAGGTCTGGTAATGAAGGAGCGCGGAAACCTTTACCCCATGATGCACGAAGTACTAAGTCATCAATTGGGTTGTAACGTGCTGATACTTTAGGTGAGAAATCTGAACCATAGTCAGAGTAATCATCGTAACGACCTGCAAAGTTAAGCTCAAATTCTTCTGTTACTGGAACTAATGTTTCGAAGAATAAACCACGAACTGAACGTGCGCCGCCAGCACTGCTACCTGAAGAACCACCTACTTGGCCTGCTGCAGAAAGTGAATCGTATATGTCAGCATAATCTTCTGAACGGTATTCAAAACCTACGAATGCTTGAATTGCACCAGCGTCAGTTTCCATAAGGTCAAACGCAGCATTTGCATAAAACTCTTCTTGGTTAAACTTACCAGTACGTGAAGTAGTTACCGTCATTGCGCCTCTAACTTCTTCAGATGCACC
>NZ_LODI01000045.1:71129-148168 GCF_001468485.1 Pseudoalteromonas sp. H71
AACGGGTCATTTAGCATGTAAGTACCATCGTTAATGTATTGGCGAGCAATACTACGAAGGATGTAACCTGTACCTACGTTATGGCTTTCGTTGATTGTTTTACGAACACCTGTTTCAACAGAAACGTCACCAATCATACCTTTAGCGCCAAAACCGATATCTTTAAGCTCTGTAGATAATCTGTTGTCACGGTTACCTAACGCAGCAAAACGATGCCAGAAATCTAGACCTTGCTGTTCCATTTCTAGAGAAGCATCGTAGATTGGGCTGTTAGGGTTAGTTGGGTTGTTAGGGCTATCTGCACTGATAAATACTGTATCAGGTGATGCATCGTATGCTGTTGTATCCAAGCCTGGAGCATAGCGACCAAATGATTTAGTTTGTGCGATGTTGATGTCTGTGTAAATACTCCAGTCATCGTTCACATCGTAAGTGGCTTTAACGAAAGCTGAGCGGTTTTTGATTGACGCTTCATCAGCAGATACTGCTGCGAAGTTAAAACCACAACGTGCGCCAATACGGTAAAAGTTCTCGTTACCTACGCCTTCACATGTAGCTTCTGGAGAGAAGAAATCAAAATTACTTGCTCTTTCACCATCTGTAGTTGTGAATGTTGTGAAGTTATTTGAATAAACTGAACCACCTGGGCTGTACCATGGGAAGTCACGAGCGTAAACAATGTCACGACCACTCCAAGATGCACCAGCAAGTACACGAGAGTTGTCTGAAGAAGCACCGAAAAGTACAGAACCATTTTCACGGTCGCCGCCTTCATGTTCAATGCGGCCAGAACCTAAAGTAACTTCTGCACCATTAAAATCTTTACGTAAAATTACGTTAATTACACCACCGATAGCATCTGAACCGTAAAGTGCAGAAGCACCATCGGTAAGGATTTCAACACGCTCAACTGCGGCCATAGGGATTGAGTTCAAATCTTGGCTTGAACCAGTAAGAGTTGACTTAGGTAAACGACGACCATCAACTAAAACTAAAGAACGATCAGAACCTAAACCACGTAAGCTTACTGTAGTAGCACCTTGAGCAGAGCTACCAGACTGCGGACGGAACGAACCCAGACTGTTAAATGTAGTGTTACGTAATAAATCAGCTACTGAAGTTTCACCGCTTAGCTCGATTGCAGTACGGTCGATAACTGTTACTGGTAAATCACCAGCCATGTCAACACGTTTGATACGTGAACCAGTTACTTCAATACGCTCAACTTTTTCTGCAGAATCTTCTTCTGCAGCAAAAGAACTTGCTGAAAATGCAGCTGTAGATGCTGCGCCAAAAGCGATCGCTAAGCGAACTGCTTTTGAAACTTTGTTATTTAACATTTGATTCTCCCAGGAATACATTTATTAATTATAATTTTTTCAGTCTAGCGGTACAAAACGTATCAAGTACCCCAATGACTGTGCCTTCAATGATAATACTAGTGAAAGAGCAAGGTCAACAAGGAATTAACGTTGCGTTAATAATTAATTACTAAAAATAGCTAAACGTTAATTCCACCAGAAAAAAATTAAATCTAACATACTGTTAAAAAACAAAAAAATATACAAATTAAATTAAATGCATTAACAGTATGTTGCTTTTTTTACTTCTAATTAAAATGTTAACTTTTGCTGGTTTTGTCGTTTAACGTAAATTTATTGAGCAAAAAGCTCAAAAATCAGGCAGCAAAAGTTGCCCCTGATTGTTATTTTTATCATCTATTGCTAAAGCATCAAATATTGCTGCCGATATCGGAACCAGCTGTCTCTGTTGATATAATGGGTAATTGAGTGTATTTTTTCCTGTACTTATCTCCGCGCTTTTAATTGCATAAACGTACTCTATAATTTGCCCGCGTCTAACTTCAAAGTCAGGATGCTCTGCCTTGTACTTTTTTACAGCTTGTACATGAGGCGGGATATTTTTTTCGTAATCGTTTAAATGTCGACCAAGGCGCTTTTTGTAAACAAGCTTTTGATCAAACTCTCCGCTATACAATCGTTTGGTATAATCTTTTACTATTTCGTCAAGTTGAGCAATTTCAAAGTGTGAATCAAATAAGGCTTCAAACAGCTCTTTTTGTAACTCTTGGGCAAATTCCGTCCAGTCGCTTCTAACAGTTTCCATTCCTTTGAAAACTATTTTAGATTCACCATCTATTGTTGTTTTACCGACGTAACGCTTTTTAGAACCCGTTTTTTTATCCCGAATAGTAGGCATAAAAAAGGGGCTGTAGTGGGTTTCGAATTCAATCTCTAAATAGCTTTTTAAATTAAAATGCGTTGCTATATATTGATCCCATTTATGGTTAATATGAGCCATTAATTCATTACCAATTTTATGGCAACACATTGCAGTTAAATTGTCGTCCACTTTTACAAAAATAGAATCCGTATCACCATAAATAACGCTGTACCCAAGCTTTTCCATCCATTTACGCGTAGTTTGCATAATTTCATGGCCACGCAATGTAATAGAGCTTGATAATCTAGGATCATAAAATCGACACCCCTTCGACCCAAGCACACCATATAAGCTGTTCATAATAATTTTAATTGCTTGCGATAACATTGGTTGGTTGGTGTCTTTGGCGTTTTGACGGGTTTTAGTTAGGTATTCAATTAGCTTTGGTAAATGATGCTCACTACGAGAAAACACTGCATTATTAAAGCCTTGTATTGCATCATTAGGAGCATTTAACCCTTTTATTAATCCTAGAGGGTCAATACAAAAAGTGCGCATAATAGAGGGGTATAAACTTTTAAAATCTAAAACCAGAATATTTTTATAAAGCCCAGGCAATGAGTCCATCACGTAGCCACCTGGGCTGTCAAAAGATAAGCCATGGTCGCCTAAATTAGGGGCTACATAACCACTGCGGTGCAGCAAGGGTAAATACAAATTAGTAAAAGCAGCTACAGAGCCACCCATTCGTTCAAGCTCTAGACCTGTTAGCTGTGTGCGAACAATAGCAAATTCATATAAGTTTAATTTAGTAAAAATACGATTAACTAAAATACAGTCTTGGCGGTTGTAAGCCGCTAGAGTTAGTTTATCCTCATTAAATTGACGAATAATTTCGCCTAACCGGTTGTCTGATTGAATTAGTTTGGCTTCACCTAATACTTTTTCGGCAATGTTCCCTAAAGAGTAATTATCAAAGTGGTAAGTCGCATTTTTTAAAGTGTCAATTCCATCAACAACACATCTTCCTGGCAACGTAAGGCGTGTATAGTGCCCCGTATTGATATTAATTGGTTGGCTATCTCTGCCCAATTTAAGGGAAATTCCAAGCGCTTCAGCACGGGCATTAAGTACTGTAAAATCAAACTCTATAACATTCCACCCAATAATAATGTCGGGATCATTATTACTTAAATAAATATGTAACTTTGTAAGTAACTCAAGCTCATCTAAACACCAGTCAATGTTGATTTGTTCACTATGATTGTTTGGTTCGCCAATCATTAAAACGCAATCAAGTCCATTCCCAACAAGACCAATTGAAAACAGCACGCCTTCCCCATCACATTCAATATCTAATGACAGCGACTTAAGCTTGGGCGTGTAATCTGTATTTGCTTTCAACTTTGCGTTTTGTATAAGTAAAAAGCCGTTTTTTTGACTAACATCTCCAGTAACCCAAACACCACCTCTAATAAAGCGCTCCATTAAAAAGCGATCGCTGTGGCGAATATCACCCTCGTAAATAGTTATGGTGTTTTCAAATAATGTTCGTGCCTTATAAAGACTGCTGGTATTGTTAAAATAGCAGGCAACACAGGCTTTGCCGCTAAAGTGACTCATTTCAACTGTTTTAAAATTAACACTTATACGTGCTTTATCTAATAACTGCTGGGCATGTTGCTGTTGTTCTTGTGAAATAAAAAACACAGCTTGCTGATTTTCAATAACAACTTTAATTGGGCCGTGATCGGATGCAAGCCAATAGCATAGTGTGATCCCCTCACTATGTTTAGACGAATATTGTTGCCTTGATAAAATAAAGCCCTGATAGATTGCTTGTGTCAATGCACGATCCCACTTAATATACACACTGTAATTATATACATACTTTAGGCAAATCATTCCATGCTTTCTGACTCTCTAAAAAAAACTATTAGGCAAGTGCATCAGCATGTGGCTAAAAACCTGAATGATTATAGGCCGCGCAGCAGTCAAAATTACCTTGTTGCAGAAATTGCAAAAACATTAGCTGGTGAGTATCACAAAAAACAACGAATTTGCGTCATAGAAGCTGGCACAGGTACCGGTAAATCACTTGCTTATTGTTTGGGAGCCTTGCCTTTAGCATTGGCACAAAAAAAGAAGCTAGTAATTTCTACGGCTACAGTGGCATTGCAAGAGCAATTAATTGCAAAAGAACTGCCTTTTTTTAAAACACATTCTGGGCTCGACTTTAAGTTTGATTTAGTTAAAGGACGCCACCGCTATATTTGCGCCCATAAACTACATAATGCTGTTAATGGTGATAGCCAAACTCAAATGGACTTTATGCCAACGCTTACCTCTCCATTGAGTGATATGGAAAGCAAATGCTTGCAAGAGCTATACGATGCTTACGTAAATAAAAAATGGCAAGGCGATAGAGATAGCTGGGCAGATACAATTCCCGACAGAGTTTGGAATTTAATTGCTTGCGACAAGCATGCTTGCCAACGTCAAATGAAAGCGCATTTGACTTGCCCATTTCAATTAGCTCGCCAACAACTTATGCAAATGGATGTGTTGGTCATTAATCACTCTTTGCTACTGGCTGATTTAGATTTAGGCGGTGGTAAAATTTTACCCGAACCAGACAACACTATTTATGTAATTGATGAAGCACACCATTTAGCCCATATAACACGCGACTTTTCGTCTGCTGCAGCAACCATTAAAGGCACAATAGAATGGCTCGATAAGCTCACTAAATTCAGCGGAAAAATGGCAAAAACACTAGTAGGACAAAGAGCCATAGGTCAAAACTTTAAGCTTTGCGATAGTATAAACGATGCAAATAAAGATCTAAAAGTAGTGAGAGATATTCTTGATAATGCTGACTTTGAATATTCAAAAGACGACACATACCGTTTTGAACATGGTGAAATCCCCAAGTCGCTTCACAGCAAAGCAAAAGATATAAGCGAAGCCACACAAGATGCACTACGTTGTTTAAATAAAATGCACGACACCCTTACACAAGATGTGAGCGACGGCGACATAAAACCTTATGTTGCCGATCCTATTCTTGCTGAAAGCGGTCACTACATTAATCGCTTAGAGCAACTAAATAAATTATGGTTTAGTTATGCCAACAAAGGAGAAGGCATACCCCACGCACGTTGGATAAAACGCCTTGAATACAAAAGTCATCATGACCACCTTTTAAGCGACTGCCCCATTGAAGTAGGCTACTACCTAAAAGACAAACTTTGGAACGAGTGCGCCGGCGCTGTTTTATGTTCTGCCACATTAAGTGCACTTGGCTCGTTTGACCATTTTGCTTATGAAAGTGGTTTAGCAAAAGAGGAAGGCGTTAAATTTATAAAGGTTCCCTCGCCCTTTGATTACCCAAAACAGGCAACATTACGCATTCCTGTGTCTAAAGTTGAACCTACCGATAAAGACTTTAGCAATCACTTAGCAACCACTTTGCCAGAGTATTTAAGCACTAAAAAGGCAAACTTAGTCTTGTTTGCCTCGTACTGGCAAATGGACCATGTAGCAAAGTTTCTTAGAACAAAAGGTTTTAACTTATTAGTACAAGGTGAGATGTCGAGAGAAGCACTGCTTAAAAAACACAGCCAAAATATTGATAGCGGTAAAGGTAGTATTTTATTTGGTACGCAAAGTCTTTCAGAAGGTCTTGATTTACCTGGTAAATATTTAGAGAACCTCATTATCACAAAAATCCCTTTTGCTGTGCCTACCTCTCCAATAGAAGAAGCGCAAGCAGAATTTGTGCAAAGCAAAGGCGGTAATCCGTTTTTAACAATTACAGTCCCAGATGCTGCTAAGAAATTGGTACAAAGCTGTGGTAGACTGCTGCGAAAAGAGAGTGACGAAGGCTGTATTACTATTCTTGATAGGCGTTTAGTAACCAAACGCTACGGTAAAGCCATGCTCGACACCCTACCACCATTTAAAAGACAAATAGACTATTAATGTTTGAACTCGCACTCGACCCGACAACTTGGGCAATTTTATGTGCTGTTGCATTGGCAGCAGGCTTTATAGATGCAATAGCCGGTGGCGGTGGCATGTTAACCGTGCCCGCATTACTTACGGCCGGTTTACCACCGCACCTAACATTAGGTACTAATAAACTCGCTGCGAGCTTTGGTTCGTTAACAGCAAGTTTTACCTATTACAAAAAAAACCTTTTTAGCCCCAAGTTTTGGTTGGCATCAATTATTGCAACCGCAATAGGCGCGCTATTAGGTACGGTTATTGTTGATTATTTAAGCATCGACTTTTTAAATAAGTTGCTACCAATTATAATTATTGTTGTTGCCTGCTACAGCTTATTTGGAAATTTGAGCACCACACAAGGTGATGAGTTACCAAAACTCAACAATGCAATGAAAGTAAAGCAGTGGGTCCAAGGCCTAGCACTCGGTTTTTTTGATGGATTAGCAGGCCCAGGCACCGGCACATTTTGGACCGCGTCTAACGGCATGCTTTATAAAATGAACTTGCTTCTTAATTGCGGTTTAGCCCGCTCTATGAACTTTGTGTCTAACTTTATTTCTCTTATAACCTTTGTAGCTTTAGGGCATGTAAACTTTTTGCTTGGTATAACAATGGGCTTTTTTATTATGTTAGGAGCCTGGTTTGGTGCGCACTCTGCAATTAGGTTTGGTAGTAAATTTATACGCCCTGTTTTTAATACCATGGTTATACTTTTAGCATTAAAACTCATTTATGAGGCTTACTTTTAACATGCAAGTAAATGCATTAGACAAGCTACGACAACAAGTGACTTCGCTTAAGCAACAAGCTGAGCAATTTGATAGAGCTAAATTATTTGCTAAAAATCGCTATATGCAAGCACAGCCTAGCCTATTTGACCGCGCTGTATTTCAAACTAAAAGTATGAGCTTAGTTGATTACGTTAACGAAATAGAAGAAGAAGTAGCAAGCTTACCACCAAGCGATCACCGCCATGCATACACCTATGCGTTAGAGCGTATTTCATCGCAGGTTCAGGCCGTGTTCAATGTTATTAAATCAACGCCAATTTGGGAAAAAGAAAATAAAAGTCGGTTTAAACCTCGCCCAAAACAAGCTGTTTATAAGCAAGCTGTAAAAAAAGTGATGCAGTCTTCCCACGAGCTTTACGATGAGTTAAAACAAAACCATGAATTTGAACGCCGCTTAATGCTGATGATAGAAGAGCGAAAAATGCAAATGGAAAAAGCATCGCCAGCAAAAGCCCAAAAGCTTAACCTTGAAATTTTAAGTACTCACGCACGCTTGGGTCGATGCCGAAAAGCCATTTCAGCCACCGAAGACAAAATACAACAAGTGGAAAAACAACAACTCCGTTAGGGCTTTTTCATGCAGTTATATTACCACCCTCTTTATTCAAATTTACCTTTACCCGAAAAGCACCGCTTTCCAATTCAAAAATATCAGCGACTTAAAACCGAAATAGAGCACTTAGGCTTTTTGCCAACCGCATTCATGCAGCCCACCAAGGCAAGCCTCTCGCAATTGGCCTTATGCCACAGTACGCAATATATAAATAATTTTTTAACCGGTAACTTATCTGATAAAGCGATTAAAAAGATGGGTTTCCCTTATTCGGCTCAACTAGTTGAGCGTACATTACTGTCTGTCGGTGGAAGTATTCAAGCAGCAGCGGAGGCTTTAAAAAGCGGACTAACCTGTAATTTAAGTGGTGGTTACCATCATGCCTATGGTGACTACGGCAGTGGCTTTTGTATATTTAACGATTTAGCCATAGCAGCCGCGCACCTATTAAACACCCATAAAGCCAAAACGGTGCTAATTTTTGATTGCGATGTGCACCAAGGCGATGGAACAGCACACATTATTAACCAGCAAAGCCATAAAAACATTATTACTTGCTCAATTCATTGCGAGCAAAATTTTCCCCGTTTAAAACAGCAATCTGATTACGACTTTTCTCTACCCGCTAAATCTGGCGACGATGAGTATCTCGACACATTACAACACGCGCTCGCGCTGTGTGTAAGCATTCATCAACCAGACATTATTTTATACAACGCGGGGGCAGATATTTATACGAAGGACGAGTTAGGTTTATTAAATGTATCTATAACAGGCGTTTATGAACGAGATTACTTTGTACTTAATTTTTGTAAGCAACATAACATTCCGCTTATGTGTGCTTTAGGCGGCGGTTATCAGCGTAATTTAGACAGCTTAATCAACGTCCACAAACAACTATTTAAAGCGGCTATCGATTTATAACAATCCTTAGTATAGACTTATCTAAATGGAACATAACAAAGCGGTAGGAACATGCGATTACACGACGATATACATAACTATTACGAAAAGATTGTTGTTGAAGAAATCATAAAACGAAAACTCGACGAAAAATATGATGACGACGTTATGGCTGACTTTTGCTGTACTGTATTAAACCAACTTCCACCTCGCTACATTCGTTACGACGTTGATATGGCGTTTTATTTACCACAAGCTGAGCGCATACATATGGAAGAACGTGTGCAAACAGCTATTGATGTGGCTATTAGTCAAATATCTAAAAAGAAAAATTTAAATGACCAAGCCTCTTGAGGAAGCCCCAACGCATATTAAACTTGCTGTTGATTTAATTATGATATTAGAGCAGCACGATGTAGAGCCCGAAGAAGTATTAAAAGCGCTCGATATAGTAAAAAGTGACTTTGAAAAGAAGCTAGTTAACAACTAGCTTCACTCAATTGTGTCTACTTCATACACAGTGACAGCAGCGTCACGTTTACTGCAATCAATTTTAATTTCGCCAAATGTACGCCTAGCTGTTGTTGACCTACGGCACGTCATTTTTTGAGCCTCAACACCAAATCGCTCAATGTACAATGCAACAGTTGCATCTATTTGCTGTTTCTCTTCTATTGTTGCAGCAGCATAAAAAGTATCATATTGTTGTGACCAATTTTCAACGCCAGCTTCTGCAGCTACACCTAACCAGCCCATACCAAGCTTGGTTGATTGCTCTAAATATTGGCCTTTTAAGAACATGAATGCTAGCGTGTACTGCGCACTTTTATAACCGAGCGATGCAGGCTCCTTTAAATCATAAAAAGCTTGCTCGTATAGCCCTTTTTTATACGCTTTAATCCCATTGTATTCTTTTTTCTTCATTGTATTGTCGCTGTATAAATTAACTAGGGTTGACCCACACCCACTTAATAAACTCAGTGCCAAAACTGCCGCAACTGACAGATGTCTAACCATAATTCGTCCTTTATTATTTTTAATATGCGAGTACCGGATCTGGCTTACACTCTTTGCAAAGCCTGTTATTCTATACCCCTAATCGTATAACTAAAATATTATCATGAGCTTAGCAAGTTTACTTAGATTATTTTTTCTGGCTTCAATTTGGGGCGCGTCATTTTTATTTATGCGAATGGCGGCTAACAGCTTAGGGCCTGCAGTATTAATTGAGTTTAGAGTTGGCTTTGCCGCAGTTACACTATTTATAGTTGCACTGTACTTAAAACGCCGCTTGGCGTTTACTGAACACACCAAGCACTTTTTTATCATTGGTGCGCTTAATTCTGCCCTTCCCTTTTTATTATTTGCGTACGCTGCGCAAACTATTAGCGCATCTACGTTATCTATTTTAAATTCTACAACCCCCATTTGGGGCGCGGTGGTGGGTATTATTTGGAGTAAAACCAAACCCACAAAAAGCATGGTTTTAGGTTTGCTACTGGGTTTAATAGGCGTGGCAATTTTAGTTGGGCAAAATCATTTTGTATTAAATAGCCAATCAATAATCGCCATAGTAGCAGCATTAAGCGCTTCGCTTTGTTATGCCATTGCATCCCATTACACTAAAAATGCGCCAAAGCTTGCACCGTTCGATAACGCACACGGCTCAATGTGGGCAGCGAGTTTTATGGTACTACCCCTTATTTTATTTATGCCAATGCGTGAAGTGCCAACCACCCACGTTATGCTCGGCGTTTTAGCCCTTGGCGTAGTGTGTACAGCGCTTGCTTATATTCTATTTTTTAAACTTATTGACGATATTGGCCCAACCTCTGCTTTAACGGTCACGTTTTTAATTCCTCTATTTGGCATTTTTTGGGGGCATTTAATTTTAGATGAGCAAATTGGGCCAAATACGTTACTAGGCGCATTATTTGTCATTGTGGGCACTATGCTGGTTACTGGATTTTTACCACGAAAAAAGCACTTAGCTAAAACACGCTAAGTGCTTTTACAAAGCGCTTACTTTTGTGCTTTTTTGCTTAAGTTTTCAATTAAGTCTTGGGCGCTAAAGCTGTTCTCGTTTGGCTTTATACCTTTGCCCATTTTAATATCAATAAGGGTGTGCACTTCTTTGCGTTTATCATGGTTGCTTACCTGTACGCCTACACTACTTGTTGGGCGTGCGCGTGTTTCGCAGGTTAATAAACCGCAGCTTCGCTCATATTGCTGGCTTTGTGATGCACTAATAGATGACGTGGAGGCTTGCGATTTAGACTCAACAAAGGTTTCTTTGTTAGTTACAACAAACCAGTCGTAGCCTTGCGCTTGGGTAAGCTCAGCTGCGCGTAATAATGCATAATCACCGGCATCGGCTACATTATTTGACACACTTTTAAACTCTACTCGGTATTGATCGTCGCTAATTTTTTGCTCGCTGTAACCTTGTGAGCCATTATTCGCGGCGCGGTAATCAGGTTTAGAAGCACAACCCGCCATAAGTAAAATGCTGATAATTAAAATAGATGTTTTCATAATTCACCTCGTTTTATACACATTATTATTTGTTTAACTGCCACTTTGCGCTAATTGCTTGCTGCTCTTGCGCTCTATCTAGTGGTGCGCCGCTGATCATGCTGTCTATAACAGTATCTAACTCACTGTTATTAGACGCCGTTTGATATTGCGCGCCATTATTACTTTGCTGCGCGGCTGTTTGCGCTTTAATTTGCCAACCGCTTTGTGTTTTACAAGCAATGCTTGTTTGCGTTGTATTGTTTGAACTTAGTACATACTGCCTACAAAGCTCACCTTGCTGATTTTTAAAACTAAGCTGCGCGCTAAATACTGAGCCATCACTTTGCTCAAACACACTACTACTAAGCTGTGTGTTAAGCGCTGAGGCTGTATTACTAGCCACGAATAAGTTTTGTGCGTTATGAGGCTGTAAATAGCTAGTCATTGCTATACCAAATACCACGGCAATGCTTGCAGCTATTGCTAAGCTTTTATTAGCCGATTGCTTAACCGTTTGCCAAGGCGTTAACGCCACTACATTGCTATTTGACGTGTTTTTAGTCGTTGGCGTATCGAGCTTTGCAACCGTTTTAGCTAATGAGTCACTAAGGGGTGCGTCGTCAATACGTGTTGCGTGCTCTTTTACTAGCATGTCTACTTCGCTTAGTTCTGCAAGTCGCATTACTAGTTCATCATTGGTTTCAAGGGCTTTACGCACTTGCTCCATTTCGTGCTCGCTGAGCTCTGAGTCTAAAAAGGCGCTAAGTGTTTCGTCGTTAATGTTCATACTTGCTCCTTTTTAAAGTCGGGTTTTATCAAGTTATAAAGAGTACTGCGTGCTCGCGATAATTTACTCATTACACTGCCTATAGGTATATCTAGCGTATGTGCTACTTCTTTATAGGCCATGCCCTGCACTGCCACTAGCGATACTATGGCGCGTTGCTCTTCGGGTAATTGCCCAAGTGCTGTATTTACATTTTTAAGCATTTGTTTGTTTTCAAGTGTTTGTTGCTCATTACTTGTAATTGGCTCTGGTAATATATCGGCCTGTGCCGTATTTTGCCTTACCTTGCGTGAGCGGTATTCGTCTATCCACACATTGCGGCAAATTTTAAATGCCCATTTAGCCGGCTCAACGTCATCCGGAATGCCTTTTACTAATAGTTTTTCAATTGTTATTTGCACTACATCGTCTGCATCTGCTTTACTACCCGTCAGCGAATAGGCAAAGCGCCTAAGCATGGGCAATAAGGTTTTTAATGTTTCGTTCATTGATTTTTACCCCTTTTATAAAGAAGACGATTCAAAAAAACATTTATTCCCAAATAATCAAAAGAATTTGAATAATGAAATATTTTTATGTGTTAAACGTTAACTAACTAGCATGATAAATTTAATAAAAGTAACCCACTATGAACATGAAAAAAGTCCGCGTTAAATACATAATAGTCGCCTCGCTTTGCATATTTAGCGCAACGAGCTCAGCCAATATAGTAAAAGTCGATCAGGTGCTTGGGCAGCTAAACCCTATAGAGCAGCGTATTGAACAAACTATAGAGCGTGCACAGCGCCTGCCGCTTCCGGTGCCTGTTCCACAAATATCAATTGATGAACTAAAAGCGCAAATAAGTGAGCCAATTAGCAGCTTACCCAATGTGCTTAACATTAATATAAATAGCCAAAACACTGCATTTGTTGAAGTAGAGCTAGAAAACGGCTTTAGAGCAATAGAGCGCCAATGGTTATTAATGGCAAATAACCAACAACTTAATACCCTAAAGCAGCAAAATGTAACCATCGTATCGGTAAAAAATTACAACGCACTTAATATGAGCTTAGTGCGCTTTAACGTGCCCCAAGGTGTTAATTCTAAAAATGAGTTATTAAAAGTGCTTAACTTAGATGAGTCTGCAATACTTGACCGAAACCACATATATCAAGCGCAAACAGGCGAGCCTACCGCAGAAGTAACACCAAATAACTCTATTACCCCCTACTGCACACAAAGCGTAAAAATTGGCATGATCGACAGCGCCATTAATACCAAACACAGTGCTTTTGAAGGTACAAATATCACCACGCAAAGCTTTTTACCTAAAGGGTTAAGCTCGCCAAATTTGCACGGCACCGCCATAGCGGGCTTAATTACGGGTAAAGGAGCAAAACTTAGCCCGCTTTTAGGCAGTGCCAAGCTTTACAGTGCAGAGGTGTTTTATAGGCAATCTGAATATGCACAAGGGGCTACTTTATTTGCCATAGTAGAGGCACTTAACTGGCTAGTTAGTAATAAAATACCCGTAATAAATATGAGCCTAACGGGGCCAAATAACGCAGTTTTAGAAGCAAGTATTACTGCTGCAATAAAACAAAACGTGTTAATTGTAGCTGCTGCTGGTAACCAAGGGCCGGCGTCGCAGCCGTTATACCCAGGCGCGTATAAAAGCGTGATAGCGGTAAGTGCTATTGATTCAAAAAACCAAATTTATAGATGGTCAAATAAAGGTGATTACATAGACTTTGCAGCCTTTGGTGTAAATGTTGTTACAAGCCAAGGCAATGGAAAATTTGGAAGGGAGTCGGGTACGTCAATGGCGGCGCCGCATGTAAGCGCGGCATTAAGTTGTTTATTGTTAAAGCATGGTAATAATAAAACCAAAGCACTTAACGAGCTTACATCACTTGCCAAAGATTTAGGCGAGCAAGGCAAAGACACCACCTTTGGTTACGGTGCCATTTACCCACCTAAAAGTGCACTTTAACTGACGCCGATAAAACCGACTGAGTATAGGTATTGCTACTAAGCTTTGATTGGTAATCACCATATTCAGCCTCGGCTATGAGTGTTACGTGCTCAAACACAGCTAGGTTATAAAACGCATTAACGATACTTCGGTGCTCATCTCGCGACGGTATTTGCTCAAAAAATTCATTCGTTGTTTGCTCATCGTAATCTTTATTTTGATAACGCCAGCCTGCGCCCACTTTGTTAGCCATATTAAAGGCCGTAAATTTGTGCGTAACTTTAGTAGTAAAACCGTAGCCATTAAAGTCATATTGGTTGTCGTCGGCGTTTTCTTTATCAGCACTTAGCGCTGCCATTAGCATGGTTTGGCCATTATTTATAAAATGATAAAGCGCTACATCGGCACCTACACCATCGGCATTACGTGCTTTTGCAGTAGCAAAACGTTTAGCTTTGGTTTTTATGCTCGTACGCAAATACGTATGTGGGTTTAAAAAGTGGCCATAGTAAGCACTAGCTTGATTAAAATGTAAAAATGTTTCGCCATCTACATTTGCTTTTGCGCCGTCGTAACGAACCCCTACCTCATGGCTATTAAAGCTGTAGCTGCCATCTAAACCATATTGATGAAGGTCTAAATCGTATTGATCAAACTCATCGTAGTCTTGTTGTTCAAACTTATAGCTTGAGGTTAATTTAGCGCTTTTAGTTAATTGCCATTTTGCATTAACACCTGCTGCGGTTTTTATGCCGCTGTCGCTTTGCGACGAAATATCGTCAAGCTCCTGAACAGAGAGCGCCGAGTTACTTAATACCCCAACTTCTGCATCTGCATTTACTTCAAGGCTACTTTTAAAGGGTTTATTTTGCTCAGGTGTTTTAACGTGGTTGGTTTGTGCAAGCACCGCTTGGGCACTAAAAACACACAATGTGGCGGTTATAACTGCTTTCATATTTATTCTCCAACAGGCCGAATAGGTTTCCCTATTCGGCATTTGTGCATATACGCTTAGGCCGTATTAAAGACCTAGGTCTAAATCGTTAGTAATGTTAGTTACTACTTCACTTGCGGTGCTAAGTGCTACATCGTTACTAATTTGATCCGTGACCGCTGCGCTCACCTGCCCGCTAACACTTTGTTGTACTGTGCTTTGTAAGCTGCTAACCGTACTATCTTGCACATTGGCAATTAAAGATTGCTGAACACTGCTTACTACCTCATTACTGGTATTAATTGCATCACCCACTTGCAGTGCAGAACTCACTGAGTTTGCAGCCGAACTAGTCATTGCTAATTGGTTTGTAAGCTCACCCGCATTAAGCGCATTTGTTGCATCAGCTTGTGTTACTGAATCGGAAGCGCTACTCACATTTGAAAGTAAAGAGGCATCTGTTGGTGTATCGGTTGTATCAGGCTGAGCGCCTTGATCAGACGTAACAGAAAGTAATGACGACTGACTCACAGCCGTCGTTAAATTACCTGCCGATGAGGTTAACTGCGATGTTGCATCAAGCGCTGTATTAACTGTGGTATTGCCTGTGGCATTTAAAGACGATGCCGATGCATTTAATGCGTTATTTAAAGATCCGCTTGCAGATGCAACTATTGAATTTGCAGGCTCTGCGGCCTCGCTGCTTTCTTGCGCTGGAGTTTGCGTATTATTCGCCGTTGAATCTGTATCTTGCGAGTCATCAGCCGTTACTAGTATATCGTTAGATACGTTTGTGTTATTGCTACCACTGGCTGTTAAACCGTTTTGTGAAAGCGCAATAGATGTAGATGTTTGTTGCTGCGCCGACGTTGACTGAGATATTTCAATATCAACGGCCTGCACTGCACCTGTAAAAGTACACACACCGCTTAACATCATTACACTTACAATTTTATTTAATTTAGTCATTGTTTTGTCCTCTAGTTTGTCGGATTGACATAAAGAAGACGATTTACAAAAACACTTTATTCCAAAATAAATTAAAAATTTATAATAAAACTATTTATTATTTAAGTTTCATACACTTAAAAAAAGATAATACGCTACTGCGTTAGCGTTTCACTATTTTGTATCAGCAATAAAAGCTCAGCAGTGGCAGTTGCATCGGCCAATGCACGGTGATGACTGGTTAAATTTAAATTAAAATGCGCACTAAGGTTACCAAGCGAATACGACTTTAGCCCTTTAAACGCTCTGCGCGATTCAACCACGGTGCACATTTTTGGCATTTTAAAAAAGTGCCCTGCAACCTCGCACTCTTTTTTTATAAAACCGTAATCAAAGTTTACATTATGAGCTACAAAAATACTGCCTGCGAGTTTATCTAATAGTGACTGTGCTATCTCGGCAAATACAGGTGCATTGTAAACCATACTATCGCTTATGCCGGTTAGCTTAGTAATAAAGCCGGGTATATGGCGCTGCGGGTTAACAAGTGTCGACCAGGTATCAATTACTTTACCGTGCTGCACTTTAACAATGCCAATTTCGGTAATACGGTTACCGCCTTTTAAGCCGCCGGTGGTTTCTATATCAACCACACTGTAAACACGGTTTGGGTCTACAAACCATTTAACTGCGGCAATATGTACCGTAAAGCCTACATTTTTTAAATTATCAATAGTGGTAAGTTGGTTGCGCCTAAGCTTATCGCCCGGGGCTTTTACCTCTTCAAAATGTACCTGGCCATTATTAATCACCATTAAATCGGGGTAGCCATCTTTTAGCTGCAAATACTGTTTGCTCATGGCCGTTAAATGCGCAATTAATGCTTCAAGCGGGCTGTTTAAAATAAGCGCCTCTAGTGGCTCTAATAAATTGCTGCGCCATCTAAATAAGCCGTTGGGCTGCTCAAAGTATTGCGCGGCATGTTTACATACCAAATTAAGCAGCGCCTGATTAGTACTACAGCTTTTTAAACGTGCGTTAATTTGCGTGCTTTGTGCTTCATAAAAATTACCAAGCTGCAAAACTTGCGGGTAAATATCAAATTCATTACACGGCGGGTACGGCGACTCTATAAACAACTCGTGCCAAAATACTAAACCAAATAAGCTTTGCCATAAGGTGTTTTCGGTATTAAAAACCGTTAACCCTTTTGCACTGTAATGCTCATTTACGCCTTGCTCTACATCGCCTCGGTAAATTTCGTCAATTTCAAGCACACATTGGGTGTCGGCCAGCATAGTGCTTAAGCGCGAACGCGTTTGTTTATTAAACTTACGCATTAAAAAGTCATCAGCAAAGTACAGTAAATCGTCAGTGAGCGGGTTTTCTATTATTTGTTCTAGCTGCGCTTTTACCCATTCTTTATTACCTAAACGGTATTGCTCTCTTATTTGAATTTCTTGGGCTTCAGCATAATCGGTGCACCCTTCAAGTAAGCTAAAGGCAAGTTCGCTATCGGTATTTTTAAGTTGTTTATACAGCCTAACCAGCAGTTTGTTTTTAAGGTCGTGCGCTTGTGCACCGTGCGCCGGTTGCGCTAAAACTAAATGCGCAAGCTCGGTGTAAGGGGTTTTGTCATCCAAGGTTTCATCTTTTGTATTACCGGCTGTTTTGCCTATGTTTTTAAACGCTAAACGGTAACGATTTAAAACATAATTAGATTGCGCCTCAGCGAGTGTATTAAAGCGCGACAAACTCTCGCTGTGTCCTTCGCGGGTTGCGGTTAACCCTAAATCGCGCATAACAAAGCGGTTTTGATGATTTACATCGCCACTACTTAAGCGCCCTGCAAATAAAAACTCAAAATACTCGTAATAATCTTCACGGTTATTAATGACATACTGACTATATAAAGGGGCGAGATCATCTGTGCGCTCACTAAAAAATTGGCACGCAATAGTGACTAATTCTCCTTTGGCTGCGCTTTTTTTAAAGCTTACTTGCTCGCTGTAATTACTAAGCAACTCCACCAGCATGGGCTTAGTTAAATGCGCTATAAGAAGCGTGTAATGCTGCGCGTTTGGCTCATATAAAATACCCACTGTTTTTAGGGTATAAATAGCCTGATGCGGCGAGGTTATTTCTTCATAATTGAG
Organism: Pseudoalteromonas sp. H71; assembly: GCF_001468485.1. Lineage (GTDB taxonomy): Bacteria > Pseudomonadota > Gammaproteobacteria > Enterobacterales > Alteromonadaceae > Pseudoalteromonas. The sequence continues at coordinate 88,871 of NZ_LODI01000045.1, forward strand.
CGATTGTGCCTGCACTAAATAAGGCTTGCGCGAATACACACGTGCCAACATGCATTGGCTTTGTTCATCAAGCTGGTTAATTTTACAAATAAATTCACTATGTTTAGGCTCAAGTAAATGCATACATTTACTTGTTACAAACTCAATAAGCTCTCTAAAATGCGCTAAATAGTATTTTGCTGGTAATTCTTTTTTCATAACATCGCCACAACTGTATATAAAAACAGTATCTAGCATTTGTGCTTATTATTCAATCTTAAACTTGTAACTAAAACACGCTATAGTGAGCGTATAAAAGTAAATTTATTAAAAATAAAGGACTTACCATGAGCGCGCACCCGTACGATGTTTTATCACTCAATAACGGCGCAAATATTATTTTTACGCCTTGCCCTGGTACAAAAACGCAAAACCTTGCTGATTCAATCGCTACATTAAAGGCGGCTGGCACTCACATGCTGCTGTCACTTATGCCGCAAAAGGAGCTTGAAAAAAACAACGTACAAACAATTAATAGTGAGTGCAAAAAGCACGATATAACCTGGTTTCATTTACCTATAAATGACGACGAAGCACCCAAACAGCCTTTTATATCAAGCTGGAACACCCACAAAACCGACATGTTACAAGCCATACAGCAAAAACAAACCATTGCCATACATTGCAAAGGCGGCACTGGCCGCACAGGGTTGGTCGCTGCGCTTATTTTAAATTCGGCTGGTTACACAAAAGAAGAGGTATACAGCCTTGTACAAGGCATTCGCCCTAAAGCGCTTACTATAGAATTGCAAAAAGAGTACTTTGAAGAGTTTATGATTTAGGTATTTACGAGGCGTAACATTAACTTGGCATGCGCTTTTGATTTTAAATCTAGAACTAAAAATGCGTTTATTCAACGTTTCTTAAATAATAGTTGACCTTAAAAGGTCAACTATTATTGTTATTAAATTCAACTTTGGATAGGATTTCCAATACTTTCTAAATGCTCCGTTTGGCCAGCAGTAAGTGGGTAAATCGATTTTATAAAACATTTTTTTGTAGGTTGTTCAATGGTAGAAATTGAATCCCCTTCCTTATGTATAACAAAATTAGAAAATCGGTTTAACTCAATTCCATGAGATTCATTTAGGTCATGGCAAGTGCCCTGGGTTTCAATCAAATAATCTTTTTTATGTGCCGCTGAAATAATTAAGAATTTATCAGAAAGTGGTTTCCAACCTTTAAACCTAAAGCTATTGATTTTATCTTCACCTGCTAAGTTTTCTTCAGACAAGTACTTTGCATATGCTTGGTCTTTTTCTTTGAGTGAAATATTGCTTGTGGCTGAACAGCCTAAAAGCACTGTTGCTGCTAATGTAATAACTAAACTGTTTTTCATAAATTATCCCTTTTAATTAAAATAACTAGGTAGATTACAAATGTATATTTATTGCGAAAACATACAACTTAGTAGAGCTTAATTTTTACACTCACCCTAAAAAGAACAAAAAACATACAACCATTCTTACAATAGAATATTATTTTATCTTTGTCATCTTTTTGTTAATGTTTTGGGTAAATTTAAAGCGTTTTATTTCATAAAAGAGGTGGCAATAAATCACCTTTTATAACTTTAAGATATATGAATTCTAAAAACCATTTATAAAAATCAATTTATAATCATATAAATTAGCGTCTAGCCGCTGCAAACAACACATTAATAGTCAGCACATGACTACAAAACTACTAATAGTTAAACGCCCATTAATTGGATCGCAGGCATAACCGTTAGCCGCATTTATATTACCAGAATGTAATAAGTTGCTTGGGTATATAAGAACTCGATTTAGCTTTGCCTCTACACTGGAAATTTGCTCAAACAAAACTGTGCTGCCAGTTATATAATGTGGGTTTTTATGAAGCTTTTGCGCCATGGCTTGTTGCTTTATAGCTTGCCTATAAGGAATAAGTCGCTCTTTTGTTATACGTTCATACCCTAGGGCTTTATGTTTATAAAATGAAGTCCCCCCATGTGTTTCATCACATAAAAAATGCACCATAGCGAGTTGATTCATATTGGGTGTGTCAAAATGGGGAAGCATTTGTATTGGCCTGAGTTTATCAGGCTCTGTACATGCAATTGAAAAGGCAGAAAGTATTACATCAAACTCGCTTTTATCTGCCATATTAAAGTGTGAATTAATAATTGGCGCTAGCGCTTTTAACTGCTCTATATAACTAAGCGGTGCTGCTTTTCTTACTCCTGGGTAAAAGTCACTTTCTTGTGTGCAAAATGTTTCCCTCGCATTTTGAGAAAACACAGCAAAATTAATAAGTGCATCTACATTATTCACAAAATCATCAATAACAATAATTGGGGTTTTTTCCTCCCCTACAGTGTGTACCTGTAACGCCATATTTTTGTTAAGTGTAAAATCAATCATCGGCTAAATTAAGCACCGCATTTTTACGCTCTATTAATGGATATATCTGGCCAAGTGAGGTTACTACTGTATAAATAGCAGGTAATAAAGCACTTTGATGTAAAAGTGTAATTTGCTCACTATTAAGTTGTGCGAGTTTGTCTTGATTAATAGTGTATAGGCCGTTTAACTTTGTTTTTTGGTTATTTTCAAACGTTACTTCAAGCGATAATGGCTGTAGTAGATCATACTTTAACAACGCAGCGATTAACTTTTTATTGTCTAATTCGCCTTGTAGTAAATGCCCTAAACACTGCTTTATTTGTTTAAAATAGCCACTTTCTTCTGCGCTTTGGGTATAAATTGGTTCTAAATTATTTTCGCTTTGCGCAGAGTTATCAACTACTGCAGGGCTATTCAAATTAATACACACAGGGTATTGCGTTTGCTGCGCATGCGTATCACCAACAAAAAATGGCTGACGCTGTAACTGAAGCGGTAAATATACGCCCTGCCACTGTGATTGCTGATAAAACAAGTTCTCATGTTGCTCAAAGCCTAATAAAGCATTGAGTGTAAACTCGCCTGTTTCTGAGTTTTTTGCAAAAACTATAGGCTGCTGAACGGCAATTTGGCTAAGCTCCACCATAACTACGGGGATCATATTAAGATTTTTAGCGTGTGATTGTGCTTTTTGTGTGTCTATTTTTATATGCTGATGAGCACTTTGCTCTAATGCGACTAAATTTTCCATGCGTGTCTCTTTATTGTTTTTATGCGTAAATTTTTAAGCTAAATAGCGCTAAAACCATGGCGCTTGATTTTATTAAGCAGCTCTCGGTTACTGGGTAAGTTAGTGACTGCTTGGTTTATCATGCTCTTATTTTTATCAAACTGACTTTTAGCGAAAACATTGTCTTTAAGCATATAGGCAGTTGTGCTGTAATCACTTTTAAAGCCCATACCGTATAAAACATATTGATAACTCGCCGCTGGAAACACCTCATTATTACTTGTAAAGTCGTGATCAGCAGGAGCACGGTATTGCCACAACTTCATTAGATCTTGTAAGCTTTGAGGAATCGTTTTTGGGTCTCTGTTGTCGCGCCAAAATGCGTTATCGTCACGGTTTGATAAAATATAATGCAGTTTTAAAAAGTCGATTATTTTTTCCCACCTATAGGTAAACGTCTCGTTAAAGCGTTTGGCGGTAATATCCATAATATCTCGGGTATGGGGGAGCTGTTCGCTGATCATCTGTGCTGACATTTCTACTAATACCAATGCAGAAGCTTCAAGTGGCTCTAAAAAACCAGCCGAAAGCCCAACCGCAACACAGTTATTTTGCCAAAAGTGTGAGCGATGGCCACTTTTAATCGGGATTTTTCTAACTGTTAACGACTCTATTTTATCGCCCACATACGCTTTAAGCTTTTCTCGTGCTTGAGCTTCGCTACTGTATTTACTCGAATACACGTAACCTACACCACGGCGGTGCTGTAATCCTATATCCCATATCCAACCCGCTTCTTGCGCTGTTGAGATTGTGTGAGATGCAATACTCTCATCTTCATTATCATAAGGGACTTGCACTGCTAAGGCGGTATCAATAAATAGCACGTCATCGCACGGCTTAAAAGGCACCTTATAATGCTCACCTAATAACAATGAAGAAAAGCCGGTGCAATCAACAAATAAATCACCGCTAATTTCACCTTGTTGCTTTGTGGTAACACTTGCAATATCGCCATTATTAGCACTATTAACCTGCATCACATCGGCTAAAATATGTTTAACGCCAAGCTGCTGCGTACAATGCTTTTGTAAAAAAACGGCAAATTTTGCAGAGTCTAAATGGTAGGCATAATTGGCTATAGCTGCGTATTCTGGGGTGCGAATTGTTTTTGGAGCAAGCCCTTGCTCACAAATAGCTTCTTGGTAACACACTGCATTTGAAAAAGATGCTGGCTCAGCGGTGTTATTTAACCAATGGCCTGCCATATCTGTTTTTGAAAAGCCCTGTGGCAAAACTAATGGGTGATAATAAAAATCATCATTGCTGCCATCCACCCACTTGGCGAATTTTGCCCCCTGCTTAAAGCTTGCTTCGCACTCACGTATAAAGTCGGTTTCGCTAATGCCAAGCGCTATTAAAGTACTGCGCATGGTTGGCCAAGTGCCTTCGCCAACACCTATAATTGGTACGTTAGGAGATTCAACGAGTACAACATTAAGACCATCCGGGGTATTACTTTTATGGTGCGCCGCTAATCGACCGGCTGTTAGCCAGCCCGCTATACCCCCACCAACGACAACCACTGTTTTTATTTTTTTATCTTGCTGGTTCATACTTGTTACCTGAAAGGCATAGTTAAAAAGTGGCCATTACTAAATGTAAAAGCCACTTTATTAATTAAAGTTAAAAACTACCACGAACACCTAACGCAAAACGTCGCCCGCTGTCTTCAACCAATAGTAATTGGTTAGAAAAACGACCACGCTTATGCACGTATTCTTCGGTTAAGTTAATACCTTCAAAAAATACCGATACATTTTCGGTAATGTCATAGCTTCCACTAGCATCAAGTTGTGCGTAATCTTCTACAATGGTTACACCATCACCATTTAGCTGTGTTAGCGACTGTACAAAGCTATCGCGCCAGTTATAGGCTAAACGCGCTTGAAATGGGCCATTCTCATAAAAGCCAACCACATTATAAGAGTCGCTTAAGCCTGTTAATGCAAAAACTTGAGTTATATCGGCAGAGTCTAACTCTGCATCGCTGTCTACAAATGTTGCATTAACCATAAAACCAAAGCCACTATCAAAACTATGTTGTAAGGCTACTTCCCAGCCATCAACAATCGCCGATTCACTATTATTGGGTAATGTATTAGTAAATACAGCCGTTGAATCGGCAGCATCGGGGTTATCTACATCATTACCTGTTGAGGGGTCAGTTAACAATCCGCCACCAGACAACTCAAAAGTTAAGTCTTCGGTCGTATTAATAATGAAGTTAGCAACGTTTTTTCTAAAGTAACCCGCAGATAAATAACTAGCATCCGCGTAATACCACTCTAATGATAAATCTAAATTATCAGAGGTAAATGGCTCAAGTGCAGGGTTACCAGAGCTTGATGTTAAATTGCCGCCTTGGCGAGTTGTTTCGATGACTGTTACAGGCGACATACTATCGAGTGTTGGCCGTGTAATTGTTTGCGATACAGCGGCACGTGCTATTAGCTCATCGCTTATTTCAAGCTTTACACTAAAGTTAGGTAAAATAGCTTCATAATCTGAACTGGCTGAAATATTTTCTACAGCGCCAAAGTTAGCAAGCATTTCTGTTTTATCTAGAATGGTTAACGCACTAACTGGCTCATCGGTCCCCTTTACTTTTACATCAGTGCTTTCGTATCTAAAGCCCGCTGTTGCGTATAAAGGCATGCCTGCAAGCTCAGCTTCAAAATCAAACTCAGTATAAAACGAGAAAGTATCTTCAGTTATCTCAAACGACTTATTACGTTTAACTGCATCAAAACTAATAGGTTGACCATTCGCCGCAGCTATTTGCTCAAGGTACGCAAAGTTTGCTTCGCCATCGTGTGCAAGCCATGACGTTGGCATACGACCGCTGCCGCTTACATCGCCTAAAAAGTCATCCCCTGCATCAAATACAAATTGTGCTAAGCCATCCATGCTTGGGTTATCCGGGTAACCACAAAAAGTACAGTGAATACCAACACCTTCGTTATCCCAACGATCAAGGTTTTTAGTTTCAGTTGAATACATAGCACCAAACTTGACCGAGACTAAGCCTGAGCTACCATCGTTATGCCAAATGCTATCCCAACGAAACTGATCCACGGTATCTTCTACAGCCCAACCACGACGAAGCATTACGTGTGCTCGACTATTGGCGGTATCTAAATGATTAGATACACCATCAGGCGTAACTGCTGGGTTATAAGCAACCCCATCAAGTTCTTGCTGACCGCTATAAATATTAGGATTAGCAGAGGCAAACTCACTTGCGTAAGGTAGTATGCCACCATCTACTTCAAATCGAACTCGGTTAGCATAGCCAATCAACGATAACTGATCGCCACCGCCGTTATTAGCCTCACGCTCGGCTTTTGAATGGCTCAAATCAAATTTCATATTTAAGTTATCGTTTACATGCCAATCAAAGTTTAAGCCTAGTGCGCTAGAGCTTGTTAAGCGATCAAACTTTTTAGCGTGCATATCGGTAGCAAGGCCTACCTCTTGATATAAATCTACCACTGTGCCATTTTGGTCCACAGTTGGCCCTGCAGCCCCGCCAAAGCCTTCTAAGTTTGGCGCTGTAAACCAATGCCCGTAAGACGTGGTGTCAGCTTCAACATCAAAATCAGAATAAAGCCCATCGGCTGTTATAACTAAATCATCTGAAGGTGCATATTGTATAACTAAGTTTGCATTAGTACGTGTACGTGTTTCTGTAGTGACTTTATGATCGTAGTTACGCGGCGAAAAAATATTACCGGTATATGCTTGCCCGCTTTGAGTTTGCGGATTTGGGACACCCACGTTTTCTAACCAACCGTCTACCTGTGCCTGGTTTAAGCGTGTTTCGCGCTCCTGACGAGAAACAGCAAACAACACACCTAGTGTGTCATCATTAAACGTATTGCTAATTAAGCCTGAAATTTCAGGCGTGGTTTCTTCACTATTTTCATCGTAAATACCTTTAACACTGCCCGCAACTTTAAAACCGCTAATTGCAAATGGTCGCGCTGTATTTACATTAACTGTTGAACCAATACCGCCTGACTGCTTTGTGGCTGTTGAGGTTTTAAATACATCCAAGCTTTTAACCAGCTCTGATGCGATAGTATCAAAGCTAAACGCACGGCTTTGGTTTTCAGATGCCATTTGGCGTCCGTTTACCAGGACTGTATTAAACTGCGGGCCAAAACCACGTACCGTAATGAGCTGCCCTTCGCCGCCTGAACGGTCTATTGAAACCCCGGTAATACGCTGTAAAGACTCAGCTAAATTTGTGTCAGGAAATTTACCAATATCTTCAGCTGAGATGGAGTCGACCACGCCACCCGCTTCTCTTTTTGCATCCATAGCTCGACCAAGCGAGCCTCTAATTCCACGTACTTCAATTATTTCTGGTTCTTGTGCTGCTGTCTCTGCTACTGCAGGAAGCGTTGTCATTGTGCTTAGTACGGCTAGTACAGCACTCGACACGCCATTTTTTTTATAGTTAGCCATGTTGTCAGTTCTCTCGAAACTTGGGTCTATTAAAATAGATATTTGCCCATCTTCGCTAACATGCGGTTGCAACCCTGTGCCATCGAGTAAAATATGTAACGCGTTTATTATTGAATACTCGCCAGCAATAGTATTTGTTTGTAACTGCTGAATTTTATCCAGCGGAAAAAGCAAAGTAATATCGGCTTGCTCGGCAAAATTTATTAGCGATAAATCGGCCCTTTGTCTGGGAATATTAAACACTGCTTTATCGTTTACAGTACTCGCTTTTACCTCGGTGGTGAGTAAGCTAAAAACCAGTACATAAATAGGTAAACAAAGCGGCAAATTTAAATATTCCTTGCGTATAGTTTTTGGCCATACACAGAACAAAGACGAGTGACTTTTTATTTTCCTCCATAAATATTTTTTATTTTTATTTAATAAATTATTTTTTTGACCAGCCATACTAAATTTTTTATGCCTTTATTATTTTTATTGTTTGCGCTTTTAACAATATTTTTAAACAATTAAAAATACAGCCCACATTGCAATTTTTTACTTATTAATTAAAAATTTAAATTTTCAAAGCGAATAGTCATTACCTAGTAGGGTACTAGTAATGGCAAAAACTGTAGTACAATTCGCCTTTACATTACAAGCTTTATGCCTCGTTCGGTCAGTGAACATTAAATTAAAAAATAAAATACTGATTTATTTTTTAATTTAATGGCGGATTTTTTCTTACCATTCGTCTTAGTTTGTATTGGCAAATAAAATAACAATAATTGCCGTAAACACACACGAGACACACACTAAATGACGAAAGACACACTTTTTTATAAGGTCTATTTGGCCTCGCGCAAAAGTCTATCAAGTGTAGTTGCACGCATAGTGCCACCACATGAAATTGAAGATATAGTGCAAGAAACTTATGTGCGAATTTGTCAGATTAAAAACACTGAAAACATAAGCTCACCAAAATCTTTTATTTACAAAACGGCGCGAAACTTAGCGCTCGATTACCAAAAGCAAGCCAATATACGCCTAGTCGATGGCATCGACAACATGGAAGCGTTAGAGCAACTCTTAGCAGAGCACCAGCAAGACGAAATGTACGAAAAAGCACTAACCGATAGTGAATTTTCTAATTTTTGTGAGGCCATACGGCTTTTACCCGTGCAGTGCCGTAAAGTGTTTGTATTAAAAAAAGTGTATGGTTATTCGCAGCGAGAGATTGCTGCTCAATTAAACCTTAGTGAAAGTACCGTGGAAAAACATATAGCAACAGGCATGAAACGTTGTACGCAATTTATGCGTCAATCTACAAAAAGTGTTTATGGGCAACCAAATACTTCTTCGCAGCTAAATGCAGGAGGTGGAAATGACTAATATTCATCATATAAACGAGCGAAATTTAAGCGACGATGTGCGCCTTGATAAGGCAAGTGAATGGCTAGCTAAACTTGACCGTGGGCTGACTAAGCCCGAAGAACAAGCGCTAAAACAATGGTTAGCACAATCTTATAAAAATGTAGAGGTGTTACTTGAAGTAGCAAAGCTGTGGGACAAAATGGGCGATCTCAGCCGTTTGTCAGATCTGTTTCCACAAACACCGGTAAAACAAAAACGTCTCCCAGTGTGGTTAGGTGCGACAGCTGCCTCTATTTTATTAGCTGTTGCACTTAGCTTTTTTCAAGAAGCGTTTAACTTTTCATTTTTTTACCCAGTTAATCAGTCAGCAGTGGTTGCGAAACAACTTAATTTTCAAACCAACGTAGGTGAAAGTAAGGACATACTGCTTTCTGACAAAAGTAAAATTACCTTAAACACTAATAGCTTTGTTCAAGTTAGGTATACCGAGCACTCTCGCGTAATAAATCTACTGCGTGGCGAAATTCATATAGATGTAGCTCACGATAAAATGCGCCCTTTAAGCGTTATCGCGGGTGATAAAGTTATTCAAGCTGTTGGTACCGCATTCAATGTAGAGGTGGGTAAAAAACAAATAGAACTCATTGTGACAGATGGCAAAGTCCTTGTTGCAGAACAAAAAGCCAAATCGTTACCCAATCTTTCCCAAGGAACAAATAAGCAAGGTCAGTACTTATCAACTAGCTCAACTTCGGTGTCAAAGGGAGAAAAACTTGACTTAAGCTTTAAAGGTAAAATTGCTAAAGCGGTCGAAAAAGTTGATCCTATGGATGTAGCCGCTAGATTATCGTGGCGCAAAGGTAGCTTGATATTTAGAGGTGAATCACTTGCTGAAGCCATGGCTGAAATCAGCCGCTATACAAATATAGATTTTGAGCTTTCAGAAGATGACCGTCTCAAAACTGTGCAAGTAGCCGGCATGTTTAAAACAGGCGATATTAAAGGACTGTTGGAAGTATTAAACAATAACTTTAATATTGATTATGAAAGAGTCAGCCCAAATAAAATTCGTTTAAAATACGCAACACCACACGTTTCAATATAGCAAAGTACACCATAATAATAACTAGGACACACAATTATGACATCACCTCTTTCGCCGAGCACTAATAGCTCGGCGCACACATTGGGCACATGCTCTCTTTTTTACGTAATATTTATCTCGGCCGTTGCTGCTATTGGTGGCTTTTTATTTGGTTTTGACTCAGGCGTTATTAACGGCACGGTGTCGGCACTCGGTAATGCTTTTAATTCAAGCAGTGTGGCTACAGGGTTTAATGTAGCCTCGGTATTATTAGGCTGCGCATTAGGTGCACTTGCAGCGGGGCCGCTGGCTGATAAGTTTGGCCGCCGTGCAATTATGATCATCACCGCGATTATTTTTGCTATTAGCGCATTTGGTTCGGGCATTAGCGAAAGCTCGGCCGAGTTTATTTTTTACCGCTTATTTGGTGGGTTAGGTATTGGAGCTGCATCGGTATTGGCGCCAGCTTATATTGCAGAGGTTGCGCCACCAGCCCTTCGTGGTCGTTTAGCTACACTTCAACAACTCGCTATTGTATTGGGTTTGTTTGCTGCGTTTTTAAGTAACTATTTAATTGCTGATGCAGCAGGCAGCGCGCAAAATATTTTAATGCTTGATATAGCCGCTTGGCGCTGGATGTTTTGGGCTGAGCTGGTGCCTGCAATACTTTTTTTAGTGGGAGTGTTGTTTATTCCTGAGTCGCCTCGTTATTTAGTGGCGCAAGGTAAAGTAACCGATGCAAAAACGGTATTTAGTAAAATTTCGAACGACAACGTTGATGCGCAAATAAGCGATGTTAAACGCTCCTTGCACAGTGATAAAAAGCCGGGTATTCGCGACTTATTTATCGATGGCAGTAAAAAGGTACACCCTATTGTATGGGCGGGTGTTGCGCTTAGCGTATTTCAGCAATTTGTAGGTATTAACGTGGTGTTTTATTACGGCTCAGAGCTTTGGCAAGCCGCTGGGTTTGACGAGTCGCAATCGCTATTTATAAATGTATTAGCGGGCACCACGAATGTTGTATCGACCTTTATTGCTATTGCCCTAGTTGACAAAATTGGCCGTAAACCACTATTACTTGTAGGCAGTGTGGGCATGTTTATTAGCTTAAGTGCGCTTACTTATATATTTGGCAGCGCAGGCCTTGATGAAGCAGGCAAGCTTGCACTTAGCGATAACATGGGGACGTTTGCGCTTATAATGGCTAACTTATTTGTGGTATTTTTTGGCTTAAGTTGGGGCCCTGTTGTGTGGGTGTTATTAGGCGAAATGTTTAATAACCGAATTCGTGGCGCAGCCCTCGCGGTTGCTGCAAGCGCACAGTGGATTGCTAACTTTGCCATTACCATGACCTTCCCTATTATGTTGGCTAATATTGGCCTTGCAGGTGCGTACGGCTTTTACGCTTTATCGGCACTTATTAGTATATTTTTTGTGGCTAAATACATTACAGAAACCCGTGGTAAAACACTTGAGTCTATGTAATTAATCTAGGGCGGTGAATCCTCTCACCGCTTTGTATTTTTTAGCTAAATGATTGATTTAATGGTTGTATAAAAGGCTTAAGCCATTACCTCGCTAAACTTTGGGTTAAACACACACGCTAAATATTTTTTTTACTATAAGTAATCGATTTATATTCCTTTTTTTGAATATAGAAAATTAGCTATTGTCCGCGTTTTCTCACTACGTATGTCTATCAAAATGAAAAATAAGTTAGTATCAGGCCTTGCATTAACATGCACATTAGGAACATTTAGCGCATTTGCTACCAATGGGTATTTTACTCATGGCTATGGCATGACCCACAAAGGCATGGCAGGTGCAGGGGTTGCGCTATCTGAAGAGTTAATGTCTGGTGCTAATAACCCAGCCAGTTTTACTGTAAATGGGACAGAAATGTCACTGGGATTAGAGCTATTTTCACCTGATAGAAAATACACAGCATCATCTGTAGATACGTTTTATCCTAATGCGCTTTATCTTGAAGCAAAAACCCAAAAAAGTGATAACACGTTATTTGCCATCCCTGAATTTGCTATTGGCCATCAGTTAAATGACAAAATAAATATTGGCCTATTGGTTTACGGCAATGGCGGTATGAACACCGACTACAGCGCCAATTCTGAGCCTGAAGGTACATTTTACGCTGGCACAACAGGCGTTGATTTAAAACAGTTATTTATTAGTCCAACTATTAACTATAAATTAAACGAGCAAACAAAAGTGGGGGTTTCACCTATTTATGTTGTGCAACAATTTAAAGCGACAGGCCTGGGAAACTTTGCCCCTTTTTCGCAATCGCCTGAAAATTTAACTAATAATGGCACCGACACCAGCACAGGCTTAGGTGTGCAAGTGGGCATAACTCAAACCGTAGGCACATCGTTTAGCTGGGGTGCCAGTTACCGCTCGTCGGTGTCTATGGAAGAGTTTGATAGCTATAAAGGTTTATTCGCAGAAGACGGTGGCTTTGACTTACCTACCTCAATTCAAATTGGTGCCGCCTATAAAATTACACCAAATAACCAACTTGTATTCGATTGGCAAAAAATAAACTACAGTGAAGTTAAAAGCATTGCCAACCCAATAAGTAACTTAATGTCTGCACCGTTAGGTGCAACAACAGGTGCAGGGTTTGGCTGGGAAGATATGGATATATAGAAATTAGGTTATCAGTGGCAGCGTACTGCGAAACAAAAAATTCGCTTTGGTGTTTCTTACACTCAACAGCCTATTCCGTCGTCTGAGGTGTTATTTAATATTTTAGCACCGGGTGTACAAGAGTGGCATTTTACAACTGGTTTTAGCCATAAAATTAGCGACAATGTACAATTAAATGCTATGGCTTTTTACTCGCCAGCTAAAAAGGTATCAGGTGCTAACTTTTTAGCGCTAAACCAGCAACTAGCAATCGAAATGGACCAATCAGGTGTTGGTGTATCAATTGTTTGGGGAATATAAAATGGTAACTGAATTTACGCCTTTATCCGCCGCTTTAGGCGGTGCTTTAATTGGTATTTCATGTGCATTATTACTTGTTTTATTTGGTAAAGTGGCCGGTATTTCAGGGTTAGTTAAATCTTTGTTTACTCCACTAAAACCCGATAATGTGTGGAAAGTGTGCTTTATTACAGGCTTATTAATTGCGGGCGTTGCCACTTCACTTATTGCGCCTGAGTTATTAGAGGGCGAGTTAAGCCTACCGCCGTGGTTAATTATTATAGCGGGGCTCTTAGTGGGTGTTGGCACGTCATTTGCCAATGGCTGCACAAGCGGCCATGGCGTGTGTGGTATGTCGCGTTTCTCTACACGTTCTTGGGTTTCAACATGTGTGTTTATGCTTGTTGCTGTAATAACTGCTAACTTAGTTGGATAAAACATGAAAGCAATTACATCGGTATTTTTAGGCTTTATTTTTGGCTTAGGCCTTATTATTAGCGGGATGACCAACCCTGATAAAGTACTTAATTTTTTGACCTTTGGCGAAAGCTGGGATGGCAGTTTAATTATTGTAATGGCGGTAGCCATGGGAATAATGATGTTGGCGTGGTTTTGGGTTTCTAAAAAAGATACCCCTTTATTTGGTGAAGCATTTAGCCTGAGTAATCTAAAAAATGTAGATCGTAGATTAATTACGGGCTCTGTTTTGTTTGGTTTGGGGTGGGGATTGAGCGGAATTTGCCCTGGCCCCGGCTTAGTTCAACTGGTGTCATTCAAAATGGAGTTTTGGCTGTTTTTTGCCTCTGTATTGGGTGGAATGTGGGTAGCTAAAAAAATATGAGTAACGATTGCCGAGCTCATCTCGGCAATACACTTCTCTTTATTTCAAACATAGGTACATAACTTGCTGTATTAAATATAATTATATTTAATAGGTTTAAGTTATGCTCAAAAATACGCTTGACGTTATTAATAACACCCCTTGGTTGAGTACGATAGCTTACCTTTTATTTGTAACTATACTGTTGTTTTTTATTCGTTTTTTTATAATGTACTGGCTAAAAAAATGGACATCAAAAACAACATTTACATTCGACACATTACTTCTAGACTCAATATCTAAGCCACTAACACTTTGCACAATTATTGTGCTAATCACCATTTTAGAGCACGATACATTCGTTATTGACCCCGAGTTAGCAAAGCGAATTCCATTCAACAGCATTAATATTGTATTAGCTTTACTTGCCCTTATATTTTTTTTAAATCACTTTGTTATTGGCGCCGTTAATCACTACGCTAAACAATCTGCGGTTATTTTTAATTCTCAAAGTATTATAAAGGGGGTTATTCGCGTTACTCTTTTTTCGGTGGGGTTGTTGGTTTTATTGGGCACCTTGGGTATTTCTATTACGCCTATCATTGCATCTCTTGGTATTACTTCGCTTGCCGTTGCACTTGCCCTGCAACCCACCCTTGAAAATTTTTTTTCGGGCGTACAGCTTGTTATAGATAAACCCATACGTGTGGGGGATTTTATTGAGCTTGAATCAAAGGAGCAGGGCTTTGTAGAAAAAATTGGTTGGCGCTCTACGTGGGTTAAAATGCTGCCAAATAATATGATTATTATTCCTAATAGTCAGCTTTCTAAATCGCGTATTATTAATTACTTTTATCCCGAAAAAGAGTTGAGTGTACCTGTTGATGTAAGCGTGCATTACAGCTCAGACTTAGAGTTTGTAGAGCAGGTAACGCTTGAAGTTGCTCGCCAAGTATTGATTGACCATGAGTGGGGCGTTGATGATTACAATACCTTTGTGGTGTATCACACCTTTGATAACTCAAGTATTAATTTTACCGTAATGCTGCGCGCAAAAGAGTACTTTAATCGATTTTGGGTTAAATCTGCTTTTATCAAAGCGCTCCATAAACGCTATAACCAAGAAGGTATTGTGATCCCCTTCCCTATTACAGCCATTAATACATCGCAAGAAGCGGCTAATTTTAATAGCGATAAAAAATAAGCGCGAGATAAGCTCGCGCTTAATTTACTTTAAAATTTATAGGTCACTTGGCCTACTATTTCACGTGGGCTGCCCGGGAAATGGCCGTTACGCTCACTAAAGCCACTTACTGCGTATTCTTTATCGAATAGATTATTAATATTTACACTTAATAAAACATCGTCAAAGCGAGTAGTCCAGCTCATATCAAATACAGTAAAGGATTTAACTTTTTGGCCGTCTTGGCTTATTTGCTCGCTTACGTAATTTGCGCCAAATGCAATAGACGAATCGATGTTATCAAGCGCAAAACGCGACCATAAACCAGCTTGGTGACGCGGCGCATTAGCAAAGCGAGAGCCATCACCGTAGGTGCTTGAAATAGTATCGCCCGTTACCCCCTCAACAACCAATGTATCGTTGTAGGCGTAGTTAGCCGTTACCGTCCAATGCTCGGTTAAATCGCCCACCAGCGTTGTTTCAAACCCACGGCTTTCTACCTCACCAATATTTAAAAGTGCTGCAATGCCATCACCCGCGCCAGTGTCGTCAGGGTTGCTCATTACTACGTTTTCTTTATTAATTTGGTAAATAGCAAAGGTGCTCATAATTTTGCTATTAAGCCATTTGTTTTTCATACCAATTTCGGTTTGTTTACCGGTTTCTGGGGTTAAATTACCCTCGCCCTCTACGTCTTCTTGATCGCCCGACGATGCTGGGTTAAAGCTTTCTGAGTAATTTATGTATACCGATGTGTTTTCAACGGGTTGGTAGGTAACAGCCACGCGCGGCGTTACATCGTTATCTGAATAACTGTAACCGGTTTCTTTGTTTAGCTCTTTAAAATAATCGTAGCGCAGGCCTGCAATAACAGTCCATTGCTCGTTAATGCTTACAATATCTTGTACGTATACGCCAAAACGGTCGGTTTCAACACCATCGCGGTTCATGTCGGTAAGGTTATAAGTACTTGGGTCGGTTTCGCCATAATTTAAGTCAAATATGTTTAAATTAGCCACCCCGTTTGCTTCATAGCGGGCACGTAAGTAATCGTACTCGGTATCGACTGTGTGGTAGTCGCCGCCAAATAATACTTGGTGCGTTAATTGGCCTTGCTCAAAGCTATAAACAAAGTCAGTCGTTAAGCTTGTTTCTTCGTTTGCGCGGTATTGCTTACGGTATTCGCGTTTAATGGTTTCGTCATCAATGTTTGCTTCACCATCGCCGTTTACATCTACCCAGCTTTGCGACTCATGGTACGCTTGGCCGCGTTCGTTATCCATGTAACGTAGTGTGCTACTTACAGAAAAATCATCATTAAAGTAATGCTTTAGCTCGGCCTGCAGTACTAACGCTTCCATATCTTGGTAGTCAAATGCTTCGTTTGCGTTGTAACTTGGGTCAACTAAAAAATTACCGTTCTCATCTACCGGTACACCACGTAAACGGTTACCATCTAGGTCTTGTTTGATGTAGTCAACACTTGTGGTTAGTGTGGTTGAATCTGTTAAATCAAATAATAAACCACCGGTATACTCGGTATTTTTTGAATCTGCATTATTACGAAAGCTGTCTTGCTCCTCGTAATAACCACCTATACGATACGCCATGGTATCGGTTAAACCGCCGGTCATATCAAGTGATGCACCATGCGTGTTGTAATTGCCAAGCGTTAGTTTTAGCTCTTTGCTTTGCGTGTATGAAGGCTTTTTAGTCACGTAGTTGATCATACCGCCTGGCTCACCGCCACCATATAACGCAGAGGCTGGGCCTTTTAATACTTCGACACGCGCTACATTAAACAATTGTGGTACACCAAAGCCCGAATACGGATCGCCGCGTACGCCATCGTAAAATACATTGGCATCGTCTCTAAATCCACGAAAAGTAACGCCTGAATAGCTGTACTCACTTACCCCTGCTATTGAGCGGTATAAATCGGTAATGTCGCGCGCGGCTTGGTCAATAATAAGTTGCTCGGTCAATAACTGCGCAGATTGCGGTAATTTAATAAGATCTAAATCCGTTTTAGTCCCAATTTTACTTTCGGTTTCTAGGTAAAACTGCTGAGCGCGGCCTGTTACTTCTATTTTTTCAATCTCGTTATTTTGCTCGGCAAATGCCACATTAGAAAAAGCAGAAAAAGACGCAGCAATACTGAGCGCCAAATATTTTTGGTTAAACATGTTGATCCAGTGAAGAGGCTTAAAAAAACAACGCGAATGATAACGACTATCATTACCATGTACAATGTAAATAATTCCATATTCCCCCTTCTTTTTCGAATGAAAAGTATTTGAGTAACACATTTAATTTGCAGCTCAGCATTAAAAAATTAATTAGCATTACTGGAATACAAAATTGATATAATATAACATACCTTAAATTGTAATTTAGTAAGATTATTAAATGATAAATAAACTGCCCGTCACAGTGTTATCAGGTTTTTTGGGGGCCGGTAAAACCACTGTACTTAGCCATATTCTTAATAACAGGCAAGGTAAAAAAGTGGCTGTTATAGTTAACGATATAAGCGATATAAATATCGATGCAGCCACTATTAAAAACGATGTATCGCTCAATCACAGTAACGAAAAGCTCGTCGAAATGAGCAACGGTTGTATTTGCTGTACCCTACGAGAAGACTTACTTGTTGAAGTGGGCAAACTTGCCAAAGAGGGGCATTTTGATTACCTCGTTATTGAATCAACCGGTATTTCTGAGCCATTACCGGTAGCCGAAACCTTCACATTTGCCGATGAAAATGGCGTATCACTGGGTGATATTGCCCCCCTTGATACTATGGTAACGGTAGTTGATGCCGTTAACTTTTTAAACGACTACGAACAAGCAAATGATTTACAAGATACCGGCGAATCGTTAGGAGAAGACGACGAACGAAGCGTAGCCGACCTACTTGTTGACCAAGTTGAATTTGCCGATGTAATCTTAATCAGTAAAACGGATTTAATTACAAACGATGAATTAAATAAACTCACTGCCATTTTAAATACGCTTAACACTCACGCTAACATTATCCCTATTTCAAACGGCCATATTAATATTAACGAAGTGCTAAACACGGGTTTATTTAATTTTGAACGTGCCCAACAAGCGCCGGGTTGGCTTAAAGAAATGCGTGGTGAACATATTCCCGAAACCGAAGAGTATGGTATTAGCAGCTTTAATTACACTGCGCGCCGCCCATTTGACCCAGAAAAGTTTTATAACTTTCTTCATAGCACCGAAAAGTTTGGTAAGCTCATTCGTTCTAAAGGGTATTTTTGGCTGGCTACTCGGCCTTTATTTTGCGGGCAATGGAGCCAAGCAGGCGGTATTGCTCACTACGGATTTGCTGGTATGTTTTTTAAAGCAATTCCTAAAAAAGACTGGCCCACAGATCCCGAAATACTTGCTGATATAAACAGTAAATGGGTAGAACCCTTTGGCGACATGCGCCAAGAGCTAGTGTTTATTGGTCAATCTTTGAATCAACAAGCCATGATTAAAGCGCTTGATGACTGCCTACTCCCAGAAGATGCCGTACTTAAAGGTAAAGATTTTTGGAGAACCTATAACGACCCGTTTCCTATTTGGGAGGAAGAGTAATGAATGCCCTAGCCCCACTAACTGCGCAAATAAAACCGGATGAACCACTGTACCGAAAAGCAGCTAAAGAGTGTGACGCCAATGTATTGCCACAAATTTATAACCAAGACACTAACATTGTTATTTGGCAAAGAGACCTTGACCAAGCATTAACAAATGCAGTTAATACGCTCATTAGCGCAAATACTTTAAAGCCACTAGAACTTGCTGTATCGCCCGATGATGCGTTTGACCAATTAATAAAAGCATTTAAGCCAGAAGATAATAACCGTGATGAAGTTAAAGCGCTGTGTGAAGATATCGCACTGTTGGTTGAAATGTTTTGCTGCCTGTTTGATTTAAAACGCGCCGGTTTAAGGCTAACAATATTAGATAAACCCATGTGCCCGCGTTTTCATGTAGACAAAATTCCGTGCCGGCTAGTGACTACCTATCAAGGTGTAGCTACGCAGTGGTTAAATCACAGCGATGTAGAGCGCTCAAAACTTGGTACTGGTAATTTAGGTAAGCCCGATGAAGAGTCTGGCTTATTTAAAAGCCTAAATAATATTAATCAACTCAAGCAAGGTGATGTTGCCCTGCTTAAAGGCGAGTACTGGGATGAAAACGAAGGTGCAGGGCTAGTGCATCGCTCGCCACCGGTGACTGCAAACGAGCAACGGTTATTGCTCACCCTCGATTTTATATGAAATTAAAGCGCCATTTATAAAGGCCATATTTTGTCAGGCCTTTATAAATTATACTTAATTTATCTTTATAAGATTATTAGCAATAACGCTATATAACCCCTGAGAGTTAACTGGCTTTGAAATAAAGTCATCCATACCTACATCTAAACAACGCTGCTTATCTTCTTCGTATGCATTGGCTGTAATGGCGATAATTGGAACCCGTTCATCTGCACCTATTTCATTTTCGCGAATGCGTATAGTACATTCATAACCGTCCATATTAGGCATTTGACAGTCCATTAAAATTAAATCAAACACATTACTTTTTAATGCTTTAAGCGCTTCTAAACCGTCGTTTGCCATTGTAATAGTAACAGCTGTTGGCTCTAACATTTTTGCAATTACTTGGCGGTTTATAGGGTTATCTTCCACCAGCAAAATATCCTTATTTAGCAAGTCTGGTAGCGACTGTGCTTGGACCGGCTTTGCTAAATCGACACTTTGCGCTTTAGGGGCATTTATTGAAAACTTAATAGTGCTACCCAAACCTGGCACACTATTTAAGGTTATTTCACCACCCATTTTTTTAATCAAACCTTGGCAAATAGCCAACCCAAGGCCTGTACCGCCATATTTACGTGCTACGCTAGCATCTGCTTGAGTAAATTCACTAAAAAGTAATAACTGCTGCTCTTTTTCGATCCCAATACCGCTATCAGACACACTTACCGTGAGCTGCTGATCACTGTAATCAAACGATAAACGCACAAACCCAGCCTGAGTAAACTTTTGCGCATTAGACAATAAGTTAATAATTACTTGATTTAAACGTAAGTCGTCTACATTTACGCAATCGGGTAAGTCGGGACTCTGTTGAATAATAAACTCAACATCGTTGGAGTGAATAATTGGCGAAAATAACGAATGAATATTTTCAATAAACGGAGCAAGCAAAGTTGCTCGCGGGCTAATTTGCATGGCGTTTGCTTCAATTTTAGAAAAGTCTAAAATATCATTTAATATTTGTAGTAGATTTTTGGAGCTTTTTTGCTGTGTTTCAAGCAGCTCGCGTTGATCATCTGTAAGGGTGGTATCTCGCAGTAATACCTCTCCCATACCTAAAATGCCATTCATAGGAGTGCGCAGTTCATGACTCATGTTGGCCAAAAACTGTGACTTAGCTTTATTAGCCTCATTAGCTGATTTAACTGCTTTTGTTAGCTCATCTGTTTGCTCAGCCACTTTAACTTCCAACTGCTGGTTAAATTGGCTTAGCTGTTTATTTAAATCCTGATTTTTAATATTAGACGCTTGTAAACTTTCTATTGAGTCCCTTAACGCATTCCCCAACATTTTAAACTGTTGTTGCAGCTGCAGCACTTCGTACCAGCTAGACTCTGTATTAAAGTGTTGTTTGTCTGATTTATTAAAACCATACATTAAATTAGTCAAACCAATAATTGGCTGAACTAATAAATTAGATAAATGATGTATAAACAACACCACTAAAAAAATCAACACTGCACTAAACAATATTGTTGGTAGCCAAGCTGTTGCTACCACCTTAGTTAAGTGTTTACGATTGTAAAACGTAATAACTTGCCATTGACTACTAGTATCAACATACTGATTGGTATGAAATACTTCATTATTAACAGAACGAAAAAGTTGATTATCGCCCAGGTTGCTTATTGTAAAATCTAACGTCTTAAAATCAGCCAGTATTTGAAATTGTGCTAAAGAGCTAAAAACAATTCTTTGCTCAGCATCGAGTATAATTAGCTCACCAGTTTGATTAAACAAATTTGGAATATACTGCTCTAAGCGCTCTAGCTTTAAAGAGCCCTCTACAACACCATAAAACTCGTTATTTTTGTATATTGGTGCAGAAAGAGCAACTATAGGCTCATTACCAAGACCACGCCCCTGAAACACCCCACTACTGTAACCTTTGGGATACTGTTGAGCTTGTGAAAAATACGGTCGGTCGTTTACAAATCGCTTCTCCTCACTAAGCCCTGCAAGTAATGTTTCAGGAATACTTTTAGCGACATACCCATTTGGCATTGCATATAAACTCGTAGTAAAACCTGGGTATAAATCCATTAACTGTGTGAGCTGCTGTTTTATATCAATCCCACCCCCAATGGCATCACTACTCATTACCACCGCGTTTTTATGAAACTGCAAATAGTCATTCAACTGTGTGCTAATAGATTTTGCTTTTTCCTCAAGCTGCGCATTTACCTCATACTCTATACGCGAATGATGGTCGTTAACCAAAAAAACACTTGTAATAAGCACAACCAAAACAATAATAACACTGACCACATAACTAAGAATACGAGCCAGTGGACGTCCTTGATAAGCACGGCTAGCATAAGGAACAAATATACTAATCAAATCAACCAATGCTAAGCTGATTAATGCGTTTACCAGGTATTTAAACACTGCAACAATAAGCGTCAGCGACGCTAAATCCATTACAAACTGCCCTATCACCCAAATAATAGGCAGCCCCACTAAAAACCAAAAAACGGCACCTAAAGGTAAAATGGGTTTTGAACGCCTCAAACAGAAAGTATAAAGCCATAAAAGCTCAAGCAAATACACTACACTGGGCCAACAGTGGCCCCACCTATAAAGTAAAAAACTCGAGACAATCGCAAGCGTAAGACAGGAGTAGCGCAACCCAGTGAATACTAAGCTGCATAAAACAAAAATTTGTCCAAATAAAAATTCAGAACTATCGAAAAAATACAGGGGTAAAAGGTTAACCAACCCGCCTATTAACCCTAATAAAATAGCTAGTGCCCACTTACTTCTTTGAGACATTACAACAACCCTTGGGCATCTGATTTAACATGTGTAGCGTTAACGTTAACGCTTTATTTCATTATTGCGCAATATCTAAGTGTTGTCTATAAGGTAGAAACAGAGGGAACAACAGAAAATAAACTACTGGTATTTAATTATAATTTTTTAAATGAGTTGAGAGGTTGTCACCCAAATGAGGAATTTGGGTGGCAGTCTTACCAGCCACATCTCGGCACACACGTCACAAACTGTGGCTGCTCCCTTCCGGGCCTGACCAGGTTCGCCTGCTAGTGTTGCGAGAGGACCAATAAGACTACCATTGAGGGCCTTGGTTGGCGCGGGAGGGATTATCTCTACTTTTGCTGTGTTATTCAAGGGATAATCAAAAAAGAAAGTGCGATTGCATACTTCATATACAATCGCCGTATTAAAATTTAATTTGTGGCTGTTAATTGCTCTCTAATTGCGCTTTTATATTACGTAATGCGCCTTTCACTTTTTTCATGTTTTCTGGACCCATACGTAATAACTGCTTTTGAGCTGCGGGTAGTTGCTCCCATTCAGAAAACGCATACTGATAAGTCACTGAGTCACGAAGAAGTGGTAAGGCGCCTTCTGGTTCTGGTGTATCAAGCAGTAAATCAATTGCGTCGTTCAATGTTTGTTTAAACTCATCATCGCCGTAACCAATTTCTGTGTATGCATCATTAATAAGTGGCTTGTACTCTTCATACAATCGGACCACTTGCGCTGCACTCATACTCGTAAATACTTTTACATAAGGTGTATAACGCTCATAACTATTCGGATCAATGGTTAAAATGTCCCCTTCGCTGACACTAAAGCTTTCTTGGGGTTTGATAACAGGGTTATGTTTTTTAGCAACTTTACCTTGGGCTAAGTTATCAATAAAAACAACACCTCGGCGAATAACATCATCAGTGACCAATAGGCTCATAACAGAGTCACTCAAGTACTCGTCAATTTTAGCAACAACCACAGTATCACTATCATTTAAGGCAGGTAGCGTAGCTACTTCTGGTTCTGGTTCAACTATTCGCTGCGCTGGCACTTCGAGCTCTGCGGGTTGCTCAATGGCTGTTGGCTCTTCTGGCTCAATTATATCTGGTTCATTTAATGGCTTAAGTTCCATTATTGGCTGCTCTTTTATCGGCTTTGTTACCTCTGTTCTCGACACTGGTTCGTCACTTGGTTTGAGTAATAAGAAAGCAACAACACAGGCAACAACAATTAGCGTAATAATGGCAAGAAGTAGATTACTGTTTGGTGAGCGTTTTTGAACATCTGATGAGTCTGACATACTAACTCCATAAAAAATTAAAATGCGATATCACTTAGAGTAGCCTAAGTGGATTAAATTCATTCTGTTCGGGCTTTTATTAAATTAATACCTTAAATTATTCGGCCTGAATTGCGCATTAAATTGCGCTATAAAAAAGCAAGCACTTTTTCAAGAACAGTTATCCTTTGATTCTTCTAGCTTAAAGACTTACAGTTGATAAATAAAGTAAAGACGTTGAACAGTTTAACCACCAATATGAAAATTAAGCAAATAGATCCAAAAAAGCCTAAAACAGCCTTATTACTTACCGGTGGTGGTGCTAGAGCTGCGTATCAAGTAGGTGTTTTAAAAGCATTAGCTCATAGCATGCCACGTACCGCACCTCTTCCTTTTAGAATAATTAATGGTACATCTGCCGGAGCTATAAATTCTGCGGCCTTAGCGTGTTATGCCTCTTGCGCTCATTTAGCTGTGCGTAAATTAGAATCTGTATGGAAAAACTTTTCGACCTCTATGGTCTACAAAAGTGATTTTTTGAGTGTGTTTGGTCACATTGCGCGTAATATTTTAACCAGTTTTCAATCCGAACATATTAACCACCCACCTGCGAGCTTACTGAATAATCGTCCTTTGCGTGGCTTACTTAACGAGATTTTAGACCTTCACCGCATAGAGCGTAATTTACACCGTAACTATTTAGAAGCTCTTTCTATTACCGCTTCAAGTTACACAACGGGTGACTCGGTTGCTTTTTTTCAATCAAATACGCAAACACCTTGGCAAAGAGCTAAGCGTGAAGGACGATCTACACGCATCAATGTTGATCATTTAATGGCATCAAGTGCTATTCCAATGGTGTTTCCAAGCGTTAATATTCATAACCATTACTTTGGTGACGGCTCTATACATCAACTGTCACCGCTTAGCCCATCAATACATTTAGGCGCCGAAAAAATATTTATTATTGGTGTCGATGAACCTAAAGAGCCGCATCCACCGGGGTATTCTGCACATTACCCCGGGCTTTCGGCTGTTGCAGGGCACTTGCTTGATAGTGTATTTACCGACACCATGCAGTCAGATTTAGAACGTTTAGGCAGAATAAACCGCACTTTGGGGCTTTTACCTGCACGAGATAAACACCAAGAGCTAAAACAAATAGATAGCTTTATTATTAATCCCTCACAAAATTTTAATGTCATTGCGGCGCAGTATTACAACGATATGCCATGGGCGATAAAAGTATTGTTGCGAATTATTGGTGTTAAAAAACACTCTCAATCAAGTTTAACTAGTTACTTATTATTTGAAAAACGCTACACCCAACATTTAATGGAAATAGGGTATCAAGACGGTATGGCTAAGCTACCCGAAATAAGGGCGTTTTTAGGGCTCGATTAACTTATTCAATGCCATCTAGTAAAAAGTGTTCTACTCGTTCTACCCGCCGTGGTTTACCTTGTAAAACGAGTATATCGTTTGCTAGCAGGATAATTTGATCTGAAGGGGCGTCTATTTCTCGGTCTTGGCGTCGCAATGCTTTTATAGACACCCTGCGTTTTACTAAATTAAGCTCGTGTATGCTTTTATTAACCGCATGTGCTTTATCGGGAAGAGCAACCACATGTAAATATTCTAACTTATCTGAATTCCCCTCATCATTGTTTATATGTTCGCCCGTAAAAAAACGTTGTAGAAACTGATAGCGATTTCTTCGCTCATCGCTAACACGCCTAATAATTCGGCTCATGGGGACACCCGACATAGATAAAACATGCGAGACTATCATTAAACTTGCTTCAAGTGATTCTGGTACTACTTCCGTTACACCAAGCTCACGAAGCTTTTCAAGTTGACTGTCGTCTCGTGTACGTATCAGTATTTTTACCTCGGGTGCGATTTGCTTTATTGCGTCTATCACTATTTGTGTTTGGTCAAATTCAGTAAATGTAATAATCACCAAGCGTGCACGCTCTACACCGGCACACTTTAAAATATCTTTTTGTTTAACGTGGCCAAATATTACAGGCTCACCCGCTGCCTTTCCTTCTTGCACAAGTATGGGGTTACTTTCTACAGCAACATATTCAATTGCCTCTGGTTTTAAAAAACGCGCTATTGTTTGCCCTACCCTCGAAAAACCACAAATGACTACATGATTTGTGTAAAGCATACTTACTTGTGGCTCGCTATCCCATGCTACGCTTGGGCTATTTAATAACCCCAAACGCCTTAAAATGGTGGGTGTTTTTTCAATTAAAAATGGGGTTAACGCCATTGATAACACGCCAAGCGCAATTAAAAATGAAATGTGTTCGCTTGTTAATAGTTGGTGCTGTCTCCCTAAAGCAATTAACACAAAACCAAACTCCCCCATTTGCCACAGCATAATCCCACACGCTAATGAGTCATGCTTTCGCTCACCCATTAGTTGTGCACTAATAGCAACCACGGCTATTTTTAAAACCAACAATCCTAGTAAGGCAGCAACGATAATAACGCCATTACTTAATACATAAAGTAAATCGAGCTGCATACCTACGGTTACAAAAAATAGCCCCATTAAAATATCGCGAAATGGTCGTATATCTGCTTCAAGCTGATGTCTGTAATGACTTTCCCCTAGCATCATACCGGCCAGGAATGCACCTAACGCCATTGATAAACCAAACATATAAGTGAGTAGCCCTGCAAATAAAGCAACGAGTAGCGTAGTCAGTACAAATAGCTCATCGGTTCGTACTAAAGCTATTTCGTTAAATACTTTAGGCAGTACCCACTTACCAATAGCCCAAAGCAGTACGCAAACAAAAGCCCCTTTAGTTAAAGAAAAAGCCAACGCCCATCCAATTGTTTGTGAATCGCTTGCGGCAAATAAGGGAAGAATAATAAGTAGAGGTACGACCGCAATATCTTGAAACAACAATATACCTATTGCTAATTGCCCTCTGCGCTGATTAAGTTCTCCACTTTCTTTTAGTAATTTAACAACGACTGCCGTTGAAGACAGCGCCATAATAGAGCCAATAGTAAAGCTGGTAAGCAAGCTAAAGTTTAAACAATACAAAATTATAATGAGCACTAAACTGGTTACAATCACTTGCAGTGACCCTAATCCAAATACAATATTGCGCATTGCCATTAATCGGGAAATTGAAAACTCAAGCCCTAAACTAAAAAGCAAAAATACAATGCCTAGCTCTGCAACAAAGTCTATTTCGTGCGTATGTTCCAACCAACCAACGCCATGGCTGCCTGCTAAAACACCTGTTGCCAGGTACGCCAAAATTGGCGGCAAACCGATACGCTTAAAAAACCACACAAAAATTACGGCAGCCACAAGCAAGCCAAAAAACTGAGCATTAATACTTTGCAAATTTGGCCTCCGGCGTCAATTAAACTAAGGGATGTAGTTTAAATATAGCAAGCAATTGTTTTTAAGCTAGTTTTAAAATATGGCATAGAAATCGCTTAATAATGGCAAAGCAACACCCTCGGGGGAGAATTTAATGGAAAATGTCCATATTTTGACGCAACGTGTCTCTGGTCGCGGCGATTTTTTGCCGTTTTCGGCTGAGCACACACCAAATCACGAAACAACGGCAACACACGAGTTAGTCGCTGAGCTACAAACTAGCTTAGTTATTGAAGATGTATTAGCCATATATGCAAAGTTTACAAAAAAGCTTTTAAACTTTACGGGGTTGCAGTTTCAATCAACGCTTGGTAACGCACAAACGTCTGAAAGTGATACAAACAGTACACCCTATATTTTTGATTTAGCAATTGGAAGAGAGCATTTAGGGCAACTTATTTACTTTAGTAAATACCCTTTAGGCAAAGCAATTGAAAGCAAGCTACGGGCGCTTCACTCAGCGCTGGTTTACCCGCTACGTAATGCGATGATGTATAGCCGCGTTCTTAAATTGGCAACAAAAGACTCTCTAACGGGTCTAAATAACCGTAGTCAATTTAATGACATTTTATCTCAAAAACTAGAAAACTGTCGTCGTTATCAACGCCCTTTCAGTTTAATGTTATTAGACCTTGATAACTTTAAGCAGGTCAATGATCAGTTTGGTCATAAAATTGGTGACGATACACTTAAAGAATTTGCTACTGTATTAAATTCAAGTATACGTGCGACAGATACTGTATTTAGATTTGGTGGTGATGAATTTGCAATACTAATTGAAGACCCTGAGTTTACAACTAACAAAGTGATTTCTGAACGCATTATGCAATTTGTAAAACACTCAAGTTTAATGTCTAAATACAGCGTAACGGTAAGTATTGGTTACACATTAGCGACAAGTAAAGACTGCGATATAGAATTATTCTCACGAGCAGATAAAGGATTGTACAAAGCTAAAGCGTCTGGTAGAAATTGCGCTAAAGCATATTAACTTAACGATTTAATTAAAAAAGGCCTCGCTTCCCCCGCGGGGCCTTTTTTATGCAAACCGCGACCCTATTGTTTAATAGGCTTTGCGGGTAAAAACTTATAAATAGTAAGCGCTACACAAAAACCAAAAAAGTAACCACTCACTAAATTAATTAAGGCAGTGGCGGTACCCAGAGGCGTAAATAACACTAAAACTAATGGTAAACTCACCCCTAGTATAAAAAATATGCCGCCTTTACCTAACCAGTAAGCCATTAAAATAACTGCTGATACAGCACCACCCGAAATAGCATAGGCTAAAGTAACAATGTTCAAATCGAGTAATACATTAGCAACTAACGCTATTAGGGCTGTAAATAGCATGCCTAATGGGGCTTTATTAACCAGCGATAACCCAACATGTGGCTGTTTACTCATTTATTTACACTCCCAATAAATACCATTTTCATCATAATGTTTTTCACTTATAAAATAGCCAACCACTTGGACTAATTCGTCGTTGTAGAAAATAAGCGGCACATGACTTCGAAGCCAAGGCGCTATTTTTGCATCTTTAAACCAGTGCTTAACGGTGTTGCTTCCTGGCTTTTTTAGTGGTGTTATACGAGCGCTATTGCAATTAAACCTTACTGAAACCTGCTCATTAGCATACGGCGCTCTTATTCCTGCACCGCTTTGCTTTGTTAATATGCGGCCATCATTGAGGGTGAGTTCATAAGTGATTAACTTATCATCATTCACAATGTTATTTTGAATTACAAAATACAAACTCCCTTGATGGCGTCTAACTTGTCCATCAACTAAGTCAATTTGAATTTGTGCGTCGGCCTGAGCATTTATTGCCTGGTTGATAATTTGTGACAACTGCTTTTGAGATGGCATTATTTCAGTAAACAAACCAAGCCACGCTCTTACCACATTCGCTAAACGCGGCTCACTGTATGACTTTATGTTGTTAATACATAACGCTTGTTGCGCATTTAAGCTTTGATTTAAATCAGTAAAAATATATTCATCAAGTAGAGCTTGTTGTTGCTGAAGTAACTCAATACTACGAGCTGCACACTGTTCAAAGCCATCAAACCGTTCTGCAAGTACGGGTACAATACTGGCGCGCAAAAAGTTACGATCGAAGCGCTCATCAGTATTGGAGTCATCTGTAATATGATCAATACCATATTGTGCAGCAAAGCTTTCAATTTCACTTCGTTTCACATCTAAAAGTGGCCTAAAACACACTCTGCCACTTTTTAATACGCGCTTTTGATGCATAGCGCCGAGACCTTTTAAACCAGAACCTCGTTTTAAACGCAGTAAAAAAGTTTCTATTTGGTCGTTTAAGTGTTGCCCTAGCAATATAATACTGTTTTTTGGGCTTTGCTCGTCGAGCGCTTTATAGCGAGCATCACGTGCTTGAGCTTCTAAGCTTGTTCGTGATTGAACCGCTATATTGACACTCACTGCCTGAAATGACACGCCAAGATCTATACATAAGCGTTTACAAAACTGTTGCCAATCATGAGCATGTTTACTCAACCCATGATTAACATACACAGCACTGAGCGTAATCGTATCAACTTCACTTTTTAGCTTACTCATTAAATGCAGCAACACAACCGAATCTACCCCACCTGAAAGCGCAACAGTAAATGCACTATTAGGTTGTTTAATATAGCTACTTAATGACTTTTTTAATTGCTGGTAAATGGCTGATGACTGCATACAACACGCTATAAAATTATAATTTAATGTATTTTAAAACAAAAAAGCCGCATAGGCGGCTTTTTTTAACATTTAATATCAGTAATTACTGTTAGCAGTAACCAAACGACATTAAACGCTTGTAACGTTGATCAAGCATGTCTTCAAGCGAAAGCGCTTGTAAGTCTGCTAAATCACGCTTTAAACGCGTTTTTAAGTTACGCGCCATTGCATCGTAATTGCGGTGCGCGCCACCCAAAGGCTCATCAACTAAGTTATTGATTAAGTCTAACTCTTTAACGCGCTCTGCCGTTACACCCATGGCTTCTGCTGCAAGTGGTGCTTTGTCTGCGCTTTTCCATAAAATTGATGCACACCCTTCTGGCGAAATCACCGAGTACGTGCTGTATTGCAACATGTTAACTCTGTCGCCAACACCAATGGCTAATGCACCACCTGAACCGCCTTCACCAATAACCGTACAAATAGTGGGCACTTTAAGTGCAGCCATTACTTTAAGGTTACGTGCGATTGCTTCAGACTGACCACGCTCTTCAGCGCCCACACCTGGGTAGGCACCTGGTGTGTCGATAAAGGTCATAATTGGCATTTTGAAGCGCTCAGCCATTTCCATTAAGCGTAGTGCTTTACGGTAACCTTCTGGTTTTGGCATGCCAAAATTGCGTTTGATTTTTTCAGCTGTGTCACGCCCTTTTTGTTGGCCAATAACCATCACTGGTTCGCCATCTAAACGTGCAACACCGCCTAAAATAGCCGGATCATTAGCAAATGTACGATCGCCTGCAAACTCGTCAAATTCCGTAAAAATGCGCTCGATATAGTCTCGAGTGTAAGGACGCAACGGATGACGTGCTAACTGTGATACTTGCCAAGCGCCTAAATTTGAGAATATTTCCTCTTTTTGTTTAGCACTTTTTTCTTTTAATTTGCTGACTTCCTCTTCTAACTCAAGGTCTAACTCGCCAGCGCGGCTTATGCTTTGTAATTCTTCAATTTTTGCTTCTAATTCTGCAATTGGAAGCTCAAAATCAAGATAATTGAGGCTCATGCTCTAAACTACCTAATCAGTTAAATTCTAGTTCTACATTTTGTGCCGCCATAAGTGATAACTTATGAATTAAGTCGTCGCTCGGCGTGACACACCATTCGATCCCTAGGGTTAATTGCGCCAACGCATCGGGGCGTTGGTAATAAACCTTGATCGGACACGTTCCCATTTTATAAGGTTCGAGTACTTTTTGTAATTTATCGAAGAAACCTGCCTCGATTTGCACCATGTTCAGCGTCATTTTAATCGCTTTAATGCGTTTTTCACGCGCTTGAGCAATGGTGTTTATTTCTCTGGCGGTCATTGTAATGCCACCAGAGAAGTTATCAAAGCTGACCTGTCCAGATATTACCAAGATATTATTAACTTGCAGCATTTCTTGGTACATTTCAAACTGTTCTGGGAACAAGCGTACATCAATACGGGCGCTCTTGTCATCTAAAGTTATTAAGCCCCAGCGGTTCCCTTTTTTATTAATTAAGGTGCGAGCAGAAATAACCAAACCAGCAGCGGTTGAGAGTACATCACGATTAGTTGGTTGTAAATCCACCAGCTTTCCGCTGGTGTAATACCTAAGTTCTTTTCGGTACTGATTTATCGGATGCCCTGTTAAATAAAGACCTAGCGTGTCTTTTTCACCCTCTAACCACTCGTTGTCGGTCAGCCCCGTCGCCTTAATAAAGGCTTGCTCAACTTCATCAGGCTCGGTGGCTAATAAACCAAATAAATCACTTTGCCCTAGTTGCTCTGCCTTGTTGTGCTGATCGGCTGCGCGCATGGCATCTTTTAAACTTGCCAGTAACGTTGCACGCCCTGCTTGGGTTTTCTCTGGCCCTAATTGGTCAAGCGCGCCGGCATAAATTAATTTTTCAGTAACCCGTTTATTTAAGCGTTTCAAGTCAACGCGAGCACAAAAATCAAATAAATCTTTAAACGGGCCACCTTTTGCGCGCGCTTCTAAAATAGCGTCTACGGGCGCTTCGCCCACGCCTTTAATAGCGCCAATACCGTAAACAATTTCACCTTGCAAATTTACCGTAAACTTAAACTCACCCGCGTTTACATCGGGCGGTAATAAGGTGAGTTTCATGTTTTCACACTCATCCACCAAAATTACTATTTTATCGGTGTTATCCATATCAGCAGACATTACTGCAGCCATAAACTCTGCCGGATGGTGCGTTTTCATCCACAGTGTTTGGTACGACACCAATGCATAGGCCGCGGAGTGAGATTTATTAAAACCATAACCTGCGAACTTTTCTACCAAGTCGAAGATTTTAATGGCTAGTTCGCCGTCAATACCATTATTACGCGCGCCATCTTCAAACGTTGAACGCTGCTTTGCCATTTCTTCGGGTTTTTTCTTACCCATTGCACGGCGTAACATATCAGCGCCACCCAACGTATAGCCTGCGAGCACTTGCGCTATTTGCATTACTTGTTCTTGATACAAAATAATGCCGTATGTCGGATCAAGTATTGGTTTTAAGCTTTCGTGTTGGTATTGCGCATCTGGGTATGAGATTTCTTCTCGGCCGAGTTTTCGGTCAATAAAGTTATCTACCATGCCTGATTGCAGTGGCCCTGGGCGAAACAACGCCACGAGTGCAATCATATCCTCAAAACAATCGGGCTTAAGGCGGCGTACTAGGTCTTTCATGCCGCGCGATTCTAGCTGAAACACTGCCGTTGTTTCGGCGCGCAGTAATAGCTCTATGCTTTTTTTATCATCCAGTGGAATGGTGTTGATATCAACAGGATCTTTGCCTTCGCGCTGCATGCGCACGTTGGTCATATCTACTGCCCACTGCAAAATGGTCAAGGTACGTAAGCCCAAGAAATCGAACTTAACAAGGCCTGCGGTTTCTACGTCGTTTTTATCAAACTGGGTAACCGGAAACTTACCTTCATCGTCACAATAAAGTGCAGCAAAGTCGGTAATGGTGGTCGGCGATATTACAACACCACCGGCGTGTTTACCGGCATTACGCGTACACCCTTCGAGGATGCGACACATGTCTATTAAATCTTTTACCTCAGAGTCGCCGTCGTAGGCTTCTTGTAAGCGCGGCTCTACTTCAAAAGCTTTGGCAAGGGTCATCCCTGGATCGCCTGGGATCATCTTTGAAATACGATCAACAAAGCCATAAGGGTGGCCAAGTACACGGCCTACATCGCGTATTACCGCTTTTGCCGCCATAGTACCAAAGGTAATAATTTGCGATACCGCGTCCCGCCCATAAAGCGCCGATACGTGATCAATTACTTCATCGCGTCTATCCATACAAAAATCGACGTCGAAATCGGGCATAGATACACGTTCAGGGTTTAGAAATCGCTCAAAGAGTAAGTCAAATTCAAGCGGATCGAGGTCGGTAATTTTAAGTGCATATGCTACTAATGAACCCGCACCCGAACCACGCCCTGGACCTACCGGAATATTGTTATCCTTACTCCACTGAATAAACTCCATTACGATTAAGAAGTAACCAGGAAAACCCATTTGGTTAATTACACCAAGCTCTATTGCTAAACGTTCGTCGTATTCAACACGTTTTACTTTACGGTCTTCTTCATCTGGGAATAAAAACTGGAGACGTTCTTCAAGGCCGTCTTCTGAAACTTTAACCAAAAACTCATCTATATTAAGAGAGCCTGTTGGGTAATCTGGCAAAAAGTATTCGCCTAACTTTACAGTCACATTACAGCGTTTGGCTATTTCTACAGTATTTTGCAGTGCTTCGGGTATATCGCTAAATAGCTCAGCCATTTGCTCAGGCGTTTTTAGGTACTGTTCTTCTGAGAAACGTTTTGGACGGCGCTTATCATCAAGGGTGTATCCATCAAAAATAGCAACTCGAATCTCATGCGCTTCAAAATTTTCGGGCTTTAAAAATACCACTTCGTTGGTTGCTACAACGGGTAACTGCTCTTTAGCGGCAAGCTCTACCGCCATGTGTAAGTAGTCTTCCTCAAGTGGACGATTTGTGCGAACCAATTCTAAATAGTAATGATCGCTAAAGTGCTGCTTGTAAAAGCTAATAACGGATTCAATAACACCAGGGTTATTTTTTAAAAGCGCCTTACCTAAATCACCATCTTTCGCGCCAGATAGGATAATTAACCCTTCTTTGTGGTTAGCTAACCATTCTCTGTCGATGACTGGGCGATGAAAAACATGACCCCGCTGATACGCTTCAGAAATTAATAGCGTTATATTTTTATAACCTACATTGTCTTTAGCTAAAATTGTAATACGGCATGGTTCATCGGAGAATTCAGGGCTACGCAGCCAAAAATCAGCGCCAACAATCGGCTTTATACCCGCATTGTGCGTGGCGCCATAAAAGCGCACTAAACCACAAAAGTTCATTTGATCGGTAATAGCAAGCGCAGGCATTTCAAGCTCTTGCGCTTTAGCGACTATTGGCTTGGTTTTGGCTAAGCCATCAACCATCGAAAAGTCTGAGTGAACCCTTAAATGTACAAACTCTGGTGCAGCCATGGTTTATGCCTCACCCTTAGCTTGCATTAGCACACGTTGTACAGGCTTAAAGCTTTTACGGTGTTCGTCAATTGCGCCGTATTGCTCAAGCGCTGCAAAGTGCGCTTTAGTTGGGTAACCTTTATGCCCTGCAAACCCATATTGTGGGTAGCGTGCATCGAGTTCAACCATTTCATCATCACGCGCTACTTTAGCTAAAATAGACGCTGCTGATATTTCAGCCACTAGGCTATCGCCCTTAACAACCGCTTGTGCCGGCATTGTTAATTTCGGTAAACGATTACCATCTATAAATACAAATTCAGGCTGTGTGCTTAACCCTTCAACTGCGCGGCTCATAGCAAGCATGGTAGCGTGTAAAATATTTAACTCGTCAATTTCTGATGGGCTGCAACGCCCATAGGCATAGCACAGTGCTTTTTCTTTTATTTCTGAAGCCAATGCTTGGCGCTTTTTATCTGTTAACTTTTTAGAGTCGGCTAAACCTGCAATAGGTTTAGTTGGGTCGAGTATTACCGCAGCGGTAACAACATCACCTACAAGCGGGCCGCGCCCTACTTCATCTACACCGGCAATTAAGGTTACATTAGGTCGTTCAATTTGCATGTATTAACTCCGCTACAGCTTGCGCTGCTTGTTTGCTGGCGTTTAATCTAATTTTTTCATGAATTGCTAAAAACCGTGCTTTTAATTGTTTGTTATCTGTCTCTAGCATAGGTGTAAGTGCGCCTGTTAAATTGGCTACGTTACATTCGCTTTGTAAAAATTCAGGCACGAGTTCTTCATCGGCCAATAAGTTAGGCAGTGAAAAATACTTAATATTAAAGGTGAATAAAGTTTTAAAAATCCAATAACTCATCGGCTTTATTTTATAACCCACTACCATGGGCTTTTTATAGAGCATGCCTTCTAGCGTGGCGGTGCCTGATGCAAGTAATATGGCATCTGCCGCTTGCATCGCTAATTTTGATTGCCCATCTAACAAACTAATATTAAGGCTAGGTGCTGTGGCATTTAAAATATCAGTAAACTGCGCTTTGCGCTTTTCGTTTACCAGCGGCACTACAATTTTAAGGTTGGGGTTTTGCGCTTGTAACTGCGCAGCTGTCTTTATATAGGTTTCGCTTAGTAAGCCTACTTCAGAGCCTCGGCTACCTGGCAGTAACGCAAGTACTTTGTCATCAAGACTTAACCCTAGTTCCGCACGTGCTTGGCTGTCGTTGTGCTCAAGCGCTATATCGTCAGCTAATGTGTGCCCTACAAACGTACACGGTACTTGGTGCTTATCGTAAAATTCTTTTTCAAACGGTAATAATGCAAGCACTAAGTTAGTAGCAGCGCTTATTGTATGTATGCGTTTTTCGCGCCATGCCCAAACAGACGGACTCACGTATTGAACGGTCTTAATACCAGCCTCTTTTAACGGTTTCTCAACGCGTAGGTTAAAATCGGGGGCGTCTATTCCAATAAATACATCGGGTGGATTATCTACAAAATGTTGAACCAATTGCTTACGTATTTTAAGTAATCGAGGCAAGCGCCCTAGCACTTCAACCAACCCCATTACCGATAGCTCATCCATATCGTAAAGCGTTTTACAGCCTTGCGCCTGCATTTTTGGCCCTGCAATCCCTTCAAAGGTGGCGTCTGGAAAATATATTTTTAATGCTTTTATCAGGCCTTCGCCTAAAATATCGCCCGACAGTTCACCTGCCACTATACCTATTCGTAGTTGTTTTTTTTCTTTAGTCATTTGCTTTTTGGTTCATATTTAAATCGGGCGTCATAAGTTTAGTTTACCGCGTTTTGGTATGTGATTAAACGCTTTAAACAACTCGTTTTTTATCTATAAATATAATCTCTATTGTTGTTTACTTTTAATACTGATGTAGCATACAAATAATATATTAAGTTTTACTAATATATGTTGACAAGTATTGAACAAGTGTGAATAATATTACAAACTTTCAGTAATTACTGAAAGTTCACTTAATAATTAACTCTGCCAATACCTCATTGTCCAGTTAATCCGTCACATTCAAGGAGCATAAAATGATAGATGAAACCTTTGTGGATCTATCGCGACTGCAGTTTGCCATTACTGCACTCTTTCACTTCATATTTGTACCGTTAACAATAGGTATGACTTGGATCTTAGTTATTATGGAATCAGTTTACGTTATGACTGGTCGCGAAATTTATCGTGATATGACTAAGTTTTGGGGTAAGTTATTTGGCATTAACTTTGCCATTGGTGTTGCCACAGGCCTCACGATGGAATTTGAATTTGGCACTAACTGGTCTTATTACTCCCATTATGTGGGCGATGTATTTGGTGCTCCTCTGGCTATTGAAGGGTTAATGGCATTCTTTTTAGAATCAACCTTTGTGGGAATGTTCTTCTTAGGGTGGGATAGGCTGTCTAAACGTCAACATTTAGGTGCTACCTTTTTAATGGCGCTGGGCACAAACTTATCGGCTTTATGGATATTAATTGCGAATGGTTGGATGCAAAATCCAGTAGGGGCTGAGTTTAACTACCAGACAATGCGTATGGAAATGACCAGTTTTGCAGAACTGGTATTTAACCCCGTAGCGCAGGTTAAGTTTATTCATACCGTGTCGGCGGGCTATGTTGCCGCATCTATGTTTGTTTTGGGCATAAGCAGCTGGTACATACTCAGAGGCCGCGATTTAGCGTTTGCTAAACGGTCATTTTCGGTGGCATCGGGGTTTGGCTTAGCCTCAATTTTATGTGTTATTTTACTCGGTGATGAATCAGGCTACGAAGTCGGTGAAATTCAAAAAGTAAAATTAGCGACAATTGAAGCTGAGTGGCATACAGAAGAAGCGCCCGCTGCATTCACTGCGTTTGGTTTTCCCGACTCAGAAGAGCAAGTAACGCATGCAGCCGTAAAAATACCCTATGCATTGGGCATTATTGCTACGCGTTCTTTAGATGAGCAAGTAATGGGCATCTCTGATCTAGAGAAAAAACATGAAGTACGTATTCGTAACGGTATGATTGCTTATGGCTACCTCACTAAACTCAGAAATGGCGAAGATACGCCTGAAAACATTGCTAAATTTGACGCAGTAAAAGACGATTTAGGCTATGGCTTATTGCTTAAGCGATATACATCAGATGTTGTTGATGCAACAGATGAGCAAATTCAAAAAGCAGTAAAAGATTCGTTTCCAAAAGTAGGCCCTATGTTTTGGTCGTTTAGGATCATGGTTGCCTGTGGCGTGGCTATGCTTGCGGTGTTTGTATTAGCATTCTATTACAACGCACACCGTATAATTGAACAAAAACGCTGGCTGCTTTGGGCCACTGTATTAAGTATTCCATTGCCATGGATTGCGATTGAATTTGGCTGGATTGTTGCAGAATATGGCCGCCAACCTTGGGCTATTTCTGAAATATTGCCAACCTTCTTAGCAACGTCATCACTGACGGTCAACGATATTTTAATTAGCTTAACAGGTTTCATTATTTTCTATACAGGCCTTGCCATTGTTGAAGGCTGGTTAATGATTCACTTTATTAAAAAAGGCCCTAGCTCATTACACACTGGTAAATATCATTTTGAGCTGCCAAACAACACACAAGCAAAAGGAGAATAATCATGATTTTTGATTATGAAACATTAAAAATGTTGTGGTGGTTGATCATTGGGGTGCTTTTAATCGGCTTTGCAATTACCGACGGTATGGATATGGGGGTTGCTATGCTCCTTCGTCTAGTAGGTAAAACAGATTTAGAACGACGCACTGTCATTAACACAATTGGTGCGCACTGGGATGGTAACCAAGTATGGTTCATTACCGCCGGTGGCGCGTTATTTGCTGCTTGGCCCATGGTGTATGCCGCCGCTTTTTCGGGCTTTTACTTTGCAATGATGCTTGTACTATTTGCCCTCTTTTTTAGACCACTTGGGTTTGATTATCGTTCTAAAATTGACTCTAAACGCTGGCGTAATAACTGGGATTGGGGCCTGTTTGCAGGTAGCGCTATTCCAGCACTCGTGTTTGGTGTGGCATTTGGTAATTTATTTTTAGGTGTCCCATTTAATATCGATAACCTGTTACGTGTGAGTTACCAAGGTTCATTTTTTGGCTTGCTAAACCCATTCGCACTGCTTGCAGGTTTAATTAGTGTGGCTATGTTAATTGCCCATGCTGGTATGTGGTTACAACTTAGAACGGCTGATGCAGTTGCACAGCGTTCTGGCCAGTATGGACGTTATGCATTAATTGCATTTATTATTTTATTTGCAGCTGCGGGGGCATGGGTTGCTAATTTGAATGGCTACCAAATTGTGTCTATGGGCGATACTCAAGGCCATGCTGATCCGCTAGCTAAAGTGGTTACAACAGCAAAAGGGGCTTGGCTAAATAATTATGCAGAACGCTCATGGACAATGACCTTTCCTATTTTGGCGTTTGCAATGGCGCTGAGCGCGCTAATTTTTTCTAAGCTCAATAAACCAGCGTTAGGGCTTATTTCAACAGCACTTATGCTAGTGGGTGTCATTATGACTGCGGGCGTTTCATTATTCCCGTTTATTATGCCATCAATTAACAACCCTAATATTAGCTTAACAATTTGGGACGCCGTTTCGAGCCATAAAACACTTAACATTATGCTTGTAGCCGTGGCCATTTTTGTACCATTAATTTTAACTTACACAACATGGTGTTACGTAAAAATGTGGCGCAGAGTAACCGTAGAAGAAATTGAAACTAACACTCATGGCAGCTACTAAGGAGACTAAACTATGTGGTATTTTGCTTGGATTTTAGGTGTACTTTTAGCCTGTACCTTAGGCGTAATAAATGTAATGTGGTATGAATTTCATCAAAATAAAAACAGCATTGCTGATGATGAACAACCGATGCATGATTTATTGAACGAGGCTAACTCGACCAACAATGACGACTAAACCCCGACCAAATCGCGCGCAGCAGCAAACACTGCGCGCTTTTTTAAAAACACAAAGTAAACCCGCCTCATTATGGTTAAAGCTCAGTATTGCGCTAGGTACTTTTAACGCCATTTTAATGATTACAGGTGCTTATTTACTTGCTCAAACTATTCATAATGTAATGTTTGAAGGTGAAAGCCTTGCTCAAGTAGCCCATTTACTTTGGCCACTTGCAGGCATTATTTTATTACGAGCAATTTTTTTAGCACTAAGTGAAAGGCTAAGCGCATTGGCTGCACTTAAAATCAAATCAGTTATGCGCCAAACACTTTTAACTAAATTAAGTTTACTGGGCCCTAGTTACATTGAGCAACACGGTCAAGGCGCAACCTTAAATACATTACACAATGGTGTAGAAGAACTTCACGACTATTACGCAAAGTATCTACCTGGTGTTGCTTACAGTGCCCTTATTCCACTGGCAATATTGGTTGTTATTTTTCCAACCGATTATAAAGCGGGATTAATATTTTTATTAACGGCCCCACTTATTCCCTTTTTTATGATTTTAGTCGGCTCTAAAGCAGAAGCTCTAAATCAAAAACGTTGGCAACAACTCGCAGTGCTTGGTAATTACTTTTTTGATCGAGTTCAGGGATTAACACAATTAAAACTGTTTAACGCAACGCAAACCGAATTAAAACAAATCGCTAAAATTTCTGATGACTTTAGACATACAACACTAGGCGTATTAAAAATTGCGTTTTTATCGTCTTTTGCTTTGGAGTTTTTAGCTACCATTAGTGTAGCCTTGGTGGCTGTTATTATTGGCTTTAGACTGTTTTTCGGCACCCTCGACTTTTCTACAGGCTTTGTAGTACTGCTTTTAGCCCCCGAATTTTACCTACCTTTACGCCAATTAGGGAGCCATTACCATGCCCGCTTGCAAGGTATTAGTGCTGCTGCGGACATGGTGACTATTTTAAATGCGCCTCTACCAAATAATGAGGCTGATTCTGTTGTAAATACAATCACAGGCTCTAGGCTAGATAAACTTAATTCTATAGATATTAAAAAGCTTAGTTATACGTACCCAAACAGTAATGAAGGAATACACGATATAACCCTAACATTACCAAAAAAAGGGTTAGTTGCAGTTGTGGGTAACAGTGGCTCTGGGAAAAGCACTTTATTTGACTGCCTATTAGGCTTTCATGCCCAAGTAATGCCCTGCATTTATATTAACGGATTGCCATTAACAGCAAACAATATTACCCAACTTCAGAGTCAGGTTGCGTGGATACCTCAAAATCCGACCTTATTTTACGATAGCATTAGTGCGAACATTTTATTAGCTAAACCTGATGCGACACAGCCCGAACTTGAGCAAGCGGCACACCAAGCAGGTGCGCTTGAATTTATAAACTCACTTCCACGTGGGTTCGATACGTTAATAGGTGAGCAAGGTGAAGGCCTCTCTGGCGGTCAAAAACAACGCATAGCACTAGCCCGTGCGTTTTTAAAAAATGCCCCTATTTTAATGCTTGATGAGCCAACAGCTCACCTTGATAGCCAAACAGAGCAACACATTCAACACGCCATTAATATGTACGCTAAGAACAATTTAGTACTGGTAATCGCACACAGATTAAATACTGTAAAACACGCCGACAATATTATTGTAATGGACCAAGGTAAGATCACTGAGCAAGGTAGCTTTGAAAAACTACGCACTCAGCATGGCGTGTTTTATAATTTGCTAAATGCCACTAAGCAAGGAGTG
Organism: Pseudoalteromonas sp. H71; assembly: GCF_001468485.1. GTDB lineage: Bacteria > Pseudomonadota > Gammaproteobacteria > Enterobacterales > Alteromonadaceae > Pseudoalteromonas. Next base: position 129,719 of record NZ_LODI01000045.1, read on the forward strand.
GCCCATGAATAACTTTATTAGATTGATAAAGCTCTGCCGCCCTCATTATAAAGCCATGTTACTCGGTACACTGTTAGCAACAATTACAGTACTTGCCAACGTTGGCCTACTGGCTATTTCTGGCTGGTTTTTGGCATCTATGGCAGCTGCAGGTATTGCTGGCGTGCAAATGAATTACTTTACACCCGCTGGCACAATACGTTTTTTAGCTATTGTAAGAACGGCTTCTCGTTATGCTGAGCGTTTAGTTACTCATAATGCGACTTTTTTATTGTTGAGTGAAATTCGCGTAAATATGTTCGCAACACTAAGTAAGCTAAACAATGTAGATTTAGCAATGAGCCGCAGCGCCGATTTAGTAAACCGCTTACAAAACGATGTTGACGTCCTAGATAAATTTTACTTAAACATCTTACTCCCTATGCTAGTAGCGCTATTAAGCGTACCAATTATTATGGTGTTTATGGCGGCCTACAATGCAAACGTTGCACTTATTTGTTTTACTGGCATTTTATTAATTGGTGTTGTTTTACCGGCTTTACTAAGTATTAAGTTAAACAAAAATAGCCATAAAGAAACGCAGCTAAGTGCTCAACTTAGAGCCGAACTTTCTGACACGCTAACAGGCCTTAGAGAACTGAGTATTTACCAAGCAGGTGACGATCAAATTTCAAAATGTAATAAATTGAATCAGCAGTACAATCAGCAACTTTATAATCGCCATAAAGCACTGGCAAATAGCGATGGCCTAAGCTTGCTCGTAGTGCAACTAGCCATGCTAGGCGCCATCGTTACTATTGTGCCGTTGGTATACACCGGTGCCATGGTAAATGTAGAACTTGCCATGCTAAGCCTATTTGTATTGGCAAGTTTTGAAAGCGTATTACTCCTGCCTAATGCATTTATTGAGTTACCTAATGTACTAAAAGCCGCAGAGCGACTATTTACACTTCAAGATAAAGTATCTACTCAGAGTAACAATCAAGTCGCTTTAATTGATACCCAATATGATAAAAATAATACCTCACTAACCCTTAATAACATTAGCTATAAATACGATGAGCATACTGCATTAACTAACGTTAGCTTTATCCTTAAAGCTCAGCAAAAAGTGGCTATTGTAGGTCGTAGTGGGAGTGGTAAAACCACGTTGGTTAATTTGCTAACTGGGTTATGGCCACTTCAGCAAGGCAGCATTACGTTGGGTGATCAAAATACCCCCCAAGAGCTGCACTCACTAAGCAATGACACCCGCGCAAGCGTTATAAATATATTAGCGCAGCAGCACCATATTTTTGACGGCACTCTGAGTGAAAATTTACGCTATGCTGCGCCAAATGCTACAAAAGATGAAATGCTAGAAGCAATTAAACTTGCAGAGTTAAAACCTTGGTTTGATGGTTTAAAAGCGGGTTTAAAAACACGTTTAGGTACTGGCGGGCGTAATGTATCTCAAGGGCAATCAAGGCGTATAGCGATAGCTCAGGCTTTATTACAAAACCCCGCTATTTTAGTACTTGATGAACCTACAGAAGGGCTAGATAACCATTCTAAGCAAACCGTAATGAACGCCATTATGCAGGTAATGAGTAACGTAAGCGTACTTACAATTACCCACGACCCTGCTCTTCTTAGCCAAATGAATAATGTTATATGGTTAGAGGATGGTAAAGTGATTGCACAAGGCTCTCATAAAGAGCTCAGTAGCGCTTATCCAGATTATGTAGCACTAACTACCCGGTTTTAATACACTGATTGATACATCGATAACGCCGACCTTAGGGTCGGCTATTTTTTTAAACATAGCTAATGATAAATCAATCACTCGCCCTCTTACGTAAGGCCCTCTGTCGTTTATTCTTACAATTACAGATTTGTTATTTGCCAAGTTAGTTACCTTTACTTTAGTACCAAAGGGTAAATCTAAATGCGCAGCTGTTTCTGCATTTTGGCTAAAAACCTCACCGTTTGCGGTTGTGCGGCCATGATATTTATTAGCGTAATAGGAAGCTTTACCTAACTGGCTGCGCTCGCCATCAGCTGAGGTAGCTACACGCTGACTGCTACACGCAGCTAAAATTGACAAAAAACTGAGGATAAAAATTAACTTAGTAAGAGACATAACTGCGCTTTAATTATAAAAATTCGCGCAAAGGTTAACCTTGCTTAGCTGAGTGTGTACTGAATTTATTTAAGAGAGCCATTTTGTAGGCAATAAAAAACCACCTGCAATTACTCTTAGGTGGTTTTTAATACTCAAAGCAAAGCTTGTAATTATCTTACAATGCCGCGCTCAGAGCTTTTTACAAAGTCTATCATGGTTTGCACTGCAGGGTACTTAGCAGCATCTTCACTTAGTGATGCAATTGCTTCGTCAACACCTAAACTCTTTCGATAAAACGCTTTATAAGCACGGCGTACTGCCATTATTTCATCGCTTTCAAAGCCACGGCGTTTCATACCTTCTTTATTGATTGCAGCAGGACCTGCTGGCATACCAATCGTGGTCACGAATGGCGGTACATCTTTATTTACGCCAGAGTACATGCCAATAAACGCATGCGCGCCAATTTTACAAAATTGATGAACACCTGAGTTACCACCTAATATAACCCAATCAGCAACATGAACGTGGCCTGCAACGCTGGCATTATTAGCAAAGATCACATTATCGCCAATCACAGCGTCATGTGCTACGTGTGTGTAAGCCATAAATAAATTGTTGCTACCAATTTTTGTTACACCTTGGTCCTGGATGGTACCACGGTGAATAGTCGCACATTCACGAATAACATTGTTGTCGCCAATGATTAATGTCGTTGGTTCGTTGTTGTATTTTTTGTCTTGGCAAGCTTCGCCTACAGACGCAAATTGAAAAATATGATTTCCAGAACCAATGGTCGAAGGTCCTTTGACAACAACGTGAGACTCAATAATACAGTTATCACCGATAACAACATCATTGCCTATATAACTATACGGACCAACTGAGACATTGTTGCCTAGTTTAGCGCCAGGTTCGATTATTGCTGTAGAATGGATCACTATTAAAACTCTCTTCTCGCACACATAATTTCGGCACTACATACTACTTTGCCGTCAACTTTAGCTTCAGCAGCAAACTTCCATATATTGCGGCGCTCTTTTAAAAACTCTACATGCAAATGCAATGTATCGCCAGGGACAACCGGTTGTTTAAAACGTGCGTTGTCTACTGCAGCAAATAAGTAAAGCTCATCTTCACTGCGATTTTCAACTGTTTTAAAACCAAGAAGACCAGTGGCTTGTGCCATTGCTTCTAATATTAGCACACCTGGGAAAATAGGCTGGTTTGGAAAATGCCCAGTAAAAATAGGCTCGTTTATAGATACATTTTTAATAGCATGCAATGACTTACCCGGGGTAAAGTCAATAACACGATCAATTAAAAGCATCGGGTAACGGTGCGGTAATAAAGCTAAGATTTCTTGAATATCAAGGCTATTTAATTCGTTTGCCAAAATAGCATCCTTTTATGTGTTCAACGTTTATGACTTAGCCAGTGCTTCAAGCGCTTTCAAACGAGACTTCATGTCTGACAGATTGCGCAAGTGAGCAATTGATTTACGCCATTCTTTGTTAGTTGTATGGGGCATACCTGATGAATAAATACCGGGTTCGGTGATTGATTTTGTCACCATGCTCATACCGGTAATTATAACACCATCACATACTGACATGTGACCATTAATTGCAGTCATACCACCAATTTGGCAGTTTTTACCTATGGTAACACTACCTGCAAGGACAGAGCAGCCAGCAATTGCTGTGCCTGATTTAACTTCAACGTTGTGTGCTATTTGACACTGGTTATCAATAATCACATTGCTATGGATAATTGTGTCATCGAGTGCGCCACGGTCAATTGTGGTACTTGCGCCCACTTCAACTTTGTCACCAATAATCACAGAGCCTAGCTGAGGAATTTTAACCCACTGCCCACGCTCATTTGCATAACCAAATCCGTCACTGCCAATAACACTATTTGACTGGAACAAACAATCTGCACCAATTTCAACATCGTGATAAATAGTCACACTCGGCCAAAGCTTTGTACCTGCACCTATTTTAACACGTTCTCCGATAAAACTGTTCGGACCAATTTGCGCCTTGTCACCAATGACTGCATCAGCTTCTATAACAGCATTTGCGCCTATAGCCGCACTTTTGCTTATATTTGCACTCGGATGAATCGTTGCACTTGGGTGAATGCCCGTAGAGGCTGAACGCGGTGTTGTATCCATAAATTGCGCAAGCTTTGCGTAACTGACATACGGATTTGAAACAATCACTTTATTACCATTAAAGTGCGCTGCATCAGCTTGGTTAACAATGACAGCACTGGCTTGAGTCGTTTCAAGTTGAACACGATATTTTGAGTTCGCTAAAAATGCAATATGCCCAGTACGGGCATTTGCAAGTGTCGCTATTTTTGTTATCTCTAAAGCGCCATCACCCTGAAGTTCGGCGCCTAGAAGTTCCGCAATTTGCGAAAGCGTATAATTTTGCATAGAGTGATTATTTCTTGCTAACAGCGGTTACTACTTTAGATGAAAGGTCTGTTACTTCTTTAGGGTTAAAGTAAATTGTTGTGTCTTTTACTTTAACTTCATCAAAGTCACCGTCTTTAGCAATCTCTTCAATTGTTTTAATAATTAAGCCCTGAACTTTTGCAAGCTCTTGGTTTTGACGTGCTTTGATTTCTTGCTCTAAAGGACGACCTACTTCAGCAAGGTTTTTTTGCATACCTTGAATTTTATCACGTAGTGCATCTTTTTGAGCTTGGCTCATCGTTGTGCTCTCACGCTTAAATTTTTCTGCTTCAAAGCGAATATCACCTTGTAACTTTTCAAGCTCTTGACGACGCTCAGCAAACTCACTTTGTAGTGACTGCTCAATTTTAGCCATTTGAGGAATTTGCTTGTAGATTTCTTGCATATCTACTACACCTACTTTATGTGCAAGTGCACTAGCAGAAGTACCCATCATTAACGTTGCTAAAACAGCTACTGCCGTTGATTTAAATAATTTAGTCATAAAAAACTCCTTTAGAAAGTGTTACTAATATTAAAACTGATGGTCTTCGTATCGTCATCTTCTTCTTTTTGCAATGGATACGCAAAACTAATCAGCATAGGACCCATTGGAGAGATCCACTGTAATGATAAACCGGTCGATACTCTAAAGCGCATAGGATCTGAATAATCATCCAGCTTATTGCGTTGGTCTACGAGTAAGTTTTGATAGCGGTCTACGCTAAACTCTGTGTCCCATACGTTTGCAGCATCAACAAAGAAGCTGGTACGCACTGAACTTGTATTTTCTTCATCTAAAAACGGTGTAGGAACAATTAACTCCATGCCTGCCACCGCTTTGGCGTTACCACCAATTCGACCTTGTGGTATTAACTGATCGAATTCCGACGCACTATTGATAGGACCTGAAGTAGAACCATCTGGATTTAGTGTCCCAGGAATAGTTGTTGCAATACGTGATACAGCTTGTGGCAATATCGTATTACGGTCAAAACCACGTAGTTCCATTTCAGTTATACGGAAGAACTCTTGGAACGGAAGCGTTTGATCGTATCCATTCGTTGACCCATAACCGTTACCGTAACCGAGCGCAGCACGTGCCGAGAACACCCAGCGATGGTCGTTAGATATTGGCCAGTAAAAACGTGAGTCGTAATTAAGCTTGAAATAGGTCAAGTCTGAGTTTGGTGTCGTCCCCGTTAAGTTTAACGTTTGGCGCGAACCTGCTGTTGGGAATAAACCACGGTTAACCGTAATACGTGACCAACCAACACTTAACTCATATTTAGTAAAATCAAAGCCTGCGTCTGGGTTTTCAGGGTCAAAGAATGTCTCACGTAATACGCGCGTTTGCTCGTACTCAGCAATATCTGACAGCTCTTCTTTTATCCAACGAACACCAAAATTAACTCGGTTTATTGCATCAATCGGAAAACCAATATTTGTACCTAAACCATAACTTTTTGATTTGTAATCTACAAGACTAAACTTACTTGCGTCGTAGTTTCGGTAAAAAATACTGCTGCCTTGCGATACGCCATCAGGCGTAAAGTAAGGGTCTGTGTACGATAAACTGATACTTTCAGAGCCAGTAGACGTATTTAAATTTAAACCAATTTGGTTACCTGTACCTAAAAAGTTAGATTCAGTTACACCAATATTAAATTGCAGACCTAGGTATGAACCATAAGCAAGGCCTGCATTAAAACTACCGGCTGACTGTTCTTTTACAGTGAAATCTACGTCAACTTGGTCGTCTACACCTGGCACGGGCACTACATTAAAATCAACAGTTTCCATGTACGGTAAACGTTGAATCTGTAGTTTTGAACGCTCAAGATTTTGGTTTGATAACCATGCACCTTCTAGTTGCGTCATTTCACGGCGCAATACTTCATCTGCGGTGTTTTGGTTACCACCAACAATTATACGGCGAACGTAAACACGCTTACCTGGGTTAACAGATAAAGTTAACTGAACTTCTTGCTTTTCGTCGTCAATTTCAGGAATTGTACGCACTTCAGCATTTGCATAACCAAAACGTGCTAAATAACTTTTAATGAACTCTTCTGACGATGTAACAACAGAGCCATTGTAAAGCTCACCAGCTCTCAGTGGGATAACGCTTTTGATTAAATCTTCTCGACCGAGTAAGTCACCAATAAAATCAAAGCCTTTAACCTTATACTTCACGCCTTCGGTAAGGTTAGCCGTTACATATACAGACTCACGCTCTGGACTTACCGATACCTGAGTCGAATCGATATTAAAACGTAAATAACCACGGTCTAAATAAAAGCTGCGAATTTTTTCTAAATCGCCTTCAATAGTTTGTTTTTGGTAGCGATCGCTGCCCATAAACTGCCACCAAGGTAAATCTTGCTGAGACTCGGCAAGTTTTAGTAATTCTTCATTAGAAAAAAGCTCATTACCCACTAAGTTAATTTGACGGATAGACGCAGCATCACCTTCGTCAAACTCCAATTTAAGTTTAACGCGGTTACGTGGCAATTTAGTAACACTAATATCAACCGTTGCATTGTATTTACCAATACTATGAAAAAACTCTACTAAGCCTTTTTCAATGTTGTCTATTACGGTTTTATCAAGTGGTTCACCTTGGCGGATATCTTGCTGATCAAGCGACTCATTAAGTTGCTCATCTTTAATATCTTTATTACCTTCAAACTCAATAAAGCTAATGGTTGGACGCTCGGTTACTTTAAAAATAACGTTGTTTCCATCACGCAATGCTTTGATGTTGTCGAAGTGGCCAGAACGATAAAGTGACTTTATTGTTTTTGAAATTGTGTAGTCATCTACATTATCGCCTACGTTAATAGGAATATGAGTTAATGCAGCACCCAGTGCTACGCGTTGTAAGCCTTCAACTTTCAAGTCTTCAACAATAAAGGAAGTTTGGCCTAGGGCGGCAAAGCTTGCACCCAATAAACTTGAAACTGCCAAATGTTTTTTTATAGCCATTTTATTATCTTTATCCTTTACAACTGTATTACCGCTCAACACCTAAATTACTAGTGCTTTACAATCGTGTTCTAATTAATAAATGTTACGCGTTAACTACAAACGCGATACATCATTGAACAAAGCGAAACATGTTAGAAAAATGAGTAGTAACGCCCCCACTTTAAAACCAAATTCTTGTGTCTTTTCAGAGACCGGCTTTTTACGAAAAAGTTCAATTATGTAATACATTAAGTGTCCACCATCAAGCACTGGCAGGGGTAATAAATTAAATACACCCAAGTTAACGCTTATTAGGGCTAAAAAGCTTAAAAAGGCAACTAAACCATAGCTTACGCTAGTCCCTGCTCCCACTGCAATACCAACAGGACCACTTAAATTTTTAACCGAAACCTGACCCGTAATTAAATTACCAATCATGTCAAAGCTCAGCGTAATTAATCGCCACGTTTCTTTTGTACCGCGAACAATACTATCAAGCGGTCCAAAACTTCGGGATTGTACATACCCCTCAGGCCATTGCTGCACAACAGGCGCTACACCTAAAAAGCCTTGTTCAATACCATTGTTGCCAACACGCCCTTGAGGCGTCACTGTTATGGTTTTTATACTATCTTGTCTTTTTACACTAAATTGTAAAGATTTGTTAGCCGATTGCGTAATTACATTAACTAATTGCGGCCAATTGCTTATAGTTTCACCGTTTACAGCCAAAATAGTATCGTTAACTTGCAAATTGGCTTGTTCCGCTGCCGAATTTTTAGTCACTGCGGCAACCGTTAATGTGGCTTGCGGGCGAAATGGTACAATGCCCAAAGAGGTTAGTGGAGGAACATCTTGTTGATCAAGCTTCCAACCATCAATGTTGAGTGTTTTAACGCGTGTTTGTAAGTTTTCATCGCGAACTGTAACTTCTACGCGTTGTTCACCTAATCGCGACATAAAAGCAAACGTCGCATCTTGCCAAGTGGTTATATTATCATCACCTATTTTAATAATATGTTGGCTTGGCGTAAGGCCGGCTTGCTCTGCCCGGCTTCCCTCAGTAATGCTGCCAACTACCGGTTTAACCGATTGCACCCCCACCATGTACATCACCGCTAACGCAAAAATAGCAAACAAAAAATTTGCCATAGGCCCAGCTGCAACAATAGCAATTCGTGCTTGTACCGACTTTGAGTTAAAAGATAGATGCCGCTGATTTGGTGGAACATCGTCCACACGCTCATCAAGCATTTTTACATAACCACCAAGTGGGATTGCAGCTATGACATATTCAGTGTTGTATTTGTCGTGCCATTTGATTAAGGGCTTACCAAAACCAATAGAAAAGCGAAGTACTTTAACCCCCGCTTTTCGTGCTACCCAAAAATGACCATACTCATGAACAGTAACTAAAATACCCAAAGCTAAAATAAATGATCCAAGATTCCAAATAAAATCAAACATATTAATGAGCCACTTTATTTATAAACTGAGCAGCGCTAGCACGCGCAAGCTTATCGCATTGTAATATTTCATCTAAACTCTGCACGTTAATGCATTGAGCCGATTCTAGAGTTTGTGCATTTATTTTGTAGATATCTGTAAAACCAATTTCACCTTTTAAAAATGCAGCGACAGCCATTTCATTTGCGGCATTAACGGTCGTCGTAGCGCCCTGTCCCGCCGAGCAAGCATCAATAGCAAGCTGCAAGTTAGGGTAACGGGTAAAGTCCGGTTTGGTGAACGAAAAATCACAAATATCTGAAAAGTTAAGCGGTTTAACACCTGCGTCAATTCGTTTTGGGAACGCCAATGCATGGGCAATAGGCGTGCGCATGTCGGGATTACCCATTTGCGCTAAAATTGAGCCATCATGGTACTGAACCATTGAGTGAATAATGCTTTGAGGATGAATAACAACATCAATGTCATCGCTGTTACAGTTAAACAGCCACTTGGCTTCAATAAACTCCAACCCTTTATTCATCATAGTTGCAGAATCTACTGAGATTTTTTGCCCCATAGACCAATTAGGGTGCGCGACGGCTTCGCTTACGGTTACCTCTTTTAAGGTATTGATATCACGCGTTAAAAATGGCCCACCTGAACCGGTAAGTAAAATTTTACTGACACCATTATCTTGCAGGTTCTTATCGCTTTGCGCATTCTGTATTGAGTGAGGCAAACATTGAAAAATAGCGTTATGTTCGCTATCAATTGGCAGCAAAGTGGCTTTGTGCCTTACAACTTTATCAATAAACAATTGACCCGACATAACCAGCGACTCTTTGTTCGCGAGAAGAACTTTCTTGCCGGCTTCTACTGCACTAAGCGTGGGTAACAATCCTGCGGCTCCAACAATGGCAGACATAACAATGTCTACTTCAGGATGCGCACATAAATCACTCATTGCCTGTTGTGAGTGCATAATCAGCGTTTGACACGCTGTGCCCTTTAAATGCAGTGATAGCTCTTCTGCGGCGGTTTGCGTTGCCATAACGGCATAAAGGGGCGAATGCTTTATGCAAAGCTCAGCCATTTTTTTTGCATTTTGTCCCGCTGTTAAAGCAAATACACCAAATAAATCACTGTTTTTTGCTACAACATCAAGTGTACTTAAACCAATTGACCCCGTAGCACCTAAAATAACTAGCTGCTGCTTATGACTCATAAACTTAAGGTCCATGCATAACACATTACAAACATTGGCGCTGCCGCTGTTAAGCTATCAATACGGTCTAAAATACCGCCATGTCCAGGTAAACATTTTCCACTGTCTTTAAGGCCAGCTTCACGTTTAAACATACTTTCTAATAAATCGCCAACTGCCGAAAATAACGCTATAAATGCAGTCATAATGGCATAAATTGGCCACACAGCTAAATCAACATCGGTAAAATGGCAAAACGCCATAACAAATAAGATTGACGCAACGATGCCACCAGCAAGGCCTTCAATCGTTTTATTTGGGCTTACTTTTGGCATTAGCTTGTGTTTGCCAAAGCTTTTACCAGTGAAATAGGCACCAATATCTGCGCTCCACACAATACCAAGTACCACAAGTATCAGCATAGAACCAAAATGTGTAGACTCAGCATATTGCGCACTTCGAAGCGTATTGAGCGCAAGCCACAGTGGCACTAAAGTTAGTAGCCCGGCAATACCACGCATTACCAGCCCTTCATTCCACGCTTTGGCCATCGCCGGATAACGCCAAATTAAATAACTAGCAACAATCCACCATGCAAACGCTAGGGTGAATAAATAATTAGCGTCACCCACTAACTGGCCGTTTTGCCAAAGCGATTCTATCGGCCAATGTAAATTAAGCACCGCCAGTAATGCAGCAATTAGCGCAACAAAGACGCCTCTTTTGATTTTGTCGCAAAGCCCCATAAAAGCAGACCATTCCCAAGCGCCCATTAAAACAATGGCGCCTGCAAAGTAACTAAATAACGTCAGTGGTGTATAAAAAACCAAGGCTAGCGCTGCAGGTGCTAACACTAGCGAGGTTAAAATGCGTTGTTTTAACAAAATTGTGACCCTTAATCTATTTAGGTTTGAGCGAGTAATTGTTTTATTTGTTCGCCCGTACAACCAAATCGTCGCTCTCTGGCAACGTAACACGCAATGGCCTCAGCAAATGCTGCTTCATTAAAATCAGGCCAAAGTGTTTCGGTAAAATAAAGTTCTGCGTAAGCTGCCTGCCATAGTAAAAAGTTACTAATGCGAACATCACCCCCCGTTCGAATAAGTAAATCGGGTTCAGGTTGATCGGCCATGCTCATATGCTGCGCAATACGCTCTTCAGTAATATCTTGTGCGTCAATGTCACCACTTGCAACTTGCACTGCAAGTTGTTTAGCTGCGTTTGCCATATCCCAACGGCCGCCATAATTGGCTGCCACATTTAAACACAACCCTGTGTTATTTTCTGTCAGTTGCTGTGCACTATGTACTTTGTTTTGCAACCCTTCAGAAAATCGAGATAAGTCTCCAATGATGGTTAGTTTTACATTGTTTTTATGAAGCTTTTTAACCTCTTTTGTTAATACAAACAAAAATAGCTCCATTAACGTGTTTACTTCGTCTTCAGGACGGCGCCAGTTTTCACTACTAAATGCAAATAAGGTTAACGACTGAACGCCTAATTTAGTACAAAACTGAACAGATTGACGAACTGCGTCCACGCCTTTTTTATGCCCGTACACACGAGGCCTATTTCTAGCTTGCGCCCAACGTCCGTTCCCGTCCATGATGATAGCAACATGCTTAGGTAAACATTGTTGTGAAATTGTATCAGCGTTTAAAGCCATAAATATCGAGTATTCCATAAAAAAACGCCGCCTAGTATAACCCAGACGGCGTTTCAAAACTAATAAAATTAGCTGTTTAGATTTCCATCAATTCAGCTTCTTTCGCTGTTAATTGCGTATCCATTTCTTTGATAAATTTATCTGTTAACTTTTGAATTGCATCTTCACCTTGGCGCGCTTCGTCTTCAGAAATGTCTTTATCTTTTAATAGTGTTTTAATGTCACCATTAGCATCACGACGAATATTACGAACGGCAACACGGCCGCCTTCTACTTCGCCACGTACAATTTTAATTAAATCTTTACGACGCTCTTCTGTAAGAGGAGGAAGTGGCACACGGATAACTGTACCCGCTGACATAGGGTTTAAACCTAAGTCAGAAGCCATAATCGCTTTTTCCACGGCTTGTGCTAATGACTTATCAAAAACACCAATAGCAAGCGTACGTGAATCTTCAATTGTTACATTTGCAACTTGATTTAACGGTGTAGGAGCACCGTAGTAAGACACCATAATACCATCTAAAATTGCAGGGTGAGCACGGCCAGTACGAATTTTAGAAAGTTGGCTACCTAGTGCTGCTACACTCTTTTGCATGCGCGCTTGCGCATCTTTTTGAATATCGTTAATCACGGTTCAATCCTAATTATTTGATTACTTCATCTGAGGCTTGTGAAGAGATAAGTGTTCCTTCTTCTTCACCCATAATTACGCGTTTTAACGCGCCTGATTTATTCATGTTAAATACGCTCAATGGCATATTATGATCGCGGGCTAAAGTAAAGGCCGCTAAATCCATAACTTTTAATTCTTTATCAATAATTTCATTGTAGCTTAAATGACGGTAAAGCGTCGCCTCTGGGTTTTTCACAGGATCGTCACTAAATACACCATCAACCTTCGTTGCTTTAATTACTGTATCAGCTTCAATTTCAATACCACGTAAACACGCAGCAGAATCTGTAGTGAAAAACGGGTTACCCGTACCCGCTGCAAAAATAACAACGCGGCCAGTTTTTAATAAGCTTATTGCTTCAGCCCAGTTGTACGCATCACATACACCATTAAGTGGAATAGCTGACATTAATCGGCAATTTACAAATGCACGATGCAGCGCATCACGCATTGCAAGGCCATTCATTACCGTTGCCAGCATACCCATGTGGTCACCAACAACTCGGTTCATACCAGCCTCAGCTAATGACCCGCCGCGTAAAAAATTACCGCCGCCAATAACTAAACCCACTTCTACGTCGAGCTCTACTAACTCTTTAATTTCTTGTGCCATACGGTCTAAAACTTTAGGGTCGATGCCGAAGCCTTCGTCTCCCATTAAAGCTTCACCACTTAATTTGAGAAGAACACGTCTAAAAATAGGTTTGCGATTGATAGTCATAGTTTTGGGGCCAACTTTTATTGAATTATGGATAAAAAATAACCGCGCTTATGTTAAACATAAAAGCGCGGTTATTTTAAAGAATTTCTAAGCGTGAAGCAAAAGCAAATAGTACTTTAATTGCATCTAATTTCCTTATACTTCACGTTAGTCAATCTTACTCACCTTTAGCAGCAGCAATTTGAGCAGCAACTTCAGCAGCAAAATCTTCTTCTTTCTTCTCGATACCTTCACCAACTTCTACACGTACAAAGCCAGTAACTGTTGCGTTTTTCTCTTTAAGAACATCGCCAACAGATTTTTTAGGTTCCATGATGAAAGCTTGACCAGTAAGAGAAACCTCACCAGTAAACTTCTTCATGCGACCAACAACCATTTTTTCAGCGATTTCAGCAGGCTTGCCTTCGTTCATCGCGATATCGATTTGAACTTGCTTCTCTTTTTCTACAACATCAGCAGGAACATCAGCAGGTGTTAAGTACTCAGGGCTTGAAGCAGCAACGTGCATTGCAACGTGCTTAAGTGTTTCTTCATCAGCAACACCAGCAACAACAACACCAATACGCTCACCGTGACGGTACTCAACTAGGTTTTCACCAGCGATGTACTGTAGGCGACGTACGTTGATGTTTTCGCCAATTTTAGTTACTAGCTCAACACGGTCTTCTTCAAACTTAGCTTGTAAGTCTTCGATAGAGATTGTTTCAGCAATTGCAGCGTCAGCAACTTTGTTAGCAAATGCTAAGAAGCTTACGTCTTTTGCAACGAAGTCTGTTTGACAGTTAACTTCAACAAGTACAGCAACACCCGCATTTTGCTTGATGATGATAGTACCTTCAGCAGCAATGTTACCTGCTTTTTTAGCAGCCTTTGCAGCACCGCTCTTACGCATATTTTCAATCGCTAACTCGATGTCACCATCAGTCTCAGTTAACGCTTTTTTACAATCCATCATGCCAGCGCCTGTACGCTCGCGTAATTCTTTAACTAGGGCAGTAGTTACAGCCATTAGTAAATCCTCAAATCTGAAATCTGGTTTAGATAAGCGGGTTACCCGCTCTACAAGAATAGCAAGTCTTCACCCTAATAAGATGAAGACTTGATGACAGCTAATTACTCAGCTTCAACGAAATCGTCATTCTCAGCTTGAGCAACGATGTTATTCTCGCGACCTTCAGTGATAGCAGCTGCAACAGCGCTAGTGTAAAGGGTTACAGCACGGATAGCATCATCGTTACCAGGAACGATGAAATCAACGCCGTCTGGATTAGAGTTAGTATCTACGATTGCAACAACAGGAATACCTAGGTTGTTAGCTTCACGGATAGCAATGTGCTCGTGGTCAGCATCGATAACAAAGATCGCGTCTGGAAGACCGCCCATGTTTTTGATACCACCAAGGCTCTTTTCAAGCTTTTCCATTTCGCGGTTAAGCATTAACGTTTCTTTCTTAGTTAATTTCTCGAAAGTACCGTCTTGGCTTTGGATTTCAAGGTCTTTAAGACGCTTGATTGATTGACGTACTGTTTTCCAGTTAGTCAACATGCCACCTAACCAGCGGTGGTTAACGTAAAACTGATCGCTCGCGATAGCAGCTTCTTTTACTGCGTCGCTTGCTGCGCGCTTAGTACCAACGAAAAGAACTTTACCTTTGTTTGCAGCAGCGCCAGTTAAAAACTTAAGTGCGTTGTTGAACATTGGTACAGTTTGCTCAAGGTTGATGATATGTACACGGTTACGAGTGCCGAAGATGAAAGGCTTCATCTTAGGGTTCCAGTAACGTGCTTGGTGACCAAAGTGAACACCAGCTTGAAGCATGTCGCGCATTGAAACGTTTGCCATTTTATAGATCCTCTATAGTTGTTTAGGGTTAGGCCTCCACATATCCCATAGCACCAACACCGAAGTATTTAAACTTCTAATGCACCCAAGTGTATGTGACGATACGTGTGTGTGTTAAAATCAAATTGTGTTTGCCTTAAATACAAAAAATCATTTAAGAATTTATTTGTAAAAAGACGGCGCGCTTTATACCATATTAAAATTAAATACTCAACATCGCGTGCAAAAATTATGCAGCGATAAAATGTTAAAAACGCAACTTTGGAGCCTCAATGAGCGCTATTATCAAGACCCCTGAAGAAATAGAGAAAATGCGCGTAGCTGGTCGCTTAGCAGCAGAAGTACTTGAAATGATCGGCCCACATGTCGTGCCGGGGATCACCACTGATGAGCTAAATACACTTTGTCATGATTATATTGTTAACGAGCAAAAAGCAGTTCCTGCCCCGTTAAATTATCACGGTTTTCCAAAATCAATTTGCACCTCTGTTAACCATGTAATTTGTCATGGTATTCCTAACGACAAACCGTTAAAAGAAGGTGACAGCGTAAATATAGACATCACCGTTATTAAAGATGGCTATCACGGTGATACATCTAAAATGTTTCACGTAGGTAAACCTAATATTCAAGGTAAACGTCTCGCAGAAGTCACCCAAGAGAGCTTATACCTTGCCATTAAAATGGTAAAACCGGGTGTACGTTTAGGTGACATTGGCGAAGCAATTCAAAAATACGCAGAGAGCTTTAACTACTCAATCGTACGTGAATACTGTGGCCACGGTATTGGTAGCGAATTTCACGAAGAACCACAAGTAATGCATTACGGTAAAGCTGGTACAGGTGAAACATTAAAAGCCGGTATGTGTTTGACCATTGAGCCAATGGTTAATGCGGGTAAACGTCAATGTAAACTACTTAAAGACGATTGGACTGTTGTTACACGTGACCGCAGCTTGTCTGCACAGTGGGAACACACGTTATTAGTGACTGAAAATGGTGTTGAAATTTTAACGCTACGATCAGATGATACTATCGACAGGATTATCGAACACTAATAAACCGACGCAGTTGATAGTACGTTTATCAATGTGGAAGGTTCAATGAGGAGCCAGCCCACGTGGCATTACCCAACAAAGTAAAAAAGTTGCTTAGCGATGCTGAGCAACTGAGTGACTATCGCGATTGTTCTAGCTATTTTTATAAATGGTTACATAACGAGTTTTCAAAGCAACCGGTTGGTAATTTAATTAATGCCCGGGCTGAGTTTATCGACCGCCTGTTGATCAAGTTATTTCATGTTTATGACTTATCTCATGAACCTGATCTAGCATTGATTGCCGTGGGCGGTTATGGACGCGGTGAGCTCCATCCTTATTCAGATATTGACTTTTTGTTGCTTGTTACTGAGCAACCAAGTGAAAGTGTATGTGAAAAAATAGGTCAATTTGTGACTATGCTGTGGGATCTCAACTTAGAAATTGGCCACAGCGTGCGCACTATTGATCAAGCAATAGAGCAAAAACGTGAAGACGTAACCTTTGCCACCAGCCTACTGGAAAGCCGTCTTATTTTTGGTAACCATATTGAGTTCGAAAAGCTTAAAAACTTTATACTCGAAACGCCAGTGTGGGGCTCTAATGACTTTTTTGAAGCCAAGGTACAAGAGCAAAACCTGCGTCACCGTAAATGCCATGGTACAGCTTACAACCTAGAACCAAACATAAAAGAAAACCCAGGTGGTCTTCGCGATTTACAAACTATTATTTGGGTAGCCAAAAAACACTTTAGAGCCGAAACACTTCAAGAGCTTATAAATCATGGCTACTTAACCCATGAAGAGTTTCAAGAGCTATCAGAGTGCCTAGAAAACCTGTGGAATATTCGTTTTGCATTACACTTGGCTGCCGGACGCTCAGAAAACCGTTTACTGTTTGATCATCAACCCCTGGCCGCAGAAATACTTGGCTTTGGTAGCGATGGTAAAGCGTCGGTTGAGCGAATGATGAAGCGCTTATTTCGTATCATGAGCCGTGTACGCGAACTCAATCAAATGCTGCTTTCGTATTTTGAGCAAAGCATTTCACCACTGAGCAGCGAAGCAGTCGTTGAAGTACTCGACAGAAACTTTGAGCGAGTTGGTCATCAAATTCGTGTAAAAGACCCATCTGTCTTTTTTAGACGCGACCAGCTTTTTGTTCTGTTTGAGCACATTGCAGAAAATCCAGAAATAACCCACATTTACCCAAGCACCATTCGAACTATTCGCCAAGTGCGCCGTCGTTTACTAGGTGACCTGCAAGATTACGCAGCCTGTCGTGAAGCCTTTTTACGTCTGGTAAAACACCCTAACGGTATGGGCCGTGCATTTACTCTCATGCACAAACACGGCATGCTTGCAGCTTACTTACCGCAATGGCGTAATATATTTGGACAAATGCAGTTTGACTTATTTCATGCCTACACGGTAGATGAGCACACCCACAAATTAATCAATAATATTTACCAATATTTTGATAAAACGGGCG
This sequence comes from Pseudoalteromonas sp. H71, assembly GCF_001468485.1. Classification (GTDB taxonomy): domain Bacteria; phylum Pseudomonadota; class Gammaproteobacteria; order Enterobacterales; family Alteromonadaceae; genus Pseudoalteromonas. The sequence goes on from NZ_LODI01000045.1 coordinate 147,346, forward strand.
TGAGTGAGTTTCCAATTTGTAGTGAAATAGTTACCCGTATGGATAAACCTGAGCTTTTATATTTAGCCGGTATTTTTCATGATATTGCAAAAGGCCGTGGAGGCGATCATTCAGAGCTTGGCTCTGTTGATGCCATTGCATTTGCTAAATTACATGGCTTCCCATCATCCGATGGCAAGCTTATAGCATGGCTTGTTGGTAATCACTTACTTATGTCTGTAACTGCACAGCGTAAAGATATAAACGACCCGGGTGTAATTAAAGACTTTGCAACACGTGTAAAAACAGAGCGTCAACTCGACTACCTTTATTGTTTGACCGTGGCAGATATTCGTGCCACTAACGACAACCTATGGAACGATTGGAAAAACACCCTACTACGCGAACTTTATTTGCACACACAACGTGCATTGCGTCTAGGCCTTGAAAACCCAATGGACCAACGCGACCAAATCCGTGATAAAAAGCACCAAGCAAAGCAGCGCTTACTTAACTTAGGGTACCTTGAAGAAAAAATTGACCTAATTTGGAGCCGCTTTAAAGCAAACTACTTTACTGCATTTAGCGAGCAACAAATATCGTGGCAAACCGAGCATTTATTAAATAGCACCGATTTAAGTCAACCGAGTGTAATTGTGTCGAATGCGCCGATGCACGGTGGCACACAAGTTTTTGTTTATAGTCCCTACTCAGGTGCGCTATTCGCTCGCTTAGTAAATATTATTGGTACTAAAAAAGCACAAATCCAACATGCACAAGTACTCACCACTAAAGATGGTTACGTACTATTTAGTTTTGTAATTCTTGAAGTGAGTGGCGACCC
>NZ_LODI01000045.1:148183-150353 GCF_001468485.1 Pseudoalteromonas sp. H71
GCAAGCAGCCGTTCGCAATCGATTAAACGCGGCCTTGAGCAAGCACTTAACGACCCACGTAAAAAAATTCGCTTTAAAAAGAGCCGCTCGCAACGTTTTAAAGACTTTAACATTAAGCCTAAAATAGTGCTTCGCCCTCATGCCCGTAAAGATCGCAGCTTAATTGAAATACAAGCTGTTGATATACCGGGCCTACTAACCAAAATAGCCGAAGTTTTCCAAGCACATTTACTACACATTCACGCAGCCCGAATCACGACGGTAGGTGAACGTGCAGAGGATTTCTTTGTTGTATCTAATAACGAATATCAAGCGCTAACCGATGAAGAGCAAGCAAAAATTCATCAGGCATTGCGTAAAAAATTCAACGCCGAAACAGAATAAGAGGACATACATGTCAGATTTAAAAACAATGATCGAAAATGCATGGGATAACCGTGACAGCATTAGCCCAAGCACAGTATCTAGCGACGTAAAACAAGCTATTATCGACGTATTAGAGCTGCTCGACAGCGGTGCAGCCCGTGTAGCTGAAAAAATATCAGGCGAATGGGTTGTACACCAATGGCTTAAAAAAGCCGTATTACTGTCGTTTCGTATTCGCGACAATCAACCAATGAACGATGGCGTAAACCAATTTTATGACAAAGTGCCGCTTAAATTTAGCGACTACACGCCGGAGCAATTTCAGCAAGGCGGCATGCGCGTAGTACCAAACGCAGTAGCCCGTAAAGGCAGCTTTGTAGGTAAAAATGTCGTGCTTATGCCATCGTACGTAAACATTGGCGCCTACGTTGACGAAGGCACCATGGTAGATACATGGGCAACTGTAGGCTCATGTGCACAAATTGGTAAGAACGTACACTTATCTGGCGGCGTTGGCATTGGCGGCGTTTTAGAGCCACTACAAGCTAACCCAACCATCATTGAAGACAATTGTTTTATTGGCGCACGTTCTGAAATTGTTGAAGGCGTAGTAGTAGAAGAAGGCGCTGTGATTTCAATGGGCGTTTATATCAGCCAAAGCACCCGTATTTATGACCGTGAAACCGGCGAAATTCACTACGGCCGCGTACCAGCAGGCGCAGTAGTTGTGCCAGGTGCATTACCATCAAAAGATGGCACTCACAGCCTATACGCTGCAATTATTGTGAAAAAAGTAGATCAACAAACACGTGAAAAAGTAGGCATTAACGCCCTACTTCGCTCGATTGATGATTAATAAGAAACAAATAACATTAGAATAAATTATTGATGAAAAAATAAGGCTCTGAACTTCTTTAATTTAGAGCCTTATCTTTTTCATTCGTAGTTATGATTAACTTTACGTTAATACCCAAAAAAGTACATCTACCATTTTGAATAATGATCTTCCACTAAGCCCCACTGCCCGTTAAGTATTATCACTTCATTTGGAAGTGTTATTTCACCGAAGTAACGACCAATTTTTTGTGTGAAATTCGTCGCCACAATGAGTAAGTTCGTTTTATCAAAGCGGTGACTTACAGGTTCAAAAATAAGATTAATCATGCCGTCGTTTGAGTGGAGTTCCCACTTAGCACAATCAGTTTTATCGCCATAACGGTTAAATTTAAAATCAACCATATCAATTTTGTATAGCTTGCCGTCAAGCCAAATGGCATTTTCAGTAAATCCTGTTTCAATTACACCTGCTGAAAGGTTTAATCCTAAATTGCGTCCACCTGGTAATTTACAGGCAAGGCTTGCCCAATTCCAAAACGTTTCACGACGCATATAGCCTGCACTCCAATCTACACAGGCAAGTGCGTTCATACTGCTAAAATCGTAGCGGGTATTATTTAACATAAGCGTACCATGGCAATTTAGCCCTGCTGACTTTTGGGTAAAATGAAAACCTGCATAACCAGCCCGTGCACATACACTCAGAGGAATATAATTATCTGACTCGTTAATTATTGCATCAAGAGACAGTGTGGTGCTTATTTTAACTGTTACCTTTCGCTCTCCGGGCCTGTCTGTTGTATTAATGTAAACGCTATTATTACCCTTTTTAAAATAACTATTGCCTGAATTTGGCTGAGGCTCAATGAGCGTGTCTTTAGAAAATAGATTTACAAAGCTGTACTCGTTTAGCTGATTTGTTTTTAAATTATAAACATAAACAAAGCAGTTACTGGCAATTTTCAGA
>NZ_LODI01000045.1:150363-193487 GCF_001468485.1 Pseudoalteromonas sp. H71
AACGATCGCAAGCCCAACGACTAATTCTTCGCAAGTAATGCTTATAAATTGGAACTGGTTAAACTTAAGTTTTTTTGCAAGCATACCGCATGGTTTATCCATTGAGTTTCTTAAGTCAAAATCCAAGTAATTAATATGTTTAATCCCTTGCGGGAATAAACCAAAGTTAGCCTGTCCATCAGGGTTAATAAGCTGCAGTTTTGTTGCCATGTAACCATCCTTTTTTATACAGCCTATATTATTCTCGGACACAAAATAATCAACCTAGAATATAACTACATGGCATATATTTGTTTTGTTATCCATATGCTTTTTGTTGTAACAATTTTAATTGTAGAAGGTGATAATTTACCAAAGCCAATAAAAAAGCACTTATAAAAATAAGTGCTTTTAGTTTGCTCAATTAATTTTTTATTACAGTGCGTTAAACACGTCGTCTGTTTTAGCTGCGCAAATAAAGTCGTTTTTGTGCAGGCCTTTAATTGAATGGCTCCACCATGTAACGGTTACTTTGCCCCACTCGGTCAATAAACCTGGGTGGTGGCCTTCATCTTCTGCCATGTCGCCAACTTTATTGGTAAACGCGATAGCTTGCTTAAAGTTTTTAAATTTATAAACACGTTCAAGCTGCATAATGCCGTCGCGTACTTCAGGTACCCAGTCTGGGATTTTAGTAATTAATTGTGCAAGCTCTTCGTCAGACACTTTTGGAGCATCTACGTGGCAAGCTTCGCATTTTTGTTCACTTAATGAAGACATCTTAAATCCTTACTTTAGCGTTTCTTTTTAAATTAAAGTTAACTAGCTAATTTTTCTTTTGGTGGAAATTTTGGGTCGTGCAAACCAAGCTCTTTAGCTTGCTCTACCAAAGTCATAATATCCATTTGCGATATATCAAACAGATCATGAATAGAATTAATGGTGAAGTACTGTGGCTGCATAATATCAATACGGTACGGCGTACGCAGCACATCAATGACGCTCATTGGCGTTATTTCTGGTGTATCTGAATACACGTATTGCGTTTCACCCGGGCTTGATAAAATACCGCCGCCGTAAATCCGCAGGCCGTTTTCGGTTTGCATTAAACCAAACTCAACGGTAAACCAGTACATACGAGCTAAGTATACGCGATCTTTTTTCTGCGCCGCATAACCTAGTTGGCCGTATTTGTGTGTGAATTTGGCAAAATCTGGGTTTGTTAGCATGGCGCAGTGGCCAAATATTTCATGAAAAATATCTGGTTCTTGGAGATAGTCAAACTCTTCACGGCTACGAATAAACGTCGCTACCGGAAATTGTTTGTTTGCCAACAACCTAAAAAACTCATCAAAATCGATAAGTGCTGGCACTGGCGCAACCTGCCAGCCAGTAGTGGCAAGAAGTACCTCATTAAGCTCACTTAATTGCGGTATACGATCGTGAGGCAGGTTTATTTTTTTAAGCCCATCCATGTACTCATCGCAGGCCTTGCCTTCAATGCATTCAAGTTGACGTGCCACTAGCTCTGACCAAATTTTATTTTCTTCTTCGCTCCAGTGTATGACGCCATTTTCGTCTGGTGTTTTGGAGGTGTATTTACTTGATTTAGCCATAAGTACCTTCTTGGGTGTGTACCCTAAATGTGTGTCAGTGTGATACTCAAGATTAATGAATATCTAATGCAGCCATACTATGCAAAAGTGAACAAAAGTTTAATAGATAGGCTAACATCTGTGCTTGGCACGATTACACAAACTGTAAATTAAAAATTACAGTGATGGCACTTTTAATGTACAAACCCAAATTTAAAGGCATTTAGGCTACATTAATATGTATATAAAAAATTACACATAAACTATTTGAGCAAATGCTTGGTCTAAATCGCTAATAATGTCGTTAACATCTTCGAGCCCAACCGAAAGCCTGATCAGCCCATCACTTATTCCAGCAGCAGCTCGCTCCTCTGGTGTATAAGGAGAATGAGTCATAGAAGCTGGGTGCTGAATGAGTGTTTCGGCATCGCCGAGACTGACAGCAAGTGTACAAAGCTTCATGCTATCAATAAATTGGGCGCCTTGTTGTAAGGTGCCTTTTATTTCAAACGCAATTACGCCGCCTGCAGCTTTCATTTGATTACCAATAAATTTATACCCTGGGTGAGATTTAAGCCCTGGGTAATAAACAATATTAACCTGCGGGTGCGCCTCTAAGTATTCGGCTACTGTTTGGGCACTTTGACAGTGACGATCCATGCGTATGGCTAAGGTTTTTAATCCGCGATTTATAAGCCATGCGTCGTGTGGGCTTATGGTGGCACCAATGTCTTTTAGTACGGTCATTTTAATTAGGGTGATATGCTCGAGCGATCCACACACAAGTCCTGCCACTACGTCGCCATGGCCATTTATGTATTTGGTGGCACTGTGCATAATTATATCAATGCCATATTGTTTTGGTGATTGCAGCAGCGGCGTTAAAAAGGTGTTGTCGACCACGCTAATTAAGTTGTGCTGTTTAGCAATAGCGCCAATAAGTGCTAAATCAATTACAGCCATTGTTGGGTTTATAGGTGTTTCTACAAATATCATTTTTGAATTTGGTTTAATCGCAGCGCGAAGTTCGGCTTCATTGGTCATATCAACAAACGTCACTTCGATTCCCCAACGCGGTAACATGTGCGCAAAAAATGCGAATGTACATCCATACAATGCACTTGAGGCCACTAGGTGGTCGCCTTGTGATAAAAAGCTCAATACCGATGCAGACACAGCGCCCATACCGGTAGCCGTTGCCGCAGCCGCTTCACAGCCTTCTAGCTGTGCTATTTTTTGTTCAAGCTCGGTGGTTGTTGGGTTACCTAGACGAGTGTAAATATAGCCTGGTTCATCCCCTGCAAAACGTGCGGCACCTTGTGCTGCATTTTCAAAATGAAAGGTTGATGTTTGGTATAACGGAGAGGTTAATGCGCCATGAGGATCGTTTGCTTTTTGCGGGCCATGAATACATTGTGTATGAAGATGATGCTTGGTCATTATCTTTGTGCTCATTTTTATTATGTGTTGTTAGTGACATAGATAAAAACGTACCACAGTTTAAATCACAAGCATGCCGGATGCTCAGATGGCTATTTGTGCAAAGTTTACCCGCTTAGCTGTACACAAATATTTCCATGCTATTGTGTAGGCTCTGTTTTTCCTCGTTTTATAATTTTACCTGCAATACTTTGTACGGTCTCTTTTAGCAAGCTCCGCTTGTGCTCGAGCCTTGGTAAAGGGCGACTTAGCTCCATTGCTTTGTAGCCTATACGCGCTGTAAAAATACCAGCGCTGACGCCTTGTGCTGCTCGCCCAGAAAGTTTACCCAATAACTCAGCACTTAGCGCCGTTGCCGCTAAATCAGATACCAGCTCAGCACTACCTACAAACATGACTTGCTTTATCAGCATGCGATAAAGCTTAATTCGACTAGCATAGCCAAATCCAATGCCATAAATTTTACCAATTTGCTCTATTAGCTTGGTGCCACGCCACAATACTGCCATCATATCCACTAGCGCAATTGGGCTCAGTGCAACCAATAATGCGGACTCGGTTGCGAAACGATTTATAAGCTTTTTCGCTTGAGTATCTTGGGTGACCAATAAACTATTTGCGTATAGTGTCATTATTTCTTTATCGCTGTGATGCTCTGCAACTTGACTTTTAAAAGTGTCGAAGTTATCAAGCTGTTGGTGTTTATTTAACTTTTCAAGCCAAGGCAATGCCCCGCCTACTTGCTCACTATTTAAAAGTCTATCGGCTTCAACTCTATGCAACTGGTTACGTTTTAAACTGCGCAACATTGAATATTCTCGCCACAACATTCGTCCAATTAACAGTACACCGCTGACGACGGCGGTTAAATAAACACTGCCTAAAATAATAGATTGCTGAAATGTAAATACTAACGAAAACGCAAACTCTAAAAGTACAAGCACAATAAAGCTAATCGTAAAAATACCTTTTAAGGTTTGCCATTTTGATTTTTTATAAACTGGAGTTAGGTCAATTTCAGGCTCAAGTGTTTCGTCATCAAAGTCATCGCTATCATTACTTTGCCCGTGCTCAATCACTTTTGCAGGAACTAAAGCGGGTTCAATTTGTTCAACATCTTGTGTGTCTATTCGGCGACCAGCTTGAAACTGAGGTTGTGTCTCATTCATGATAATTTGTCTCCTAACAAGTACTGCATTACATGATCAAGGCGAATGTGTTTTAGTTGTTTATCTGGGCATGGCATGGGCGTAAACGATAAAAACTCAAAACCTTGTGCGGGCCATTCAGCTTTACTAAGCATGCGCCTCGGCGGCTGTGGCGGTAAATAAGTTAACCAGTCTTGCTCGTTTAAAGGTTTACCATAAATACAATCAAGCGTTTGGCCTTTATCATTTATTTGGCGCGGTTGCGTAGCCGTTATTGACGACATAGCCATGGTTTCTATTTGCACACCATCGAATTTTAAATAGTTAGTTTGCTCATGCACTAGCGAATCGAGCAGTAATGCCAAGTCTTTATGGTGCTTGGCACTGATGTGATCTGATTTATTTGCTGCAAAGAGTATTTTATCTATGTTGGGTTTAAATAAACGTTTGAAAAACCCTGACTCGCCGTAATTAAAGTGGGCAAGCAATTGGTTTATTACGCTACTTTGCTCTTGAAGTGTTGCATGGCCTTCGTTTAAAGCGCTTAATGCATCGACTAACACTATTTGACGGTCAAAATGTTTAAAATGCTCGTTGTAAAAAGGCTTAACCACTTCTTTTACATAAGCATTAAAGCGCTTAATAAGGTGCTCTAAATTAGATCCCGCAATAATATCACCTCTATTAAACTGCTGAGAATTAACAGGGAAAAATAATAATAGCGGCGCACCTTTTAAGTCACCAGGCATTAGCATTCGCCCAGGTTGTAGCATAGCTAGTTTGGTGTCTTTTTTAAGACCCAACAGCATATGTTGGTAAAGCTCAGCAATGTGTGAAAGTAAGCTCTCATCAACAGGTGCGTTTAAGTCAAGCTGCTCAAGCGCATTTAAAAAATCATTAGACGTATTTACGCGCGGGTGTTGCAGTAATAAAGGGTATTGAAGATCACACCACTGCTCATAGCTTTGCTCAAGCATGGGTAAGTCAAGTAACCACTCGCCGGGGTAATCTATAATATCTAAGTACAACGTGGATTGCGGTGAAAAATGCCCACGTAAACCCGTATTGCTCTGATATTTTATTGCCAAACGAAGTGTATTAATGCGCTCAGTCGATGCGGGCCATTTTGGTTCGCCGTCACTTGGTAAAAGAGAATTAAGCGCACGCGTATAATCAAAAGTGGGAACGTTAAGCGCCTCTTGCGGTACAACTTTGGTAGCAATATGGCGATGCTCTCGCATTACGTCAAAAAACGGGAGGTTTTTATCGTTAGCTTGTGTCGTTAATTGCTTTACTAAGGCTGTAATAAAGGCGGTTTTACCGCTGCCACTTAACCCGGTAACAGCCAATTTCACATGCTGATCTAAACTTCGGTGAAGGGCTTTTTGTGCACTGCCTTTAATACTTTTAAAGGTCTTTTTAGCAAATGAAGTACTACTCATAATGGGCTAGCACTTCATTGATGCTTAATCACCTAATAAAGTGCCATTAAATCCTTTAAAGTTTATTGATTTCACGGCTTACCGTAAACTCGCTAGAGGTAACGTGGCGTTCCATATCTTGAAGGCGTGTATCTACTCGCGCTAAACGCTCTTTTAAATCTTGTAAAGCGCGGCGCGGTGGCTCACCCTTTTGCCATACTTTAAATTTTACTTCTAACGGATCGTCAGCTTTTGTTGAACTATTGGTATGTGCAGTCGTTGGCTCTTTTTTGTCTAAAATAAACCACGCTGCAATATACGCTACCACAAATAATGGGCCACCTGCTAGCAGTACCGCACTAACAAATATAATGCGAACTAACCATAACTCCATATTAAAGTAGTCACTTAATCCCGCACACACACCGGCTATTTTACCGCGCTGTGGGTCTCTTAATAATTCGCGTTTGGCATTCATATTTTGCGTCTCCATTGTGGTGACTCTTGATCAAGCAATGCTTCAAGTGTTTCTACTCTATCAGCCATGCGTTCAGCTTTATGTGCTAGTTCGAGTAATTGGCGGTGTTCATGTTCACTTAAACCTTGGCTGACTTGCTTTTTGCTACGGTAGTGTAAAATTAACCACAGTGGCGCAACAAAAATCATAAATAAGATAAATGGTGCAACTAGTATCTCTGGATCAAACATAATCCTCTCCTGACAATCCGTTCAAATATGTTAAGCAGTGGGGCACATTACATGCCCCTGTATAAATTACTTATCAGCAAGCTTCTTTTTAAGTTCAGCTAGCTCATCATCAATTTTTTCATTTTTTTGTAAATCAGCAATTTCGTCTGCTAACGTTTGCTTACCTAAATCGTAAGACTCTATTTGAGATTCTAGTCCATCAATTTTAGTTTCGTAACGTTCAAAGCGATTAAGTGCGTCTTCTACTTTAGAGCTATCAAGTGCTTTTTTCACTTCTAGGCGCGACTCAGCTGAACGCTGGCGAAGAATTATTGCCTTTTGACGTGATTTAGCATCAGCTAACTTTTCTTGTAGTGTGGTCACTTCTTGCTGAAGCTTCTCAATATGAGACTCTACATGCTCAAGTTCACCTTCAACGGCACTCACTGCATCTGCCGACTTTTGCTTTTCGAGTAATGCTGAACGTGCTAAATCTTCGCGGTCTTTACTAAGTGCTAACTCAGCTTTTTCTTGCCAGTCACTTACTTGAACTTTAAGTGTATCAAGGCGGCGAACAATTTCTTTTTTCTCAGCCAAAGTTTTAGCTGATGTAGAACGCACCTCTACCAGTGTATCTTCCATTTCTTGGATAATCAGACGCACCATTTTTTCTGGGTCTTCTGCTTTATCTAAAATGGCATTGATATTAGAATTAACAATATCTGCAAAACGTGAAAAAATTCCCATAACATTTACCTCTGTAATTAAAACTTAGTTAGTCTGCTTTAACTAGTATCAATATGCTTGCCAACTTTTTAAAAAACAAAATACACTTTATTTTCATTAAGTTAAACTAAATATACAAATTACTTTAGTTATTCATAATTATGAAATACACTAACAGTTAGTAAAAATGACCAAGACTTAGGGAATATGAGCCAATATCGCCAACAAGACAATTTACTAGGCCAATCAGACAGCTTTTTATCGGTATTGGATCAAGTATCGCAACTCGCTAATTTAGATAAGCCGGTGCTTATTATTGGCGAACGAGGCACAGGTAAAGAGCTTATTGCTGCTCGCTTACATTTTTTATCTAAGCGTTGGGATCAAAACTACGTAAAGCTAAACTGTGCAGCCTTGAACGAAAACCTGCTCGAAAGCGAATTATTTGGTCACGAAAGCGGTGCATTTACCGGGGCCAGTAAACGCCACGAAGGCCGTTTTGAACGCGCTAACAGCGGTACGCTATTTTTGGATGAATTAGCAAATACATCTGCCATGGTACAAGAAAAGCTTCTTCGCGTTATAGAGTATGGTGAGTTTGAACGCGTTGGCGGTAAGCAAACTGTTAAAGTTGACACCCGCTTAGTATGCGCCACCAATGAAGACTTACCATATCTTGCAGAACAAGGTGAATTTAGAAGCGATTTGTTGGACCGATTAGCATTTGATGTAATTACCCTCCCTCCACTGCGTGAACGTCAAGACGATATTATGTTGCTTGCAGAGCAGTTTGCGATGAACATGGCACGCGATTTAGAGTGGGAGTTATTCAGTGGCTTTACCCGAAGCGCTACAGAAACACTTTTATCGTATGATTGGCCGGGAAATATTCGTGAGCTTAAAAATGTGGTTGAGCGTAGTTTGTATCGCCACGGTAGTGAACATATTCCCGTTCACCAGATTATTTTAGACCCATTCGAGAGTCCATTTAGGCCAAAAGCACGTATTAAAGCTCCTATAACTCCGAAGCATGTAAGTGCTGAGCCTATTTCTGTTGCCGCGCCTGTAAGCATTTCTGAGCAAAAAGTAGACGCTGATATTCAATTTCCTTGTAGCTTAAAAGAGCGCTCAAATGAGTTTGAAATAAATATGATTAATAAAGCGCTTGAGCACAGCCAATTTAATCAAAAGAAAACTGCAGAAGTACTTGGTTTAACGTATCATCAATTACGTGGGTATCTAAAAAAATACAATTTGTTGGATCAACAATAGTTAGAGGTTATGCGTGTGCATAAATTTTTACTTACTTTACTAGCCGTCACTTTAGCTGGCTGCTTAGATAGTGAAGAACGCGTCATTGAAGAAAAAAGCCAAGGCTTGGTATATTGCGCCGAAGCAAACCCTGTGTCGTTTAACCCACAAGTAACAACCACAGGCTCAACTATTGATATTATTGCAAATCAGCTTTATGACCGTTTAATAAGTATTGATCCGGTTACTGCAGAGTTTCAAAGTGAACTCGCTACAGATTGGAGAGTAAGTAAAGATGGTAAGTCTGTCACATTTACTTTACGACAAAACGTGCCGTTTCATACGACTGCGTACTTTACTCCTACACGCACATTTAATGCCGATGACGTTATTTTTACCTTTAGCCGATTATTTGACGTTTACAACCCTTATCATTTTGTGGGTGATGCAAGTTACCCTTATTTTCAAAGTGTAGGCGTTGATCAGCTCATCCGAAAAATTGTTCGCGTATCTGACTACCAAGTCAGGTTTGAGTTATTTAATGCTGAAAGCAGCTTTTTAGCCAATATGGCAACAGATTTTGCGGTAGTTTTATCGGCAGAATATGCAATGAAACGCAAAGCAGCCGAGCAAGAAGGGTTATTTGATCAATACCCTGTAGGCACTGGTCCTTATATTTATCGTGAATATCGCCGAGATAATTTAGTCCGCTTTTACCGTAATCCTGATTATTGGAAACACGACGTCGCTCTTGAACAACTTGTTTACGATATTACCCCTAATGGCACAGCCCGAATCGCAAAACTACTTACTAAAGAATGCGACTTAGCCGCTCACCCTAGTAGTGCTCAGTTGAGTATTTTAGCCCAGCGTGAAGATATTAATATTGAAAAAGAAACGAACCTTAATGTTGGCTATTGGGCTTTTAACACAGAACGCCCACCTTTTGACGATATTCGAGTTCGCAAGGCGCTTGCACATGCAATCGATACAGATAAAATAATGCAAGCGGTGTATTACGGCAACGGAACACGAGCCGAGTCGATGTTACCACCAACGTCTTGGGCATTTGATGCCCAAACATCGATGCCATTGTTTGACCCCGATCTTGCCAAAAGTTTGCTTGCAGAAGCAGGCTTAAAAGATGGGTTTGATATGAATATTTGGGCTATGCCGGTAAGCCGTATTTATAATCCAAATGCGCGTAAAATGGCTGAGCTGATGCAAAGTGATTTGCGCAAAATAGGCGTTAACGTAAATATTGTAGAGTACGAGTGGAATACGTTTATTCAACGCATTGGTGAGCACCGCCACGATAGCGTGTTACTTGGCTGGGCAGCAGACACGCCTGACCCAGATAATTTTTTTAGCCCTTTATTAAGTTGCTCTGCAACATTTAGTGGTAAAAACCCCGCTAATTGGTGCAACCCAAAATTTGATTTATTATTAGCGCAAGCACTCGATACCACCGATATATTAATGCGAAAAAAATATTATGCCGATGTGCAATCGCTCATTATGGATGAATTACCCTTGCTACCAATTGCTCATGGCCTACGGTTTCAAGCAAGTAGTGCCGATGTTGAAGGCATAACACTTGGTCCATTTGGTGCTATTTCGTTAGCCAATGCGAGGAAAAAGTAATGATCCTTGATTATATTTTACGCCGCCTTGGTTTATTACTTTTTATGCTATTAATGCTAAGCATATTTACGTTTTCTCTCGCTTATTTATTCCCTGGAGATCCGTTAAGTAATTTAAGTGGTGTGCCAAGTAATAACTTCTCGCAAAATACTCAACTGGAAGATAAATATCTATATAACAGCAATTACTTCACTCAATACATCGCTTTTTTGGGCCGTGTTTTTCAAGGCGATTGGGGCTTATCGTTTGCCTCTGGCGACAATGTGTTCTCGCATATTCTTGATCTATTACCGGCAACGCTAGAGCTTAGTGTTTATGCACTTATTGTGTCTATTTTTATTGGTGTGCCTGCAGGAATTTTAGGTTCAGCATATTACAATCGCTGGCCCGATAAGCTCATTAATTCAACGACCATTGTGGGCTATTCTATGCCTGTATTTTGGTTGGCTTTATTACTAATTATGATTTTTTCTCTCAAATTGGGGTGGTTTCCAATGTCGGGCAGAATGGGGCTTCTTTATGAAATTCCGCCATCTACTGGGTTTATGTTGATTGATATTGCGTTAGCAGGTTTTCCATATAAAGGCATGGCATTTACTGACGCATTACATCATTTAACATTACCAACCATAGTACTTGCCATGTACCCAACAACTGTACTTGTGCGCTTTACCCGAGAGTCAATGTTAAAAATAATGGATCAAAACTTCATAAAAACAGCGCGAGCAAAAGGATTGAACCGACGTCAGTTAATTTTGCACCACGCACTGCGTAATGCACTTTTACCGGTCATAAAAAAAATTGGTTTGCAATTTAGTACATTAATTACGCTTGCTATGATCACCGAGGTTATTTTTTCATGGCCTGGTATTGGCCGCTGGTTAATAGACAGTATTTACCAACGAGATTTTCCTGCCATTCAAGGCGGCTTAATGGCTGTATCATTGTTTGTAATTTTAGCCACCATTGTAACCGAACTTCTTTACAGTTTATTCGACCCACTCTCACGGAACCAAGCCCATGGCAAAGTTTAAAGTATTTTCTGAAGAGTCGAATAAATCGCCACTTGCGCGATTTTGGCGAAAATTTAAAAACAATCACCCTGCCCTTGTTGGTTTATGGGTGTTTATAGCATTTGCCTTACTTGCTGCCAGTGCACCATTTTTAGCGCCTTATGGGGTAAACCAGCAGCACAGCGATGCACTACTTATTCCGCCTTCATGGCATGAAATGGGCGACGTGCGCTTTATTTTAGGAACAGACGATTTAGGGCGTGATGTGTTGTCGCGATTAATGAACGGCGCAACTTATACCTTTGGTTTATCAGTGGTCGCCGCGTTACTAACGACTATAATAGGCGTATTAGTCGGTACTTTTGCAGGCATTAGCCGTGGTATCCGTTCAAGCTTTTTAAATCACCTACTTGATATCACTCTTTCAATACCCTCATTGTTGTTAGCTATTATTATTATCGCAGTGCTTGGCCCTGGCTTAATGAATACCGTATGGGCAATTATTTTAGCGTTATTACCCCAGTTTATTCATTCAATCAGAAACCTAATAGTAGAAGAGCTGAGCAAAGACTATATCACCGCGTTTAAGCTCGACGGCGCTTCAAATTGGCATATTATATCTCGTGGTATTTTCCCCAATATTTACGAACATATTGTGGTTATTTTTACTATGGCACTGTCTACGGCCATACTAGATATTTCTGCGTTGGGTTTTTTAAAGCTCGGTGCACAACCTCCTACCACCGAGTGGGGGGCTATTTTGGCAGAAAATCTTGGCTTAATTTATTTGGCTCCTTGGACGGTTGCTTTGCCAGGGGTATTATTATTTTTAGCGGTATTATCAACCAATTTAGTAGGCGATGGACTTAGACAAGTGCTAAAAGAGCGTAAGGCCGATTAAATGCAATTACTTGATGTAAGAAACTTAACCATTGAACTGCGTACTTCAGAAACCGTTATAAGAGCGGTAGATAGGGTCAGCTTTAGTTTAAAAGAAGGTGAAGTACATGCGCTTGTAGGTGAATCTGGTTCAGGTAAAAGCCTTATAGCAAAAGCCATTGTTGGTGTTTTAAATGAACGCTGGAATATAACCGCTGACCGAATCCATTGGCGGGGTGTTGACTTAATGCGCCTAACTCCTGAACAACGCAGGCAAACTGTGAGCAAAGACATTGCGATGATCTACCAAGATCCAAGTCGGTGCCTAGACCCTACGGCGAAAATTTTTAATCAAATTGCTGAAACACTGCCAGAAGTTGCTCGCAAAGGGTTCTTTTTAAAACGTAATAGAGACCGAAAAGACCGAGTTAAGGCGCTTATTCACAAAGTCGGCATAAAAAATCATGAAGCCGTACTTGATAGTTACCCTCACGAGCTCTCTGAAGGTGTGTGTCAAAAGGTAATGATTGCTATGGCGATAGCTCGCACACCTAAGCTTTTAATTGCTGACGAGCCTACTACAGCGCTAGAGAGTACAACTCGGGCACAAGTATTTAGATTATTAAAAAGTCTTAATCAGCTAAAAAATATGTCTATTTTAATGATTTCACATGAGCTTGAAGAAATTGCCGATTGGTCACATGGTATTCACGTTTTATATTGCGGCCAAATGGTTGAGGCAGGCCCTACCCATAAAATATTTAAGCAGCCTCGCCATCCTTATACCCAGGCCTTGTTAAAAAGCTTACCCGATTACGAACAAGGTTTGGCACATAAAGAACCGTTTTATGCACTTAAAGGCACTATTCCAACCTTACAACATTTACCAATTGGTTGTCGCCTTGGACCTCGCTGCCCACAGGCACAAAAAGAATGTGTGGTAACTCCTACACTAACTAAACACAGTGGTCACAGTTATGCATGTCATTTTCCGCTCATAAAGGAGATGAAGTAATGCAACCTACTCTTAAGGTACAAGCGCTATCTAAAACATTTGATGTGCGGGCTGGTTTATTTAAACGGAAAAAGTTTGAAGTACTAAAAAATATTTCATTTTGTATTGGCAAAGGTGAAACCATTGCTGTAATTGGCGAAACCGGGTCGGGTAAAAGTACCCTCGCAAAACTCCTTGCTGGTGCAGATAATGCTAACTCAGGGCAAATATTATTAGAAGGCAATATAATCGAAGACAACGGTATTCGAGATAACCAATGTCGTCACATTAGAATGATTTTCCAAGACTCGGGAGCGTCGTTAAACCCTGGTCTCACTATTGGCGACATGCTTGATGATTGCTTGCAGTATAATACTGACTTTGATGAAGAAGAACGGGCAGAAAAAATAAATTTAACACTTTCTAAAGTGGGGTTATTAGTTGATCACCAACATTATTACCCGCATATGTTCAGCGTTGGTCAATTACAACGTGTGGCTTTTGCCAGAGCACTTATTTTAGACCCTAAAGTAATGGTACTTGATGAAGCTGTATCATCATTAGACCCATCTATTCGTGCCCAAATAGTAAATTTATTACTTAAGTTACAACGTGAAACAGGTTTAACGTATGTCATGATCACCCACCATCTTAGTTTAGTACGCCATATTAGTGACCAAGTAATTGTGCTTGATAAAGGCGAAGTGGTTGAATATGGTTTGACCGAAAGTGTATTTAATAACCCTCAATCAAAAATAACGCAGCGGCTATTAAGCTGTTAATGCAATTTTTGTAATGTAAGTGCGTTTTAGAAGGGCCTTGTTATTAACTTTTGCTTTTTAACAAGGCCACTCCATGCTCAAACACACACTACTTAGCATTACTCCCCTACTGCTTTTATCTACCTCTGCTATTGCCGATACCCCTAACAAAGTTAAAAACTGGGTTGGCGGAATCGATCATTTAGGTTTAACAGTTTCAGATTTAGATTCATCTAAGGTGTTTTTTACTGATGTGCTTGGTTTTAAAGTGATGGGAAATGATGCGACTTACCCTGCTTACTTTTTATCTAATAAAAAAACAATCGTTACATTGTGGCGAGTTAAGAATGATGAAAAACGTGTAGCGTTTAATCAATCAGAAAATGTAGGCCTACACCATTTAGCACTCAGTATTGAAAAACACCGAAAGTTAAGCAAGCTGCACAAACACTTAAAAATGCAAAATAATATTACTATAGAATTTGCACCAGAGAATTTAGGGAAAGGCCCTGCGCAACACATGATGATAAGAGAGCATAGCGGTAATCGTATTGAATTTATTGCGAGGCCTATCTAGCCCCATAAAATGATGAGTATTATTACGCAATGGTAAAAGCACATCCGAATTCAAAACAATAAAAAAGGCGCTCAAGGCGCCTTTCAAATAACTTAAATTAATTTATTCAGCAGCTTGCTCAACTACAGGTAAATTAAGCTCAGCTTTAGCTTTAAGCGACTCTATAAATACCATATAGTTTTTGTTCGCTTGTGCCATTGTAATACTTTGTTTAGCTTGTGGGTCAATGTCAGCGGTCACGGCAGCATCTGTTACTGAGTTAAGTGCAACAATGGCTGCATCACCGTTATTTAAATCAACAACATCAACCACTGCAGTATCTGCTGGGTGAGCCATTTTAAAGGCCTGAGTAACAATCGCAGGCGATACAGCAAAGCTTTGACGATTTAGTTGTGGCTCTTGACGAAGCGTTAAACTTTGTTCAGTAGCAATATCGTTCAAACTCTTACCCGACTGTAGCTCAGCAAACAAACTACGCGCTTTATCTTTTGCAAGCTCAGACGACTTTTCATTAACTAGGCGTGTTTTAATTTGCTCGCTTACTTCACTTAGCGGTTTAGTTGAAGCTGGTTGATGCTCGTTTATGCGCACAATAACAATGTGCTCATCACCTAACTCAATAACCTCAGAGTTCACTTTGTCTTCCAGTAGATCAACTGATGTAAGAGCTGCAACTACAGCTGGAGTGTTTAGCGGCTCAGGTAAGGCGTTTAATGCTAAAAGAGGAGTTGACTTAACTTCTAGTTCAGCAACTTCTGCTGCATCATCTAAACGGTCTGAAATTTCAAACGCAATTGCACCCATTTCTGTTTGCTTATCGTAAAACGCGTCTATTTTCTCGGCACGCTCTAGTTCAGCGCGTAGATCAGCTTTCACGTCATCAAATGCTTTAACTTGCTGTGG
Organism: Pseudoalteromonas sp. H71; assembly: GCF_001468485.1. Classification (GTDB taxonomy): domain Bacteria; phylum Pseudomonadota; class Gammaproteobacteria; order Enterobacterales; family Alteromonadaceae; genus Pseudoalteromonas. Next base: position 165,382 of record NZ_LODI01000045.1, read on the forward strand.
CTGAATATCAGTAAGTTTAATGATGTGGTAACCAAATTCTGATGTAACCACTTCTGAAAAGTCGCCTTTCGCTTCAAGTGAAAATGCTGCGTCTTCAAATGCTGGGTCCATTACATCACGTTCAATCCAATCAAGATCGCCGCCCATCTCAGCGCTAACGATGTCATCAGATGAAGATTCTGCTAGCTGTGCAAAGTCAGCACCTTGTTGAAGTTTAGCGTAAAGAGCATCGACTTTTGCTTTTGCAGCATCATCGTCTTCACTGTTATCTATTAAAATATGCGATACACGGCGTTTTTCAGGCTCAACATATTGTGCCTTATTTTGCTCGTAGTATGCTTTAACATCTTCTTCCATAACCGAAGCAACCGTGATGTTCTCAGCTTTTAGTTCAACATAATTTACAGAAATAAGCTCTGGTGATAAAAACTGTGATGCGTTTAGGTCGTAGTAATCTGAAACTTCTTGCTCTGATACTTCAACACTCGCTGCAAGCGCTTCTTTATTTATTACTAAATAATCAATGCTACGAGTTTGTTGTTGAAGAGCAATAGCACTTTTAAGTTCGCTTTCAAGCGCAAAGTCTGTGCCTGCAACCGCAGATACTAGTTGGCTACGCGTCATGTCTTCGCGAAGATACTCACGAAATGTATCCGGTTGGAAGTTCATTTGGCGAATTACTTGTAAATAACGATCGTTATTAAATTTATCACCAAGTTGGAAATAAGGTAATTCTAAAATTGTTTTACGAACTGTGTCATCGCTTACGCGAAGGCCTAATTCTGCCGCTAGCTGTGATTGCAATTCTTGTTGTACTAAGCGGTCAATGACACCTTGACGAATTTGTGCCATATAATTTGGATCCGCAGCAATTTGTGTAAAGTACTCACCAAATTGTTGCTCTAATCGATTACGTTCGTTTTGATACGCACGGTTAAATTCCGTTTGGCTAATTTTAACTCCGTTTACTTCAGCAACAGGTTGTTCCGTGGTTTGACCTAGGTAACTACCGATCCCTGCTAAAGCAAAAGATAAAATCACCGCGCCTAAAATTATTTTGGCTACAGGTCCTTGCGAACCTTCTCTGATTTTCTCAAGCATTTGTTTATCTCTTTTTGATCAAGGTTTAATACCTTGTCACATGTAAAAAAAGCGTATCTTACCAGATACGCTTTTTCACTTGAAGTAACTAGCGGTAAAGTTACCCAATTCAACGGTTAGGCTGATTAAGTAACTTTACTTTCGCCATAACTAATCTGTTTAAAAAAATGATTAGTTTACTGCGTCTTTAAGCGCTTTACCGGCTTTGAAAGCTGGAATGTTTGCAGCAGCAATTTGAATAGTTTCACCAGTTTGTGGGTTACGGCCAGCTCGTGCAGCACGTTCACGCACTGAGAAAGTACCAAAACCAACAAGTGCAACTGAATCGCCGTCTTTTAGCGCGCCAGATACAGATTCGATGAATGAATCAAGTGCACGACCTGCAGCCGCTTTAGAAATGTCAGCGTCAGCTGCGATTTGATCGATTAATTGAGATTTATTCACAATATCATCCTCTTTCATTGTTATTATCAAGAGCGATGGTTTTTTAAACTAACATCACTTTTTTGAAAATTTTAGAGCAAACTTGTAATGCTCACATGATTATATTTTTCTTGAGCCTAGGCCACATAAGGCCTAGGCTTGAAAACCAGTGCTTAACTTATCATACCGTTTAGATTTGAAAAGCCCTAAAAAGTACTTTTTTTGCGTTTTTTACTGCTTTTTTTCTGTTTCGACTGAAAAACTCTCAACAGGATGCACTAAAGCAAGCTTCAGTACCTCATCTATCCATGTAACGGGGTGAATATCAAGACCTGCAAGCACATTTTCAGGTATCTCTTTTAAGTCACGCTCGTTAATTTTTGGAATAATAACGGTTTTTATTCCACCACGGTGTGCCGCGAGTAATTTCTCTTTTAAACCACCAATAGGCAAAACTTCACCACGAAGCGTTATTTCGCCAGTCATAGCAACATCAGCTTTAACTGGGTTACCTGTTAAGCTCGACACCAGACCAGTCACCATGGCTGCACCAGCACTTGGGCCATCTTTTGGTGTTGCACCTTCAGGTACATGAACATGAATGTCGCGTTTTTCGTAAAAATCGCTATTAATACGGAATGTATCAGCACGATTACGCACAACGGTCATTGCTGCTTGAATCGACTCTTGCATTACATCGCCAAGTGAACCCGTGTAAGTCAGTTTACCTTTACCTGGCACGGCAGCACATTCGATGGTTAGCAAATCACCACCAACCTCGGTCCAAGCAAGACCCGTAACTTGACCAATACGATCACCGTCTTCGGCTTTACCATAGTCAAAACGTTGTACGCCTAAATACTCTTCTAAGTTATCTTGATTGATAGTCACCGTTTTGGTGTCTTTTTCAATTAAAATATTTTTAACTGCCTTACGACACAGCTTAGAAATTTCTCGCTCTAGATTGCGCACACCGGCTTCACGGGTGTAATAACGAATAATGCCGATAATGGCACTGTCGTCTATTTCAATCTCATGCTCTTTTAAACCGTTACGCTTTACTTGCTTAGTGATCAGGTGCTCTTTGGCGATATTAAGCTTTTCATCTTCGGTGTAACCTGACAAACGAATAACTTCCATACGGTCTAAAAGAGGACCCGGGATGTTAAAGCTATTTGAAGTAGCGACAAACATAACATCCGATAAATCAAAATCGACCTCTAAGTAGTGATCAGCAAAATGACTGTTTTGTTCAGGATCGAGCACTTCTAGCAATGCTGAAGCAGGATCGCCGCGCATGTCTGAAGACATTTTGTCAATTTCATCTAATAAAAATAATGGGTTTTTAACCCCCACTTTTGTCATATTTTGAATCAACTTACCTGGCATAGAACCAATGTAAGTTCGACGGTGGCCACGAATTTCGGCTTCATCACGAACACCACCTAGTGCCATACGAATATATTTACGTCCAGTGGAGCGCGCAATAGACTGACCAAGTGATGTTTTACCAACACCAGGAGGCCCAACTAAACACAGAATAGGACCTTTAAGCTTGTTGGTACGTTGTTGTACCGCGAGGTACTCTAAAATGCGTTCTTTAACTTTATCGAGGCCATGGTGCTCACTGTCTAGTATTTTTTGTGCACCAGCCAAATCTTTTTTAACTTTTGAACGTTTTTTCCATGGCACATTAATTAATGTATCGATGTAAGAACGCACAACCGTTGCCTCAGCAGACATTGGCGACATCATCTTAAGTTTATTAAGTTCTGTCGTGGCTTTTTCTTGCGCCTCTGATGACATGCCCGATTCTTCAATACGCTTTTTCAGCGCTTCAAACTCATCAGGAACATCATCAAGCTCGCCAAGCTCTTTTTGAATAGCTTTCATTTGCTCGTTGAGGTAATACTCTCGCTGGGATTTTTCCATCTGCTTTTTAACGCGGGTACGGATTTTTTTCTCAACTTGTAATAAGTCGATTTCACCTTCCATGAGCGCCATTAAGTATTCCAAACGCTCTGTCACGCTTGAAATTTCTAGCACCTTTTGTTTTTCAGGTACTTTTAAAGGCATGTGCGCAGCCATCGTATCTGCGAGGCGCGCAGGTTCATCGATACCTGATACCGAAGTGAGTACTTCCGGTGGAATTTTTTTATTGAGCTTTACGTAACCTTCAAATTGGCTAATTGCGCTTCGAATAAATACATCTTGCTCTTGTTCATCAATTAAATCAGATTCAATGAATTGAGCATTGGCAACAAAAAAATCATCATTATCAACAAAATCTTTGATCTCAGCGCGCTGGGTACCTTCTACCAATACTTTCACTGTCCCGTCGGGAAGTTTTAATAATTGAAGTACAGTGGCAATAGTACCAATGCGATAAATATCATCCTGCTCTGGTTCGTCTACAGTTGCATCTTTTTGTGCAACCAAGAAAATTTGTTTGTCTTTGTCCATTGCCGCTTCTAGGCATTTTATTGATTTTTCACGGCCTACAAAAAGCGGGATCACCATGTGTGGGTACACCACAACATCGCGCAGTGCTAGCACTGGGATTTCGACTTGGTCGGTTCTCTCAAGCGTCATTATATTTCTCTTCGCACTTCATTTATTTAAAAGATTACTCAAGTATATGGGGATAACCACATTAAAGTTCAACAATTTTCCCCGACTCGTTTAAATTAATTATAAAAAAAGGAGCCTTAGGCTCCTTTTTAATGCAAATAGCTTAAAAACTATTCAGATGCAGCTTTATCTTGATTGTTATTTTCATATATCAAGATTGGGTCTGACTCACCTTTAATTACCGTTTCGTCAATCACCACTTTACTCACATCGTCCATAGATGGAAGTTCGTACATGGTATCCAATAAAATACCTTCTACGATTGAACGCAGGCCACGTGCACCCGTTTTACGTACCATGGCTTTGTGAGCAATCGCAGATAAAGCATCATCACGGAACTCAAGCTCTACATCTTCCATACCAAACAATACTGAGAACTGCTTAGTGATAGCATTTTTAGGCTCACTTAGAATTTGTACCAAAGCGGCTTCATCTAGCTCTGTTAGTGTAGCAACTACTGGTAAACGGCCAATAAATTCAGGTATTAAACCGTATTTTACTAAATCTTCAGGTTCTACGTCTTTAAACGTTTCGCTTAATGAACGTGCCTCTGCAGACTCTTTAACACTAACACCAAAGCCAATACCAGTATTTTTATGGCTACGTTGCTCAATTACTTTATCAAGCCCTGAGAACGCACCACCACAGATAAACAATATTTTAGAAGTGTCTACTTGCAAAAATTCTTGCTGCGGATGTTTACGCCCACCTTGTGGCGGAACAGAAGCAATCGTACCCTCAATCAGCTTGAGTAATGCTTGTTGCACACCTTCACCCGATACATCACGTGTGATTGATGGGTTATCTGATTTACGAGAAATTTTGTCTATTTCATCAATGTACACGATGCCACGCTGTGCTTTTTCCACATCGTAATCACATTTTTGCAATAGTTTTTGAATAATGTTTTCTACATCCTCACCTACGTAACCTGCTTCAGTAAGTGTCGTTGCATCAGCCATTGTGAATGGTACATCAAGTAAACGAGCTAACGTCTCAGCTAATAATGTTTTACCACTACCAGTTGGGCCTATTAACAAAATATTACTTTTACTAAGCTCGATATCTTGCTTGGTTGATTGATTACGTAAACGTTTATAATGGTTATAAACAGCAACAGACAATACTTTTTTTGCATGGTCTTGGCCAATTACGTAGTCGTCTAGGTGTTTACGAATTTCTTTTGGAACAGGTAGTTTATCAGACGAGTCATGCTTAGGAGCAATGTCTTTGATCTCTTCCCTGATAATATCGTTACACAACTCTACACATTCATCACAAACGTATACTGAAGGGCCTGCAATTAATTTGCGTACTTCGTGCTGGCTCTTGCCACAAAAAGAGCAGTATAACAATTTATTACTTTTGTCGCCGTCTGTAGGAGTGTCAGACATTCAGCTACCTCATCTTATTACGTTGGCCACCAAAATTGATGGTGGCTATTTCAATACGCTTAACTATAACAAAATTTATTGTTTTTCGCATAGTAACTAAAAGTGATTAACAGGTCCCCTGCTCACCAAGCGCTTACTTTTTATCGCGGTTTGCAAATACTGAGTCAACTAAGCCGTACTCTACCGCTTCTGACGCGCTCATGAAATTGTCACGATCAGTATCTTTTGAAATCACATCTAATGGCTGACCAGTATGTTCTGCCATTAAGCGATTTAGCTTATCTTTTATAGATAGTATTTCTTTAGCATGTATTTCGAAGTCAGAAGCTTGACCTTGGAAACCACCTAAAGGTTGGTGAATCATTACGCGTGAGTTAGGTAAACAAAAACGTTTACCTTTAGCGCCAGCTGTAAGCAAAAATGCGCCCATGCTCGCTGCTTGTCCTACACAAATGGTGCTTACATCAGGCTTGATGAAGTTCATTGTGTCGTAAATTGCCATACCTGCAGTTACTGAACCACCCGGTGAATTTATGTATAGAAATATATCTTTATCAGGGTTCTCTGATTCTAAAAACAGCATTTGCGCTAAAATCAGGTTTGCCATGTTGTCTTCAACTTGGCCTGTTAAAAAAATAATACGCTCTTTTAAAAGTCTCGAATAAATATCATACGAGCGCTCACCTTTTGGTGTTTGCTCAACAACCATAGGGACCAATGCATTTAGGGGATCTGTAATACCAGTATTCATACTTATTTAATTCCTTATGCGCTTATACTTATCCTTATTATAAGGAAGCATAGTTATCGTTTTTCGCAAATTAAGAGCCAAAAACTAAAAATGGCCCGGGCACGCTGTTTAAACAGTGTAACACGAGCCATTTAATCGTTAGCGAGAGCTTAAGTCAATGACTTATTAAGCACCTTGCTGCGGATTCATGATGTCATCAAACGCTTTTTCAACGTCAGAAACATTTGCTTTAGCTAAAATAGCTTCAACAGCTTGCTCTTCCATTGCAACATTACGCATTTGTTGCATAAGTTGATCATTTGCTTTGTAGTATTCTACTACTTCAGTTGGATCTTCGTATGCAGAAGCAACTGTAGCGATTAATGCTTCAACTTTAGCATCATCAACTTTGATGTCGTTAGCTTTGATCACTTCACCTAATAAAAGGCCAGTTTTAACACGCGTTACAGCTTGCTCATGGAACAATTCAGCAGGAAGCTCAGGCATGTTTTTAGCGTCGCCACCAAAACGTTGAGCTGCTTGCTGACGTAGTGCGTCAACTTCTTGATCAACAAGTGCTTTTGGCACTTCAATTTCGTTATTTTCTAAAAGACCTTTAATTGCTTGGTCTTTAACGTTAGCTTTAACCGCTTGGTCAAGTTCACGCGTCATGTTCTTTTTAACTTCTTCTTTAAGCGCGTCTACGCCGCCTTCGGTAACACCGAATTTAGTTGCAAACTCTTCGCTTAATTCAGGAAGTTCTTGTGCTTCAACTTTTTTCACTGTGATAGTGAATTGAGCTGCTTTACCTTTAAGGTTTTCAGCATGGTAATCTTCAGGGAATGTTACATCTGCAACAACTTCTTCGCCTGCTTTTTTACCAACGATATTATCTTCAAAACCTGGGATCATACGACCTTGGCCAAGCTCTAATGGGAAGTCATCAGCTTTACCGCCTTCAAATACTTCACCGTCAATAGTACCTACAAAATCAACCGTTACACGATCGTTCTCGCCAGCAGCAGCTTCAACTTCAGCCCACGCAGCATGTTGCTTACGAAGTGTTTCTAGCATATTTGCTAAATCTTCGTCAGTTACTGTTACCGCTGGTTTTTCAACAGCAATTTTGTCTAAACCTTGAACTTCAACTTCAGGGTAAACTTCAAATGTTGCTGAGAATTCTAAATCTTTACCTGCTTCAAGTGATTTAGGAGCGAATGAAGGCGCGCCAGCAGGGTTAATTTTTTCAGCAACGATTGCTTCAATGTAGTTACGTTGCATTACTTCGCCAGCAACTTCTTGACGAACTGCAGCGCCAAAACGCTTGTTAATTACAGATACAGGAACTTTACCAGCACGGAAACCATCTATACGCTGTGTTTTTGACAGTTGTTGTAGGCGTTTTTTTACTTCGGTCTCAACGTTCTCTGCAGGAACGGTGATAGTTATACGGCGCTCAAGGCCTTGGGTCGTCTCAACAGAAACTTGCATGATTTACCTCAATATTCAATTTTGGCGACTGTTCGCCTTCCTTACAAACAAAGTGATCTGCATGAGTCTTGATAAAGTTTAAGCGATTTTTCACACTTAAAAGCATCCGTCGCTACCATGAGATACCATTGTTGCTTTGCCCTTAGGGCACTATGTTAAACAATAGACGCGGCATTATAACCTAATATTTATGATAGTCGAGTATGGGGGGCAATTATTTGGGGTAGATTGGGTACTACAGTACCTAACCGAGTAAAAAACAGGCTATGCAGTGTTTTTAATACTTTAAACGGACTTTAATTGTTGTAATAGAATATTCTATTTTTGAGATTTAACACAGAGGAGTTATTGATGAGAAAATGGTCGGCGATGCAGGATTTGAACCTGCGACCCCTTGGACCCAAACCAAGTGCGCTACCAAACTGCGCTAATCGCCGACATTGAAGACTAAGCTTCTTTTTCATACTGAATAATTAAACTGAGGGTTTAAAACCACTTTGAGAAAGTGGTCGGCGATGCAGGATTTGAACCTGCGACCCCTTGGACCCAAACCAAGTGCGCTACCAAACTGCGCTAATCGCCGTTATTCTTTGTAAATGGGGTGACTGATGGGGCTCGAACCCACGACAACCGGAATCACAATCCGGGGCTCTACCAACTGAGCTACAATCACCGCTATATTTACGTGTTTTCAAATGGCGCACCCAGAAGGATTCGAACCTTCGACCGACGCCTTAGAAGGGCGTTGCTCTATCCAGCTGAGCTATGGGCGCATCGAAAACTTCATAGTTTACCAATAAGCTATTCGATTATAATTAAATTATAAAAAAATGGTCGGCGATGCAGGATTTGAACCTGCGACCCCTTGGACCCAAACCAAGTGCGCTACCAAACTGCGCTAATCGCCGTTACTTACTATTATCTACGAGTGACCTCGTTGACAACGGGGTGCATAATAGTGATTTGACGGGGTTAGGTCAAACGTTTTTTTAAGAAAACAAATCAAGTGGTCATTTTTAGTCCACAATGGCTAAATATTATAATAGAAGCCTGAAATTTAAACTATTTAATTACTCTAGTACTATATAGATGAAAAGCAACTTGGCGCTGCAATGCTTTTCTGCGAAAATAGCACAGGTAATATAAAATGAAAAAATAAAGTTATTATTATCTTTATAAGCGTATACCCCCTTTTTATTATGCGTTCATTTTTAAAGTATCGGTATCTAGTTAATTAACCCCAATTAAAGGTCACCCATGACGGCAAACATCATTGATGGTAAAGCAATCGCAAAACAAGTACGTAGTTCAGTTGCACAACGCGTAAGTGAACGCGTTTCTAAAGGATTACGCGCCCCCGGACTTGCAGTAGTACTTGTAGGACTTGATCCAGCAAGCCAAGTTTATGTTGGTTCAAAGCGTAAAGCCTGTGAAGAAGTTGGTTTTATTTCAAAATCATTTGATTTACCTGCAGACACAAAAGAAGATGCTCTTTTAAGTTTAATTGATGAGCTAAATAATGATGCAGAAGTCGATGGTATTTTAGTGCAGTTACCTCTACCTGACGGGCTCGATGCAGAGAAAATTTTAGAACGTATTACACCACATAAAGATGTTGATGGTTTTCACCCTTACAATATAGGCCGTTTAGCACAGCGTATGCCTGCTCTTCGTCCTTGCACACCAAAGGGTATTATTACTTTACTAGATTCTACCGGCGTACGTTATAAAGGTATGCATGCGGTCGTGGTTGGCGCATCCAATATTGTAGGGCGACCTATGTCGCTCGAATTATTACTAGCAGGTTGTACAACAACGGTATGTCATAAATTTACACAAGATTTAGAAACACATGTTCGCCGTGCTGACTTGCTTGTAGTGGCTGTAGGTAAGCCTGAGTTTATCCCTGGAGATTGGATAAAAGAAGGTGCCATTGTTATTGATGTTGGCATTAACCGTTTGGATACAGGTAAATTAGTAGGCGACGTTGAATACAGCATTGCAGAGCAAAAAGCTCACTTTATTACCCCTGTACCTGGCGGGGTTGGCCCAATGACTGTTGCGAGCCTAATTGAAAATACACTAGAGGCATGTGAAAAATATCACAGCTAGGCTTATATAAATAAAAAGGGTTGCCAATTGGCAACCCTTTTTATTTTAAAGCTATTGTTTAAAACACTTACGCTTTACGCCAGGTTGTTTTACCGGCTGAATCTTCAAGTATTACACCTAATGCATTAAGCGCATCGCGTGCTTCGTCGGCTGCAGCCCAATTTTTACTGGCGCGAGCATCGTTACGTTTTACAATTAACGCTTCTATTGTTGCAACTTCATCGTCGTCCTGCCCACCTTGTAAAAACGCTTCTGGCGCTTGTTGTGCGACGCCTAGCACTTCGCCTAGGGTACGTAATATAAACGCGAGTTGACCTGCATATGTGATATCGCTTTCTTTTACGCGATTTAACTCTTTTGCCAGCTCAAACATAACAGGTAAAGCCTCTGGAGTATTAAAATCATCGTCCATCGCTTTTCTGAATTTGGCAACAAACTCATTACCCTCAAGCTCACACTCGATTGGTTTAACGTCACGCAAAGCGGTATAAATGCGTTCAAGCGATGAACGAGCCTGATCTAAGTTCTCTTGCGAGTAATTAAGTTGGCTTCGATAATGTCCTGATATTAAAAAGTAACGAACCGACTCAGGATCATACTCTTTTAACACATCGCGAACAGTGAAAAAATTATCTAGCGACTTAGACATTTTTTCTTTATTTACTTGTACCATACCCGTATGGATCCACGTATTTACATACTTACCATTGTTGGCACAGCATGACTGCGCAATTTCATTTTCATGATGCGGAAACTGTAAATCAGAGCCCCCACCATGAATATCAAAATGTTCACCTAAATGTTTAGAGCTCATTGCCGAACATTCAATATGCCAACCTGGGCGTCCTTCTCCCCATGGCGATGACCACGATGGTTCACCAGCTTTCGCTTTCTTCCATAAAACAAAGTCAAGAGGGTCGTCTTTATCTTGAGCTACTTCAACACGCGAACCCGATTGCAGCATACTTAAATCTTGTTGAGAAAGCGCACCGTATTGCTCAAACGTTGATACATCAAATAACACGTCCCCGTCGGCTGCAACATAAGCATGTCCTTTTGCTATTAAGCGCTCAACCATTTCAATAATTTCATCCATGTGCCCTGTTACTGTTGGTTCTACATCAGGGCGCAGCATGTTTAGGCTGTCAAAATCTTCATGCATGGCTTTAGTCATGCGAAGTGTTAAATCATTTATTGACTCGCCATTTTCATTTGCACGTTTAATAATTTTATCGTCTACGTCGGTAATATTACGCACGTACTTTAAATTGTAACCAATATGACGAAGGTAACGAACAATGACGTCAAACCCAACAAATGTGCGCGCATGACCAATATGACAGTAATCGTAAATGGTGATACCACACACGTACATGTCGATTTTACCATCGACCATGGGTTTAAATTGTTCTTTTTGTCGTGTCAGTGTGTTGTATATTTGTACCATTTAGTTGGTGTCCTTCACTATTATCAAGAAAATGTATGTTACCACTTGAAAAGCATGGGCTCTAGCGCTTTGTTAATCTTAGCTAACTAAGATAAAATAGTGCGACTATTTAAACCAGATATAGGAAACCACATGGTTGTTCTACACACAAATTTTGGTGACATCACCATTAAAATGTTTGACCAAGAAGCTCCAAACACTGTAAAAAACTTTTTAGAGTATGCAAACGCAGGTTTTTACAACGGTACTATTTTTCACCGTGTAATCGATGGCTTTATGGTTCAAGGCGGTGGTTTTGTTTCAGGTATGGAGCAAAAAGACGTTAACGATCCAATTCAAAACGAAGCTAACAACGGCCTATCTAACAAAGTAGGTACTTTAGCAATGGCACGTACGCCAGATCCACACTCTGCTACAGCACAGTTTTTTATTAATGTTAACAACAACGATTTCTTAAACCACAGCAGCGAAACATCTCAAGGCTGGGGTTACTGTGTGTTTGCTGAAGTTGTTGAAGGCATGGACATTGTAGAAAAAATTAAAGGTGTAGCTACAGGGAGCAACGGTTTTCACCAAGACGTGCCTCTTGAAGACGTGATCATCGAAAACGTTACTGTTAGCTAATAGTACGTTTACCCACGTAATGTTGGAGAATCAGCGGGTGTTTATGCAAAATGCATGCGCCCGCTTTATTTTTATCAAAAAGACACCCCTATGACTCAAAAAACGTATTTTATTGCTGATTTACATTTAACTGAAAACAGACCTGATATTAGCGCTGCTTTTTTTAAATTTTTAGAGTCTAACATTTTAAATCAGAACGTTGATGCGCTTTATATTTTAGGTGATTTTTTTGAAGTGTGGGTAGGTGATGACTACGTCACTGAACTAGCGCGCAATGTAGCTACACAGCTTAAAGCGGTAAGTGATTCAGGCATTCCAGTCTACTTTATTCATGGTAACCGCGACTTTATTCTTCGTGAACAGTATGCAGAGTTAGCAGGTATGACATTGTTAGACGAACAAACCGTTATAGATCTTTACGGTACAGCTACTGTTATTTTACATGGTGATGAAATGTGCACCCAAGATGTAGAATATCAAAAATTTCGTAAAAAAAGCCGCGGTTGGTGGTGGCCAAAATTAATGCTAGCGATGCCGCTATGGTACAGAAAAAAAATAGCACGCAATGCACGAGAAAAAAGTAAACTAAGCCAAGCCGATAAACCCATAGAAATATTAGACGTGGTAGATAGCGCCGTACTTGAAACCTTTGACAAGCATAATGTAAAAAATATGATTCATGGCCATACACACCGACCTAAAGTACATACGTATTCTTTAAATGGTCAAACGCTTACACGCACTGTTTTAGGTGACTGGTACGAACAAGGCTCTTACCTCGTCGTAACACCTAATGGACAACAGCTAGTTCATACCCCTTTTATGTAAACTAAAACAGCATAATTTTTTTGAATTTTAAAATATAAACATTTATCGCTTCATAGGTAATAAACCATTTTTTGTTATTTATCCGGTAATGTAATCGTGAATCGCGTTTTATATTTTTCACCTCGCTGTGGATCCGAGTCTAAACTCAGCTGCCCTTTCAGTATTTGAGTTACCCATTGAGAGACCATATAAAGCCCAAGCCCTATATTCCCTTTACCGCGCGCTGACGTATGAAAAGGTTCAAAAATAACAGTTTGCTGCTGCTTATCAATCCCGCAACCTGTATCAGATACAGAAATATTCACGTCACCTTTTTGACTTTTATAAACCCTAATCTCAATCTCACCAGACTGATTTTCTTCAAATGCATGGTTAAGCGCATTCATTATTAAATTTTCTACTACTTGCGAAATAATGCCTGGTCGGCTTTTTAGTGTGTAATCATCATCAAACCGAGTAATAATTTTAATTTTAGATGTTTTTAATCGTGAATTCAGGGCTATCAACAACTCTTTTATTATTGCCTCAATATTACACTCAATAAACTCTTCATTATTTCTATCAATAGCCATTTTTTTAAAGCTTTTAACGAGCACGGCGGCTTTATCGAGGTTGACCTTCGCTAATCCTAAATTATCATCTAAACTTAAAACACTACTTTCAAGCAAAGACTTTGTTAACCCAGTTTTAATGCCTTCATTCAGGCGACTCATTACAGACTCGGCATTCGTCACCGAAATAATAGCGCCTCCAATGGGTGTATTCATCTCATGTGCTACGCCTGCTACAAGCATTCCTAGTGAAGATAGCTTTTGCGCTTCAACAAAACTGTCTTGTAAAAGTTGCTGCTGCCTAATGGTGTTAGACAACTCATTATTTACCGAGTCTAACTCCAATTTTTCGGCACGTAACTCATCAAATAACTTTCTCAGCACTTTTGCGTAGCAATGTTCTCTATACAAAATAAAGCCACCAATAACCAAAAGTACAAAAGCACTCAACCCAGCGTAGCTCAGTGCTGTTAGTTGAATTTTAGTTAATAGGGTATTTTTACTTTTTATATAAATATAAATAACCTCATTGAGTGTTTCGTTGTGCTTTTTTGAAAAAATAGTCGGGAGTGTATCTATGGTATAAACACTTTCGTCATAATACCTTTGTGCAATTTCTTTATGCTTCAGCATTAACTCCCAAAGCTGCGGGTTGCTATTACCCAGTGTTAGTTCAGGTCTTGAGAGCATAAACCCCCATTGTTTAGACTCATCATTGTTAAAAAGCCAAAACCCCTCTTTGTTTACAATATTTACCTGATTATTGTCAGAGGAGTAACTTCTAATTCGCTGAAAAAACGCGGATAAATCAAAGTTAATTATGATTAGTCCATCTACAATATAATCACTTGAGCTAGTGCGATAGGTTACTCGCATGGTGGGCACGTAGGGTTCAACAATTGAACCATGCTCCATGTTTAAATCAATTTTTGATAAAAAGGAATCAGGTGCTTCAATGGCTATTCCTTGCCTAAAGTAATAACGTGACATTTTATTTTGCAGTTCTTTTTGCTTAACAACTTTTGCCTCACCGTTTTTAAAGTCAACTCTAAAACGTTCGTTCCCGGTAATATCAATCCAGCGAATTTGCGAAATAATAGGCGATAATAACCCAAAGTTAACGAAGTAATCATTTATGCTTCGTATGGATTTTCGGTCTCTGAACATATACCTGAGTTTATTACCCCTTTTTAGGTTTTTGTTGTCTGCTAAAACTTGCGTTAATTTTTTTATACTGCTTAATTCTTTTACAAACTCCGTTTGCACTAAAGATAACTTATCATCGTGGTTATCTTGAACCACTGCTAACCTAGCTTGGTAAACTTGCCAATAAACCAAAACAGCAATTGCGCTAGCGGCAAACACAATAAAGAATGCTTTTATATAAATATGCTTGTTATTTAAACTTGGTGAGGTTTTATGATCAAACTTTTCCATATTGCTTTAACCATGTTGTTAAATCGTCAAAAAACAGTGGTTTTGAAAAGTAGTACCCTTGTGCAACATCACAACCTATTTTTTTAACCCAATCACATTGCTCTGACGTTTCAACACCTTCAACAATAATAGAAAACTCAAATCGTTTGGCTAAATTAACAATCATTTCAAAAATATATTGGTTATTATCATTACCATCAATATTATTTAAAAAACACTTGTCTATTTTAAGAGTATTTGCAGGTATTTCTGTAATGTGAGAAATAGAAGAATAACCCGTTCCAAAGTCATCAATACTTACTTTTATACCCAGCGCCATAAACTGATCTAACGATCCTCTAATTAAATCGTAATTACTGATTGCCTGTGTTTCTGTAATTTCGAGTTCAAGCATTTCAGGAGGGATATTCGCTTTATCTAATTTATGAAGAATGCTTTTACAATAATCAGAGTCTACCAAATCAAAAGCCGATGCATTAAAGGCAACAGGTAAATTTACGCCTAACTCACTGAGCTTATGAATAGTTTCTATTATTTTATCAAAAATAACGCTGTCTAATTCACTAATTAATCCCGCTGTTTCAGCAAGTTCAATAAATATGTCTGGGTTTATAAAACTGCCGTCATCCACCTGCCAACGTGCTAGCGCTTCAAATCCCACAGGGGTTAAGTTTACTAAGTCCATTTTAGGCTGTAAGGCTACTTGCAAAGAGCCTGCTCCAATCACTCTCCGTAATCGAGCCATTAAACTGTAACGGTTGGTAAGTGCCTCTGTTTTTTCTTGGGTATGCTTAATATATTTTAAAGAAGCGCTTTGGCTATCGTTTAAGCTGGATTCAGCAATGCTTATTATTTTTTCAGGTATAATGTTTAAAACAGTACTTAGCGCTAAATCGAGAATTCTCAAATCAGCATATTGTTTTACGGAGGTAATTACACACTTTTGCCTAATAAGGCTAGCTATCATTTCGTCGGTAATATCAAAATTAGCGTTTACTAGCAATCCAAAGCTACTGTTGTTAATAATGGCTATGCGCGCTGAATAACCATCAAAAATAGTAATTAGATTATTGTAAACCTCTTTTAAGAGTTTTTGACAGAAGTCGTGACCAAACGTAAAGGCTTTTTCTTCAAACTGTTCGACTTCAAAAACAAGTAAACGTGTTTGATACTGCTCGTGAAGGTTCATATTTTTTATTTCACGCGTAAGCCAGTTTCTGTTATGCATGTTTAACGATACATCGGTATACGCAAGCTCTGTAAGTTTATTAAGCAAGGCAATATTACTAAAGCCCGTACTTACATTTTCGCTAAAAACTTTTAATAAATACTCGTTTTGTTCAGATATTTCATTATCTGACTGAACAATAGTTATGTAACTTTCGCCTGCTATTTCTTTGTTACAAAAATAAAATACAGTGTGGTGTTCAGAAAAAATATGCCTTTTTTCATCTAAAGCACGTTCAAAATCACTATAAATTTGTGGAAGCAAAATTTTCTCGTCAACAAGCCTCCCTTCAAATCCATCAAAACATCCGTTAGCAGTAGAGATATGCGCTTTAATAATCTCGCCATTAGTTTGAGTGGAACACATAATACCCCCACCCTCAGTTACGTTTAAAATATTACTTATTTCTTCTAAAACAGCCTTAGAAAAAGACCGCATATCGTGTTTGCTGTTTATACTTCTTGAGGCATCTAATACTAATTGAAGGCCTTTTCTGGCTGAGGCAATTTGTGTGATGTATTTCCAAGTGCGAAGGTTACTGGTCACAATTGACTGCAATTTTTCAGCCGAAACGTCCGATTTATTCCAGTATTCGTCTATATCTAGCGACTTCATTATTTGCTGTTCGGGTGCAAATCCAGGTTGACCGGTCAACAAAACAATACGCATGTCTGCGTTACCAATCGCTTCCCTTATGGTACTCACAAGCCTAAGACCTGAGTCGTCATCCTCCATAACAACATCTATAAAGGTAAGTGCTATATCTGGATGCAAGCTCAACACTAATGCAGCCTGAGAGACTGAATTCGCCGTGAGTATTTCTATTTCACAGTTATCCTCTGGCGTCATTTCTTTTAAACTATTAGTTAAAGCATGCTGATAATTAAGATCGTCTTCAACGGTAAGCACTTTGATTTTTTTTACTATATTTGAACCATCTATTTCCAGCTCTTCATCAAATACAAACAAACTATTGCTGTCGGACATCCTTCACCGCCTATATAAAAAAACATCTGATAAATTAATAAATATAGTTAATATTTTTGTATGTACCAAAGTACTTTATATATAGTAGAAGCTGGTTTGAAATTCGTCTAATTTTAAGCCTCATGACTGTATAACTACAGCCATGAAAGTAGTGTGACAAGGAGGGTTATGCAGGGGTACCACTGTGAAATTTAAAGTCTTCATCTGCTGATAAAATTAATTGAGCTTCAATTTCACCAAATTCTTTTACTCGTTCTGTAATATCAAAGTCAGCAATTTCTTGGGCTAAGGCTAAATAATCTTGGTAGTGACGCGCCTCAGAACGCAGTAATGAAATATAAAAGTCACCTAAACGTTTATCTACATGCGGTGCTAATTTTGCAAATCGCTCACATGAGCGAGCCTCAATATAAGCCCCAACAATTAATTTATCAACGAGTGCATTAGGCTCAAATGTTTTTACATTACGTAACATCCCTTTTGCGTAACGACATGGCGTTATACTTTGATACTCAACCCCATACTCGTCCATTATCTCTAACACTTGATAAAAATGATGTAGCTCTTCTTTTATTAACAACACCATTTTATCTATTAAGTCTTGTCCATAAGGCGAGTTAGACTTAGGAATGATTGATTTTGTAAGCCTATTTTTTGCTGCTAAATCACGCCAATTACCTTCACGTTTATAAATAAGTGTTTCAAATGGCTTCAACCAAGCCAAAAGTTCATCACCGCTTTCTTTATCTACTGCATATTTACGAATTAAAAACATCGCTGACTGAGCGGCTTTTAATTCACAAATTAAGTGATCTATCAAAATAACTGGCAAATTTTCTTTTTCAACTGCCTTATCTACCCACTCAGTTGGTGTTTTACACAATAAAAAGTTATGAATAGGCTCTAAAAGCTGGCTATATGGCACGGTTAATACTCATTGCTAATAAATTTACAGAGCAAATATTTTAACACGAATTAATAGGTTGATTAAATCAAACCTTCTTTCATTTATTTGTTAAAAATTAGTTAACTTGACTTTATAAACTATGTAGCTCATAACTGTAGATGAACTGTATAAAAAACACACTACAACAAAAACAGTAATATCTTCCTACACGGAGTGCACACTATGATATTAAACCACCTATGGGGCTTATATGCTCATCCACTCGAAGAGTGGCAAACAATTGATAACCGACACGAAAGTTTAACCTATAGCTTGTCACATATTTTACTCATCGCATTATTCCCGTCAGTAATGGGTTATTACTCATCCGTTTACTTGGGCTGGAGCATTGGTACTGGAGATCTCGTATTTTTAACCCACGACAGTGCCTTACTGATTGCAATAGCCATGTATGTTGCACTTATCATCGGTGTATTTGCACTTGCATACCTAGCACATTGGATGGCGGTTACTTTTGGCTCGAAACCAACCTTTACTCAAACTCTTGAACTAGCTGCTTACACGGCAACACCTGTGTTTATGTCTGCGCTTGCTGCTTTTTGGCCGGTACTTTGGTTCGTTGTGTGTGCTGGTATTGTTGCGCTCGCGTATTCAGTATATTTACTTTATACAGGCGTGCCCATACTCATGCATATACCCCAAGAACGCGGATTTATTTATGCAAGCTCAGTAGTGACTTGTGGGCTTATATTGTTGGTTATTATTTTAGCCGCTACTGCAATTCTTTGGACTAACGGCATTGTGAGCCCTATGTTTACATAATGTGCTTTAAGCAAGCCAATTAAGCTATGTTCAACCAATAAAAAAGGAGCTAACAAGCTCCTTTTTTATAATTAAGATACGCGGCCTGTTTACACTAAGTATTAATCGGTCTCGTTTTCTTCTTGGTTATGTATTTCTAAACCCGATGACATGGCACTTTCGCGTGTACTTTTAGCGGTATCATTTCTCAGTTTATCAATTCGGTTTAGGTAGTTTTGATCTATGTCGCCGGTGATATATTGCCCATCAAATACCGACGTTTCGAATTGTGTTATTTCAGGGTTTTCCTGTCTTACAGCAGCCATTAGATCTTTTAATGATTGAAAAATTAATCCGTCAGAACCAATACTTGCGTTTATATCTTCAACTTCACGGCCATGAGCAATAAGCTCAGCCGCAGATGGCATATCTATCCCATAAACATTTGGAAAGCGTATTTCAGGAGCTGCTGATGCAAAGTAAACATTTTTAGCACCCGACTCACGTGCCATTTCGACAATTTGCGCTGATGTAGTACCGCGCACTATTGAATCATCTACAAGTAATACATTTTTACCTTTAAATTCACGATCAATTGCGTTTAGTTTTTGTCGTACTGACTTTTTACGCATTTCTTGACCAGGCATTATAAACGTACGGCCAATGTAACGGTTTTTAACAAAGCCTTGGCGGTACGGTAAATCAAGTACGCGAGCAATTTCAAGCGCGACATCACACGAAGTTTCTGGAATAGGGATAACCACATCAATGTCTTTATCTGCCCACTCACGTGCTATTTTTTCACCAAGCTTAGTACCCATGTTTACGCGTGTTGCATACACTGACATTCTGTCTATTGTTGAGTCAGGGCGTGCAAAATAAACAAATTCAAAAATACAAGGCGAGTAAGACACTTTATCAGCACAGTTTAACGAGTGAAATTGTCCATCTTCAGTTACAAAAATGGCTTCGCCTGGGGCTACATCACGAATAAATTCAAAACCATCTGGTTTTAGTGCTACGCTTTCTGAAGCAAACATGTATTCGGTGCCTTTTTCAGTCTCGCGTTTACCAAAAACAAGTGGGCGAATACCGTTAGGATCACGAAACGCTACAACGCCATGGCCTATAATCATAGCAATCGCTGCATAACCACCCGTTACTTTTTTGTTCACCTCTGCAACAGCTGTAAATACATCTTCAGGGTCTAAATGCAATTTATCAGAGCGACTAAGCTCATGCGCCATAATATTCAACAATATCTCAGAGTCAGACGTGGTATTAACATGTCGTCGTGCTTCTGAAAATAACTGTTCTTTTAATTCTTCAGCATTTGTAAGGTTTCCGTTATGCGCAAGGGCAATACCAAATGGTGAATTTACATAAAAAGGCTGCGCCTCAGATGAGCTAGAAGAGCCTGCTGTTGGATAACGTACATGACCAATACCAATGGTACCTTGAAGTCGCTTCATGTGACGTGTGTGAAATACATCTTTCACTAAGCCGTTTGCTTTACGTAAGCTAAACGTATTATTTTCAATGGTAATTATACCCGCGGCGTCTTGCCCACGATGCTGCAAAACAGTTAAGCCATCATATATCGCCTGATTCACAGGAGACGTTCCGACTATTCCAACGATACCACACATGTAATTTATCCTCGCCGATTAACGGTTTACTGAATTTAAAAAGCTGGAGTTGTTTTCAAGGTATGAAAAAAACCATTCAACAACAAAGCCAAATTCTGGAATCAAAATAGAATTACCCCACCAGTGCGTGTTGGGTGCACCAGTAAAAGCATCAAGAAAGAAGAGTAACGCGCTCACGACCAACACGCCTCGTAGAGCACCAAACACTATGCCAAAGACACGGTCAGTACCCGATAAGCCAGTACGAAGTACAAGCTGACCTAAAATATAGTTTAGTAAACCGCCTAACAGGAGCGTCGCAAAGAAGAGTATGGCAATGGCCGCCGCATTTCTTAAAAGGGGTTCAGAAATACTTGTTAGGAAGGAAGCTAAATATTGGTAAAATAAACTTGAGATGATAAAGGCGCCTGCCCATACCGCTAATGACATGGCTTCTTTTACAAAACCGCGTATTAAACCGATGATGGTAGACAGTGCAATGATGCCTAGAATGGCGTAATCAACCCAGATCATAATAACCAATTAGTCGCTATTTTGGGGCGCATTCTATACCCAAACATCCTAAATATGCAAGTTTAAACGGGAGATAACCGCTGAGGGCATGAAACATTTAATTAACATTGCTGCTGGTAATAAAGTGGCTCAAGGAATTGTGTTATATCAAATGAAAAGGCCTTGTTATTTAAGGCCTTTTTATTTAGTTAGTCACTTCGTATTGGGTTATTTTACCATTGAGCTTAGTGAGCTTTTTAAGCTCTGGTAATTGTTTTTCCAACTCCGTTTTATCAAGTGACGGGCCAACAAACACTTTTGTTAGCGTTCCGTTAGGTGTTTTTACAGGTTTAGTAAACGTATTAAAGCCTTTTGAAGTTAACTTTGCCTGTAATGCTTTTACATTTGCAGCATGAGAAAAACTGCCTAACTGCACTACGTAAGCCATATCAGTTAGGTTTTCATCACTTTTACGCGGTGCGATAGGCTTTGGTGCCACTTTAACCACTTGTTCGGAAACTTCAGTCTCTTCTTTCGCTTTAGCAACTTGCGGTTCAACAACTTCAGTTTCTATAGCTGATGGTATGGCTGACGCTTCAACAATTTTCTCTTCGCTGGCATAATCGCTTTGTGCAATCGTATCGTCTTGTTTTAAAATGTCATCATCGGGGGAAATATCTTCAATTTTGTCTTGCTTTAATGGCTCAGCTATCGCTACTTGATCATTAATTGAGTCTTGCAAGTCAATGGTTTTGAACTCAGGTCGTTCTGGGATCGCTTTAAAGCCTTCCTTGTAATGCACTTTTTCGCCATCAAGTATGTTCGGGATAAACACAATCGCTGCGATCACCACTATGCTTGTTCCAACTAAGCGATTAATAAAACTTGAGTTCACCGATATCCTCTCTATTTTTTAAAATAATGAATAGCATCTGCTACTGTAAAAAATGAACCAAATACAATCAAAATAACATTGCTTTGCTGCTTAGGTAAAATAACACTAAGTGCTTGCGCAACGCTGTCGAAGCTTTGTACCTTGTTATTAGTAGATACGCTTTGTAGGGCTTCTTTTAAATTATTAGCACTATCACCACGAGGGCCACCTAAGCTTGCAAGGAACCAGTTATCAACTAAATGGCTTAGCTCTTTGAGCACCGCGGCTTTATCTTTATCAGCAAGCATAGCGGCTAATGCGTGAACTTTAAAGCCTTTATCTTTGTAACTTAATAACTTATTGGCTAAATAACGGGCTGATTCAGGGTTATGAGCTACGTCTGTAAATACCAATGGCTCTGTGCTTAATTGTTCAAAACGCCCTTCCACAACTAATTTAGCTAAGCAATTGCGTATTACCTCAACACTCGGTAATAAATTTAATACGCTTAACGCTGTTAATGCCGTTGCTACATTCTGAGCGGGTATTGCAGGTTTATTAAGCGTAAGGTTATGTGTTTCAAACTGCCAATTAAACGTTGTGTCATGTTCTTTAAAAGTAAAGTCAGTGCCTGATAATGTCATATTAGCATTAATTTCATGACCGTAATCTGTCATTGTATGAGGAATATTTAAATCCCCAATAATTGCCGGGGTACCTTCACGGAATATCCCTGCTTTATCGTACGCCACCAGCTCTCTGGTATCGCCAAGGTATTCTTTGTGATCTAAATCGATGGTTGTAATAACACTTGCGTAAGGCGTTACTATGTTTGTAGCATCGAAACGTCCGCCTAAACCAACTTCTAATAACACATAATCAACACTAAAGCGTTTAAAAATAGCGAGTGCACCCAAGGTACCATATTCAAAGTAAGTAAGCTGAGTGTCTTTACGACCTTGCTCTAACTGATGAAATGCATCTACATGAAACTGATCGTCAAGTTCGCTGCCATTAATACGCACGCGTTCGTTATAACGGATTAAATGAGGAGACGCATAAGTACCAACACTAAAGCCTTGTGCCAAAAGTAGCGACTCTAAACAACGGGCAGTAGTGCCTTTGCCATTTGTGCCACCAATTAGAATTATTTTACTAGGGGTATTTAATAAACCGATATTATTGGCAACATCGGCAACTCGCTCTAGCCCCATTGCAATATTGGCTGGGTGAACACTTTCTAAATAAAAAAGCCAATCATCAAGGCTTGATGATTGGCTAGGAATTGTTTTTGTCATAGCGTTAAATCAGAAAAGCTTAAATTTACGCTACTCTATGCTCTTGTTCAGTAGAAGGCAAGTTCATAAACTTGGCTAAAATACGTGCCAAGGTATCACGCATTTCACGGCGGTCTACAATCATGTCTATTGCGCCGTGTTCAAGTAAAAACTCACTACGCTGAAAACCTTCTGGTAATGTTTCACGAACGGTTTGTTCAATTACACGAGGACCCGCAAATCCGATTAAGGCTTTAGGTTCAGCAACATTAATATCACCAAGCATTGCCAGCGAAGCAGAAACACCACCCATTGTTGGGTCAGTCATCACTGAAATAAACGGAAGGCCTTTTTCAGTCATTTTTGCTAATGCCGCACTGGTTTTAGCCATTTGCATAAGCGACATTAGCGCTTCTTGCATGCGTGCACCACCAGAGGCTGAAAAACAAATAAGCGGCATGTTATGCTCTAAACACTGGTCAACAGCATCAACAAATCGTGCGCCTACAACCGATGCCATCGAGCCACCCATAAATGAGAACTCAAACGCCACTGCTGCCACAGGAATACCTTTTAAGCGGCCCTTCATTGCAACTAATGCATCTTTTTCACCGCTAGCTTTTTGAGCTGCACTAATACGATCTGAATATTTTTTAGAATCTTTAAATTTAAGAACATCTTTAGGTTCGTGCTCAGTACCTAACTCTTGGCGTTCGCCGTCATCTAAAAAATGCTCAAGACGTTTACGGCCGCTTACGCGCATATGATGGTCACATTTAGGACACACGTTTAAAGATTTTTCTAATTCAGCTTTATATAAAATTGAATCACACGATGTACATTTAGCCCATACACCTTCTGGGATTTCTTTACGACCTGATGATTTCGTCGTTTTAGGTAAGATTTTTTCTAACCAACTCATTTGCAACTCTCTTAATGCTGTTCTGTGTCGCGAGCCTGATAATTACAATTAACAGACAGATTTTTTCAATTAAAACATGAATCAGACTAACACGGTATAAAAAACTGGTCTTAGTAGTTAGAAGCACTCAAATTAAGCAATTAATAATTCTAACTAAATTTCAACATCAGGCAAGAATAATGGCCCTAAGGGCGTTTTAGGGATATTAAATTGCTCTGGATAATCAACATCAACTAAATAAAGGCCCGCGGCTTTTGCGGTTGCGCTTGCTTTTGCACGTTCTTTTACATCTAAAAGTTCTTTTAACCATATAGGCTGATGCTTGTGTAGGCCAATATCCATTAAACAACCGGTTATGTTTCGTACCATGTGATGTAAAAATGCATTGGCTTTAATATCAATTACAACGTAATCACCTTGGCGCTGTACCGATAAATGATGAATGGTTCGGGTTGCGGTATTAGCTTGGCAGTGTAAAGCTCTAAACGATGTAAAGTCATGTTCACCTATTAAGTACTGACAAGCCTGTTGCATGGCAACCTCGTCCAATTTGTGATGAAAGTGAGTAACCCCCTCATTCATAACCGCTCCACGGTATGGATAGTTGTAAATAACGTAACGGTACCTTCTAGCAGTTGCACTAAAACGGGCGTGAAAGTCTTCTGTAACAGGCTGGGCAAATCGAATAGCAATATCTTTAGGCAGTAACGTATTCATACCCATAGTAAACGCAACCATTTCACGAGATGCACTAGTTTCAAAGTGAACAACTTGGCCTGTTCCATGAACACCTGCGTCAGTTCGCCCTGCACACACAATTTCAACTGGATGGTTACAGATACTCGACAATGCCTTTTCTACTTCTTGCTGTACACTATTTACGTGTGATTGACGCTGCCAACCACTATAACGTGCACCATTATATTCAACCCCAAGTGCTACTCGCATATTTATCGCTTTACCTACTGTACTAATTAACGGCGCATTTTATGCTATCTCGCAGCGCAATAAAAGCAACCGTGATGTAATCATATAAAAACAATAAAAAACCCATAACTAGCATCACTAATTATGGGTTTATAGCATTTAAATTTACATAAAAACGATTATTGCAATTTGGCTTGCAAACTGAGCGCTTCTTCTTGAACCTCTTGAGGACCTTTAGCTATTACGTCTTCAATTACTTTAAGCGCTGAGTCGAAATCGTCAATTTCAATATATGCGCGTGCTAAATCTAACTTAGCAGAGTAACCTCCACTTTCAGCATCAACGTCTGTTGGGTTATCACCTGCAAGCAACGCATCAAACTCACTTAAGCCCAAATCAATATTTACATCATTGTAAGGCTCATGCTCAAGCTCGGCATCGTCGCTTTGCTCGAGTAATGAATCAATATCTACAAAATCATCTTCACCTAACGGTCTAGCGTCTTCGGCTTCAGGCGCTGGCTCTTCATGATTGAACACTTCTTCATCAACTAAGTCTTCTTTTAATAAAGAATCAAAGTCAACATCAAACTCGCTGCTATCTTCTATATCAAGCTCATCGGGAGCGGCTAACTCATTAAGCAATGAATCGAAATCGGTTTCACTTAAGTCTGCCATGAATTCATCATCAAGTGCTTCATCTGATACAAGATTAGTATCGTCTTGTGACTCTACTTGAGTTAGTTCGGCTTCACGGTCAACATTGGTTTGTTCATTGATTAAATCGTTCGATACAGTTGTAAATGCTGGATTGTTTAGCTCATCGTTGTTATCAAGCGCTAAAGAGTCCTCATCAATGTCATTCAACTCTGTGAGTAAATCATCGAGTGTATCATCGTTTAAATCGTCGAGCTCAGTATCCAGTTCATTAAACTCATCAATTAACAAATCGTCATTAAAGTCCGTTTCCGAGCTATCTAAATCATCTTCAGCTGAATTTTGATTCTCAACTTCATTAGCATCGAGCTCTAAATCATCAAACTCATTATCAGAGTCATTTTCTAAACTATCTAAATTAACGTCAGTAGAAAACGCTTCCTCAGTGTCATTTGATGATAGTTCAGCTTCAAGCTCTGAAACTAGCGCCTCGTCACTTGTTATTTGACTATCGACTTCATCTAAACCTGATAAATCAGTGTCGTTATTCGATATATCAGGAAGTAGCTCTTCACCATCTTCGGTTATAACAGAGTCAGGGTCTAAATCGTTATTTGATTCAACTGTATTGTTTTGTGGCTCTGCGAACTCTTCTTCTGCTGAAACCTCATCATTAATGTCTGCAATTGAACTTTCAACCTCGTCATTGGTTGCAAGCTCTGTATCTACTTCACCTAGCTCATTATCAACGGTTGGCTCGATACCTAAATCAGATGATTCAAACTCTGCGCTATCAGGTAAATCTGTGCTATCAACTGCATCACCTGAAACAGGCACTTCATCCAAGTCAGTAGCTAAAGAGCTAGGTTCGTCATTAGTTTCAGGCTCTATATCTAATTCATCAAACTCATTATCAATTAATGGTTCATCATCAAAATCATCTTCCAAACTATCTAAATCAATATTTGATGAGAGCGCTTCTGATAGTTCTTGCTCTGTTTGGCTTGATGATAAATTTGGTTCAAGCTCAGCGTCGAGCTCCTGATCAATCGCGCTGGCGCTTTCATCATCTAAGTCTTGTTCAAGTTCCTTATTATCTGCTTTCTCAGTGTCGCTTTGTGGCGTATCTGAAATCAGTTCTTCAATACCTTCTTCACCAACTGAATCAACGTCTAAATCAGTGTCTAATAATGAATCTTCGTCCGTGCCCTCTGGTACTAAAACGTTAGCATCGTCATTAATTTCAGGCTCTAAATGTGATTCATCAAACTCATTATCAATTAATGGTTCATCATCAAAGTCATCTTCCAAACTATCTAAATCAATATTTGATGAGAGCGCTTGTGATAATTCTTGCTCTGTTTGGCTTAGTGATAGCTCTGGTTCTAGCTCTTCATCATCCGACACTTGAGTATCATCATCCGAAAAGTCTGAAACCTCCTCTTTAGCTGTGAGGTCAGCAAGTTCTTCGTTACCATCTAATTCATTATGCTCTTCTGTTGAGGCTACTTCGTCATCATCGCCTGATTGCAATGGTTCATTATCATCAATTACTGAGGTTGCATCAAAATCAGGATTAATATGAGTCTCATCATCAATTTCCTCATTAAGGTCACCCAACTCCGCGCCCTTAGAAATCGACTCAGCTAAGTCTTTTTCTGTTTGACTAACAACATTTTCGCCATTGTTGTTAGTAGACTCTCGTGTTTCTGAGTCATCCTCATTTAAAAGAGCTTCTGTGTTTGTTTCTGCGCTCTGATCTTCTGCTATTTCTAACTCAGGGTAATCGTCTAATTCTTGACTAGGCGTTATTGATTCTGTTTCTAGTAATTCATCCTCAAGGGATAGATCAGAATCAGTGTCTTCTGCTAATGGATCATCACCTAGATCAATCTCGACTTCTTCGATTTCATTATCTAAATCGTCCAATGTCCATTCAGGGCTTTCTATATATTCTGGATCTTCAGGCTGTTGTAATTCATTTAAAAGCTCATCTACACTTTGCAACGCATCATCGTTATATTCATCTAGTAAATCTTCTGGATCTAAAAGCGTGTCTGATGTGTCTGTAAAATCATCTGACCCAAGGTCTTCAAGCACTTGTTTAGGCTCTTCTTCAAGCTCTGGCTCTTCTGCAAGCTCTGGCTCTTCTTCAAGCTCTGGCTCTTCTGAAAGCTCTGGCTCTTCTGCAAGCTCTGGCTCTTCTTCAAGCTCTGGCGCATCTTCAAGCTCTGGCTCATCTGAAAGCTCTGGCTCTTCTTCAAGTTCTGTCTCTTCTACAAGTTCTGGCTCTTCTTCAAGTTCTGGCTCATCTAAAAGCTCAGGCTCTTCATCAAGCTCTGGCGTATCGGAAAGATCTTGCTTGCTCTCTAATTCTGACTCGTCAATTAATGAGGTTGCTAAAGACTCGACATCATCAACATTTAACTCTTCTTGTGCCTCAGCTAAATCATCAACGGAATCAGCTAGAGCAGTATCAATATCAAAATCATCGCTTTCTTCAACTAACGTATCGACTGTAATTTCTTGCGTTGAATCATCACCAGCGTCATCAATTAAGCTATCAATGTCGTCTAAATCAAAGTCATCGCTTTCTTCAACTAACGCATCGGCTGTG
>NZ_LODI01000046.1:0-168430 GCF_001468485.1 Pseudoalteromonas sp. H71
AGCCTTTACCACTTTTTTGCCATTGCCTCTTGAATGACCTCGGATTTTAGCCGCTCTTCAGCATACATTTTCTTTAAACGGCGATTTTCATCTTCAAGCTCTTTCATTCGTGTCATTAAAGACGCATCCATACCGCCGTATTTAGCGCGCCATTTATAAAAGGTTGAATTGCCCATGCCATGTTCGCGGCACAGCTCAGGAATAGGCACGCCGCTTTCTGCTTGTTTTAAAATGGCAAGGATTTGGTTGTCTGTAAAATGTGCTTTTTTCATAATTTTCTCCTGTGTTTACAATAAGAGAAAATTCTACGCTTGGCTTCTATTATTTTTCGGGGGGATTACCGACCCAGCGGTGTTTAATGAAGTCCAAAGGGCTTGTGTCTCATCTTTCGCTGTTTTAAACGAAGATAAGTATAAATATAGAACAGAAACACCTTGGCATAAAAACGGAAGTTTAGGTGTGTTCGAGAAAATCAGCTTTTATCATGATTTTGAAAAAAACAGACTATCGCCTTTAGCACGAGTGTTTGGTGTCCCCATTGAGCAGGTAAAAGATCTAGCTGGTTATATTTATACTCACCGCTGGAACCAGAGCTTAGGTTCATCTAGTAAACCTGACTCTAGAGCTGAATTATGGAAAAGTAGACGTAACAATTATGATCCTTTTGATTCTAGATATAGTTTTCCTAATATTGATAATAAGCACTTTTACACCGAATATCATTTGTTACTTGAGGTTGCTTCTAAATTACTAGAGTCAATGCCTGTACTAAAAGGCTACGATGATGGTGTTAGTGCATGGGATGAATGGCTAGAAGAATACTTGATCCTTAGTGACGATAAGGCTTTGTTGGCAGAGTTACGAGATCCTATGCCATTGCAAAAGCCTGTGTGGACTACTCGAACAGTCGATGAGAATTGGCAATGGCAAATTCAAGAGTCTGACTTTATAGATATTATGATTAATAGAAATGGTGCAGAATTTTGGCTAAATGTTGAAGGTAGTTGGAGCTACTACAAAGATGGAAAGTGTGAAGATGTTTCTTTTTCAACAATACTTGTTCCTAAAGAACTAAGCCAATCATTATTACACACGACTTGTAGCTATTTTAATCATCTCGATGAAGTTTATTTACAAGGTTTTTGTGGTTCAGTTTACTCCGATAATGAGCAAGAGTTTTCTTGTCAAGAATGGCTTGTTACTAATGACTATGAAAGTGAATTGGAATCCAAAGATCCTTACAGTGGAACAATACAACACAGACCAATGACTGTTGCCAAGTTCGTTAGCGATAGCATGGGGATCTCTTACTCACATAACAAAAAGCAATGCTCACTAATTTCAGATAATAGCTTGTGCCTAGAGAATAAGTATTGGAGCGAAGATAAGCCGCGAGACTCAAATTCTTACACTAGTTCTGGCAGGCCAGTACGAGCATCCTTAAATTTTCTCAAGCTCATAAGCCACAAACTCAATGTTGATGTAGCTATTCAAATAAATATTAAGCGCAGTTATACAGACTCATACAGAAATAGGAATAATGATGACGAACTCGGATACCTCCCAAGATATAGTAAAACCTTCATCTTATCTGCTGACGGAAGACTTAGAGACTCAAGAAAAAGTTATCAACTTGGGAAGGATGCTACTTAAAAGCCTAAAAGATAGTGACCCAGACCAGATTACTGCATGGATGGTTAATTACCTTTCTGAGCAAATATTAAAAGCGGAATCTGGGGAACACAAAGCAAATGAAAATTGCATTAATATTATTCTAAAGCTTTGGCAGAATAGAAGCTCTTTGCCAAATGGAAGTAGGCCATTCGAGAGCTTTGAACCTATTTTTAACGCCTTAGATTCTTTGGACCCTGAGTCAGCAGTTCCTCGATATATAACGAACTTCTACGATGACGAGGAACATAAAAATACAATAGAGCCGTCGTCATCATGGTTGGAAATGGCAAAATTTTTAGATGCAACAACAAAAATTTTAATTACCTTTATGTTTGAACAAGCCATAAATGAGGCTACAGATGAGAAGACAAAGGATTGGATTAAGTCAATTCAAGGAGTTGTTGACGCAGGAGAAATTGAGTTTTTTATTCGGTACTATAATGAAGACGAACCGAACAAACACACGCAGCGAATTAGGAAATTAGAGAAAAGAATTGAAGAATTAAAGGTGTTTGAAAGCTTATGTGCTCCCATTAGAAAAGGTCTCGAAGAGGAGCTGTCCGCTTTAAACAATAAAAGTGATTCATAAAGATTATTTTAACTTACAGAAAATACTATTTTCTCGCTGACTCTCTATTCATTTAACTGTTGTAAGGCCATGAAAAATTAGGGAAAATAAAAACTAGTAGACTGTATTATAAACAATTTAAGGTAGCTGTTAGGATATGGAATTTAGAAAGACATTAGGTGGTGACATGGAAAAGAATAGCTCTAAATCTTCCATTATAACTTTTTTCTTAATTGTTGGTTGGCTAATTAATTTATTTTTCTTATGGGAAATAAGCGAATTACTCTCAGAGTATCCCATTGGTAGACATACCTCATTTGTAAATTACTTATATGAAACAATAAGTTGGAAGATGGCTCTGCTTTATATTGCAGGTGGTTTAACTTTTCTTTTTTGCTCTCTCTCCAAGAATCGAACTATTTCCAAACGATATGATGAGTTTTTTAATGCTCCTATTGTTGTGCCAGTATTAAACGTACTTGCACTGCTTGTTGGTATTTATGCGTCCGTTACTTCTGCTGAGATTTTGAAATGGTTAACAAATAATGAAGAAATAACCGTTACAGCATATGTAGGATTCGATTATTTTTTATTCTTTTTATTAGTTATTTTAATTGGTTACGCTTTTCATGGTAAAGCTAGTAAAGAAGCTCAATTGAAGCATGACTCTATACAAAAAACTCGATTACAAGAACTGGAGGAGGTAATTAGATTAGCCCCTCCAGGTTCATTTAGTGAACAACTTAGTCATTATTGCGATATTTTAGAGGATTGGTCTAGTAAGCATGTCATGAAAGAAACAAATGAGTTAGCTTTCATAAATGATGAGTCATTAACAAATGAAGAATTTCTAAAGATTGAAGAAGCGATAGATAATCAAAGAGAATATATCAGAGCTTGTATAACTGCATTTGCCAGACTTGCGGGCACTTTTGATAATGCCGCCATGAATTTGTCATCTCCAGATGTTTATAGAGCAAACATAATGCTGAAAACAACTGAAGATGTCGCCGGATATTTAAGTAATGGTTCAGAAGAATTTAAATCTAGATATTTCCCAAAGATAAATGTCACACCAGACCACCGACTATTCTTAGATAAACGTTATAGTGTAAAATTAACAAGTTCTGACAAAGCCATCTTAAAAGATGAACAAGCTTCCAGTAATTACCATCTGCCAAAGTTATTTAAACATGATGATGAAGTCCGCAACCTGATTTTGCCTGTTTTCGATAGTAATCCAAATGTTGATGATTATGGGTATGATCTGAATGCAGAGTTTGACTATGCAACATACAACTTAATAGGTGCTCCAAGGGCTTTAGTTACAGGCCATGCACAATTCGTTTATGACGCTGAGATTCAGATCAAAACTTGGCTAGAAGAGGGGGCACCCAAAGCGCTATATGACGATGCAAAAATATACTTCGCGAATGATAAAAAAGGGCAATCCATAATTTCATTTCCTTTATTATGTAATCGCTATGGAAATGGCTCTTTGGAGACAAAAAATATATCAGGGGCACTAAATATCTATAGAAATACTAAAAATATGTTTAGTGGAGATAACGAAAAGTTCCTGAATTTCTTTCATTTAACATCCCCTGCTTTAGTCTCACTGTCTCGTATAATTGAATACCATCTTATTTTATTGCAAAAAGCCGCTACGTATCATAAAATCGAGAGTAATAGAAATAAGGAGAAAGAAGATGTCTGAACAACAGAAGCAACTTCTTAAAGATATGGCAGCTATGCAAAGGCTTCGTGAAGAGGCTAAAAAAATAGTAAACGAGTCTTAACCTTAAATTTTAAGATAAAGCTGTAACCTAAGTTTTTAGAGTGATCAGCTTTAACTCGCATTTTTTATACATTGTTACCAGCTACCCAGCCGCTACTCCAAGCCCACTGAAAGTTGTACCCTCCGAGCCAGCCTGTAACATCAACAGCTTCACCGATCATGTATAGCCCTTTGACGGATTTACATTCCATAGTCTTAGAACTGAAGTGGTCTGTATCTACACCACCCAGCGTCACTTCAGCTGTCCTGTAACCTTCCGTTCCTGAAGGTTTAATTTTCCAGCTATGAATAATTTCCACTAGATGAGCTTGTTTTTGATGATCGAGTTGCTTAATTGGTACATTTTCTAAACAGTTAAGCTCAAGGAACTTTTCTACAAATCGTTTCGCAAAAATACCAGAAAGGAAGTTTTTAAGAGTTAAATTTGGCTGGCTTTCAACAGCCTCTTTTAAAGTATCTTCAAATGCGCCCCTAGGGAAAAGATCGATAGATATTTCATCACCTGCATCCCAATATGAAGATATCTGTAAAACAGCGGGGCCTGAAATGCCTCTGTGAGTAATTAGCATGTCTTCAGAAAACGATACGTTGTTAGTCGTGATGGAAACAGGCATTGAAACTCCAGAAACCTCAGCTAATTTATCTTTAAGTTCAGGCTGAAGCGTAAATGGTACTAACCCAGCTTTCGTAGGTAACACGTTTAATTCAAATTGCTCCGCTACTTTGTATGCGAAAGGTGTTGCACCTAATTTCGGCATGGACAGTCCGCCTGTTGCAATCACTAAACTCTTACATTGATAATCTGCATTATTTGTTTTAATCAGAAAGTCATCGTTTTTTGTTTTTGTAATTTCAAGAATGTCTGTTTGAAAGCTAAACTGGACAGAGTTATTTTCACACTCAGACATCAGCATAGAAACAATGTCTTTCGCTGAGTCATCACAAAATAGCTGGCCTAGATCTTTTTCATGATAATTAATACCGTATTTCTCTACCAAAGAGATGAAGTCCCATTGAGTGAATTGACTCAGAGCTGATTTGCAGAAGTGTGGGTTTTTACATAAATACTTTTCAGGTTCAATATAGTAATTAGTGAAGTTACATCTACCACCACCAGATATAAGAATCTTCTTACCTGGCTTTTTGGCATGATCAAGCACTAGTGTAGTCTTACCTCTTTCTGCTGCTCTAGAGGCACAAAATAATCCGGCAGCGCCAGCACCAATTACAATAACATCAATTTTCAAACTAAATTAACCTATGAACATATTTTGGGTTATTGTATCACTGTATTTTAAGAACAAAAATTTTTGACGAAAAAGTATTAATTATGGAATTCGGCTGAAGTCACCCTTGGTGGTATAAATACAGATGAACTAAGCTCTAAAACGTTTGAAGCCAAAAAATCAAAAGGCTTGTATTTTATAGGGGAAGTTACCGATGTAACTGGTTGGCTTGGTGGGTATAACTTTCAGTACGCTTGGAGTTGTGGCTTTGCAGCGGGGCAATACGCGTAGTTATTTTATTCATTGTTAAATACAGCGCACTCATATTACACTTACCACTTATGTGGTTAATATGAGTGTTCTGATGTTAAAGCATGTTTTAATTGGTTTTTTGCTTTTTTATATAAGCCAGGGTGTAAAGGCCTCTGAAAATTTAAGTGATCATGAAGTGTTTTGTATGCAATCAGACCAAGATTGCTTAACCTACATTAAATCTCGCCTTTTAAATGCGCAAAAGAACTCCTCTAATTGGTATAAATTGAAAACATACGAATTTGACTATTATTTTGATTATCAAGAATTCGATAACCTTCATAGCGCATTAAGCCCCTTTGTTGACCAAGAAGAATTACCTGGTGCATTTAAAATACAAGTTTATTTTTATTATGCTAAATCACTTAATTACTTAGGTAATAAACAACAAGCAAAAGCCTATGCGGCAAAAGCATTTGCTCAACTTGATGAAATTTATAATGTATTTGGTGATCCTTTAAGGCTTGTAGAGCTGGCTAATTTACAGCACATATTTGGTGATAAAAAAAAGGCTCTTCGTGTATTGCTCGATGCTGAGCAGCGCTATGCAAAAAGTAATGATGTTATTTTTCACTTTGAGTTACACATTAATAAAGGGCATATTTTTTATAACTGGCAACAGTACCCTCAAGCGATAGAAAGTAACTTAAAAGCCTATAACGCTATAAAAAATACAGAGCATGATGCAAAAACGGCAATAGCATTAGGTAATTTAGCGTTTTCTTATTTTAAACATAATGACTTTAATAACGCTGTAAAATATTTCAAAACTGCGTTCAATTACATCGAACCGGATAGCATTTACCACGCAACCTACAGTTTACGTTTAGCGCAATCATATTGGGAGCTGGGTAATAAAACGCAAGCAACTTTGTGGTTAAATAAAATAGATATAGATAATGTCGAACTCTCAAAAAGCCATGCAAAAGTTTATGATGAACTAAAAAGTAAAATCTAAAACTGGTTTGTTCAATCTAGTGTTCGATTTTGGTAATTAAATCTCATTGATAGCAAGGCAAAAATTTAGTAAAAATAATTGTCCTAAATTAGGCGTTTTAAATATTATTTGAGTTATATTTTTCCTCTACTTGATTAAGGCTTACTGCGGGATTGTAGTTTGTGCTTTAAGTTTAAAAATAAAAAAGCCGATACTGCATATGCAATATCGGCTTTTTAGTGTTATTTATTAAAGCTATTAGGCTTTAGCAAACGCATCTTGTAGTGGTGGTACTACTTGCTTTTTACGGCTTAATACACCGTCTAACCATACTTTATCATTTTCTGGTTTTACGCCGTAAGCCTGCTCAACTAGGTTTGCATCGTCAGATACAATCAGCATTTGTGAACCTTCTTTCATGATATCGGTAAGCAGTAAAAATACAGAGTGGCGGTTGCCTTCTGCTTTTAACTTAGCAATATCAGCTTCAAGGTCAGCTTTAATATCGTCAAATACAGCAAGGTCGATTACTTCTAGTTGGCCAATACCTACTAGGTTACCGTTCATGTTGAAATCTTTAAAGTCACGCATAACTAAGTCACGTGCAGGTGTATCTTCTACTGCAGACTTAACGCGGAACATATCCATGCCTAGTTCTTTAAAGTCTTCAATACCCGCAATTTCAGCAAGTGCTTCAACACATTTAATATCGGCAGTGGTACAGGTAGGTGATTTAAATATTACAGTGTCGCTTAAAATTGCACACATCATAATACCAGCGATGTCTTTAGGGATTTCTACGCTGTAAAAATCGTACATCATTTTAATAATGGTGTTTGAACAACCTACAGGGCGAATCCAACATTCAAGCGGAGTAGATGATGTTAAGTCACCTAATTTATGGTGATCTACCACGCCAACAACACGGGCTTGGTCGATATCATCAGGGGCTTGTGTTTTTTCTGTGTGATCCACAATATACACATCTTCGCCAGCGTAGCTTAGTTTAAGCTCCGGGGCTTCGAAGCCAAATTTATCAAGGATAAATTGAGTTTCTGGTGAAACATCACCAAGACGAGTTGGTATTGCCGGCTCATCAATTTGGTTTTTTAAATAAGCCAGTGCAATTGCACCACAAATAGAATCTGAATCTGGGATTTTATGGCCCACTACATACATAGACATTGACGGAACTCCTTTAAATTTGTCGATATTCTAACAAAGTCTGTGCTCTTTAACATATAGACAGTGCAATTAAGTTTTAGTTACACTTTAAAATATTGAATTTACTAGGTGTATAACTATGCGACTGGGCCGTAAAGGGTGGAACAACGTTATAATCTTCTCGATGTTGATTATGATTTTCTTTTTAAATGGCTGGCATAAGCAGTTTTTAAGTGCTGAAAAAGAGCCTACATTGCAAGCTGTATTACCTGCACAAAGCTTTGTTTTAACACTCAGTTTTGTTGATCAAAAAATTGAGCGTATTGGTACTAGTTGGCGTACAACTGCGATAAAGAAAGACGCACCTGTTTTTTGGTCTGCATCTGAACTTCAATTACAAGAGCTTGTTAACCTTTGGCAAGGTATTCAGCTTTTGGTGGTTAATGAATCGGTGGTGTTTAACCCCAATGCGCCTTTGTTTGTTGCCACATTTGAACTAGCTGGAGAAAGTTTGCCTTGGGTATATTTACTTTACAAAGGAAATAAGCAGTATTACTTGCTAGAAAAAAGTACTCAGCGTGTATTTGCACTTGATATAAATGCGGCAAAGCAGCTGTTTCCTAGTTATGATTTTTCACTAAGTGAGCCTAATTAATGCCTGAATTACCAGAGGTAGAAGTGAGCCGTATGGGGATCACTCCCCATATAAAAAACCAAGTTGTCACTAAGGTTAATATTTATAATGCCAGTATGCGCTGGCCTGTACCTGATGATGTTTACCAGCTAGAAGGGTTAACGGTTACTAGTATTGAGCGCCGTGCAAAATATTTATTACTGCATTGTGAGCTTGGTAGCACTATTTTACATTTAGGTATGTCGGGCAACTTACGGGTTGTAGATAAAAGCGAGCCTTTAAAAAAGCACGACCATGTAGAATTTGTATTTGGTAATAATAAGGCACTGCGCTTAAACGATCCACGCCGCTTTGGCTGCTGCTTGTGGCAAGAGCCAGATCAAGTACATAAGTTGCTTTCAAAGCTTGGGCCAGAGCCACTTACGGATGATTTTTTTGCAAAGCGGGTGTACGAACAGTCGCGCAATAAAAAAGTACCGGTTAAACAGTTTATTATGGATAACGCTGTGGTTGTTGGTGTAGGAAATATTTACGCTAATGAGTCATTGTTTAAAGCAGGGATACATCCAAAACGCGAAGCAGGGAAGGTTTCTCTTAAACGCTATCAAGCACTTATTCCGATAATAAAAGACACGTTAGCGGCCGCTATTACCCAAGGTGGTACAACCCTTAAAGATTTTGCACAAAGTGATGGTAAGCCAGGCTATTTTGCACAAGAGTTATTAGTGTATGGGCGAAAAGGAAAGCCCTGTTTAACGTGTGATAATGAGTTAGAAGAAATAAGGCTGGGGCAGCGTAGTACCGTTTTTTGTTCACATTGCCAAAAGTAACTACCTTTACTTTTTTAATGCTACAAAGAAAACCCCGTTAACACAATGTGCTAACGGGGTTTTTAATATATTCAAAGCGTTTTATACTTTAAATTCGTCTACCGATAAACGCAGCTCTTCGGCTAGTTTTGCAACTTCAGAACTTGAGATGTTAGTTTGACTTGCGCCTTCAGCTGTTTGTTCTGCAATAGCAACAATAGACTCTAAACGTTCGCTAATTTCTTCAGCCACTTGTTGTTGTTCAAGTGCTGCTGTTGATATTTCTTCACTCACGTCATGGGCTTGTGATACCGCAAAGGTAATTGAATCAAGCGCGGTACTTGCTAGGTCAGTTTGCTCCACACACGATACCGCACGTTGCTTACCTTTAGTCATTGCTGTTACAGCCGCTTCTGCGCCAGTTTGTAGCGATTCAATCATTGATTGGATCTCTTGGGTCGATTCTTGCGTTTTACTTGCCAGTGAGCGTACTTCGTCTGCTACAACGGCAAAGCCTCGGCCGTATTCACCTGCACGGGCGGCTTCGATTGCGGCGTTAAGCGCGAGTAAGTTAGTTTGATCTGCAATACCACGAATAACATCAAGTATGCTGCCAATCGATGCGCTATCTTGATGAAGCTTATTAATAACTTGTGAAGCGTCATCGACTTCGCGCGCAAGTTGCTCGATAGTTGCTTTGTTATTGTTTGAAATACCTTTAACACGTTCAGCTTCTTTATCTGCGTTTTTAATTTCGCTTAATGCTTGCTGTGCACTATTACTTACTGTTTGCGATGTGCTGCTCATTTCAGTCGTTGCTGTTGCTGCTTGCTGCACTTGTGCCTGCTGATTGCTAATAGCTTGGCTTGATTCAGCAGTAATGGCTGAGGTTTCTTCTGATGCAGCTGCTAATTGAGTAGAACGAGAAATAATACCTTTAATTAAGCTGCGTAAGCTGTCTATTAAGGTATTACAGCTTTTTGATAGCTCGCCAAATTCGTCTTTAGCGCTGTCATCTAAGCGTTGAGTCATATCACCACTGGCTACAATATCTAAAATTCTGTTTACTTCGGCAAGTGGTTTTGTAATACGGCTTACGGTTATATATGCAATGGCGATGGCAAGTAAAGTTGCGATAACCATGCCAACCCACGTCCATAAATTTGCTGAGTCTACGTCATTACGAACGCCTTTTTGCAGCTCAAAAGCAACATTACTTGCTTGCGAAACTAACTCGTCAATTTGATTAAGCGCTATTTTTGTTGCGGCTTCTGAATCGGCTAGCTCTTTTTCAGTGAGCGCAATTGAATCAATTAAACGTTTTTTATTCGCGGCTAAACTGTTATTACCTTTTACGTTACTCTCAAGTGCTTCAACATGCTCTTTGAGGTCATTAAACAAGTCGCTATGGCTTTGCTCAATAGCCGGTTTAATTAGCGCAACAGTGCGTGTTACTTCTTCAAGGTAATAGGTTTGCTCGCTTTTAACGATATCTAATGTGGTTAACGTTTTTACTGTTAACATATCGGTACTGTTGGTAACCACCGACATAAAGTTATTTTCTAAATTATTTGCAGCTTGAAAAGCGCGAGGGTGGTCTTGTTCAAACCCCTCTATATCTATTATGTCTAAAACGACTGAGTTAGCGTCTTCAGCACTAAGCTCAATGGCTTCAATTTGTGCAGAGAGTGTTTTATTTAGCGCCAGTTGTTTATTTTTATCTTCGAGTAAGTTTTCGACAATACTTAAAAAGTTTTCATAGGTTTGCTCAACACTTTGGCTGCTTTTGCTTAGTTCAGGATCGTTTTTAACAACGCTCTGAAGCTGTGCATGGAGCTCGTTGAATGATTTTTTTTGTTCGAATACTCTTTTTTTAATGGGTTCAAGTTCACTTGCCGATGAAGTATAAAAACTTGCTTGTGCTGCTTTACTCATTAATATGAATTCAGCTTGTAGCTCTGAACTTTTGTTTAATGCAGGTAATGATAGCTGGTTCACCTGCTGAGTAGAACGGTCTATATTAGCTATTTTAATTAACGAATTGCCGCCAATAATTAAAAGTAATAGCGTGATAAATATAAAACCACCCCAAATACGTTGGCTCACTGTTAGATTCATATGGATTTCCACTCAAAGATACTTTAATTAAAACTTATCGGCTTTTATTCGGATAAGTTAAGTAATTAAAATCAATTACTTTAATTAATTTTAACTATTAGTTTATAAATCTAACAGATGTATTGGAATTTTTCAGGTTATTTAGGTAAAAAGAGCCACTTTTCTATAAATAGATTTTTTGTTTTAAGTTCCATTAACGTCATCCCGTTACCCCATACACAGCCAGTGTCTAAGGCATGAACATGGTTAACCCCTGTTTTACCCTCAAGAGATGCCCAGTGACCAAAAACAATATCATTCTTAAGTATGGCAATGTTAGGGTGCATAAACCAAGGTGTTAACGAATTACTATCTGCTATTGCGCCTTTTGCATTAAGGTCAAGCATATTATTGCGGGTTAGAAAACGCATTCGGGTAAAGTAATTGACTATGTATCTAAATTTTTCATAGTCATTAAGTGTTGTTGACCACGCTTTAGGATGAGGAGAGTACATATGCTCAAAAAAGTTTTTTGCATTCCCTGATTGATAACAACTTTGAGCAAACTGTGCGTGTTGCAATGCCTCTTCAATTGACCAATCAGGATTAAGTCCTGCGTGTGAAATAAAGCAATTATGTGTTTCTAAATATAAAGCGAGTGGTTGGGTTTGTAAAAAAGAGATGTAACGTTTAAGCAAGTTGCTTTTAAATATAGGGGCTAATTTATCTTTTGGGTTAGTCGGCTTATTTAAAAAGTGGCAAGCAATCATGTGTAAGTCATGATTACCCAGTGTGATGGTCATGCTATCTTGATGTTGATAGATGAAATCAATGCAAGCAAGTGAGTCTGGCCCTCGGGCAACAATGTCACCAACTAAATATAGGTGATCTTTACTTGGGTTAAAATCAACCCGTTGTAATAAGGTGCTAAATTCTTTAAAGCACCCTTGTAAATCACCTATTGCATAATCGGCCATATAGCGTTTTTGCTAATGCAAAATATTAGGGCAAGCTAAACGAAACACATTGATAGGTGCTTCAAACTCTGCACCAAACTCGTTGCGTAGCGTGTAGTGGCCTTGCATTGTACCTACCGGAGTGTCTAGGATAGCACCACTGGTGTATTTGTAACTTTCACCTGGGCCAATTGTTGGGGTTTCGCCAACAACGCCTTCGCCTTCAACTTCAACTTCTTTGCCGTTTGCGTCTGTAATTAACCAATAACGGTGCAATAGCTTAGCACTGCATAAGCTATGATTTTTTATTGTTACAGAGTAAGCAAATACGTACTTTTCGATTTCAGGCTGCGATTGACCTTCAACATAAAATGTTTCTACAGACACCTTTACAGGTGACCCAATATTACTGCTCTTTGTCATAAATCCAGTTAGCTATATCGATAAATTGTTGTAGAGACAAGCTTTCAGCACGTAATGTAGCATCAATACCTATGCTTGCCATTTCATCGGCTGTTAGTAAGTTGCCAAGACTGTTTCGTAATGTTTTACGACGTTGATTAAACGCTTCTAAACAGACTGTGTTGAGTATTTTTACGCTTTTGGCTGTACGTTGCTCTGGCTTTTTAGGAATTAAGCGAATAACTGCAGAGTCAACCTTAGGGGCAGGCTTAAAGCACTCTGGTGGCACTTCAATTACAGGCATTGCATTACAGTAGTACTGAGTCATTACACTTAAACGACCAAACGTTTTACTACCAGGGCCTGCAACCATGCGTTTTACAACTTCCTTTTGAAGCATAAAGTGCATGTGCTCAATGTTATCGGCAAACTCAAAAAGATGAAATAACAATGGCGTAGAGATGTTATAAGGTAAGTTACCAAACACTTTTAACTTTTTGTCATCTTTAACTAAGCTTGCAAAGTCGTATTTCATTGCATCGCCTTGGTTTACTGTTAATTTTGGCCCTAAAAAAGGGTGTTCAATTAAGCGTTTTGCAAGGTCTTTATCTAGCTCTACAACCGTTAGGTGTCCGCTAAGTTCAGCTACAGGCTCGGTGATTGCACCTAGGCCTGGGCCTATTTCTACTAAATTATCTTCTGGTTTAGGATCGATTGCTGAAACTATTTTATCGATGATCATTTCATTGAATAAAAAGTTTTGTCCAAAACGTTTTCGGGCGCGGTGTCCTAAATGTACTTTATCGGTCATTGATTCTGTGCTTTTTCATGGGCGAGCTTGATTGCTTCGCGGATCGCTAATTCAAAACTTCCAACATCAGCGGTGCCTGTACCAGCTAAATCTAGCGCTGTACCGTGGTCAACTGAAGTGCGAATAAAAGGTAAACCCAACGTGATATTCACCGATTTACCAAATCCTTTGTATTTTAGCACAGGTAAACCCTGATCGTGATACATAGCAAGTACGGCATCGGCTTCAGAAAGGTATTTATCTTGAAATAATGTATCGGCAGGTAGTGGGCCAATTAAATTCATACCCTGGCTTCTTAAAATATCAAGGGTAGGGGTAATTGTATCTATTTCTTCACGACCTAAGTGACCATCTTCACCTGCGTGTGGGTTTAGCCCACAGACTAATATACGCGGCTTTTCAATACCAAACTTGGTACGTAAGTCGTGATCTAAAATAGTGGCAACCTTGGTCAGGCGGTCTTCGGTGATTGCACGAGAAACATAAGCCAGTGGAATATGTGTTGTCACAAGCGCAACACGAAGTCCTTCAGTGGCTAATAACATGACAACATCTGCTGTGTTTGACTGCTGTGCAAAATACTCAGTATGGCCACTGAACGAAATACCGGCTTTATTAATAATGCCTTTATGAACAGGGCCTGTAACTACAGCATCGAATGTGCCATCCATGTTTTTTTCGCTTGCGATACGCAAGGTGTCTAACACGTATTGGCCATTAGCATCGTTAAGTACGCCTAGCTCTACATCATCACCTAAATTGACTTGATGAATATACACACAGCCTTCAGGTGTTGCTTTAGCGGGAGCGTTTTCATCAAACTCAATTAGGTTGATAGGTAAACCTAACAGCTTTGCTCGTTCTTTTAATAGTTTGGCATCAGCAAGCACAACAAGTTGTGCGTCCCATGCTTGCTGAGCAAGCGTAATAAGCAAATCTGGACCAATACCGGCAGGTTCCCCTGGTGTAATTGCTACTCTTAAGGTCATATTTATTCGTCTGTAGGGAAAATTTCAACATGGGCTTGTTCGCGCATTTCTTGCTGCCAGTTGAAGCTTTCTTCTTTAAATTTACGGTTAAATAGCATGCCATGTGCGCGGTTACGTTTAGCTAACTCAGTTTTATCAGCAACACGTTTGTCGAGTAGTTGTACTATATGCCAACCAAACTGGGTTCTAAATGGCTCACTAATCTCGTCTTGCTTGAGCGATAGTAATGTATCTCTAAACGCAGGAACGTAGGTTGTTGGATCAGTCCAGTCGTATTCGCCGCCTTTAAGTGCAGAGCCTGGATCTTCTGAATATTCTTTCGCGAGTTCGCCAAAATCAGCGTTGCCTGCACGCAAGTCTTTAGCAAAACCAGCAAGCATGTTACGTGCTTTTTCTTCGCTTAAAATTATCGAAGGTTCAATAAGTATATGGCGCGAGCGAACCTCAGTTGTTTCTACCACTTGTAGGCCACGCACATCTTGGACTTTAATAATATGAAAACCAGCACCTGAGCGAAGCGGTCCTACAATAGCGTCTTTCTTTTTGCTCTTTACAGCTTCAGCGAAAAGAGAAGGCATTTCGTTTATACCCATCCAACCTAATTGGCCTCCTTCAAGTGCTTTTGAGCCGCTTGATGATGAGATTGCAATGCGTTTAAATTCTTGGCCATCGTTAAGTAATTCAATAACTTTATCAGCACGTGTTTTAGCCGCTGAAATTTCTTCTGCTGTTGCTTCGTTAGGAATATCAATCAGGATGTGGCCAATGTCATACTCTTCAGCACTTTGACCTTGGCTAGCCATAATTTTTAATAAATTATCGACTTCTTGCTCACTGATATAAATACGTCGATCAACATTTGCGCGAGTAACCTGTTGTGTTGTGATCTCTTTACGTATTTCTTCACGGTATGCTTGAAAGCTATCGCCTGATGCTTCAACTGTGCGTCGTAAATCGCTAATTGTGCCGCCTTGCTCTTTTGCTATGTTAGCGAGCGTTTGATCTAATTGGCTATCAGAAATTTGTAACCCCATGCGCTCTGCCATTTGCATCATTAGTGCTTGGCTAACTAAACGCTCCATAGCTTGCACACGTAAAGTTTCGTCTTTAGGTAATTGCTGACCTTGTTCTTTTGCTTGTTTTTTTACACGATCAACAATGGAGTTTACTTCGCTTTGTAAAATAACACCTTGGTTTACAACGCCAACAACTTTGTCTATTTCTACTGGTTCAGCAAATGCACCTTGGCACAGACTGATACTTAAAACGGTTGATACTAATAATTTTTTTAAAGTCATGTTCTATTTACTACTCTTGCTAATAGTATGTTTGTGATACTAGTTATTAAGAAAATACGGTCTACGATAGCCAAAAATACCTTGTTGTAATAGTTTTTGTGCATCATAGCGGCTTTTACTACCCAGTCCTTTTAGTACAAAATTAAAACTAATACCTGAATCAAAGGTAGCTTGTTCTGTACCTATTGACTGATTTAAATCAGTTTCGATCTGGCGGTGACCAGTAATCTGGAACGCCCAACAGCATGATTCATACTGTAATCCACTTAATATTTCGACGCTTCGGTTGTTTTCAAGGTCACGGTGGTAGCTTGCAATAAACTGCCATTCATCACTTATTGGAATACTTGTGAATACACCTGTTTGCTCGATTGTATTTCCTGAGACATCATTTGCATAGCGATGGTTCAATTGCACTAGCTGATTATTATCACCTTTGTAATCTAACGTGGCATTTGATTGGATCATCTGTTTGCTGTCAGTGTTGTATTGTATCCCCGCAGAGAAATACCAACGACGGTGCCAATGTAACATGGTTTGCGCTGCAAATAATGCATTGTAATTTGTATCTGAATTTAAATTTTGCTCGGTTGGCTTGGCATCAT
Organism: Pseudoalteromonas sp. H71; assembly: GCF_001468485.1. Taxonomy (GTDB): domain Bacteria; phylum Pseudomonadota; class Gammaproteobacteria; order Enterobacterales; family Alteromonadaceae; genus Pseudoalteromonas. Next base: position 16,281 of record NZ_LODI01000046.1, read on the forward strand.
CAGATAAATAAAATATTTGTCCGGCACTAAAGTTAAAAATTTCTTCTTGTTTTTTATCAAATAAACGCGTTGTTGCACCCAGCGTAAACTGATTTGCAGCGGCTATTCGATCAACGCCAGAAAAACGCGTATCTCTAAATAAGCCGTAATAATCGTCTTGTAATTTGGTTGTATCGTATAAACCAATATCAGACTGATCCTTGTTAGGTGTATATAAATACTGAATTTGTGGCTCTAACGTTTGAATACCATCTTCTACAAGGTAGGAAGTATCGCGCTCAAAATTAAGCTGAGAATATAAACGTACTTTTGGCAAAGTACGCGATACGCTTTGCTTAAACTGTGTGCCAGATAGGTCACCTTGTTGGTCGTAGTTTGTTTGTAATAAGCTAACTTCAGATAAAAATGACCATGCGTATTGATCGTAATCAAACCGCGCTTTTGGCTCAATATGAACTCGTGTTGCTTGATCTATGATTGCTGAGCTATTGGTAAAATGGCTCAACTCGCCAGACACGCTAAAATCAAAATGCTCAAATTTCCAAGGTGCTGTTTGTGTAAAGCTAATTTGTGGGATCGCTGTGTACGACTCTAAGTGGTCACCCAGCACCTCAAAGTTTTGTACTTTTATATCGGTCCGCCATGTGTCACCTAAATGGGTCAGTACGCCGGTACGATAAAGTTGAGTGTCAGTTTTACTCGCATAACTTGATTCTAAATCAGTAATGTAGTTATCGTCGCTTACATTGGTAACGTCTACACTTGCTCGCCAGTTTTCATTAAAGTAACTTTTTTGCTGCCAATGGAACATGTAGCGCTCATCAAGCGCTGGTTCTGAGTCATCTTTGTTTAGATATTCTATTCCTATTAGGCCTTCATGTTGCTTGGTTAAGTATCTAAACTCGGTTTGTAACTGTAAACCTTTGTTAGCCATATAACGAGGCGTGATAGTGGCATCTAAGTTAGGTGCAATATTCCAATAGTAAGGAGTAATGGTTTCTAAACCATACTTGTCTGAGCTTGAAATACTAGGCGTGAGTAATCCCGACTTACGGCGCTCGTCTAATGGAAAAGTAAAATAAGGTAAATATAAAACAGGGGTATCTAAAATTCGCAGTATGGCATTGTGAGTTTCGCCCCAGCCTTGTTCGCGAGATAAGTTAATCTCGTCGGCTTCAATTTCCCAAGCTGGCGTTTCTCCCGGACAAGCAGTAAAGCTTGCATTCATCAGTACTAAGCCAGAATCGTTTATAGTGAGCTTTTCAGCACCACCTTTGCCTTGTTGTTCTGTAAGCTTGTAATCAGCACCTAGTAAGCTTATTTCTGAATTATTTAAATCGGCATTTAAACCAGAGCTATTTACGTTACTTACAGCATCGCGATATACAATTGGGCCAGTGGCATTAAGTAAACCACGTTGCTTGTCTATCAATGCAGTTTGTGCGGACAAACTCATATTAACGGTGTTAATATCAACATTGCCGCTAAATTCGGCACTTTGAGTACCAAGGAGTTCTACATCATCAGCTTTAATGTCAACATTACCAAGCTTAATGCCAGGTAGCGGTTGCCAAGCTCTGGTTTGCATTGAAGTGCCACAAAGTTTGTGTGTCAGTTCAGTTTCGGCAAGCGATGGTGCGCTAACTACGCTTAGCATCAAAATGCCCCAGGTTTTGCTCATTTATTGACCCTAATGCTGTGTGTATAAATATAATTTACACATAATAAAGGAAAATAATGGCAAATACAGTAATTGACCTAATTAACTTAGTTAAAAATAGATATCTTATAAAATGACACGCTTTGATAATTTACAACAGTTCATAATGGCCCACTTTGGCAAACAGCCAGATACACTTGAGGCCATAACCGGAGATGCAAGCTTTAGGCGTTATTTTCGCTTAACAATTAATAATCAGCACTTTATTGTAATGGACTCCGATCCACTAAAGGTCAATAACGCACCGTACTTATCTTTGAACCAAGTTTTTACCGACCAAGGCTTTTTGTTACCGCATATTATTAAAAGTGATGAACAACAAGGGTTTTTTATTTTAACTGATTTAGGCAGCACACACTTAGCCGACATGCTTAATGATGCAAATAGAACCGGTTACTACACACAGTTAATAAGTTTATCAGCCAAGTGGGCAAAAACGCCTGAAGCCTCAGATATGTTGGCCTATGGTAAAGACTTTATAGCGCTTGAATTATCGATATTTAGCCAATGGTTAGTAAAAGATTTTATTGCTGAAAACGTTGATAAAAATCAGCTTAAAATGTGGGAGTCGAGCTGCGATCTACTCACTAAAGCCATGCTTGAACAGCCCACAGTAACAGTGCATCGCGACTATCATAGCCGTAATATTATGCACAGCAATTCGCAGTGGGCGATAATAGATTACCAAGACACCGTGCGCGGGCCGCTTTGTTACGATTTAGTTTCGTTATTACGCGATTGCTATTTTAAGCTACCTGATGATGAGCTCGCTCAACTATTAGTATTTGGTTATAACGAATTTAAACGTCAAGGCTTAGTCGCTAACACGTCGTTTGAGCAATTTAAAGTTTGGTTTGACTTAACCGGTTTACAGCGTCATTTAAAAGCCGCTGGTATATTTTGCCGGCTGTATTTACGTGATGGTAAAACAGGTTATTTAGCTAATATTTTGCCCACCCTTGAGTATATTACAGAAATTGCTGCACGTTACCCTGAGCTCAATGCGCTCGGTGATTGGGTTAAAAATACAATAGCGCCAAAAGTGATTAAAAAATTAGAGCAGGTAAGCTTATGAAAGCCATGATTCTAGCTGCAGGACGTGGGCAGCGTATGATGCCGCTCACTCACGCTATGCCTAAGCCTATGCTTAAAGTGCAAAATAAACCATTAATAGAGCACCATGTTAATAATTTGAAGGCCGCAGGTATTACCGACATAGTGATAAATCTTGCATGGCAAGGTGATAAAATTAAAGCGTACTTCAAAGATGGTAGTCAATTTGGTGTAAGTATTGTGTATAGCCAAGAGGTTGAAGGCGGCCTTGAAACCGCAGGGGGAATTATTCAAGCACTTCCCTTATTAGGTGAATCGTTTATTGTGATTAATGGCGATGTATTTACCGATTACGATGTAAGCTCACTTATGCAATTGCATTTGCAGCCAGGAGAGGCGCATTTGGTGCTTATTGAAAATCCACCTCATAATCCTGATGGCGATTTTGCATTGAGTCATTTATCGCCTGAGAGTCCAAAGTATACGTTCTCGGGTATTAGCCGTTATCAGGCTGATTTTTTTAATGGTTTAGAGCCAGGCATTCTTCCACTTGGGCCGTTACTACGAGAAAAACTAAGCAAACACTTAGTGTCAACAGAGCTTTATATTGGTAGTTGGGACGACATAGGCACACCAGCGCGTTTAACGGCATTAAATGAGCGCTTGGCGCAGGCCGACACATAATTAATAGGAGTAGCAGTTTACATGTGGGGAAAAATACTCGGATTTTGTTTTGGCTTTATGTTTGGCAAAATTTTTGGTGCTATTTTAGGTCTATATCTAGGGCATTTATTTGATAAAAGTTTAAAAAATAATTTTGATAAAGCAGGTGGCTTTTCAAGTTTATTTAATGGTGACGATGTTCATCAACGCCAAGCGTTATTTTTTTCCAGCTGCTTTGCAGTGATGGGCCATATTGCAAAGTCTAACGGCCGAGTAAGCGAAGTACATATAAAAGCCGCCAGCTTATTTATGGATGAAATGGGCTTAAAAGGCGAAGAGCGCCGCGAAGCTCAGCATGCGTTTCAGGCGGGTAAGCAAAGTGACTTTTCATTAAAAGAAACCGTTCATGATTTTAAAGAACGTTTTGCTAAGCGTCATGATTTACTGCAATTATTTTTAGAAATACAAATTCAAATGGCGTTTTCTGATGGCATTTTGGCTGAGCAAGAAAAGCAATTACTGAGTGAAGTAAGTAAACAGCTAGGCATTTCTAAAACTCATTTTGCGTTTGTGCTTAAACGCTATCAAGCTGAGTTTAATTTTAGAAAACAGCAACAGCGTTATCAACAGCAGCAAGGGCAAAGTAGCAGTTATAAAGAAGGTTCAGGCCATCATGTGCCACCTAATAACAACATGAATCGTACTCAAGCGCTTGGGCTTTTAGGGCTTAACGAAGGAGCAACAGAGCGAGAAGTAAAAGTAGCTTACCGTAAGTTAATGGCGCAACACCACCCAGATAAATTAGTATCGCAAGGTTTACCAAAGCATATGATGGAATTAGCCGTTAAAAAAAGCCAAGATATTCAAGCGGCCTATGAATATTTAAAAAAGGCGGCGTAAAAAGCCGTCTATTTCTTTTGTTAGCCGAGCATGTTGTTGCGGCTGATCACGAAGCCCAAATAATTGGCGCTGGCGGTAGTCGAATTTAGCGTTTCGGTTAACCCAGCGCTGGCGATTCTTTAGGTTAATTAAAATATCGCGATTGTCGCCGGCGTAATAAATATCTAAAAGGGCAGGCGTAACAAGAGACGTTGTTTGGTTTAGGCTTTTATTGCGTTTTGCATTGGGTAAATAGCTACTTAAACTAATAAACGCATCCACGCGTTCTTGCGGAAAATCTGCATAATATTCAGTCAATACCCCTGCACTGGTGCCTTGGGCAATAATAACAATATTGCTAGGCTCTTCCATCGCTGTTTGGTAAAGGGCTTTGTAGCGCGCCAGTAAATTTAATTTGTAGTTGTCGAGTACTTCATCACTGACGGCTTCAATAGCATCCACATGGTGAGGCGCTTCATTTTTACTTGAAACATTAGGCTGCTCTGATTCACTGTTGGCTTGACTCTCTGTTTCAGTGGCAGTGCTTGGTGCTGTTTCTGCGGCCGTCTCTGCTATTTTACTCGCTTGCCAATCAATATCAGGGGTGGTCATCGCATAGGTGGTGTAGCCTAAATTGTTAAGCTCCTTGCGTAAGTAACTCATTCCTGAATTATTGGTAGGGGTTGATTGCCAGTCGGGGATCAGTAATACAGTCCCTCTAAAATCAGCACTCATGTATTCACTGTGCAAACTTAAAAACTCAGTTTCACCTGCCAATAAGGTTTTCACTTCATCGCTGGGTAGAAGGCGTTTAATATCGCTATTTTCAACACTCGAAAAAGAAGGCGGAGCAATATGTTCAGCGGCAGTTGCAGGCATTACTAAAATGGCCACGCAGCTATATGCCATGTAACACAAAGTCTTTTTAATTAATTGCAAAAACACCATAACACGCTCAGCTAGTGGTCATTAGTTAGGTATCGGCATGTTTAACTAAAAGTTTAACCCTTTGCTAAGTAATTGAGCCCGTTAAAACTCGGGTTCTGCTTCGAAGGTCATTATTTGCTCGGTGACTGGGTGTTTTAGTTGCAACATTTGTGCGTGAAGTTGTAAACGCGGAGCGGCTGCAAGCGCCTCTGTGTGGGCATAGAGTCTGTCACCTAGAATAGGATGGCCAAGGCTTAGCATATGTACACGTAATTGATGTGAACGACCAGTAATAGGAGTGAGCTCTACGCGAGTGGCGCTTTCTTCTCGTTCAAGTATTTTATAGTGAGTGAGCGATGGCTTACCATTTTCATGATCCACCATTTGCTTTGGGCGATTAGGCCAGTCGCAAATAAGTGGCAAGTCAACAGAACCATTGTCTTGTTCAAGTTGCCCAAATACGCGAGCAATATACCGCTTAGCAGTTTCACGTTCTTGAAACTGCATGCTTAAATGCCTATGGGCAGCTTTATTCATAGCAAGGCAAAGTATGCCGGAAGTTGCCATATCAAGGCGGTGAACAATTCGTGCGGTTGGAAACACGCGATTCACTCGGTTAATTAAGCTGTCGGCATGTTTAGGATCTTTACCAGGTACGGTCAATAATTCGCTGGGTTTATTAACAATGAGCAAGTCGTCGTCTTGAAAAAGTATGGTTAAATACGGGTTCATTGGGGGATTGTAATTAACTAACACGGCCGACCTTAATGATTTTGAAGGGCACTATTTTAGGGGAGCAAGGGCAAAGGCTCAAGGAAAACATTGATAGTCTGTACAAAGGCTTCTAATTTATATGCATTTTTTGAATATAAAAAAGCGCGGTATAAATACCGCGCTTTATTAAGCTGTCATTTTTACTAACGACTGACAGCTATAAACTTAAAGCTCAAAAACCCCTAGTGAGAAACAACTATTAAGCGAATTGCATCTAGTTGTAACTGCGCTTTTTCAATGTGCGTAGTCAACTCGCTGCGCTGCTTATCAAAGAAAGTAATTTCTTCTTGGCGAATATTCGGGTTAATTTGTTTAAGGGCTTCTAAACGAGATTGTTCTTCAATTAGCGTGCTTTGCATTTTAGCTAGCGACGCTGCACGAATAACATCGAGTTTTTCTTGTGCCATGTCTTTTGCAGTCGTGATCATTGGGTGAATTGCGCTTTGCAATGCACCTGCCAGTTTACTTGCTGTTTGACGACCGACGGCTGAAAGCTGTTGGTTAAACCCGTCAAATGCGACGTTTTCGCCTAAGTTATTGCTGGCTTTATCAAGTAATATACGAATAGGCGTAGGGGGTAAAAAGCGGCCCACTTGCAATACTTTAGGCGCCATTGCTTCGGCAACAAATATCAACTCAACAAAAAAAGTGCCCGCGGGAAGTTTTTTGTTTTTAAGTAAGGCTACCGATGCGCTACCAAAGTCATCGTCACAAATCATGTCCATTGTGCCTTGTACCATTGGGTGATCCCAACTAATAAAGTGTACATCTTCTTGTGAAAGTGCGGTATCGCGGTCAAATGTAACTGTCATTCCATCATCTTTAAGCGATGGGAATGACGCGTTTAACATGTGTTCAGTAGGCTTTAAAATAATGGTGTTCTCGCCTTTATCCTCTTGGCTTACACCAAAAGTGTCGAACACGTTGATCATGTAACTTGGCAGTTCAAACTGGTTATCGAGTTTTTCTATGTCAGTAACCAGAGAGTCAGCAGCACCTTGGCCAGAAGAATGCAGCTCTAATAAACGATCTCGCCCGCTTTCCATTTTTTTACGTAGCACAGCATTTTGCTGAGCAACTTGTTCAAGCAGTGGATCTAGCTCGTCTTCATCACAGTTATGCGCTGAAATGTATTCAAGTAAATCGTCGCGAAACTCTTTATACAATAATTGCCCTGTAGTTGATGTTGTTTCAAACGCATCAAGGCCTTCGTTGTACCAACGCAGTAATACTTCTTGCGCTGTGTTTTCAAAGTACGGTACGTGAATATTCACATCTTGCGTTTGCCCAATGCGGTCCAAACGGCCAATACGTTGCTCAAGTAAATCAGGGTTTAGCGGTAAATCAAACAACACTAAATGATGCGAAAACTGGAAGTTACGACCTTCAGAGCCAATTTCTGAACACAATAGTATTTGTGCGTTGTCGTATTCGTCGGCAAAAAATGCTGCTGCGCGGTCACGCTCTATAATTGACATACCTTCGTGGAAAACCGAGGCTTTAATTGCTTCGCGTTCACGCAGTATTTGCTCAAGGCTAATGGCGGTTTCGGCTTTTGCACAAATAAGTAAAACTTTTTCATGTTTTAGTGTTTTAAGCGTGTCGATTAACCAATCTACACGTGGGTCAAATAATCCCCAGCTTGCGCTTTCGCCTTCAAACTCTTGAAATATTTTTTCAGGGAAAAGAGCGCGATGTGCACTTAGTTCTGCATTTTGAATACCGCTCATGCTACCAAGTACAGACATGGCCGTTTTGTACTGTTTTGGCAATGCCATAGGGTAAGCATGTAATTTGCGGCTTGGGTAGCCATCAATGCCACTGCGGCTGTTTCTGAATAATATACGGCCAGTACCGTGACGATCGAGCAACATATTAAGTATTTCTTTACGCGCTGGTAAATCGCCTTGCTGCGCTTTTTCAAGAATAACGGTAATGTCGGTTTCTTTTAATAGCTCAATAAGCGTTGCTTTTGCATTATCGTCAAGAGCTTGATCTTGTAATAACTGGTTTGCCGCTTGCGCTACGTCTTTGTAATTTGCTTCTTCTTCTTTAAATACGTCATAGTCGTAAAAGCGGTCTGGGTCGAGTAATTGTAAGCGCGCAAAGTGACTGCTATGGCCTAGCTGATCTGGTGTTGCAGTAAGTAAAATAAGGCCAGGGATATCTTGGCTAAGCTCAGCCATGCGTTGATATTCAGTGCTTGGTTTACCGTTATTAATGCTTAAGTGGTGTGCTTCATCAACAACTAATAGATCCCAATCAGCCAATGTGGCTTGTTCAAACCAGCGTTTTTTCTTGGTTAAAAACTCAAGGCTTGTAAGCACAAGCTGCTCTGTATCAAATACGTTTGGTGAATCGGCAAAGGCTTCGTCGCAACGCTCTTCATCAAAAATAGAAAAACGTAAGTTAAAGCGGCGTAGCATTTCGACTAACCATTGGTGCTGCAGGTTTTCAGGTACAACAATAAGTACGCGGCTTGCGCGGCCACTAATAATTTGCTGATGCAGTATCATGCCTGCTTCAATCGTTTTACCAAGGCCTACTTCATCAGATAAAAGTACGCGTGGTGCGAAACGTTTACCTACTTCTTGGGCAATATAAAGCTGGTGGGGTATAAGATTAGCACGCTGACCAATTAACCCTTTAATAGGCGATTGTTCACGTTCAAATTTATGTTGCCATGTTTGGTAACGCAGTGTGTAACGATCAAAACGATCTACCTGGCCGGCAAATAAACGGTCTTGTGGCTTATTAAACTTTATAAAATGATCTAAAAAAGTTTCTTTTAACTTTGCTTCTTCGCCATTATCAACACGGGTGCCCACGTAACAAAGTAGTTCACCCTGAATTTCAATAGACTCTACTTCTAATTCCCATTCTTCAACGCTTTTGATCACATCGCCTGGATTAAATGCCACACGGGTAACCGGTGCTTCTGCTGTAGAGTAAACACGGTTTTCGCCACTGGCTGGAAATAATATGCTGACCTGTCGGCCTTCAATGGCAACAACCGTGCCTAATCCTAAATCTGACTCTGTATCACTGATCCAACGCTGACCTAAGGAAAAATTCATGTATGTCTCGTCTATGATGAAAAAGGCGGCTATGTTACCTGTAAGCTAACACCACTGCAAGGCGCTATTTAGCTCACTTTTAATTAATTTTATGAGTGTTAATTATAAAGAATAAAACCGCCATTTTTTAACCTATTAAAAAGGTAAATAAAAACTAAATTCAGGTTGTAATAAAACGGACTTTTATGGCAAATAGACTAAACTTTCAATATGCCTTGGCAATTAAGTATTGCAGGTTTTGATTTTTGCCCGTTTTACTTAGTTATTTTGGTATAGCATAAAAATCATAAAACGTAAGGAAAGTGCTATGGAAAAAGCTTCGAACCTTGAAAGTAAAATGTATGTGCTAGACACCAACGTACTCCTCCACGAGCCCCTCGCTTATTTGTCTTTTCAAGAACATAACGTGGTTATCCCAATGACTGTTTTAGAAGAGCTGGATCACATAAAGGATAGAAAACACGATGTAAGCCGCGATGCCCGCGTTGCAATTCGTGGTTTAGATGAGGTACTTAAAAACGCAACCCCTGAACAAATGCTACAAGGCGTTGCTTTGCCAAGTAATAAAAAGGCTAAATCGAGTTCTGCCGGTACGCTCATTATTGTTAATGACCATTTATTTGCAGACTCAATTTCGGGGTTGCCGGGCAATGAAAACGATCATCGGATTATTAATTGTGCGGTATATTTACAAAAGCAGCATAGCGATTCAAAAGTGATATTGGTTACCAAAGACATAAACATGCGTTTAAAAGCAAAAGGCGCAGGACTTAAATATGTAGAGGATTACCGAACTGATCAGCTTATTGATGATATTAGCTTGCTCACTAGCGGTTATAAAAAAATAGAAGGTGATTTTTGGGGACATGTAGGGCAGTGCAACACAGAGCAACATGGGCGAGATACGTTTCATCATGTGCCTAAAAATCTAATACCCGATGTATTTTGTAATGAGTATTTACTTGATGAGGGTAATCACTTTGCGGCTAGGGTAAAGTCGTTTGATGATGAACACATTACTATAAAAGATATTAGTGTTGAGCGGTTAATGCATCATCATGCATGGGGCGTTAAGCCCAAAAATATTTATCAAGGTATGGCGCTGGATGCATTACTTGATACTAGCATTGAATTGGTAATATTAACTGGACCTGCAGGGTGTGGAAAAACAGGTATTACTGCAAGCTTTTTTTCAATATTTGTGCAGACCTATCTACAGACCTTATTCTTACTGAATAAATTGAGTATTTATAACAGGCTAAGATCTAATCTCTCTAACATGTCATTAAGTGTGACTTAAAGAATAGAACCATTCATCAATAAATATAAATAACGGATTTAACCTGCAAGAGGCACAAACAAAAATAATAAAGCTAAGGTAAATCTAAAATGCTAATTAATGAAAATCGTTCTCAAAGGAGAACTAAAATGAATAATCCAAGTGAAAACAAAACCCCAAGAGTATTGGATACATCGGCACTAGTTCATGATCCAAAGTCACTTCTTGCGTACAGTGAAGACGTATACATCTGTCTAACAGTTCTAGAAGAATTAGATAACTTAAAAGAAAGAACTAACAAATCGGTTAGTGCTGATGCTCGTGTATGTATTCGTATGCTTGAAGATATAATAAATGGGCACAGTGCAGAAGAGATGGAAGCTGGTATTCCACTGCCTTCTACTGAAACAGCTAAACGAGGAAAACTGTTTATTGGAATTGATACCCAGCTCGATATGGCTAAAGAGTTAAAGCACGGTATTGGAAGTGACGCTGACAATAGAATAATTAACTATGCACTGTATCTTCAGAAGGACTTAGATAAAGACGTAGTAATTGTTAGCCGTGACATTAATATGCGCTTGAAAGCTCGAACCGTAGGGGTCATGGCAGAAGACGTTGCCGTAGATAATCAAATATCAGATATTGATCTTTTATACACAGGGGTACAAGCCTTTAAAGGAGATCTTTTTGATCGAATTAAATCAGACAAAGACTTCAAGGTTTCAGGAGAAGTTTATACTTTCCCAATAAGTCTATTTAATGATGAAGTTCAGCCAAACATGTATTGGTACGATGAAGCTGGACACATTGGGCGAATTTCAGAAGTAACAGATACTGAGGTATTCACAAAGTTATTGCCTCGTAAACAAGAAAAAGTATGGGGCATTTTGCCTAAAAATCAGCGTCAGGCAGTAGCTTTAAGCCAATTAACAGATCCATATTATGACTTAAATATCATCCTTGGCCCTGCTGGCTCCGGAAAAACTTTTTTAGCAGTTGCTTCGGCGCTGCATCAAGTATTGGAGTTAAAAAAGTACAAAAAAATCGTTGTGGTGCGCTCCAGAGACTTTATGGACGATGATCCGGGGTTTTTACCCGGTGACCTGACAGAGAAATCAATGCCGTTATTAGCAGGTATAACAGATGCGCTTATATCAATGCATTCAGGTGATAACAATGAAGGTAATATTAGTGCAACTGTTGAGCATGTGATCGAAAAAGCCAATATAGAATTTACTAGTATGGCTTACTTCCGAGGTCGTTCAATAGACGATGCTGTTTTAATCATTGATGAAGCTCAAAACATGACTAGAGCGCAAATTAAGGGCATGTTAAGCCGTGGTGGCAAAAATTGTCGCACAATCGTGTTGGGCAACTTAGCCCAGATTGATGATAAGTTTGTCACACCCGCATCTTCAGGTGCTAGCGCGGCTGTTAACGTGTATAGAAACTATGAAAAAGGCTCAGTATTGATATTTGATGAAGTAGAGCGTAGTAGCTTGGCTGAATTCACTGAAAAGAACATGTAGGCATCAAACTACAATTCACATTTCCTTATAATATTGCGACAATAGCCACTGCTTTTTGCAGTGGCTTTTCAGAGAAGCCCGTTCCCACGAAAACAGGACGAAATGGATTTACTCTGAACTAAAAGATTAAATATTCACAAAAACTGAGTGACATAGGTGCGTGGCCTAGCGTTGCCGTTTTTTGGTGTATTGATGTCTTTTAATAAAGAAGACCTGCTAGTAAATATAAAAAGGCAGGCAAAACGATTATCTAAATTATTAACTATTCCCCTTGGACAAGCCCAAGAAGCCCTAGCTATTTGTCTTTACGGCTGTGACAGTTACAGCGATTTACTAGTAAAAATAAAAGCTGAATCCTTTGACAACCCATTGATAGCACTGTCTGCACTCTCACCAAACTCGGAAATATTTTTAGTAAAAATATTAGCTAGCCACCTAGATAGCATTATTGGAAATTTTGAAAAAAAATTTCCCGGCTCCAATATAAATGAAGAGATGGTCGTATCCCTGTTTGGGCTTAGCTTTTCAGAGTTCAAACTCAAAATATCTACCTAAAGTTGTACAAATACGTAAGTTGTCATTTTGTTTTTTGGCGATATTATAATATGAAGGCTGAACGGACAGCCTACGCCTACACATGTTTTTAAAATAAAAATATGAGCAGTGAAGCGGAGCATCCGTAAAAATTTGGTGATTCAAATAATCGAATAAATAGTGTGTTGGTAGGCCATTATTTTTTCGCAATAAATTATTTGGAAAATTACATGATATCGCTAAATCAATTACAAAATAAATTAAATAATCAAACAAAAAACTTCGCCTTACTATTAGAATTTCCCCAGCAATATGCTGAACGTCTATGGTCAATCGGTGTTTACGATTGTGCTACTATTCCACAAGCTCATGAGCGTCTTAGAGACGTTTTTGACAGCAATGATTTAAATTCAATTCTTACGCATGACTCTTTCAAATATCTGATTATTAATGAATACGATGATCAAGAAATAATTGAGTCACTTCATAAAGAAATAACGGCAATGGCATCCCGCATAGAAAGCCAGATGTTTGTTGATATCGAAACTTTAGAATTAGTTTCTGCAATTTATAAAGTTTTGGGTTTGTCTGAAGATGCCAAGTTCATCATTAATACAGGAGCTAACTTTAGGCTGGAATGGCGACCTTATTTTGACGCATATGATGATCCATTAGCCGTTCAATATGCGGATTTAAAGGTTCACGGCTGCTACTACAGGCTCATTGCCACTAAGTTTCCTTTTGAAAAAATATCTTTCGATAATATTAAAAGTTATTTGTACAAAATCAAGTGGGAGCACGATGGTGAGTTTGAGGGCTGCATTTCTAATGGTAACAGTTTCTCAAAGCATGAAGACTGGCTGATGATGACACTTGAGCTTTTCAACTCTGGAATAGGAAATGACGCTAGATTAAATCCAACGACCTTCGAAATTGAAAGGGTACGATATTTAGTTTATGGCTTTCCTCTGGTGCCTTCGTTGGTATCAGACTGGCATAAGCCTGACCTTAACCTTCAGGTTAAAAACCTAGACGGAGACCAAAAGTTTATAGTTCGTATTGACCAGCAGAGCCTAATATTTTACGCCCGTCGAGTAGAGGCTAGTTTGTTTAATACGATTGATTGTGAAAAGCATATTTCGTTGTATCGAGCTAGTGTTCTTGCTCATTTTGACGCAGATGACGAGTTATTAAAGGTCAATGGGGTTAAGTACTTAACATGCTTTCGTCCATATTCTCTAGAAGACACGAGAGGTGTTCAGATATGACAGAAAAAACTTACTTAAAGGACGTAAGCATAGTATCGGTTTATGACTACAAAGATTTTGAAAAAACATTTTTGATTGATGTCTTAGCTGGTGTAGTTATTGACGATGAAACATTTAGATTTCGTCCATTTGAGCAAATAGTTACTTCAAAAATTGTTAACAAAAGAGTTGTTGGCGACAAAATAGAAGTAATTACTCATAACGGAAGTTGTTATGTAATTGATGTTGAACATAAGTTATATGACATTTCATTTGCTGAGCTTGTAGTAATGAGAATAGGAGTGCATTCACCTGAACGTATTTTAGAAATGAGAGAACAGCTCAAAACTCCAAAATTGAATTGAATGTTAGTATGCTACGCGAGTTGCAATAACTATTACATTTAATTTCATTAAACTTTTTGGTGAATCTTTACTATTAATTAATAGTCCCACACAAAACGTCACTTAGGTGTGGGATATTGGTTCTTAATAAAATTATTCTATCTAGATAACTCCTCAATTTTCTTTCTAGAAAACCAGCTATATAAAACAGGCAAGACAAACAGTGTTAGCAGTGTTGCTGTTACCAATCCGCCAACAATAACGCTCGCTAATGGACGCTGGATTTCTGCACCAACACCATTAGACATTAACATCGGTATCAAACCTAAAGCCGATGTTATTGCTGTCATTAAAACTGGCCTCAATCTGGAGGTTGCTCCTTCAAATACAGCTTGAGAAACTTCCAAGCCATCTCTAATTCGTTGGTTAATACTCTCTACCATTACCACGCCGTTCAATACAGCAACACCAAATAGTGTAATGAAGCCAACGGAGCTAGGCACGGACAAGTATTGTCCAGATAAATATAAGGAAAAAACACCGCCAATTACAGCAAGCGGTACGTTGACCAATATCAGCATTGCTTGACCAACAGAGCCAAAAGCAAAGTAGAGTAGCAGTGCGATTAGTGCTAACGATAAAGGTACAACAATAGCTAGTCTATTTTGAGCACGTTGCTGGCTTTCGAACTGACCGCCAATCGAAACAGAATAGCCTGAAGGTAAATCAACCTTATCAGCAATTACCGTTTTGATATCAGCAACTACGCTACCCATATCACGGTTTTGAACATTTGCTTGGATAACAACCCGTCTTTGTACATCGTCGCGTCTAACTTGCGGAGGCCCCGATTCAAACGACACCGTTGCAACATCACCTAAGCGTACCCAAGCACCTGTTGGTGACTGAATGCGAATATCAGAAATCGCTTCCTTATTTCGTCGGTATTCTTCTTCAATACGTACATAAACATCATAACGCTCATTGCCGTTAATTATTTGCCCAGCTTCAACGCCTCCGATACCATCTCGTACAACTTCCATAATATTAGTGACGGAAAGCCCGAATCTTGAAAGCTCTTGCCTGTTAGGCTTTACAACTAGTTGCGCTTCCCCTGCAATTTGTTCAAGGGCAACATCTTTTGCTCCATTGACTTCTCTTATGGCAGCTTCAATTTCCTGACCTTTAGCCGCCAAAACTTCGAGTTCTGGCCCAAATAACTTAATCGCCAATTGAGCTTTAACGCCAGATATTAGCTCGTCAACACGAGTCGCAATTGGCTGAGAAAAGTTAAGTAGTAGCCCCGGAAACTCTTCTAATGATCTTTCCATCTTACCTTGAAGTTCATAGCGGTTAGATGCACTTGTCCATTGTGAGATAGGTTTTAAACCAATGTAAATTTCTATATTGTTTACAGGCTCTGGGTCGCCGCCAATTTCTGCCCTACCTATACGGCTAAGTGCATAGGTTACTTCAGGGAACGCCATTAATTTTTCTTCTAGAATTGGCGCGACAGTTAACGCAGTATCTAAACTTGAAGAAGGTGCCAGCGTTACTCTTAAGTTTATCGTGCCTTCTTCTAACTCTGGCACGAACTCAGTACCAATATAAGGCACGGTTGCCAAAGCAGATATAACTAATAGTATGGATGTAGAAACAATCAATTTAGTGTGTTTTAGAGAAAATTTCAGCCCTTTTTTGTAGAGCATGTTTAACGGCTTGAGAACGAAACTTTCTCTCTCTTTTACACCAGATCTAAATAGATAAGTTGCCAGTGCAGGTACGATAAACAACGCAACCACAATCGCAGATACAACGGCTAAGATGATGCTTATTGCCATAGGTTGGAATAACTTTGCTTCAACCCCTTCAAAACTGAACAATGGCGCAAATACGACTAAAATAATCGAGGCTGCAAAAAAGACAGGACGAGCCACTTCTTTACCTGCTTCTGTCAGGCGCAGTTCAATACCATGATCGTCGTGTTCGACATCGTGCGGATCTGCGTCAGAAGTTGGAACGCGTTCCTTTACCGATTTCGAATGTGTCGCGTCAGGTCTATTTAAATGTTTAAACATATTTTCAACCATAACGACTGAACCATCAACTAGCATACCAATGGCTACGGCAATGCCACCCAGTGACATAAGGTTTGCAGAAATGCCCCACCAAGCCATGATCATTAACGCGATACCAATTGAAATTGGAATAGATATTAAGACGAGAAAGGTTGCACGTAAGTTCATCAAAAACAGTGCTAGAACAATCGCGATGAAAATAAATGCAAGTAATAAGGCATCTACAACAGTGTTAACGGCTTTTTCAATCAAATCAGCCTGATCATAAAATGGCTCAAAGCGAACACCTTCCGGCAATGCTTGATTAATTAATGGAATTCTTGCATTGATACCATCAATGGTGGCTTTAGTATTTGAACCCATGCGTTTAAGTACAATACCAGAGACAACTTCGCCTAAATTTTCGACTTTTCCATTGGGTGATTTTCGCGTCATGGTGACAGCGCCTTGACGAATTTCACTGCCCATTTCAACTTTAGCAATATCTGAAACCGTCACAACCGTTCCATCAACCGTTTTAACGGGAACTTGTTTGATGTTACTGATGCCAGCCTCACCACTCTCAAACCAGCCTGTGCCTCTAATGACAAGCTGCTCTTGTCCACGGTTCATGTACCATCCGCCAACGTTGGCATTATTGCTATCTAATGCGCTAACGATATCTTCTTGCGTTAGTTCATATGCTAGGAGCTTAGAAGGATCGACGTTGACTTGATATTGCCTAACATTACCACCAAAAGAGAGCACATCAGTAACGCCATCGACTGGCATAATAAGCAATTTTACTATCCAATCATTGAGGCTCCTGAGTGCCATAGCATCATAGCCAGCGTTTTTATCTGAAATAAGTAAGTACTGAAACACCTGACCTAAACCCGATGTGTTTGGTCCCATTTCTGGCGTGCCGACACCTTCTGGTATTAACTCTTTTGCTGCTTGAAGCCGTTCAAATACGAGTTGTCTTGCAAAGTAAATGTCGGTGCCTTCTTTAAACACTACGGTTACGCCAGAAAGACCTGTTTTAGAAATTGAACGTACTTGCTCAACATCTGGTAAGGCGTACATAACCGCTTCAATGGGGTAAGTAATAAGTTGTTCGACTTCTTCGGCAGCCAGTCCCGGTGCTTCAGTATTAACAGCGACTTGAACGTTAGTAACGTCAGGAAAAGCATCCAAATTTAATTTTGGGATCACCATAATTGAGCCGACAATTGTGGCAAACAGTGCAATTAATATAAGGAGTCTGTTGTTAACAGACCAATCTATTATTTTATTAAACATAGTCTTGCTCCTTAGTGGTTATGCGGATCAAATCCGCCTTTAGCGATTTCAGAAGCAACAAAAAATGCGCCTTTGGTTACAATTCGAGTACCACTTTCTAGTCCGATAATTTCTCTGAAATCACCTAAAGCTCGACCAAGATTAACTTCAGTCGCTTTAAACTCTCCGGGATGGTCTTCAACAAATACTGTCCAATCACCACCGGCACTGCGGATCAGTGAACCTTCTGGTACAGCCATCACTTTCTGTTTTGTGGCGAACTGGAAATAGACTTTGACGAACATACCAGAGTGGAGTTTGTCATCAGCATTTTCTACCGCTAATCTGATAATTCGGGTGCGGGTCTTGGGATCAATAGTATGTGCTTCTTGGATAACTTTAGCTTTGTAACTTTGACCTTCTAATTTGATTGTCGCAGGAGAGTTAATTGATAGACTAAGCTTTTTGTTTGGCGAGACTTTAGCCTCAACCCATAATTGTTTTTCGTCCGCAAGTAACATAACAGTATCTCCGGCATCAACGCGTTGGCCTTGGATAAAGTCGTCTAGAAGCACGACACCTTCACGCTGGGCAGTTAATGTATATTGTCCAAATGCTTTAATGTCTTTGTTAGAAATACCATTTATTGCTTTTTCAGTTAACCCTAAAGCAATGAGTTTCCCATAACTCGCATTGTATGTTGTTTCAGCTTGTAATAATCGACTTTCACTCACCGTCTTATTACCCAGCTTTTTTACACGTTGCCATTCGGTGGAGGCAATTAAATAGTCCGCTTGCGCTTGTGCCATTGCCTCACTAAATAAAGTGACTAACTTTTGGCCTATTTCTACGTGCTCTCCAAGCGCTGCGTGACGACTAATAATGACGGACTCAGTACGAGGTGAAACCACGTAGCTTTTATAACCGTTGGCTTTTATTTCTCCGGGGGCATATATCGTGCTAAATTGATATTCTGGGATGACGCTTTCTACTTTGATGTTAGCAAGTGACATATTTTTCGGGCTAAGAGTTATACCTTCTTCATGTTCGTCTTCTTTATTCTCATTTCCGTGGTCATGGTCACCTTTTTCTTCCTTATGTCCTTTTTCGTGGCCGTGCTCGTCAAGATCTTCTTCTTGACCTTTTAGGCTTTCTCTTTCTGAGTACTCACTATGCTCAGGGTGTTCTTTAGCATGAACTCTCTCGTTCTCAGAGTGTTTATGTTCTTTTGTGTCTTGTTTGGAAAGCTTTGTGACAGAATCAGTAACATCTGACGACTGTGCAAAAGCATCATGACTTGTAGTAAGCCCTACTAACAGGCTGCTAATTACTACGGCTAATAATTTTTTACTAAATATTGTATTCATTTTTGTAACCTATATTTTTTATAAATTTAAGATTTCGCTTCTTTCGCTAATGAAAAATTAGCGCGTTCAAATCTCAAGTTTTGATAACTGACCTATACTTAAAACGAAGGATATTTCTGCAAGCTTAAATTGCTTTTCCAACCGGATGCCTGCATGAAGCGCTTCCGCGCGTTGATTTAATGCGAGTAAATAATCAGAAGTATTTATGTCACCAGCTTCCCAGCGTTTGTTGAGTAACTTTGCGCTGCTAGCCAACCTGCCTTGGGTGAGTTTGTGCCATTGCTGGTAGTAATTTTTACTGACAGTCAGCGACTCATAATTAGCTTTTGCTTCAAAAGACTGTTTTCGGTAAATTGAATGAAAGTGGGCCTCTGCTGCAATGGCTTCTGAATAAGCGGCTTTAACAGTATCTGAATAGTTATTTCTGATGTTTAAAGGAATTGAGAAAGTCACACCAACCAAGTCTTCATCTCCACTTTTACCTGCGCTAACTCCAATGGTTGGATTAGGTTTAGATTCCATAGTGGTTAGTTGAGCTTTAGATTGTTGCCCCTTCCATTGCGCTCTTGCGAGTTTAACTTTTGGATGATCCTCAACCCACTGTGAATCAAATGAATAGCTTGTTGCTCCAAAAGTAAATAAGGGTAAATTGGCGGTATTAGGCGTCCAATCTGGCAATAACTCCTGAACCTTTATCTCTGCATTTTTAAAAGCAATTTGAGACTCAGATATTTCACTAAAAATTTGCGACAAGTTTAAATAGACTAGCTCAGCGTCAAGTGGCTCTAGAAGTCCAGCTTTTCGTTTGTCTTCAACAATTCCAACGAGCGTTTGCAATTGCTCTTCTCTTTCTGAAAGTAACTGAGCAGCTTTTTTTGCTGCTTGCCAATTAACTAATGCAGTTAAGGCATTAGCCTTTTTAGAATCGAGTAGAGATAACAATTGTTGCTGGTTTGCATAAACATCAATTTCACCAATGGTTTTATTTGTTGATTGCTTATCCCAAAAATCTATCGTTTGACTGATACCAATAGAGTAATTATCAAAATCACCTTCTTTTTCATAGTTTGCTTCAAGCTCTGGGTTATATACGGCTTGAGTTAAACTTTTGGCTCTATGATTACTTGCATTAAGTAACTCTTTTGCCGCAACAACTTCGGGATCTTTATTTATTTGACTATCTAGCCATGAAATACTTTTCTGTTTGCCATAAGTGGCAACTGAAAAACTCACAGCCATGCATAAAGACAGGACTAAACCTGCATTTTTTAAATATATATACATAAAAGTTCTTAATTTTAAAATTAATAAACACGAACCCTTTATCCATTGTTAAAGAATAAATAGGTCATTAAAAATTAATCTAATTAAGAAATAGGTGGGCGATGTATCGCTTCTAGGAAGGCTTTTGTCTGGTCAAATTGATAAGGAGTTTTATTGATAATATTTAGCTTACCATCGACATTTGAATTACTGACTAAAATCCAAGATAAGTGGCTGCCACTGCAATGACCACAGTGATGACAATCCTTTACATCGTGCTGTTCATCATCTGTATTATCATTTAAAACATTTCGATCATCGTCATGATCATGTTGAGTTTGAAGGTGCTCTATATCTATCTGGTGATTCTCAGATGTTGCGGATACAACAGCAGTTAACGATTGCAAAACAATAGAAACGACTAATAGTATTTTTAGCACAACATTAAGGTTCAAAGTTATTACCTGTTAAATATAGTATTTAAAATACTAGCAGAAACTATTTACTTAAACTAGCCAATTTAGTTACTTCCCAATCTTTTCAAATTAAATAACTTTTTATTTGACTCTATAGCCACTATAGATTTTATACTTATTTTAATATTGTTTCGGAATGTTAAATATGTCAGAAAAATGTAGTGGTAAGTGTCAATCATCTCCTACCAACGAAGACGTAAAAATTGATACACAATTAGATAACTATAGTGGCGCGTTTGTCAGTACATATAAAGTGCCTCAAATGGACTGTCCTTCAGAAGAGAGATTGATCAGATTAGCACTTGACTCAATTCAGCCTTCAGTTGGATTGCAGTTTGATATTCCTAATCGCTTAGTCAAAGTTTTTCATGATGAAAATTTAGATGAGATAACAAAAAAGTTACAACAACTTAAACTCGGTGCAGAGTTAGAGTCAACTAAACAAAGTTGCAGTACAGAAGCTGCAAAAGCAAAAGACTTAGCCCAAAAAAATGAGATGAAAGAAGCATCAACCCTAAAATGGTTGTTAGCCATTAATGGAGTCATGTTTTTTATAGAAGTAATTGCTGGGATTATTGCACAGTCTGCTGGCCTAATTGCAGACTCATTAGATATGTTTGCTGATGCTGCTGTGTATGGTTTAGCTATTTATGCCGTAGGTAAAAGTATTAGCATGAAACTTAGAGCAGCACATATATCTGGTGTGCTTCAAGTTATTCTAGCGCTAGGTGCTTTGAGCGAAGTCGTAAGACGCTTTGTTTACGGTAGTGAACCGATCTCTTCTTTAATGATGATATTTGGTGGAATAGCACTAATCGCTAACGTTGCTTGTCTGTTTTTGATATTTGGCAACAAAGAAGACGGCGCTCATATGAAAGCGAGTTGGATTTTTTCAGCAAATGACGTTATCGCAAACGTTGGTGTAATTTTAGCTGGCTTATTAGTTACAGCAACAAGCAGTCGTTATCCAGATTTAGTGATTGGTTTGATAATTGCTCTTGTCGTTTTAAACGGTGCTCGCCGCATCTTACAGCTAAAGTATTAAGCAGAGAAATGAAAATAATGCACTCATCGTATATCAAATCAAATATATCATACGTGATAATGATTTTAATCGCGGTGCAATCTGTGTTTTTTTCGCTAGAAGAGCTTGAAGTAAACTTAATTGAAAGTTCTTTTAATACATCACTAACTGAGTCTATTACCCCGCTAAAATCTCCAGAAACCTCCAATATATTTGAGGTGAGTAATAGCAACACTTCAATTGATAATTGTAATTTTTGTTGCTGTTGTCACTTATTTTTAAATGCAGATTATTCTTGTAACATTTTACAAACAATAGAATATTTCCTTACCTACGCCTTAGTTTCTCCTGAGCTAAAAGGCTATATCTCGGTGCCATTCCGCCCACCTAAATACGCCTAAATTTTATAGAAAATTATGAAAGGTCAAATGTTAATGACCGAAAAAAACATATAAATTTATAGGAAAGTATACATGGCACTTAATACCTGTGTGCATCGCAAGATAGCAATTTTGAGGTGTGTAACACCTCGGCTTAAATATATCGCGTTTCTCGCGTTGTCACTTTTTACATTTAATGTTTATGCCTTTGAAAAGCAGTTAAATCTTCAAGAGGCAATTCAGTGGACGCTTAAACAAAATCCTGAACTCAAAATATTTGATTTCAAACAAACCGCATTAACAGGACAAGAACAAACAGCAAGTTTAAATCCTGCTTATGAACTAGAAGTTGAAGCTGAGAACTTTGCAGGCTCAGGTGAATTTAATGCATTCGACAGTGCTGAATTAACAGTCGCTCTATCTTCGGTTATCGAAATGGGAGATAAACGCTCAGCGCGGATTGGACTTGTTTCAAAATCAAGAGCACTACTCAATGCTGAGAAAGAAGTCTCTGCGCTTAATTTAATGGCTCAAGTCACTGAGAAGTACGTGGAAGTACTTGCAGCCCAACAAAGAGTTATATTGGCAGAAAATGCTTTGAGCTTAGCACAAGAAACGTTAGAGATTGTATCTCAGCGTAACCGCGCAGGTGCTACTCCTGAGGCTGAAGTGAAACGCTCAAAAGCAGTTATTGCTCAGGCTAACCTCACCCTTCAATCTGAACAAAAGCGCTTGGAATATCTAAAGCTTTCTTTATCAGCTTACTGGGGAGAAACATCAGTGTCATTCTCTAGAGTAACTGGAGATCTGTTTCAGTTTGGCAATGATAGTGATTTTAGTAGTCTCTTTGCGAAATTAGAGAAAAACCCTGCTATTCAAGTTTATGCAAGTGAGCAGCGACTAAAAGAGGCCGAATTACAGTTGGCTAAAACAGAGTCAACGGCCAATATCAAATGGTCTGTTGGTGTTAGGCGCTCTCAAGAAGTCAATGATACGGTACTGGTCGCTGGCTTTAGCTTACCTTTGTTTGCTGAAAAGCGAAATTCTGGTGCAATCGCTAGTGCGCTAGCAGAGCGTGACCAAGTTGCCATAGAGAAAGAGGCGACTAAGTTGAGGTTTAGAAATCACTTACTACGAGCATACTCCAATAGAAAACAAGCCATATTAACAGCTAATTCATTAAAGCAGTCGGTTATCCCAATGCTTGAAGATGCACTGGAAGATACTCAAGACGCCTATCAAAAAGGTCGATATGGATATCTTGATTATGTATCGGCTAGACAAGAGCTGTTAAATGCTCGGCGAACCCTCATTGATGCGGCATCTGCTGCCCTAATTTATGGCGCAGAGATAGAAAAACTAACAAACGAAGCGCTGTCACTCTAAATAAACATCACTTTAAGTTTAATAACAATTTATTGATTCAGTTATTAACTGAATCGTTTAGGAATTCAAAATGAAAAACTATTTACTCGCACTATTGATTTTTATTGGGTATCTATCACCCATTCAAAGTGTTATCGCTAGTGAAGATGAACATGAAGGCGAAGAAGGCATTAGCAAAATAAACAATAACATGGCAAAAAGGCTTGGTGTTGAAACAGCCTATTTAGCTTCAAAAACGTTGAACCAAACTATCCCTGTATACGGCGCTACGACGATAGGCGCTGAACAATTATTTCAAGTTGGCGCTAGATATAACGGCGTTATAAAGACAATTAACTCCACTGTTGGTGATAAGGTAAAAAAAGGAGATCTATTGGCCGTTATTGAATCTAACGAAAGCTTAAATACCTATAAAATAACGTCCCCTGTTTCTGGGGTAGTTTTACAGAGAAATGGAAATGTTGGCGGTATCACGCAAAACACTAGCTTGTTTGAAATCGTCAATTTTGACACCTTGTGGGCTGAATTTAAGGTGTTTACCAGCCAATATAATCAAATCAAAGTCGGTCAGCATGTTGATATTGAGCAAGGTGAACACGCATTCAGTTCAGTCATCACTAATATTATTCCAGCTAAAGACCAACCTTATGTATTGGCACGGGTACGATTAAACAACACTGAGTTAAAGCTAACGTCAGGTCAATTATTAAAAGGCAACGTCAAAATAAATCAATTCAAGGTGGATTTAGCCGTTGAGAAAGTTGCTATCCAAGAACTGGGGGGACAATTAGGTTTATTTGTTAAAGAAGATGAAGAGTACGAATTTGCACCGCTTGTATTAGGACGTTCAGATAAGAACTATATCGAGGTTATTGGTGGCCTCAGTAAAGACACTGAATATGTAAACAAAAACAGTTATCTGATAAAAGCAGATATATTGAAATCTGAAGTAGAAGACGACGATTAGGAGACGCAATATGATTGAATCAATTTTGCGTCTTGCAATAAATAGGCGCTATTTAGTATTAAGCTTGCTGATGGTAATCATCGGCGTTGGTATGTGGAGTTATCAAAAACTTCCCATTGATGCTGTTCCAGATATAACAAACGTGCAGGTACAAATAAACACTTCTGCCCCCGGTTATTCACCTTTGGAAGCGGAACAAAGGGTGACCTTTCCTGTAGAAACAGCCTTAGCCGGATTGCCAAAGCTGTCTCACACCCGCTCCCTGTCAAGATATGGATTATCTCAAGTAACCGTTATCTTTGAAGAGGGAACCGATATTTATTTTGCTCGCAACTTAATCAATGCAAGATTAGCTGCGATAAAAGGCGTTATTCCCTCTGGCTTAGAGCCAGAAATGGGTCCTATTTCGACAGGGCTTGGCGAAATATTTATGTATACCGTACAAGCTTCTCCTGACGCTAAAATGCCTAATGGAGAGCCTTATACCGCTATTGCCTTAAGAGAAATACAAGACTGGATCATTAAACCGCAATTGGCTCAAGTTAAAGGCGTCATTGAGGTCAACAGTATCGGCGGCTACAACAAGCAATATCACATAACGCCTAAACCCGAAAAATTACTTTTTCATCAGGTAACCTTTGAAGAAATATCTGATGCATTACGTAAAAACAATGACAACCGTGGCGCAGGTTATATCGAACAAAACGGACAGCAAGTGTTAGTGCGCTCCATTGGGCAACTTGAGACAATAGATGAGATCCTCAATGTCATCATCAAAAAGAACAATGGTATTCCTGTAAAAATAAGTGATGTTGCCAATGTTGCTATTGGCAAAGAACTTAGAACAGGGGCTGCTACTCGTAATGGCATTGAGACAGTGCTTGGTACAACCATGATGCTGATTGGTGAGAATTCTCGCACCGTTGCCTTAGCAGTTGAACAGAAGCTCAGCGAAATACAAAAATCTCTGCCAAAGGGCATTACCGCTGAGCCTGTTTACGACAGAACAACATTAGTAGATAAAGCGATTGCAACCGTTACCAAAAACCTCGTTGAAGGTGCGCTTTTAGTTATTGTTGTGTTATTTATTCTACTTGGAAATTTACGTGCAGCTCTCATTACCGCTGCTGTTATCCCTATTTCCATGTTAATGACAATCACAGGTATGGTGCAAGCAGGAGTATCTGCCAATTTAATGAGTCTCGGCGCATTGGACTTTGGCTTGATAGTGGACGGGGCTGTAATCATCGTTGAAAACTCTGTCCGTAGGTTAGCACAGGCCCAACACAACGGTCATAGGCAAGACTTAAGAGAACGCCTAAATACCGTTTTTGAAGCCACTTCAGAAGTGATACGTCCAAGCTTGTTTGGTGTGGCAATTATCACTGTTGTTTACATCCCCATTTTCACGCTAACTGGCGTTGAAGGGAAAATGTTCCACCCTATGGCGGCAACTGTCGTTATGGCGTTAATTTCCGCAATGATCCTTTCAGTTACACTGGTTCCTGCTGCTGTAGCTGTGTTTATGAAAGGTAAAATCAGCGAAAAAGAAAGTGTAGTTATTCGTTCAACCAAGTCTATTTATGAACCATTGTTAAAAATGGCGATGAAATTTCGTTGGATTATTGTTTCATTCTCAACGCTGTTAATGGGGTATAGCCTTTGGTTAGCAACTACGCTTGGGACAGAATTTGTTCCTCAATTAAATGAAGGTGATATTGCACTACAGGCATTAAGAATTCCATCGACTGGCCTAGAGCAATCAGTAGAAATGCAAGAAGTACTTGAGCAACGTATTAAAGCGTTTCCTGAAGTTGATAAAGTATTCTCGCGCATCGGCACACCAGAAGTAGCAACTGATCCAATGCCACCGAGTATTGCTGATATCTTTGTTATTTTAAAACCACGTAAAGATTGGGCCGAACCTTCAAAGCCAAAGAGTGAATTAGTTGAAGAAATGGAAGAGGTACTGAAAAACATTCCGGGCAACAACTATGAATTCACTCAGCCTATTCAAATGCGTTTCAATGAATTGATTTCTGGCGTTAGAGCTGATGTGGGCATCAAAGTATTTGGCGATGATTTGGATCGGTTATTACTTACCGCAAAAGATATTCTAAATATTGTGAAAACCGTGGACGGTGCTGCTGATGCCCGAATGGAACAAGTCACAGGTGTTCCATCTTTATCGGTAATCCCTAAACGCGAAGCACTTGGTAGGTATGGATTGAACGTTACCGAATTGCAAGACTGGGTTGCCACTGCAATAGGGGGGGAATCTGCGGGGATCATTTATGAAGGAGACAGACGATTTGAGTTAGTTGTTCGTCTACCGGAGCAAACTAGAACGGATATTGATGGTTTGAAATTTCTGCCGCTTCCACTTGAGAATGGTAACTATGTGCCACTTGAAGAAGTTGCAGAGCTTAAATCTGAGTCTTTACCTGCTCAAATTAGCCGTGAGAGCGGTAAAAGAAGAGTTGTGGTTACCGTCAATGTTCGTGGTAGAGATTTAGGCGGTTTTGTCAAAGAAGTGAAAGCTAAAATTAATCAGGAAGGAGAAATTCCAGCAGGATACTGGCTTGATTATGGCGGAACCTTTGAACAGCTAGAGTCAGCGAGTAAAAGATTAAGCTTAGTTGTGCCGATCACACTAATTGTTATCTTAGGTATTTTGGTTATTGCATTTGGTTCATTAAAAGATGCATTGATCATTTTCAGTGGTGTACCGTTAGCATTAACTGGGGGCGTAATTTCTCTTTATTTAAGAGACATGCCTTTATCTATTTCGGCAGGTGTCGGCTTCATAGCATTGTCAGGTGTTGCCGTATTAAATGGCTTGGTTATGTTGGCTTTTATTCGAGATCTTTGGCATGAAAAAGGCGACCTTTACGTAGCGATCATTGAAGGTGCCATCATTCGTTTAAGACCTATTTTAATGACGGCACTGGTCGCAAGTTTAGGTTTTATTCCAATGGCGTTAAACACTGGAATTGGTGCAGAAGTGCAACGACCACTAGCAACAGTTGTTATCGGCGGTATTATATCTTCTACAATTTTAACTTTGTTTGTATTGCCTATTTTATATCAATGGGCGCATGGCGCTGAGAGCAGTAAACAGCAATCTGACGAAATTTAAAAACAAAAAAGCAGCTTAATTTATGTTTAAGCTGCTTTTATATTTAATCTTTTTATTTTAATTTTTAAAGTTTAATTCGCATCATCTCGGCAAGTCTCTTTAGGAAACTCAAATTCAATGGTTGTATGAGACAAGCGATAGGCAGAAAGTCTCTTAGCCACTTGTTCCTTAAGTTTAATTAATTCATCAACGTCAATTTTTTCGACTAATTCTATGTGAGCGGTTAATACGTGACTTTCGCCATCTAACGACCAAAAATGCAGATGATGTACGCCATTAACTTCTGGAAGGTTAGTTAGCGACTCTTTTATACTTTCTTGAGTTTCTTCATCTGGCGCGGCCTGAAGAAACAAGACAATTGTTGATTTCAGATTTTTAAAAACATTGAACAAGATAAACAATGTGAAGCCAATAGATAGTAACGGATCTAAAATGGGCAAATCTACAAATAACAGCACAATAGATACAATAAGCACAGCAACCCAGCCAAGTACGTCTTCAAGCAAGTGCCATGTAAGTACTTTTTCATTTAAGGTTTCTCCAGCTTTTAATTTTAATACAGCATATCCGTTAACGGCAACGCCGAGTATCGCTAGCCCTAACATCCCCTCGACAACAGGCATTTCAGGATTGGACAGCCTTGGAATTGCTTCAAATAAAATCCAAATTGAGCCAATGATTAAAACAATACTGTTTATCAATGCGCCAAAGAGTGTAAGTCTACGATAACCATAACTAAACTTATCTGATGCTTCTTTATCTGAAAAACGACTTAAAATCCACGCAAAACCTATTGAAAGACTATCACCAAGATCGTGAACTGCATCTGCCATTATCGCCGTACTGTTAGTGAGCCAACCACCTATAAATTCTATAATAGTGAATGTCACATTAAGGAAAAATGCCCAACCAATACGGTCATCTTTACCATGTTGATGACTATGATTATGGTTGTGCATTTTGCACCTCCAGTACTGTCGTCTTTCTAATGTTGGCGACATTGAAGTTGATCAGGTGACGGATCACTCGTTGATACATCCAACGTTTAACGCCTGACAAATTAGTGCCTTTTTCTTGGTAGAACTTATCAGGAGAGTCATAAAGTCCGAAATCATCATGAATACCTTCTTTTTGAATATAGGTATCAGTTCCGCGCCAATTTATATCTGGAGTAGAGAAGCATTTTGTCGCAACACCATAACCACAAAAGTTATCTTTTTCTTCGCTAAATTTCTGTTGTAACGAAGTGAGATATTGCTCATCCAAGATAAAGCCTTCTAAGTTGATCCAACGTCCATCAAAGTAAACCTCTACCCAACTGTGGATAATGTATTTCGGCGCTAACCAAAAGACATACGTTGGAATAGCACCTTTTTGCAATTGCTGAGCAATGGTGAACCCGTGAAATCGGCATTGAATACCTAACCCTCGTAACAAGGCCATCAGTAAGTTACCTTTGGTATTACATTGTCCGTAACCATCCGCTAAAACATTGCTTGCAGAAATGTCATCGCTTTCATTGTAGCCAAATAATATTTCATCTTTAACAAATTGGTAGGCCGCACCAATTTTGTTGAAATCATCCAAGCTTTTCCACCTTCGTTGATTTATGAGGGATTGGATATTTTTGTGTTCAAAATTGACTATGCTGGTCTTGGTTAGATACTTATCACACATTTTTACCCCTTATTAACTTGTATGCTTTAACTATAAAACCTATAGTAACTATAGAGTCAAGTTTATTGGAAAGGTTTATGAAAATTGGCGAATTATCGAAAACATCAGGCTGTTCAATACAAACAATTAGGTATTATGAAAGAGAAGGGTTGCTTTCAGATCCTGAGCGCTCTGAGGGTAACTTTAGGTTGTATTCCAATAAGGCGTTAAAAGAGCTGGAATTCGTTAAGCATTGTCGCAGCCTCGATATATCTCTTGATGATATCAAACGTCTTATTGAATTAAAGAATAAGCCAGAAGAAAGCTGCTCTAGTGTGAATGAATTGATTAAGCAGCAATTAAATTTAGTCAACAAACGCATGAAAGAATTAAAGGCCTTAAAAAATGAATTACAACATATGGCAAGTACATGCAATTCTGATAATACCATTGAAGGATGCGGTATTATTAAGTCGTTGGATAGTTAATCTAAATTCTGCTTTGAGCTATTCTTAGTCGCAAAGGCAATTATGAAAACCATTGGTAAATTAGCACAATCATTAAATTTAAACGTAGAAACCATTCGTTTTTATGAGCGAGAAGGACTTATTACACAACCTACAAAACCAATATCAGGTTATAGACAATATGACGAAACAATAGCAGGACAACTTAGGTTCATCACAAAAGCCAAAATGCTCGGCTTTACGTTAAAAGAAATTAAATCGCTAATGTCTATGGACAACGACTGCGCTCAAGTTGAGTTATTAAGCCGACAAAAGTTAGCAATCATTCGAGAAAAAATTAGCGACCTTCAACGTTTAGAGAAAGTAATTGTGGATATGACAAATACCTGTATACAAAACGATGATCCAACATATTGCCCTATTATTGATTCATTAAAATGATTGACTCCGTACTCATGTACGGAGTTTAAAGTGCTGGTAATATCAACCAATAGACTTTCAAATGATAAATAAAATTTTAGATAAAGTTGGCTCAGGCGGGGTTTGGCTTGCAGCACTTAGTTGTACAGGGTGTTTCCCTGCACTTGGTTCATTAGCATCAGCGTTGGGGTTAGGTTTTCTTTCTCATTTTGAGGGGATTGCTGTAAATACCTTGTTACCTATATTTGCAACTCTGGCGCTACTAGTAAACTTATACAACTGGCACAAAAATAAAAGCCATACCAGAGCTGCCTTCAGCATTCTTGGGCCTGTAGCAGTGCTATTAACGCTTTATCCTCTTTGGCAATATGATTGGAGCACATACCTATTTTACTTTGGTATTTGCTTAATGGTCGTTATGTCGGTTTTGGATATCGTAAAACCAGTAAGGGAGCAAACATGCAACGTATAGAGCTAAAGTCGACTATTACATGTCCAGAATGTGGGTATAGTAAAATTGAAGAAATGCCGACAAACGCTTGTCAGTGGTATTATGAATGTGAATCGTGCAAAGTTTTGTTAAAACCATTAAAGGGTGACTGCTGTGTTTACTGTTCATATGGAACAGTAAAGTGTCCACCAATTCAGGAAGGACATAATTGTTGCTCTCATACTGGTGATTAATTAGTTATTTTTTCTCGACTATATTCACTAGTCTCCTGTATTAATCAAAATTTTTAAAAGCACCACGGTTTATCATTTACTTAGATATGACTTTAATTTAGTATTGTGATGGTATTTTTCTTAAGAGAACTTTATGTTTAAACCACTTTCAAAAGTCTTAGTTGTTGTAGCTATGCTGATTGCCTTTGTTGGGCAAGCATTGGCTTATACTGCTATGTCTTGTGAAATGTCATCAGGTTCTCACGAATCACACATGAACATGGATCATTCCAAAATGAGTCATCATGAAGGAATGAATCATGGGGATATGAATAAAAGCAGTAATGGTCAATCAGAAGATTGTTGTGACGTTGAATGTATTTGTCCTGCAAATGCTTGCTCATCTACGACAGTCCTAAATTCCAGTATTGATTCGACAGATATTCAAATATTCAGTGAATCTGTAGCTGCTCTGCAATCTAAACAACCTCATTCAATTTCCACTTCCCTTTATCGTCCACCAATTTTTGCCTAATACAGGATTAGTGCGTCCAAATTTCGCGCACATGTAATTAATTTTTCTGTTAGTCAATATAGCGTCGTAGCGCTATAGATATTTTCCAGCGATGTCTGGGGGCAAAAATGATCAATAAGTATTTAAAAATAGCAGTAGTAATGCTGCTTTCACCTGCGTTTGCAAACGCCAACGAACATAACCATGCACACAATAACGACGTAACACCTTTGGAGTTAATCGTTTATAAAACCCCTACTTGTGGGTGTTGTAAAAAATGGATAACTCATATTGAAGACAAAGGGATCGTTGCGCATTCCAAAGATTTCCGAAACATCGGCAACATCAAAACTAAGTATGGTATCAAACCTAATTACCGTTCATGCCACACGGCAGTGAGTAGAAATGGATTTGCCTTTGAAGGTCATATACCTGCTAAATTTATTCAGCAGTTCTTATCAGAAGAACATCCCAATGCGATTGGGCTTTCAGTTCCAGCAATGCCAGTTGGCTCTCCCGGTATGGAAGTCGATGACCGCTTTATGCCATACAACGTGTTAATTCTATTTAAAGATGGAACGAGCAAAGTCTATGCAAAAGTTAAGACATACGAGGAGCAATTCTAATGAAATTGAACTCTTCAAACCTTACTTCACTTTCAACTGCATTAATACTCGGCTTATCTGTATTCTCAGCTCAAGCTGAGAAAGTAGTGTCGCTTGAACAAGCTATCACCTTAGCTCAGCAAAATGATCCTTGGCTTCATGGTAGCCGATTGAAACAAAGTGCAGTTGAAAATAGAAGTATTGCTTCAGGTACTTTGCCTGATCCGAAAGTATCGCTAGGGATAATGAATTTACCAACAGATACTTGGGATTTAGATCAGGAAGGAATGACTCAGCTAAAGGTTGGCGTCTCTCAAATGTTTCCGAGAGGCGACAGTCTAGAGATCAAGCAAGATCAGTTACAAATTGAGTCCACGAAATTTCCACTGCTTCGAGAGGATCGTAAAGCTAAGTTGAAAAGCCAAGTGTCACAACTTTGGTTAGATGCTTACTTAGCCCAGAAAACTATTAAATTGATTGAAGATGATTGGTCTCTCTTTGAGCAGATGGCGGAAGTGGCTAAAGCTAGCTATTCAAACGTTGTTGGTAAAACTAGACAGCAAGATGTTATTCGTGCTCAATTGGAAATAGTGCAGTTAGATGACAGATTAACTTCGCAAAAGCAGAAACTAGAAACGACAATCGCTCGCCTTAATGAGTGGCTTCATATTTACGATGCTGACCGATTGAATGAATCATTCAACTTTGACGCGCAACCACTAGAGTTTAGCGTCTCAAAAGAATTGCCTTCGATTCAATTGAATAATCCAACAGTCCTAAAAGCATCTAATTACTCAAGAAATCTATTGGCTCAGGCTCTTGCTAATCATCCAGCCATACTTGCAATTGATGTAAAACGCAAATCTTTAGAAAAAGGTGTTGAATTAGCTAAACAGAAATATGAGCCGCAATGGGGTGTTAATGCGAGCTATGCCTATCGTGACAATATGCCTTCTGGTGATAGCCGAGCTGATTTATTTTCTGTTGGTGTAACGTTTGATTTACCGTTGTTTACCGAGAACAGACAAGATAAGCAAGTTGCAGCTTCTATTGCAGATTCAGAGGCTGTTAAAACCGAGAAACTATTGCTGACAAAGCAAATGATCAGTGCGGTGGAAAAGGAGCTTAGACAGCTTAAGCGTTTATCTGATAGACAATCTATCTATCAAGAACAACTCCTTAAACAAACTCATGACCAAGCGGAAGCGTCTTTGACGGCTTACACCAATGATGATGGCGATTTTGCCGAAGTTGTTCGAGCAAGAATTGCCGAATTAAATACCAGAATATCAGCTTTAAGAATTGATGTTGATGCACTTAAAACAGTTACTCGCATCAACTATTTCTTTGCGCATTCTCAATCTAAATCAAATGCTGAACATAAGCCATTGCACACTTCGCACAAAACTAATCAGCACTTATCCAATAAGCAATTTGGAGAAAAATAATGTCAACGAATACGAAAACAATTATTGCCGTCATTATTGGGGCAGCACTAGGTGCAGGAGCATTGAGCTTATATCAAGGTGCAGGCTCAAACAGTGATACTGATGAAGCTACATCAGCAGAGAAACAACCGCTGTATTGGGTTGCACCGATGGATTCTAATTACCGCCGGGACAAGCCCGGTAAGTCGCCTATGGGGATGGATTTAATTCCTGTGTATGAGGAAGGATCATCTGGTGATGACTTTGGCCCCGGAGCAGTAAAAATTGCGCCTCATGTAGTGAATAACCTTGGGGTTCGCACTGCACCTGTTGAACTGAAAAATATGCATACTGAAATCTCAACGGTAGGTTACGTTCAATATGATGAAGATAAGCTAATTCATATCCACCCACGGGTTGATGGCTGGATTGATAAACTTTACATCAAAGCAGCAGGTAACCCTGTAGAGAAAGGGCAGCCTCTTTATACGCTCTATTCTCCTCAGTTAGTTAATGCTCAGGAAGAGCTGTTAATAGCGTTAAAGCGCAACAATAGTTCTTTAATTTCAGCAGCCAAAGATCGCCTAAAAGCGTTACAGCTTTCAGCAGACTTTATTAAAGAATTAGAGCAAACACGAAAGGTTCAGCAAACAATTACCTTTTATTCACCACAAGCAGGTGTTGTCGATGGTTTGAAGGTTAGAGAAGGTTTTTATGTAAAGCCGGGAAACACCTTATTAAGCATTGGCCAGCTAGATCAAGTTTGGGTTGAAGCAGAAGTGTTTGAACGTGACGCAGCCTTAATTAAAAAAGGACTTCCTGTATCAATGACACTGGATTATTTACCCGGTGAGGACTGGGCTGGTGTCGTTGATTATGTTTATCCAACATTGAACAGTAAAACACGCACACTCCGAGTGAGATTGAAATTTGATAACACAGACTATCAATTAAAACCAAATATGTTTGCACAAGTCTCTATTCACGCTAATCAAGCTGATAGCACCATCCTCGTGCCTAAAGAAGCCGTTATTAGAACAGGTAAACAGGACAGAGTAGTACTTGCGTTAGGTGATGGGCAATTTAAATCTATTGAAGTGACTATTGGCCGGGTTGATATCGACAGCATCGAAA
Source organism: Pseudoalteromonas sp. H71 (assembly GCF_001468485.1). Lineage (GTDB taxonomy): Bacteria > Pseudomonadota > Gammaproteobacteria > Enterobacterales > Alteromonadaceae > Pseudoalteromonas. The sequence continues at coordinate 50,536 of NZ_LODI01000046.1, forward strand.
TATTAGACGGCTTAAATGAAGATGACGTTGTGGTGACATCTGCCCAATTCTTGATTGATTCTGAATCAAGTAAAAGCTCTGACTTTAAACGAATGACTCATGATGAAGTGCCTAACTCTGTTTGGATGCAAGGGGATGTTAATAGTGTTATGGCAGGGCACCGCATGGTTAATATTTCACATGGCCCAGCTGAAGCTTGGGATTGGCCTGAAATGGTTATGGATTTTACTGTGGCTGAAAAAGTCGATATTGACTCATTAAAGTCAGGTCAATCTTTGCACTTTGAAGTGAGCAAAACCGAAGACGGTGGATATGAAATTACTGGAATTCATATCATGAGTGAGCCTGAAGTATCATCAGCAACAGTATCTGGTTTGATCAATGCGATTGATATTGATACACGGATTCTAAATATTAGCAGAGGCCCAATAGAGAAATGGGATAGACCTGCTGCGACGATGGATTTTATCATCGCGGACAATATAGAAATGGTTGATTTCAATGTCGGTGATAATGTCACTTTCACTTTTGAGGTTAGAGATGACTTAGTTATCACTGACATTTCTCTTGAATCAGATGAACAACACGGCAAGGAAAATAAAGCTGCTGTTGATCATTCTAATCATTAAGTGGGAGAAAAATAATGATTGAATCAATTATTAGATGGTCTATCGGCAATCGTTTCTTTGTTTTGTTGATTACCTTAATTATCGCGTTTGGTGGTTTGTATTCATTACAAAAAACACCAGTAGATGCACTCCCCGATCTTTCTGATGTGCAGGTGATAATTAAGACGAGCTATCCGGGACAGGCACCACAAGTAGTGCAAGATCAAGTGACGTTTCCCCTTACTACAGCCATGTTGTCAGTACCGGGAGCGCAAACTGTTCGTGGTTACTCATTTTTTGGTGATTCCTACGTCTATATCATTTTTGATGATGATACTGATTTGTATTGGGCTAGAAGCAGAGTACTTGAATACTTAAGCCAAGTAGCATCAAGCCTGCCTGATTCGGCAAAACCACAATTAGGACCTGATGCGACAGGTGTGGGTTGGGTATACATCTACGCTTTAACAGATAAATCTGGAAACCATGATCTAAGCCAATTAAGAAGTATTCAAGATTGGTTTTTAAAGTATGAATTGCAAACTGTACCGGGCGTGTCTGAGGTTTCCGCCGTTGGCGGTATGGTTAAGCAATATCAAGTGCTAGTTGATCCCGACAAGCTCAGAGCTTATAACGTGCCGTTAAGTCATATCCAAATGGCACTTAAACGAGGCAATAAAGAAACGGGCGCATCTGTTGTGGAAATGGCTGAAGCTGAATATATGGTTACCGCAACGGGGTATATTCAATCAGTTAGTGATATAGAGAAAATCCCACTTGGTATTAACGAACAAGGCACGCCATTGCGTATTGGTGATGTTGCTACCGTTAATTTAGGGCCTCAAATGCGCCGTGGTATCGCAGAGCTAAATGGTGAAGGAGAAGTTGTTGGTGGTGTTGTCGTTATGCGCTTTGGTGAAAACGCTCAACAAACCATAAACGGGGTAAAAGAAAAACTTGAATCGCTTAAATCTTCTCTACCAGAGGGGGTGGAGATTGTCCCTGTTTATGACAGATCGAAGTTAATAGATCGTGCTGTTGATAATCTTTGGAGCAAGTTGCTAGAGGAGCTTGCAGTCGTTGCTATTGTCTGTGTGGCTTTCCTATTTCATCTTCGCTCATCTATTGTGGCAGTTGTTACTCTGCCATTAGGTATCTTGGTGTCGTTCATTATCATGTATATGCAAGGCATCAATGCCAACATTATGTCTTTAGGCGGTATCGCTATTGCGATTGGTGCGATGACTGATGGTGCAATAGTGATGATTGAAAATATGCACAAGCATATGGAGAAAACACCACTAACAGATGAAAATCGCTGGCAAATTGTTGCTAAGGCTGCGAGTGAAGTAGGCCCTGCACTATTTTTTAGCTTACTGATCATTACAGTCTCATTCTTACCTGTATTTATCTTGGAAGCGCAAGAAGGAAGAATGTTCTCTCCGCTCGCCTATACAAAAACCTATGCAATGGCGGCATCAGCAGGTTTGGCGATCACATTGGTGCCTGTTTTGATGGGCTACTTTATTCGAGGCAAAGTTGTTTCTGAAAAGAAAAACCCGTTAAACCGATTATTGATTGCTATCTACATGCCTGTTTTAAAGCAAGTCATGAAGTTTCCAAAATCGACAATAGTAGCAGCAATATTAGTGACTATCGTTGGCTTTTGGCCTGTCGATAAAATTGGTAGTGAATTCATTCCGCCATTGGATGAAGGCGATCTCATGTATATGCCTACTACCTATCCCGGTATTTCAATTGGTAAAGCAAGGGAGTTATTGCAGCAAACAGACAAGCTTATTCGCACTGTGCCAGAAGTTGAAACTGTATTTGGTAAAGTAGGAAGAGCTGAAACTGCAACCGATCCTGCACCTTTAACCATGATTGAAACCTTTATTCAATTGAAGCCACAAGAGCAGTGGCGAGAGGGTGTGACTACTGAATCGTTAAAAGCTGAGTTTGATAAATTGGTTAAGTTTCCGGGCTTAACGAATGCTTGGGTTATGCCAATCAAGACCCGAATCGACATGTTAGCAACAGGCATAAAAACGCCTGTGGGTATTAAAGTCGCCGGACCAGAGCTTGATGTGATTCAGGAAATCGGCCAACAAATAGAGCAAATTTTACCCGAAGTTACAGGCACAGCATCAGTTTACTCAGAGCGAGTTGCAGGTGGACGATATATCAAGGTTGATATTTCACGCGATAAGGCAAGTCGCTTTGGGTTAAACATCGAAGATGTTCAACAAGTGGTTTCTACAGCTATTGGTGGTATGAACGTTACCCAAACGGTAGAAGGTCAAGAGCGTTACCCTGTTAACTTACGCTATCCGCAAGACTATCGAGACTCTCCTGAGCAGCTATCACGATTACCTGTTGTAACACCAAGTGGTCAACGCATTGCACTAGGTGATGTCGCAGATATTCGAGTTGAGAACGGTCCGCCGGGGATTAAGAGTGAAAATGCTCGTTTAAATGGCTGGACGTTTATCGATATAGACGGTGTTGACGTAGGTACTTATGTTGAAAGTGCAAAAATACACTTGGCTAATAATCTAAAACTACCAGCAGGTTATTCAATTACTTGGGCTGGGCAATACGAATATATGGAAAGAGCGAAAGAAAAGCTCACCTATGTATTGCCTTTAACACTCGCCATTATTGTTATTCTACTTTACTTAAACTTCAGAGCGTTTAGTGAGGTGGCTATCATTATCGTTACCTTGCCGATGGCGATGATTGGTGGCTTATGGTTGATGTATCTGGAAGGGTTTAACTTCTCTGTGGCTGTTGGCGTGGGCTTTATTGCTCTAGCTGGGGTAGCGGTTGAGATTGGTGTGATAATGTTGGTCTATCTCAATCAGGCACTTGCTGAGCTTAAGGAAAAAGCTGAAGAGCGAGCTGAACCTATCTCTGATGATGCATATCAAGATGCATTATTGCACGGTGCAGGCTTACGAGTTCGTCCAGTAATGATGACAGTTGCAACAATCATTATCGGCTTGATGCCCATTTTATATGGTACAGGAACAGGTTCGGAGATTATGAGTCGTATTGCTGCACCTATGGTAGGCGGAATGACAAGTGCTGTGCTACTCACTCTTATTGTGCTCCCAGTAATTTACTCAATCGTTAAAAAGCCAGAATTAAACGCCTTTAACAAGGAGCTTTCTAAGGCGGAGCTAAAAAGTAATGCTTAGCGAAGTTAAGAAACCATAAATAGCAATTTCAATAAACTAAAATAGAGGTAAATATGAAAAAACTAATTAAATTTTTAACCGTAATCAGTGTCGTTTTTAGTAGTGCGGTATTTGCGCATGTGCATCTTGAAAAAAGTGTGCCTGCTGATAATGCAATGCTAATGAATCCTCCAGAAGAATTAACTTTGATGTTCACCAAAGAGGTACGGGTTGTAAAAGTTTCATTGGCCAATAAACAAGGCGAAGAATTTAAATTTGGATTCGAGCCTTCTAAAGTCGCTACTAGCAAATTTACATGGAAACTACCTAAATTAGCTCCTGCAAACTACGCTGTGGATGTAACCTTCTTAGGTAACGATGGTCATAAAATGAAACATAGCTTCGGCTTTATGGTTCACTAAAATAGGCGGTGTGATTGATATGGAAATGTATATCTGGAATACAGTCATTGTACTGTCAAAAATTGTATTTTACGTCGGCTTTGCCTGTATTGCAGGTTATACATTTTTCAGGCAAATATTTGAGAATAATGAATCTCATACTAATGCTGTAATAGCGAATTTAACGTGGACAAGAACTTATATAGTTATGGCTTTGATCGCTAATATTACTTGGTTCTTTGCCAGTACTGGTGCAATGGCAGAAGAGGGAATTCAGGGGGCGATAGACGCTGATATATTGGCTATTATGTGGGACTCCTCTGTCGGCACTGGAGCTTTGCTTCGAGCGCTTGGGCTAGTTACCGCAATAATCGCTTTAGCTTTAAGGTTCAAACTCGCTGTGAACTCGTACTTAAAACAAAGCGCTTTAATGTTGAGTTTATTAATCCTTGCATACTCATTCACGTTACTGGGTCATATTTCTGAGTTAGGCACAATTGAAAAAGGCTTGCTTATTTTGCATGTGCTCGTTATGGCATGGTGGTTTGGGGCGTTATTGCCATCAGCTAAGTTATGCAGAACTTCATTTGCTGATGGAAAGCTTTGGCAAACAAGCAAGTTTTACATTGAGCCTATTGTTGGTAGCAGGCCTCTGGCTCGTGATTCAATTGGTCGGAAGTCTTGATGCACTAATAAGCTCAAGTTACGGACAAATACTGTTGTTTAAATTGGCCCTTGTAGTGTCTATTTTGGCACTTGCTGCTAAACATAAACTAATACTCGTTCCACAACTTAAAAATAGTCAAGGCAGAGAGGCTTTATCTAAATCTATCTCGATAGAAATGGTAGTAGCTTTTGCCATTTTATCTGTAACGGCTGGGCTTACTAGTGTTGTTGGCCCTGCAAATTAAAACCTAAAAGAGAGAATGAAAATGAAAACAATAAATATATTACTCGTTTTATTAATGACGTTTAGTTTCGCAGCAAACGCTCATGGTGATAAGAACAAAGACAAAGGTTTGTTTAAAGGTATAGATACCCCTGCCGCAAAAGTTGTTTTGGCATTTCATCAAGCACTTGAAACTGGCAATCAAAAACAGGCTAGAGCGCAGTTAGCGGATGATGTCACCATTTTCGAGGGAGGCCGCGTTGAAAGGAGCGCTGATGAATATGCTCATCATCATATGTTGTCGGATATGAAGTATTTAGCAGCGATGAAGAGCGACACACTTGAACATCAAGTGACGATACTTGGAAATACCGCTATCTCTGCGTCGCGTAGTCAAACTACAGGTACTCATAAAGGTGTTGAACGCGATTATCAAGGCATGGAAACGATGGTGCTGGAAAAACAAAATGGTGAATGGAAGATTAAGCACATTCATTGGTCACATTAATTTATTGGTTAAATAACGGAGTACAAAATGAGAATTAAAAGTCCATTACATCAAGTTTCTACGCCACGTAGACGCTTTGTACAAGGTGTAATTGCTGGCGGTGTATTAGCTGCTTTTCCAAGTGTTCTTCATGCAGCTTCATCTTTGATTGCTGGAACTTCAACAGGTACTGCGCCCGAACTAAGTGGAGAAGTAATAGATTTAGTGATAGATGAGTCACCCGTAAACTTCACAGGTGTTGTAAGAATGGCTACAACAATCAATGGCTCAATACCAGCTCCTACCTTGCGCCTCAGAGAAGGTGATGACGTTACTATCAGGGTAACTAATAAATTATCAGTGCCGAGTTCAATTCATTGGCATGGGATCATTCTTCCGTATCAAATGGATGGCGTACCGGGTATTAGCTTTAAAGGTATAATGCCGGGTGAAACCTTTGTTTATAAATTTAAGCTGCAACAAAGCGGCACATATTGGTATCACTCACACAGTGGCTTTCAAGAAATGACAGGTATGTACGGCGCATTAATTATTGAGCCAAGAGAAAAGGATATTATTAGTGCTGACAATGAGCATGTCATCCAATTGTCTGATTGGACTGATGATGACCCAATGGATTTGTTTCGCAAGTTAAAAGTACAGAGCGATGTATTTAACTTTAATCAACCTACTGTTCCAGAGTTTTTTGATGACATTTCAAATAGCAGCGTTTCAAATGCGCTACAACGCCGGGAAATGTGGAATAAAATGAGAATGAACCCTACAGATCTTGCAGACTTATCAGCATCTGCAATGACTTTTTTAATGAATGGTTGTGCGCCTTTGACAAACTGGCGTGGAATGTTTAAAGCTGGCGAAAAGGTTAGGCTTAGATTTATTAACGGTTCTAGCAATACGTTTTTTGATGTAAGAATACCTGAGCTGAAGTTAACAGTTGTACAAGCTGATGGACAAAATGTTGAACCTGTGACAGTAGATGAATTTAGATTTGGTCCCGGTGAAACTTATGATGTACTTGTCGAGCCAAAAAATGATGCATATACGATTTTTGCACAAAGCATGGATCGCTCAGGTTATGCTAAAGGTACTTTATCAATGGCACCTAACGTTGATGCACCAGTACCTTCTTTAGACCCCGTTGAGTGGTTAACGATGACAGATATGATGGGCAATATGACCCATGATAGTGTGCATTCTACAATGGCTGATACGGCAGGTATGTCGGGCATGAATTCTAATAAAATGGATCATAGTGCAATGGGTCATGGAGCGATGGCAATGGATCATAGTAAACATGGAATGACTAAAAACCCATTAGCTGTTGCTAGCACTAAAGTGCGTCATGCAAAAACAGAGTATGGAGCTTCTGTTGATATGCGTGTTGATATGCCTAGAACAAACCTTGATGATCCCGGTATAGGTTTACGTAAAAATGGACGCCGTGTTTTAACACTTGCAGATTTACATTCTCTTGAGGGAATTACAAACCAGCAAGAGCCAGAGGCTGAAATTGAATTACATTTAACTGGAAACATGGAGCGTTATAGCTGGTCATTTGATGGCTTGGAATTTGGAAAAAGCACGCCAGTTCACATGAAGCATAATCAACGTTTAAGAGTTATTTTACAAAACGATACAATGATGACACATCCCATGCACCTGCATGGTATGTGGAGCGATTTGGAGAATGAAAAAGGTGATGTACAGGTTCGTCGCCATACTATCCCTGTACAACCAGCGCAAAGAATTAGTTTTTTAACAACACCTCATGACGTAGGTCGCTGGGCATGGCATTGCCATTTATTATTCCACATGGATGCAGGTATGTTTAGAGAGGTAGTTGTATCATGAAAAAATTAATACTAACCAATACGTTAAGACTATTATTAATAGGTTTGCCCCTTATAAGTGTATCTGTATCTGTATCTGCAAAAGATGAGATGACTGAGATGGGTGATTCTAAAATGCAAGCACAAGGTGGAGATGCACCTAAAGATGCTAGAGACCCCCATGCTTATGCAGCAGGTACAACTTTGACTGAAGGCCCTTATGCACTCAGTAGCGACAAACGACTGACTTTGGCAGATGAGCATTCATTTTACGCGCTACTAGGGGATCGTCTTGAATATAATGAGCAAACAAACGCAGGTGTTTTTGACTTTCAGGCATGGTATGGCACTACTTTTGATAGATTAGTCATCAAAACTGAAGGAGATTTTAGCGAAGGTAATTTAGAGGAGAACCAAACAGATTTTCTATGGGGCCACGCAATATCTGCTTATTGGGATACACAAGTCGGTATTCGACTTGATTACAATAACGAAGGTGAAAACCGCAAATGGCTAGCTTTTGGTTTACAAGGTCTAGCCCCCTACTGGTTTGAAATTGATATGACTGCGTATTTAGGAGAGCAAGGTAATAGTGCATTTTCGATCGAAGCTGAGTATGAGCTATTACTTACTCAAAAGTTAATTGTTCAACCACGAGCAGAGTTGACGCTTTACGGTAAGGATGACGTCCAAAATAACCTTGGTAGTGGCTTGTCTAGCAGTGCTATTGGTTTTCGGGTTCGTTATGAGTTTACCCGCCAGTTTGCTCCCTATGTTGGCGTTGAGTGGACAAATAAATTTGGTAATACAGCCGACTTTGCGAAGTTAAATGGGCAAAGTACTCGTGATACTGCTTTTGTTGCAGGTATCAAGTTCTGGCTCTGATATGAAGAAATACTATATTGACTTGATGAGAGCTACCGCAACTATATTGATGGTAGCTTTCGTTTTTTGGGATTTAAACCATTTTAGTTATGTTAGGAAAGGCCTAGCTAATAGTTTTTTTGGAAAGAACTAAGAGCAGTAATAGTAAGCTACTTCTTGTTTTCAGTCGGTGCCAGTCTGGTGTATACCTATCAAGGTGGAATATCAGCTAAGAAGTAAAGTTGGCGAATGGTTAAGGTTAAAGAGTCAAGGCAAAAAACATCGCCATTGAAAGACGTACAATAGGCCATTTTATCACTTTTGATGAACGGGAATTGGATGTGCCCGGGATAGAACCGATTGTTGCAAAGTACTGCGCTTAAAGCTGAACAATTGGAAAAATGATCCATTACTCAATACCTAGTTATGAGCGTAGGGTTTTTATTTCTTTTAATGGTGCTCATGCTTGGCTTCAATCTCATGAGTATAAATTAGACACCCCTTTTATACTTGTGAAGTTAAAGCTGTTTAAAAAAGTAAAAAGTAAAAAGTAAAAAGTAAAAAGTAAAAAGTAAAAAGTTTAGGTTTTAGTTCAAAGGTTGATCAAGATCATAAAATTATTTTTATAAAGTGGCTAATATTGTAGGTGATAAATAAGGAATTAAAATGTTTGGACTTTTCAAGTGGTTTAAAATAGTGGTAATTACTCTGTTGCTTACGCAGCATGGCTTTGCTATTGCTAAACCAATGAATTGTGAAGAACATCAAAATGGATCTTCCGACACGCATATTATACAACCAAGCAAAAATATGCATCATCAATCAATGAATGACAATAGTCACTATCACACTGAAAATTCGCAAGATTCTAAAAACCGTCATGGTGATGAAGACTGTGAAAAATGTAAAGCTGGTGATTGTGTTTGTTGTGAAGGCGGTTTTTGTACAAGCTTTCATTTAAATGCCTATCTTGTGGAAGCGCAAGACGAAGGTATTTGCAATATTCATTCTGAGCTAATTCTACAGCGTATACCCCTACCAAAATCTGGTATCCATCTCTTACTTTATCGTCCACCAATTATTGGCTAATCACGGGATCAGTGCGCCTTTTTTTCGCCAGTCCCATCAAAAATAAAACGATTTACTGATTGGTTTAAATTACCAACCGTTTTGAACAATTAGCACAATATTTTTTGGAGGCATGATGAACATGCTCAAACTATTGCTATTTACAGTACTTAATGCTGTCGATTTTGACCGAGATTTCTCTTTTACCAAAAAATTAGTTTTTAGCTTATTCACTAGAATTAGTACTTGACCTGTGTCTTAGACACAGGTCTAAGCTGAAGATGAGAGTACAAACTTAGCTAAAAAACTGAGGAGTGAATATGAAAGTTGCGGAGCTGGCAAAAAGCCTTGGAACGACTGCTGATACGGTGCGCTATTACACCAGATTAGGATTGTTAAAACCTGCTAAGTCAGTGAACGGCTACAAGTCATACTCGAATAAAGAAGTATCGAGACTTAAATTCATTTTAAGTGCCAGAAACCTTGGTTTTTCCGTTGCAGATATCAAGGAAATTATTAATGAATCTGAAGATGGTAAAAGTGCGTGCCCATTAGTCAGAAGCCTGATCAAAGAGCGGCTTGAAGAAACAGAAAAGCAGTTTCAAGCAATGTTGGCACTTCGAGGAAAAATGTCTTCTGCGCTTTCTCGATGGGAAGAAATGGAAGACAAAGCACCGACTGCAAACATGGTTTGTCATCTCATCGAAAACTTTGAGCAAATTAAAAAAGCATAGGAGGAAAAAGGGTGGCTACTAACACAAATATAAAAACTGAATCAGGCTGTTGCTGTCAGGCAAAAGCTCAATCCTCTTCGTGTAAAAGTAAGGAGAATACGTTGGAGAAAGTATCACATAACCAACAGCTTATCATTGAAGGTGCTGGGTGTGCTAGCTGTGTAGGCAAAATTGAAGGGGCGTTGAAGGCAACTCTTGGAGTCGTCAGTGCGGAAATGAATTTTGCTGATAGGACAGTAACAGTTTATGGGACAGCTAAAACAAAAGAGTTGATCAAAGCTGTTGAGTCAGTGGGGTATAACGCGAAGCCAATTGATGATAGCTCAGCAACAGATGCGCTTGATGAGAAAGAGGCTGCGGATTTTGCATATTACAAAAAGCTAATGCGCGATACGTTTATTGCCCTTTCACTCGGCGTTCCTTTGATGATCTACAGCATTGTGGTTGGAGAAATGACGGTTGAAACAAACCTTGAGCGCATGTCTTGGCTGGTTGTAGGCATTTTAACTTTTGGTGTTATGTATTTTTCAGGTAAGCATTTTTATGTTGGCGCTTGGAAAAGCTTTAAAAACCACTCCGCTAATATGGACACTCTAATAGCTTTAGGAACAAGTACAGCTTGGTTGTATTCGATGGTTGTCGTGTTTGCACCTGACGCTGTTCCATTGATGGCACGGCATGTTTATTTTGAAGCTACCGCCATGATCATTGGCTTAATTGATTTAGGTTTAGCATTAGAAATCAAAGCCAGAGGTAAAACCTCTGAGGCCATTAAACGTCTTATCGGCTTGCAAGCCAAAACAGCAACCGTGGTTCGTGACAACAAAGAAGTTCAGATAGGTATTGAGCAGGTTTTATTTAACGATATTGTGAAGGTAAAACCGGGTGAAAAAATTCCCGTCGATGGCGTGGTATTGGAAGGACACACCTCTATTGATGAGTCCATGCTGACAGGCGAACCTATGCCTGCTGAAAAAGCTGAAGAAGATGAGGTTGTCGCAGGTACTTTGAACAAATCAGGCATGATTTTATTTAGAGCCACACGCGTTGGTAAAGACACGGCGCTTGCACAAATCATCAATATGGTGAAACGAGCACAAAATTCAAAACCGCCGATTGGCCGTTTGGCCGATGTTATTTCAGCTTTTTTCGTACCTGTCGTGATGATCACCTCTGTGTTAAGTGCGCTAGCATGGCTTAACTTTGGACCTGAGCCAGCCATTGCTTTTGCCATCGTTTCAGCAACTACTGTGCTTATTATTGCCTGCCCGTGTGCTTTGGGCTTGGCAACGCCTATGTCTGTTATGGTCGGAGTAGGAAAAGCAGCAGAAGCAGGAGTGCTAATTCGAAACGGTGAAGCACTGCAAACCGCCTCTAAAATCACTGCCATGATTTTAGATAAAACGGGCACTATTACTGAAGGGGCACCTAAGGTAACCGATATTGTTTTGGCAAAAGCTACTGACGAAGAAGGCGTACTACAGCTTGCAGCAAGTTTAGAAAGCGGCTCAGAGCACCCTTTAGCGCAAGCGATTGTTGAAAGTGCGTTAGATCACGATATTGAGTTACTAAAAATTGAATCGTTTAACGCCATTACGGGTTTTGGTGTAGAAGCAAGCTGCAACAACAAAGCCCTGCTTTTCGGAAACGATAAACTAATGAAGTTAAAAGGCGTAGACCTCACAGGCTTTGTTGAACAAGCACAGTCTTTAGCCAAAGAAGCCAAAACACCTATGTACTTTGCTGTAGATGGTGAACTTGCAGCAATCATTGCTGTTGCAGATCCCATTAAGTCAGACTCAATCTCTGCTATCCAACGTCTTCAGGCTAATGGTATACGCGTCATCATGCTAACGGGGGATAACAAGGAAACCGCTGCCGCTGTTGCCAAAAAAGCGGGCATTAGCGAGTTTTTTGCTGAAGTGCTGCCAGAAGACAAAGCCAACAAGGTGAAAGAGCTACAAGGCAGTGGCGAAATCGTTGGTATGACAGGTGATGGCATCAACGATGCTCCGGCGCTAGCGTTAGCTGATGTTGGTTTTGCTATAGGCACAGGTACAGACGTTGCGATTGAAAGCGCGGATATTACCCTGATGCGTGGTTCACTTCATGGCCTTGCTGATGCCATCGCGGTAAGCAAAGCGACTTTACGAAATATCAAACAAAACTTGTTTGGCGCGTTTGTCTATAACGTAGCCGGGATTCCTTTTGCTGCGGGGGTTCTATACCCCTTCTTTGGCATTCTGCTTAGCCCTGTAATTGCTGGTGCTGCAATGGCGTTTTCGTCATTGACCGTAGTGTCAAATGCAAATCGACTTCGCTTTTTTAAAGCCCAAAACTCATAGAAAGTAAGCATTAGGAGAATCACAATGATTATAATTAACTTATTAGGCTTAGTGTTAATTGCAATGATTGTTTGGTGGTTTTGGCTATACAAACCCAATAAAACAATTGTTCAAGATAGTGAAGTACTCATTGAAGTGAGGGATGGCGTGTATTCACCATCCTCAATTCAAGTGTCTGCTAGCCAGCCTGTCACTCTGAAGTTTATGCGCAAAGATCAATCACCCTGCGCTGAAACAATGCTTATTCCATCATTGGAGATAAGTGAGCAGCTTAAATTAAATGAAATTACTCAAATTACCTTATTGAACTTATCACCGGGAGAGCATGAGTTTCATTGTCAGATGCAAATGTATCGCGGTGTCTTAAAGGTCGTTTAGGAGGCAACATGAAAAATGAGCACCCTAAATTTTGGTTTACACCCACAGGTTGGGCTGCATTGGTGCTTATTGCCGCAGCCACCTATTTTTTAATCTTTGAACATGGACAACATGTTCTGCAATTTCTTCCCTATTTAATTTTGCTGTTATGTCCTTTGATGCATGTATTTATGCATGGCAGTCACGGCAAACATGGTCACGATCATTCACATGCGCCTGATGACAAAAAGGAAGAGAGCTTTCAAGAACTCACGGATAAAAATGAAGCCTATCGCGATGGCTACATACAAGGGTTAGAAGAAGGACGCAAGGAATTGCATAAGAAGGAGAACAGTGATGAATGAGACATATGATTATGGCTTATGGTCAATGGTGATACTGAATTCAGCAATTTTTATCTTTTTTGCCTTTAGTTTTGTAAAACCAAAAACATCAACTGATTGGCGAAGCCTAGGAGCGTTCTCTGCCTTTATTGTTGCCCTATTTACTGAAATGTATGGCTTTCCTTTAACTATCTATTTTTTGTCTGGATGGTTAACTGAAAATTACCCAGAAGTTAACTTCTTTGCGCATGAAAATGGGCACTTATTACATACTTTCTTTGGTTTGGAAGGTGATGCCCATTGGGACCCATTTCATATAGCGAGTATGGTGTTTATTGTGGCAGGTTTCTTTATGTTGTCTTCAGCATGGAACGTATTGCATCACGCGCAAAAACACCATCAATTGGCTACTACAGGATGGTACGCGAGGTGTCGTCACCCACAGTACGTAGCTTTCATTCTAATCATGTTCGGCTTTTTATTGCAGTGGCCGACCATCCCAACACTTGCGATGTTTCCAATCTTAGTCGTTGTTTACGTCAAGCTAGCGAAACGCGAAGAGACACAAGCTATTGCCGAGTTTGGTTCGGAGTACCATAGCTATATGGAATCGACACCAAGTTGGATTCCAAATTTTAATAAGAACATAGAAGGTAAAAATCATGAAAACGTTAACTAAATCAATTTTATTTGTCAGCTCACTATTGGCGGCCACAAGCTTATTTGCTCAAAACAATGAGAATAAACATGAAGGTGCGAACAAATCGGATATGCATCAAGGCATGGCAATGTCGCATGAGAACATGGGAAAAATGCATTCAAAAATGATGGAAATGAAAAAGGAAGTCCATGCCATTAAAGCTGAAAAAGATCCTGAAAAGCAAAAGCAGATGATGGCTGAACATCACCGCTCAATGATGAAGATGATGCAATCCATGCACAAAAACATGGAAGCAATTCCAATGCATAAGCAAATCAAGATGGCTGAACATCATCTGGAAATGATGGAAAACATAATGCCACAAATGAAATACAAAATGGCAGAAATGAAAGACAAAAAACAACAACACTCGCACTCACATTAGGAGATAAATTATGAGCGATTTAGATCATAGAGTTGGCGTTAGAGAGCAGAATTTAGTTGTTCGAAATTTAAGACTAAGTAATGTCACAGAAGAAAACTGTGACGAGTTAGTAAAAAAAATTGATCAGCTTTTTGGTATAGATGAAGTCAGTTACAACATCAAAGAAGGTGAAATACACCTAGCATATGATGCGGCAAATATAAACCTTGATGGGATTGAGGAAGTTATTCGCAAACATGGTGCCGATGTTCATGATGATTGGTGGACGCACACTAAAGAAAGTTACTACAAATTTGTTGATCAGAATGTTAAAGACAACGCTGCTCATAAACCGTGGAGTTGTCACAAAGTTCCTCCGGGTGCAAGCCGGAAAAATAAGTAAGCTTCCAAAGAGCTTGCTCAGTTAATAAGTTAGATGAGGAAAAAATGATGAAAACATCCAATATGAAAATTCTTTTGCTTGTTGTATTCGGTATCTTTTTAGCAGGCTGTTCGAATACTGCGTTTTATCACAAAAATATGATGAGGGGCCAAGTGGTTGAGCAGTCTACTGATCGAACTCTGATTTGTATTGGTGCCAAACATGGTGCAGAGGTTGGACAAAAATACAGTGTTATTAGATTCCATGAGGAAATTGCGCCGGGTGAAGGTGATGATCCGTACACTATTGAAAAAGTGGGAACGGTACAAATTACTAAAATTGTAAATGATCACTTCGCAACGGTAAAACTAATATCTGGTGACATCGCAGCGAAAGATATGGTGGAACTTGAAGACTAGTAAAGTGGTGGCGAAAGCCACCACAAGAGCATAACAATAAAACTTAATGAAAAAACTTTAGTGTTATTTTGTACAACCTTTGAGATTGTTTGCTCAGTTCTGGTTATCTTGATGCCAGTACGACAGAAAAAATGTTACATATGAATTAGAAAGGTGTGGGCTGGCATCCTAGGTCTAATCTTAACAGTTAAGGGGCCGCCGAATAGAGCTATACCTTTACATCAGCAGCATAATCAATGCTCCCGCGATCATAAATAAGTTTTCAGATAGCGATACAAATCCAAGTGGCACACTGCTATCGCCGCCTACACAGGCACACTTTAACTGGCGTTTGTCGATGTAAACGGCTTTGAAAACTGAAATTGCTCCAACTGTGCCGATAAACAATGAAAATGGTGCCACTGCGAGAGGCTGTAGTTGGGCAACCATACCAATACCTGCATATGCTTCAATGAAGGGATAAATATAACCATATCTTATCCATCTCATCGCTAGTAAATCATAAGTAATAAACGAATTTGTGAAACTGTATAGGTCTTTCAGTTTTTGCACCGCTAAGAGCGTCATTGAAAAAGCTATAAATAGCATCAGTGTTCTGATGGAGATAAATGAGCCGGAAGCAAAATGTTGAGATGCGACAGCAAGAAGTGCAGCTATCGAGAAAATGGCTACAACGGGAGGGCGTTCAGAATTCTGTGTCAGCCTAAGTTGCTAAATATCTAGCACACCATCTAACCTACCTTCGAAGTGGATGGCCAATTGCGACAATGTCAGATTCCAATTATGGATTGGCATTGTCCATTTCTTCGAGGCATTTAATATGCCTGCATACAATATTTATTATAATTCCGCGTTACTATCGGCATTTTTACAAATCCAAGAGAGGAACGGTAGGCAAGATGTGGTTGATGTTATTTCTCGGCTTTCACCTGTTGCTTGGCAACACATTAATCTAAATGGGGAATATGCCTTTAATAAAGACCGCAAAGAAATCGACTTAGCTGGTTTACTTAGTGATGTAGAATCAATAAGTTAAATCATAACATCTGTTTATATTTCTAATTCAACAGGTACTTCGCATGAAAGTGCCATTAAAAATTGGAGTTGTTGATATTCTATATGCTTGATATATACAAGCTAACATTGATAGAAAGTAGATAAGCTAACAAGTTTTTGGTCGAGCCATGAGCTGTTCTATAATTGTTCTAATTGCAAAACTCTTCAATTTGGTTTGTTATTAGATCTAAAAATACTTTTCTATGCTCGATTTTAGTAAGTAGCAGCTTTTGGATGTCGTCAGGAATTTTTCTTTCTCCTGCATCTATTGCCATTAGTAATGGCTTGATATCAATTACAAGAAGACCTGCCGCCCTTGCTGCTCGAATGAACTTTAATCTCTTTAATGCACATAAGCCGTAAAGGGAATAACCTGATTTAGTTTTTTCTTCGCAGTGTATTATATTCTCAAGTGCATAATTCCTTATAGTATGGACAGACGTTTGTGCAGCTTGTGCCAGTTGAGAAATACTCAAAGGAAAATCCAACGCATCATCATCACTATTAATGAACTTACTGATGTCAGGGATCTCCGTTAAAAAACTGACTTCACCAACAGGAATGTTTTCAACCTTAGATTTAATCATGGTTTAGCATGTTTCCAATTTGTGTTGTTAATGGAATGCCTTAATATATCTTGATTACATTCAATCAATTGGCACTCCATTAACATTTCTATAAGTACATTACCGTTAAATGATTACCCCGCGCAGCAAGATAGCTCTTTAACGTCTTTGCTAAAGGTTTGAGCGCATAGCTTCAATCCTTCAACCATCGTCAAATACGGAAATAGTTGACCTGCTAAATCCTCTACGGTCATGTTGTTATGAATGGCTAATGCTGCACTTTGTATAAGTTCACCACCTTCATGCGCGAGAATTTGTGCGCCTAATATCTCACCTGTTTGTTTTTCTGCAACTAGTTTGATAAATCCATCAGTTTCAAAATTTGCTAATGCTCTAGGTACGTTTTCCATATCAAGTACACGACTTATCGTATTTATTCCTTCCGCTGAAGCTTGTTCTTCGGTTAGACCCACCGTAGCAACTTGTGGGTCAGTGAATATAACAGCAGGCATGGTAGATAAGTCGAGTGGTGCATTTCCGCCCGTCATATTAATTCCGGCTCTACTTCCGGCAGCAGCAGCAACATAGACAAACTGTGGCATATTGGAGCAATCTCCTGCGGCATAAATGTTAGCTGTTGATGTTTCCATCATACTATTAACAATAATGGCACCACTTTTATCTGTTTTAACACCAACGTTTTCTAAACCAAGCTTGCCAGTATTTGCATGGCGACCAGTAGAAATAAGCAATTTTTCAGCGATTAATGTTCCTTCGTTAGTTTCTAATGAAAACCCATTGCTACCATAAGAAACATGACTTGCTTGCGTATTATTAAGTACACGAATGCCTTCTTTTTCAAAACATTCAGTCAGCTTTTCACCTAATAACGGATCTTCTGCATATAAAAGCGTATGTCGTGCTAATACTGTTACACTGCTACCCAAACGGGCATAAGCTTGTGCAATTTCCAGTGCTATAACAGAAGAGCCGATGACAACCAGACTACTTGGTAACTCCTCCGAAAATAAAGCTTCGGTTGATGTCCAATAAGGTGTATCAATTAGCCCATCAATAGGTGGAATACTTGGTGTAGAGCCTGTAGCAATTAAAATGCGATCTGCAACCAGCTCTTCTTCGTTACCATCAGCCTTTTGAACTAACAAGGTATTTTCATTTTTAAAACGCGCATAACCTTTAAGTAAAGATAGCGCAGGGTTGTTCTCTAAAATACTTTGATATTTAGCACCGCGTAATTCTTCAACACGAGCTGTTTGCTGATGTGCTAGTAAGGAGCGGCTAAGTTGTGGTTGAATATTCTCTAAACCATCAAATGGGTTAGTACGTTGCTGGTGCGCTAATTGCGCTGCACGGATCAATATTTTTGAAGGAACACAGCCTACATTTACACAGCAGCCACCGATAACATCAGCTCCCTCTATGATAGTAACTCTTGCTCCGCCTTCCGCTGCTTTAATAGCACTGGCAAATGCTCCTGAGCCACTACCAATAATGGCTACATGTAATTGTTCTGGCTGAGTGTCATTTGACGAGCAACAACTATTCGTTGACATATTTTATTCCTCTTAAAAAGTTAAGCGGTACAAGTTTCATCATCACAGCGTTTATTTGCTGGAGAAACCATGTCCCAAATTGATACAGCAGCCATCAGTCCTAGCCCCGTATAAGTAACGTATGAACTCCACCCGTACTGGAACCAAGGGTATAAAGAGAGTAAAACCAAAATGGGGCCAATTGAACCAACTAAACTGCGGTGCCATTGACGATGGCTAAACCAACTTAAGATATTCATTGTCAGCGCTAATACTGCAAACAGAGGGAATAACGTATTGATAAATAATCCTTCCCACTGACTAAGAAATCCCATACCAATTGCCGCACCTAGACTAGCTATCGCAGGAAAACACATAGCGCATCCCATTGCAGAAACAAGTGCGCCTATAGCGCCTGCTTTATCTCCGATACGCGTAACAAGATTTAAGGGGCTAAACATTACTTATTTTCACTTTTTAAATTTGATGGGTAGCCAGCATTGGTAGTCGCTGTGATTAATGCATTGATGTTGGTTTTAGTATCATCAAAAGAAACAATAGCTAGCTTAGGCTTGTAGGTAACTTTCGCTTTTTCAACGCCATCAACATTTTCTAACGATTTTTTAACTGTGATTGGGCATGTCGCACAGTTCATCGTTGGTACTTCCAGCGTAACTGTTTTTACTTCAGCAAAAGCACCAAAACTAGTAAGTGAAAGCAGTGCGGTTAATAATAATTTTTTCATAATTAGCTCCAAATTTTAAAATGTTATAAATTTCTTGATCTGTATATTAAGCAAACAAAAGTATCCAATAATTACTGGTCACAAAAATTGTTGCAGCTATAGCGCTCAGCCAGAAAATGACTTTTCGTTGTTGCTGCTTCTTAGGAACTGCACAGGCGGTTCCCGGCTCACACTCTTCTACTGGACGATAAATTTTCCAACCTGAGTAACCAAACAACAACACTACAAATGTGATAAATAATGGCCTATAGGGTTCAAATGCAGTTAAATTACCAATCCATGAGCCACTAACCCCCAGTAGTAGCAGGACTAAAGGACCTACACAGCATACGCCTGCGCCTAATGCTGCGATGATGCCTCCTATCATTGGAAGGTTTGATTCTTTTTGATTCATATGGATACCTCATTAAGTGATAATGCAAGTGTATTGTATGTACCTAGGTACGGAGTCAAGAGTGATTTATAAAAAATTTTATATTGGATAATCTGCTACGACAAATATGGGGAATAAGCTGACTTGAATTAAGGCGCAGACGTAAAATTGGATATGCTGTCTTAGTAGGAAATGGTAGTTAACCGAATCGTTTACTTCGGTTGCAACGAATCAATTATTGGGCAGTAGTTATCGTCATCATTATTTTGGCATTGTCCTAAATGTTCTTCCAAAGCGTGTTCTAACAGCAACAAGTCAGCCATCTTTTTTTGTACTGCGATCAGCTTTTTATTAGCTAATTCTTGTACTTTACTACATGGGCTATCGTTTAACGCAAGTAACCCTTCAATTTCATTTAGCGTAAAACCTAATTCTTGAGAACGCTTGATAAAATGTATTCTATTTACCGTTTCTTTCGGGTAATGTCTATAGCCCTGCATAGGCTTTGGTGGTTGTTTAATTAAGCCTTTGCGTTCATAAAAGCGAATTGTCTCGACATTTACACTCAGTTCTTTAGCCAACATACTTATGGTTCGTTTAGACACGTTATCAATTACCTTACTTACTTTTTGTTTACTTACTTTATATCTAATTAAAGTGACCATCAATGAATACCAGTTTAAACACCGCTAATTGATTTTGTTTTTTTCTTCTATTAAATAAGTAAAGTTATCGTTGTTACAACAATACTAAACCACAACAATGTATGGTTTATCCTTTTTCATTATCAAAGTCCAAATTAATGTTATTACATTTAGTTTTACATGAGTACACCCTAAAGACACTATTGAGATATCACAGGAAATTACGTAATGACACCACTTAAATAAACCTATATGATATGACACCATCTAAATAGACCTAATTAGGCAAAAATGTTCATAAGAGCATATTTACGAGCATCAACTTCTGAGCAAGATGCCAATAGAGCAAAAAGCTCATTAAAAAAATTCGTTTCTGGCTTTAGCAAACGAATAGCTTCTTTTTATATAGAAAATAAATCTGGCAATTCTTTAGATAGACCAGAGCTAATTCGTTTATTGGATGAATCAGAGTCCGGTGATGTTTTGTTAGTTGAATCAATCGATCGTTTAACAAGGTTAAGTCCCGATGATTGGAAAACTCTTGTAGCCTCAATAAATGAAAAAGGAATTAGTGTTGTTAGTTTAGATCTACCAACAAGTCATTTAACATTTGGTAGTTTTCCAAGTGATGATTTTATGAGATCAATACTTAGCGCTATTAATAATATGCTGTTAGAAATATTAGCGGCCAGTGCATATAAAGAATATCGAGAACGTGAACGTAAGCAAAAAGAAGGTATTGTGAAAGCACAGCAAAAGGGACTTTATCACGGTCGTCAGCCTGATTTAGAGGCTCATGATAGGATTGCCTCGTTTACTGAAGCTGGATTTAGTATTAATAAAACGGCTGAAGCAGTTGGAGTTAGTCGAAGTACGGTAATTAGAGTTAGAAAAAAGCTTAAAAATTTAGACTAAGGTTAATTTCGAGGGGATGGGCGCAAAACCCCAACATACTTCATCGAATTACGAATTTGATGAATAACGCACTCCTGTACTTCGGCGTCAGGATAGATTGTTGCTATTGCTTCAGGGAAACCTTTTAGTCCATCAACACAGGCAATTAAAATATCGGATACACCACGATTATGTAAATCTGTTAATACTGATAACCAATAGTTAGCCCCTTCACTTTCAGAGACATATAAACCAAGTAACTCTTTGCGGCCCTCGATATTGACACCTAGTACGGTATAAATAGCCTTACTCACGTAGCGCCCATTTTCTTTAATCTTATAATGAATGGCATCAAGCCAGATAAACGGGTAAAGCGTGTCTAAGCTGCGCGCTTGCCATGCTTTAAGCTCTGGTATCAGTTGGTCTGTTACGGCAGTGATGGTGGCCTCTGATACTTCAACGCCATACATATCCTGTATGTGGCCTCGAATATCTCGGTAGCTCATACCTAAAGCAAACATAGATAGAATTTTCTCATCAATTTCAGGCGTTAACTTGGTTTGGTTCTTTTTAACAAGCTGAGGTTCAAACGAACCTGAACGGTCTCTGGGCGTTTCAAGTTCGAATTGACCTATGGATGACTTAACTGTTTTTTTGGTTGAACCATTTTTACGGTTAACTTCGGTCTCAGATTCTAAATGCTGCTCTAATTCAGCTTTAAGAGCCGCTTCGGTGAGTTGTTTGATTAATGGTGTTAGAACACCGTCTTCGCCAGTAAGATCTTTACCAGCTTGAAGTTCAGCTAATGCTTTGCTGAAGTCGAAAGATTGAGTCATGTGTCACTCCTGTTTTCTTAATAATACTGAAATGACACAGATTTCTAAACACTACCGTAAGCCCTTCTATAACTTCTTTAGTGGGATTTCCGTGAGGTGTTGTTTTTAACCACTCTTTGTTACTGTGGTCAACCTTGACTACGTTCCCGTGTACTATTAATCCCAATTACAGCCTCTTTCGCCTAACACTTTAACAATTCAGTCTAACCATTTATTGATTAAAAATAAATTTATATAATTATTTGCACTAACTTTGTTGTGTCAAATTAGCTTTTAACCTTTCTATCTCTAATAGTAATTTCTGATTCTCACTATCTTTCTGTTCGGCAATTTCAATCATTTTTTTCTTTTCCAATTCAAGACGTATTTTATCTGATTCTAATTCACTAATCTTCAATGACTTTTTAAAAGACTCCGTTTTTTGCATTGTTCTTTTTCGACTTGAAATATAATCTTCTAAGGAGCCTGAACTGCGATGGGTCATTTCTCTTTCCAACTGAAGTGCAATAGCGGTTTCACTTGCACTAAAACCTAACTCTATTGCAGCGTCCAGATGTTTATCAAGGCTATCTCCTGCAAACTTATGACGTAAAGAATAAATTGATTTACCTTTAGGCCAGCCAAGTTCTGTGGTGATTTCACTAAAGATCTTGCTAATATTCTCTGCCGTTAGTGGTTTAAAGCTGTTAGGGTCTAAAAACAAATGCCCTTCATAGCTACCTGTATCAACATTCCTAAGAAATTCATTCAAATCATTCTTAATGAAATGACTAATTGCTAGCACAGTAGATAACCTAAAGTTTATCGGCATAGTATTACCTTGCTTTGCTAGCTTCGGAACAACCGACAAGTAATCTTGTTTGTTTAGGTCGAATTCTTTAGTGATAATTTCATCTGAAAATTGAAGCCTTTTATAACTACTAACTGAAATTGGGCGACTACCAGTTTCATTCATAATCTGCGCAATTAGCAATAATGACGTGCGTTCATAACCGTCATATTCATTAATGATATAATTGTTTAATTCTTCTAGTTCGTATTCGCTAGCATCTTTCTTTTGTCTACTTCTTTTATCACAATCTCTGAATAATTCTGGATAAAGTGAATCATTGTTTGGCTTTTCGTTTCTAGATACGGCGATTTCCTTCAACAATAATGATGATGTTATTTGATATGAGAACTTATTAGCCGGATCAAAACCAAGAATATTTGGGTGATATGTACCTTGCTTTTGTACCCAATGATAAAAGTTATAGATTGGCATCAAAAAGTCGCTATTGACCGTCTGTTTAGCAACGTTTTCATCACCTCGATATCGTGAATCTGTTGTCGTTTCTTTCAAGCAGAACGTCCTAAATTCCCTCATGCGAGAGTCATTCATTTCAAGCCAGCTTATTTTATGTTTACCAGAGTTCAAAAATTTAAATAATCGTCTAAACGCTTTTCTATAGGTACGCTTGGTTTTAGGATCTCTATCAAGATCGATTAGAAAATCAGTAGGTCCCCAAAGGACCTCTCCGTTAATATCTTGATAGACGTAGTGATCGTGACGGTCATAGCGTATTTTTGTTTCAGTAATCTTGTTACTCACCTGAAACCTCCAATTTCAAAGGGGTGCCGTGATGTCTTTTAGCACTAAAATCAGTTGTATTAACTTGAGCAACTAGCTGGCTCTTATTGCCGATAAACAGAATGGAATCACTAGAAGCGTTAATACATGTATAAAGCCAAGGTTTATTAATCAAATAGAAATTATCCAAAACAACTAAGGAATGAGTAAATTGATTAGTTTGAACCTTATGCGCCGTAATTGCATAACACAGCGAAATACTTTCAATATCATCTGATGACAAATCGATACAATCATCGCCAATGTTTATCTTCATCCAATACTCACGCCCATATATAACGACAGGCTTTTCGTATATTTCTGCTATGTTTGCCAACGTACCAACTGGTACATCAACAAACTTATTAGATTTAGCAAAAATAATAGGCTCCCCCGCATAGAAAACAGATTCTCCAATTTCTAGCTTTGCTACTTTTTTTCGGTTAAAACGAATACGCTGAACTTGAGAATTTATGTCATCGCATAACTGAGGATTCGAACAAATGATCTTAGGTACATCACTTAACATTGGAATCAATTCGAACCAAATATTGATTGTAATGGCACTAAGCATCTCGTGAGATTTATCTTCAGTATGGTAAATACTTAGGCTTTGTTCTTTTGACACGTCAAATGCAGGAATAGCATCAAATACTGATGATGCCGTGCTGCCCATTAAAGAGCTATATAGCCGCTGGATATTAAGCTGGGACTCGGCACCATTGACCTCAACTAACTCTGTTACGGCTTCACTTTTCAATTCAACAGCTTGTTTAAAAAACGATCCCGGACCTATAGGCGGTAATGTAAATTTATCACCAATAAAACAAATGTGAGCATTAAGAGGAACAACCTTTAATAGTTTATATAACGTTAACATATCAACTGAATGTGAATTTTCTATCAGTATAAGTGCTCCTGACAATGCGCCTTTTAGGTTTCGCTTTTTTGCCTGTGAAATGAAGCGATTAATAGATTCTCCCTTTAAATTAGGCAGTATATTGTCTCCATTACAAACAACTGAATTAACTCTCCAAACGTTAATACCATTATTAAGGCATACATCAATGATGATCTGGGATAGCAAAGACTTTCCTGTACCAGCTTCTCCTACAATAAAAGAAACAGGTCGATTAAAGGCATTACCTAATGCCTGTAACTGAAGAGGATTTAGTTCAACACTGTGGTGATCTAATATTGATAACGTTTCGTCAAACGCCAACGAATTCGTATCAAATAGCTGCTTTATCTTAGATAAACGCCTGTGAAGTAATGCATTAATTGCCTTTTCAATCGCCTGATGACCTAAGATTTGTATAGTGTCATTTTGTTTGTTGAAACAAAGTGTCTGAAAAGCACAGTCTTCAATTTCATTAAGTTCAAGCCCAATGCCTGCTTCAATCAGTTCAGCTTTGACTTCATTAGCAGGTAACGCCATATCACCGTTATTGCTATGTGCTGAATAAAGTAGTGATTCAACAAATGAAATAGCTCTACGCTTATCGTTTAAATTGATATCAAAGTTAGCTCTTACTTTTTTGTCTAGTGATTTCCATGTCCGCTTTGCAGCATTTACAGATGTTATAGGATAGAGCAGATATGGATTCTTTTTTATCAAGCTAATTGCGTCACGGCCTAGTAGTTGACGAGTACTTTCAACATACTCAACTGGTAATTTGTGTCGTTCAAAAAATAGATTTAATTCACTTTCACCAACAGCCTTAGCCCAACCATCACAAAGATTTTGAGCCATAACTGGTGAGATTTTTAGCTTTTTACAGTTAGATAACTTTTTAGCTGAGTAACTTTGTAAAACTGCAAATAAATCTTCACCAAAAGCGAGATTAAGTTTCTTCGTCCAATAGCTATTTATACCGACAAAATGGGCGTTGTAGATAAGGAAATCACAAAGTACCTCAGTTGAAATTTCTGCGTTGGGGTGCAGCTTTAAAGCCTCATCTACAATGAACTGTGAGCCATATTCTTTATCAAAGGAATAATCACCAGTCGCTCTCCAGATTTCTCCTGTTTGCGGGATTGACGTAATCGCACCGAATTCAGCCTTAACGACTATTTTTTCACGTGCAACCTTTAATAAAAATATAGATGAGATACCACGTTTATCTTGTGTATAGTGCCGAACTAAAGTGACTACGCCTGTTAATTGCTTAACATCTTCGTGAAATGATATATTGCTTATTTGCATCACACGTCACCGTCATCCAAGTAAAGCTTTGGAATATACCGACCTGTTGCCAACAAAAACTCTTCTGAAGCCAGATCTAATTGAATAGAGTTAAGCTGGGTCTCTAATACCTTAACTTTCAATTCAAGCTCACTATTTGAAACCATATTTTCTACATTTTCTTTTGCTGAATTTTCTTCTTCAACATCATCAGGTAGTTCAATCTCAAGCCCGTTTTGTTTTCGAACTAGCTTCTCTATTGGACCATCAGGAGCAAATAACTTTTGTAGATCTTCATTCGTATCAAGTGTTGATTTAGGCACATTATGCATCTTGAAAATTTGAGTCTTGTTAACCCGACCTTGATACAAAGGGATAACAGGCGAAGTATTTACCCAATCTGCTATCTTTTTAGCATTCTGTTTACCGATATCCTGAGAAGATTTTCTGCGCTTATTCACCATGATTTACTTCCCCGGAAAATCAATAATAGAGGTGCTTTCGTCAGCATTTTCGTAGTCGATACCATGTTCGTCTAAAAGCTTTTTTAGCTTTGTATTTTCGATGCTAAGCTGCTTGCTCTTTAGATCAGACTGCTTAAGTTGTTTTTTCTTCAGATCAAGCTGGGATTTTATAGACAAACGTACACTTTCAATCTGGTTCTCTAGCGTGCAGTTTTCTTCTTCCAAGTGTTTGTTAGTCACTCGAAGTTCAATTAACTCGTATGCCAGCCCTTGGTGATTAGCTTTAGATATTTTCAGCTCTTCCTCTAGCTCTTGTAGGGCGTTCTTTTCTTTAGTGTTGGCTTGCAGCTTGGCCTTAAACTTCAGCCTTTCCCAAAGGTTAAGTTTATTTTTATCGCCATAAATTTTTAATTTTAAGCTCGTGGGTATAGCATCTAAAGACTTTGCAGACGTTGTATATGGCGGAATATCATATTGCTTAACAACTTCCTTACTATTTTGTTTACCGTTCCAATTTCTAAGTCCTGTAGGGCTGGTAGGAAAGAATTCAAGGACATATTTTCCTTTGTCATCAACTTGTTTATTACCTTGAACCAATACAAAAGGGATGCCTTCGTTTGCCCACTTTTCAAGTATTTCTACTTTTCGTTCAATACGCTCAAAGGCTTCTTTTTGTTGAGGATCTTGGTTTTGATTTGTCTTAGCCATTAGGTTGCCCCCCTTTGAAAATACTCTTACTTCTTTCCATTGCGCGTTCATGGCTTTCTATCAAAATAGATAAGTTATCGCTTTGCTCCTTTGCTCGCATACGTTCAATAGGAAGCATTGAAAAATCAGTTAGGACAGCCTTTAGCGCGATTAAGTCTTCTTTCATTATGTTTAGTTGAGTTCGTTTTACTTCTTGGTATACACAGCCCTTACAAACAGATGGCTCACAAGGAGACTTATGCTTTTTAGCTTCATTCTCTTTTTTATGGCAAGTTGCGTGGGGTTTAGGCTTGTGTTTATGACCTCTAGCATCAAGTACTTGAGCTATTTCATTACTTTTTTCTTCGTCAGGTAATTCGCTAAAGCCTTTACCGTACTTGTCTTTGGTATAGTTGTTGAACCTCACACTCTTTTGCAAAACGCGGTAAACCTTTTTCAAATAAGAAGTATATTTACCTGCCATTTCTTCGGTGCCCATAAGTAAAGCCAGAATGTCTTTTGCCGTTGTTTCAACACCTACTTCAGCAATGATTTTATCTAGAGACTTATTTTCTTCTTTTATCGCAATGGTTGATTCAGCTTTCTCATTTCGAGTCAGCTTGGTTTTATGATGAAGTTGCTCATGCGTTTCTCTAGCGGCAGGCTCCGTTACATAAACAGTTGTTTCTTCGGGATCAACATGTCCTAGCTGGTGACATAATGCTAGTAAGTCTGCGTTTTTATACTGATAATGGTAAATAACAGCGTAGATACGTCTGAATGGGTGGCTTGACATGTCCACTTCAGCATCATCTAGCACCATTTTTAAAAATGCATTGCCAGTGATCTTTGAATCTTTTCCCTTATTAAAATGATATTTATAGTGTTTAAAGTTTCCTTGATCATCAATTCGAAAACTTGGCACATTAAACAAACCGTCAACATCAACAGCGCCCCATGCTTTTTTCAATTTAATTAAGCATTGAATTGCTTTAGTGCTACCGTTGTTAGTTGTGTACCAGCGTCGCTCACCATTTTTCTCGTTATAAAAGCACGCTTGATACCAATTGAATTTTTTATCTTTACAGCGAAAGAACTCTTCCGTAATGCCAATAAGAGGGTGCTGGACTTCGGCTTGTCTTCTTGCGTTGTAAGTTTGCAATATGACATAGCATGCGGTCATCAATAACGTGATTACTTCGGTTACAGAGAACGCCTCAGAATCTTTATCTGAAGCGGTTAAACTCGATTTGTGAATTTCAATACCTAGCAGTTTTTCAAGCTCTTTAACTTTTTTCGAACTAACTAAAAACTCTGGAAATCTACCTTCAGTCAGTGTTCGATGGCGAAGCCCTTCATCAAGGTATTGATTTTTTAAGTTGGTAATTTCATTTACTAATGAAATTATTTTGGATGAATATTCGTATACCCAAAGGTGTGAACCGCCTAATAGATCAACAACATGTTCTAAATCCAAATTTTTTGTGCGACCAGCAACTTTACCTAGTTTTTTAGAAAGCTGGTTGGGGTTAGGAAAAGGAATAAACTGCATCCGATCTTCATTATCTAGTTTTGCAAACCTATTCCAAGTACCAAACCAGTTATTCAAAGATTTAACGGCTGGTTGAGAAGGTGCAGATGCGCCTTTAGATGCTAAACGAGCACCGAATTTAACTCCCTTTGATTTTAGGTGTTCTGTTACTTTTTTGTAAACGCTGGTTGGAACTTGATTTTCTAGACTAACCGCACCGATACATTGGGCAATCTTAGGTACTCTTATACTAGTTACTTTAGAGTTTTCGGTATTACCGTCTTTGATTAAAAATGGCTCTAGTTCGTCATTCTCGATTAACAAATCGACAAATGAATTAACTCGTTCATGCAAGGCTAGCGTTGCTGGAATACCACCTTCTTTGAGCGTTACTTTCATCTTATCGATTTGCTTTTGATTTACACCATTTAGTACGAGATGACCATGTAAGCACATATATTCAATGAATTGCGCTGCAACGTTAACTTGCGACATTATCCCTGTTTTTACAAATGTCGGCGTATGTTTAGCTCTGTTTGCATAGATATCGACGATTTCAACAAGCGCCTTGGCATAGTCAGGGTAAACCAAGATAGGCACTGGGTGCTGCCACCCCGCAGCACCGGGAACCCATATATCACGTAGATCTACAGAGCCTTTTTGCACTACCGTTTCATTGGCTTTCGCGCCAGTGATCTTTGCATGATAATGTAAAACAGTACCTTCAATAGAGAGCTTTTCATCTGTAACTTGCAACAGTTTTGCATTTTCTAAAAGCAGGTCGTCATGCTCTTCCAGTATCTCTTCCGGCTTTATGTCTTCTAAGAACTGGTACTTAAGATTACTGTTCATTTTCTAATCTCCCTTTAGCGTCTTTGAACATTAGAGGATTGGATAACTCTACATACTTCACTAAACCAAACGTAAATCGCATGTCAGGCGCTATATACTCATCAAAATACTCTCTACCATGCTTTGCCAGCAGCACCTCACCACGTGCTATGTAATAAGCCTGATGTCGCAGAGTTCGTACAAATTCATCAACACCTAGTTCTACGCGATTGAACTCACATCCTTCTCCTGAATGGCATTTTCGACCTTTACAAATGCTATCTTGCTTAGATTTATCAACAGCAGCGAAGATGTCTGTGCATGATGAGCCGTCTGCTAAAATGAACCAATCTGGCAATTCTTCTTTATGGTCTGCTGGTGCTACGATTAAATCTTCGTCAATGTTGTTGCGATCTAAGCCGTATTTCTCTATTGATGTTTCTTTATGTCTAAACTGGACGGTTGTCTCAAATTTTCGCTGAAAGTCAGCATTGTTGGCTTCATATTCAATCACGGCGATAGGGTGCGTTAGATAAGCAGAAGTGACTCTACTGCTTGCATGATTCCGTTCTCGTTGTGAATTAACCAAGCTACCGTCGATACCTTTTCTAAGGTTCATTTGATGTTTGGCTAATAACTCCATCCGGAAATATGGAAGGGTGTAGTGATCACGCAGCCTGTCTATAATAGCTGCCGATAGGAAATTTAGTTTTGTCGAACCCGGAGTATCCCAAATACTATCTGGTTGAAAGTCCATTCGTATCATGTTGTCATGATGTTGGATAAGAAAGCTGATCACCTCACGAATTTCTCTTTCATGAGGCTCAATCGTAACGGGCGTAGTCTCTTTACCTACTTTTTCTTTGAAGCCAGCAAGTACAAAAGATCCTTCTGGCATTTGCTCTGGCAAATTTGCACGAGTCAATGTAGCTATTACATCTTTATTCCAAGTGGTTCTGATAACTAATCTTATAAAGCACACAAGAAGAACATTTTTAGGCAAAAATATGCCTGACCAAAAGAAATCTCTCATACCTGTACTTGAGTTAGGAAACCAGTGTTTCACATAAGTCGGGATTAACTCAGATTTTTGAGAGCAGTAAATTGAGCCTGATATGCCAATGGATAGTTGATGTCGAAGGTAAGCCCCTATCACAACTTCATTTGTAAATTCCTTTCTGATGGAACTTGCTTGTGACTTTAAAATCAACCGACCTTCGTCAACCTGATTATCTTTAACTAGAACAGTAACTTCTTCTGGGGTATCTTTGATGTGAACCCCATTTTCGTCTTTTTCCGTATAAGTGTTAAAAGTAGATACAAGCTGTTTATAACATTCAACTTCTTTCTTACACGCATTTAGTATCTGGTTAATTGGCTTTTCAAAGTACGCTTGTACACTTTTTCTTAGTTCTGACAGCGATTGTTGTTGGTTTAAAATAGGGCTGGGTAAGACATCGCCATTCTCATCTACAGGCTCAATTAGTTTTTGAGCATTCATTTCATCAGAAGCGCTAAACCGAGATTTGAAACCACAGTTTTTTATATCAATCTGGCCGTTGATTTTACCCGCGTGATTACTTAAAAATGTTCGTAGACTTTGGCTTCTAGGTGCTTTTAATTGTATATCTTGCTCATCGATGATGTCTTCAAGTTGAGCAAAGCCCAACCTGAAATCCCGCTGCTCTAGGTCAGATAAAGGGCTGATAAGGATATGCCTTACTTGCGCTGACTCTAATGATGTATCTACGACATAGCCTAAAGTTCGCTCTATGTCAGATAAAGATATGGCAGGCATCGGCGTGGTTTTTGTGTACGTTTGTAGGTTGTTCAACGCCGTGACTAGCACGCTATTTAATTTTAATAAGGGGGTTAATTTGGTCAGGTTAAACTCGACGGTAACATCACTCTTTTTACCGTTAACTTTGGAATACCCTTGAAAAGCCATAGTTTTAACTTTTTCTTTTACATTGATAGTCGAATCAATCTCAAAATCGTTTAATAATTTTCCACTTTGAGTTGGGATATCACATAAGTTCAGAAAGTCACGAATAAGGCGTAGCTTTTCTTGTTTCTTGTCTGGGAAGTGTTTGGTGATTAATAGCTCTAGATCTATTAAACCCTTGGAAACATTATAAGTAATCAAGTCTTCGGGTTTTTTAGCTAATAATAGTCTCGCGTCACTATATCCCCCTTGCTGAAGCAGCATCAAGATTTCTATTAGGTCAGTTACGCTGTCCGTATCGGCAACGCTGGTTTCTGATATTTTTTCGAACTGATTAAAACAATTCTCGCCCACACTCTCTAACGGCAGAACCAATGGTAGTTGAAACGAATCTACAATATGCTCAACGTTCTTACATTGTATTATGAATCGTGGTTTAAATTTTAACTGACCTGAGCTGTTGAAATTGGTTTTGAAGAGGTCTTTCGCTTTATTTAGCTCAGGAGCGGTTAGTCCATGATCAAATAGTTTCTGTCTAAACAGTGTACTTAGCTGATTCAACTTTCTATTTGGCAATGCCTTATGTAAGCATTTCTCAAAATCGATTAGTGCATCGTTAATTTTATTTGGGGTTAATAAGTTTAAGGGACTGTTAAGTAATATTTTTATTTCAGAATATTCAGGCCACTGATCAATTTCACGTATTAATTTTTTTAAGCCCGCAATGACTGAGTATTCAAAGGGGGCTTCTTTTGATGCGTTTTCTAAATTGACCAGAAGATTGTGTAAAACCGAATCGTTAACAAATAGATTTGGGAAGGTATCGGGATCAATAACGGCAAATTTTGTTTGATTTCTTACATAGACGGTAAAAAGGTCGATGTTAGGGTTTTTCTTAAAGTCTACAGTTGTTGATAATAGTGTTTCATAAGCTAATTCTGATGCATTGAAGCCACTTTCTATGGGAGCACTGAATGAATTGAAAAAGTTTCTGACTGCGGTGCTGTAACTTTTGGCTCTGCTCAAAGGAAAGCTGTTTATTAATGCTAGCTCAACTGACTTGTAACCTTGGATTAGATCTGTGATGGTTATAGTTTCTGGTTTACGCACTAATAAATGGATTAATGCTTGGTGCTCTTCTTCGTCAGCTTTTATCAGTTGCAGTAACTTTGATATCGCTAATCGTAAATTGTAATGCGCAAGAGAAGAGCTTTTTTCGTTTTCATCATCCCATTTTGAGCAGATTAAACAATGTTGTAAAAAGCTACCTTTTGGGGCTAAGCTTTGGAAAATTGCATTGTCGATGTTGAGGATGCTTTTATTGTTATAGTTTTTCATGGGCTGACTTAGGTATACCTTAAAAAATTCATCGACTTTCAGAATGGTTAATGTAAATCATAGCATTTAATCGGTCGGTCGGTGTGTCTATTTATAATTTATAATACCTAAAAACATTACTAGCGCTTGCTTGTGCGCTTGAATTGGTTATTGAAAAAGGTATTTACGATAAAGTTATTGTAACTCGAAACACGCCTGAAATTGCAGAATCTATTGGTTTTTTACCTGGCACGGAAGAGGAAAAAATGGCGCCGTGGCTTGCCGCTATTACCGACACGCTTGAGGTACTGCATAAAGGCGACGAGAACCCAATATCTAGCCGAAATTACATTATGGAAAAGGCTAATGTACAGTTTAAGTCGGTTAATTTTATGCGTGGCCGCAGTATTCAAAATGCGGTTGTTATTTTAGATGAAAGCCAAAATTTAACAGCGTCTCAACTTAAAACAATTATTACTCGGTGCGGTGAAGGAACTAAGCTCATTTGTACTGGTAATTTGGCACAAATAGACAGTAATTACTTAACCCCAGTCACATCAGGTTTAACCTATATTGTGGAGCGTTTTAAAAACTTTGAAGGCAGCGCAACTATAAACCTCAATGGTGTTGTACGAAGTCGATTAGCTTCATTTGCGGAAGAGAATTTATAACTTGCGCTTAACTATTTGGCTCGATAGTCTAATGATTGATTTTCGGGCCAAATAGCAGATTCACGTGAATTTTTTACCTCTCAAACATTACTACCGCTCTTTAATTATTGCCCTGTTGGTGCCTTTAATCGTTGCATTTTTACTGTGTTTACATATTTATAATATTAAGCTTGAGCGCACCGTTGAAAAACGTGAAGCCGATTTTTTAAATGTATCGGCTCAGATAAACCATGGTATGCAGTCAATTAACGATTTAATGGCTAGCATGCTGGATTTATACGCGCAGCCCACTTTTAGCAAACCAAGCAGCAAGCTACTTGAAGGCATTAATCAATACGATGGGTATTATTATCGGCACTTTACCGTCCAAGGAACAGAAATTGTAGGAAAAGGAGACTTTGACCTTTCACCAGACTCGCTTTTAAAGTGGCAACAGCTTGTGAAACTAGGGTCATCATTTAATACTACGTTAGCACTTATGCAATCACTTACTGCGGTTGCCTATGTTGATGAAAGTGGTGCTGCATTTGTATCAAGACGAAATAAAAGCAAAAGCCTGTTACTAACAGAGATTCTTGAAGGGCGTTTTAAGCCCGATTTTAAAAACAATCTACTCTCTTCTAGCCCTATAGTTAACATAGATGGTAAGGCTTATTATTCAATTGGACGCCAGCGAGAATTAGGCTCAAATGACTACATTATTGTTATTTATGATGTGGTAGTTATGTCTGCGTGGTTAAAAAAAATAACACCAAGCCAAGGTGAATATATATTTATTAATCGTTTTGATGAGGTTATTGCCAGTACACAAAGCCCTGTAGCTCAGGGATTAACATTAAACGAACATTGGCCTGAAGTGTCAACCACAGGTGAAAAGTTAACAGTATTAACCAGCAGTACCAATTTCTTTATGCAGCCCAAAGCTAACTTGCCTATTCATGCTGCATTTTATGAGCCTAAATCAAACTTAGTAAATACAATTAGGTATGAAGTTTTACTTGAATTTGTATTTTTAACACTGTTTTTAAGTTTAATGTTTAGTGTGTTTTTTTGGTTAAGCCAGCGTATATTTTTGAAACCTATGACGCATTTAATGCACTACCTAGAGCAAAGCGATACCGACGCTACAGTGCAATCTAATTATCAAATCCCCATTAATTGGCAACCCTGGTTTACTAAAATTAAGCACGTATTTGCTAAAAATCAACAGCTGGTGGAGTCGTTGCAGGAAGTAAACCGAGAGTTAGACGAAAAGCTTAAACTTCAATCAGAAAAACTAACGCGAAGTTATCAAGCTAAAGAGCGGCACTTAGCATTACTTAATACAATGTTAAATAGTGTTCCTGATTTTATATATTTTAAAAATATTGATGGATCATTTTTAGGATGTAACAAGGCGTTTGAAGCCTATATTGGGCGCGGTCAAAGTGCGTTAGTGGGAAGGCGTATACAAGATATAACCACAGAGCATGAACAAATAAGTGTTTTAGAAAAGCAAGTGTTACAAAATAGAAGTAATGTTCAGCAGCGTGTTGATAATGAGGATAAGTCCTATCAATTAACGATTGCGCCTTTTTATAATGAACATCAGCACTTACTTGGCACAATGGGAATTGGTAGAGACATAACTGAGCAGCAGCAAACGTTACACGCGCTTAAAGCTTCTGAGTCTAAATTTAGAAGCGCTATTGAGTTTGCAGCTAATAGTGTTGTGCTGTTATCACTAGATCAAACAATTTTGCAAGTTAACAAAGCAGCACGAAAACTGTTTATTGAACACAATGTATTGGTAGGAGAACAGCTTAAGTCGCTGTTTGACGACAGTCAGTGGCTGGAAATTAAAACAACGTTAGCGCAATTGCTTGATGATAAGAAAGAGGTCTACCATTTAACACTAGCACGAGGAAAGCTGACGAGTTGGTTACAACTTAGCGTATCGCTTGTGTGGGATGAAAAGCGTGAACCTTCATATTACGTTATCCACTTACAAGACGTGAGTGCACTAACTAAAGCGAAGCATAATGCTGAGCGTGCAACCCTTGCCAAAAGTCGCTTTATAGCGAATTTAAGTCATGAGATTCGTACCCCATTGAATGCTGTTTTAGGTTTGCTCGATATGCTAATAGAGCAGGGGCTGACAAACAGACAATTACAGCAAACAGATCAAGCCAAGCAAGCAGCAGAAAGCTTATTGCTTATGCTTAACCGTATGCTTGATTTTGCCAGAGTAGAAAGTGCGCAAGCTGAGTTAAAACTCAGCCCATTTAGTGTGGTTGAATTAGTTGATATATGCGATAGCTTAACCGGACCTTTGTGTGAGCAAAAAGGTGTAGAGTTTATTATTGACGTTGACCCTTTAATTTCCCCTAATTTAGTGTGTGACAGCATCAGGTTGCAACAAGTATTGGGTAATTTATTAACGAATGCTGTTAAATTTACTCATAAAGGCTCAATAACTTTAAAAATGGAGCTAATCGATGGCAACAACCAAGAGCAAGAAATTTGCTTTAGCGTAATAGATACAGGTAGCGGAATAGGTAAAGACGATCAACTGCGTTTATTTGATGCATTTACACAAGGCGATGAATCATCAACCAGAATTCACCAAGGGGTAGGGCTTGGGCTCGCTATTGTTAAGCATGCGGTTTCTCTTATGGGGGGAGAAATAGCCCTAAACAGTGAAAAAGGCCTTGGTTGTGAGTTTTACTTCAGTATTAGTTTACAGGTAGATGATACAAAAAATCAGCTATTGCCTGTTGATGCTTTGGCTATTATATCCCAGCGAAGCCGAGCTTTAAAACGCGCGGTAGACGCCTATTCAGAATTAACCAGTATTGACTTGGATGAAGCGTTGAATTACCCAATTAAACTCTCGGGGTGTACACAGCTCATTGTTGATGAGGCGGATTTACCTGAGCTATTAAATGTCAAAGCAATACATGACTCACTTACTTCACAAGCAGTATCGGTGATTATTATTAATCATCAGCTGACCTTTAGTTCATCTATGAGTGAAGGCTTATTAGCGCAGCATGTTAAAGCATCTGGACTAGGGCAGCGATTATTTGATTTGAGCAGTAGTGCTGCATTAAAGCACATAGCCAGTGATGTAAATATAGATGCGGCTAAACCAAACAAAGAAGTATCGGGTTTATTGGTCTTGGCAATTGACGATAATCAACTAAACCTAGAAATTATAAGTAGTGTTCTAAAAAAGGCTAATGTAAATGTTGTAACTTCAACTAATGCCTCTGACGGTATGGAGCTACTGCAGATTTTGAAACCTGATCTTATATTAATGGATGTACAAATGCCGCATATAGATGGTTGCCAAGCTACGGCATTGATTCGTCAACAGTTTGACGATAAGCAGTTACCTATATTTGCACTAACAGCACATTGTGAACCTGCTGATGTAGCGCGTTCGCTAAAATGCGGTATGAATAAACATTTAACTAAGCCTGTTGTAGCAAAGGTACTGCTTGATGCGATTGCTGATACACAACTTCCAGCTAAAACAATGTTTTTTGATAGAGCGTTTGCCTTAGCTCAGTTTAGTGCTGATGAGGCCTTACTGAACAATATGGTGGATAAATTTGCCAACCTTTGCGAAGCTCAATTACAACAAATTGACGAATGTACCGCTAAAGGTGACTTGGTACGTTTAGTGCATAGTATCAAAGGAGTATCAGGTAATTTGGGCTTTAAACGGTTATCGTCTTGTGCACTGCAATGCGAGCAAAACCTCAAAGCAACGAATGATCCTGAAGATGAAATATTAAAAGAGCTTATTATGCAGTTGAAACAAGTTATTGTATTTATTAGAGGTCTGGAGGCAGTTGATGTCAAATAAAGCCAAAGTGCTTGTAGTTGACGACGATCCTCTTAACAGGCTAGTGCTTGAGAAAACGTTAGGTGAAGAGCATGAGGTGTTGTTAGCTAAAAGTGCAGAGGAGGCGCTTGCTTTTGTAAGAACGACACATGTAGATTTGATTTTACTTGATATTGTAATGCCCGTTATGAACGGCTTTGAACTTATTGTTAAGTTAAAAGAAAACCCTATTACCCAGGCTATTCCAGTTATTTTTATTTCTGCTAACCAAGAGCATGCTGATGAATCAAAAGGGTTAGAGCTCGGCGCGATGGACTATATTACTAAGCCATTCAGTGCTTCTATAGTAAGAGTACGAGTACGAAATCAATTATTGATAAAACAAAAAAATGATTTACTTGAAATGTTAGCGTCCATTGATGGATTAACTGAAATACCCAATCGACGCTACCTTGATGAAAATTTGTCTCGAGAATGGCGAAGAAGCAAACGAGGTGGCTCGGGGCTATCTGTACTTTTAATAGATATAGATTATTTTAAGCGATACAACGATACATACGGCCACAGAGCCGGTGATGAATGTTTAAAAAAGGTTGCTCAATCTCTTTTATCACAATGTAAACGTGGTAGTGACTTTATTGCCCGCTACGGTGGAGAAGAGTTTGCTGCTATTTTACCTGATGTATCGAAAAAGGACGCAATTGCGTTTGCAAATAAACTCAAAAACGCAGTAAACGAACTAAATATAGAGCACAAAACATCTTTAAATGCACAGTGCATAACTATCAGTATTGGTGTTGCAACCATGGAAGGTGGCCGCTCAACCTCAGAGCATTCATTATTAGAAGAGGCTGATTTAGGGTTGTATGAAGCAAAAGAGGCAGGCCGTAATAGAGTGGTCGCTCACTAATATTAAAAAAGCGCCAGTAACGTACTAGCGCTTTTTGTGTTTTAGTGGCTAACCATATTTAATGCGCTATCACCAATACCGATTAGTTTATCGTTTTTAAATATCAGTGGCGTACACTCATCTTTAGTCATTTTCCCATCTGAATGAATACTATGAGTCGCATAGAATAAGACTTGATAAACATCATCCCCTTTTTTTAATAACTCGGTAAAGTTAGGGGTTTTAAGCGTTGTTAATACCGACTGATAACTACTATCCATTTTTAGCTCTGAGATAGCTTCGCGATTATTTTTATGTTTTGTTTGCCAGCTCGTTGAGTCATTACCTGCCCAGTGCGTTTCTGCTTCGCCATCAGAAACGGCAATAACACAACCCGTTAAAAATGGAGTAATAAGTGCAGCTGCTAGTAGAGATTTATTCATTTTTATATGTACCTTAATCGTTTTTGCTTAATTATTAATGATAGTAAGGCAAAGTATACGCCAAGTTTAAATTTTATTTATAATCAGTTGCTTATGGTTTTTTGGTTGTTTTTTAATTTTAAAAAATAAAAAAATTAGCAAAAAAAACCATTTTTTAGTTTATTTAACCTAAGCGCTGATTAAGTTATTTACTATTCAGAGCTCAGGTTACTTGGCTAAGACAAGTTCTAAACTAAGCGGCTACGAGATTCTCCTTGCTTGAACGCTTTTATATTTAAACTTACTTCTTTAACTAATCGTACGATTGACTCAGTGCTTGCCCACGCAATATGGGGTGTGAGTAATAGGTTGTCCCCTTTATAATTGGCTAGCGGATTTGAATGTTCTGCGGGCTCTTTCGTTAATACATCGACCCCTGCGCCAGCAATAATGTTTTGCTCAAGTGCCGTTGTTAAATCGGCCTCATTAATTATACCGCCACGTGCTGTGTTAATAATAAGGCAGTTGGGCTTCATCATATTAAATTCGTTGAGCGTGATTAGGTCTCGGGTATCGTCTGTTAGTGGGCAATGAACACTAATTATATCGGCTGTTTTAATAGCTTCATCAAAAGGCGTTCGGCCATCACGACATGCTGCGCCTTTGCGCTCAGACATAACTACATTAGCACCAAATGCGTCAGCTACTTTTGCAACGGCTTGCCCTAGCGTGCCGCCGCCGATAATGGTGAGTGTTTTACCTTGTAAATCATTAAAGCTGTAATCAAGACGACAAAACATCTCACTTTTTTGCCATGCTCCTTGTTGGCAATCAGCTTGATAACGATGAGTATTTCCAAGTAGGTTTGTTATTAAAGAAAAGGTGTGTTGAACAACTGAAGGTGTAGAGTAACCAGCAACATTTGTCACTGCGATGCCAAGCTCTTTAGCGGCTTCTAAATCGACATTATTAGTGCCCGTGGCGCTTACACATATTAGTTTTAGATTTTTTAGCCGGCTAACTGTTTCGCGATTTAACACCACTTTATTAGTAATTAAAACGTCAGCTTCTTTGCTGTGCTCAATAACTTGCTCTGGACTGGTAAGGTCATAGGTCGTAAGGCTTCCCAACTGCTCTATGCAGGCAAGAGATGTATTTGCTAATGTGGCGTTATCGAGAACGGTAATTTTCATGATGTATCCTAATTAAGTAAAATAATTTTAATACTTGACCTTGGTGTGTACTCTAAGGTTTATAGTTGGCATCAGTTGAGAATACACTCATTGGAGAAACAAATGAAAATAGGTGAGTTTGCAAATCAGTTAGGTGTCTCAACAGATACCCTAAGATACTATGAAAAACATAATTTGTTAACGCCATTAACTCGAACAGAAGCCGGTTATCGTGATTATGGTGAGGCATCACTGAAGCAAATGAAGTTTATTTTACGTGCTAAAAATGTTGGTTTTAGCTTGTTAGAGATCAAAGAGTTACTGCAAATAAAATTTAAAAAGCACCAGCATTCGTGCCATGAAGTGAAAGATTTAACGATACAAAAGCGTGATCTAGTTGCAGAGCGCATTGCTGAGCTAACACGTTTTCATCAATCGCTATCGGTACTTGCTGATAAGTGCTGTGGCGGACAAGAGCCCGCTGATAACTGTTCAATATTAACAACCTTGGAGGACATCGATGGACTTACTTAATAATTTTTGGCAGTTGTTTTTAGTATCTGCCCCTTGGTTAATGCTGGGTTTGTTGATTGCTGGGTTATTAAATGTGTATTTACCGGCCAATTTTTTAAATAAACATTTGGGTAAAGAAGGCTTTTTGACCACAGTGAAAGCGGCTTTAATTGGAGCACCGATGCCGTTGTGTTCATGTGGTGTTATACCTGCTGCAATAGGCTTAAGACGCGCAGGAGCTTCAAAAAGTGCGACTACAGCGTTTTTAGTATCGACGCCTGAAACGGGGGTTGATTCTGTGTCTGTGTCGTATGCGTTATTAGGTCCGTTTATGGCTATTATTCGTCCCATAGCTGCGATTTGCAGTGCTATTGTTGCAGGTGTGTTAGTGGGGCGAGATACTGATAGGCAGCAGACAAAGCCAACGGCAGATGCGCAAACAAAAATCAGTTGCTGTGCGTCTAAAACGGCGGAGCTAGAAGTCAAAACCAGTTGCTGTGATAAACCAAACAAGGCATTGCAAAGTCAATCGCAGAAGATACGACGAGCGATAAGTTTTAGCTGCAATAAACTACTATCAGATACCATGGTCTGGTTAATGATTGGTTTATTCTTTGCCGCATTGGTACAAACTTATGTTCCAGAATCATTTTTAACACATTGGGGCAGTGGGATTCTGGCTATGCTGGTGGTGATTTTGATCAGTATACCCATGTATATTTGTGCCACTGCATCTACGCCTATTGCTGCAGGCTTGTTATTGAGTGGAGTATCGCCGGGAGCGGTGTTAGTGTTTATGCTCGCAGGGCCGGCAACAAATATTGCTACGTTAGGTGTGGTTGCTAATGAGCTTGGTAAGCGTGCTGTATTCGCCTATCTCACAGGGGTTATTGGGGTTGCGTTGATTTTTGGTTTTTTAACGGATTATTTAGTAATGGAGTTTGGTTTCGTTGTTTCCCCCCTACTAGGTGAAGAGCATCAAGTATTACCCCATTGGCTAAGCTTTGTTTGTGGTGTAATTTTAATCGCACTTATTCTGCGTTTGCTTGTCATAGCACTACAGGCAAAGCGAAAGGTAACTGGTAAGAGCATTTCTTAATTTATTGTTATATAAGTACTTTTAAGCTTGCTTATTAGTGTGTATTAAATTGCAATAGTCTGACTTAGTTCGCATTTTAGTTTGCCTGAGTTATACTCGAACCAATAATGCAAACGGCACGTATTTTACGTGCCGTTTTTTAACTTTATAGATGCAGTAATGAGTGAATTAGAAGACAAGTACGCAGACATAAGACCTTACAACGACGATGAGGTTAACGCATCGCTAGCGCGTTTAATGAGTGATGATGCATTTATAGATGTCATTGCTAAGTATAACTTACCGCGCTTTCTATCAGCAGTGCCATTTATTGCCCGCCCATTGGTAAGAAGCCAACTACGCAAAAAGTGGGGAAAAGTAACAAACGTTGAAGATGTTCAAAATGAAGTTGCTAAATATTTAGATAAACTTATAAAACGCACAACCTCAAAAGTTACCTTTTCAGGTTTAGACAAGCTAGATCCTAACCAAGCTTACTTATTTGTTTCTAACCACCGCGATATAGTGCTTGATCCTGCACTTGTAAACTGGGGGCTATATCAACATAAAATGAAAACGGTGCGTATTGCAATTGGTGACAACTTACTGCAAATACCTTACATAACAGAACTAATGCGTTTAAATAAAAGCTTTATTGTTAAACGCTCTGCTAAAGCACCTAAAGAAATGTTAAAAGCGCTTACTCAATTATCATCGTATATTTATGACTCTTTAATGGGTGGCCACTCTATCTGGATTGCACAAAAAGAAGGTCGAGCAAAAGACGGGTTCGATCAAACCGATCCGGCACTATTAAAAATGCTACAACTCAATGGCCGAAAACAAAAAAAAGAATTTGGTGAATATATTAAAGAGTTGAAAGTAGTCCCCGTGTCTATTTCTTATCAATACGAACCTTGTGCTATAGCAAAAGCTAAAGAGCTTTATCATAAGCAACAACATGGTGAATATATCAAGTCGGCGGGTGAAGATATTTTAAGTATTGTTGAGGGCTTTAGTACGGCAAAAGGTCATGTTCACCTTGCTTTTGGACTACCTATTGAATCTCAATGTGATAGCGCTGAAGAGTTAGCCACTACAATTGATCAACAAATAGTGGATTCGTTTTACTTACACCCAGGCAATTACATTGCAGGTGGCTGTAAAGAATCGGTAATTAACTCTCCAGATACAGCAACATTTGAACAACGAATGTCACAAGTGCCTGAAGAGCTTAAGCCACTTGTATTAGCGATGTACGCCAAACCATTTCATCGCAAAGCACAAATAAATACGAGACCCTAACTTTATTAGCGTTAAATAAATTGTGTATAAAGTAGCAATAATATTGCTACTTTTTTTTTGTTTAAAAATAACGCTATACTAAATACAAGACCATAATTGAGCGGCGAATACGATGCAACAAATTGAAATATTTGATATTCCAAGTCCTTGTAAAAGTATTTGCTTAGTTAACAATAGGGGGTACTGCAAAGGATGCTACCGCAGCCGTGATGAACGGTTTATGTGGAATTCGCTCACTAACGCGCAAAAAAAGAAAGTCATCAGTTTGTGCCAACAGCGTTATAAGCGTTATTTACTCAAAAAACAGCAAGCACACGGTGGTGATAGCGCAATATATCAGCAGGGCTTTGATTTTTAATCATACATATTATATTTGGCTTTGAGCGCATAAACGGTGCCATTATTGTGAAGTTTATTTAAGGCTGTTTTTAACCCGTCAATTAAGTGCGCATGTCGTTTATTTAAGTAGTGGTAAACAGGCGTTACACGTAACACTTCTTTTTGATAGCAAAGACCATGTTGATTTATTGGCTGGTTGTCTGATGCAAAATCAAGTAACAATATG
This sequence comes from Pseudoalteromonas sp. H71, assembly GCF_001468485.1. Taxonomy (GTDB): domain Bacteria; phylum Pseudomonadota; class Gammaproteobacteria; order Enterobacterales; family Alteromonadaceae; genus Pseudoalteromonas. The sequence goes on from NZ_LODI01000046.1 coordinate 93,210, forward strand.
CCTTTCACTTTTCCTTGGGTAAGTAAGTTTAGCTGTGTGCTTAAATTTTTTACTTCAATAACGTTGCCATCAAAATGCGTATTTTTTATATATTGAGCTTGTATTGGGCAATTAGCTAAAATAGCAATATTATCAAGCCGCTCTAATATGCTTTGTTGGCAATTTTTATAAAGCAGCAACTTAAATTTAAATAATTCGAAGTCTACGCGCAGTAGATTTGGAAAATCAATTTCTATGCTGCTGTCTCGGCCAAGTTGTCCGTCAAGCACCCCATTATTGGCAGCTCGTAATGCATTTTGGGGGCTAAAATCGATAAGGTGAATATCGTAGCCTATTTCTTTATAGGCAAGACTAAGGAGCTCTAATACATAATTTGCCTGCGGGACGTTATCGGGGCGATTAAATGTCAGCGTATTTTGGTTGCTATAACTGGCTGCGCTAAATATTAAACTAATTAATAGAAACAACATACTACAGCGTCTTTGCATTATCATTTCCAATTACAGCTGAGATAAATAAATAAGACGCGTATAATAGCAATATGCTTGGTTTTTGCCCAGCAATTCAAGGGCCGTTCTTGAAACTGTAACAATTCAAATAATGAGGAAAACCTGTGAGTTTTAACTTGTGTTTATTACCGCGTGAAGAAAAATATCAAATACAGCTCGATTACGAGGCTTCATTTTGGGCCTATCAAATTAAACGCAATAAAAAAACGCGTGAGCAAGTTTATAACACAATCCATAGTCGCCCCGTTGCGGAGCAAATGGTGTTAAAGCAAAAGTTTGAGCAATATTTAGCATTAATGCTTAGTTAAAAATGTATACCACCCAATTATTAGACACAGTAAAAACACCCTTGGTGAATAAATTTTACAAAGTCCATGGAGTTAGCGGGCGTGCTAATAAGCAAGATCAAGTGTGGGTTATTTATTTAGGCACACACATAGTGGCCGCTTGTAGGCTACAAAATAAAACCACATTTTTGTTTTTATCTACGGTTTATGTTGCGCCAGAACATCGTTCAAAAGGGGTGGCAAAACAATTAATAACCGATCTTTTAACGCATCAGCACATGCATGTTTATACCTTTGCATTTAAAAACATTGCCGATTTATACCGCAGTATTGGTTTTAACCAAGTGTTAACATATACTCCTGAAATACACGTACTTTTTGATATGTATAAGCACCGAAACATTGTCGCACTAGAGTACCCATAAAATAAAAAACGATATGGAATGACCATGAGTAAGGGCGTTAATTGGATTTTAAGTTGCTTAGTAGTTTTAATAACTATTTTTAGTTACCAGGCTGGTGCACAAGTAAAGCGTTTATCTCCTAGTGAAGGTTTATCTCAAAGTTACGTTAACACCATACTAATCGATAATAATGGTTATTTATGGCTTTCTACCGAAGGTGGTTTAAATCGTTATGATGGCTATCAAGTAACGCCTATTAATGGCCCTAATGGTGAGCTTGAAGAAGCAATAATTGATCGTATATACCAAGACTTAGATGGATATATATGGATTGCCTCATTACTTGAGGGGCTTTTTAGATACGACCCGACTACTGACACTTACAAGCAGTTTTTAGATCCCCCCAGTAATGAAGAACAAATTTTTAATCAATCAGTTTTTAGTATGGTGGCTGCAGACTCAGATTCCTTGTGGATTGGGCGAGGCCGAGACTTTGCAAGACTTGATGTACAAACTGGGGTTATTGAGTCTATTTTTGAGCTACCCAGTGAATTTAAAAACACCTTAGTAAGAAGTTTATTTCATTACAATGGCTATATTTTTATAGCGACCACTCATGGCGCCTATGTTTATGATATTGCAAATAATTTAACCCGTCCACTGCAGCATTTAAAGGGCGAAGCTGATCATATTTATCAAAACAACGTGAAGTCGTTTGCGTTGGGAGAAAATGGCCAGTTATTAGTGGGGGCCGTAAAGGGGATGTATCAGGTTGATATTAGCGATTTGCCAAGCATGTTTGAGCGTCCTGATATTGCCTTTAAAAATAAGGTATTACTGGCCGACCTTAATGTGTGGAAGATAGATTACAACCAAGGTGAAATAGATCTAGCTACAGATAAAGGGCTATTTAAATTTGATTTAAATACCGGTGAATTGATAAAAAACACACGAATTACACAGAGTAAGTATACCCTAGCCGATACCAGTATTATTGATATGGCTAAAGATAAGACAGGGGGGGTATGGGTTGCTACAAAAAGTGATGGTGCTTTTTATCTATCTAAAGATACATACCATTTTAATAATGTTGATGGCAGTTTATTAGGAGGAGACGGTTTATCCCACCATTCGATATGGGGAATAACCGAGTTTAACGAAAAGCTTTGGCTTGCGACAAATAATGGATTAACTGAAGTTGATTTAAAAACGAATACCAGCAAGGTTTACTTAAAAGATTACAAGGCTGACCTATACACCAGCGATTTTAGTATTTGGCAAATAATGCCATATAACAATAAGCTCTGGCTGAATACAAACCGAGGTTTACTCATTTTTGACCCAAATACTTATCAAGTGAGTGAGCCAAAAACAAAAAATAAAGCAAACCAAGATCATATAACTGGCTGGGTACATGGCGTTACTCTAATGCCTAACGGCGATTTATACTTTATGCATCGTGATCACGGTGCATTTGTTTACAACATAGATAGTCAAATTGTCACTCGATTGGGGGGCGAATTGGCACAGTTTAACCCGTTTTTAGCGCATGGATTTTTACCTCCTTTACCAAATAAACCCGATTGGCCGCTGTTTTTTAATGCGGGTATTTTATATCAATTAAATCCGACTAACTTAGCGTTAAAGATGATCTATAAAGTACCTAAGCAGCATGAGAATGTTGCGATAAGTGTGCTTTCATACGTGATAGATAATAATGATGTTTTATGGATCTCATTGTCTAACTTTGGCTTGATAGGTATTGACTCATCAACCTACGAGCACGTGCATACTATTGATCTAGATAAAAACAAACTAGGGACATTACTTTATAGCATGGTGCTTGACGATGATGGCATGATTTGGATGAGCAGTCATAAAGGGATATGGCGTTTAAATCCTGTAACACGCCATTTTCAGCAGTTTAGTACAGCAGAAGGGCTTTTATCTGCTGAGTTTAATAGCTCTGCAATGGCTAAGCTTAAAGACGGACGAATTGTATATGGCGGTTTAAAAGGGTTAACGTATTTTCATCCAATGGAAAACCAAAGTTACCAACCACTAATAGAGCATGTAAATATTACACGAGTAAATTTAATGTCGCGAGAATTATCCCGCGATTTAAAACAGCCCCTCAATGAAATAATATTAAACCACGATGATATTGGTCTTGAAGTGGCTTTTTCTGCAATGGCTTTTAGCAATCAAGAACGCATTATTTACGAGTATCAACTCGATAACGGGCAAAAAACCTATGCGCGTAACAATAACCGGGTCCTTTTTCCTAAGTTAAACCCGGGTAACTATACATTAAAAGTATGGGCAAAAGACCCGTTAACGGGAAGCTATACCAAGCCTGCAACATTAAAAATAAAGGTTAAATATCCCCTTTGGCGCGCTCCTTATTTTATGGTGCTGTATGCCGCGTTATTTTTATTTTTTATTGCAATGTGGGTAAGGCGACGTAATAAAATTCAACGTATTTTGTTAGCCGCTCATAAAGAAAGTAAAGAGAGTGAGTCGCGCTTAAAACTCGCATTAGAGGGCAGTGAGTCGGGTGTATGGGATTGGCAGTCAAGTAATCCAAGTATTTACCAGCCTCGCTTAAGTAATGAGCTTGGTTACAATAACGATACTGTTAACCTAGATGAATATTTAGCTAAAATACATCCTCAAGATAAGCAATTATTTCGTTTAGAGTGGCTAGAGTTTTTATCTACCGATAAGGGCTACTTTAACTGCACATACCGTGTGCGTCATGCCAAAGGCTATTGGCGTTGGTATAAAGACTTTGGCAAAGTGGTTGAGTGGGATGAAAGAACGCCCCAAAAAGTAGCGGGTACATACACTAATATGACCCGTGAGATGGTTTACGAAGAACATGCTCGCTTATTTACCGCTGCGTTTGAGCAGACCCGTGATTGGGTATTTATTCTCGATAAAAACTTTAATGTACGTGCCTCTAATAAGTCGTTACAAACGGCGTTTAACTTTGCTGCAGAACCCACCTCAAGCCGAACGCTACACTTGGGGATGTCGCCAAAAAATCGTGTTGATTACTTACGTATTATGAAAAAGCTTTCGGAGGGAGAGCATTTTTCCTGCGAAGACACTGTGTGTCTTCATAACGGCGAAACGCGTCATGTGTTAGTAAAAATAAGCGCGGTTGCCGATACAGAGCAACGTTTAAGTAGTTACGTGATAATTTTAACTGATATACACGCACAAAAATTGGCCGAAAGTGAGTTACACCAATTAACTAATTTTGATGTTTTAACGGGATTACCTAATCGTACCCTGTTTAATGACCGTGTTGAACATGCTCTTGAGCAAGCTCAAAAGCACCTATGCAAAGTTGCTTTATTACATATTAATATTAAGCGTTTTAAATATTTTAATGATTCACTTGGGCATGAGGCCGCCGATGAACTTATTAAAAAAGTAGCCGAGCGATTAAAGTGTTCATTGCGTTCCTCAGACAGTATCGCACGGTTTGGGGGGGACGAATTTGTTGTGCTTGTTGAAGATATTCAACAAATTGAAGAAGTGCTACTTATTTGCACAAAGCTAATGGATTGCGTGAACCAAAATATCAGTATTAACGAGCAAGTGGTAAATATTAATTTAAGCATTGGTGTTGCTATTTCTCCCGATGATGCAACGCAAAGTAGTGCGTTGCTGAAGGCCGCTAATATTGCGCTTTACCATGCCAAGGGGGCGCTTGAGAGTAATTATCAATTTTATAAACAAGAAATGAATAAGCATGTCCAAAAAGCGCTTCACTTAGAATCGCAGCTGACAAAAGCTTATCAACAGCATGAGTTTTGTAATTACTATCAACCTATTATAAATGCCCAAACCTATACAACAGAGGGCTTTGAGGTTTTACTACGTTGGCCTGAAAATAAGCTTATTGAAACGCAGGAGTTTTCTCTTGCGGCTGAAGGTGTTGGGTTAATAACTAAAATAATGCTGCAAACATTTGCAAGAGCATTAACAGAGCTTAATAAATGGCGAAAAGTATCGCCCGAGTTGTATTTATCAATTAACTTATCGGCTTTAGATTTTGAGTTTATAGAGCTCGTGCCAGAGATAAAAAAAGCACTTCTTAATGCTAATGTGCCATCGGAGGCGATTGTATTTGAAATAACCGAATCTATTTTAATGCGCGACTCGAGCCTTGCACTGCAAAGTATGAAAAAGTTAAAAGAGCTAGGCTGTAAGCTGTATATGGACGACTTTGGGACTGGTTATGCATCGCTTACTTATTTAAAGCGTTTTCCTATTGATGTGCTTAAAATTGACCGAAGCTTTGTTCAAGACATTGGTATTGACTCTGATGATGAGGCCATTATTGAATCAACACTCACACTGGCGCATAGTTTAGGAAAAGAGTGCGTAGCGGAAGGTGTTGAAAGTAAGCAGCAACTTACATTTTTAAGCGCGTTAGGGTGTAAACATTTTCAAGGTTATTTGTTTAGTAAGCCGGTGCCTAGTTTAGATGTTCCTGCGCTTATAACACGTGACTGGCAAGGTACGTTTAGCGAGAGCTAAAAAACATTAAACCTCATAAACCCAGGTATAGGCGCTTTGCGCCTTGCCTGAGCGTTGTATTATTTTGTGTTGAGTACCATGTTAATACTGCCTTCTTCAAAATCGCGGCTAACTTTAAAGCCCAACTTACGGGCGAGTTCAATCATCCCTGTGTTTTCTGGTAATGTTATGCCCTCAATCCATTCAATGCCTTGGCGTTTGCAGTGATTAATTGCTGCGTTCATTAATATTCGTCCAAGGCCCAGGCCTTGGCAATCAGAACGAACAACAATAGCAAATTCTGCGTGTATATTATCAGGGTCCATAATTACACGCGAAACCCCTAAGGTACGTGTTTTTCCCTCTGAGCGTTGGCAAACAATAAATGCCATTTCGCGGTCGTAATCAATTTGAGTCATTTTTGCGAGTTGGTCATGATTAAACTGAGGTAACTCACCAAAAAAGCGTTTGTAACGATCTTCTTTATTAAGTGATTGATCAAATGCCTTATGGGCCTGTTCATCTTCAGGTTTAATAGGCCTTAGCGTTGCCTGGGTATTATTTTTAAGGGTTACTATTTCAACAAGCTCAATTGGGTAAGGGCGAATACACAATCGTTTACGGTTACTTTTTGACTGGTATTTATTTAGGGTTATGGTGGCATCAAGCACTAAAAACTGCCCATTACTAGCAAGAATAGGATTAAGTTCCATTGCGCTGATATCGGGTTGATCGATAACCAGTTGCGAAATCCGTGTGAGCAACGCGCATAAACGATATTTGTCGACCTTTTCGGGCAAAATGCGATCTTTAAGCACGCCTTTATCGTGAGCTGCGGCAATTAAATACTTAGCTAGGTTCATGTTAAGAGGAGGGAGGGCTACTGCAGCTTGAGCGTATTCAAGCCCGGTACCTGCTTCGCCAAGTAAAATAACAGGGCCAAAATTAGGCTCTGTTTTAATGGCAATACGCAATTCATTAGCACCTGCACGAGGGGCCATTTTTTGTAAGGAAAACCCATCAATCGTCGCATCTGGGTAAGTATTTTTAATACGAATCAGCATCGCAAAAGCCGTTTGTTCAACTTCACTTGCATCATTTAGGTTTAATACCACGCCACCGACTTCAGACTTTGAAGCAATACTTGGGCTTATGAGCTTAAGTGCGACCGGAAAGCCAAGTTCAATGGCTTGCTCTTTAGCTTCGGTTGGGGTGTAAGCTACTTTAGTTTCAATGCATTCAACACCGTAGTGGCTTAATATCTGGCTTGCACTGTGAGTGGGTAAATAGGTTTGCTCCTCGTCTAAAAATTCAGAGATTAATGCTGTAGCGGCGGCTTTATTTATTTTTGCATCGTCGGTGTTTGACTCAGGTGTTTGCGTTAAATGCTTTTGGTTTCGACGATATGTTACTAAGTGCATAAAGGCGCCAACGGCCCCTTCAGGTGTTCGATAAGTAGGGATTGCATTGTTAGCGCATATTTTTCTGGCTGCAAAAGAGGCGTCTTCTCCCATAAAGTTGGTAAACACATAAGGACTAGCCATTTTTGGCAACGTTTGCAGCGCTTGAACAATAACATCGGCATAGTCTTCACTTGGCGCCAGTGCCGATGGTGTATGTATTATTAGTAAGTTCTTCACTTCTTTTGCATGCAATAATATTTCTAATGCTTGTTTGTAACGCGCTGGTGCTGAGTCACCAAAAATATCAATTGGGTTAGAGGTTGTTTCTGAGCGGGGGATAACGTGATTAAGCGCACTGCGTGTTTCGCTACTAAGCGCCGCTAACTTTCCAGAACGTTGAATTAGCTCATCAACCGCCATAACACCCGGCCCCCCACCATTTGTTAAAATAGTAAGCTGTTCAACTTGTAATAATTTTGGGTGCATTGCTAGTGTTTGTGTTGCTGCAAATAGCTCGCGTAGGTCGTTAACGCGCAGCATACCCGCACGTTGAAAGAGCGCATCGTATACGGCATCAGAGCTTTGTTTTCCACCGCTATGGATCTCTGCCGCAAGAGCGCCAGCATTTGTTTTTCCTGTTTTTATGGCAATAACGGGTTTACTAAATGCAGCCGCTCTTGCTGCAGAAATAAAGCCACGAATATCTTCAATGTTATCAATATAAAGCAAAATGGCTTTAGTTTTTGCATCACGCCCTAAAAAGTCGAGCAGCTCGTCAAAATCTATATCTAAACACCCACCCACAGAAACAAAGTACGAAAAGCCAATATCTTTATTTTTAGCCCAATCTAATATGGTTGAACATACCGCTGCAGATTGCGATACAAATGCAATTTTACCCGGGCTTGCCACTGTATGAGAAAAGCTGGCATTTAAACCAATATGGGGAATTAATAGCCCTAAGCTATTAGGGCCTAACAAAGTGACGTTATGTGTTTGAGCGCATGTTTTTAGCGTACTTTTTTGATCATTCGTTAAGCCATCGGCAATAATAATAGCGCTTTTACAGCCAAGCTCGCCAAGTTGGCTAATGATGTCTAACAGAGTATTTTTATTGGTACAAATAACGGCAAGGTCAGGCACTTTAGGTAACTCAGTAATACATGAGTATGCAAGCACGCCATGAACAGCACTATAGCTTGGCGTTACGGGCATGATCGGCCCTTTAAAACCGCCTTGTAACAAATTACGCATAACGACAAAACCGGCACGAGAGGCGTTATTTGACGCACCTATTACTGCCACTGAGCTTGGGTTAAAAAACTGACTAATTCGCTTTAGGCTCATTGCGTTTCCTTAGCTTTAAAATTTTGCGTTATGTATTGTCTCAATGTACTCTGTTTGAGAGGTTATTTCGAGTTTATAGATGCGTATTATTGATATCAATCAAGGAGTGTTCTGTGATTAAAACACCTGGTTTTCACACTGTGCTGGCGGCTATTTTTTTAAGCCTAGGCTTAATTAGCTTAGGGTTTATTTTAAAAAGTGCAGCACTCAATGTAAAAGAAATGGAGCGCACCGTACAAGTTAAAGGGCTAGCAGAGCAAGAGGTAATTGCCGATACTGTTATATGGCCTTTGCAATTTAGCGATGCAGATAACGACCTTGAAAAGTTGGTGAATAGGGTTGAGAAAAAAAACGCCGCCGTGATCGCATTTTTAAAACTGCATGGTTTTGATGACGCTGAAATATCACTTGGTAGCCAATCGATTGTCGATAAACAGGCGCGCGAGTACGGCAATGAAAACCAGCAATTTAGGTACATTGTTCGTTCAAATATGACCGTGTATTCTAGCGCTGTAGACAAGGTACAAAATGCACTGAGCAAAGTAAGCCAATTAGCTAAACAAAATATTGCCATAGTGCAAGATAGTTACGAAACACGTGTTGAGTATATTTTCACAGGCCTAAACGATGTAAAACCGGCCATGGTGCAACAAGCAACTGAAAAAGCGCGCGAAGTGGCTAACAAGTTTGCAAGAGATTCCAATTCAAAATTAGGCAAAATAAAAACAGCTCGCCAAGGGCAGTTTAGTATTACTAACCGCGATTCAAATACACCACAAATAAAAAACGTAAGAGTAGTAACCACTGTTGAGTACTACTTAAACGACTAAGGGCTATTTAATATTCGAGATTAAATTTACAGCGGTGTAGTTAGTATCTATGTAGGGAATAACCTATCAGGGTGAGTTATTTCTCATAAATAATTAATAACGAGTATAGTCAAAAGTATACGCTGAAAAGAGGGCCGTTAGGAGGGGGCATTAAGCTCACTAGGTTATAAATCTCGTTCCCCGGAAAGTAGCCCTTAGCGTGGGCTACTTTTAATCCACCAAGGTTACCACGACCTAAACCGCTTTAACTAAATGTGCAACTTGTGCGGTTGAGCGTTGCAGGTATGCAGCACTAAGTAAAATACTGGTTTCGTTAAGGCTCATGCCTTTTAATATATTTGCCAGCTGCTGTTTAGCTGTTGGGTTTTGTTTTTGTTCTATCTCCATCAGAGCTAACAGCGCTGAAAATTCATGCTTAACCGGTGTGTTTGGTTTATTTGCATACGCAATATAACAAGCAACAGGTGTTAGGCCTCGAGCATTGGGTTGAGCAAGCGCTTTTACTAGGTCCTCGTTAGACTCAAATAACATTAATGAGCGTACATAATTAAACGCCAGCTTTTGGGCATTAGCGTGTTTAAATACAGTGTGTAACACGTTATTACCTTGGGTGTCTTGTGCTAAAAAGCCCTGGTTTTCCTTAAGCGCAGGCGTAAAAAACGTCAAGGCATCTGTGGTTGTTAACTGATTGATAAAAGGTGCAGGTGGCGTATTGGTTGTTAAAATACGTGTTGCTACATTTTGCATAAAGTCGTACTTAATACTCATACGTAAAGCGCTTTCGTAAAGATGATTAAGCTGCTGTGTTTGTTGGGCTGGACTTAACTGCTTAAAATCATTATCTAGCTCATCTAACTGATGCTTTGAAATGCGTGCGTTAAGTAATTGTATGCATAACTCCATAATTTTACGCCTCTAAATACCTTTTTGTTTAGCTTAACCTATTATTGCGAATAGGTATAAGGTACAAAATACAAAAAAGGCCGCATAAGCGACCTTTTAGTTAACTCTATGAATGAGTGTTAAGCTTTTTTGCTTGCTACCCATTCATTTACAAAGTTCTCTAGTACGTTTAGTGGTACCGGGCCATTTTTAAGCACTACATCGTGAAATTGACGAATATCAAACTTGTCGCCAAGTTGCTTTTTAGCGTCTTCACGTAGCTCTAAAATTTTCAACATACCTACTTTGTAAGCGGTTGCTTGCGAAGGCATTACAATGTGACGCTCAACCATTTTAACACCGTCAGATGTGGCATTAGGCGTGTTATTTACGTAGTAATCAATCCCTTCTTGACGAGTCCACTTCATTGCGTGAATACCGGTATCAACTACTAAACGACACGCGCGCCATAACTCCATAGAAAGGCGGCCAAAATCTGAATATGGGTCTGAGTACATACCCATTTCTTTAGGTACAAGTTCAGAGTATAAACCCCAACCTTCAATGTAGGCTGTGTAGCCACCAAATTTACGGAACTTAGGCACGCCTTCAAGCTCTTGCGAAATAGCTATTTGCATGTGGTGACCCGGAATACCTTCATGGTAAGCCAATGCTTCCATTTGGTACGTTGGCATCGCTTCCATATCATAAAGGTTTGCGTAGTAAATGCCTGGGCGTGAACCATCTGGCGCCGGCTGTTGGTAAAATGCTTTACCTGCCGCTTTTTCACGGAAGGCTTCAACTGCTTTTACTTTAAGATCGGCTTTTGGCTTAACAATAAATAGCTCATCAAGACGCACTTTCATTGTGTCGATCATGGCTGTTGCTTCGTCAAGGTAGCGTTGTTTACCCTCAGCTGTATTTGGGTAGTAAAATTGCTTATCAGTTTTCATAAACTGCATAAACGCTTTTAGGTCGCCTTTAAAGCCTACTTTATCTTTAATTTCACGCATTTCGTCATGTATACGGCTTACTTCTGATAGGCCAATAGCATGAATTTCTTTTGCAGTTAAATCAGTGGTGGTTGTACGTTTAAGTGCATTATTGTAAAAGGTATTACCCTCAGGTAATTTCCATGCGCCATCACGGTCATCTGCACGCTTTTCAAGTTGTGCTAGGTAGTTAATAAGCTTTGAGTAAGCTGGTTTAACTGCCGATTTTAACGCGTCAGTTGCTTCGTTAATAAGTGCATCTTTTTCATCTTGGCTGATTTCAAGTGCGGTTACTTTGCGTTTAAAGTCTGCTAAAAGTGTTGAGTCGTCACCTTTTTCAAACGGTGCACCTTGAATAATGTTTTTGCTTGAATCAATAACATGTGGAAACACAAATTTAGGCGCAATAATGCCTTTATCTGCACGTGTTTCTAAGTCAGTTACTAATTGGTCAAATACCGTAGGCACGCCATTTAAACGCGAAATGTAGTCTTTTGCTTCTTTAACGTTACTAATTGAATGTTGGTTTATTAAAAATGCAGGCACCATAGAGTGCGTACCAAACATTTGGTTTACCGGGTAGTTGTGGTAACGCCATTTAAAGTCAGCAATTGAGCTTTCTAGGTCTTGTTTTTTTAAGTCGTAGCTTACTTTTGTTGCATCGTCTAGCAGGTCGCGGTTTATTGCGTTTAGGGCAACTAAATCGGCTTTAGTTTCAGCTAGGTCTTTGAGTTTTTGCTCTTCGCTGCCGTCATCCCACTTATCGTAATCTTTTTTAATACCCATGTAAGTTTGGTAAACCGGGCTGCTCATTACATCACGGTTAAAGGTATCTTCAAAAAACGCATTGGCTTTGTCAATTTCGCTTTGCACAGGTTGCGCTTGTACAATAGGAGTTGTTACAGATTGTTGTGGTGCTTGTTGGCAACCAGCAAGGAGTGCAACACTCACAGCTGCTGCAATAAAGGTAAGTTTACGCATTGTTTTCCCTTTTGTTGTTAGAAACCCATTAGGGTATTTTAATTTTTCATGTATTCGCTTTGCATGACGTATAACGCCCAATGCATTATACGAACAATTCTAGCAGGTCATTTAAAAAGCGATGCCCTTTAAGGCTCACTTGCCAGTGACCGTCTTTTTCTATTAATAAACCGGTGTTTATGGCTTTATTTAAAGCTGCTTGTTGGCTTTGCAATGGCTGATTAGTCAGCGCACTGTAGTCTTCAATCGGGCATGGTTCGACAAGGCGAAAGCGATTCATAAAAAACTCAAAGGCCAAATCGTCTTGCTCAACGTGCCAACTTTTGTACAAATAAGGTTTTACCATATCCATGTAGCCACGGGGATGTTTGACCTTTTCAGTTCGGGTAATTATGCCAGTTTTTGCATTGGTGACCTTACCATGAGCACCACAGCCAATCCCTAGATAATCGCCAAACCGCCAATAATTTAAGTTATGTTGGCATTGATAGCCCGGTTTTGCATACCCTGAAATTTCGTATTGTATATAACCTGCCTTTGCAAGTAAGGCTTGGCCTTGCTCTTGAATATCCCACAGAGTTTCATCTTGAGGCAGTGTTGGCGGTTTAGATGCAAACTGAGTATTAGGTTCAATAGTGAGTTGGTACCACGAAATATGTGGGGGATCGAGCGCAATAATTTGCTTTAAATCACTTAATGCATCGTCTAGGGTTTGCCCTGGTAAGCCGTGCATTAAATCAAGATTAAAACTATTTAAACCAGCCTCTTTGGCTTGCTCTGCTGCATGAGTTGCTTCGTTAGCACCATGAATGCGGCCAAGCGCTTTTAGCTTATCGTTTTGCAGGCTTTGTACGCCAATTGAAATGCGGTTTATACCCGCTTTTACGTACTCTTTAAAGCGGCCTGTTTCTACTGTACCTGGGTTTGCTTCGAGGGTTATTTCACAGTTATCTGCGAGGCCTATAAGGCTATCTACTTCGCTTAGTAGGCGTGTGTAAGCATCACCAGTTAATAAACTTGGCGTACCGCCACCAATAAATATACTGTGAATTTTGCGCCCTTGCACTAAGTGTAAGTCGGCTTTTAAATCGTCTATTAAATGCTGAACATATTCGGCTTCTGGTATGTCACCTTTTTGTCCATGGCTATTAAAATCGCAATAGGGGCACTTTTGCACACACCAAGGTACGTGCACATATAAACTTAAAGGAGGAAGAGTCACAGGCCGCCTTTTAATTTTAGCTCATTTAGCAAAGCCTGCAATGCTTGACCGCGGTGGCTCACTGCATTTTTTTGTGCTTTTGTAAGCTCGGCGCTTGTACACTCAAGTGACGGAACATAAAAAACGGGGTCGTATCCAAAGCCACCTTCACCATGTTGAGTTTTTGTAATCTTACCTTCCCAACTCGCACTACAGATGAGTGGAGTCGGGTCGTCTGCGTGGCGCATTAATACCAACACACACCAAAAGCGGGCGCTACGCACTGGGTTATTGGCAAGCTCAGCTAATAGCTTGTCTATGTTATCTTGATCGCTTGCGCCTTGTCCTGCAAAACGAGCAGAGTAAACACCAGGTGCACCATTTAAGCCATCAACTTCTAAGCCGGAATCGTCAGCAATTGCTGGCATACCGGTAATTTTAGCTGCGTGGCGAGCTTTAATAATGGCATTTTCAACAAACGTAGTGCCCGTTTCTGCTACTTCGCCAACGTTAAAATCACTTTGTGGAACTACATTAATATTAAGTGGGCTTAGCATGTTGGCCAGCTCACTTACTTTGCCAGGGTTGCCCGTGGCAAGGACTAAAGTTTTGTTCATAATATTATTTATCTACGTAAAATTTTTGCTGAAATTGCAATGTTTGAAATTGATTATTTTGCTGTATTTCAATTTCAAAGCGCAGTATTTCTTCGTTTGTAAAGTCGACTTGGGCAAGATAATAAACTGACTCACCTTCAATTACTTCTTTAAAGTTTAGCGTTTGTTTATTACCAAGTAGGTTTCTAGCTGTGCCAGATAACGTTGCCTTTTGAGCTGTGTTCTCTGGATTGTTTTTTAACACAGAAATATTAACAATCCCTTTATAGCCACTGCGTTCAAGCCCATATGCTTTGGCGATTTGTGGCTGAATAAAGGTTGATGGAAAGGCAATGTAATGTACTTGCCACGGACCTAATTCTTTATATTGCCCGCCCAATGTTTGTTCGCTGTGTGCGTTAAACGCGAGTGTTAAACAAGCAATAAAACAAAATTTAATTAACCGATTCATTGTTCACTCCAAAAAATATAAAAAAGAGGCCATAAGGCCTCTTTTGCTAAAAACAGAAACTTAGGCTAAAAAGTCCATCAACAGCATTTGTAAAAATTGAATACCAATAATTAATACAAGTACTGATAAATCTAAGCCGCCCATTGGTGGAATAATTTTACGAAGTGGCTTAAGCATTGGCTCAGTAAGTTGATGGAAAACCGCTTCAATAGGGTTATAACCTTGGCTTACCCAGCTTAAAATTGCGCGGATAATTAATACCCAAAATACCAAGTTTAAGCCTTCTTTTAATACGGTAATTAGGGCTTGAATAAACACCGGTTGCGCAGCCCATGCGCCGTAAATTACCAACATTAAAGTACTAATTTTGGCAATAGCTACAATAAATGCCAGCAATAGTGAGGCTAAATCAAGCCCCCCTAACCCGGGTATAATTTTACGCAAAGGGTTAACTGCAAACGACGTTGCTTTAACCACAAATTGGCTCATTGGGTTGTAAAAGTCGGCTTTTGCCCACTGTAGCCAAAAACGCAGCAGTACCACCATCAAAAACAAATCAAACAGGGTACTGATTAAAAATTGCATGGCATTCATAGTGTAACCTTCAATAAAAAGTAGTTTTAAAGTTCTTTTTCCATTTGCATCGCTCGAGCAATGCACGCATCCATGGCATCGCCAACGGTTTTAGTTAAGCCTTCGTCTTTTAAGTGCTCAACTGCGGCATGTGTAGTACCGCCTTTAGATGTTACGTTTGCGCGTAGCTGAGAAATACTAATTTCTGGTTGGCTTAACGCCATTTCGGCAGCGCCAAGTGCTGTTTGTTGTACTAAGCGACGGGCATCTTCATCGTTAAAGCCCAGCGCTTTAGCTTTTTCTTCAATGGCTTCCATAAATAAGAAAAAGTAAGCTGGTGATGAACCTGTTACTGCGATGATGTCGTTAATCTTTGCTTCTTGGTCAACCCACACCACAATACCAGTGCACTCGAATACTTGCTGAACAAATTCATGTTCTTGGTGCGTTTCGCCAGCACCAAATAAGCCAGACACGCCACGCCCTAATAAAGACGGTGTATTAGGCATGCAACGTACAATTTTTACATCTTGCCCTAACATTTCGCGCAAACGGCTTACTGTTAAACCAGCAGCTACTGAGATAAATAGTTTATCACTGAAGTCGATGCCCGATTCTTGAAACGATTTACATAAGTCGCCCATCATTTGCGGCTTAACAGACAAAACAATTACATCAGCATCGCGTAGGGCTTCGTTATTGTCACTGGTGGTTTGCACCTTGAAATCGGCTGCTACCTTTGCAAGCTTTTCTTGGTTGCGGTTAGTCGCAATGATGTTATTTGCGTCAAAGCCGTTTTTTACCATGCCACCAATAATAGCGTAGCTCATGTTACCTGTGCCTATAAATGCGATTTTTTTATCTGACATAAATCTGTTTTTACCTTTTAAGTTCGTGTTCCAAAAATGTCGGTTCCAATCCTCACCATAGTTGAGCCTGCACTAATTGCGGTTTCAACGTCATTACTCATACCCATAGATAGAGTGTCTAACTGTGGATATTGGGCCTTTAGTTTATCAAAGCAAGTTTGTAATTGCTCAAAATATTGAATTTGCGTACTTGGGTCGTCACTTTTTGCGGGAATAGCCATCAAACCACGCAACATTAGCAGGTCACATTGGCTAATAAATTCAGCAAGACTGGCTATGTCATCGGGATGACAACCTGATTTAGCCTCCTCGGCGCTAATATTTACTTGAATAAGTACATTCAGAGGTTGTTTAGTGGTTGGACGCTGAGCATTAAGCCGCTTGGCTATTTTGATTCGATCAACGCTTTGCACCCAATCAAAATTTTCTGCTACTAAAGCACTTTTATTTGATTGAATAGGGCCAATGAAATGCCAAATGATATCGCTATATGAGTGCAGTTGAGCTATTTTATCTACAGCCTCTTGAACATAAGACTCACCAAACTGGCGTTGGCCATGATTATAGGCAGCAACAATATCGTCGCTAGGTTTGGTTTTAGACACCGCCAGCAAGGTTATTTCATCTTTGCTTCTGTGTGTATTTTTTGCTGCGTTTGCAATTCTTGCATAGGCGCAAGTGAGTCGTTCTGCTATTGTAACCATATAATTATCAGCCAGTTGTGGAGTCATAAATGGATATTACCGAATTATTAGCGTTTAGTGTGCAACACAATGCATCCGATTTACATTTATCGTCGGGTGTTTCACCTATGATACGCGTAGATGGTGATGTTCGCCGCATTAATATACCAGCCCTTGCAGATAAAGACGTAAACAGTTTAGTTTACGATATTATGAACGATACTCAGCGCAAAGACTACGAGCAAAACCTTGAAGTGGATTTTTCGTTTGAAGTTCCCAATCTTGCGCGTTTTCGTGTTAATGCCTTTAATTCAAACCGCGGCCCTGCGGCAGTATTTCGTACTATACCCAGTGAAGTATTAACACTTGATGATTTAGGCGCGCCAGATATTTTTAAAACAATATCTGACAACCCACGCGGATTAGTGCTTGTTACTGGGCCAACGGGTTCGGGTAAATCAACAACACTTGCGGCTATGGTTGATTACATAAATCAAAATAAACATCACCATATTTTAACGATTGAAGATCCAATTGAATTTGTTCACGATAACAAGTTAAGTCTAGTCAACCAACGTGAAGTACATCGCGATACGCACAGTTTTTCAAACGCATTACGCAGTGCTCTGCGTGAAGACCCCGATGTTATATTAGTGGGTGAGCTTCGTGATTTAGAAACTATTCGTTTAGCAATGACCGCTGCGGAAACTGGTCACTTAGTGTTTGGTACGTTGCATACAACTTCAGCACCTAAAACTATTGACCGTATTATTGATGTATTCCCTGGTGAAGAAAAGGCAATGGTACGCTCTATGTTGTCAGAGTCATTGTGAGCGGTTATTTCGCAAACACTCCTTAAAAAAATTGGTGGCGGGCGAGTGGCAGCCCATGAAATTATGATAGGTGTACCTGCCATACGTAACTTAATTCGTGAAGACAAAATTGCACAAATGTACTCGTCTATTCAAACTGGCGCCTCAATTGGAATGCAAACAATGGATCAATGTTTAACAAATTTAGTTAACCGAGGCATTGTTACCAACACCGCAGCGCAAGCTAAAGCGCAAGACAAAACACAATTTGGTGGTTAAGGAATTATCATGACTTTATCTTTAAACCGTTACTTAATCACTATGATTGAGAAAAAAGGCTCTGATTTATTTGTATCTAGCCGTTTACCTGTGAGTGCAAAAATAAACGGTGAATTAATTCCTTTAGGCGACGACAAACTCACTGACGAAGAGTCTCTACAGTTGGTTGAGTCTGCGATGAGCGAAAAACAAAAAGCAGAGTTTCATGCTACCAAAGAATGTAACTTTGCTATTGCAACGGATGAAGGGCGCTTTCGTATTTCAGCGTTTTGGCAGCGCGATAGAGCGGGTATGGTTATTCGCCGAATTGTGACACAGATCCCCGATGTCAGTGATTTGGGCCTACCCTCTACACTCACCGACGTCATTATGGCAAAGCGTGGGTTAGTTTTGTTTGTTGGTGGAACAGGAACCGGTAAGTCGACCTCATTAGCCGCCTTAATTGGATACAGAAACCGAAATCAACGGGGCCATATTTTAACAATCGAAGATCCTATTGAGTTTGTTCATGAGCACCGTAAAAGTATCATTACCCAGCGTGAAGTAGGCCTTGATACAGATAGTTTTGAGTCAGCGCTTAAAAGCTCATTACGTCAAGCTCCTGATGTTATTTTAATTGGTGAAATACGTTCGCAAGAAACCATGGAATACGCATTAAGTTTTGCTGAAACGGGTCACTTATGCGTGGCTACACTGCATGCCAACAATGCTAACCAAGCAATCGACCGTATTATGCATTTGGTGCCAAAAGAAAAACACGACAAGCTAAAATACGATTTAGCACTTAACTTACGCGCCATTGTAGCGCAACAATTAATCCCCACCTCTGATGGTGACGGCCGCGTTGCTGCCATAGAAATATTGCTTAACTCACCGATGGTGGCTGAGCTGATTAAAAACGGCGATATTGGCGGCATTAAAGAGGCTATGGCTAAATCTAATGACATGGGCATGCAAACCTTTGACCAAGCCCTTTTTGAATTATACAGGCAGCAACGTATTAACTATGCAGACGCATTGCATCATGCTGACTCACCAAATGATTTACGCTTGATGATTAAGCTGCGCAATAACGAACAACAAGGTGCAGGGTTTTTACAAGGTGTTACCATCGATGGAATGGGAGATGACGATAACTAATTTGTTAAATACTAAAAACGCGACTTTTAAGTCGCGTTTTTAGTATTTAACAACCCTAATTGCAGTGTTACTCGCCGTAAAATGATTCAAAAAAACTTTCTAAAATAATTACCGCAGACATATTATCTACATTTCCTTTACCCAGATTTTTATAACCACCTTGCTCAAATAAACGGGCTTTTGCATCTGCGGTTGTTAGGCGTTCATCTTGTGTTTGCACAGGAATGCCATAGTGATTATGTAATCTATTAGCGAACTTTTTAGCTTTAAATGTCACCTCTTGTGAAGTGCCATCCATGTTTAGCGGTAAGCCGACCACCATTAAATCTGGCTGCCATTCGTCTACTTGCACTGCGATATGATCCCAGTTTGGAATACCGTCTTGTGCTTTAACTGCTTTGAGACTTGATGCGCTGCCAGTGAGTTCTTGCCCCACGGCAATACCGATACTTTTGGTGCCAAAATCAAACCCCATTACTGTGCGTTCGCCTTGTGGCTTAAATGTTCTTTTTGTCATTGATAATGCTTTACTTAGGCTGATTTTCAAGCCGTTATGTTAAAGGTTTACATAAAAAAATTCACTTGTAATAGCGTATCTATTTTCAAGTGAATTTATATTATGAACTTAATTTAGAGAGGGTATATTTACGCATGCCCTGCTTCAGGGCTGAGTTGGCTTATATCAAAGCCAAGCATCGAAACGGCTTTTTCCCATCGCTTTTCAGCGGGCGTGTTAAAAATAATAGCCGGGTCAGCTTCTATTATAAGCCAACTGTTATCAAGCAGTTCTTGTTCTAATTGACCCTGTTCCCAACCTGCATACCCTAAGGTGATAATAAACTGCTCGGGGGCATGCGACGTCGTTAAGCTTGCAAGCACATCTTTAGAGGTTGTGATCATAATGTCACTGCTTAGTTTTTGACTTGAGGTATACCCGAGTTTTGGGGAGTGAAGAACAAATCCTCTGTCAGTTTTAACTGGGCCACCGGCAAATACTGCCACTTTTGCAGCTTGCTGGGTTTTGTCGTTGTCTATTTCTATTTTATCTAAAAGCTCACCAACGGTAACATCAATAGGTTGGTTGATTACCAACCCCATAGCCCCATCTTCATTGTGCTCACAAATATAGGTAACGGCACGTTTAAAAAAAGGGTCTTGCATCGACGGCATTGCGATTAAAAAATGATTTTCTAATGATTGCATAGATTTCACCCTTTTAGTTTATGAATACTATTTGAACTTTGAGTATGGCATAGATATATACATAGCGTATAAAAAGTCCATTAATGGCATGAAATACTTATATTAATGGACTTTCTTGTGGTGTTTATTTAGCGAGCTTGCGTTTAATTGCGTCAAATAAAATACCGGTAATAGATATATCATAAGCGGCTTCAATTTCACGTACGCAAGTGGGGGCCGTTACGTTAATTTCGGTGAGCTTGTCGCCTATAATATCTAATCCTACAAACACTAACCCTTTTTCTTTAAGTGTAGGTGCAACCGCTTGTGCAATTTTTAGATCTGATTCGCTAAGTGGACGCGCTTCACCACGACCGCCTGCAGCAAGGTTTCCACGCGTTTCACCATTTTGTGGAATACGCGCTAAACAGTATGGAATTACCTCGCCATCAACAACCAATACGCGTTTATCGCCTTGTGTGATCTCTGGCACATAATTTTGCACCATCGCAAAGCGGCTGCCATGCTCGGTTAGGGTTTCGCAAATAACACCTATGTTTGCATCATCATCTTTAACACGGAAAATTGAAGCGCCGCCCATACCATCTAGTGGCTTTAAAATAATGTCTTTGTGCTGTGCTAAAAATTCACGAATTTGTTTTTGGCTGCGCGTAACTAAGGTATCTGGCGTGTGTTCGCTAAACCATGCAGTAAATAGCTTTTCGTTAGCATCACGTAAGCTTTGTGGTTTATTGATAATTAACGTGCCTTCATCTTCAGCGCGTTCTAAAAGGTACGTTGCGTAAATGTACTCCGTGTCAAACGGTGGATCTTTACGCATTAAAATTACGTCAAGATCGGCAAGGGCAATGGTGGTTTTTTCTTCCAGCTCGTACCATTTTTCTTGGTTGTTGAATACACGCGCTTTTGCTGCGGTGGCGTACGACTTACCTTTACGAAGTGATAAATCATCCATCTCCATATAGTAAATTTCGTAGCCACGCGCTTGCGCCTGCATCATCATTGCAAAGCCGGTGTCTTTTTTAATGTTAAACCC
Source organism: Pseudoalteromonas sp. H71 (assembly GCF_001468485.1). GTDB lineage: Bacteria > Pseudomonadota > Gammaproteobacteria > Enterobacterales > Alteromonadaceae > Pseudoalteromonas. Next base: position 114,242 of record NZ_LODI01000046.1, read on the forward strand.
ACTAATAGGATCTGAAATAATACCTAATTTAATTGCCATGCGCTGTGCCTTAATCTATGTGTAATTGCTACTAGAGTTTACTAATAGCTTTGATATGAGGGTGTTTTTAGCTATTTCAATTAGCTAAATCGCCAAATTGCAGCTGTAATGCACTTAAGACCGTTAAAGCGGCGGTTTCAGTTCGCAAAACACGTGGGCCTAAACGAATATCAACAAATTCTTGCCGTTTGGTTTGCGCCATTTCTTCGTCAGTAAAGCCGCCTTCTGGGCCAACTAAAAAACGAACGCCATCTTTGGGTACCGTAATGGTTTTAATACTGTGCTCTGCGCGAGGATGAAGCGTGAGTTTTATTGCGTTGGTTGATTGCTCAAGCCATTGCTTTATGTCTATTGGAGGGTGCACAATCGGCACATAATTACGCCCCGATTGTTCGGCTGCTGCAATCGCTATTTTTTGCCATTGTTGATGCTTTTTATCAAGGCGGTCGCCAATGAGTTTTACACCACAGCGCTGACTAAAAATAGGGGTGATTTCAGTGATACCTAGCTCAACTGACTTTTGAATTGTAAAATCCATTTTGTCACCACGCGATACACATTGACCTAAATGAATTTTTAATGGTGATTCAACATCGTGAGGATTAAATTGCTGCGGCATAACCACCACATTTTTTTTACTTACTTCAATAATTTCACTGAGGTATTCACCGCCTTCACCGTTAAAAATAGACACATGCTCGCCTACTTTCATACGAAGTACTCTGCCTATGTGGCCAGCTGCATCGTCATCGAGTGACACGGGAGTGTTAAGTGTAATAGAAGACGCTTGGTAAATATGAGGAACTCGCATGTGCTTTCACTTATAAGTTGGCGATAAAGTTATATATCGCTATGGTAAGTAAGCTGCGAGCTAGGTGCAATTATTTATTGTTTATTAAGTAATTCTGTTAACTCAATTATATCAACAGAGGTATCGGCTATGTCGGTATGACAAGATAAGTGATTTGAAAAACCTTCGTCTGTTACAGGGCTAAAGGCAAAACCGCTTTCATCTTGAGTGACTAAAAAACGTTTGTCATGCAATGAGTTATAAATAAATCGTTGTTTTTCATCAGCCAGTAAATAATCTGTTTGATTAAACAATACGCCCTGTATATCGTGATGCTCATGCAAGTAGCTGGCAAGTTCCGAAACGCTAATTTCGTTTTCAAAATCGCAATAGCAGTAGTCTTTAATGAGTTCATCAAACATCATTTTAACTAACTGGCGGGTGTTGGCCCCTGCAATTACTAGGGTGCTAGGGGCACCTCGCTTTGCACTATCAAAATAGTGACCAGCAAACGCTCTGCTAAACTCGTTATCTATATCAATTAATAGATAGTTAGTAACTTCAAATGGCATAATGTCCCAGTGCAATTAAGCAAAGTGTTATGTAAGCAGGTTTAGTGTAAGCCCAAGCGAAACATTTTTAATGTTAAATAGAAAACATGCTAATTAGTAAATAGCCTATCGCACAAAAAACGGCAAATTCAATACACGCTATACCTATGTTGTCTTGGTGATCAACTTCAAGTGCAGCATCAATATTAGGTAGCGATATTTTTTTTACAACAAATGTTAATGCATATAAGAGTATCCACATTACACCGCAATGCATTACCAGTGTAAACAGGTTTTCAACCATTTTACCGTTTTGAAACGTTGCACTTGATAAACCCGCATAGGACGCAAGTGCTAAACCAATTGATTTACCAGCATATCGAATACCAATTGAGGTGTTTTCTAAATTAAAATTACTTTGTAAAGACGCACCTTGATTGGCTTTTGCAAAGCGATGTTCACGAATTTTACTATCAAGTGCAAACATTCCTTGCAGTAAAAAAAAGCTAACTAACGCGATTAATAAGTTACTAAAACCTTGAGTGTGGGTCCATGTATAAATACCGAGTGTCATAATAAAGTTAGCTATTAACATGCCTGAATCAACCAATGCGGCGCATACATTTTGTTTTAAAATAGCGGCTTCTTCATTAAAGCGATGCAATATCCATTTTCGGTGAATTAAGTGTCCCACTTTTATAAATGAAAATAACAGTACAATTAATACAGCCACTTTAAGTGGATTGGACTGTGCGGTGTTGACACTTATTTCATCAAACAAAAAGGCAATGGTTGCAATAACAACCGAAATCTCTGATGCAAAGTTGATCCCCATAGCAAAGTTATCATGCTGGGCTAATTCATCTTTAAGCGCTTGTTTTAATTTAATTTGAGTTATTATTCTTAATAAAAAAATAGTTAAGCAAATAACAGCAAAACTAATAGTAATCGCAACAAAACTAGTGTTAGATAAAGATAAATATGACATGGTTATCCTAATTAGAGTTAACCTTTAAGGTTTTAATCATTCTAGTACGGTTACTGATGATATAAAAGAGAGGATTGATGAGTAACGTAATACAACTTCCTATTCAATTACAAAAACTTGGCCTGCAGCGTTATGAACAGCTTTACCCGCAGCACACGATAGAAAATGAAGTTGTAAGGTTATTAGCGTTAAGCGACTTTGCTTGGCGCTGTATTCAGTCGCAGCCGGATTTAAAAAGCGGGTTACTATGCGAAGCAGAAATTAAAAGCAGAGACATACCTTCTCCCTTTGAAAACTTAACATTGTCAGATATAAACGAAGCACAATGTCATCAGATACTTCGTAAATATCGTGAAAAATACTGGCTAAAAGTCGCTTTTCTAGATTTATGTTGTAACAACCCGATTGCAGATAGCATTGAATATATTAGCCTACTTGCAGATAAATTAATCCAAAGCGCTAACGAATGGGCGCACGCGCAAGTAGCCGCACTCAATGGTGAGCCTTTAGATGAGCAAGGACACGCTTTGCCTTTAATGGTGCTTGGTATGGGCAAGTTAGGCGGTAAAGAACTTAACTATTCTTCCGATATCGACCTTATTTTTGCATACCCTCGCAGTGTTAAAACTCAAGGCGGCCGAAAAAGTATCGAGGCGCAGGTGTTTTACACAAAAGTAGCCCAAAAGCTAATAGCTGCACTTAATCAAACCACAGGGGATGGACAGGTATTTAGGGTCGATATGCGCCTTAGACCGTTTGGTGAAAGTGGCCCGCTGGTCATGAGCTTTAACGCCATTGAAGATTATTACCAAGAGCAAGGGCGTGATTGGGAGCGTTATGCCATGCTCAAAAGCCGTTTAATTGGTACGCCTAATCATTACTGGGATGAATTTAATCAATTACTTAAACCTTTTGTATACCGGCGCTATATTGATTTTTCGGTGATTGAATCGCTTCGTAAAATGAAACTTATGATTGCGCAAGAAGTCCGCCGTAAACGTTTAACCAATAATATAAAATTGGGGGCTGGCGGGATTCGAGAAGTTGAATTTATTGTTCAAGCACTGCAAATGGTGCGCGGTGGGCGAGAGGCTAATTTACAAACGCAATCGTTACTCAATGCGTTAAACCAATTAGCGTTAAACCAAGTTATTGATGATAGCGAAGCAAAAGAGTTAAAAAGTAATTATCTTTATTTACGAAAAGTAGAGCAATACCTGCAAATATTTGACGATCAACAAACGCAAACTCTGCCAGATGATGACATAAACCAGCAGCGGTTAAATTACTTATTAGCAAAGCCAGACTTTGCTGCCTTAGTAAACGACATAGAGCGGGTAATGGGGCAGGTGCATAATGAGTTTATACAGGTAATAGGGGAAGAGACCGAGCCGCTAGATACCAATGAAGGCGCCTTTATAAGTGCGTGGGATCATGGCGATGTTAGTTTTTTAAATGAGCCTAAAGACGAATGGCAAGCTCCTTTACAAGACTTTAAGCTTCGTTTGTCTAAAGTCAAAGTAGGAAATAGAGGGCGTGAAATACTCGACAAACTCATGCCTGCCATGCTTAAACAGCTGAGCGACTTTAATGCCAGTGCAAGCGTATTTAGTACTGTGTGCCAAATTCTTAATAAAATTATTTCCCGCACGGCTTACTTAGAGTTGCTCTATGAAAACCCAGGCACGTTAAAGCAGTTGGTTTCTTTATGCTGCCACAGTAAGTGGATTGGCGAACATATTTCTCGCTATCCTATTTTACTTGATGAGTTAATTGACCCTGCCGTGCTTTATAAGCCAACACCATTAAGCGCCTATAAAGACGAGATTCGTCAGTATTTTTTACGAATAGAACACGACGATTTAGAGCTACAAATGGAGTCGTTGAGGCAATTTAAGCAAACTCATCAATTACGTATTGCCGCAGCAGATGCAACCGGTGTTCTTGATGTAATGAAAGTAAGCGATCACTTAACTGCATTGGCAGAAGCTATAGTTGAGCAGGCGGTAAATATTGCATGGCACAACACAGTAAAGCGCTTTGGTATGCCGCCCAATACCGACCACGAACATAAAGGGTTTGCTGTTATTGCCTATGGTAAAACGGGTGGTTTTGAAGTGGGCTACGATTCAGATTTAGATCTTGTGTTTGTGCATAATCACGATGGTTCGAGTCAAACCAGTGGCGATAAAGCAATTGATTCACGCCAGTTTTATTTAAAGCTTGCCCAACGTTTAATGCACTTATTTAATACGCGAACGGCATCGGGTATTTTATATGAGTTAGACACGCGTCTTCGCCCTGAAGGTGCCTCGGGGTTACTTGCTATTAATTTAGAGAGTTTTAATCACTATCAACAAACACAAGCGTGGACATGGGAGCATCAAGCGCTGGTTCGTGCACGTATTATTTTAGGTCAAGATGAGTTAGCAGAGCGCTTTTCACTAATTCGTAAAAATATACTTTGTCAGTCGCGTGAAACGGCTATGTTAAAAGATGATGTCATTAAAATGCGAGAAAAAATGCGCGGTCACCTTGCTAAAGGCAACAGCCAGCAATTTGATTTAAAGCAAGATGCGGGTGGCATGGCCGACATTGAATTTATTACGCAATACCTTGTTCTTAAAAATGCACATGATAACGAGCAGCTAAGTGTATTTTCTGACAATGTAAGAATACTGACTGATGCTGCTAAAATAGGGAGTATTACAAAAGAGCAAAAGCAGCAGTTAATTAAAGCGTATATTGACTACCGTTCGTGCTACCACGTATTAAGCTTAAATCAGCAAGGAAAGCTAGTTGAACGCGAACAGTTTTTACAAGATATAACGAATGTAACTGCAATTTGGAAAGCAGTTTTTGAACTGTAGTGATATGGATTTTTTAATCATATTCATTCGCTTTGTAAGCAAATAAGATTTAGTGATGTGCTGATATAAAAAATCACGCAAAAGCGTGATTTTTTATACAACTCAAATATTGAGTTTTAAACAATTAGCGCGCACATATTCAGAGGGTAATTCAGTAATAACAGCCGCTCTTTGCTTATTACAAAAGTAGGTATAGACCTCGTGTTCAAAGTCATCATTTATAGCTCTGCCCACTTGGTATAGGGCTGAGGTGAAATTACTGTCGACCCTAAAATGATCTTTAACGACATAGTCTTTACTTAAGTACCAATAAAGCTCAATACCTTCACTTTTAGCGTACTCAATTAAAACATCTTTTAATGTTGAACCGTTTTCGAAGCGTCTAGGCTCCACACTCCCTGTCCAACTTGCAGGCATGGGGGTAACAGTGCGGGTGCGTTCAGCTAAAACTCTATCGACAGTTTGATCTGGCTTCTTTAAACTCAATACGTATTGATCGCGCTCTTTGTTGCTTTTAACTTGATTTCGAATAGAGGCGTAAAAACGGGATAATCCTTCGGCAGCAGCATTTTTAGATTCTTTTAAATCTAATGTAGGCACATTTCCCATTAAAAAATAGGCCGCAAGCGCTATTAATATTACCGCAAATGACAAATATCTAATCCAAAACCACATTACAACGACCACCCTTATTTATTCTTATTATTGTTATACCATTACTACTTGTAAAATGAAGGAGTATTTTTATCAGGTCGTGTTTTAAAGCGGCGGTGAAGCCACATATATTGCTCTGGCGCTGCATTAATTGAGAGCTCCATGCGTTGGTTTACGCGTGTAACATCGGCTTTGTCATCACCGCTTGGGAAGTTTTCAAGCTCTGGGATAATTTCTAAATGGTACTTTCCATTTTCGTCTCGGCGGGTAATTAAGCTCATTGTTTCGCAATTTTTACTGCCAGCAAACATCAGCGTACCGGTCGTGGTGGCGGTATCTTGTACAGCATAAAAAGGCACAAATTCGCAGCGGTTACGGCCGTAGTCTTGATCGGGTAAGTAGTAACACACCTTTTTATTTTTTAATGCTTTTAGTAAGCCTTTTACGTCTTTTTTACCGACCAAATATTCATTGGAGCGAAGGCGACCATTAGTCGTAAAGTATTCCATTAACGGGTTATTGTGCGGCCGATAAAAACCAATACCCATACAGCCTAATCCCATTAATCGGCCTGCCATTTCAAGGTGTAAAACATGGGGTACTAATAATAAAACCCCTTTGCCAGAGCGCTGCACTCGCTCAAAGTGTTCAAGCCCTTTTAAAGACCCTAACGCTTTTTGTGCACGCCACTTTGGCCACCACCATGCCATTCCGGTTTCAACCATCGCAATGCCGGTGTTTTCCATATTTTTTAGCACTAATGCTTTTTGATCTTCGTCACTCATTTCAGGAAAGCAACGTTTAATATTTACTTCGGCGATGTGTCGGCGGCGTTTCATGTATTTATGAACTAAACGGCCAAGTAGTTTGCCCAAGGCTAATTGAAGTTTTTGCGGAAGCCAAGAAATTAGGTATAAGAAAAAAACGCCAATCCACGTCAGCCAGTATCGAGGGCCTAAAAAAGATGCTTTAAAAGGAGATGAGGTGACCACAAAAATTGCTCTAAAATTAAAAACGCTAGTTTAACGCTAAGCGCTGCAAAATACAAAAAGCCAGCATGTAGCTGGCTTTGTATGTGTTTTGTGACTGTTTAGGCTGCTTTTAAACCCTGATTTATAGCTGCTAGGTCTTTGCTTGTTAGTGTACCCGCCGCTTGCTTTAAACGCAGAGTAGACAGCACATAACGATAACGTACATCAGCAAGGTTACGCTTAGCATTGTATAGATTTCGTGTGCTTACAAGTACATCAACAATTGTACGTGTGCCTACTTCAAAGCCTGCCTCTGTTGCTTTTAAAGCACTTTGGGCAGATACAACAGCTTGCTCTAGCGCTTTATAGGTTGCTATGTCAGACACTACTTGATTGTAAGACGTAATAACCGTGCGGGTAATTGCGCGGTAATTGGCTTCGTAATCTTGGCTAGCAGCAACGTAAAATGCACGTGCTTGATCGGTAGCTGCAACTGTTGCACCCCCAGAGTATAGAGGGAGACTAAAGTTAAGCCCTACTGAGGCAGAATCTGCACGAGGTGTTCTAGTTAGGCTTGTACCGTCTATATCTGTATCTGTTAAAGAGTCGCCATAACTTGCGCTTAGGGTTAGCTTTGGATAGTGACCCGCTCTTGCCAGTTTAATTTGATCTTGCGCTATATCTACGGTTACTTTAGCAACTTGCAAGCTAATATTTTTATCTTTAGCCATATTTAAAAAATCGCTAGAGTCTCGAGCTGGCTTAGTTGTAGAAAATGTCTCTGTGTTTAAAAAGTCTAACTTTGCGTGGTATTTACCCGTAATTTCACGCAGTTGCTCACGTGCTGTTTCCACTGAGTTATTAGCAATAATTTCTTGTGCAACTGAATTATCGAACTGTGCCTGTGCTTCGTGTACATCGGTAATAGCCGTTAAACCAACAGCATAGCGTTGTTTAGTTTGTTCAAGCTGGCGCTCGATGGCGCGTTTTTCCGTTTTAATAAATTCAAGGTTATCAATCGCACTTAAAACATTAAAGTAGCCTTCAGCAACACGAACAATTAAATTTTGCTTAGCTGAATCGTATTGAGCATTTGCTTGCAAGGCTTGTTTGTCTGCAATGTCTAATGAGTTCCATGCGCCTAAATCAAACAAAGTTTGGCTTAAGCTAAGGCCACGTGTGAACTGATCGGAGTCGCTTTCGACTTTAACTTGGTTTGATAAATCCGTCACACTTTGAAAAGAGGTTGAGTCACTTTTTGTGTAACCCATTGTTAAACCAATTTGCGGCAATAATGCAGCCATTGCAGTGTCTGCTTGGTAAGATTGTGCGTCTGCTTGGGCTTTTGCTTTTAAAACGGTAGGATCGTTGGCCGTTGCAATTTCAAAAACTTGTAGTAAATCTTCAGCGTTTGCTGCTGTTGTGCCTAATGCGCATGATAAACTAACTAGCGCCGCAAGAATGTTCTTTTTCATGTGTTGTTCGGTCCTTAGACAATTTTTATACTAAAACCATGGTAACCTGTTTTACGTAATAACTAAAAATAAAAAGAGTAAAACAGTGCGTCGAAATGTAACAGAATATATTAACGTACTTCAAAGTTTTTAATAAGTAGAGGATGCTTACGTGCCAGATAAAAAACTTGTTCAGTTTACGCATAAAGATGTCAGTGTAAAGCCGGTTAAAAATTTGTATAAAGGCTTTTTTCAGGTTGATTTGTATCAGTTTGAACACGCCTTGTTTGCGGGTGGTAAATCAAAACTTATTAGTCGCGAGATTTTAGAGCGTGGAGACGCCATTGCCGTGCTGCCTTACGATCCGGTGTCAGATACTGTGCTTTTAATAGAACAAATACGTATAGGGGCTATTAAAAGCAAGCATTCTCCCTGGCTACTAGAATGTATTGCTGGCATGACTGATGGCAGTGACGATTACGAATCGGTAGTAAAAAAAGAGGCGTATGAAGAGGCTGGGCTTAATTTAACAGAACTTGAATTTATGCTTTCGTATCTTTCAAGCCCCGGTGGTACAACAGAGCGACTACATTTGTATCTTGCTCGAGCCGATTTAAGTGAGGTTGAATCTGGTGTGTATGGCCTTGAAACCGAGGGTGAAGATATAAAAACTCACGTACTTAGCGTTGATGATGCACTCGCTCGCCTCAATAACGGTGAAATGGATAATGCCGCAACGGTTATTTGTATGCAGTGGCTTGCGCTTAACCACGAAAAAATGAAACACAAGTGGACAGACTCTTCTTCATAGCCGCAAATGGGCTAACAGTATAATGGTGGTATTTTGACAGTACAATTAGCAACAAATCGATATATCCAAAGCCTCCCAAAGTATTTAACGCTTTGTGAGCACAATTACTTACGACTTTTAAAATTATTACCGCCTGAGCGAACGGTTGGCAACAGCCGAGAAGTAAAGCTGGGCAGCAGTGAGTTTGCGACTAAAGTTGATGGTAGTGCAAAATACACCATGGATATTTCGATTAAGCAGCTAAGCGGCATGCTAAAAGGGATTGCACCGCTTTATTTAACGGTTAGGTTGTATCACGATGCTAAAGTGGCTGAAATTATTCATCACGATTATCATCAGCGCATTAAGCCTTCTTATGGTTATCCTAATCCCAAAATGCATCAAAAAGATGAAAAGTACCAACTTAATGCATTTTTATACGACTGGCTTGTCGCCTGTGTAGAGCATGGACAAGCAACATTAAATTGGGATGTAAACAATGGCTTGGTTTGATGACCCTTATCGCATTGATAAATCGTCGCTACGCATAGCACACATTACCGATTGCCATTTATTCTCTGATAAAACGGGTGAGTACTTTGGCGTAAATACCGCACATTATTTTGCACATGCGCTGGCTCATATGGTTAAGCAATCCCTTGATTTTGTAATATTTGGCGGCGACCTCACGCAAGATCACAGTGCAGAGTCCTATTTTTTGTTTAGTGAGCTTATTGAGCAAAGCGATTTAACGTGCCCTGTTTTTTGGGTGCCGGGTAATCACGATGACATCATGTTACTCAACAGAATGAGTGGTGGGCAAATAAATCGCGCTAAACATATAGTCGCAAATGGCGTTGAGTTATTACTTATTAATTCAAAAGGGCCAACCCCTGCAGGGTGGGTGAGTGGGGCACATTTGGACGAAATGACTGAGCGCCTTATCGCATCTTCTAGCCCCAAAATAATATTTTGCCACCATAATCCACTCCCCATTAATGGCTACTTAGACAAACACATGCTGGAAAACGGACCACAATTACTTAATATATTAGTTAATAGCGAAAACGTTTTTGGTTTGTTTCACGGCCATGTTCACAATGAATACATGCAAACATTTAGAACGCTCCCCATCTACGCGACTCCTGCCAGCTCGGTACAGTTTAAAAAACACAGTCCTGATTGGATACAACAAGACATAGGGCCAGCATACAGGCTGATATGTATAAGCACGAAAAAAGATAATATAAGCACAGATATGGAAGTAGTATGGCTAAACGGGTAATCTATATTCATGGTTTTAATAGCTCAGATAAATCATATAAAGCTGTGCGCTTTGGCGAGCTTATGGCACACTATGACGTTGACTATTTTGTACCGTGCCTAAACCATGAGCCCATACAAGCCATCATAGCGCTTGAGCAATTACTTACACCTAATACTGTTTTATTAGGAAGCTCATTAGGTGGATTTTTTGCCACGTATTTATCGCAGCGTTATCAAATTCCTGCAGTGGTTATAAATCCCGCGGTTGCGCCATATAGTTTATTAAAGCCGTTGCTTGGTTTAAATTATAATCCGTATCAAGATTATCATTATGAATTGAATAACAGCCACATAGCGGCTTTAAAAGCATTGGCTGTAGATGACTTAAAACACCCTGAATTGCTGTATTTATTACAGCAAACAGGCGATGAAGTATTAAATTTTCAGCACGCAGTAAATTATTATTCGCAATGTAAACAAAGGGTCGAGTTTGGTGGCGATCATAGCTACCTTGGTTTTGAACAAACCTTTGCAAGTATTGTAGATTTTCTTAAAATCACGTAAAACTAGTTAAGCATAGCCTTAGCGCATATAAAGATAAAAACTATGAGTGATCAAAATTATAACGCCGAAGCCATTGAGGTACTCAATGGATTAGATCCGGTAAAAAGACGCCCAGGGATGTACACTGATACTGTACGTCCAAACCATTTAGGCCAAGAGGTTATCGATAACAGTGTCGATGAAGCTATGGCGGGTCATGCAACTAAAATTGACGTAATTCTACACGAAGACAATTCGCTTGAAGTCAGTGATGACGGCCGTGGTATGCCAATCGATATTCACCCAGAAGAAGGTATTCCTGGGATAGAGCTTATTTTTACTAAGCTGCATGCCGGTGGTAAATTCTCAAACAAAAACTACCAGTTTTCAGGTGGTTTACACGGGGTAGGTATTTCGGTTGTAAATGCATTATCTACACGTGTAGAAGTAACCGTTCGCCGCGATGCACAGCAATATAGAATGGCGTTTGAAAACGGCGATAAAGTTGAGGATCTAAACGTTATAGGCACTGTCGGTAAACGCAACACCGGGACTACCGTGCGCTTTTGGGCCGATGCCAGCTATTTTGACTCTGCTAATTACTCCATAGCCAAGCTTAATCATTTATTGAAAGCCAAAGCGGTACTTTGCCCAGGTTTGCGTATCAAATTTGTTAATAAACAAACAAAAGAAACCCAAGAGTGGTTTTACGAAACCGGCTTAAAAGATTATTTAATTGAAGCGGTTAAAGGTTTTGAAACGCTGCCACAAGACCCATTTGTTGGTGAGTTTAAAAGCGCTATTGAAGGCGTAGATTGGGCCGTAGTATGGCTGCCAGAGGGCGGTGAATCTATCGCTGAAAGCTACGTAAACTTAATCCCCACTGCGCAAGGCGGCACGCATGTTAATGGTTTACGCCAAGGCTTACTTGAAGCCATGCGAGAGTTTTGCGAATTTAGAAACTTATTACCTCGTGGTGTAAAGCTTACCCCAGACGATATATGGGAGCGCTGTAGTTATGTGCTTTCGGTTAAAATGCAAGACCCTCAGTTTGCAGGCCAAACAAAAGAAAAACTATCTTCACGCACCTGTGCGGCGCTTGTTTCGGGCGTTGTAAAAGATGCATTTAGCCTTTGGTTAAATGAACACACAGATACAGCAGAGTTGTTAGCTGAACTGTGTATATCTAATGCACAAAGTCGTTTAAAAGCCGCTAAAAAAGTAGTGCGTAAACGCGTTACAGCAGGCCCTGCATTACCGGGTAAACTTACCGACTGTAGTGCAGCCGATAACGACCGCACCGAACTATTTTTAGTAGAGGGTGACTCTGCTGGTGGCTCGGCAAAACAAGCCCGTGACCGTGAATTTCAGGCAATTATGCCTTTGCGTGGTAAAATTTTAAATACGTGGGAGGTAGAGTCTGGGCAAATACTAGCATCACAAGAGGTGCATGATATTTCGGTTGCTTTAGGTATCGACCCCGACTCAGCCGACATGAGTGGGCTACGCTATAATAAAATTTGTATTTTGGCTGATGCAGACTCTGATGGTCTTCATATTGCCACTTTGCTGTGCGCCTTGTTTGTTCGTCACTTTCCGCAGTTAGTAAAAACGGGTCATGTATACGTAGCAATGCCGCCATTATTTAGAATCGATATTGGTAAAGAGGTATATTACGCTCTTGATGAAGAGGAAAAAACAAGCATCTTAGCGCGCATTGAGGCAGAGAAAAAACGCGGTAAAGTTAACGTACAGCGATTTAAAGGATTGGGTGAAATGAACCCACTGCAGCTTCGCGAAACCACCATGGATCCAAATACCCGACGCTTAGTTCAATTAACACTGGATGAAGAAGCACAAACTATGGAAATGATGGATATGTTGCTTGCTAAAAAACGTTCACCAGACAGACGCCAATGGCTCGAAGATCATGGTAATAAGGCGCAAGTATAATTACTGGTGTTTGTCATTAGGAGATATAAATGAATAAATTACTAGCAAGTGTATTGTTGCTGTTTATAACAAGTGCCCCTGTTATGGCTAAAAATATACTCGATAAGCTCACTGTAGCACCTGGTTTTGAACTTAGCTTATTTGCAGATGACGTTGAAAATGCGCGTCAAATTGCGGTATCTAAAAAAGGTCTTGTTTATGCGGGCTCTCGTAAAGCGGGCAATGTGTATGCATTAATAGATCATAATAGTGATGGTGTAGCAGACAAAAAAATTGTGGTAGCGAGTGGCTTAAACATGCCATCAGGGCTCGCAATTAAAGAGGGGGATTTATACGTTGCTGAGGTGCACCGTATAATTCGATTTAAAAATATTGATACCCAATTAAAAGATCCAAAATTTGATGTGATTTACAGTGCACTTCCATCAGAGCGCCACCATGGCTGGAAGTTTTTACGCTTTACACCCACAGGGGAATTACTCATTCCGGTTGGTGTGCCCTGTAACATTTGTGCTGAAGATGAGCGCTTCGGTCGTATTTTCTCACTTAATGTAGAAACCAAACAAATTAAAACTGTAGCGCAAGGTGTTCGCAATTCGGTTGGGTTTGATTTTCATCCAAGTACTCAGGCTTTGTGGTTTAGTGATAATGGCCGCGACATGATGGGCGATGATATTCCACCAGATGAAATAAACCGCGTTAGCACTGAAGGTGAGCATTTTGGTTTTCCTTATATTCACGCCGGTGCAATTGTTGATCCTGAATTTGGTGAAGGTAAAAATATTGCTGATTACACTTCTCCTGCGCTGTCACTCCCTGCCCATGTTGCCCCATTAGGTATTCATTTTTACAATGCAAAACAATTTCCAGCAAGCTATAAAGAGCAATTGTTTGTTGCCGAGCACGGGTCGTGGAATCGTAGTAAAAAAGCAGGCTACAAAGTCGCTGTAGCAAACATAGAGCAAGGCCGTGTGACTAAATACACACCGTTTATTACCGGCTTTATGAAAGACGAAACAACATTTGGACGCCCAGTTGCATTTGCAGAGTTAGGTGACGGCAGTCTGTTAGTAAGTGACGATTACGCCAATGTAATCTACCGCGTAAGCTATAAGAAAAACTAGGTAAGCTTTAATGAGTGATACAGATACCTTGCTGATGCAAGGAATAGAGCAACAAACAATGGGGCGCTTTACTGAAGACGCCTATTTAAACTATTCCATGTACGTGATCATGGATCGTGCTTTACCCCATGTGGGTGATGGCTTAAAACCCGTGCAGCGTCGTATTATTTACGCGATGAGCGAATTAGGTTTATCGGCCGCTGCTAAATATAAAAAGTCAGCCCGTACCGTGGGTGACGTACTCGGTAAATATCACCCGCATGGAGATAGTGCCTGTTACGAAGCGATGGTACTTATGGCGCAACCGTTTTCGTATCGGTATCCACTTGTTGACGGCCAAGGAAACTGGGGCGCTGCTGATGATCCTAAATCATTTGCTGCAATGCGTTATACAGAAGCGCGTTTATCTAAATTTTCAGAAGTACTACTAAAAGAGCTTGGCCAAGGCACTGTTGATTGGACGCCAAATTTTGATGGCACAATGGATGAACCCTTAGTATTACCTTCGCGCTTACCGCATATTTTACTTAACGGCATTACCGGTATTGCTGTTGGTATGGCGACTGATATTCCGCCGCATAACGTGCGAGAAGTTGCCAGTGCATGTTGTTTATTACTCGATAAACCAAAAACAGAACTTGATGAATTATTAGAGCTAGTACACGCACCTGACTACCCAACCGATGCAGAAATAATTACCCCAAAAGCCGACATTCATAAAATATATAAAACCGGTCGAGGCTCGATTAAAATGCGTGCGGTGTATACCGAAGAGCAAGGCGATATAGTGATCACCGCGCTTCCGCATCAGTGTTCAGGCGGTAAAGTACTTGAGCAAATAGCAGCGCAAATGAACGCGAAAAAACTGCCTATGATTGCTGATTTACGTGACGAGTCAGATCACGAAAATCCAACACGTATAGTGATTATACCGCGCTCTAATCGTATTAAAGCTGAGCCATTAATGGCTCACCTGTTTGCGACCACCGATTTAGAGAAAAACTACCGTGTTAACTTAAACATGCTCGGGCTAGATGGCCGCCCGCAAGTCAAAGACCTGCGTAGTATTTTAAGTGAATGGCTCATGTTTAGGCGCGAAACTGTTCGTCGTCGTTTGCAGTATCGTTTAGATAAAGTACTCGCACGCTTACATATTTTAGAAGGCTTATTAGCAGCGTTCTTAAATATTGATGAAGTGATTGAGATTATCCGTAGTGAAGATAAGCCAAAGCCTATTTTAATGCAGCGCTTTGATTTAACCGATATACAAGCAGAAGCTATTTTAGAGTTAAAACTTCGCCATTTAGCTAAACTAGAAGAGTTTAAAATTCGTGGCGAGCAAGATGAGCTTGCCAAAGAGCGTGATAAGTTAGAACTAACACTTGGTTCAGATCGTCGTATGTCAACGCTGCTTAAAAAAGAAATTCAAGAAGCTGCAGAAATGTATGGCGACGATCGCCGTTCACCAGTTATTGAACGTAGCGAAGCTAAAGCCCTTAACGAAAAAGATTTAATTCCATCGGAATCAGTGACTGTTGTTCTTTCAGACAAAGGGTGGGCACGTGTCGGTAAAGGCCATGACTTGGATGCAGAAGGCTTAAGTTATCGTTCGGGTGATGCCTATAGGGCTTCTGCTCGTGGCAAGAGTAACCAGCCTGCTGTGTTTTTAGACTCCGCTGGGCGCGCGTTTGCTACTGACGCACATAGTTTACCGTCGGCACGTAGCCAAGGCGAGCCTATGACGGGGCGCTTTAACTTAACATCAGGTGCTAACTTTGAGCATGTTGTTATGGCTGAAGATAACCAAGTGTTACTTATGGCGTCAGATGCCGGTTATGGTTTTATCACTGATTTTAAAGATCTTGTGAGTAAAAATAAAAACGGTAAAGCGTTAGTGAGTGTACCTAAAGGCGGTATTTTATTACAGCCAATAAGGGTGAGCGATGTAGCTAGCGATTACTGTATGGCTATTTCTAATGAAGGGCGGATGCTTTTATTTCCACTGCGCGATTTACCTAAACTAGGTAAGGGTAAGGGTAATAAAATTATTTCTATTCCTGGTGCAAAGGTACAGGCTCGTGAAGAATTTGTGAAGGTACTGGCTGTTGTTCCGCTTGGAAGTAGCGTTACATTACATGCCGGCAAACGCAAGCTAACCCTTAAACCAACAGATTTAGAGCATTACCATGGAGAACGAGGTCGTCGAGGTAATAAATTACCGCGAGGCTTGCAACGTGTTGATGAAGCCGTTGTTGAGTTAACACCTCAAGATGAAGAGCCTGTTGAAAGTGCAACAGATGAATCATAAACGTTGAGTTAAAGTATTACGGCCTGCAATTGCAGGCCGTTTTTGTTTATAGAACTCTATTTTTATCATCTTATTGTTTTGTGTTAGGCAATTAATTTTAGTATCGACTCTATTTCAGCGTACAGTTGTTCGCTATTGTCTCGTCTGTGTCACAAAATAACGCTATAATAGTGTCATAGTGCGTAATGACACGCGCACCGCACACAATTGATTTGGAGAACGAGTTTGTTAGCTGTAATACGTGTTTTTATTATGTTTATGTTTATATTATTGAGTTGTATTTTTGGTTTATTGCTTTCATTAGTTAGGCCCTTTCACCCAAATAATGTTCATATAATTGCAGGTTGGTTTGGTTCTATGGCCAAAATGATCGGTGTTAAATTAGTGCTTACACGCCATAAAGATGCTGAAAATATTGGCCCTGCAGTGTACGTTGCTAATCATCAAAATAGCTATGATTTATTTACAGTACCAGCAATGGTACCAAAAAACTGTGTAAGCCTTGGTAAAAAGAGCTTAAAGTGGATCCCATTTTTTGGCCTGCTTTATTGGCTGTCAGGTAATATTTTAATAGATAGAGCAAATCGTTCAAAAGCGGCTGGTACTATTTCAAAAGCAGCTGAAAAAATAAAGAAAAATGGTTTATCGGTTTGGGTTTTTGCTGAAGGTACTCGCAGCTATGGACGCGGTTTATTGCCTTTTAAAACAGGTGCTTTTCATACCGCTATGAGCGCCGATGTGCCAGTGGTTCCCGTATGTATGAATACAACGCATAAAAGCATTAAGCTAAATCGCTGGGATAATGGTACAATTTATATAGAAATGTTAGCGCCTATATCACTTGATAAAAGTATAAGTGCGCGAGAGCACGCTCAAAACGTACATACTGTTATGGCTGCTAAAATAAACGAATTAGATGCTCAAGTGAGAGAGAAATAATGGAAAACTGGCGCGAAATAAGTGAAGACATCGTAAGTTCATTACTTGAAGATGGATCAGATCCTGAAATACTTTATGAAGTAGAACACCACTTTGTGTGTGAAGACTTCCCTAAGCTAGAGCAAGCTGCATTGGCTGCATTTAAACTAGGCTACGATGTTGAAGAGCCAGCAGAGCTTGAGCTTGAAGATGGCAGCAAAATTTGGAGCTTCGACATAGTAGTAGAAGCTGAGCTAGACGTAGACGTCATTATGGAAGACGTTGATAAACTAGCGGCGCTTGCTGTTGAATGCGACGTTGAATACGACGGTTGGGGCACTTACTTTCAAGAGTAATTAATAGCTCTATACAAATATCAAAAAAGGCGAGTATTTAACAATGCTCGCCTTTTTAGTTTTTAATTGATTGCTATATCAGGTTCATATCAATACTTAATAAACTTGAAGGGCTAAACCTTGGAGGCCATGGTTTAAACTTAGGTATTTAGAATAACTAAACATTTGCCTTGTCATCGACATGATTTTTCAGCCTCAAGATAGATTACTTAATACTATTAGAGCCATTTTTTATTTTTAAAATACACGCCAATACCACCGGTAAGTATCACTAAAAACACAATAAATAGCGTAAATGCGTAAGGGTTGTCTGTTCCAGGTATACCGCCTACGTTAACCCCAAGCAAACCAGTTAAAAAGCCTAAAGGTAAAAACAAGGCTGCCACTACTGACATCACATACATACGTTGGTTTAACTGCTCAGAGACATGGTTAGTGACTGTTTGTTGAATAATTTGTGCGCGCTCTATTGAGCTGTCTAGCTCTTCAAGGTAGCGAATTAGTAGGTTAGTGGTTTCGTTTAGTTTTGCTTTATCGTCATCCAAAAGCCACTCATAATTACCGTTTACCATTGTAGTGAGCGCCTCTTTTTGAGGTTTTAAATAACGTTTTAGCGCAATAGTTTGGCGGCGTAACTGCGATAGCGCTTGGTTGTCAAAGCGCTTACTTGGCTCGTCAATTTCTTCTTCAAAGTCATCAAGTGTTTCATCTAAAGAATCAATAACACTTTGCATGCGTGAAGTCAGTTTTTGTGTAATAGCGCACACAAGCTCAGATATAGAGCACGGGCCTTTATTATCCTTTAATGAAGTGAGTACATCGTCAATAGATAAAAGGCGACGCTTACGAGAAGTAATAACTATATTTTCGTTAATAAATAAACGTACCGACACCATGTCTTCTGGGCTTTGCGCCGGATTTAAGTTTACACCGCGCAAAAACAGCAAGTGCCCATTTGTAGACTGAGTAATACGTGGGCGTGTTTCATCTGCTATAAACGATTCTAATTCGTAATCGGTTAAAAGCTCACAGTGTTTGAGCCAGTTCACAACATCGGTTTGGCTATAATCCATATGGACCCATAACTTACCTTGCTCAGGTTGCCAGTTGTGAAGATCTTCGCTGCTTTGTATAGCGCGAGCACCGCCTTTTTCATCAAGCACTAGGGCGTGAAGCAAACCGTTAATCATAATAATGTCTCATAATAGTGTAATTTTAATACTATAAACTATAGTGTATCTAACTGACCAAAACATATTTACTTTTAATAAGTTAAGATACTTTTTAAATTATTGGTCTAGACTAAATGCTGGCTTAATTATATTGCAGCAAGACGTGCATTGTGAGACTAATAGGCATGAAAGATCAATCAAATCGATTCATCGGTAAGATAAATTTATTTTGTTGGTCTTTTTATTTCTATAGCGTATAAACCTCTTTTTTACTAAGGGCACATTTATGACGACAAAAATAACAATAGGTTGGCGTGAGTGGTTAAGTTTACCTGAGCTTGGTATTGAGCGGATCAAGGCTAAAGTTGACACCGGAGCACGTACTTCATGTATTCATGCTATTAACATTGAAGAATACGAAGTTGATGGCGAAAAGTGGGTTAAATTTATAGCTCAACCATTACAAGATGACGAAGAGACTCAGATTACTTGTAATGCTAAAGTGAAAAAAATGAAATACGTAACCAGCTCTAGTGGTGAAAAGCAATTGCGTTATTTTATAGAAACAATATTACACGCGGGTGAACATAGCTGGCCTATTGAAGTCACCCTCACAAGCCGCGCAACCATGAAGTTTAGAATGTTGCTAGGTAGAACAGCCATGGAGAATCGTGTCGTTGTTGACACGGCATTATCTCATTTATTATAAAAAGTATTGGGCTTATGCTGCAAAAAGCAGCCATTAAGCACCAATGCTGTAAAATTTAGTTAAGGTTTTAACTATGAAAATCGGTATTTTATCTCGTAACAGAAAGTTATATTCAACACGTCGCTTAATCGAGGCTGCAGAGGCTCGTGGGCACGAAGTGAAAGTAATAGACGCACTTCGCTCTTACATGAATATAAACTCTGAACAGCCAGAAATTCACTATCGTGGTGAAAATTTAAAAGATTTTGATGCAATTGTGCCGCGTATTGGCGCATCAGTCACCTTTTACGGCTGTGCAGTTTTACGCCAATTTGAAATGATGGGGGTATACCCAGTAAACGAATCTGTGGCTATTTCTCGTTCGCGCGATAAATTGCGATCATTGCAGTTATTGTCACGCAAGGGCGTAGGCATGCCTGTTACAGGTTTTGCGAGTAAACCAGATGATGTAAAAGATTTGTTAGAAATGGTTGGTGGTGCACCGGTTGTTATTAAATTACTCGAAGGTACACAAGGGATTGGTGTTGTACTGGCTGAAACGCGTAAAGCTGCAGAGAGTGTAATTGAAGCATTTATGGGCTTAAAAGCTAACATTATGGTCCAGGAATACATTAAAGAAGCGGGTGGTGCGGATATTCGCTGTTTTGTATTAGGTGATAAAGTAATTGCAGCAATGAAACGTCAAGCACAAGAAGGTGAGTTCCGTTCAAACCTTCATCGTGGCGGTAGCGCAACATTAGTACGTATTACTCCTGAAGAGCGTAAAACAGCAGTTGCTGCTGCTAAAGCGATGGGATTAAACGTAGCGGGTGTGGATTTACTTCGTTCATCTCGTGGGCCTTTAGTGATGGAAGTTAACTCATCACCAGGTCTTGAAGGTATTGAAATAGCAACAGGTAAAGATATTGCAGGTATGGTGATTGATTTCATCGAAAAGAATGCCTCAAGTAAAGGAACCGCAACTCGTGGCAAAGGTTAAAATTAACCGCCCTTTCACTTTACTAGGTGAAAGTATTGGTGTTGGTGAACGTAAAACGTTAGCTTTAGAAGCTGCAAAACTTTATACCCACTCACCCCTTAATATTCCTATAGAGGTTGTTAATGGCGTAATGGAAGGCCCTGTACTGATGGTATGTGCCGCTATCCATGGCGATGAGCTAAATGGGGTAGAAGTTGTTCGTCAATTACTGGCTAAAATTGATCCAAACCAGTTACGTGGCACGCTTATCGCTGTGCCAATTGTGAATGTGTTTGGCTTTATTCATAAGTCGCGCTATTTACCTGACCGTCGCGATATGAACCGCAGTTTCCCTGGTTCTGAAAGAGGGTCGCTAGCGGGTCGTATGGCGTATATGTTTTTCAATCAAGTTGCGGTGCATTGCACGCATATTATTGATTTACATACAGGGGCTATTCACCGAACAAACTTGCCACAAATACGTGCAAATTTGGCGGATGAAGCTACTGCGCAGATGGCCAAAGCCTTTGGTACACCGGCGGTGATTGATGCTTCGCTACGCAATGGCTCACTAAGAAGTGAAGCGGCTAATTTAGGCATACCGGTTATTACTTATGAAGCGGGTGAGGCACTGCGTTTTGACCCAATTGCAATAGCCGCCGGCGTGCAAGGGGTTGACTATGTAATGCGCCATTTAAAAATGATGCGCGGCAAACGCCCTAAAAAACTACCAGAGCCTGTTATTGCAAGCTCTACAAGCTGGGTACGTGCTGAAGTAGATGGCATTGTACGTGCTCAAGTGTCGCTGGGTGAGCGCGTAACAAAAGGGCAAATACTTGCTTATATAAGTAGCCCCCTTGGTGACTCTGAACTTGAGTTACTAGCACCACGAAGTGGTATTGTAATTGGTCAGCAAACTATGCCATTGGTTAATGAAGGTGATGCAGTTTTTCATATTGCTTATTTTGCTCATGCTAATAGCTTGGTTGAGCAGCAATTAGAAACATTTATTGATGAAATAAATGATTTAGATGAAGAACTAAAAACGGCAGAGTTAAATAACTAACCCTTTAGCAGCCATTAAAAAGCCGTTTTAGTTACTAAAACGGCTTTTTTTATGCAAAATTTATGATTTTTTAGGGCCTATAATTCGCTTAATTACCGGCGCTTTTGATGGTTTAGGCTCTGCGTTTAAAACGAGTACAGGGCGCGTAACAAATAAGTTATTTGGGTAAATTACGCGGTGCCCATCAATATGTTCAAGTACAACATTCATTAAGCCCATCTCGACAATTCTACCTTCAACATGATTTGCGCCGTCAATAATACGTACCCAAAAACCAACACGGCAGTCGTTTTGAATAAACATTAATAAAAATGCGGTTAGATTGCTCAGTAATGACCATGCTGCAAATAGCGCGACACCTAACATTGCAAAGAGTGACGAGCCCAGAACCAGTAGCCCTCGTAGTTCAATACCCCAAAATACTAACACTAAACATAACATGACAAAGGCGAGAATAATTTTAAGTAGTAACTCTGCGCGGTATTTACGATGTAAATCTACTTTACCTTTAATGGCTTGCTCAAGTAACTTTTTAGTTAGCTTTAATAGCACTGGAAAAAGTAACAAGGCAATAACGGTCACGATGAGTTTATATTGATCGGTGAGTAATTCTAAAACATCTAAAAATTCCAAAATAGCGCCTTTTACAGTTATGTGGTAGTTAAAAGTAGTAAATAAAGCAACACGTTAGGTTGAATTTCAACTAGCTTAAAGGCCTTAGTTTAGCGTGTTATTTTGGCGCTAAGTAGCAATTTAAAAAGATTTTTTTACACTGACAAGCCACTGCACAGAGTCGACATCATCAGCGCTATCTATGGGAGCGGCTATATCAAGATGGATCATAGTGCCTGCATTTGCTCTACTCGGCGCTAGGCGCAAACCAACGCCCACATTTTTGAGTACATGATTATTTTCGCCATTTGTTTGGTTATTAAACCATGCTCTACCAATATCTATAAAGCCCGCGCCACCTACTTTGAATAGTTGTAGTAAATCGTACTCCCAGTAGTAGCGTTTTTCTAGGCTCACTAAAAAGCTACGGTCGCCATGTTGGTAATCCATAGGGTAGCCACGCAGGCCTGTTTCGCCACCTAAGGTAAGCTGTTGGTCGGCAGTTAGGTTTTTTGTGTATTGCACGCGGCCTTTTACATACCAAGATTGATCAACACTTGTATTTAGATAATATTGTACTTGCGATGTCGCTTTAAAGTTTTCGAGTTGCTTTTGTTCTTCGTTCCAAAATCCCTCTAAATCCGTGCTAAAACGCCAAAGCGTATTATCGCCAGAAAAATGCGCTGTTTTCACATTAAGCGAATAAACAAGGCGGCTATCATCGTTACTCAACGATTCATCTGAATAACCCAGCAGTGCTTTTGCATTCCAACCTAGGTTTAAATCTTCAGTGCGATAAATGCTGTCAAAATTACGCACCTTAATAAAATTATCCTCAAACCAATGACCACTAATATAGGGATAACTGTAGCTTCTATCTTTAGCTAAAGGCTCAAATGTGGTTTGAATAGCAGTAAATGTATGCTGCTCATCTACATAACCTAAGCTAATTCGCTGAGTCCAGCTATTACTGAGTGCCTTAGAGTGGCCGATAAAAATGCGATTTAGATCAGTTGTTTGATCAAACTCACTGATCTCTTTACCACGTCGGTATAGTGATTCTTCTCGTTGTTCTGAATAGCTTAAAATACCGTAACTGTAAGGTGTATCTATGGCATAAAATGGATAAGTAAGCTCAAGTAAATGACGCTTACCATCGCTGTTATCTGCATACTCTATGCGACCACGGTAGCGGCTAGAAAAAATATTAGGATCGTCGTAAACAAATAAGTAACCACTGCGGTCGCTGTCGGTTGTGCGAGAAAAAGACAATCTTTTTCCCCAGCCAAACAAGTTTGATTCTCTAAAACCAATACTCGATTTATTTTCTCCACCGCTGCGGCTAAAGTTTATTTCTGGCAAGAGCGTCCATAAATCACGGGTAATTACTTTAACATCTATATCGCCATCACAGTTTTCTGTTGCGCTAATTTGTGCGTCGTAAAGGTAGTTTTCTTTTCGCAGCAGGCGCTCCGATTCAGAAAGTTTTTTAGCATCGTAAAGGTCGCCAGAGTTAAAAAGCAGTAGGTTTTTGATTACTTCAGGTTCGGTTTGAATGTGCGCGCGGTTAGCAAATCTAAACAGTGCGTTATTTTCTTCTTCCAGCGCAGTATTAAATACATTGAGTTGTTCTAGCGTAATAGTGGCTATTCTAGCATTTGGTTTTGTAGCAACCAGTAGCGTTTCATCGCTGAGTTGGCGACGTAATTTTTCTTCACTCAAATGTATTGATGATTCAAGCGGGCAGGTACCTGTGTTTGTAGGAAATGGCTCTGCATAAGCATTAGACATTAATAGACACAGAACAATAACCCCAACACAACAGGGTGAAAACCACGTATTACTGATCATTTAACCCCTTATTTACTGCGTAGTAAACTACACCCGTAATATTAGCTTACATCATTGTTATTTAAATGTAAGTAAAAAGCATAGGGGTTAAAAATAATTAATTTAGTTTATTAAAAACTATTTGTTTAAAAGAGCCGTTTAGGTGTTAACTATTGCCCGATTATAAAAACAGTTTATTCATCCATCGCTAAATCGGGTTAATTTAAATAAAAAGCCAACGCGGCTAATAAATGTTCTGCTTCAGGCCCTTCGCCGTTAATCCAAATACTTTGACTGTAATGCTCGTAATTTAAATTAAATGTTTGTTGGCTATAAGAAAAGCGCACCTGATGCCTATCGGCTCCCGCCGAATACTCGCTAATAGCGATATCGTCCGAATGTAGGAATAATGTACTCCACAGCTCAAAGTCTTCATCGTGAGGTGGCTCTGTCGGGGTAATGATGATGCATTGATGTGTTTGGTCGTAATCTATTTTGCTCATATTATGCTTATTGTGTGGCTAAGTAGTTGCGAATTGCTGTTAAAAAAGCACCGCCATATTTATTTAATTTGGTAAAACCAACCCCCGACACTTTTAAAAATTCACTGTCGTTAGTAGGCATGAGCTGCGCCATTTCGGCTAACGTTTTATCGTTAAATACCACATACGGTGGCACATCGTCGGCATCGGCTAGCTCTTTGCGTAATGAACGCAAGCGAGCGAATAGTTTTTTATCGTAATTAAATTGCGCGAGCTTATCTTGGTATACGTGTTTTGCTTGTAATCGAGGCTCAGCTAATTGCAGTGCATATTCGCTTTTTAATATAGCGCGGGCGGCTTCGGTTAATCGCAACGAAGCGCCTTGCGTTATATCTTGGCTTAGTAACCCTTGGTGAATGAGTTGGCGTAAAATACTCAGCCAAAACTCACTACTTCTGTCTTTACCAATACCATAGGTGCTCAACTGGTGATGATTGTTATCGCGAATACGACTCGTGTTGGCACCGCGTAATAGTTCTACAATGTACCCTAAACCAAATCGCTGCTCAGCTCTGTATACACACGAAAGTGCTTGCTGGGCAACAAGCGTTCCGTCAAAGCTTTTAGGTGGATTTAAGCAAATATCGCAGTTACCACATTGTTCTCGTTGGTATTCACTAAAGTAGTTAAGCAGTATCTGACGACGACACGTTTGCGCCTCAGCAAAGCTTGCCATAGCATTAAAGCGTTGCTCTTCTACTCTTCGACGTTGTTCATCGTCAATGTCTTCAAAAAATCGCCTTACACGGCCTATATCGGCAGGATCAAAGTACATGATTGCTTCTGCGGCTAAGCCGTCGCGTCCTGCTCTGCCTGTTTCTTGATAGTACGCTTCTATGCTTTTAGGTATGTCGTAATGCAGTACAAAGCGTACATTGGGTTTGTTTATACCCATACCAAAAGCCACAGTAGCAACGACTATTTGGATATCATCACGGGCAAACCCTGTTTGCACAAACTGGCGTTGTTCATTACTCATACCTGCATGGTAAGCGGCTGCATTAAGGCCTGCATCGGCCAGCTTTTCTGCTATGTCGTCAACACGCTTTCGACTAGTGCAATAAATAATGCCACTTTGGTTTTTTTGTTCTTTTAGGTAGCGCAACAGTTGCACCATAGGTTTAAATTTTTCTTCTATGGTGTAACGAATATTAGGTCTGTCGAAACTGCCAGTGTGAATGTAAGGCTGCTGAAGTTTTAACTGTTCAACAATATCAAAGCGTGTGGCTTTATCTGCGGTGGCGGTCAGGGCCATCATAGGCACGTGAGCAAAACGCTGCTTAAGTTCGTTTAAGCGAAAATAATGCGGCCTAAAATCATGCCCCCAATGCGACACACAATGCGCTTCGTCAATGGCAAATAAGCTTATTTTTAAATGCGATAATCGCTCTAAAAAGTCACGTTGTAATACTTTCTCTGGGGCTACATATAATAGTTTAATAAGCCCTTGGTGAAGTTGCTGATAAACTGACTGCTGTTCTTCGCGTGCTAGGCTGTTATTCACATAAGCCGCTTTTACACCTAAAGCTTGAAGCTGCGCAACTTGATCTTGCATAAGTGAAATAAGTGGTGAGATAACAATAGTAACCCCTTCAAGAACTAATGCCGGAATTTGATAACACACAGATTTTCCGCCACCAGTGGGTAGCAAAACAAGTGTGTCCTGACCATTTAAAGCGGCATCAATAACGGCTTTTTGGCCATCTCGAAATTCGCTGTAACCAAACACTTGTTTGAGGACAGTCTCGGGTTTTCGCACTAACGTGCTTGAAGGAAGCGTAGATGTATTCATTGGCGAGTATTTTAGTGTTTTTTTTATAAGATGTCTTTAGCTTTACGCTCGTAGTTTTACACAAGGTATGTTTTACTCGTTTTACCTATTAATTTCAGAGAATAATAATGAATAAAGAAATGTTAATTGAACAAGTGGGTGCGCTATTTGTAAATGGCATGCCGTTTAATCAATTTTTAAATATATCGGTAGAATCACTTAGCCCAGAACAAGCTAAAATTACATTTCCCTGGCAGGATGTTTTTATAGGTAACCCAGCTCAAAAAATTCTTCATGGTGGGATTATTTCAGCCGTACTTGATAACGTAGGCGGCATGCTTGCAGCGGCCAGTGTGATAGACAAGCTAACCGATTTAGAGATGAACAGTGTGCAAAAAAAATTAGCAACACTTGGCACTATTGATTTACGCACTGATTATTTGCGCCCAGGAAAAGGGGATGTGTTTACCGCCAGTGCCACGCTTATTCGTTCAGGTAATAAAGTGTGCGTGTGCAGAATGGAATTACATAACGAGCAATCAGTGCAAATAGCTTTTGGAACAGGCACGTATTTAGTTGGATAAAACCTGTTAGGCGAGTAAACTGGCGACCTTTTAAATCACTAAGTGTTTACTATGCCAATTGTTACCGAGCAGCGTAAAGGCGCAATTTTTGCTTGTCTTGCTTTTGTTATGTGGGGTCTTGCCCCCATTTATTTCAAGTTAATCCAACATGTGACCGCATTTGAAATCTTAATGCATCGTGTGGTGTGGTCAGTCGTATTTTTAATTTTAGTGGTGAGTGTTTTAAAGTACTGGCATAAAATTAAGCACATTATAATACAGCCTAAGCTGATGCTAATGTTAGTTATTACCTCTGGCTTACTTGGTTTTAACTGGGGTTTATTTATATGGGCGATTAACAATAACCATATGCTTGATGCAAGTTTAGGTTATTACATAAATCCGCTTTTAAATGTTTTGTTAGGCATGCTTTTTTTAGGTGAGCGCCTCCGAAAATTTCAAGGGGTTGCTGTTGGGTTGGCATTCTCTGGGGTGATACTTCAATTAGTAAGCTTTGGCTCGTTTCCTGTGGTGGCATTTTCACTTGCTATATCGTTTGCACTGTATGGCCTATTACGAAAAAAGCTGCCTGTTGAGGCGTTACCCGGTATATTACTCGAGGCATTAATATTATTGCCAGTAGCACTGGTTTACTGGTGGATGATGACACCTTCTGCTACATCAAGTTTGCCTAATAACGATTGGCTTACCAACTTATTACTTATAAGCGCAGGCATTGTTACCACACTACCGCTGCTTTGCTTTACAGGGGCGGCTAAACGCCTGCAATATACAACCCTTGGCTTTTTCCAATACATTGGGCCTAGTTTAATGTTTATACTTGCTGTGGTGTTTTACGATGAGGTATTTGATACAGAAAGGCTTATTACCTTTGCGTGTATTTGGAGTGCACTGGCTATTTTTAGTTGGGATTCTTACCATCAATCACGTAAGCGTAAAAAAGCGGCCATTACAGCCGCCGAAATTGCTTAAATTTTAGTTTAACTGACTACCTTATTTCGGCCGGATTCTTTCGCCTCGTAAAGTTTTTGGTCGGCCTGTTTTAATAACGTATCCATTTGATAAATAGGCCCTGTAGAAAAGCCTATTGAAATAGTCAGTTTTATTTTGTCTTTACTAAATTCTTGGCTGTTATTCTCTACAAAATACCTAAACCCTTCGAGTCGATTAAGCGCTTCTTGCGGGGTTTCATCTGCAAAATAAACAGCAAATTCTTCGCCACCTAAACGCGCAACTAAATATTTTTCAAAGTATTTTTTAAGGCAGATAGCCAGCCCTTTTAAAACCTGGTCGCCTGCATCATGGCCATAAGTGTCGTTAATAGATTTAAAGTGATCTATATCAATCATGGCCAGCGCGCCGTTTACCTTTTTGAGACTGAGCTCTTTAAGAGAGTTATTTGCTTGCTCAAAGAAATAACGACGATTAGGGAGGTCAGTTAGGTAATCTGTGTTGGCTTGGCGTTTTATTGTCGCTATTTGTTCAAGCATGCCAACGTTTTGGCTTAGCCTGCAATAAAACTCTTCGTTATTAAACGGTTTATGCAGGTAATCGTTTGCACCATTTTTTAGGAATAAGCTTGATAGCTCAGATGAATCAGCGCCAGAAATACCAATAATTGCCTTTTCATCGTTACTGTAAATTCTGCGAATTTCGCTACACAACTCATCGCCGTTCATATTGGGCATTTCGTTGTCGGTAATGATCACTGAGATATCGGGTGAGTTAGCAAGAACTTCTAGTGCTTTTTTTCCATCTTCAGCTTCAGATACTTGATATTTGTGACGTAACAATAAGCTCACAACATAGTGGCGGGTAGATATAGAGTCATCAACAACTAGTACTTTTACATTTTCATTGCGAGGTAAACGTTTTAACTGTTTTTCAAGATATTGATAGGCCTGTTTATTTTCTTTTATTATATAGTCAATAATAGGGTACTTTTCTACCATGTTACGCGTTTTTTTATCTATATTTCCCGTCATAACAATGGTAGGAATTTCAGCGTCAACGGTGCAGGTAATCGCTTCACCCATTGGTGCGTCAGGCAAAATAAAATCAACAACCGCACAAAAATAATCGTTTTGACTAATCAATACTTTTGTTTGTGCTAACGTTTCTGCTACATCTACCTCGTAGCCTACCTTTAGCGCTATGTGTTTTTGCACAAGCGCTATAGCAGGTGTATCTTCAACTATTAATATCTTTCGCTTCACGGAACACCTAAATCATATTATGCAAAAATGCTGCTTAATACATGTTGTAACCGTAAAAGCGCCAAAAAGCAAATTGGTTACGTGTTTATAAGCTGTCAGATTCTGAATAACTTTCATGATTTATTGGCGCAGGGCTCGATATTTTAGAGCGCCCAAACAAGGTATGAAACTTCGTTTTACACGTCGTAAGCTTTAGGTATTTTAGCCATGCTCGCTCAATCGGATTAGTTGGTTCTTGTGAGCCAGTTACTACGGCTACAAAATTTTCTTGGTGCTCATTTTGTGGTTCAATCGTCTTACTATATAAACCTTTTAAAACAATGCCATGTTGTTCTAGTATACTGGCTTCTAATAAGGTGAAATTTCCGCTGCGGCTAAAACCACGTGGAAAATTTTGATCATCATAAAATTGACGTTGGCTAACAAATGCTTGGCGTAGTAATGAAATGTTAATGCTCATAGCTATATCCTCATACCCTATTAATTAGTTGGAGTATGATGCAAGTTTGGCAATTTTTTAAACAAGTTATTTTTATCGTGAGGATAAAAAAGTGGATATCGATTTATTAAAAACATTTGTTGAAGTAGTGCGCACGCGTCATTTCGGTAAAGCCGCAGAAAACCTATATATAACGCAGTCGGCGGTAAGCTTTCGTATTCGCCAATTAGAGCAAGGACTTGGCGTTAATTTATTTATTCGCCAGCGTAATAATATTCAATTAACAGCGCCTGGTGAGCGGTTATTACCTCACGCGCAAATGATCATAACCGGTATGCAGCGCGCGAAGGTAGATGTGGCCCTTGCCGACAACATGCATAAACAAATTAGCTTAGCGGGCACCCCTAATATCTGGGATGCTTTTTTGCAGTTTGGTATTACTAATATCGTGTCGGCTATGCCGGGAGTGTCTTTGGTGGCTGAAGTTAAAGCCCAACAAGAAAGTACGCGATTATTGCTTGAGCGCACGCTTGATTTGGCCATTTTATTCGATCCACCAAAAGTGGATGAGTTAGTTGTTGAGCGTATTTGTGAACTACCTATTATTCCTGTGAGTGGGTATGACACGGCAACAAACGAGAATTTTTTTGATAATCAGTACGTGTATGTTGACTGGGGGACGACATTTTCGCTTTGGCATGCACGCCAGTTTACCGGTAAAACCCCTCCTTACTTTAGAACAAGCACCGGCCGAATTGCACTCGATTTAATTTTGCAATGTGGTGGCAGTGCATTTATTCCTCATGTTTTAGTAGAGCAACATTTAGAAAATGGTGAATTATTTCATGTAAAAAACGTAGAAAATACGTCAAGAGATATATTTGTAGCCTACCATAGAGATAACGAGCAAAAGGAACTAATAGAAACACTAATAAATTTACTTCCTACTATTGAGCTTAACGCTTAAACGTTGGAGGTTAAGTGGGTACATATTTGCTTGATTAGTGTTCGTGTCCTTTTGATTTCAAAAATAATGCAGTTTTATTAACTTTAAAAGTCAAAAATATTTCATTTGTAATATTTCTGTCATTTAGTGGTGACAAACTGCAGTCGTTTTAAAAATTAGTCTTTTGTGATTATCGAGGAAATAACATGAAATTTGTAAAATCGAGCTTATGTGTCGCTTTGCTAAGTGGTTTATCTTTTAATGTACTTGCAGACGTGGATGTTTACGGTAAAGCAAATGTAACTGTGCAGTCTACAGATGACGGTGAAGGGTCGTTTACTGAAATTAAAAGTAACGCATCTCGCTTTGGTCTTAAAGGTTCTGAAAAAATTACCGATGGCTTAGAAGCAGTTTATAAGTTTGAGTTTCAAGTTGATGTAACTGATGCAGACTCAAAAGGCGACGACGATAATATTTCTGCGCGTAACCAATACGTTGGTGTTAAAGGCTCATTTGGTCAGGTAGTAGTGGGTCGTAACGACACGGCGTTTAAACAAGCGCAAGGTAAACTCGATTTATTTAATGACCTTGAAGGCGATATTAAAAACGTATTCAAAGGTGAAAACCGTTTAGGTGATTCAATTTCTTATGCGTCAAACTCATACGAAGGCTTTAAAGTACTTGCTACTTTTATTGCTGAAGATGATGTAGATGCAGATAACGGTTATTCAATGGCTGTAACATACGGTGATTCAGCGCTTAAAAAGAGTGCAATTTATGCCTCAATTGCAGCTGACAGCGAAGTAAACGGTTATGATGTAGTGCGCGCATCAATCCAGGGTAAAGTTGAAGACTTTAAACTAGGTGCTATGTACCAAACTCAAGAAAAAGTAGACGGTTCAGCTGAAGGTGACGGTTACTTATTAAATGCGGCATACAGCATGGGTAAAAATACATTTAAGGTTCAGTATCAGGCAATGGACTTTGACGATAGCGATGATAAAACAGCTATTTCGGTTGGTGTTGATCACAAGCTTAACAAAAACATTAAAGTATTTGGCTTTTACTCAAGCTTTGATATGGACAACAACGTAGACCAAGATTACTTAGGTTTAGGTATGGAATATAAGTTTTAACGGCAGGACGTGTTGAACTTTGGTGGTTGAATTTCCAGCAGTATGTTTGGTTTTTAGGCAAGGCAGAGCCTGTGCAATGTGGTTATTCCCCATAAATAGGCGATAACGTAGCATAAATACCAAACATGCGCTGCCCTCTGGGTTCTTTCTAGGGACTATTAACTCTTTGTTGCTCGGTTTTTACTTAGCCCACTAGGTTACAAACCTCGCGCCGCGATTTAATCGCCCCTAGATTGAACAAATTTAAATCCACAAAGGTCAACACGCCCTAGTTAAAACACTCCCTTTTTAACCGCGCTGTTATTAGCGCGGTTTTTTTGCTTTAAATTATTTACTTACCCGCCCATAATAGAGCTTCATTTGGAATGAGGTGCAATTCCTCAACTGTTCCCGCAACTGTAATTAGCACTTTGCTTTAAGTCAGATACAAATCAATTTTTAATGAGCGGGCCTACTCATGCTAATTTTAATGTACTCCTTTTTGGTCGTTGCATTACAAGTGGGTACTCGTGTCTAGGACAGAGTATTGCAAACTAAAGCACCATTATTAAACGTTCAAAACCTTTCGTGGGGAATAGCAAATAAATCTATTCTCAAACATATTAATGTGCAAATACCTGCAGGTAAATTTGTTGGCTTAATAGGGCCCAATGGTGCAGGTAAATCGAGTTTAATGCGTTGTTTATATCGTTTTAATAAGCCAAGCGAAGGGGTTGTAAAGTTTAATAACCGAGATATTTGGCAGCTCAAAAGTGACGAATATGCAAAGTGCGTTGCTGTTGTTTTGCAAGAAGCACCATCGCATTTTAACTTGTCGTTATTTGATGTTGTGGCGCTTGGCCTCACTCCTCATAAATCGTTATTTAGCTCTACATCGCAAAGCGAAAAAACACAGATCACTAAAGCTATAAAAACGGTAGGGCTTGAGCAGCACACCAATCAAAATTTTGAATCGCTCTCTGGAGGAGAAAAACAACGCGCACTCATTGCACGTGCTATTGTTCAGCAACCTCAACTGTTAATAATGGATGAACCCACTAGCCACCTTGATGTTAAGTACCAAATACAGGTTATGGAACTGGCAAAGTCTCTAGGTGTTACGGTGTTTGCTTCATTTCATGATCTTAATTTAGCTGCGGCTCTTTGCGATGAGCTCGTAGTCATTAAAAACGGAGAAATAACGCATACCGGTTCGCCCGCAGAGGTACTCACTGAGCACATGCTTGATGATGTATTTGGTGTATGCGCACAGATAAATAGCCACCCACAAGAACCTCAGCTTGGCAAAAGCACACCTCATATTACTTATTTTTATGGTTATAAATAACATGCTGGCCTCTCGATTTCGCCATTCTGCGGCGCTATTTATGTTTATTGTCATTGCTACAGTAAGTCTATTTTTAGCATTGAGCTTTGGCGCAACAGACACGTCAATAAACGATGTATTTAACAGTCTTGTGCATTTTAATGATTCGTCACTGACCAGTCGTATTATTTTTGAATTAAGAGTGCCGCGCACATTATTGGCGTTTTTGGCCGGTGCAGGTTTAGCTATTGCGGGGCTAATTTTACAAACTGTGACACGTAATCCATTAGCCGATCCCTATTTATTTGGTATATCGTCAGGTGCTTCGTTTGGTGTAGTTATCCTTATGGCATTTGTGGGTATTAGCGCGGGCGTTGCCCTTTCTGCGGCGGCGCTACTAGGTAGTTTATTAGCAATGAGCTTGCTTATATTAATAGCCACAAGGCAACAAGGTGGGCAGGTTGAATCGATGTTGTTAGCTGGTGTTGCACTCTCATTTTTATTTAGTGCATTTACTAGTTTGTTACTTTATTGGAGTGAGCCGCAAGCCGTTGCCGCTATTTTATTTTGGACCTTGGGTAGTTTTGCACGTGCGCAGTGGGCAACACTATGGATACCATTTTTAGTGATTACATTGTGTACCTGCGTAATGATTAGCTTTAGGCGCCAACTTAATGCCATGTTATTAGGTGATGAAAGTGCCATAACTCTTGGTGTTAAAGTGAAACGATTTAGGTTACTGATGCTAATTTTAAGCTCATTAATAACCGCTGTGCTGGTGGCAATGTGTGGTGGTATTGGTTTTGTTGGGTTAATGGTGCCACACATTGTGCGCTTTTTTATCTCGCAGGGAACCGTCGCAGGGCTATTAATAACAAGCTTAGCAGGAGGCACATTTATGGTATGGGTCGATGTACTGTCACGTTCTTTACTACAAAATCAAGAGCTGCCTGTTGGGGTGATCACGGCCGCTGTGGGAAGTGCGTTTTTCTTAAGTTTACTCTTTTTTAGAAAATCGAAGGTATAGCCATGAAAACGCTTATGATACAAGGCACGACCTCTGATGCAGGAAAAAGCACCCTGGTGGCTGCGCTTTGTCGAGTATTTGCAAATCAAGGCATAAAAGTCGCACCGTTTAAACCACAAAATATGGCACTTAATAGCGCAGTGACAAACGACGGTGGCGAAATTGGCCGAGCACAAGCTTTGCAAGCTATTGCTGCTAGAGTCGAGCCCGAAACTGACTTTAATCCCATATTACTTAAACCCAATAGCGACACTGGCGCGCAAGTTATTATTCATGGTAAAGCGATTAGCAACATGGAAGCGGGTAAATACCACGATTATAAAAAAGTCGCTATGGATGCCGTCATTACATCACACGAGCGTTTAGCAAAACGGTTTGAGTTGTTATTGGTGGAAGGTGCGGGAAGCCCCGCTGAGATAAATTTGCGTGAAAACGACATCGCTAACATGGGCTACGCTGAAAAAGTAGACTGCCCGGTGATCATCATTGCCGATATAGATAAAGGTGGTGTATTTGCTCATTTAGTGGGGACATTGGCATTACTTAGCGAGTCAGAGCAAGCACGTGTAAAAGGGTTTGTAATTAACCGTTTTAGAGGAGATATAAGTTTACTGCAAGGAGGGCTTGATTGGTTAGAGAACTATACAAATAAGCCTGTTTTAGGTGTACTGCCATACCTCCACGATTTGACTCTCGACGCGGAGGACGCTGTTGCAATAGGCAATAACGTCACCCATGCAACTATCAATATTGCAATATTATTAGTGCCACATATTAGTAACCATACCGATTTTGACGCACTGCGTTTACACCCAAATATTAATGTTAATTATGTACGCCATACGCAGGTAATTCCTGATGTTGATCTTATTATTTTACCAGGCAGTAAAAACGTACTTGGCGATTTAACTTTCTTAATAAATGAAGGGTGGGATAGGCAAATAAAACGCCACTTACGCTATGGGGGTAAAGTGCTTGGAATTTGTGGTGGCATGCAAATGCTGGGTAATATTATCCACGATCCAGAGGGGGTTGAGTCGTCATTAAAAAGGGTGAATGGGTTGGCCTTATGTGATTTTGAAACCACACTGAGCGCGCAAAAAGTACTTTCTAAATTATCAGCGACGATGCAGTTAAATGATTTACAAACACCGTGTAGTGGCTACGAAATACATGCAGGTATTAGCAAAGGGGCCGCGCTTAATAAGCCATTTTTAACTTTTAATGAGCATCCAAATGGATTTAAAACGGATGGTTTTATAAGTGACGATAACGCAATTGCGGGCACTTATTTACACGGTTTATTTGATGAGCCCAACGCCACTATGGAAATTTTAAAGTGGGTAAAACCAACTTTACAGCTTGACCCAATAAGTATTGATACACACCGCGAACAGCAGTTAGCGCGTTTAGCAACTATGTGCGAAACACATTTAGATATAGCGCAAATTATCTCGATTTATAAAGGACACAATAATGACTGAACAGACAAACGACAAGCATAAACAGCGCCAGCAAAAAGTAAAAGAACACGTAGATGCCCGTGTTGAAGCTGCGCAAGAGGTTAAAGGTATTTTTCAAGTCATTACTGGTAATGGGAAAGGTAAATCGACCTCTGGTTTTGGTGTGGTAGCACGCTGTGTAGGCCATGGTCAAAAAGCCGCTGTGTGTCAATTTATAAAAGGGACATGGGAATGTGGTGAGCGTAATTTATTACAAGGCGCAGGTGTTGAATTTGCTGTGATGAATACTGGTTTTACGTGGGATACACAAAATAAAGAGGCTGATACTTTAGCAGCGCAAGCAACATGGCAAGAAGCAAAGCGTATGCTTGCCGACAGCAGTATTAACTTAGTACTACTTGATGAACTCACTTACATGGTGACTTATGGCTACATCGACTTAGACGAAGTAGTGAGCGCACTTAATAATCGCCCGGCTATGCAATCGGTTATTATCACAGGGCGCGCAGCGCACAGAACATTGACTGACCTTGCCGATACAGTGAGCGAAGTGCGCAATGTAAAACACGCATTCGATTCAGGTGTAAAAGCACTAGAAGGGTTTGATTACTAGTGATTAAATTGCTTTTTATAGGGTTAATGCTGTTTAGTTTACAGAGCAATGCAGGGGCGAACGCAGAGCCTGAGCCTAAAAAACTACGTATAGTTGCACTCGCCCCACACATAGTTGAAAACCTATTTGCTATTGGTGCAGGCAGCAATATTGTGGGTACTGTTGACTATGCCGATTACCCACATGAAGCAAAAAATATAGCTCGCATTGGCGGGTACTATGGCATTTCTCTTGAGAAATTATTAGCTTTAAAACCTGATTTAGTGATTGCCTGGAAAAGCGGAAATCAACAGGAAGATATAGCACAAATAGAGCGCTTGGGTATCAAAGTGCATTTAAGCAACCCTACAACCATAGAAGGCGTGCAAACTGAACTACTCACTCTTGGTAAATTAACAGGGTACGAAAAGCAAAGCCAACAGGTTGCCAAAGTATTTAAGCACAAGTTAACCGCTATTATAAAAAACCAGCAAGGGAAGCTGCCTATATCTGGTTTTTATCAGTTATGGGCCGAGCCAATGATGACCATCAGTGAAAGCACATGGATTGGTCAATTAGTAAGTACCTGTCATGTAAATAATGTATTTGCTAATAGCACGACCCAGTACCCACAAATCAGCATTGAAAATGTCATTGTTACTAAGCCTCAGGTGATTATTATTCCTGACGAAAAGTCTAATACCCCGCAGCCAAATGTTAATTGGAAGGCATGGCCAGAAGTGCCTGCGGTTAAAAATAATCAGTTTATTCGCGTTAACGCCGATTTACTTCACCGTTTTACACCGCGTATGCTAGATGGACTGGCGGATATGTGTGATAAAATAGACGCGTCACGAAAACAAATAAAGAGTATGTAATGAGCGACTGGGATACATTTTTACACAACGAGTTACAGCAACCTTATATGCAGAAAACCTTAAACGGAGTCGAAAACCGCCGAGCGCAAGGTGTTGCTGTTTATCCCCCTGAATCGCTCGTATTTAATGCATTTAATGTCACGCCTCTAAACGATATTCGTGTGGTCATTTTAGGGCAAGACCCTTACCACGGTGAAGGGCAAGCTCACGGGTTATGTTTTTCTGTTCTGCCAGAGGTAAAAAAATTACCACCCTCGCTTAAAAATATGTACAAAGAGCTGGCTACAGATATTGAGGGTTTTGTTATACCTGAACATGGTTACTTGCAAACCTGGGCTGACCAAGGCGTATTTTTACTAAATACTGTTTTAACGGTAGAGCAAGGACAAGCACATTCGCATAAACATTTAGGCTGGGAGCAATTTACCGATAATGTTATTGCTCATATTAACGCGAACTGTGATGGGGTTGTGTTTATTTTGTGGGGAGCGCATGCGCAAAAAAAAGGAAAAGGCATAGATAGCACTCGCCACTCTATTTTGAGTGGTCCGCATCCGTCGCCGCTGTCGGCTCATCGAGGCTTTTTTGGTTGTAAGCACTTTTCGCGAACTAACGAACTACTGTTAGCGCAAGGTAAAAAGCCCATAAATTGGCAGGTCTAGTTAAATAAGTTTGAACATTAAAAAAGCCCTCATAAATGAGGGCTTTTGTGTAATTGGTGGGTATAGAAATTAAAAATCTAGCTCATCAATTGCAATTGTGTCTGCAAAGTAATCAAATTCCTCTAATTCTTTACGTAGACGTTGTTTATCTTTTATTGCTTCTATTTCGCGCCATTTTCTTTTTTTGTTCTTCTGAGAGGTTTTTCTTTTTTCATCAGGACCTTCTAGTATCTCTAATATATCGTTTAGGCTATCCATGAACATCTCCTATTGATTTTATTGACCTCAAGAGTACCTATACCACAGGCCTAGCTAAAATAGAATAAAAAAGTGACAGAGATGTTACAAAATTGTGATGCTTAAATGAAGGTTTATACCAGTAAAGTATTGTTTTTAAATATGAACACGTGAAATACAGTTTACGAAAAATTTAAGCCGATGAGAGTTATTTTTCTATAGATAAAAGATGTGAGGGAGGTGGGTTTATTCGCCCGTTTTTTACAGACATAAAAAAACGCCATAAATAATACGGCGCTTTTTTATTTTTTTACAGCAAATTACATTGCCTTGAAGCGTTCTTCTAATTGCTCTTGTGCTTGTGCAAATGAACGAATACCTTCAGCTAGCTTTTCAGTGGCCATTGCGTCTTGGTTATGTAACCAACGGAATTGCGCTTCTGTAAGCGGCTCAGGTTTTGGCTCTTTAGGAATATCACTTTCTAGTAAATATTCTTGTGCGCCTTCAAGGTTACCTAAGTCTTCTAAAAGGTTAGGGCTAATAGTTAGCTTGTCACAACCTGTAAGAGCAATAATTTCACCCGTGTTACGGAAACTTGCACCCATAACCACTGTTTTGTAATCATGGCGTTTGTAAAACTCAAAAATGCTGCGTACTGATTGCACACCAGGATCTTGTAGTGGATCCGTTGGTTTTTCCATACCGTTGGCAACGTGCCAATCTAAAATACGGCCAACAAATGGCGAGATTAGAAATACATTTGCATCAGCACATGCACGGGCTTGGGCGTCGCTAAATAATAAAGTAAGGTTACATTTAGTCCCTTCTTTTTCTAACTGCTCAGCGGCTTTAATACCTTCCCATGTAGACGCAACTTTAATTAAAATTTTGTCTTTGCTTACACCTTCTTTTTCGTAAAGGCTAAGTAGAGTGTGTGCTTTAGCAATGGTTGCTTGAGTATCAAACGATAAACGGGCATCTACTTCTGTAGAAATATAACCTGGTACAATTTCACTAATTTCTTTACCAAGTAATACAGCAAAATAGTCACATGCAAGTTCTAGTTGTTTAGCTGGCTCTTGCTCGGTTTCTTTTGCATAGCTCCAAGCTTTATCTAGGTAAGGCTTATAAGCTTCAATCTCGCTCGCTTTTAATAAAAGCGACGGGTTTGTGGTTGCATCTTCTGGTTGATGCTTTTTGATCGCTTCAATATCGCCAGTGTCGGCTACGATAGATGAATGTTGTTTTAGCCTTTGTAGAGCTGAAGTCATTTGCTTTCCTCATTCCAAGCAAGTTAAAAGAATAATCTACCCTTAATATATAACATCCATACTGCAACAGTGTGACAATGCTTGATAGGTCTTATGTCCTTATCAATTAAAAAACGGCAATGTATGAATTTTTAAGGGAGGATTTATTTAAACAAAACGTGCTTTTCGTTTCATTTAATGTTGAAATTGACATTAAATAATTTACAAGTCAATAGCTAACTATGATCACTGTTATTTCACCTGCAAAAAATCTTGATTACGACACGCCACCGGCAACCGATAAGTTCACTCAGCCTGAATTACTCGAGCATAGCGAGGAACTCATGAAAGTATGCCGTGAACTAACACCTGCGCAAATTGGCAGTTTAATGAAAATTAGCGACAAGCTTTCAGGCCTTAACGCAGCGCGTTTTAGCGAATGGTCGCAACCTTTTACCTCTGATAACGCCAAGCAAGCCGCACTTGCTTTTAATGGTGACGTATACGGTGGGTTAGAGGCGAGCACGTTAACTGCAAGTGACCTTGATTATGCGCAAAGCCATTTGCGTATATTATCTGGATTATATGGTTTATTAAAACCGCTTGATTTAATGCAAGCGTACCGACTAGAAATGGGCACTAAGCTTGAAAACTCGCGAGGTAAAAACCTGTATGAGTTTTGGGGCAGTATTATTGCTGACAAACTAAACGAAGTAATAAAAGCACAAGATGCACAATATCTCGTTAACCTAGCTTCAAACGAATACTTCAAAGCGGTAGATAAAAAAGCGCTTAACGCGCAAATTATTACGCCGCACTTTAAAGACTGTAAAAATGGGCAATATAAGGTCATTAGTTTCTACGCTAAAAAAGCGCGTGGCATGATGGCGCGTTACATTATAGAAAACCAAGTAACGCAGTTAAGTCAGCTAAAAGAATTTACCGTTGCAGGTTATTACTTTAGCGCTGAGGCAACAACTAAAGAGTTAGAGCCTGTATTTATGCGCGACGAACAAAGCTAACGTGTTAAATACAGCTAAACATATATTTAAAAAGCCATGCAATGCATGGCTTTTTATATGCTGGCGCTAAACTTGCACCTATGAGTAAAGTATTCACATTATTATTTACTCATAGGTGCACAAAAATGATCAGCATACCCTCGATAACAGAAGCCGAAAAACTTATCGAAGAAAAACTCGGCGGTTGGTTTGATGTTGTTATAAGTCACATCCCTAATTTTATAGTGGCGGTTATTATTGCCATTATATTTTCAATGCTAGCGCGCTTTGCTGGCAACCTAATGAAAAACATTTTGCGCCGTTCACTCGACTCACAACAAATAGCCGATTTAATGGCCTCTATATTTAAGGTTATTGTACTGTGTGTTGGGGTGTTTATAGCGCTAGATTTTGTGGGGTTAAAAGGTACGGTTACCTCTTTATTAGCCGGTGCGGGTATTGTTGGTTTAGCCATAGGTTTTGCGTTTCAAGATATGACCGAAAACTTGATTGCGGGTATCGCAATGGGTATACGCAAACCCTTTAAAACAGGAGACGTAATAGAAACCGACGACGTGTTTGGCTCAGTACACTCAATAAACCTGCGCAACACGCTAATAGAAAGCTTTTACGGGCAGTTAATCTTAGTGCCTAACAAGGTGTTGTTTAGAAATGTGTTAAAAAACTACACCACACTCGGGGTTAGGCGCATCGAAGTACCGGTAGGCATTTCGTATGGTGACGACATAGAAAAAGCGAAAGAAGTTATTGTAGATAAGATTAACGATTTGGACTTTGTTATTCGTAAAAACGAAACCGATGTTTATGCCGAAGGCTTTGGTGACAGTAGCATTAATTTATTGGTGTGGTTTTGGATTAAATACCCAGGTGAACCAGACTTTATGACAGTGCGCCATAAAGGTGTAGTCGCCGTTAAACAAGCGTTGGATGAAGCTGATATTAGTATTCCATTTCCTATTCGTACGCTCGATTTTGGTATTAAAGGCGGTGAAAAACTCGATGCCATGATCAGCGATAAAATAAGCCAGCAATCATCAAATAAAGGCAACGCTAGTGGAGCAGATTCAAGCCAAAACGAATAAATGAGCCATTAATACCATTGGGAATTATTTACTCACTCTTAGCGCACTTTTACATTTATATGTGCGCCGTTAGCTAAAGAAAAAATGACTTACGAGTCACAACAACTAAATGCAGCTTTATAAAGCTGCATTTTTTTATGGCTACTTAAATGTTTGAGAAGGTGAGAACAACGTTAACTAATTATAAATTTATGTCTACTTACCTTTTGAGATGAAATTGGAAGCGGGCTATGTAATATATCGATAAGGCTAAGGCTATTGTGTAGTTACTTCCCGAAACCGACGATAACGCAGCATAAATATAAAACATGCAGTAACCTTTGAGGTCCCCCCATAGGTTGCTTCTCCTTGTTGCTTAAAGAATAGGTCATAAAGAGCAAGTAGGGCATATGAGCTGTATACGACTTTAAGTTATACGTACATAGGCGTAGTCATTAAAATAATGCAGAAGTAGGGACCGAGCTTACTGGGTCACAAATCGCGCACCTTAGTTATGTTACGCCTAGATAGAACACGCTTTAATAATGGCAGTTAAACAGGCCTAGCCTTAATATAAATTTATTATTTAAAGGGTAAATTGTTTAGGCAAATATCAGGTTGTAAGGTATGCAATTTACAATTGGTCTTTGGCGGTAAATAAGAGGTAATTAAAGCAAGTTTATTTTTGTAGTTAATGTGAGTTGTAAGTAACTACAGGCACAAAAAAGGCGCAGCATGTGTTGGAGTTGCGCGCTGCGCCTAGGATCAATTGAGTTAATAAAAGTGTGATTTAAATAACACTAATTTTGTTACGAATGATTTTAACCCCATCCATATTTTCTAAAAATTTTTGTGCAAGCGCACGTTCAAAACCTGTTTGCGCTTGACCATGTAATACTACCTCGCCATCTTTAACCTGAACGCGAATATTGCTTAATGCAAAGTTAGGGTTAGTACGAAGTGTGCTGGTAATGGTTTGTTGTAGGTTAGGTTGAGTTGCTACGCTGCTCACTACGGCTAGGTGCGTTGCTGCACTCACTTTGGTAGCACATGCTAACAAAAATAAACAACAAAACGAAACTAAAGCAATAGTTAACTTTAAGCGGTTCATAACTCAATCCTTTTATATCAATTAAAAATTTAGCCAAACCATTAAGTATTCTGGCTATTCTGTCTCTAATAATACAAGTTCAGTGCCATTGTTAATTTATTGAAATATAAGGTTATTTCATTAAGTGGGAATTCAGGTGGGCAATAATTACATTTAAATGGGTAGGTGTTACATGCTCTGGTTACATTTGTAACGCGTATTAAAAAGCCGGCATGCTCCGGCTTTGGTAAAAAATGCTAAGTTATTTTTTCTTTTTAACTTTCGCTTTTTTCTTCGCTTTCATTTTTACCGGATCTTTACGCTTTTTAGCGGGTGGCTTAGCTTCTTTATGCTGCGGCTCTATGCCTTTAATTACACGACGTTTAAGCTTTTGTTCAATGTAGCGTTCTACTTTGTACAAAATACCAATATCGTGCGCTTCCACTAATGATATAGCGATACCTTTTTTACCTGCACGACCCGTACGGCCAATTCGGTGTACATATACGTCAGCTGTTCGTGGCATGTCAAAGTTAATAACATGGCTAATGTCAGATACGTCAATACCTCGGGCGGCTACATCTGTTGCAATCAATATTTTAGTGCGGCCGCTATGAAAGTTTTCCATTGCTTTCATGCGCTTGTCTTGGGGCATTTCACCACGCAGCCAGGCGGCTTTTACGCCGTTATTAGTTAATTCACCAATGAGTGTTTCTAAACGCTCACGGGTTTTAACAAACACAATAGCTTTACTAACGTCTGGGCCGTTAAGGGTATTGACTAAAAGTTCTAGTTTATGGTGGTAATCATCAGCAAGGTGAACCCACTGGTGAATTTTAGCTTTTTCTTTGCGTGACGATTCAGCTTCAAGTAGAGCAGGGTCGTTTAATGTGGTTTCTGCAAATCGCTCTACGCTGTCGCCCTCAAGGGTAGCAGAGAACAAAAAGCACTGACGGCGGTTTTTAGCTTCGTCACAAATACGGCTCATTTCTTTTTTGAAACCCATGTCTAGCATGCGGTCGGCTTCATCAATAATAAGCATTTCGACGTGTTCAGCATGAAAGTTTTCAGTTTCAAGGTATTCCATTAATCGCCCTGGAGTGGCAATTAACACGTCGTTATTTTTTTCAAAAATTTCTTTATGCGTTCCGTAGTTAATACCGCCGGTTACTACACCTATTTTCAGGTGCGTACGTTTTGCTAGTAACTCACATTGCTCATGAATTTGATAAGCCAGCTCACGTGTTGGGGTCATTATTAATACGCGGGCAAAACCAGGTTCACGGCGCGGAAAATCCAATAAGTATTGAATAGCAGGAATTAAAAATGCCGCTGTTTTACCTGTGCCTGTTGGCGCAGACGCTAAAATATCACGTCCCTGAAGGGCTTCAGGAATAGCTTGCTGTTGAATACTGGTTGGCGTTTCGTAACCCATTTTATTAATGGCGTCGAGTAATTTGGTATCAAGATCAAATTCAGAAAATTGCATAGAGTGTCTAAAATAGTGGACAATTACCTTGATTATACGCGCTATGCTGCGCTTGGTGAATGAAAAGGTGAAAAAATGTCTGGTTTTGCATTTAAACAATTTAAGGTTGAACACGACCATTGCGCAATGAAGGTTTCAACCGACGGCATTTTGCTTGGCGCGTGGGCAAACTTAACAGATGCAAACACGTTATTAGATATTGGCACAGGCACAGGGTTATTGGCGTTAATGTGTAAGCAGCGCAGGCCAACATTGAGTATTACCGCGGTTGAAATAGATAAAAACGCATACAATCAAGCATTACAAAACGTAGCAAATAGTCCGTGGCCAAATATAACTATTCAGCACCAAACTATTCAAAACTTTAATAGTGATGCTCCCTTTGACGTAATCATTTCTAATCCGCCTTATTTTAATCACAGTCTAAAAGGCAATAATGCTGCCCGAAACACTGCACGCCATACTGATGGTTTAAGCTTTGAGGAGTTAATTAACGCGTTTAGGCAACTCAGTCATTCACAGTCACGATTTTGT
The DNA here is from genome assembly GCF_001468485.1 of Pseudoalteromonas sp. H71. Taxonomy (GTDB): domain Bacteria; phylum Pseudomonadota; class Gammaproteobacteria; order Enterobacterales; family Alteromonadaceae; genus Pseudoalteromonas. The sequence continues at coordinate 158,409 of NZ_LODI01000046.1, forward strand.
TTAATACTGCCAAGCACTGAGGCTGAGGTATTTATTGAACTTGCCGTTAAACATGGACTTTATTTAAATGCACACTGCCAAGTACAAGCGACACCTGGCAAACCTATAAGCCGCAGTTTAATGACATTTAGCTACCTACAATCACAAACCGACAATTCAACGCTATGCATTAGAGAGTTAAACAACAATTACACCACTGATTACGTTGCTTTGTGTAAGGCGTTTTATTTAAAAATGACGTAACTGTATGGATGATTATCTAATAATAAAGGATAGTTTACCTATAATGCATACGTATTCAGTTGTTATTTAATCAATCTCAAGACTAGTGTTAACCACTTGTAAATAACGAAGAGCATGTTGTTTAGCTCGCCAACATTTGGAAACACACACTATGAAGCTGAATAAAATTGTCATCACCGCCGGTTTAAGCCTAGATTTGCTTTTACCTAACCTTGCAGCTGCTACACCCACTACGTTTGTTCATTTATTTGAATGGAGTTGGCCCGATGTCGCACAAGAGTGTGAGCAGTTTTTAGGACCAAAAGGGTACGCTGCTGTACAGGTTTCTCCACCTAACGAACATATTACAGGCAACCAATGGTGGACTCGCTATCAACCTGTGAGCTACCAACTGCAAAGCCGGGGCGGTAACCGAACGCAGTTTGTAGATATGGTTAACCGTTGTAAAAGTGCAGGGGTCGATATTTATGTAGATACCCTAATTAACCACATGGCAGCTGGGAGTGGGAATGGCGTAGCGGGTAGCACGTTTGGGAATAAACAATACCCAATTTATAGCCCACAAGATTTTCATGAAAGCTGCTCAATTAACCCAGAAGATTACGGTAATAACCGTTATCGCGTTCAAAACTGTGAGCTGGTAGGGCTTGCCGACTTAAACACATCTTCAAATTACGTGCAAAATACCATAGCGGCTTATATTAATGACCTTCAAGCTATTGGAGTAAAAGGCTTTAGGTTTGACGCGGCTAAACACGTAGCCGCTAGCGATATTCAAAGCCTTATGGCTAAAATAAACGGCTCGCCGTTGGTCTTTCATGAAGTGATTGATCAGGGAACAGAAGCCGTTGATGCCTCTGAGTATTTAAGTACAGGGCTTGTTACCGAGTTTAAATACAGTACACAACTCGGTAATACATTTAGAAATGGCTCACTTGCGTGGCTAAGTAATTTTGGTGAAGGGTGGGGCTTTATGCCAAGCTCGTCGGCGGTCGTATTTGTAGATAATCACGACAATCAGCGCGGGCATGGTGGTGCGGGTAATGTAATTACTTTTGAAGATGGCCGTTTATACGACCTAGCTAACGTATTTATGTTGGCGTATCCGTATGGTTACCCAAAAGTGATGTCGAGTTACGATTTTCATGGTGATACCGATGCAGGCGGGCCAAGTGTTCCCGTTCATAACAATGGTAATTTAGAATGCTTTGCAAGCAATTGGAAGTGTGAGCACCGGTGGTCATATATTGCTGGTGGCGTTGATTTTAGAAATAACACCGCCGACAACTGGGCTGTGACAAATTGGTGGGATAACACGAATAATCAGATTTCATTTGGTCGCGGTAGCTCAGGTCATATGGCTATTAACAAAGAAGACTCAACGCTTAATGCTACTGTGCAAACAGACATGGCACCTGGTCAATATTGTAATGTATTAAAAGGTGAATTGTCGGGCGATGCTAAAAGTTGTAGCGGTGAGGTTATAACCGTTAATAATAACGGCACTATTAATTTAAATGTGGCGCCGTGGGATGCCATGGCAATTCATAAAAACGCTAAGTTATCACAAGGGTCGACTTCAACCCCGAATGGTGATTGGCAGCGTACCGTTATTTTTATTAACGCACAAACCCAAAGTGGGCAAGATATGTTTGTACGTGGCGGAATAGATCATACCTATGCCAATACAAATTTAGGAAGAAACTGCCAAACAACCAATGTTGAATGCGCGATGCCTATTCGCCATAACAATTTAAAAAATGCCACTACAAGTCTATGGAAAGCAAACGATAACTTCCTAGATTGGTACGGTATTGAAAGCGGGCAAAGTACGCAAGCAGAGGGGACAGCAGCCGATTGGACTACAAACGTGTGGCCAAGTGCGTATGGTACACAAAAAACAGTGACCAACGATGGTTTTGGCGTTACACCGCTTAATATTTGGGGTGAACACTACTGGATGCTAGATGTCGATATGGATTGCAGCAAAGCGGTGAATGGGTGGTTTGAGGTAAAAGCATTTGTAAAAAATGGTCAAGGTTGGGAAAGCGATATAAACCAAGCCAATACGCCCTATGCCAGTACTAACCATGTGGCGCAGTGCGGAAAAATTAATATGTTTAAATTTAATAGCTCAAGTGTAGATATTCGTAGCTTTTAAACTTATGCGTTAAGTTTAGCCTTGTGCATTACTACTAAAGCCAAACACCTAAGCGTGTTTGGCTTTTTACTGCAACCATTGCGCTTGAGCAGTTAAAGCGTTTCGCCGTACTCGGTCATTACTTGCTCAACCCAGCTGGCTATGCGTTCATCGCTTAGCTCGTACTGGCTGTCTTCATCAAGGGCGAGCCCTACAAACTGTTTGCCATCGGGGGTGAGTGCCTTTGAAGCTTCAAACTCGTAGCTGCTGTCGTTTGGCCAAAAGCCAAGTTGTGTAAATGTTTGTGTGTTTATTTCGTCGTGCAGCATACCCAGAGCGTCTTGAAACCACTGTCCGTAACCTTGCTGGTCGCCCATGCCAAATAAAGCAATAGTTTTACCATGTAGGTTTACATCTTTTATGTCGTCCCATTTTGACTCCCAGTCTTCTTGTATTTCGCCAAAGTCCCATGTTGAAATACCAAAGATGATAAAGTCGTACTGCTCTGCATTTTTTAGTGGTTCGTCTTTAATATTGTGAAGGCTGACTATATCGTCACCAATAAGGTCACGAATTTTTTCTGCTGCCATTTCGGTGTAGCACGTAGTAGAGCCAAAAAATAAACCAATTTGCATCGTATTTATCACTGTGTAATTGCCTGATATGATAGGCTCAAGTTTACCGTAAGGTATTTTTAATTGATACCTTAGCAAAGCATGAGAGCATAATGTGACAACGCTATCTGACGATTTTTCAGAAAATAAAAGCAGTATGAGCACCAATAGCGACTACCTAGAAACCTTTTTAGATAGCCTTTATTTAGAGCAAGGTGTAAGCGAAAACACATTAAGTGCTTACCGCAGCGATTTAGATAAGTTTTGCCAGTTTTTAAAAGGCGAAAACTTAATGACGGTAACAGGGCACGACATTGAAAGCTATTTAGCGCACCGGGTCGACTTAGGCCTAAAGCCGCGCAGTACAGCGCGCAGTATTAGTGCGTTAAAACGGTTTTATCAGTATTTTGTACGTGAAAAACTGATTACCGATACACCTATGTTAAACATTGCTCAACCCAAAGCGGGGCAATCGTTACCTAAAACACTTTCTGAAGCCGAAGTAGAAGCGCTTCTTAACGCCCCCAATACTGAAGAGCCAATGGGACTGCGCGATAAGGCGATGCTTGAGTTACTTTACGCCACTGGTCTGCGTGTCAGTGAGTTGGTTGGGCTACGTATGGAGCAAATTAACTTACGCCAAGCGGTTGTGTTTGTAAAAGGTAAAGGCAACAAAGAGCGCTTAGTGCCGCTGGGCGAAGAAGCCATGCATTGGCTTGAGCTTTTTTTAAAAGTTGGGCGCGCACAAATGATCAAACACGCCACCGACTTTGTATTTCCGTCAAAGCGTGGTGTAGGCATGACTCGACAAACCTTTTGGCATAGAATCAAACACTATGCTATTTTGGCATCGGTTGAGTCGCCATTATCACCCCACACATTGCGCCATGCATTTGCTACGCATTTATTAAATCATGGGGCCGATTTACGTGTTGTACAAATGATGCTGGGACACAGCGACCTATCAACAACGCAAATTTATACTCATGTTGCTAATGAACGGTTAAAATCGGTACACGCGCAGCATCATCCGCGTGCTTAATTTGAAATTAAATAGTATTAAGCCGGTCAATATATTAAGTATTTTTAGGATAGAGAGAAGTTATGAAAAAATTAATGTTAGCAGGTGCCATGTTGTGCACAAGTATGAGTGCATTGGCAAATGACGTTGCAGTAACGCCAAATGCTAATGATCCTATTGTTACTAAGTTTGCGGCACTTGGCGTAACAGTTAAGCAAATAAATCCAAGCCCAGTGGCTGGTTTAAAAGAGCTAATTACAAACAAAGGCGTGTTATACGCAAGCCCAGATGGTCAGTTTTTAATGCAAGGCACGTTAATCGATTTAGAAAATCGTAGTAACCTAACAGAGCAAGCTTTAAATAGCGTGCGTGCTGAAGGTATTACAGATTATGAAGAGTCGATGATTGTGTACAAAGCACCAAACGAAAAACACAGCATCACTGTATTTACTGATATTAGCTGTGGTTATTGTCGTAAATTACACCGTGAACTAAACGATTTGCTTGATGCGGGTATTACCGTTAAGTATTTAGCGTTTCCACGTGGTGGCTTACAAGGTTCGGGCTACGCAGATTTAATGAATGTATGGTGTGCGAAAGATCAACAAGAGGCGTTAACAGAAGCTAAAGCAGGTGAAAGTACCACGGTAGTTGCAGGTTGCAGTGCGCCCATTGCTGAGCATTATCAGCTAGGCCAAAGCTTTGGTATTAGTGGCACGCCAGCCATTATTTTAGATGACGGCACAATGATCCCAGGTTACCAACCTGCTGCTGCATTAAAAGCAGCGTTAGATGCTAATAAAGCATCTTAATAACGTGTTTACGTTTATAAAAAGGCCTTAATGGCCTTTTTTTGTCTTTTTAATACGACTCAATAAGTTAAAAAACCTGCATGAAAAAACTGATCATTGCGCGCGAAAACGTTAACGACTCGCACTTACCGAGTCATTTGCATCCGGTTATAAAACAAATTTACGCGACTCGTCGTGTAGTTGATGCCCAAGAGCTCGATAACGGTGTTGCCACGCTTCACGACTATAAATTGTTTAAAGACATCGACAAAGCAAGTGCATTACTCGTCGATGCGCTTAAGGCGCAAAGCCACATTTTAATTGTGGGCGACTTTGATGCCGATGGCGCAACCAGTACTGCAACCTTAATGCAGGGGTTGCAAATGTTTGGTTTTCAAAATTTAGATTACCTCATTCCAGACCGCTTTAGCTTAGGTTATGGCTTAAGCCCCGCACTGGCCGAACAAATAGTACAAATAAAACCCGATTTAGTGATCACCGTAGATAACGGTATATCCTGTATTGCCGGTATTGATATTTTAAAATCGGTAGGTATAAAAGTGTTGGTTACAGATCACCATTTACAAGGTGAGCAGCTTCCAAATGCCGACGCCATTGTAAATCCAAACAGGCACGAATGTAACTTTCCGTCAAAGTCTATTGCTGGTGTAGGCGTGGCGTTTTACTTATTAATTGCGCTAAGAAGCCTAATGCGCGAACAAGGTTATTTTACGCAACAAGCACCGCCTAATTTAGCAAACTTATTAGACATAGTTGCGCTGGGTACAGTAGCTGATGTAGTTGCGCTTGATGCAAATAACCGAACACTAGTACACCAAGGTTTAGCGCGTATTCGCAGTGGTAAAACACGCCCAGGTATTACAGCTCTTATTGAAGTGGCTAACCGAAATGCAGCACGCCTAAGTGCCAGCGATTTTGGCTTTTCGCTTGCGCCGCGGTTAAACGCAGCAGGGCGATTAGACGACATGAGCTTAGGCATAGCCTGCTTACTGAGTAACGATATAAACCAAGCAAGGCGTATTGCAGGCGAGCTCGACAGCTTAAACCATGCAAGGCGTGAAATAGAGCAGGGTATGCAAGCTGAAGCGCAAGCTGTGCTTGATAGGCTCGCCTTTACCGACGACAACATTCCTGATGCTATCTGTTTGTTCCAAGATGACTGGCATCAGGGCGTTATTGGTATTTTGGCTGGTCGCTTAAAAGAAAAATACCATCGCCCAACCGTTATTTTTGCTGGTGGCGAAAACGGCGAAATTAAAGGCTCGTGCCGCTCCATTGAAGGGCTACACATGCGCGACCTACTCGAAGGGTTAAATACCGCGGCCCCCCACCTAATTAATAAGTTTGGTGGCCATGCCATGGCGGCGGGTTTAAGTATTAACGAGCAAAACTTTAACGACTTTAAAAAAGCGTTTGATGCAGCGGTAAGTGCGAAATTAAGCGAAGAAAGCAAGCGTTGTATTGTATTTACCGACGGCGAACTGCCAAACGACTGCTTTACCATGGATTTTGCCCAATTATTAAAGCAATCAGGTCCATGGGGGCAGCAGTTCCCAGAGCCGGTGTTTGAACATACCTTTGAATTAATTCAGCAACGAATTGTTGGCGAAAAGCATTTAAAACTGGTGCTTAAACATCAATCAGGGCGGTTAGTTGACGCTATTGCTTTTGGTATTGACGTAAAAGAATGGCCAGATACCGAAGCGCGCTTTGTTAAAGTGGCTTATCAACTCGATATTAACGAGTTTAGGGGTAAGTTTAGCTTACAGCTAATCGTCCGAGAGCTTGAAAAAGTACACTAAAAAATATGCACAATACATGCATAAAAGGCTAATAAAACGCGCGATTTTTTGTTAAAATCGGGCGTTTTTATCATTTGACGATAATTTATTGCGGATATTCCTCAAGTCGGGCCGTAATAATCTAGCCATTTTGGAGTAATGTACATGTTTGAAGTGAATCCTGTGATTAATCAAATCAAGGAAATTCGCGATCGTACTGAACTGCTTCGGGGGTACCTTTGACTACGCTCTTAAACAAGAACGCTTAGAAGAAGTTAACGCCGAACTTGAAGATTCAGCTGTATGGAATGAACCTGAACGCGCACAGGCACTTGGCCGTGAAAAGTCAGCCTTAGAGGCGGTTGTTGAAACTATCGACAACCTAGTTGCCGGCGCCGACGACGTTGAAGGCTTGCTTGAGCTTGCAATAGAAGCCGAAGACGAAGACACCTTTGACGAAGCAAATGCAGAGCTTGAAGGCTTAAACGCGCAATTAGAAGGTTTAGAGTTTCGTCGCATGTTCTCGGGCACGCACGACGCAAACGATGCATACCTTGATTTACAATCAGGTTCAGGCGGCACTGAAGCTCAAGACTGGTGTAACATGTTACTTCGCATGTATTTACGCTGGGGTGAAGCAAAAGGCTTTAAAGTTGAGCTAGTAGAAGCAACCGATGGCGATGTGGCCGGAATAAAAGGCGCAACAGTTCGCTTTGTTGGCGAATATGCTTACGGTTGGTTACGTACAGAAACAGGTGTGCACCGTTTAGTGCGTAAAAGCCCATTTGACTCAAGTGGCCGCCGTCATACGTCGTTTGCGTCTGCATTTGTATACCCAGAAATAGACGACAATATTGAAATTGACATTAATCCGTCTGACCTACGTATAGACGTGTACCGTGCATCGGGCGCGGGTGGTCAGCACGTTAACACCACCGAATCAGCAGTACGTATTACGCACGTACCTACAAACACGGTAGTGCAATGTCAAAACGAGCGTTCGCAACATAAGAATAAAGCCCAAGCAATGAAGCAATTAAAAGCTAAATTATTTGAGCTAGAGTTACAGCAGCAAAATGCTGAAAAACAAACGCAAGAAGATGCAAAGTCAGATATTGGTTGGGGGAGTCAAATTCGTTCATACGTTCTTGATGACTCGCGTATTAAAGATTTACGCACCGGCGTAGAAAACCGCAATACCCAATCGGTACTTGACGGTAACTTAGACAAATTTATTGAAGCCAGCCTTAAATCTGGCCTATAACCACCAAGCTAATAAAGAGCTAAAAAATGACTGATAAAATCCAAGACGAAAACAAGTTAATCGCTGAGCGTCGCGGCAAGTTAGATGCTATTCGCGAAAATTGCCCAGCCAACGGTCATCCAAACCAATTCCGTCGTGAGCATTACACGGCAGATTTGCAGGCTGAGTTTGGTGATAAGAGTAAAGAAGAATTAATCGAATTACAGCACGTAGTATCGATTGCGGGTCGTATTCTTGCTAAGCGTGGCCCGTTTATGTCTATCCAAGATATGAAAGGTCGTGTACAAGTTTACGCATCAAAAGACGTACAAAAAGACTTAAAAGCAAAATATGGTCAGCTTGATATTGGCGATATTATTGGTGTTAAAGGTCCGCTTAATAAATCAGGCAAAGGCGATTTATACGTAGATATGGCCGAGTACGAATTACTTACTAAGTCACTACGTCCATTGCCAGAAAAATTTCATGGCCTTTCAGACCAAGAAACTAAGTACCGCCAACGTTATGTTGATTTAATTACTAACGAAGCAACGCGCGAAACATTTCGTATTCGCTCACAAGTAGTTGAAGGTATTCGTCGCTTTTTAGCAGAGCGCGACTTTATGGAAGTAGAAACGCCCATGCTACAGGTTATTCCTGGCGGCGCATCTGCGCGTCCGTTTGTGACTCATCATAACGCGCTTGATATCGACATGTACTTACGTATTGCGCCAGAGCTTTACCTTAAGCGTTTAGTAGTAGGTGGTTTTGACCGCGTGTTTGAAATTAACCGTAACTTCCGTAACGAAGGGTTATCAACGCGTCATAACCCAGAATTCACTATGATTGAGTTCTACCAAGCGTACGCTGATTACATCGACCTGATGAACATCACCGAAGACATGCTACGTACTGTTGCAACTAACGTATTGGGTAGCCCAATTGTTATTAATACAACAAAAGACGAAAACGGCGAAGTAACCGACTCAGTCGAGTACGACTTTGGCCAACCGTTTACACGTTTAAGCATGGCTGACGCTATCTTAAAATATAACCCTGAGTTTGATGCTGCGGTATTTAACGACCCAGAAAACCACTTTGAAGAATTAAAAGCGTACGCTAAACAAGTACACGTTAAAATTCCTGAAAACTGTGTGTGGGGCCCAGGTAAGTTTTTATGTGAAATATTTGAAGAAACGGCTGAGCACATGCTTATCCAACCTACATTTATTACAGGTTACCCATGGGAAGTATCGCCACTGGCGCGTCGTAACGATGAAAACCCATTTGTTACCGACCGTTTTGAGTTTTTTGTTGGCGGACGTGAGCTTGCAAATGGTTTCTCAGAGCTTAACGATGCACAGGATCAAGCTGAACGCTTTACTCGTCAAGTTGAAGAGAAAGACGCCGGTGATGATGAAGCAATGCACTACGATGAAGACTACATACGCGCACTAGAGTACGGTTTACCGCCTACCGCTGGTGAAGGTATTGGTATTGACCGATTAGTCATGTTGTTTACTGACTCATCTACAATTAAAGACGTTATTTTATTCCCGCATATGCGCCCGCAAGCTGACTAAGCTTAATGTAAAATAACACCCTGAAACGCCGCTTAATTGCGGCGTTTTTGTTTTAATTTTGTTTATTCATAGCTAATAAGACCATTATTCATATATTAAGCTGTTGATATTTAGTTGTAATTTTTTTATGAAAATTTTTATGTGCATATAACAAATTAATGAGTAACTTTTAAACATTATGTTGTATTTTTGTAACTTTGTTAGCTACAATACGGCCAAATTTTAAACGGCCTAACTTTTAGGTGCTGTAAATAATAAAAACGGATTTATAAAATAATAAAATGACAGATAAAACTATCGAAGAGTCGGAAGAACTCAGTCAAACCGAGCGAGAGCGAGAAGCTTTTTACCGAGCATGTATTGCCGAGTTTCAACAACTAGGTTATCAAGAGCAGTACCTGGCTAGTTTAAAAGATAAATGTGCACCAACCGACGACACACTTACGCCTAACGAAGAGAGTTGATTAGCTTAAAAATTAGGCTTCTTTCATATAAAAACATAACATATGTGTGTTCTGTAACCATATAGACACTTTTGATAGAAAAGTGTTTGACATATTTTCTGAAATCTTTATTATACGCCCC
>NZ_LODI01000046.1:168545-186927 GCF_001468485.1 Pseudoalteromonas sp. H71
AGATATAAACCACTTAATTGTGGTTTTTTTGTGCCTGAATTTTAACTCCGTTAAAAACGGGGAGGGTGAGAACCCTCGACAGGGTTCGATAAAATGTCTGGAACAGTTTAGACCGCTGCAAGCGTCGCGTAGCGGCTGATTACATGGATGTAAGCAAGTCTATCCCTCCCTCTCTACCGCATACTAGATTTAAACCACTTAATTGTGGTTTTTTATGACTAAAATTTATTAAAATTAAACAAATTGTAACCCGTTATAACTTAGTGCATTATTAATAAAACTACAGCCACTTCAGGTTTCGCTATGAACCGATTCATATTGTTAATTACATGCACAGCGCTACCTTTTTTTTCCTCTGCCCAAAATACAACAGTATACAAGTGTGTAATTAAAGGCGTGCCGACCTTTAGTCAAACACCGTGCGCAAAAAATGCGGAAGTTATCACTGTAAAAGAAACAAACATTATTGAAGCCTACAAAAGCAGTACGCCAAGTAACAATATTACAGACTCTTCAGTAGATAACTTTTTAGAAGTTCAGCAAATAGAGCGTGAAATAAGCAAACTACAATTAACGCTTAAACAAACAGAAAAAGCCTATCAAGAGCAAGTACAGCAAGCCAGCTATGTAACACAAGATCAAGCTAACCGTTTAGGCGCTTCTTCTATTGCTGACGCCATTGCAAAAAAAACCGCACCAATTACTAGCGCCTATGAGTCAAAAGTCACGCGTACACAACAGCAAATAGACGCTTTGCGTCAACGCAAGCAGTTACTTAGTCAAATTCCTTAAGGGCTTGCTTTATGATTTTGATCAGCGCGTTGATATCTTCTTTAGTTGTATAAATATGCGGTGAAACTCGCACTCCGTATTTGCGCTCATCAACGCTAATGTTTGCCTTGCTTAGCGCGGTTAATACCTGCAGCTGTTTTTTATCAAAAAACAAAATAACTGTTCCACTGCATTGGCTGCTATGTAATGGCGATACAACAAATTCACTTAAATGCTGATGAATATCCGAAATCATCGCTAGATTGTGCCTTCTTACCTTGTTCGCTGTTAGCTCTGCAAAATAAGAAATACTATGGGCAGCAATTACATAAGGCGCAACAGAGGGTGTTCCCCCCCAGAATCGAAGTGCGCTATGGTGATAAGTAAAATTATTAATATTAAACTCAAAGGGGTTTTCGTGAGAAAACCACCCTACATCTTTAGGTTTACACTGTGCTAGTTGGTCTTTATTAATCCATAAATAAGCAGCACCGGGTCCACCGCACAACCACTTAACACTCGATCCAATCATGAAATCGGCATCAAGTGTCGTTAAATCCACAGGCAACACTCCAGCAGATTGCGCCACATCAATTATTGAAAGACTATTAGTAGTCTTACTGCGCAATACAATATCGTTTATCGGGGCTTGCACCCCCGTATTTGAATAAACATGGCTTACAAAAACCATATCTATATCGCAAGTTAAATAACGCTCCCATACAGATAGTTCGCTTAGGTTTTCTTCTTCGGGAATAAACACAATTTGCGCACAAGACGGTAGCGCCTTTTGCATGGCAAACCCCATACTCGGAAAGTCACTTTGCGCCATAAGAACTTTGCAGTGCTTTCGTTGCAATTGAGGATGCGACATCACTAACTTAGTTAATCCGCTTGATAAATTAACCTGTGGGCAAAACTGTGAGCTTGGTGAATTAAATAACTTACCTAACGCAGAAGTAAACGCGTCTATTTGAGGTAGCCATTGCTGCCATGGCTCTTTATTTGAATCTTGCCATGGTGATAGGTAATGTTCTGCAAAATGCCGCTCCATGCTTTTTAACGGCTTACCGACAGAGTGGCTTAATAAATAACTCCCTTCAGCTATGCAAAAATCATCTTTAAACATATTACTTTACCCACTCTTTTAATAAGTTAAGATCGTCAAATCGCGTTTTTATATCGTCTCTTTGTGCTGCTGCGCGCCTGTCTCTTAATTTTTCAAGCGAATCTAACAATACATTCAATGGTGGCCCACTTGCCGTAACTTTACTTAAATGCTGTTCTTGCATTCGCTTAGATGGTTGCGCGATAAACTTTTCTACCAGTTGGTTATGATGACCGATAGCGGTGTCACCATGAAGCTTACATACCTGTATAAAAAGCTGCGCATGACGCTTAAACCAGTGAGCGCTTTTGCTGTTATGAGCATGCAAAAAATCATCCATAAAACTTTGAATACGCATAGATTCTCTTAATATTTGCTGATCTTCTGGCATCATATATAAAAACTTGTCCACCAGCATTTGTGAGTAACTGGGCTCATTTGCACTGCATAGGCCAAGTAACATATCAATGACGTTAATTCCGGCAAAATCGCCTGCGTTTGCACCTCGATAAACCTCTTTTCCCACTCTATAAGGTTTGTAGTAAGGGCGAACACAATTAAAAAAACGCTCGGTATCAAGCTGTTTGTATAACGCATTATTTGATTCAATCACATTCATGAGCGCATCTTTTGCAACATTGAGTAATTCACCACATAAAGGGTGTGATATGCCAAGCGGAACTATTTTTAACAAAGCATCACTAGCTCGCTTGTACGCCAAAATACTTTGGGTGTTATAGTCTAAAAAGAGTTTTTCATCAGGTAATTGAGTAAAGCGTTTATAGTTGCCGTTAACAGCTTTATTGTGGGTAGTTAAATGCGCTGTAGCGAACCGAGGGGTTACACCAATCGACGCACCAATATGCATTGCCAATGCCGATGCCTCTACCAGGGGGGATGTGGTTTCTCTGCTAGGTTCTGTTATCTCATGGCGACGACATGCAGCCATAAATAAGCCAACATTGCCCAATAAATCAAATGCACGATCGAACCCTTGATCGGTATTTCCCTCTGCTAATAAATGTGAAATTAGCGCATTACCTTGATTTTTTAGCTGCAACTTTAACGCTTCGCCAACACCTTCAACATGTGCTTTATCGGTTTGCTGCCAATAAAGATGCTCTAGCTCAGTGTTTATTTCTACAAACTCAGTTCTTATCCAATCATCAAATATAGCCGTATGTGTATTCATTATTATGCTCTTTTATTTTTATGACTAAATGCTAACAGAGTCATGGGAGCGTAAATCGTCAAAAAAATGTATAAAAAAGCTTATACTTAGGGGAAATCACTAAAAAAATAAAAGTAGTTACCAAAATATGTTAGATAAAAAAGATCAGCAAATACTAATTACTCTGCAAGCAAACGCCAGAATATCAGTGTCTGACCTCGCAAATACAATTAGCTTATCTGATACTCCCTGTTTAAGACGGATTAAAAAACTAGAAAAAGAACATATTATTACGGGCTATCACGCTGCAATTAATCCTAAAGCGCTTGATCTCAATGTATTGGTGTATGCTTTTATTAGGTTAAATCAAAATTCAGTTAGCGCGGCAGATCAATTTGAACAATCCGTAGAAAAACTTTCTCATGTATTAGAGTGCAGTGTAATATCAGGTAGTTATGATTATTTATTGAAAATTATTGCCAACGATCTTGAAAGCTATGAACAATTTGTAAAGCATCAATTAGGTGGCTTAAGTTGTATCGCTAACATAGAGTCAACGGTGGTACTTAAGCAATCATTTACTAAAAAGCAGCTTCCGTTGTAATAGTGCTGCAAATAAAGTGTTGTTAGCTATACTAATATTTTAAAAACCAAAACATAAATATATGGATATTATGTGAGAATATTCACCTCAACTTTTCAATCAATTATTTTCTACATACTATTTGCCCTAGCATACTATTTACTGGGTATTGGCCTTACTGCGTTTGCATTTAATTCGCAAATAGTACCTATTTGGTTACCCGCGGGGGTTGCTTTAATTGGCTGTTATATTTGGTGGTGGCGCTTTATTCCCCCTTTATTCGCTGCAGCAATTGCATTTAACTTAAATATATTCGATAACTCAGCTCATGAAGTAATGCTGGTCGGCAATACGTTTACTCAGGCCATTTACATTGCCTTTGGCGTTATTATCCAGGCTATGGTAGGTGCTGCATTACTTAGGTATTGGTTGGGAAATCCGCTTTATTTTCGTAAACGAAAAAACATTGCTTATTTTATTGCTGTAGTTGCTGTTTTAGTAAGCTTACTATCATCGAATATTGGTGTATTTGCGTTAAGTAACTTTAACCCACTTTATAGTATTGAGGACCATTGGCTTCATGTTATTTATTGGTGGTTAGGAGATATATTAGGGGTACTTATTGCCTCACCTTTTTTATTGTCGTTACTGCCCAAAGCACCAGGACAACGTAGAGTTTTAGCCTTTGAAACCATTGCAGTTTGCTCTATTTTATTTATATCTGTGGCGCTTACAGCACAAATTTACGAACGCGAAAACAGCAAAAATACCATTAAAATTGCAGAGCGAGAAGTTGAAGTTATTGAAAACAGTTTATACCGGTATATAAATCAAAGTATTATCGCCGTGCAAAGCTTAGCAAGCCAAGTACAATCATCATCTGAGTTTAATGAGCAAGACTTTTACGCTTCAGCAAATAAACTACTTGAAAAACATTCATTTATTAAAGCATTGTCTTGGAATGTACAAATAACACAAGCGCAGCGTCAAGCACTCAGCGATACAATGTCAAAAATTTATCGGAAAAATATAAACATTGTTGGTGATCCGCTCGAAGATGATGACCCTGTAGTGGTCGTTAAATACATAGCACCTTTAAAAAGTAACCAAAAGGCGGTTGGCTTTAATGTATATTCAAACCCAGATCGAAAAGCATCTTTGCAAAATCCAGCTATTAAGTATTTGCCTATTAGCACTAAAATCATTCAATTAGTCCAAACAAATACGCCAACACCCGCCTACCTATTATTTGCGCCTGTCTATGGTCAAAATGAAAATATAAAGGGCTATGCCACCGGTGTATTTTTGGCGCATAAAATTATTGAACAAGCTATTACACAGCAGCAATCTGAAATGTTTTCTATTGATGTGTTTGAATATGACAACGAACCCGCCTTTTACAGTAACGACTCTCAAAACTTTGAGCAAGCAACCCAAAGCCAGTTAATGTCATTCAATATTAATTTTGGTGGGCAACAATGGGTCATAAAATTAGCACTTAAAGAAAACTATGTTTCTCAGCAAAACATTGAAATGTCTTTATTTTTACTTATGCTACAAACCGCTGTGTGTTTACTTATTATTGTAGTGTTAATGCTATTTAACCAGCAGCAACTAGAGCTTAGTCGTCAAGTAGCCGAACGAACAAACTCACTGGTAAAAGCTAAAAAGCAGTCTGATTTAGCCAATAGCGCTAAAAGCCAATTTTTGGCTAATATGAGTCACGAAATTCGCACTCCATTGAATGCCATTATTGGCCTATCGTCACTTGCCAAAAAAGATGATGATGCTGAAAAGCTTCACAACTATCTCGAAAAAATTTACTCATCTTCAAATAGCTTGTTAAATTTAATAAACGACGTGCTTGATATCTCTAAAATCGAGTCACAACATTTAATACTTGAGTCGATTGCGTTTGATCCAAAAGCCCTTATAAAACGCATAGACACTATGTTTGAGCAGAGTGCGGAAAATAAGAATATTAAATGGATGATCAAGTGTAACTTACCAGTCGATACTTGGTTTGTAGGTGATGCAATGCGCATTGAGCAAATACTACTGAACTTGTGTAGTAACGCGATTAAATTTACTAATGACGGAAGCGTCACTCTCGATATAGACACTGAGTTTGTATCTATTAACAAAGTGAAGTTAAGCATAAAAGTAACCGATACTGGCATAGGCATTGAAAAAAGCCAACATAACACCTTATTTAACGCATTTACCCAAGCCGATAGTTCAACTTCTCGTAAATTTGGAGGGACTGGCCTTGGTTTAACAATAGCTAAGGAGTTATGCCAACTAATGGGAGGAACGCTCAATTTACAAAGTGATTTGGGTAAAGGCTCAACCTTTAGCTTTACCGTAAACTTACACACCACAGAGCCCGAGTTAAAACCCAACGTTATATCAAAAGATATTAATATTGCCTCTTTAAATATATTGGTAGCAGAAGATAATCCCGTCAATCAAATGGTGATAAAAGCGATGTTAGGGTCATTAGGCATTGTTCCACACTTGGTTGAAAATGGGGAAGAAGCAATTGAAATGATAAAAAAACAAGCATTTGATCTTGTGTTAATGGACTGTCAGATGCCAGTAATGGATGGCTACAAAGCAACTGAATTAGTACGCGAGTTTAAATCACAACAAGAGCTTCCTATTATTGCATTAACCGCTGACGCCATGCCAGAAGATAAAATTAAAGCTAAAAGAGTGGGCTTTAATGAACATTTAGCAAAACCTGTAAAGCTTACAAAACTAACCGAGTGTTTAAACCAGTTTGTAAAAGTAGGCACTAAATAATGTTAATCAACTCTTGCATAGCTTTAAATTGACTTGTCACTTAGCGTAATAAACAGTTAAATCCACGTATACTCAATATAATTAAAATTTGTGTGCGTAATTAAAAATTACGTGTATGTAAAAGGTAAGATGTTATGCGCAGCTTTTCTCATCGATGGTTTAAAAATATTACTGAAATAGAGCAAGCGCAGTGGCATGCTTTTTTTGGTGATGAACCTTTTACTCAACATGCCTTTTTATACGCCTTAGAACAAAGCCAATGTGTAACACCGCAAAGTGGTTGGCAGCCCTATCATTTAGCTGTTTATGAAGGGAGTAAGTTAATAGCGCTTGCACCAGGTTATTTAAAAAGCCACTCATACGGTGAATATGTATTTGATTGGGCATGGGCTGAAGCATACGAAAAAAATGGTCTTCGCTACTATCCTAAATGGCTCTCAGGCGTGCCATTTAGTCCAATTGAAGGTAAACGCATTGCCATTCATCATACAGACCACATTGCTGTATATAGCTATATTACAGATCAACTCTGCAAACACGGCATTGACCAAGGATGGTCTGGTTGGCATGTTAATTTTTGCGACCAAACACAAGCAAAGTTACTCACTACGCAGCATTCTATGCTAAGAGAGGGCGTTCAATTTCAATGGTTTAATAAAGGTTTTGATACATTTGATGATTTTTTAACCACGCTAAATTCGCGTAAACGTAGATCGCTAAAAAAGGAACGCGCTAAAATAACACAGCAAAATATCAGTATTGACTGGCTACAAGGTGCAGATATTACACCTGAAACCATGCAGGTGTTCTGCGAGTTTTATCAGCGCACCTATTTAAAACGCTCAGGACATTTAGGCTATCTAAACAGTGAGTTTTTTACCCTTTTGCATGCACTGATGGCATCACAGTTAGTTATTATGCTTGCCAAAAAAAACGGCGAAGTCGTTGCTGCAACACTTAGTTTAATTGGTGAAAACACGCTTTACGGCAGATACTGGGGGGCAAGCGAAAATATTGACGCCCTTCACTTTGAGCTATGTTATTACCAAGGGATAGAGTTTGCTATTAAACATAAACTCGACTGCTTTCATTCAGGTGCACAAGGGGAACATAAAATAGCGAGAGGCTTTGAGCCCGTCACTACTTACTCTGCCCACCATATTGTTAACAATGATTTTAACAGTGCTATAGAAGACTACTTGTTTCGAGAGCGCCAGCATATTGCACTTTACAAAGCGCAGTGCACTTTATTACTGCCGTTTAAAAATGAGTAATTGATTATTAGCAGGCATAGCATGATCACTTATAAGCTTAAGTCCTACTTGTTGTGCTAAATGCACAACAGCTTCAAAGTCTCTTATGCCGCACAAAGGATCTCGCTCAGTTAAAAAGGTGCAAAACTCCTGATTACTTTGACTAGTGTATTCACCTTTGTACTTAAAAGGACCATAAATACACACAACGCCTTCATCATTCAAATGGCGTTTAACCCCGTCAAAAAACCGTTCAACTAGTGACCAACTTACAATATGAAATGTATTTGCAGTGTATATTGCATCTACTGTGTCGATAGGCCATGGCTGGTTTAAATCAAGCTCAATAGGGGGATGTAAATTAGCTAAATCCACTTCACCATGCCATAGCGTAATACCTTCATGATTAATCACGCGATCACTTGTATACCATTGTAGATAAGGTAATTTTTCAGCAAAAAATACACTGTGCTGGCCAGTTCCAGAACCAATTTCTAGTACTGTTTTAACGTTTATTAACGCGCTGTTTAAATGCTCTAAAATAGGGCCTTTATTGTTTTCACATGCTTGTGAAAATGGCTTTGTCATTGAGTGCACCAAAATTGTGGATATTTGCACAATAGTAAAGCAAATTTGCAATATGTTGTCGTGACTAATTATGCTTTATTTATTAAGTTAAATATAATCATGCGGTTAGATATAACCCGCTTGGTTGGTATGTATTATGCAGCAATATAATTAACCCATTTAAGGGTTAATTAACTAATCACAAAAGGATAAAATTATGCATATGCCTCCCTATACCGCTGTTGACGCAGCAGTAGCTATAACCGAAAAAAGTACCGACGATCACAGTGAAACCCTTGATATGAGAGCAACAGTAATTGATTTACTTTCTCACCCTAAACATAATCAGAAGGCGATCACTAAACATGAAACAGACCAGATATTTATTCTCGGCTACAATTAAAATTCACGCCGTAAATAATTTTTATAATAACTATTTACACTGAAACCGATTAAATGTAATGATAACTATTATCATTAGTTGAGTCGGTTTTTTTATGTCTTCAAATCACGCCTTAAATAGCTACCAGCCTACCCTATCATTTAATTCCAAACGACCAGGCCTGCATGCCCCAATGCTCGTTGCTCATTATATAGACGCGGCTCTTGACGTGGCTAAAAACTTTGAACAACTTAATAACCCGCTACTTCAAGAGTATTACCTTAGACGCACACACCATGAAATTATAAATAAAATGTGCGACCCTCTTACTCATAATGCAATTCGCAAACAATGCCTACACCAGCTACACAAACCATTACTTGCATTAAAGCGTTTCTACATAAGCCACAATAGTCGTGCTAAATTTTTATTACTTGAGCGTGAAGCTCGCATTCTTAGTCACGAATTCAACCCTTTTTAAGGAGCAGATCAATGAGCAACTTTAGAACAGAATCAGACAGTATGGGCGAGTTACAAGTACCTGTTAACGCTTTATATCAAGCGCAAACGCAGCGCGCTGTTAATAACTTTGCTATTAGCTCTCTCACTATGCCAGCACAATTTATAAAGGCACTGGCATATATAAAACAAGCTGCAGCACAAAGTAACTATGAGCTAGGGCATCTTAATAAAACCAAGGCAACCGCAATAGAGCTCGCTTGCCAAACGATTATTGATGGTGAGCATTATGACCAGTTTCCTGTTGATGTATTTCAAACAGGTTCAGGAACAAGCTCTAATATGAACGCCAATGAAGTAATCGCAACCCTTGCCAGTACTCAGCAGGATCCTGTACATCCCAATGATGATGTAAATATGGGGCAAAGCTCAAACGATGTAGTCCCTACAGCTATCGCGCTAAGTAGTGCCATAGCCGTAAGACAATCATTACTACCCGCCCTTGATAAGTTATCGCAACATTTAAAGAATAAAAAGAGCGAGATAGGCGCTATTGTTAAAACGGGTCGCACCCACTTAATGGACGCGATGCCTGTTACATTTGAGCAAACCCTTAATGCATGGCAATCTCAAATTAATCATGCTGCTACGGGCATTGACCGTTCACTCGAACGGGTATGTGAACTTGCACAAGGTGGCACAGCTGTTGGTACGGGTATTAATGCCGACCCAAAGTTTGCTGATGTATTTAGCAAGAACCTGACTAAAAATGTAGGTATACAGTTTTCGCCAAGCAATAACTTTTTTTACAATATTGGTTCGCAAGATGCCATTGTTGCACTATCTGGGCAATTAAAAGTACTCGCTGTAGCACAAATGAAAATAGCGAACGATCTACGCTGGATGAACTCAGGCCCTCTTGCAGGATTAGGCGAAATAGAACTTGAAGCCCTACAACCAGGCTCATCCATTATGCCGGGTAAAGTAAACCCCGTTATACCAGAAGCCGCTGCCATGGTTAGCGCACAAGTGATTGGTAATGACGCCACAATTACTGTTGCAGGCCAATCTGGTAACTTCGAACTAAATGTGATGCTGCCTGTTATTGCCTATAATATTTTGCAAAGCATAGAGCTACTAGCAAACAGCGCCCAAGCTTTAGCAGAAAAAGCCATCGCCACATTTGTCGTCAATCAAGCTAACATTGACCGCGCGCTTGCTAAAAACCCTATTTTGGTAACTGCACTTAATCCGGTGATCGGTTACGAAAAAGCGGCCAAAATAGCGAAGCAAGCCTATAAACAAGCGCGTCCCATTATAGATGTTGCAGAGCAAGAAACCGATTTACCGCGTAGCGAACTTGAAAAACTGCTTAATCCAACCAAGCTTACACAAGGTGGCCTTTAAACTAGCCTGTATACTTTGGCTTTAATTACTTGATTATATAGTTTTTATTGCCGTTAAAAATGCACCGTGTATGATAGTGATGAATTATTCATCACTATCAAGGTATCTTATGCGCCCTGTATTATTAGCTCTTGTTTTACCCCTTTGTTTAAGTGCGTGTTTAGAAAAAACACCAGCAGAAAAAGAATCAGTAACTACTGCTGAAGTAATAAAACCACAACAACAAACACTAAAAGAAACCACTCAAACAAAAAGTGACGTTGACGCACTTTCAAATACAAGTGTAGAAGCGGTATCAGTTGAAGATATTACAACAGCTAAAGCCCAGTTAAACACGCTTATTGCAGATACAAGCTGCGATACTAGTATGCAATGTAAAGTTATTGCAGTAGGTAGTCGTGCATGCGGTGGCCCTAGTAGCTTTGAAGTTTACTCAACTAAAGTAGCAAGCGACGAACAAGTAAAAACACTCAGTAAAACAATCACCGAGCTTGAAAGTAATTTTAATGCGCAAAAGGGAATGATGAGTATTTGTCAGCATTTAACAACACCAAGCACTCAGTGCGTTGAAAATAAGTGTGTTAAACTTGAAGGCTCAGCGGTAAGTGTATTTTAAGGATAACAATATGAGTGGTTTAACATTGACAGTTAAATTATCAATTTTTAGTGTTGCTGCTAGCATTTTATTACTCAGTGGCTGCTCAACCACAGCACCTGAAAATGGCGCTAAAGGCCAAAGCTTGTCGGCTTTAAATAGCCAACTTGCCAATATAGTTGATAACAACGGCTGTACGGCAAGCTTTCAGTGCAAAGTACTTGAAGTAGGAGCGCGAGCCTGCGGTGGACCGAGTAAATATGCCGTTTATTCAACGCTAAATACTCCACAAGAACAAGCAGAAAGCATTGCGCAGCAAATCACCGAACAAGAAAAAAATCAAAATGAACAGCAATCATTAACTGATTGTTTACCGGTTATTGAAGTACAATCGCTATGTATTAACCAGCAATGCCAATCAATCGATATCAAGTAATGAAGTGTTGAGGGGGATTTCAGCGTTAACTTAAGTACGGAATAAGCGCTGAAATAACCACGACCAACAGCACGCATATCCCTGCTTTAAGTATGTATTTCATTGGCATTGTTTTTAGTATCCAGTACGCATATATAAAACGCACAAAATAACTTGCTGCAGTACCAAATAACGCAAAAATAATTAGGTAAGTAATCAGTATAATATTCAAAGCAGTACTTCTTTATCGTTGTTACCTTTAGTGTAAGGGCTTAATACAAAGAACGCAAAAGCACTGCTTTAGTTAACTTAAACTCTGGTTAATAGCTTTACGAGTACAATGTAAAATAACCTTTTCAAACGTGATATTCTCTAGCCGAAATAATTGCTTGATATAGATTCATTACCCAGAGATCAGGTTAACTATTTTGTTTTTTTAGTATGCGCAATTAAAAGCTCTGCAACTTGTTGCTTTACCGCACGCTTATCTTCACTGGGTACATCAAAACGGCTCGCTAATTGCGCTATCTCATCGTCATTTAAATTGAACGATAAGCGCTGACGCGTTTTTTTTGACTTTACATCTAAGCCAAGTATTTTCCGGATCATATCTGATGGTGTGAGCTCTTGGTCAATTGCTTGCTTTTTTATTTGCTTTTGAACATCGCTACTTAAATCAAATGCCATTTGTGTAGCACGCACGGCCTGCTCTTGGCGTAACCACTTATCTTTAGCATCACTCACTTCGCGTCTCCAGGAAATAAATCCACAATATCGGTAATTGGACGCGTAAGTGTTAATGACACTTCGGTTTCGCCGCCATCCCAAATTTCAATATTTAGACTATGCCCTTCATCAGGCGATGCTAAACATATCATTTCACAAGGTTCGCCACCGTCTTGCTCATAGCGAGGTAGGCTTTGACCACGAAAGTCTTTATTATGAAAATAACAAACAAACGGCGACTCAGTTTGTTGGTAACTTTTAGCCAAAAACTGCATAAAACGCTCGGGGGTATTTTTAACTGCAATATGCGTTAATGACTCTTCATCAAATATACGAGCAAATTCATCAAGAGTGAAAATATCATCAACTTCATCTCGCTGAACTTTTATCGAAAAATTAGCCCACTGCTCACCGTCTTCTTGTGCAATTTGCAAAAATACGACTTGCCCGCTGTTGGTCTCAAGCACAAACTCAGTGTCACTACTGTGCTGATATTGATAAGTTTGTACATCAATAACACGCAACGTCTGTCCTTTTAACCAAGACGGATAAGCGAACGAATCGATCACTGTGAACATGTCGCCTTTTTTTAACTCACTTGCATGATTAAGCTGACGTTCTGGCTCTTTTTTAGATTTGAAAAAATTAAACATAATGAAGCATCCCTTAAGCAAAAAAGGTAACTAAGCACAGCTTAATTACCTTTCATTAATAATGTACGTACTATTAGCCGTTTTGCTTAGCTTTAATACGCGCTAAAATGTCAGCACTTTTTGGACTGGTGTCACCAATACCCGCTTCAGCCATTTTAGCTTTTAAATCGTCGCCATTCACTTCCGACTCAAGCTCTTTTGCAGCACCTAACTGGTCGCTACGATCTTGTTGGCGTTGCTTAATACGCTCAAGTGATTGTCGAGCTGAGGTCATCGACGAGCTATTGGTATTAAGTGTACTGTTAACAGCCATTGTTGCTTGCTGTACGCTCTCAGTGGTTTTCACCATAGTAAGTTGGCGTTGGTTTTCTTTAATCGACTTTTCAGCATCTTTAACTTGCTGCTTAAGTGTCACAATGTGATTGCTAAAGCCCGCTAAAACTTGCTCATTTTCTGCCTTTTCAGCTTCAAAATCACCAATTTTTTCAGCAATTTCTAATGCTAAAGCTTCATTGCCTTTTTCAAGTGCTTGGCCTGCATAAGCCTCGTGCTCGGCAATTGATGCATCTACTGCGCTAATTTTACGCTTAGTCTGCATTTCTTTAGCCATTACTTCTGTCAGGCTCTTTTTAGCACGGTGAAGTGCATTTTGTGCATCCGCAATTTCTTGTTCAAAAATACGGATACCATTTGCATCTACAATTGCTTCGCCTGCTTCACGTGCACCGCCACGTACAGCTGTAAATAATTTTTTTAATATACTCATAATCTTAACTCCACTAACTAGTTACTAATCGTTTAAATACAAGGTCACGGCTTCTAGTGCGTCAATAGCGTTATCAGCTAATGTCACTAGTTCGTGGGTAACGTCATCTAATGATGAATTTACCGACAGTGCACCAAAAATCGCGTATTTATTATCGATTTTAGCAAATGCACTTAGTGGAATTGGCACGTTTAAACGTAGTAATGTTTCGTTTAACTCGTTGCGTAATTCACTCTTTACTTCGTCTTCGCCAAACAAGTAGCTAATACATAACAACTGCTCTTGAGTTTGCGTAACAAAAATTGGAAGTTCATCATTTCCATCAACAATGACTTGTAAAACATCTTGCTCACCTGGATTGGCAATCAAGAAAGACTCAAAGTTAGCACCTTCAGTTTCAAAAGAAGCTAATTTTATTGAAAGTTCGTTTAGTTCCATGTCTCTGCCTTTGTGTTGTTTGACATATTATGTCTGAGTTAAGATTCGCACGGTAGACATATTATGTCAACCATGTTTTGTTAGTTTTTATACAGTTCACTTTCTATTTGCCATGCTGATCGGTAATAATCGTAAAGCTGACCAGAACCTAACCTATTGACCTCAATATCATTTATTTGTTCAAAATACTGATTAGGGAATACAAAACTTGCTAGTAAATATTTTTTACTTATCCATCGTGACGATACCGGCATTTCGCCTATATTATTTATTCGTGCACTGGCTGGTTGACCCATTTTGGTAGCAATTGTCCACCCCCACTGGCCAAACGATGGAATATTTTGTTGGTATTGCTCCACGTAATCAAACCCAGCCGCCTTTACCGTTTTGGCTATACTCAAAAACGCCTTTTTTGCATGATACGGCGACGTTGATTGCACTGCCATAGCCCCATCAGGAGCCAGCAACTGACGTACGTGATTATAAAAATAATCGCTGTAAAGCTTATTCAAGTCTGGGTGATTTGGATCAGGTAAATCAATAATAACAGTATCAAACTGTTTATTTTGATCGAGTAATTTTTCCACTTCTAAAAAGGCATCGCCTACAATAACTTGTGCTCTGGGGTCTTTCATTGAATCGTTATTAAGGTTTACCAGCCGCTGCGTAATAGCCGCTGGTGAGTGAAACTTATCGTCTTCATGACCGAATAAATCAAGTAGTTGTCCATCTAAATCAATTAGAGTGACTTCGTTTACTGGCCACTTTAAAACATCCCTGAGTGCTAAGCCGTCACCTCCGCCAATAATCAACACCTTATCGTGACGGTTAGAGGCAAGCATAGCCGGATAAACGAGCATTGAATGGTATATTTGCTCATCAACACTAGAGAACTGTAAGCGACCATTTAAGTACAGGTCGGTAATGGGTTGCGCTTGGTTTTTGCTTAGCCTCTCGGTTAAAACAACATGTTGATATTTAGTCGCTTGAGAATAAATAACCTTATCTTTGTACAACACGTTACTTAGGCTATTCATCCAGCTACCACCGAGTACTAAAATAAAGCCAAACAATACCAGTAGTAGAATATGGCAAACCAATAAGGCTTTAGCAAAACGTACATGGGCATGGTAACGCCATAAAAAGGCAAGACCTGCAATAATATTAAACAAAGCAGTCCATGCGGCGGCTTGCATTATCGGCATAGCAAGCATTATGCTCACCCAAATTGCTGCGCCAATACCTGCACCAATGTAGTCTGCACCATAAATTGTACCCGCGTTATTTTCTAAGAATCGGCCATACACATGCTGACGAATACGCGCTATAAGCGGTATTTCCATGCCAATAAATAATCCTAAAATTAAGCCAAATACATAAGGCAAAAAGCGCGACCATTCTTGCAGCTTTTGAAATACGTAACCATTGAGCACAACATCAGGGGGCAGATTAAAAATACTTGAAAATAAATAAGGAAGTGAATAACTAACCGCAATGACACTGGCTATCGCTAAAATACAGCCCATACCAATCAAAGCAATTATGCTTTCTAACCAAGCAAATGCGGTAAAGGCATCTTTAAACCAACGCGCTAAAAATGCCCCTAACCCCATGGCAACTATCATGGTACCAATCATTGCGTAAATAGCACTTTCAACAGAGCCTAATACTCGACCAGCGTAATGAGAGAGTAGGTATTCATAAATAAGGCCGCACCCAGCGAGCACGGCCATTACAGTAATAAGTAATATATCATGCCCAAGTAAGCGTGACTTACTTGGGCTTTTGGTTGTAGTTGACACTGATTATGCGCCTAATAAAGTTGCCATTGTGATGCCTACAGCAAACGAAACAGCTGCAGAAATAGCTGCTACACCCACATTTTTTTGACGGTTAACTTCATCAGAAATATCACAACCCGATAAAATTATTTTAATAGTCACCAAGTGCAGAATAATAAACGCAACCAAGCTCACAATTGCACTGACAGCCCAATACAATAAACTAGCATTAATATTATCAGCAGCGTAAGGGGCAATACCTGTTGCCGCTGTGATAGCTAATGCACTCCCCACTAAATAGCCTGCGTAACGAATGCCAACGGCTAAGTTATCATCAATGATAGCTTGTTGAAGACAATCGCCATTTTTATTGGTTCGCTTGAATAACATAACTCTGTATTGGCTCACAAACAATAATACA
The DNA here is from genome assembly GCF_001468485.1 of Pseudoalteromonas sp. H71. Lineage (GTDB taxonomy): Bacteria > Pseudomonadota > Gammaproteobacteria > Enterobacterales > Alteromonadaceae > Pseudoalteromonas. The sequence continues at coordinate 184,847 of NZ_LODI01000046.1, forward strand.
ATACTGCCAATAACAAAGGCTGCAATAACAACAGGTAAACCATGCCAACCTTCTGTAGCAACCCACAGCAATGCAGAGCGTATAACCACTGCAACACTGACTACGTGGCCAAAATCAATCATTGACGCAGTAACATTACCTTTGACTATTTCATCGTGCAGACTTACTTTACGCAGCGCTACTTTATCTTGAAAGAAGTGACCTAATTTAATTAATACGATAGCAAGCGCGCCATAACCAATCATTTGTAACGCTTCTTGCTGAAGTGTTGCAGCAAACGCCCCGCTACTAACACCCGTTAATACAATTGCAAGCGCAACTAAACCAGCAGCAAAGCTTATTCCGAATGCAAAGTTATCGCGCTCGGTAATTTCATCATTGGCATGTAAATTAGACACCCAGCCTTTAATGTATTTAAGGCTCACAAATAACAACACAATTACAGCGAAGTCGATTGCCAATGCTTGCAGCGACCACATAGTTATTCCATTAAATTCGTACATATTATTATAACTCCAACTTTATTCTTTACTTACCACGGCTCACGCCACGAGAGGTTCTGCTACCACTGTCACGAACCGAACCGGAGCTATTGCTATAGCTACTTGATCGCGAGTAACTGCTACGGCTTTTAGGCGGTGTATAACTACTGCGACTCAAACCTGAAGCCCCCGTCTTTTTACTAGCATAAGGGCTTGTGAATTGCTTGCCTTGACGTTGGTATGTTTGACGTGTGCGTGTTTCTAATGCGCTTTGTGTTTTAATTTGTTTAGGGCTTGAGTAGCGATAACGGCCGTAGTCATTGTAGTAACTATACTTACGGCGTTTACTCCAGCTTCCATATTCAACCCTGTCAAATACATCACCCAAAATCCGGTACATACCGTACCACTGCCAAAAGCTGATGCCACTGCTATTAGTTTGCCAGTTTCCATAATTAGGGTTGCCGACCATTTGGTTTCCTACCCCCTCGCCTTCAGCTTGCTGGCTAATAGCACCAACACGTGCCAATGAACCATTCGACATGTCAGCTAGCATATTTACAGGATCGGTTAACGCATCAGAAAACAAAGTCGGCTTTGCTGCTTCGCGTAAAAGATCGATACTGTGTAAAGTATCTTCATATGGAGGAATTAAGTAGGTACTTTTAATCTCTTTAAGTCGCTGTGATAAGCCACTATAAAGTGCACCTTGGCGAGAGGCATCTAAGGTAATTACATCAACAACATTTGCAAGTTCTGGCTGTTGTTTTTTTAGAAGCGAACCATACTCTTTGAGTAATACAGCATTGCGTATACTGCCATTATCTAGCGCACTACCTAACTGTGATAGCTCAGTATCCGCCTTTTTTATAGACTCTTGGATTGTTTGTTGCAGTTGCTCTTCTTTAGATTGACATCCTACAAGCACCGTAAACAAACAAAACAGGCCTATAAGTTTCCAAACTTTACTATTCGACATTCATGTCACCTGATTTACTAAATTAACATCAGTAGTCTTACACAGCTCACTTAGTAAGCCAAGAATGAAATTGCAACAAAATGAGAAGAGATGTAAAGAATAATACGTATAACAAAATACTACAGCTAAATGTAAAAGCTTATGCTCTAAGCACTGGATATAACTAACTTAACTTTTACGCTGATTAAAATCTTTGAGGAGTGGATCGTAGCTTGGTGTTTACTTTATCCCAAACAGTAAAAAACACCACATTGCTGTAATGGGTTTCGCTTATTTGAAGTCGGTGCGCTACAAAGTAGAATATTGTGATGCCCACCGCGGTGAAGAGTCACAGTGAAATGTTGCACTACCATCGCTCAATGCATTGGATAGTCAAAACACTATTCACAAAGAGGCGCTTCGCTTAGGAGACGCTCCGCTTTAGAGAAAGAAATACTTAATTTTACTTTTCTATAGACGTAAAAAAACCCGACTCTTTCGAATCGGGCTTTCTTGTATTTGAAGCCTGGTAATGTCCTACTTTCACATAGCAAATGCTACACTATCATCGGCGCTGTTTCGTTTCACTACTGAGTTCGGCATGGAGTCAGGTGGGTCCAAAACGCTATTGTCACCAAGCA
>NZ_LODI01000047.1:0-10529 GCF_001468485.1 Pseudoalteromonas sp. H71
AATTTGCTTGGTGACAATAGCGTTTTGGACCCACCTGACTCCATGCCGAACTCAGTAGTGAAACGAAACAGCGCCGATGATAGTGTAGCATTTGCTATGTGAAAGTAGGACATTACCAGGCTTCAAATAAGCGAAACCCGTTACAGCAATGTGACGGGTTTTTTGCTGTCTGGGGTTTAGTAAATAGCCAAGAGTCCATGCCGAACTCAGTAGTGAAACAAAACAGCTCGAAGGCGAGCCCCGACACAATGATAGTATCCCATTTGCTATGTGAAAGTAGGACATTCTACTGCGTAGCGCACCGACTTCAAATACAAGAAAGCCCGATTCGAAAGAGTCGGGCTTTTTTACGTCTATAGAAAAGTAAAATTAAGTATTTCTTTCTCTAAAGCGCAGCGTTTCTTAAGCGAAGCGCCTCTTTGTGAACAAAGCATGTTTAATCACACTAAAATCACTTAATACTTTTGCCAGCTAATACAGTAATATTCGTTTAAGTTAGATCAATTAGTCGAGAGATATGGTTTATCTATTATTAATATTATTTATAAAGTCTTTTAACTTTATTGCTAATTATCAAATGCTCATTAAGCAATTAAACTAGCTCCATCTTGTATTTACATACTTACATTAAGACGGAGAAAAGCATGTCTCACCAAATTATTAAAGACTTACATAATAGATACACTGCAAAGCAATATGATGCATCAAAACGTATTTCTACAGAAGATCTGGAAGTAATTAAAGAAGCTATTCGTCTGTCGGCTTCTTCAATCAATTCTCAACCTTGGAAATTTGTTCTAGTAGAAAGTGAAGAAGGTAAGAACCGTTTACACGATACATTCGCTAACAAGCACCAGTTTAATCAACACCATGCTAAAGAGGCATCTCACACGCTTTTACTTGCTTATGACCCTGAGTTCATTAAAGAGAAGTTTTCGAAGCGTGTTGACGTAGAGGTAAGCTCAGGCCACCTACCAGCAGATATGCGTGATAACTTTATGGGTGCATATGCATTTGCTGAAATGAACACAGATGAAAATGGCTACAACGGTAGTTGGACTAAAGCACAAGTTTATTTAGCACTAGGTAATATAATGCATACTCTAGCGCGTTTAAACATAGCTTCTACACCTATGGAGGGTGTAGACCCAGACTTAATTGGTGAAAAGTTTAGCGCTGAGCTTGATGGACACATTTGTGAAGTTGCGCTAGCTATGGGTTACCCTAATACCGATGAAGACTGGAACCATGGTTTACCAAAAGCGCGTCTAGCGTTAGAAGACATTATTACAACTGTTTAGCATAGTAAACCTTATTTAAAAGCCGAGCCTCTCTCGGCTTTTTTTGTGTTTAAAATAAGCCATATGCTTCTGTTTTTTCGGTTTCTTCTTGCAGCGCAGCAGGTTTAAATATGACACTAGGATCGATAAGCACACTATGGTTTTCGGCCATTTTTATTAGGCCTCGCATCATACCTTTAGTTTGTGGGTCTATATCAAAGCCTATATCAGTTAGCTTATCTAAGGGTTTGATATCTTCTTTTTTATAATCTAGGCTGTCTTCCACTTTATCGACGAGTAGCCCCACATGAGGATTTATACCGTCTTTTGTTGTGAATACAATTATTGGTTTGTAATCTAAAGTAATTTGCTCTTTTGCAGATTCAAACAGCCTCTCTAACTGAGCAATACTGCTACTTTTTATTTTACTGAGTAAGTTGTTTACCTGCTTATGTTCACCTTGCTTGTGAGCAGTGACTGCTTGTTTAGCTTGTACGAGTAATGATTCGAAAGGTTCATTAAAGCGAGACATAGTAAGCTTTAAATCAGGGTTGTCGGTATTAAACTCTTGGTAAAAAATAATAAAGTCTTGAAGCTCAGTTTCATTAATAGTTAATGTTTCTGATTGAGTTAAGAGGTTCTTTTCTAGTGTATTGAACCAGCTAGTTTGTTTGTCTTGCCATGATCTTAGCTGTTTTAAAATATGCTTGTTGCTTTGCTCCGTTGATATATTATTTAAAATAATCCCTAAATCGAAAACTGGAGTAGGGATATCCATATAATCTTTAACACCAATAAAGCTTTTGTTGTTGTTTGGTAGTGTTGTGAGGTTATTATCAAAGCGCTCGGTTAATAAAATATCAAGTATTTTTAGTGAAATGGTTTTGCAGCCCACTTTAAAGTTTATTAATTCCATGCCTTTATCTTAATTTACCCATCAATCTATTAATAATAGAACAAATCCACCAAATAGCTTAAGTAACTATGTTAATTAATCACTGTATTAAGGAGGCTGATTATTTAATAGCTTTAGTTAGTTTTAACACTGCTTGTTTAAAGTGTGTTTCAAGCTCTTTTTTACCTTGGATCTTTAATTGCTCAATAAGATTTTTATCGCTTTCATTTTGCAAAATTAACTTAATTAATAATTGCTTATCGCTTTGTGTTAAGAGATTAATGATTGAGGGCATCTCAGTGATAACTTGCCAAATAGTGGGCGAAATACTAAATCGAGAAGAATGACTATTAAGTTGTCGTGCTATACGTTTTTGCGTATCTGTACTTATAGGCTTATTTGTAAACGGGGCAATAAGTACACTTACAAGCTGCCAGTCAAGGTGCTTAAAGTGTGTGAGTAAGGCATAAAATATATCGTTTTGAAAATCAGCTTTTAATTGTTTCACCGTACTTGTATTGTTGTTTAAATACTTCACAACGAGTGCTGAGTGCTCGCCAGTGCTTTTATCTTTTTGATAACCAAGTTTTATGGTACTAAATCCTTGGCTTTGCCAAAATTTTAATAGCTCATAGGTGGCGCCAAAACTAGCTCCAAACCAATAACACTCATTACTTACTTTTGATTCGCAGTAACTCAGTAGCGCTTTACCTAGCCCTTGACTGTGAAGGTTAGGAGCAACAGCAATTCTTACTACGCGGGCAGAGAATTGAGTAAGGCACTGGGGATCATTGCTTAGCTGCGAGAGAGTCTGTGCCATTAAATGCCCTTGAGGGCGGCGTTCACCTTTTAGTACTTGCTCAGTAAGCTCTGTGGTTAATCCGCCCTCTATAGAGATTAAACACACTCCCACTAATTGGTTATTTATCTGGGTTATGAATAATCGTTGCGCAGGCGCATCAAGTAGCTGGCGTAAATCATTAACGCTACTTTGATAATGTGCTAAGGAAAGTAATGCGATAACCTGCTCAAGTAACGGCTCGTTGTTTGTGAGTTGGTGTTGAGTAATTTCACTGTGGACTAGGTTATTTAAGCCATTGCGTTGAGTTTCTTCGTACTGTGCTTCGAGTGCGAGCAAAGTGCGTATATGGCGTTCTAAAGGATCGGCTTTTGCAAACCTTAACGGTGCATCAAGTGTGACAATATTAGCGGCTTTGTACTTTGCTTTAACATACTGACTAAACCTAATTGTATAACCCCTACCATTGCCCTCATAGCCTACTAAAGTGCTTGCAAATACAATACGCGGATAATGCTTAAGCATTTTGAACAACAGAGGAACAGGTATTGCAGCTGCCTCGTCAACAAGTAATAAATCACACTCTGGCAACGAGCTTAATAATGAATCTGGAGCAATATACTGTAAATTGGCAAGTTGCTTACTTTGACTTTCGAAGGGGATGTTTAACTCATTGCTTAAATGTTTAAAGCTACTATGAGTGGCTTTAAATTGTGTGCTGCAAAGTAGTATTTTTTTATCTATAAGTTTTGCAGCAGCAAGTCCAAGCGCTGCAGATTTACCACGGCCTCTATCGGCATTAATAAGTAAAGGGCGATTAGCGCGACCATGAGCCACTTTAATTATATTTTCTACACAATGCTGTTGCGGTTCAAAATCTATTTTATTGGTAGAGCTTTCGCTAGTGATATTACGTGTACAGCCATGTAATTCACTGAAATGAAAAGCGGGTAACGATTGTATAACGCGGGCAATGCGTTCATTAAAGAAGCTATAGCTTACTTTATACCCGTGAGACTGCACTGTGCTTAGCGCAGGATCTGGCCAAGTTGAAAGCTCGCTTAATTCTGGTAGCAGTAAATATAATATACCGCCTGCTTTTACCGTACCTGCAATGGCAGCCAATATATCAGGGTGTAAGCCACTAAAGCCATCGTATACGGCGTGTGAATATTCTTGCCCTAAAATTTGATGGGTACGATTAGGCCACTGCGCGTTATTTAATGAGGTATTTTTAGAAACGACGAGTGTATTTTCAGTTTGAAGTAATTCACCTAATAGCTTGTAGCACCAAGCGGTACTGCCAGTAATGAGCACAAGTTGGCGATGATAAGCGCCAACCAGTGTTTTTTCTAACGTGTTTACGTGAGCTTTATACAGCTTGTAATCGTGCATAAGCCGTTACTAACCATTTGCTGCCTAAGTCATCAAAGTTTACCTGTACACGCGATTGCGCGCCGCTGCCTTCATAGTTAAGAACCGTGCCAATACCAAACTTAGCATGCAGTACACGTTGGCCTAAATTAAAGCCGCTGTCTTCAAAGGCGGCATGGCTGACTGATGCACTAAAGCGTCCTGCTGCCGGTGGTCGCGAAACTTGCGTTTTGATACGAATTTCTTCAACGCAGTCCTCAGGAATTTCGCGTAAAAAACGTGAAGGGCTATGGTATTTCTCTTGTCCGTATAGGCGGCGGCTTTCGGCGTGGCTAATGTATAATTTATCCATAGCGCGGGTCATACCTACGTAACATAGGCGACGTTCTTCTTCTAATCGACCAGACTCTTCATTACTTTGTTGCGATGGAAACATACCTTCTTCCACGCCCACCATAAATACAAGCGGGAATTCTAGGCCCTTAGCTGAATGCAGAGTCATCATTTGCACGGCATCTTCGTGCTCATCAGCTTGCCCTTCACCAGACTCAAGCGAGGTATAGGCTAAAAAGCCTTGTAGTGGTGAGCTAAACTCTTCTTCTTCAGGGAGTTCGTACTGATCGCATGCGCTTATAAGCTCTTCTAAGTTTTCTACACGAGCACGACCTTTTTCGCCCTTTTCTGCCTGATACATAGCCATAAGGCCAGACGTTTGAATTGCATACTTAGCTTGCTCTTGTAATGTAAGGTCGCTAATTTTGTCTTCAATGTGCTCAACCAGCTCAACAAATTTGCTAACAGCGCCGGCTGCTCTGCCCGATAAGTGCTGTTGTTCAACAATAGCTTTCGCTGCGTACCATAACGGAAGTGACTCAGCACGGGCGCAGTCGCGTATATGACTTAAAGTTTTGTCGCCAATACCACGTGCAGGGGTATTAATTACTCGTTCAAATGCGGCGTCGTCCTGGCGATTACCGACTAAGCGTAAGTACGATAGCGCATCTTTAATTTCTTGACGCTCGAAGAATCGCATACCACCGTAAATACGGTACTTTAATCCTTCTTGTAGCATGGCTTCTTCAAGTACACGAGATTGCGCATTACTACGGTATAAAATGGCGGCGTCTTGTAACGCGTTACCGGCATTTAACCAGCTACGTAATTTACTGCTTACAAAGCGGGCTTCGTCTAGCTCGTTAAAGGCGGCGTAAATTGATATAGGCTCGCCCTCGTTGCCATCGGTCCATAAGCTTTTACCCATGCGCTCTGAGTTATTTTTTATAAGCGCATTAGATGCTTTAAGAATAGTTGCGGTTGAGCGGTAGTTTTGTTCAAGGCGAATAGTTTCGGCGTCAAAGTCAGTTAAAAAACGTTTTATATTTTCTATTTTAGCGCCGCGCCAGCCATAAATACTTTGGTCATCATCGCCCACAATCATAATACTTTGCGTATCGCCTGCGAGCAGCTTTAACCATGCGTATTGAATGGTATTGGTATCTTGGAATTCGTCTACCAGCATATGCGCAAAGCGCTGTTGGTAGTGGCGAAGTAGCGTAGGGTTATTTTTAAGCACCTCATAGCTACGTAGGAGTATTTCAGCAAAATCGACCAAACCAGCCCTGTCACACGCTTCTTGATAGGCGGCATATACACGCAGCATCATTTGCTCGTTTATATCATACGCTTGAATATCTTTAGGACGAAGTGCTTCGTCTTTTTTAGCGCTTATGTACCAGCCAAACTGTTTAGCTGGCCACTTTTTATCATCAATATTCATTGATTTTAATAAGCGCTTGATCATACGGAGTTGGTCGTCAGAGTCTAAAATTTGAAAGGCTTCTGGTAAGTTAGCTTCACGGTGATGAGCGCGTAAAATTCGATGTGATAAACCGTGGAAAGTACCAATCCACATGCCACCGACCGGTGCTTTTAAGGTTTCTTCAACACGAGTGCGCATTTCTTTAGCCGCTTTATTGGTAAAGGTTACCGCAAAAATACTATAAGCAGAGGCTTGTTCAACCTGCATAAGCCACGCAATACGATGAACTAACACTCGTGTTTTACCAGACCCAGCACCCGCCAATACCAGCATGTTTTGTAATGGGGCTGCAACGGCATCGCGTTGTTTGTCATTTAAGCCATCGAGTAATTCTGAAACGTCCATCGTTACGCCTTTTTAATCAATATTGAGGGCAGTATAACAGGTGTTTTTGTTAGGCTAAATAAAATACTGTTTTTATGAACAGCTATTCTAAAAATAACCTCTAAAACCAATCAGCTGGCTAGTTTTAGTATCGATAAGTGACTAAAATTAATAATAAAAATAATCAAATTGACCTATATTTAGTAAAAAATACCAAAGCAATTAGAGAGTCGTAATTTAACTAACTGATTTTTAAGCTTTAATAAATTGGCATAAAGTGTGATAGTAAGTAAATAACTAAAATTTAAAATTAATTAACTACAGAGGTGAGTATGGCTGATCAAGGGTCTGGCGGTAATGTAATTGCTGCGTTGTGTAATATATTTTTTCCTGGTTTAGGGCAATTAGTACAAGGGCGTATTTTAGCAGCTATATTTTTTGCGCTAGCTATTGTCATAAGTTACGCACTTATATATGTACTCGTTGGTTTTGTATTAGTGCCTATTATTTACTTATGGTCGATAATAGATGCGGCACGATACCGCTCACGAAGTTAGGTATTTAAACGTTTTATAAAAATAGCGCCTAATGGCGCTATTTTGCTTTTTAGGGTCGGCGTTAAAGCTAATTTATGGGTATAATCGCGTTATTAGCGTTTAATAAGTAATAGTTATGGAATATCAATTTATTCGCGACCCTATTAGTGGGCTGCGCATTAAAATAAGCAGCGAGCATGCAATCATTGGCCGTTGGTTAAACGAAGAAATTGGCAAAGACAAAGTGGCTATGGTGCAAGCACTTATTGCGTCGGTAAAAACGAGTTTTGAGCCTGTGACTTTAAAAGGCCAAGAAATAGATTTAATTTTATCTAAAGATGAAGCCTTATTTGAAGCGCATGCACTGCACCAAGACAGCGAAGACTTAATTGCCTATCAAGATGACGATTTAATGCTTGAAGAAAACGACTTAAGCAGTGGATGTGGTTTTGAAGACTTTATTGATTTAATCGAGTCGTGGTATGAGTTTACCAGTAATCGATAAAATAATTAAAACAGACATAGCAAATGCAAAAACAGCGCTTTCTCTGTATTATTAAAACAACTAAAAACGACAGGAATTGATATGTCTGCCAATTTAAATAAGCTAGTAGTCATGCTAGAAATGCAAAACGCCATGAATACAAAAGTGCATGAGCAATGGTTTAAACAAGGGTTTGAATGGTATCGCGCTATTTGGGTTGAGTGTGCCGAAATGCTAGATCATCATGGCTGGAAGTGGTGGAAAAAACAAACACCCGATACCGAGCAAGTTATTTTAGAATTAGTTGATATTTTTCACTTTGGTTTGTCGCTACGTATTGACGGTAAAACAAGCTATCAAGACTTAGCAAAGCAATTAGAAAGTGAGTTGAGCCAAGTACAGCAAGCGGACGACTTCAAACAAACGTTAGAAATACTTGCGGCATCTGCAGTTGCAGATAAAGCGTTTAATGCAGCAGCCTTTGCCGGTTGTATGGCACAAATGGGCATGGATATTGACGATTTATACCGTGGTTACGTCGGTAAAAACACCTTAAATTTTTTCCGCCAAGACCATGGTTATAAAGATGGTAGCTACATTAAAGTATGGAACGGCCAAGAAGATAACGAACACTTGGTTGAAGTGGTTAAAAGCCTTGATACCGAACATGCAGACTTTGCAAAGTTAGTTTACCAAGGCCTTGAGGCACGTTACCCAAAAAGCTAAATAATAGTACGATAGTCGGTTACATTTAAGTAATCGGCTATTTCGTTGTGTGGTTGCTGGCTGTCGGGGTTGGCAACTGCAAGTAAGTGTCCAATGCCGTATTCTTTTGCGGCATTTAATACAGCTACGCTGTCGTCAACAAACAAAGTACGTGTTTTGTTAAACCCTAAATCGTTTTGTACTTGGTGCCATAAACTTTGCTGCTCTTTACTTACGCCATATTCATGCGTCGACACTACACCATCTAAATAATTATCGATTGCGGTGTGTTCAAATTTCATCATGACGTTTTCAGGATGCGCGTTGGTAAGCAATATAAGTTCTTTTCCTGCTTTTTTAAGCTCCGTCAAAAAATAGGGCACGTCATCACGTACTTTTATAAGGTGCTGTGTTTCTCGTTTTAGATCCATAATTGGTAATTTAAGCTGATCTTCCCAATAATCTAAGCAGTACCACTCAATTTGGCCACTTACAGCTTGGTAGCGTTTAAAAATATCTTCTTTTGCTTCGCTCAAGCTTATATTTTTGGCTAAGGCATGTTGTTGTGGAAGAACAGTTAACCAAAAATGGCTGTCATAATGTAAATCGAGAAGTGTTCCGTCCATATCAAGTAAAACGGTATCGATTTTTGACCAATTTAGCATGGGCTTTTCCCTGTGAAAAGTTTATGATTAAGCACAACTGCCATGATAGCAAATTAACGCCAATGACACAGAAAAAGCATCCAACACCTCCTCAAATCCTAAGTAATAATGTTGTCGCTAAAAGTCGCCTATTTACTGTGGAATCTTTAGAGCTAAAATTCTCGAATGACGAAGAGCGTCAGTATGAACGTATTCGAGGTGGTGGCAGGGGTGCTGTAATGATTGTGCCTATAACGGCCGATAACGAAATGCTGCTAGTGCGTGAGTATTGCGCTGGCACCAATGACTACCAGCTAGGTTTTCCTAAAGGACTTATTGACCCAGGCGAAACGCCAGAGCAAGCTGCTAATAGAGAACTTAAAGAAGAAGTAGGTTTTGGCGCAGACTTTTTTAAACCATTAAAAACAGTGACCATGGCACCCAGTTATTTTAATGCCACTATGCACATTTTATTTGCTAAGCAATTATATCCGCAAACGCTCCTTGGCGATGAGCCTGAGCCTTTAGTTGTTGTTAAGTGGCCATTAACGCAATGGCAGTCATTATTAGAGCAAGATGATTTTACCGAAGCACGAAGTGTTGCCGCTTTGCTATTATTAGATAAGTACTTAGCATCTGGAGCTGCCGATGAATAAATTATTAGAACCTTGTATTGAATTAGCCGAACGTGCAGGCGATGCCATTATGGCTATATACAAAAAAGATGATATTGGCCAACAAGAAAAATCAGACCACACACCAGTAACTAAGGCCGATTTAGCTGCAAATGATGTGCTTGTTGCAGGCTTAAAGGCACTTGCGCCTGATATTCCAATCATGTCGGAAGAAACGCCTATCCCTGCATTAGCCGACAGGCAAGATTGGCAGCGTTATTGGTTACTTGACCCCATGGATGGCACTGGTGAGTTTATTTTAGAAAGTGGTGATTTTGCTGTAAACATTGCGCTTATTGAAAATAACCACCCTGTACTGGGTGTTATTCATTGGCCGTCAAAAGGTATTACGTATTTTGCGAGTGCAAAAAATGGTGCTTTTAAGCGTGAAGAAAAGAGCGACACACAAATATACGTAGCTCCGCCTGAAAGTTTAACGCTAGCGGTAAGTCGCCGTCAGAAAATTGAGTCGGTGAGCCAATACTTAAATAGCCAATTTACAACCATTGCGGTTGGTTCGTGCTCGTTAAAAGCATGTATTGTTGCTGAAGGTAAAGCGGACTGCTTTTTAAGAATAGGCCCAACGGGTGAGTGGGATACAGGGGCTTCACAAGTTATTGTAGAAGAAGCGGGCGGTTGCATTACCGATGCAGAGTTTAACCCTTTAACGTATAACCAACGCGAGAGCACTGAAAACCCAGATTTTATTGTAATGGGCCATCCTGATTGGGAGTTTCAAAAAATGATTACTCCTCACCAACGAGCGAGTATAGAATAGGTTTTGATTGCTTTTTGTTCACTTGAACAGTTTTAAGTAGTTAAAGCCTTGCATTATAAGTTTATTCCTATATAGTAGCGCTCTCTTCAAGGCAGGCTCGTAAATATTACGAAAATGTTTTAAAGAAATTACAGGCGCGGGATGGAGCAGCCTGGTAGCTCGTCGGGCTCATAACCCGAAGGTCGTCGGTTCAAATCCGGCTCCCGCAACCAATTTT
>NZ_LODI01000047.1:10959-123582 GCF_001468485.1 Pseudoalteromonas sp. H71
AAGGTCGTCGGTTCAAATCCGGCTCCCGCAACCACTGAAATAAAAAGTTATAGTAAAGCAACACGCCTAAAGCGTATTTTTTATGCCAGAAATTCAGTGATTCCTAATAACAAAGCTGTGATTACATTTACCCCATTTACTTATACTAATCATTTTAAGTTTTTTATTACTTAACACCCCGTGCTGGGTATGTTAAAACGGCTGAAATATTTTTAAGCGCACTTTTACATGACAGAACTTTACCACTGGTTTGATTTAATCGGTATCGCCGTGTTTGCTATTTCAGGCACATTAGTGGCCTACGAGAAAAAAATGGATGGCTTTGGGGTTGTAGTATTAGCAACAGTGACCGCTATTGGTGGGGGAACGGTGCGTGATGTTATTTTAGATGTGCCGGTATTTTGGTTGCATGACCAGAGTTATTTTTTCGCTATTTTAGCCGCAGTGCTTATTACGTCTCGGCTTATTAATAAGCAAAAATCAATTCCGTACTACACATTGCAAATAGCAGATGCATTCGGTTTGGCGTTTTTTGCTGTAATGGGCACGCAAAAAGCATTGCTTGCAGGTATGCCAGAAATGACAGCAATTATTATGGGGGTAATAACCGCCTGCTTTGGAGGCTTAATACGCGATGTTCTTGCCCGAGAAATTCCTATGTTATTAAAAGGCGAGCTATATGCTATTACCTGTATTGCGGGTGGTATTGTATATACGCTCAGTGTGTATTTTTCATTTGTGACCGAGCTGGCGATGGTATTGGCGATGTTGATGACATTACTCCTGCGTTTTTCAGCAATAAAGTGGAAAATCACATTACACGTTTTTAAATATCCTGACTAAACTTATCTAATCATAGGACTGATTAGGATAAGGAATGTCATTAGCTCGTATATATTCTCGTGCACAGGTGGGTATTAATGCCCCTGAGGTTATTGTTGAGGTTCATTTAGGAACGGGTCTACCTGCATTTCATATTGTGGGCCTTCCTGAGGCCTCAGTAAAAGAGTCAAAAGACAGGGTGCGCAGTGCACTTGAAAACTCTCAATTTGGTTTCCCTGATCAACGCATTACTGTTAATTTAGCGCCCGCCGACTTACCCAAAGATGGTGGTCGGTTTGACCTTGCTATTGCCGTAGGTATTTTAGTGGCATCAGGGCAAATAGTGTGCCCTGATATTCATAAATATGAGTTTTACGGTGAACTTGCACTCAACGGTGAGGTACGTGGAGTAAATGCTATTTTACCTTCTGTGCTTGCTGCTAAGGAACAAAACCGCTGCTGCTTTTTACCCATAGCTAATGATAGCTTGGCAAGTCTTGTAAATGGTGTAAAACGTAAAGCGGTAAGCTCAATCCAAGAGGTATGGGGGGATTTACTAAACCAGCAGCCGTTGCCGTTAAATATAGAATACCCAGATTGCACGCAGGCACCTGACTTTTTACTTGATTTGAGCGATGTAAAAGGCCAGCCTGGCGCTAAACGTGTATTAGAAATAGCCGCTGCAGGTGGGCACAACCTGCTATTTTTAGGTCCACCGGGAACCGGTAAATCAATGCTTGCTCAACGAATGGCCACAATAATGCCGGCTATGTCTGATGATGAAGCGCTTTCAACTGCCGCACTTTATTCAATTATTGGTCATTCAATCGATTTAACAAACTGGCGGCAACGCCCTTTTCGTAATCCTCATCATACCTGCTCGGCGGTTGCATTAGTGGGAGGCTCATCAAATCCTAAGCCGGGTGAAATTTCGCTAGCGCATAATGGGGTATTATTTTTAGATGAACTTCCAGAGTTTGAGCGCAAAGTGCTCGACTCCCTGCGTGAGCCAATGGAAACCGGTACGGTAACTATTTCGCGTGCGGCGCGGCAAATGGAGTTCCCTGCGCAGTTTCAGCTCATTACAGCGTTAAACCCAAGTCCTACGGGAAGCCACACCGATAAACGAGCAACACCCGATCAAGTTATACGTTATTTATCTCGTGTATCAGGCCCATTTGTTGACCGTATTGATTTGCAAATAGAACTACCACGGTTAACAAGCGTAGAACTGCAAAGCACTAAACGAGAAGAAACCAGTGCACAGGTGCGTGCGCGGGTAGAAGCAGCTTATTACATACAGTTAAAACGCCAAGGCAAAGTAAATGCGCGGCTTAATAATAAAGAAATGAGTATTCACTGTGAGCTTGCTTCAGCAGAGCTGCAGTTTTTGGCGAAGGCCAGTGAAAAGCTGTCTTTATCGCCGCGCTCTTACCATAGGGTCATTAAAGTAGCGCGTACGATTAGTGATTTAAAAGGGAATGAAAAAATTAGCTTAGACGACTTAAAAGAGGCATTAAATTACAGAGCCTTTGAACGCTTAATTGCTCAACTCACCAAGTAACCAAAGTTGAGTATAAATAGCTTAAACCGCTTTTTAACAACTATATAGAGAGCATGTAGCCTTTGCCACGCACTGTGACAATACGCTTTTGATCTTTTTCATCGTTTAGCTTTTTACGCAGTCGACCAATAAGAACATCGACTGTACGATCGTTAGGGCTCCAATCGGGCTGTCCTATTTCTTCAGATATTTTTTCACGTGAAGTGGCTTTACCTGCATTACTTATTAAACAAATAAGTACTTTGTGCTCAGCTTCAGTTAAACGTGATTCAACACCAGATGAGGTAATTAGGGTGCGATTATCGGGGTGTAATTTAAAGTCGGCGTATTCAATAAACTCTTCACTTTCGTCGCTATCTATATTAACGGCAACGCGTTTATATAAAGCACGCATGCGTAGTTCAAGCTCAAGTAAATCGACAGGTTTACAAATATAATCGTCTGCACCTTGGGCAAGGCCTGCTATGCGATCTGCTTGGGAATCACGGCTAGATAGCACAATAACACCAATGTCTGTTAGGGTATTGAGCTCTTTGGCAAGCTGTAGCCCATCAATTTTAGGCAAAACAATATCTATAATGGCAAGTGTAAAAGCATCGCGCAGGTTTGACCGCTGCTTTACGATGCTTAGTGCATCAGCGCCAGTTGAGTCTACTTCTATTGTAAATTCGGTTTCTGCAAAGTGATTTTGAATGCGTTTAACGAGTATTTCGTCGTCTTCAACCAATAAAACATTAATAGCCATAGTACTTTATTTTAAATGTTTGTAGCTCTGTATGGTAGCACCATTAGGTAAATGCTGAGAAGGGGTTACATGCTAGTTTTAAGTAACTTAATATTTCAAAAATATTAAAATAATTATAAAAAATTAAAAAGCGCCCTTATATTTGAGGGCGCTTTTCATAGCGTTATAAAATACCGGATTAAATTATTTACCTTCGTACATTGAATCCCACCACTGTGGCTCATCTTTTAGTTTTTTATCAAAATAAGCCAGCATAGTATTCCACCAGTTAAAGCGTTTATCGCGAGCAAAAATTTGATGGTCTGCGCCTTTATACTCAATAAGCTCTACGTCTTTATTTAGTAGTTTAAGTGCAGTGTACATTGTTAAACTCTCGCCTACCGGTACGTTAGTATCGCTATCACCATGAATAAGTAACAGTGGAGAGGTTACTTTATCAGCATGAAATACCGGACTATGCTGGCTATAAAGCTCAGCGTTATTCCATGGGAAGCTGTTTTTAGATGCCTCACCAGAATATAAGTAGCCCCACCATCCTTCGCCCCAATAAGAGGTTAAGTTTGAAATACCAGCATGGGAAATAGAAGCGCTAAATAAATCGGTTTTTGTAGCCAATAACATAGTCATAAAGCCACCATAAGAGGCCCCTAAATTACCAACTTTGGTATTATCTACATAGTCGTATTTTCTTAAAAATGCCTGTGTCCCTTCAATAATATCGTCGGCGGTGTAATCACCCCACGCATTTACATGTTGCGCTGAGAATTTTTGTCCAAAGCCCGTTGCGCCGGTAGGTTGTACTACATAAACCACATAGCCGTTTTCAGCCCATAAATTAAATGGGTAACGGCCGGTAAAGCCACGAGTAACAGGTGATGTGCCACCGTAATAATAAACAAGAGCAGGGTACTTTTTAGTTTTATCTAGGTTACTTGGCACATAAACACGCCCGGTTATTTCAACACCACTTTTATTAGTAAAGTTAAATTCTTCAAGGGTGGGGATTGTTGTATTGGCATAAGCAATTAGTTTTGAATCCCAAATAAGATCGGTTTTGTTTTTACTAATATTAAGGCGTTTTAGTTGTTGTGGCGCTAAAGCACTTGTTCCAGTGATTAATACTTGTGAATTACGCCCGTATGAAACGCTAAATTTTTCTACAATATCTACACTGGTATTTAACTTTTTGAAGCGCTGCTTACTTAGGTCAAATAAATACAGTGGTTGGGTGTCTTTTTCGGTCACTTTAAGTACCGCATCGCCGTTTTCTAATACGCTTAACTGACCAATCGATGGGTCGAATTGTTTACTAAGCGCAGTGACGTTTTTACCATTATTAGTTAACAAGTAAAGCTGTCCGTCGTAGTTATTGGCAAGCATTGACTTTGGCAGCGCTCTGCCAGCGCCATTTTTAAAGTCGGGACCTGCAACTACATACACGTCTTTGTTTGCGTATTTTGCTTGGTTAAATGTTTTAAATTTACCAAGTGATAAAAGTTTGTTTGATTTTATATCCAGCTCAACGAGCTCTGTCTCAGGGTGTGTAGACGCTTGCATAGCCATAACCGAACGGCTCATTAATACTTTTCCACGCGTACTATTTAAATCTTCAAAGCTATGAGAAAGCGGGCCTTGGCTAAGCGTTTTTGTTAAGCCACTTTTAGTATCAAGCATATAAAGTTGGCTGGTGGTGCGCGCATACGACCAACGATCTTGAAGGCCTTTGTAATGCTTAGTTAAGTTGTGACTGTTTTCTGGTGATTTAGACCAGCTAAATACGATGCTAGTGTCGTTAAAAAAGGTGAAGCCACTCGCGCCGGCTAAGTCGCTTGCCAGTGTTTTAATGGCTAAGTTTTTACGATTAAGCTGTTTTAGCTCACCATTTAACAAATACACTAAGTACTGATTATCTGGGCTCCAAATAATGTTACTTGGTTGTCCATCTTCAAATCGATATACAGTCAAGTTGTCTGTATTTTTTAACTCGGTAACCAAGTTGGCTTTATTTTGATTCTTATCGTCGTAAGTGCGTTTAGTGGTTATGTATTGCTCAGCGTTGGGCGCTAGAGATATATTACTTAGGGTCGGTGCATCAAATAATTGCTTTGCCGATAAGCGCTTTATGTTTGATGTATTTAGCGAAATTGTATCAGTGTCACTTTTAGGGATGAAATCGATAACCACATCATTCCAGTTTGCGACTTGTTGCGCCAAAATAATAACGCTGTGAGTGGAGTTAGTTAAGGCAAGCTTATAACTGTTTTTATCACCTTTTTGAGGCTCACTATTAATAAATAATTGCCCCTCTTCAATCCCCTTTAAAGTCAGAGTGCCTTGTGTAAAACGCGTTGTTTCTATATTAAACTTCAGTGCTTGAAGTCCGCCAAGGGTGAGTGCGCTTACTTTATTGAATGGTTGCCAGCTTTGTTTTTTACCGAAAATAGAAAAACTATCTGAGTTTGCTTGTAATTGTGGCAAAAGGTTGTTGATAATGGCTGAGCCATGAGGCGTTTGAAAAGGTTTTAATTGCATATCTTCGGCAATAGGGCCGATAAATTGAATCTTTGATTTGTCCAATGGTTCAGCAATTGTTGCAAAGCTTAAACTGCTAAACGCTAATAAGCCTAAGGCTCGTTTAAGTCGCTTGTTGCGATAACACCAAGGTGCATTAAATTTCATTATTGTGCCTGTTATTATTGGATGTTTGGTCAAATATAGCATGTATTGTTAACATGCTCATCCATCCAATATAAAGGAGAGAAAGTGACTTTACTGATTGTTTATATGGTTGTGGCCATTGTTATTTCGTTTTTGTGCTCTGTGATGGAGGCGGTGCTATTAAGTATTTCGCCAAGCTATGTTGCATCACTCAGAAAAGAGCAACCTGAGCTTGCTAAGCAACTTGAAAAACTAAAAAATAATATAGATCAGCCATTAGCAGCTATTTTAACCTTAAATACCATTGCACATACCGCAGGTGCGGCGGGTGTGGGGGCGCAAGCTGCTATGGTTTTTTCTGATGCTGCAGTAGGAATTGCCTCAGCAATAATGACTTTACTGGTATTAGTTCTTTCTGAAATTATTCCAAAAACACTGGGTGCTAATTATTGGCGTGCCTTAACGCCAAGTGTTACCTACTCTTTACGGTTTTTGGTGATTTCGCTAAAGCCCTTTGTATGGTGTGCGCAAAAGTTAACAAACCTAATGGGGCCAAAACACGACGAGGCTTATTATATTCGCCAAGAAATAGAAGCCATGGCAGATATTGGCACTGAGTCGGGTGCTTTGCACGAAGATGAGTCTGAAATTATTCGTAATCTTTTACATTTTAGACACGCAAAATTGTCTGACTTAATGACGCCGCGCACGGTTATATTTAAAGTACATAAAGACTTAACAGTAAACCAATACTTAAATGAGCATGGTTCGTCATCGTTTTCCCGCGTATTAATCTTTGATAAAGATGCTGACGACATTGTCGGATTTGTGCATAAAAACGATATTATGTTGGCCTATCATCGGTTAGGGACCGATTATAAAATTAGTAAGCTGATCAAACCAATTTATACAGTACCCACATCTCAAAACGTATCGTCATTATTGCAAACATTACTAACGCAGCGTACGCACATATGTTTAGTCGTGGATGAATACGGAGAAGTGCGTGGCATTGTAACGCTTGAGGATATGATTGAAGCACTAATGGGCTTAGAAATAGTCGACGAGCGCGACCAATCAACCAATATGCGTGCAGTAGCAAAACAGCGCTGGCGTAAACGTTTAGCCAGCAGTGCGCATATTGTTAGTGCAGAAGATGAACACCCTAAAGAAGAAAAATAGCCCTTTACTTGCAGCGTTAGCTATTGTTAGGTACTTAAACTTAAAACAATAGTTAACGCCTGCCCTCGTGTTTTTTTAGCCAAACGGTATACTAGCGCGATTATTTTAAATGGCTTTAATTATGATAAGAATAGATCTCACCTTGGCTGACCAGCCATTTTCATTAATGGTTTCTGGTCAGCAAATAGTACAAGTATTTCATAACCAGCAAGCTATTGCGTTTGATACTCCTCGAGAACATTACTATCAATTTAACTTTCAAGATAAATTAATAGGTATAGATACCAGCACAACTGCTGAGCAAAGTATTTCGTTATTTGTAGACGAGCAATTTGCTACTCAGCTCGCTTTACCAGCCCCAGTTAATGGCGAACCTAAAAGAGGGGTTTTAGGGCTCGCGGCGCTTGGCTTTAAATTATTTAAAAGTGCAAAAGTAGTAAAGGCTGCGCTGGCAGGTGCATCAGTTGCTGGGTATGCCTGGCTATTTAGCATTGAATTTGCGCTGATGCTTATAGCGTGTTTAGTAGTGCATGAGTATGGGCATGTAAGAGCAATGAAGTACTTTGGTATAAAAACTAAAGGTATTTACTTAATCCCATTTGTAGGTGGGTTAGCTGTCAGTGACGATAAAATAACAACCCGCTGGCAAGATGTGGTGATCTCGCTCATGGGCCCTGCATTTGGTTTGTTTACCTCAGTGTTAGGCGTGGTGCTTTATTATGCCACAGAGATGGAAATTTTTGCCGGTGTTGCGGTATTAAGCGCACTACTTAACTTATTTAACTTACTGCCTATTTTACCGCTAGATGGTGGGCATGTATTAAAGAGTATCAGCTTTTCTATGCGCTCATGGATTGGACTAAGTGTATGCTTGCTGGGTGTGTTTTTTGGCTTATGGCTTAGTTATACATTTGGCTTGATGTTACTGGTGTTCTTTTTGTTTGTGGGCGCATTGGAAATCGTATTTGAATGGCGCGGTCGACATTACTCCCATTTAATACCACTAGATAAATACGGCCAAGGCTTTTCAGCGGTTATGTATGCACTGGTCGTTGCAGGCCATGTGGCAGTGATGATGCATTTTGCAGACTCTGACAATCCAATACTTAGTTTACCGATGACGATTTTATCGAGCTAACAATAAAAAAAGCATGGTAGCTCAAAGCTTGCTCACCATGCTTTTTTTTGTACGTTGCTTTTTAAAATTTGTGAGCATTTGTTGTTTAGAAAGAAAGCTGCTGCTCAGCAAAGTGGGCGTTTAGCAGGGGGTAATAACCCTTCCCCAACCACTCTAAATAAAACTAACTGTATTTATTTTAGCTTATGTGGCGATAGCAAAATATTAGTTTTTGTTTGTTTCTTAATGGGGTAATTGATAGGGTAATATCCTTGGGAATAAAAAATAACAATAAACCGTGAGCTGATAAAATTATGGATGATGCGATAAAACAAAAAGTAAATCAAAGCACAGGGGAATATTTATTGTTCACGCTTTATTGGTTGGCCTTTTTTCACTGGCGCTCCCAATGGTCTCATTCTTGATTGTTTTTTTATCGGGTGGTGGGGCATTATTTTTAAATGACCTTACACATTTAGAGCAACTAGATTCGAATCCTGGCTTAGTTTTTATATCTACCTTCCTCACTGCTGTACTTACGCTGCTATTTTTAAAGTCTACTCTTGATGCGCAAAATAAAGGTGACGTTATTGGGCGCTTAGCAATAAAAAAAATGGCTCTGTTTCCTTTAATCATTACAGTGCTATTAACAGCGGCTTACGTTTTACTGGAACAATGGCTTTTTGGTTTTATGGAAATCGCCGTACCAGACTTTATGTTAGAAGTTGAAGCACAAACAAACTCGCTTTTAGATAAAATTATGCTGCTTTTAGCAGTAGGGTTTATTGGGCCTATATATGAGGAAGTAGTTTTTCGAGGAGTGGCATTCTATAGGCTGAAAAAAACAGCCTTGGGAGCGAGTGGCGCAATTATTATCCCAAGTATCGTGTTTACATTGATACATGGGCAGTATGATCAAGTTGAAATTTTTATTTCTCTGTTTGTATTTTCTTGCTTGGTGGGACTACTTCGTCATCTATCGGGTAACTTGTGGTATTGCATTATCGCTCACATGATCTGTAATTTATTAGCACTAGGTGAAATTATTTGGTGGTATTAAATGACTTACCAGTTAACTTTATTTTCTTGCTTAGTTCTTTTGGTTTGCAGCTAGCAAGCGCGATATAAAATCGCACGTATTTATTACCAAAATACTACGGATAAAAACTTAGCATCAACGCAATAAACACCCCTGTTACAAATAGCTGCACTACACAAAAACCCATAATATCTTTTGCTTTTAGGCCCGCTATAGCCAATACGGGTAGTGCCCAAAAAGGTTGAATTAAATTGGTCCACGCATCGCCCCATGCCACAGCCATAGCAACGCGCGATATATCGGCGCCCAGCTCTTGCGCTGCGGGTATAACAATAGGTGCTTGTACTGCCCATTGGCCGCCACCTGAGGGCACAAACATATTAACGAGTCCTGCACTTATAAAGCTGTAAAATGGCAAGCTATCGGCATCTGCAATGGCAATAAAGCCTTGTGATATTTGTTGTGCTAACCCTGTATCGACCATGACCGCCATAATGCCAGCATAAAACGGAAACTGAATAACAATACCCGCACCACTTGGAATTGCTTGTTGTAAGCTATTAAGCACATTTTGAGGAGTTTGATGTAGCGTAATAGCTAAAAATAAAAACAGGGCAATTACACTATTGAGGTTTAAGCCACCACCAGAGATAAAAAAGTAATAGCCTAAGTAGGCAAGCCCTATTAAGCCAATGCCCATACCTAGTAGTTTGCTTTGCTCTAAATGTTGTGCAGGACGCGTTACATTACTTGCTGCAGGTGTACTGGTGTTCAATAGGTTTGGATCAATATAAATACTGTCGTTTTCACTGGGTAACATGTAGCGGTTTACTAATGGGACGATAATAAATAAACCAATCAGAATGGCAATATTAAAGCCTGCAAATAAGGTTTGATCTGTACTAACAATACCCATACTTGCCTGTGAAAAGTGTCCTGGTGTTGCAATGGTTAGCGGGATTGAGCCTGCAAGACCGCCATGCCATACAACAAAGCCAGTATAGGCACTAGCTACTAATAATCGATAATCAACACGGGTATGTTTTGCAATAGCTTTGGCAAACAACGCACCAATAACAAGGCCAAATCCCCAGTTTAGCCAGCTCGCTAAAAGTGAAATCAAGGTAACCAATATAATTGCTTTAGGCGCGGTATTGGCTAAGGTTGCTAGTTTCTCTAATACTTTGCTAATGGGAGGTGTACTTGCCAGCATGTAGCCTGTAATAAGTACAAGCAGCATTTGCATAGCAAAGCTTAATAGGTTCCAAAATCCATTGCCCCATGCTTGCAGTACATTAATACTGGTGAAAGGTGTAAATATACTGGCAGCGCAAAATGTAATAAGTGTAAGCAAAATTACAAATATAAATGGGTCGGGTAGGTAACGCTCAACCAGTTTTGTAAATGGGGTGGCTATTCTATTAAGCATAAAAATACAGTTTAGTGTTTGTTTGTAGATTAATTAATCACGAAATGTGGTTATGTGCAAATCACAATTAGTATTACAGGGGACAGTTTTATACTGTCTATACCTTAAACGTTGATTAAAACTAAGGCATACAGTAACGTACTGTTTATAGATAATTTAATAACAAAGATTTTGTATTATGCCGGTGATATTTAAAAGGTTAGCGTTACTTGTGCGCGCTCATATTGATCAATTGAGCTGGCAAGCAGTGACCTTTGCAATTTTAACTCATATGCTCGTAACCTGGTTGCTACTGTATGTTGCTAATGAACAGGCATTAACCTCTATAACCACTTTTTTTTACTATTACACAGTGACAACCTCAACAGTAGGGTATGGTGATTTTAGCCCGACAACAGAGCTTGGTCGGTGGGTGGTTGCTTTAATACAAATTCCGTTTGGTTTAGCTTTATTTGGTGTTTTGCTTGGAAAAGCAGGACAAACTGTTACTTACTTAATTAGGCACGCTATGACTGGTGATAAAGATTTTGCTCACAGTAATAACCACATCATTATTTTTGGTTGGCACGATACCAGAACTAAAAAAATGATTGATTACATTTTGGCGGATACAAAACGCACTGAACGTCGTATTTTACTCGCGGTAACAGAGCAAATGGAACATCCGTTTTTAGCAAATGAGCAGGTTGATTTTGCGCGTCTTTCTAGCTTTACTGATTTAGCTGAGCTGGAGCGTGTAGCAATCAGGCATGCCGATAAAGTAATTATTGATGGGCAAGACGACGACCAAACATTCACTACTGCGCTGCGTATTAGCCGCTTAGTAAAAGATGAGTGCCATATTAGTGCTCATTTTTTAGATGAAACTAAAGTCGATATGTTACTTGAACATTGTCAAAATATAGAATGTAGCAGCGCAAAGTCGGCTGAAATATTAGTTCGTTCTATGCAAGATCCCGGTTCTAGTCGAGTACAAGAAGAGCTGCTTTCTACATTACATGGTGATACACAATTTAGCTTAAAAGTCCCCAGTGGTTGTAAGGAAATGGAGTTTGGCACTTTATTTCATCATTTTAAAAAGCAGCACGACGCTATTTTGTTGGGTGTTGCACATAACTTGAGTGCTCAAAATATGGACTTAAATCCACCTTTGGATTATAAAGTGAATGAAGGGGATATTCTTCACTATATTTCTGTTGAGCGTGTATTAAGCGGCGAAGTTGATTGGTCAAGCTTGGAAAAATAATGAATGAAGTTATATTTTTAATTGTTATTTTAAGTGCGTACATTTTACCTGTGGTCATTGTATTAAACAGTAAACGTACTCAAGGCCACGAAAAAAACGGTTGGCTTATTGGCATTATCTTTTTTTCGTGGTTAGGACTTATTATGTATTTTGCAATTGTGCCCAAGCACGGGCACAAAAAGAAAAAAGCAGTAAAAAAATAAGTACGGCGTTACAATTTTACGCTTTAGCCATATTCATAATTTCATTCCAATCATGCTCTGTTACGGGCATAACAGATAATCTTCCTGCTTTTTTTAGTGCTAGCTCAGTAATATTGTTGTTTGCTTTTATTGATTTTAAGCTCACAATTTTATTTAAATGTTGGTGGTAGGTTACGTCAACTACTACCCAGCGCGGGGCATCGCTAGTGGCTTTAGGGTCATAATAATCGCTATTTAGGTCAAATTGAGTAGGGTCTGGATAGGCTGAACTAGTTACCTTTGCTATACCCGCGACGCCTACGTTTTTACAGCTCGAGTGATAAATCATCACTAAATCGCCTTCTTTAACATCATCACGCAAAAAGTTTCGGGCTTGGTAATTTCTTACACCTTCCCACATTGTTGTTTGATTAGTTGCGTGTTTTAGGTCGTCAATTGAAAAAGCATCGGGTTCAGTTTTAAACAGCCAGTAAGCCATAGTTGTATTCCTAACAAAGATTTACATAGTTGTAGTCTATAGTATCATTAAGTTATTAGGGAATTGAGGAACATATAATGAGCCAAGTTTTAGATGATTTATTATCGTTATTAACACTTGAAGAAATAGAGCAAGGGTTATACCGAGGGCAAAGCCAAGATTTGGGTTTTAGAGCTGTTTTTGGTGGTCAGGTTATGGGGCAAGCGCTTTCAGCTGCAAAGGAAACCCTACCGGCTGGACGTATTGTTCACTCATTACATTCTTACTTTTTGCGCCCAGGGGATGCTGCTAAACCTATAGTGTACGATGTTGAAACTATTCGCGATGGCAAAAGCTTTAGTACCCGCCGTGTAAGTGCTATTCAATACGGTAAGCCTATTTTTTATATGACTGCATCTTTTCAAGCGGTTGAAGACGGACTATCACATCAGGCAACGATGCCAGATGTACCGCAACCGGAAGAGCTTCGTTCGTCACTTGAGTTTTATCAAGAAAATGCTGAGCATATACCCGAGGTGATCCGTAATAAATTTATTCGCGAAATGCCTATTGAAATGCGCCCTGTGACATTTCATAACCCCTTTAAACCAGAAGCAATTGAACCAGTTAAACATATTTGGTTTAGAGCGAATGGGGATATGCCCGATGATCAGCGTATTCATAATTACCTATTGGCTTATGCATCTGATTTTGAGTTTTTACCAACTGCATTACAGCCCCATGGCGTGTCGTTTATGCAGCCAAATATGCAGGTTGCAACGATTGACCATGCAATGTGGTTTCATCGCTCGTTTCGATTAGATGACTGGATTTTATATACCATAGACAGCCCGAGTGCGAGCTCAGGCAGAGGGTTGGTAAGAGGGCAGTTTTTTGATCGCCAAGGCAACTTGGTTGCCTCAACAATTCAAGAAGGGGTTATGCGTCAGCGCTAACCCTATCTTTTATAGTGACTAGTTACACTGGTCTTGAACAATGTCGCTAATCGATTGCCATATGCGGGCAGGTAGCAATGTTTTAAGTTGTGAATAGGTTTCGCATAATTGCGTACTGCCCACCAAGCCATTATCGCCCTCTGTAACCAGCCCTTCACCACGTAAGTTATCGATAAAACCAACAAGTACCTTTTTATCAAAAAACTCTGGTGTTTTAATGCCATGTAACGTGCCTAAACGCTGGGCTAATACTTGGCTTTCACGTTCAAGCTCTGCTTTTTCTATTCCATCACTCGTTTGTATAAAACCAATAACAATAGCATAACGTTGCAGGGTAAAGCTGAGTGCTCGCCCTAGCATTTCTAATTTTGCTAAACAATCGTTAGTGTTGGTGATATGTATATTGTCACCATCAAATTCAATTAAATTTTGGTCAGCAAAGTTCGCTAAAATACGAGTGATATAGTTTTCATCAAGGGGCTGTAAATACCACTCCTTGGCAAATAGCGGATAAAACGAATGTACTAATTGTTCGCATTGCTTAATCGTTGTTGTGTGCTGCTTGAATAAGTGCAATGCCAGTAAGCTAGGTACCGCAAATAGGTGCAAAATATTATTTCGGTAGTAGTTAAAAAGTGTTTTTTCTTTATCGCTAATGGCAATAATCTCGCCAAACTCATCGCTTATCACATCAAATTTATTAAGTTTTAAAGCGTGCGTAAGTAGTTGCTCCGGTGTTTCGTCTGGCGTGGTTACTTTATCGCTATAACTGGCATCACGCTGCAAGCGTAAGTAAAAATCGAGCTGGGCTAATAGCTTTGGTTTACTTAATGCGTGCTTGTCGTTTACTAGCAATACCATCGCTAATAAGTTAACAGCATTTAATGCAGCTGCATTATTAATTTTAACCATAACTTGGTCTGCTAAAGCTGCGACTTGCGGCCCTAACCACTGAGGTTTTTGTACGTCAGTTGGGTGAATCGCGTCGCGCCAGTCGGGTTGGTTATCGTTTAAATATTGATTAACCGAAATAGGATCGCCGAAATTAAGGTAACCACGGCCATAGTTTTTAAGGTTTTTTATCGCTTTAAAAATACCAAATATTGACTCGCCTTTTTTATCTTTTCCAGCAAGCTCTTTAAGGTACGTATTTATTTCCATCACATGTTCGTAGCCAATATATACAGGGACTATCGATACCGGTCGATCAATACCACGTAGCATTGCTTGAAAGGTCATTGCAAGCATACCTGTTTTAGGAGGTAACAAACGCCCAGTTCGGCTACGTCCACCTTCTGTATAAAACTTAACAGAGTAACCTTTAATAAATAACTGGCTCAAATATTCTTTAAAAATAGCAGAGTACAGTTTATTACCTGCAAATGAGCGGCGAATAAAAAACGCACCAGAGCGGCGGAATATACCGCCTGCTGGGAAAAAGTTAAGGTTAACGCCTGCGGCAATATGTGGCGGCACTAAACCTAAATGGTAAATAGAGTAGGTAAGAAGCAAGTAGTCCATGTGGCTACGATGACAAGGCATGTAAATAATTTCATGTCCTTTATTTGTTAGCTCATGCAATTGCTCTGTGTGTTTTATGTGTATGCCGTTGTATAGCTTATTCCAAAGCCATGTTAAAAAGCGATCAGCAACGCGGATCATAGCTTCAGAATAGTTTGCGGCTATTTCATCAAGTAGCTTAAGCGCATTTTGACGTGCTTCGGTTTGGCTAATATTTTTAGCCTTTGCTTCATCCTGAATGGCTTTTTTAATGGTAGGAGAGGCCAATAGTGAATTAAAGAGCTGCTCGCGTGATGGCATTTTAGGGCCAGTGGCTGCCAGTTTTTGACGCTTAAAGTGAACCCGGGCAACACGTAGTAATTTTTGTGGTAGCTCATTTACATCGGCTTTTTCATTTACAATAAGTGATAAGTCGAGAGGTTGACTAAAGCGAATAAAGTTATCGCGACCAGAAAATAACACCACAAAAAATTTTCTAAACCAGCTTGGTGTAACCGAGTGCGTTATTAAAGTACGTAATCCTGGTTTTTCTTTACCTGGGTCGCGCCCCCATAAAATAGTTGCCGGTATCACTTGTACATTTTTTTGGCCACTATTTATAAGGTGGTCAATTATTTGTTTGCCTTGTGCCAGCGCGTTAGTCGGTTTTGCTGTATCACCAAATAAAGGTGGTGGATTTTTAATACCAATAAATCGATCTAAATGCTCATCACCTAATATTTGCTCTTCAGTTGGACTGGGCAACCCATGTTTTTTACAAGCATGAGCAAGCGCTGCAAGATCAAAACGAGAATTTAAACGCACTATATAAAATGTAGGGTAATCAGGATTTAAATCGTACTGTTTAATAGGGTTTTCTGGGAGGACTTTGCTTTTTACAAATAAGCGACTAAATCCAGCAGATAAAACGTTTAAACAATAATTAAAAATACGCATCGACTCACCATATTGAGGGTGTTAAAAAGCAAAATTAGCGTGATAGGATATCATATTATCTAAAAAATCGCTTCTTTACGAAATGAGATTAGTTAATGCTGCTATTGACCCGCATTGAAAAATTTAGTTCCAGTATAATCATATAATAGAAGCAGGCACTTATTTAAACGAATTAATCACTCATAGATTGTTTTGAATTAGTTGTTGCATTTATCACCAATACCTCTATAATACGCAGGCTTTCAAAATTCCCCCGGGAACTAGGAAGGATAAATTAAGCTTGGATTTCAAGCTAATAAACAGGAGTTCCGATTTGGAACTCAACGTAGATATAATCAAACAGCCGGCATCTTAATTATTAAGATTGTTTCGGTCGTTTTTTTATGCTCTTTTAAATGCTCTTTATATTGAGGTTAAGAATGTCAAATCAACGCATTCGTATTCGCCTAAAAGCTTTTGACCACCGTTTGATTGACCAATCAACGGCAGAAATCGTGGAAACTGCGAAACGCACTGGCGCACAAGTACGTGGTCCAATCCCACTACCTACACGCTTTGAACGTTTTACTGTACTTACATCACCGCACGTAAACAAAGATGCGCGTGATCAGTACGAAATCCGCACCCATAAACGTCTGATAGACATCGTAGAACCAACTGACAAGACTGTTGACGCTCTTATGCGTTTAGATCTTGCTGCTGGTGTTGATGTTCAAATCAGCCTGGGTTAATCGGAAGATTAGAGAGGTTTTAGGAAAATGGCATTAGGTCTAGTCGGTCGTAAAGTGGGTATGACACGAATCTTCACTGAAGATGGTGTATCTATCCCTGTGACAGTTATTGAAGCGACACCTAACCGCATTGCTCAGATCAAATCTGACGCAACAGACGGTTATAACGCGCTTCAAGTAACCGCAGGCACTAAAAAAGCAAGTCGTGTAAACAAAGCTTCAGCGGGTCACTTCGCTAAAGCTGGCGTTGAAGCGGGTCGCGGTCTGTGGGAATTCCGCCTTAACGGTGGTGAAGGCGATTTTGAAGTAGGCGCAGAGCTTACTGTTGAGTTATTCAACGAAATCAACAAGGTTGACGTAACCGGTACTTCTAAAGGTAAAGGTTTCCAAGGTGGTGTTAAGCGCTGGAATTTCAGCATGCAAGACGCTACACATGGTAACTCTCTATCTCACCGTGCTCCTGGTTCAATCGGTCAAAACCAATCACCTGGTAAGGTGTTTAAAGGTAAGAAAATGGCCGGTCATATGGGTGCTGAGCGTGTAACGACTCAAAACTTAGAACTAGTTCGCGTTGACGCTGAGCGTAACTTGCTTTTAGTGAAAGGTGCAGTACCTGGATCTATCGGCGGTGACGTTATCGTTAAACCAGCTGTTAAAGCATAAGTCCTGGAGATTTAGTGATGGAATTAGCAATCAAAGACGCTTCTGGCGCTCTTGAAGTTTCTGAAGCTACTTTTGGACGTGAGTTTAACGAAGCATTAGTACACCAAGTAGTTGTTGCTTACGCAGCAGGTGCTCGTCAAGGTACTCGTGCTCAGAAGACACGTTCTGAAGTAAGCGGTGGTGGTAAAAAACCATGGGCTCAAAAAGGTACTGGCCGTGCACGTGCTGGTACAATCCGTAGTCCAATTTGGCGTTCAGGTGGCGTTAGCTTCGCAGCTAAACCACAAGACCACAGCCAAAAAGTAAACCGTAAAATGTACCGTGGTGCGATCAAAAGCATCCTATCTGAACTAGTTCGTCAAGAGCGTTTAATCGTTGTTGAGAGTTTTGGTCTTGAAGCACCAAAAACTAAAGATCTAGTAGCTAAGCTAAAAGAGCTTGAGCTTAAAGATGTACTTATCGTGACTGAAGAAGTAGATGAAAATCTTTTCTTATCAGCACGTAACCTTTATAAGGTTGACACGCGTGATGTAGCTGGTATCGATCCTGTAAGCTTAATTGCTTTCGACAAGGTACTTATTACAGCCGCTGCTGTTAAGCAACTTGAGGAGGCGCTAGCATGATCCGTGAAGAACGTCTTTTAAAAGTGATCCTTGCTCCACACATCTCTGAAAAAAGCACAATTGCTGCTGAAGAAAACAACACGATTGTTTTCAAAGTAGTAAATGACGCAACTAAAGCTGAAATTAAAGCAGCAGTTGAGAAGCTTTTTGAAGTAGAAGTAACGGGTGTTCGCACACTTAACGTTAAGGGTAAAACAAAACGTACTGGCATGCGTTTCGGTCGTCGTAGCGACTGGAAGAAAGCTTACGTTACTCTTAAAGAAGGCAGCGAGCTAGACTTTGTCGGCGGCGCCGAGTAATAAGGGGATAGAATTATGGCACTTCAAAAGTGTAAGCCTACTTCTGCGGGTCGTCGTCACCTAGTTAAAGTGGTTAACTCTGATTTACATAAGGGTAAGCCATACGCACCACTTTTAGAGAAAAACTCTAAATCAGGTGGTCGTAATAACAATGGTCGTATTACGGTTCGTCATATCGGTGGTGGTCATAAACATCATTACCGTTTAATCGATTTTAAACGTACTAAAGATGGCATTCCAGCTACTGTTGAACGTTTAGAATACGATCCAAATCGTAGCGCAAACATCGCTCTTGTATTATATGCAGACGGTGAGCGTCGTTACATTATCGCACCTAAAGGCTTAAAAGCTGGTGATGCAATCCAGTCTGGTGTTGATGCACCAATCAAAGCTGGTAATGCACTACCAATGCGTAATATGCCTGTAGGTTCGACTGTTCACAACGTAGAATTAAAACCAGGTAAAGGTGCACAAATCGCACGTTCTGCTGGTGCTTACGTTCAAATTCTTGCACGTGATGGTCAGTATGTAACATTACGTCTTCGTTCAGGCGAAGTACGTAAAGTTGAAGCTGATTGTCGTGCTACACTTGGTGAAGTTGGCAATGCTGAGCATATGCTTCGTTCACTTGGTAAAGCAGGTGCAAACCGCTGGCGTGGTATTCGTCCGACAGTTCGTGGTGTTGCCATGAACCCGGTTGATCACCCACACGGTGGTGGTGAAGGTCGTACTTCTGGTGGTCGTCATCCTGTGTCTCCATGGGGTAAGCCGACTAAGGGTGCGAAGACGCGTAAGAACAAGCGTACGGATAAATTTATAGTACGTCGTCGTACTAAGTAATATTGAGGAATAGCCATGCCACGCTCTCTCAAGAAGGGTCCTTTTATAGACCTACACTTGCTGAAGAAGGTAGAGAAAGCTTTGGAAAGCGGTGAGAAAAAGCCAATTAAAACTTGGAGCCGTCGTTCAATGATCATACCTAACATGATCGGATTGACCATTGCTGTCCATAATGGTCGCCAGCACGTACCAGTTTTCGTTTCTGACGAAATGATCGGTCACAAACTAGGTGAATTTGCACCAACTCGCACTTACCGTGGCCATGCTGCGGATAAGAAAGCGAAGAAACGTTAAGAGGGGAAGATAAATGCAAGCATTAGCTAAACATAAATTCGCCTCTGGTTCGGCGCAAAAAGCACGTCTAGTTGCAGATCAGATCCGCGGGTTACCTGTCGATCGCGCACTAGAAATCCTGGCGTACAGCCCGAAAAAAGCGGCTGTATTAGTTAAGAAAGTACTTGAGTCTGCTATTGCTAACGCAGAGCATAACGAAGGTGCTGACATTGATGAGCTTCGTGTAACTACGATCTTTGTGGACGATGGTCCTACAATGAAACGTATTATGCCTCGTGCTAAAGGACGCGCAGACCGCATCCTTAAGCGTACAAGCCATATCACTGTTATGGTTTCAGATAGCTAGGAGTATAAGTAATGGGACAAAAAGTTCATCCTACTGGTATTCGCCTAGGTATATCTAAACCTTGGGTTTCTACCTGGTACGCGAGTTCTAAAGATTTCTCTGATCAGCTTTTTGGCGATCACAAAGTTCGTGCATTCCTTACAAAGGAATTAAAAACGGCTTCTGTGTCTAAAATCGTTATTGAGCGTCCAGCAAAATCAATCCGCGTAACAATCCACACGGCTCGTCCGGGTGTTGTTATCGGTAAAAAAGGCGAAGACGTAGAAAAATTACGTCAAGCAGTAACTAAAATCGCTGGTGTACCTGCTCAGATTAATATCTCTGAAGTACGTAAGCCAGAACTTGATGCACAACTAGTAGCAGACGGCATTGCCTCTCAGCTAGAGCGTCGTGTTATGTTCCGTCGCGCTATGAAGCGTTCGGTACAAAATGCAATGCGCATCGGTTCAAAAGGGATTAAAGTTGAAGTTAGCGGTCGTCTTGGCGGCGCAGAAATCGCACGTTCAGAATGGTATCGTGAAGGTCGTGTACCTCTACATACTCTTCGTGCTGATATCGACTACGCAACTTCTGAAGCCTTAACCACTTATGGTATCATTGGTGTTAAAGTTTGGATCTTCAAAGGCGAAGTTATTGGTGGTTTACCACTAGTACAAGAGCAAGAGAAGCCAGCTAAACGCGCGCCAAAGAAAGCCAAGAAAAGTGCTAAGTAGAGGTAGCGAGTAATGTTACAGCCAAAACGTACAAAATTCCGTAAAATGCACAAAGGCCGCAACCGCGGTTTAGCGCAAAACGGTAACAAAGTAAGCTTCGGTACTTTCGGATTGAAAGCTACTGGCCGTGGCCGCATGACTGCTCGTCAAATCGAAGCAGCTCGTCGTGCTATGACGCGTCACGTGAAACGTCAAGGTAAAATCTGGATCCGTGTCTTCCCTGACAAACCGATTACAGAAAAACCTCTTGAAGTTCGTATGGGTAAAGGTAAAGGTTCTGTTGAATATTGGGTTGCTGAAATTCAGCCTGGTAAAGTACTTTACGAAATGGAAGGTGTTTCTGAAGAGCTTGCTCGTGAAGCATTCGACCTTGCAGCTCGTAAACTGCCATTCAAAACAACTTTCGTAACTCGGACGGTAATGTGATGAAAGCAAGCGAACTAAAAGACAAAAGCGTAGAAGAGCTTAATGCTGAACTTCTAGGACTTCTTCGTGAGCAGTTTAACCTGCGCATGCAAGCAAGCACTGGTCAGTTAGCTCAGACACACACGCTAAGAACAGTACGTCGCGATATCGCGCGTGTAAAAACAATTATTAACCAGAAGGCAGGTCAATAATGAGCGATAAAATTCGTACTCTTCAAGGCCGTGTAGTTAGCGACAAGATGGAAAAATCTTTCACTATCGCAATCGCACGTTACGTGAAGCACCCAATCTATGGGAAATTCATTAAACGTACAACTAAGCTACACGTACATGACGAAAACAACACAGCAAAAGCGGGTGACGTAGTTACTATCCGTGAATGCGCACCAATTTCTAAGAATAAATCTTGGACTTTAGTAGACGTTGTTTCTAGTCCAAAACAAGCTTAATTTTTAATTAAGTTAGTTTTGTAAAAAAGCCCCGGCATTAGCTGGGGCTTTTTGTATTTAGTACTGTAGTAAAGCAACGTATTGATGATTTTTAGACCGACAATGTATCTTTGTAAATGAACTAAACCTGCACAGTTATACTCATAAAGTAAACTGTTTACAGGAAGTTGATGTGTTGAAAGGTAACTATAAAGCGTGGGGTATATCAATTGGTTTGCATATTGTTGTTATTTATTTGGTTTCAAGGCAAACGCTTGAGATAGCACAACCATACGCAGGCAAAGTGATAAAAGCGTATGTAATGGTGGACATGACAACATTACCTAGCCATACAAAAAGTAAACAGCCGAATACTTCATTCCCTGAAAATGATACCGAGTTTGATGCAAGTGAGTTAACACTTAAGCCGCTTAAAGAACGTGACTTAGAGAACGCTCAGCGATTAAAATTAAATTTACCAGAGAATACCACTGAGACAAGTAAAAGCATTGCCATAAGTACTGATAGAAAAAAGCATAATGTAAATAAAGCCACTATTGAGCCTATAAAGAATAAGGTTAATTCAAAAACTCAGCAGCAGTCATTTAAAAAAATTGATCCGTACGCACCAATAACTCAGCTTTCTACTTCCAGTAATGCTATTGTATCCTTTGATTTCCCGCAGATAGCAACTTTGCCAAAGAGCAAGAATCACCAACAAATAACGGTTCCAATTGAGCATTCTAGTGATTTTAAATCCGCGGTATTGTGGCAAAGCGCAGATGGTAGTCAGCGGATGGAAATGTACAAAGGTATGTGCTACAAAATTGATTTTAAGAGTGTTATGGGTAAAGTAGGCTTACCAACGGGATCGCCAAGGCCATGCAAAGATAACGATCGTATTTTATATAATAAAATAATGGATAAGTGGAACGCTAAAAAGCCCATTAGGTAATCTGTTTAAACTTTATTAAGAAGCTTAATTAATAAATGCTTTTTAGAAAAAGCGGCAACGACAACGGATAGCAAAATACAAAGCATAGAGCCTACAATTAAAAAGCGGTTTTCAATCCGGCTAACTTGTCTCTCACCTAAAATTTGGTAAATAACATCACCTTCAATAAATCGCTCGCCTTGGTAGTGCTGACTGACGTTGAATGCTACAAAATCGCCTAATTTGGCCTGATAAGTAAAGTAAGTCTCTGGGTAGAAAATTTCATAGGTTGCGCATAACCACATTACGAGACCAGTAATGAGCATAATTAAACTTACAAACAGCCTTTTCTTAATCTGTGTGCTTTGTAATGTTTTTGATGGTAAATACTTATCTAAACACGTTTTGCCATAGCAAAGTTCGAGCTTTTCAATTACCTCAGCGGACGGAATAAATTGTCCATTTTCAAGCTTAGATAAGTAAGATTGTTGAATACCAATCTCGCGTGCAGCAAATGCTTGGGTCCATTTTTTATTTGCTCTTAACTGCTTTAGCTCAATTGCTAGCGACAAGTTGCTTCCTTACCTTTTAATACTCATCTATTTATTATCGCTAAAAATGGTGTGTTTAAATAGCCCAATAAGCAATATTCATCACTATGAATTAAAAGAATATTATGAATATTAATAAGTTAAGTTTTAATAGGTGATAAATTGGTTATGCTAGGCTGACTAAATGATAAAGGAGTATAACGAATGAAAATGTATTTTTATAAAGCCGTAATGGGGATTACTCTGGGGCTTTTATCTTCAGCCTGTATTGCAGAACCAGTATTTGCAATTAAAGCCACTATTTACAAGCTAGAAAGTAAAATAACCATAGATAGCAAAATAGATGAAACATTAAACACCCTACAACCTATCCATCAACCTCAGTTATTAGCTAACTTAAACAAACGTGCATTAATAGAAATAGGCGACGGCGAACAGTTAACAGCACTTGAGGTAAAAACAAACGAGCAAGGAAGTTATTATAATGCGAGCATGAAGATCAAAGAAAAAGTAGATAGCGATTGGCAGTCTATTACCTCTTTCATGCCTAATATTCCCAATGGGCAAACGGTGTATTTTAGCCATACATTTACAGACAGCGTATGGGTGATTAAATTAACGGGAAAGCGCTATGAGTCTATTGCACTTGGTCAGGCGAGCTTTAAATAGCCTCAGCCTTGGCTGAGGCTATATTTATTACCAAATCATTTCTACAAATTCAGGGTAGTCGATAAACGGATTACGGTTACCTTGGAATTCAAATGCTGCTTGGTTTCGGTCTATTTCCATTTGGCTAACAGGGTCTGCGTTATGCCAGTTGATTAACATAGCAACAACCCAGCTTTCAAATACCTGCGTACTGGTGCCGTTAAGAACGGCATTACTTGCAGTGGTATTATTTTGCCACGTCCCAATCACATTTTCGTAGCGTGTAGCCATGTAAAAATAGGCGCGCGCAAAGTCACCTTTAAATTCATCAATGGGTTCAAACACTGTGCCCGTGTAATTAATGGTACTACTTGCAGAGCCTAACTTACTGCCATTAGTTGATGTAAATGTGGCGCTTGCTACTTCACCAAACGGGAAGTTGCTGCGTTTAGAGTTTACATAGCCATCGGTTGCATAAATATGATGAACATCTGAGTTCATAGGCTCATTGGTACCGCCAAACCAACTTTTAGGGAACGAATGCTCACGGTTGTAACAACCACCTTCACCACTATAATTGCCACATTGATCGCTAACAGCTGTGTATGTGTAGCTATCGCTGCCATTTGGCTTTTCGCTGTACATATCTAAAATACTATTATCGTTTTCAAAATATGTATCGCGAGCCGATGAATCATAAAAGTCCCATATCGCAGAGTACCCCTGCGAACTATGATTATTAATGATGTTATAAAGCTCTGTTTTCAGTGCATAACCGGTTAGGCCTTGTGCTGTAACATAATAACCCGTTGGTGTGGTCGGGGTGCCACCAGAGCCACCGCCAAGCGAAAATGAGGTGCTTTCAGTGCTGCTGAAACTTGCTCCACTTGCAATGGTTGAACCACCACTAGTGAGTGCATAATTACCACTACCAAAACTACAACAGATACCATCACCGTAGCTGTCGTTAATAGTAAAGGTATAGGCGCCATCAGCTAAACACAACGCTTCGTTGTATTGTGTATTAGACGCATAGCCACTACCACTGGCAACCGTACTACCTTGGTTATTATTAATAGCCCAGCTTGTTTCGCTACCATAATTGTCTGTCGTCAAACTAAAAGAGAGACTATTGCTCGAACAACTTCCTGAACTGCTGTCGTTACTTGTAGGTAAAAAGTTATCTATATAAACAAGTTCACTGCCATCAAAGCCACTAACATCATAAAAGCGTAGACCAACATTAATGGTTTTATTACTACTTGCTGTATAGCTGTGGCTAATTGTTTGCCACTGGTTAGTTTGCGTATTATTGGAGTAGCCTTGGTAACCATCTACGAATAAACGGGCTTTAATTTTTCCTTCTGTGTGGTAGACATCAGTTGAAAACACATAGGTTTTCCCTGCTTCTACCGTTATTTGTTGTAATAAATCGGTGTTAGCCTGAGAGCCTGTGGTTACATTAACTGCTGCAGCGCTATTACCTGTTTTAACAATATTTGTTGAGCGCGATAGGCTAATGCCGCTATCTATCGTGCTCCATGCGTCAGGTGTATTGCCTGACCATTGCTCAAAACTACCGTTTTCTACATTTGCCATTACCGGAAGTGTGCCTAGTAATAAGGCTGTTCCGAATAGTTTATTTTTATATGTCCCGTGTGACATGATTGTTCCTATTTTTATAATGAGTGAATAATATACATTACTTTGTTTAGGTTACAAAATTGTTAATTTAAAATTTAATAAAAAGCAATAATCACTCTTTAATCTGTTTTTTTAGGTGTTTTTTAAAATTAATAACTAAATGGAATATCAAAGCAGATTCTATTCTTTTTTGATAAGCGGATAGCCCGTTATCCTGCACAGTAAGAAAACCTCAGCAAACTTTATATTGGTTGAGGAAAAACTCATTTTTAACAATACACGGTGTGTGTTGTGCTTAATTTTCAGGGTTATGGGGAATCGATAAATGTTGTTAGGTCAACTAAATGCTGCGGCAAGCCCGCTATCGCAAGATCAAGTTCAAAAGCTGCAAGGTTTAGTGGCTGAACTTAATCCAATTCAACAAGCATGGGTAAGTGGTTACTTAGCAGCTAATGCTAATGCCTCAGCGCTTGGTATGCCTACAGCTGGGGCGTCAGTTTCTGGTGATGCAGCAGTACTAACTATTTTATACGGCTCACAAACGGGAAATGCAAAAGGTGTTGCAACCCAAATGAAAGAGCAAGCTGAATCACGTGGTTTATCAGCTAAGTTAGTAAGTATGTCTGATTACAAGCCAACGGCCCTGAAAAAAGAAAAGTTTTTAACCGTTGTTGTATCTACTTATGGTGAAGGTGAGCCGCCTGAAGATGGCGAGACTTTGCATGCATTTTTAGCGACCAAAAAAGCCCCTAAACTCGACGGTGTTAAAATAGCTGTTATTGGCTTAGGCGATTCTAGCTATGAGTTTTTCTGCCAAACCGCAAAAGATTTTGAAGAGCGCTTAAATAAGTTAGGCGCTGAGTCGGTTTATCAACGTGCTGATTTAGACGTTGACTACGAAGAAGAAGCTGCAACATGGATTCAAGGCGCATTGGATGCATTTGAACCAGATTTAAAAGCGCAACAGGGTAACGCAGGGGGCCAAGCCGCCGTTGTGCCATTTGGCGCGCCAATGCCTGTAGCTAGCCAGTACACAAAGCAAAATCCATTTGAAGCCGAATTATTAGCAGTTCAAAAAATTACTGGGCGTGATTCAACAAAAGATGTACGCCATGTAGAAATATCGCTTGAAGGCTCTGATATCACTTACACACCAGGTGACTCGCTGGGTGTGTACTTTTTAAATGATGAGGCGTTAGTTGATGAAGTACTAGCACTTACCCAAATTGATGGCTCTAGTCGCGTTAAAGTAGCGAATGAAGAGCTAAGCGTTCGTGATGCACTTATTGAAAAATTAGAGTTAACTCAGTCATACCCTGGCTTTGTTGAAAAATACGCAACAGCAACAGGTACACCTGAACTATTAAAGCTAGTAGAAGATAAAGCGGCGATGCGTGCATACATTGAACCACGCCAAATATTTGATGTTATTCGTCAAAATCCAGCAAAACTAGATGCACAAACATTAGTTGATTGCTTACGTAAGCTTCAGGCTCGTTTATATTCTATAGCTTCTAGCCAAAGCGAAGTTGAAGACGAAGTGCATTTAACAGTAGGACTCGTTGAGTTTGACACCTTTGATAGCGAGCACTTAGGTGGTTGTTCTGGTTATTTAGCGCGCCGTGCAGAAGAAGGCAGCAAGGTCAAAGTATTCAGCGAGCATAATGATAACTTCCGTTTACCTACTAACGATGAAACACCTATCATCATGGTGGGTCCGGGCACCGGTATTGCGCCATTCCGTGCTTTTTTACAAGAGCGTGACTCGCGTGAAGCACAAGGTAAAAACTGGCTGTTTTTTGGTAACCCTCATTTTACACAAGACTTTTTATACCAAGTTGAGATTCAGGGGTATTTAAAATCGGGCTTATTGAGCAAAGTAGACGTGGCATTTAGTCGCGACCAAGCCGAAAAAATCTATGTACAAGACAAGCTTCGTAAAAACTCAAAAGATGTTTTTGAGTGGTTAGAAGCTGGCGCTCACTTTTATGTGTGTGGTGATGCAAACCGCATGGCAAAAGATGTACATCAAGCATTGGTTGATATCATTAAAGAAAATACCGGCAAAAACGATGAAGACGCAGAGCAATATTTAAAAGACCTGCGTAGCGCAAACCGCTATCAGAAAGACGTGTATTAATCACGTTTCTTATTTTATTAACAGCTAACAGCCGTCACTGTAACAAATTTAGGATTTAAAATGAGCGAACAAGATAAAAACGTAAAGCTTTCTGATAACGAGCGTTTGAAAAGAGAAAGTAACTTTTTACGAGGCACTATAGAGCAAGACTTAAAAGATGAGATAACCGGTGGTTTCACTGCTGATAACTTCCAGTTAATTCGTTTTCATGGCATGTATCAGCAAGACGACCGCGATATTCGTCCAGAGCGCGCTAAACAAAAGCTTGAGCCATTACATAACGTAATGCTACGTGCGCGTATGCCTGGCGGTATTATTAAGCCAGAGCAATGGTTAGCAATTGATAAATTTGCTGATGAGAAAACTAGCTACGGCAGCATTCGTTTAACTACGCGTCAAACGTTTCAGTTCCATGGTGTATTAAAGCCAAATATTAAAGGCATGCACCAAATGTTAAACAGTGTGGGTATTGATTCAATTGCAACTGCGGGCGATGTAAACCGTAATGTGTTGTGTACTACCAACCCGGTTGAGTCTGAGCTACATCAAGAAGCGTATGAGTGGGCTGCTAAAATTTCAGAGCACTTGTTACCAAAAACAAAAGCGTATGCTGAAATTTGGTTAAACGGCGAAAAAGCAGAAACAACAGAAGAGCCTATTTTAGGGTCTAATTATTTACCACGTAAGTTTAAAACAACCGTCACTATTCCGCCTAATAACGAGGTTGATGTTCATGCTAACGATTTAAACTTTGTCGCTATTGCAGAAGACGGCAAGCTTGTTGGCTTTAACGTACTTGTAGGTGGTGGCCTTGCGATGACCCACGGCGATACGGCTACGTATCCGCGTAAGGCTGACGACTTTGGCTTTATTAGCCTAGAAGACACGCTAAAAATTGCAGAGCACGTTGTATCTGTTCAGCGCGATTGGGGTAACCGCTCAAACCGTAAAAATGCAAAAACTAAATACACACTAGACCGTGTTGGGTCTGACGTATTTAAAGCCGAAGTAGAAAAACGCGCAGGCGTTAACTTTGCACCGAGCCGCCCGTATGAGTTTACTCATCGAGGTGATCGTATTGGCTGGGTAGAAGGCATTGATGGTAAGCACCACTTAACGCTATTTATTCAAAGCGGCCGTATTTTAGACTACCCAGGTAAGCCACTTAAAACAGGTTGTCGTAAAATTGCAGAAGTTCACCAAGGTGATATGCGTATGACGGCTAACCAAAACTTAATAATTGCTGGTGTACCTGCCGATCAAAAAGCAGTGATTGAAGAAATTGCTCGCAATCATGGGTTGATTGACGACGGTGATACAGAGCAACGTAAAAATTCAATGGCCTGTGTGGCATTACCCACATGCCCGCTAGCAATGGCTGAAGCTGAGCGTTACTTACCGAGCTTGATTGAAAAAACTGAAGCTTTACTCGCTAAACACGGCATTCCAGACGACAGCATTATTATGCGTGTTGTGGGTTGTCCAAATGGGTGTGGCCGCGCAATGCTTGCAGAGGCCGGTTTAGTAGGTAAAGGCCCTGGTAAATATAACGTTTACTTAGGCGGTAACCTTGAAGGTACACGCATTCCTAAATTGTACCTAGAAAACGTAGGCGAAGATGTTTACCTAGAGGCGTTTGACAAGTTAATAGGCCAATGGGCAAGCGAACGTAACGACGGTGAGTGTTTTGGTGACTTTGTAATTCGCAAAGGCATTGTTGCTGAAGTAAAAGTATCAGTAACCGACTTTCACGCATAATTTGATACCAGCGCCTGGCGCTGGTGAGGCTTGGAATTTTCCATGAGTGAATTTAAAAATATATTACAGCTAGATAAACAAAGCCAAGCGGCTATGTTGGCTGATGCTAATGGTTTACTAGCAGATATGAACGCAGAGGAACGCGTTGCGTGGGCACTTGAAAATTTACCCGACACTGCGTTTTTATCCTCAAGCTTTGGGATTCAAGCTGCGGTAATGCTGCATTTAGTGACGACCCAGCGCCCAGATATTCCTGTGGTATTGACTGATACTGGCTATTTGTTTCCTGAAACGTATCAATTTATTGAGCAAATGAGCGAACGTTTGTCACTTAATTTAAAGGTGTACAAAGCGCAGCTGAGCCCAGCATGGCAAGAAGCTAAGTTTGGAAAACTTTGGGAGCAAGGTGAAGACGGTATTAAGCAATATAACCAGCTCAATAAAGTTGAGCCAATGACCCGTGCGTTAAAAGAAATTGAAGCGGGCACCTGGTTTAGTGGTTTGCGTCGCGACCAGTCATCAACACGAGCAGATAAGCAGTTTGTAGAAATTAGCAGAGGGACGGTTAAGGTATACCCCATTATTGAATGGTCAAACCGTGATGTCTATCAATACCTGACTAAGCATGATTTGCCTTACCACCCGTTATGGGAGCAAGGGTATGTGTCAATGGGAGATGTACACACTACGCGTAAATTAGAGCCGGGTATGACCGAAGAAGAAACACGCTTTTTTGGTTTAAATCGCGAATGTGGTCTTCATATGGACGGCGATGGGATTTAACACGATTAAGACGTTGTTTAACCACACTATAACGCAGCATAAGCTGCGTTTTTTATTGCTTAGATTTTGATAATAAATTGCTTGATTGTACTTTATTTACTACTATCAACTTAATGGAATAACAAAAGCAGGAACGCTATGAAATACTTTACCTATTTAGCAATATCAGTCATGGTTATTGCTGTCATATCATTGTTTTATTTAAAAAAGCCCGACGGCCAAACTTGGCTTTCTGGTTCAACAGTTAGCAAAGAAACCCAGCAAATTAAAGAACAAATGGTGGCGCTATCAACCAATACGCTTGATCAAGCTGTAAAAGGCATCCAGCAGGCTGGGGATAAAATTACCAGTGGCATTTCAAGCAATACATCAACAGTGACATCTTCAAGTACAATTTATAAGTGGCAAGATGAAACAGGCCAATGGCATTATTCAGATAGCCCTAATCCGAATGGAAAAAGTATAGAATTAACCCTTAACCCTGAAGACATAACCGTGATTGGTGCAGAAGATACCTCTATTTTAAATTTAGAATCTAGCACTAATGAGATGTCAGCTAATACACAGGCTCCTTCAATATTAAACCCTGAATCGATTAAAAAGCTGTTTGAAGACGCAGAAAACATCGAAAAAAAATTAGAAAAACGTAATAAAGAAATTAATAATTTAAGTGTGCTTTAAGCGCTATTCATGAGTACGAGAGCGGGTATAACGTTTTTCAACTTCCATTAGTAATATGGTTAGATATATTTTGGTGGGAAGTGATAATAATATGCCCACTGCAATGCAAGCTGCGGATGCAATAATGCCGTTAATACCAAATTGCTCATTAAACCCATTAGATATGATAAGTGCATGGCCCGTAATTATAAGGCATAAGCCAAGCACGATGGATGTTTTAAGTACTCTAATAATAGTTACATGCGACATAACGCCCCCACTGGTTATGGTACCAGTGTATTAAGCTATGTGTTTTGCATATTGATGCAGCGCAATAATAAGACAGTTATAAAAAAGGCCTCATGGTTTTTAACCATAAGGCCTTTGAATCATTCACTACGCAGCTTAGTTAAGCATATTACGCAGTACATACTGTAAAATACCGCCATGCTTGTAGTAATCCCACTCTTTAGGTGTATCAATACGTACATCGGCTTTTACGCTTGTTTGTTTGCCCTCGGCATTTGTAGCCACCAGTGTAACTTCGTCGGTTTTATCGTACAGGCCTTGAATATCAAACTCTTCTTGTCCTGTTAAACCATGTGACTCATAACTTTCACCCTCTTTAAATTGTAATGGCAGTACACCCATCCCGATTAAGTTAGAGCGGTGAATACGT
Source organism: Pseudoalteromonas sp. H71 (assembly GCF_001468485.1). GTDB lineage: Bacteria > Pseudomonadota > Gammaproteobacteria > Enterobacterales > Alteromonadaceae > Pseudoalteromonas. The sequence continues at coordinate 41,994 of NZ_LODI01000047.1, forward strand.
TCATAACTTTGTGCAAAAACGGCTTTTACACCCAACAGTAATGAGCCTTTCGCAGCCCAATCGCGAGACGAGCCTGTTCCATATTCTTTTCCGGCCAAAATAATAAGTGGTGTATCATTTTTTTGATATGCCATAGCTGCATCGTAGATACTTTCTAAGCTATTGTCTGGTTGCGTGCGTGTTACACCGCCTTCTGTGCCCGGTGCTAACAAGTTTTTTAGTCGCACGTTAGCAAAGGTGCCACGCATCATTACTTCATGGTTACCACGACGAGAGCCGTAAGAATTAAATTGTGCTTTTTCTACATTGTGTTCTTGCAGGTAAAGCCCAGCAGGTGCTTCGGCTTTAATTGCGCCAGCAGGCGAAATATGATCGGTTGTAACCGAGTCTCCTAGCTTAGCTAAGCAGCGCGCTCCTTCAATAGTAGGAATGCCAGGTGGCTCTACGGTCATGCCATCAAAAAATGGTGCTTTTTTAATATAGGTAGATGCGTCGTTCCAATCATATAATTTACCATCAGGTATTTGAATTTGTTGCCAACGGCTGTCGCCTTCATAAACATTGGCGTAGCTTTTGGCAAACATTTCTTTGGTAACCGTCTCTTTTACTAAATCGCTAACCTCTTTTACGCTTGGCCAAATGTTTTTAAGGTAAATATCGTTACCGTTTTCATCTTGTGCAAGAGGCTCGTTATAAACATCTATGTCTGTTCTACCTGCAATTGCGTAAGCAACAACTAAAGGAGGTGACGCTAAAAAGTTCATTTTAACATCTTGGTGTATACGCCCTTCAAAATTACGATTACCTGATAAGATAGAGCTGACTACCAGCTTGTGTTTTTGAATAGCTTGTGAGATTTCATCAGCTAGCGGTCCAGAGTTACCAATACAGGTGGTGCAACCGTAACCCACTAAATTAAAACCTAAGCTTTCTAAGTCGTCCATCAAACCTGCTTTGTCTAAGTAGTCAGTGACCACTTTAGAGCCTGGTGCAAGTGAGGTTTTAACCCAAGGTTTAACATTAATACCGAGTTGTTTTGCTTTTTTAGCCACAAGGCCCGCGGCTAAAATAACACTTGGATTAGAGGTATTAGTACAGCTTGTAATAGCTGCAATAACGCAGGCACCGTCGTTAAGTTCAAACTCTTGGCCTTTGTAATTAACTTTTGCCGCCCCCATAAATTGTGCTTCGTTTACAGGTTCATCAGGGTTGGTTGTGGGGCCTTCGCTTTCGATACGCGATTGCTCATCATCACTTTTATCGCGATGTGCGATACGCTCTTCTTGGAAACCTTTTAAATGTTGAGAAATTTCCTCGCCGGCTTTGTTGAGCGCTATTCTGTCTTGTGGGCGTTTAGGGCCAGCAAGGCTTGGTACAACATCATCGAGCTTTAGTTCTAGTGTGTCGGTATAGCGAGCTTCGTCGCCATCGTTACGCCACAGGCCTTGGTGTTTTGCGTAATCTTCAATAAGTTTTAGTTGGTCTTCATCGCGGTTGGTGAGGCGTAAATAATTAATGGTTTCATCATCAATTGGAAAAATACCACATGTAGCGCCATATTCGGGTGCCATGTTTGCAATGGTTGCTCTATCAGCAAGGGGGAGATCTGCAAGGCCATCGCCATAAAATTCCACAAACTTGCCGACCACACCGTGGTTACGCAAAATTTCAGTTACTGTAAGCACTAAATCGGTTGCTGTTGTGCCTTCAGGTAATCGGCCACTAAGCTTCATACCAACTACTTGTGGAATGAGCAAGCTAATAGGCTGGCCAAGCATAGCAGCTTCAGCCTCAATGCCACCTACACCCCAACCAAGTACACCTAAGCCATTAATCATGGTGGTGTGCGAGTCAGTACCAACCAGTGTGTCGGGGTAGGCAAACTTTTTACCATTGTTATCTTCATTGAAAATAACACGGGCTAGATATTCTAAATTAACTTGGTGAACAATTCCGGTTGCGGGAGGCACCACTTTTAAGTTATCAAATGCCGTTTGGCCCCAGCGTAAAAATTCGTAGCGTTCTTTATTGCGGTCGTATTCAAGTTTGGCGTTTAAATCGAAGGCACCGTCATTACCATAGCCGTCTACTTGAACTGAATGGTCTATCACTAACTCAGCAGGCGAAAGCGGATTAATTTTTGCAGGATCCCCACCTAATTTTTCCATTGCATCTCGCATTGCAGCTAAATCAACAATGGCAGGTACGCCAGTAAAGTCTTGCATTACTACCCGTGCAGGGGTAAATGCAACTTCAGATGATGGTTTTGCCTTTGGATCCCAATTTAGTAGCGCATTAATATCTTGCTCTTTAATGTTTTCGCCGTCTTCGTTGCGCAGTAAATTTTCGAGTAAGACTTTTAAGGAGAATGGGAGTCGTTTTGCTTTGTCGCCAAGTCCTTTTAGAGAATGTATATTATATTGCTCACCATTAATTGTGAGCTCATGTTGGGTATCGAAACTATTTTTCATTATTTTGCCCCTTCTTAACTAATTAAATTTTTTAAAAAGTAACCTCTGTAATTAGGTTATTGCAAAGTGCATACCATGATAAACGAACCTTAAATAGCTGCATTTATGAACAGCTAGAGTCGGGAGTAAGGTTTTAAATTATGATTTTAATAAACCATCTATGACAACTAAAAAACGTTGTTCAGCTGGCCCCATCAAGCTAGTTTAGCCAGCCTTGTTGTTTGCCTTTTATACTTAAATAAATAAGCGCTAAGGCAATGACAACTACCAATGATGGCATGATAATCGAGCTTACTCCGAGTAGAGCAATGCTATCAATTACAAAAAAGTTGTAGTATTGCTGAATTACTATCGCGCCGAGCGATAAAGCAAAAGTAGGTGTTGCAAGCGATTTTTTAGCAAGTAAAAATACGCAGCCTAAGGCACCGCCAAAAACGGCAACAGCAAAGGCAATGGTGGCCCATATTGGGGTGTTTGAATATGCAGCTTGTTGATCTAATGGTAGTTTACTGATCATATCTGGGCTTGTCATTATGTGCATAATGAATGCTATAACGCCCAATAAATTCCATATAAGAGCAGCCCAAGCTACAGGTTTAAACCAGTTTTTAGGTGTGTGAGATGACATGTTGTGACCTTGTTTTTATTATTATTAACAAGGTTATTAAAGAGTAAAAAAGCCAACTATACAAGTTGACCTTTTTTGTAGTGCAGATTATGGGCTTACCCAAATGAAATAGGGCGTCGTCCTGTTTTTTCATCGACCTTTGGCTTTTTAGTACGTTTACGCTTACTTTTTGCTGGTTGGTTTTCCGCAGCTGAAGTATTTTGCTTGGGTTCAACAGGTGCTTGTTCAATCGGTTTTTGTACTGGGGTTGCATCTTCACTCAGAGAGAGTTGAAAAAGTTCGCCATCAAATTCAAGCACATCACCACTGTATAATTTTTTCCGTTTTATTGTACAAATTTCATGGTTAACACCCACATAGCCTTCGGTGATTAGGTTTTTAGCTTGGCCGCCACCTTCAACTAAATTGAGTACTTTTAATAATTTACAGAGCTCTATAGGCTCTTCTTCTAGTTCTATTTCTATGTATTCTTCGTTCATTTTTACTCTCGGTGGAGGCTTGCATAGGCTGTAGTATAAAGGCATACAGCCAATTATGCACCAAACCAAATCACTCAAATTTACGTATTAATTATTTAAAAAAAAATGACTCCCTTAAAAAAACTGAAGTATTTATTAGTTAAGCTGCGGCGAGTCACTTTTGTAGGTGGCTTACTAATTGCTATAGCTGTGTCGAATTTAGAATACATAGAATCATGGAGTAAAAAATGGGCGTAAGATTAGCAATGAGAAAAGAGCTAATGGGCTTAAATCATTCAGACATGTTAACTGCCGATGATGTTAGGGAACACCTTAGTAAATCAATAAAAAAACACGACCAAAAACCTGAGCGAGGGTTTTCGGTTATTTCAAAATTTAACGATACACACAGCCAGTTACTAAGTGGCAATACTAACAAAAAAAGCGTTTTGGAATTTGAACGTCACCGCTTATTTAAAGAGGTGTTATATACGCGCAAAAGTGTAGATGCTTGGTTGAATAACCAAATAAATTAGGTTGCTATAAGTCATTACCTCTAATAGACTACATTTGTAATCAGTTGAGGTGACTATGAAAAAAGGACTTTTAATTTGTGTACTGGCATGTATGTTAGCCGCATGCCAGCAACCCACCGTTTATGTTTTTAGTGAAAATTTGCAAGTTGAACAGCGCAACCAGCTCGATGCTGCGCTAAAAGCACAGAACCTTCCTTATGAATATGTAGAACTAGAAATCCCATCTGATTTTGGTGAAGCTACATTGCTTTTATCAAGCGATAAGATTTATCAAAAAGAGACTGAGCAGTTAGCTATTATTATGCAAGAGCTAGGTTATCAACCCGAAATTAACTACACCACACGATCAAATCATTTTTATGGCGATGGCAATATAGGCTTTTATTTAAAAAGTACTGATGGAGAAGGCGCTTTTACTATGCCGTCTCGGCTAAGAACAACCCAATGCAGCGAAGATAAGTACAATGATTTAATCGTTTCCTTTACCAAAAAGCATGCTGATTTTACCTTACCCAGTGGCGCTATTGTGAGGTTAGGTTGGGAGTTTTTATACGGTTACGTTGTCATTTATTACAAAAATTATTCGCAAACATATAGCCACTCACAGCCGCTTGTAAATACGCCCTTTGGCGCCAAGCCATCCGATACTTTCACATTTACAGCCCATGTCAATAACCCAAGCTGGCTTGATTGCTCATTACAGGTTGTTTATATGGATTGAACTAACCGTGGTTTTCTATATAGTCACTGAGCTTGGTTATTCGCTCGCTCATGCCTTCAATAATACGGTCTTTAATTTTTTCTCGAATGACATTGGGTAATTGAGTGAGTGCTTCGGGAGTGATAGCAAGGACAATGGTGTCGGTTTTGGCGCGAGCACTTGTACTGCGCTCTCGGTTATTTATAAATGCGCCTTCACCTATAAATTCACCAGGCTCTATAGTGCTTAATTCTAGTAAGTGGTTATGTTTAAATACTAAAAGTGCACCGCTAAGTACAATATATAATCGTTTATCGTTATCAAACTGCTTAAACAAAAATTGATGTTGGCCAACTAAATATAACAGGCCATATGATTCTAATAAAATTTGACGCTCGTTAAGCGTAAACTCTTTAAAAAAATGCAGCCTGTTAATTATTTCCATTTGTTTGAATAAAGGAATATGTTCGATTAATTTCATTCGATATCAAAATTTAATGCACATTGTTAACTAATATTGCGCTCTTTTAATTTACGGGTCAATGTATTGCGACCCCAGCCTATTTTTATGGCCGCATCTTGTTTGTGACCAGAACAATTAGCAAGTGCTGTTTTAATTAATCGTGTTTCTAGCTGTGCTTGTATGTCTGGCCAAATATTTTCTTTGCCTTGTTTTAGTTCATTATTAAGCCATTGCTGAAAAGCATCCAGCCAATCACCTTCTACTTGTATTGGTGTTACTTCAATAATTTCAGGGGGCAAATCTTGCTCTGTAACAAGCTCGCCTGGTGCCATAACCGTTAACCAACGACAGGTGTTTTCAAGCTGGCGAACATTGCCTGGCCAGTTAAATAAACGAAGTTGCTCAGTGGCTTTAGGGCTCAACACTTTACTTTCTACTTGCAGATCTTTAGCGCTTTTATGTAAAAAGTGTTGCGCTAAGCGTTCAATATCTTCGGTGCGTTCACGTAAAGCAGGTAAACGAAGGCGAACTACATTTAATCGATGAAATAAATCGTCTCTAAACTTACCTTGTTTAACGAGATCTTCTAAGTTTTGATGTGTCGCTGCAATGATACGTACATCGACTTTGATACTTTGATGCCCACCTACACGGTAAAATTCACCATCGGCAAGTACGCGTAAAAGACGGGTTTGCACATCAAGCGGCATATCACCAATTTCATCTAAAAATAAAGTGCCGCCATTGGCTTGCTCAAAGCGACCTTTTCGTACGCTATCGGCACCAGTAAATGCTCCTTTTTCATGGCCAAACAGTTCAGACTCAACTAATTCTTTTGGAATAGCGGCCATATTAAGGGCAATAAACTGGTTTTCTTTACGGGGACTATGGTTGTGCAGTGCACTTGCAACGAGCTCTTTACCTGTACCCGACTCACCATTAATCAAAACACTCATGCTTGATGCTGACAGTTTACCTATCGCTCTAAATACTTCTTGCATAGCCGGTGCTTCACCAATGATGTGGGCACTTTTAGGTGGCGCTTGTTTGCGTTTGGTTTTTTTTGTGGAGTTTGCTCTAAATGCGCTTTCAACAAGTGCAACGGCTTCATTTAAATCAAATGGTTTAGCTAAGTACTCAAATGCCCCTTTTTGAAAGGCATTCACTGCTGAATCTAGGTCTGAGTGTGCAGTCATTATGATCACTGGTAAGCCAGGGTTTTGTTCTGCGATGAGTTCAAGCAGCGCCATGCCGTCCATACCGGGCATTTTTACGTCCGACACCAAAACAGCTGGCTGGCTAAATTTTAATGCATTAAGTACATCTTGCGCATTAGCAAAACTTTCCACATTAAAACCAGAACGTTCTAGTGCTTTTTCAAGTACAAAACGAATTGATGCGTCATCATCTACAAGCCAAACTGTTTTCATGCAAACTCCAAACATTAATCTGCAAAGGGCAGATAGATATTAAATTCAGTATGTCCAGGCCAGCTATCACATTCAATGTAGCCATCGTGTTGATCAATAAGCGTTTGCGCAATCGAGAGTCCAAGTCCAGAGCCACCTTCTTTATTGGTGATCATAGGGTAGAACAATGTTTCACGTATGCTGTGATCAATGCCTGGTCCGTTATCAGATATTTGGATCAACAAGGCTTTTTTAGGAGCCTTACCCGGGCGGCGATGCTGATGATTTATTCGTGTTTTTATTTTTATCTCACCACCATCAATAAGCGCCTGCTGAGCATTACGAACAATATTCAAAACAACTTGTTGTATTTTGCTCTGATCAATAAACACATCAGGGATACTAGGGTCGTAGTCTTTTTTCAATTCGATATTTGTACAATTATCGAGTGTGCTTAACTTCACAACCGACTCTAACGCTTGGTGTATATTAACGTAAGATTTTTGCGGAAGCTGATTAGGCCCTAAAAGTCTATCTACTAATTCACGTAATCTGTCTGCTTGCTCTATAATGAGCTCAGCGCATTGATTTCTTTCTTGCTGATCAACCTCATATTGCAATAACTGCGCCGCTCCGCGGATTCCACCCAAAGGATTTTTAATTTCGTGGGCTAAGCCTCTTATTAAATTGCGTGCAGCTTGGTATTGGTGCATTTGATTTGAGGCCTGATCGTGTTTTATTTCGTCGTCTGTTTGGCGACACTCTAATAAAATATAAGCAATCCCTTTAAAGTTAATTCGTCTTGAATTAACGCTTACTTTGGCATGGCGAGAATCGCTAAACACCACGTCAGCTCTGTGTTGTTGGCAATCAACACCATCAATTAATGAAAACTGCGCTATTCGTTTTAAGTCAATTGAATGGTAATTAAAAAGGGTATCAAAGGGCTGTTTCAATAAGCGTTTAGTAGCAAGCCCAAGTAACTCACTGGTACTGGTATTTGCATAAACAACCGTAAAGTTTTTATCGAGAAGCATGACCGACGTTGTTTGATTTTGCCATATGGCATCAAGTAATTCAGGGCTAAAATTTTCGTTATTAATCATGTTTGCACCATTTTAGTGCGCAGGTGTTTGCAGGCCAGGTTTTATCTAAAATGAGCTGCTGCGCCTAAGTATTAAGTTTCGCTTTAATTGCCATGGGTTTTGCCTTTTCTGCGCATATTAAATATACGAGGCTCGCTCACAGCGATAATTTGGTTTTTCTCGTTAAACAGCCTCAGTTGAAGCATGTGTTCACCGGCTTCAACATCAGCAATTGCAAATACGGAGTTGTTTATTGCAGGGCCGTTTGCTTCTCCATTAACAAGCAATTGAATGGTATACCCTGTTTTAAAGCTCGGGATTACCCGGCTGGTGACGTATATTGTTCCGGTATTTTCATGAATGGTTTGATTGTGCTCAGGTGACGTAATGGCAATACCAAACCCTGTTTTTTTAGTATGGGATTGGCTGCTGAGAGTCGCTATATCTTTAGCGGGTATAGTTAAACTTTGGCTAGAGAGTTTGACCTCTGTAGCACCTTTACGCGGTGTATCTGAAAACACTAAAACGCCATTTTGATCCTTCCAAGCGTAAATTCTTTTTTCACCCGCATAACCATAATTACTTAATCCTAAAGTAATCATTAGCAATAAAATCTTACTATTCACACTGCTACCCTGCAATTTTTATGATTGCTTAACTTTAGTGGAGTTTGATTTAATTTACCATTAAAAAAGCCCGCTTAGCGGGCTTGAGAACACACATTCTTTTACAGTGTTAAATTAACAGCTGTAGTACATTTCAAACTCAACTGGGTGAGTTGTCATGTTAAGCTTTTCAACTTCTTGACCCTTAAGTGCAATGTAAGCATCAATTAGGTCATCAGTGAATACACCACCTTGAGTTAAAAACTCACGGTCAGCACTTAGTGCATCGAGTGCTTCACCAAGTGAAGATGCAACTTGTGGAATTTCTGCTGCTTCTTCTGCTGGTAAGTCATATAAATCTTTATCCATTGCATCGCCAGGGTGGATCTTGTTTTTGATACCATCAAGGCCAGCCATAAGCATTGCTGAGAAAGCAAGGTATGGGTTAGCTGTTGGATCTGGGAAACGTACTTCAATACGACGACCTTTCGCAGATGGTACCACTGGGATACGAATTGAAGCAGAACGGTTACGTGCAGAGTATGCAAGCATTACTGGCGCTTCAAAGCCCGGTACTAAACGTTTGTACGAGTTAGTTGATGCGTTAGCAAATGCGTTAATAGCTTTAGCATGCTTGATAATGCCGCCAATGTAATAAAGCGCCTCTTCAGATAGGCCGCCGTACTTATCGCCTGCAAACAAGTTTACACCGTCTTTAGCTAAAGACTGGTGACAGTGCATACCAGAACCGTTATCACCAACAATTGGCTTAGGCATAAATGTAGCTGTTTTTCCGTATAAATGAGCCATGTTATGAATAACATATTTCATCTCTTGGATTTCATCCGCTTTTAAAACCATGCTGTTAAAACGCGTTGCGATTTCGTTTTGGCCAGCTGTTGCTACTTCGTGGTGATGTGCCTCTACCACTTGACCTAGTTCTTCAAGCACTAAACAAGTGGCTGAACGCCAATCTTGTGAAGAATCAACAGGTGAACAAGGGAAGTAACCGCCTTTAACACCTGGACGGTGACCAGTGTTACCGCCTTCGTAATCTTTATCTGAGTTCCATGCCGCTTCAACAGCATCAACTTTGTACATTGAACCAGACATATCTGATTTGTATTTAACATCGTCGAAAAGGAAAAACTCTGGCTCTGGCCCAAATAACACAGTATCTGCGATACCTGTAGATTTCATGTACTCTTCAGCACGTTTTGCAACAGAGCGTGGGTCACGCTCGTAACCTTGAAGTGTAGAAGGCTCTACAACGTCACAACGTACAATTAATGTCGTTTCTTCAGTGAATGGGTCAAGTTTTACTGATTCAGCAACAGGCATTAATACCATGTCTGATTCGTTAATGCCTTTCCAGCCAGCAATTGAAGAACCGTCAAACATTTTACCGTCTTCGAAAAAATCTTCATCAACTTGGTGATGAGGAATAGATACATGTTGCTCTTTACCTTTTGTATCAGTAAAGCGTAAATCAATGAACTTAACGTCATTTTCTTTAATAAAATCTAAAACCGATTGTGACATGTGTCCTCCAACTATTGGGTTTTATTATTGCTGCATAATTGCTTTGGGATTTATTAAGCTGATTTTGTGCCATTTTTATAACTCTATGTTTATAGGTTAAAAAAACTTAGTTGCTACAATGTGGGGCATAAAACAGCACCAATATGGTGCGGTTGAGTTCCACTTTGGTGCAAGCTGTGCACGCTCTATTTTGTTGTTAATTTAATCGCTCGAAATCAGCATAACCTAAATGTAAAAGAGTGCCAAAAATATCGTATAAATAGTGTAAACTGCATTTTTGAAAAAATAATGACAATTTATTTCATATAATTGTCATATATAAAACAGATACTTAGTAAAAGTATTGAGAAAGTTTTGAAAATTGTATTGGATAAACTTTCATCCATGTCATTAATGAGGGATAATATGCGCCCTTTTAAATCCTATGCTTGGACATCTCGTGAAAACGCAGATGAGTGCGTAGATCTTGCAGGATCATTGAGAATTTAATTTCTCTGAGTAAATATATGAGCATCGAACAGTTAAGAAATATAGCGATTATCGCGCACGTTGACCACGGTAAAACAACTCTGGTTGACAAACTACTTGAGCAATCAGGTACATTAGAAACACGCGGCGGTAACGAAGAGCGCGTGATGGACTCAAACGACATTGAGAAAGAACGTGGTATTACCATTTTAGCTAAAAACACAGCTATCTCTTGGAATGATTACCACATCAATATCGTAGATACCCCGGGACACGCCGATTTCGGTGGTGAAGTTGAACGCGTACTTTCGATGGCTGACTCAGTATTATTACTTGTTGATGCTCAAGAAGGTCCAATGCCACAAACGCGTTTCGTAACGCAAAAGGCATTCGCGCAAGGCTTAAAGCCAATCGTCGTTATCAATAAAATTGATAAGCCAGGTGCACGCCCTGATTGGGTTATGGATCAAATCTTTGATTTATTCGATAACCTTGGCGCAACTGACGAACAGTTAGACTTTAAAGTAATCTACGCATCAGCTATCAACGGTTGGGCAACATTAGATTTAGACGAGCCATCAGACAACATGGAACCTATGTTCAAGATGATCGTTGATGAAGTATCACCACCGGATGCAGATCCTGAAGGTGACTTCCAAATGCAAATCTCTCAGCTTGATTACAACTCGTACAAAGGTGTAATTGGTATTGGCCGTATTAAGCGCGGTTCTGTTGCGACTAACCAACAAGTGACGGTTATCAGCGCTGACGGCACGACTCGTAACGGTAAAATTGGTTCAGTACAAAGCTACTTAGGCCTTGAGCGTATCGATACTGATAAAGCTTATGCAGGTAACATCGTTACTGTAACAGGTTTAGGCGAGCTTAAGATTTCAGATACGCTTTGTTGTCCTAACAACGTTGAAGCATTACCACCACTAAGTGTTGATGAGCCAACAGTAACAATGACGTTCTCTGTAAATAACTCTCCGTTCTGTGGTAAAGAAGGTAAGTTTGTAACATCACGTAATATTCGTGAGCGTTTAGACAAAGAATTAGTACACAACGTAGCACTTCGTGTTGCAGATACAGATAACCCAGATAGCTTCCGCGTATCGGGTCGTGGTGAATTACACCTAGGTATCTTAATTGAGAACATGCGTCGTGAAGGTTACGAGCTAGCTGTTTCTCGTCCAGAAGTAATCTTACGTACTGTTGATGGTGTGTTAGAAGAACCGTATGAAACACTAACGATTGACTGTGAAGAAGAGCACCAAGGTTCTATCATGGAGCAAATTGGTCTTCGTAAAGGTGAGTTAACTGACATGGCACCAGATGGTAAAGGTCGTATGCGTATGGACTTTATGATCCCAAGCCGTGGCTTAATTGGTTTCCAAACTGAGTTCATGACATTAACGTCAGGTTCTGGCTTACTTTACCATACGTTCGATCACTACGGTCCGCACAAAGGTGGCGAGCTAGGTGTTCGTAAGAACGGCGTAATGATTGCTAACGCAACAGGTAAAGCACTTACTAACGCATTATTTAACTTACAAGAGCGCGGCCGTTTATTCATCGGTCACGGTGTTGAAGTTTATGAAGGTATGGTTATCGGTATTCATAGCCGTGATAACGACCTTACTGTTAACGCACTTAAAGGTAAGCAACTTACTAACGTTCGTGCATCTGGTACAGATGAAGCACAAACATTGACACCAGCACTTAACTATTCACTTGAGCAAGCGCTTGAGTTTATTGCTGATGATGAGCTAGTAGAAGTTACACCTGAGAACATTCGTATTCGTAAACGTCATTTAACTGAAAATGAGCGTAAACGTGCGGGTCGTGCTCCTAAGTCATAATCTATTAATTTAGAATAATGATTTTAAAAGCCGCTGTATTGCAAAATACAGCGGCTTTTTTGTGGATAATAGTTAGCCAGGGAAGAGCTTTAAGCCCTCAGGTTAGAGCATCGCAGTTGGTTCGATACTGTTGAACAGTTTTTTTATGTTGGACCTAAAAAAGGTATTAAGTTATTATCAAAGCTATATTTACTATGTGCGAGTGAGCTAGTGTGAATACCGAAAATGAAATTAAGGCAAAACTAGAGATAGAACATATTGCTGAACTGCAAAAATATAAAGATGAATTTGAAACGTTAGGAAAAAATGATTGGGGCTTGAAAGATCTCATATCAATTTTTTTACCGTTTGTTTTGTTATCAATTGCTAATGGCTTCTATGATATTGAAACTGAATTATTTCAAATTATATGTCTTATTTTCCTTGCTTCAGCTGTGGTGCAGGGAATGATTAGGGAGCAGACCAAAAAAACAAATCGCAGAATTGATTTGCTTCTTAAAATTTTTAAACACGAGCAAAAAGATGGTTAAAATTAGCTTTATATTAGGGCGCAGCGCTCTTTATAAGCAAAAACGTGCTTGAGAATTAAATAATCTATATTGAAAAGTCTCTGTTTTTGCTAATAGGGTATTTTTGTTGGGTTTCGCTTAGCTCAACCCAACCTTTGTTATCAATTATTTCATTAGTGATTACTGACTTTTCGGTAGCAAAGTGATTTTGCCAAATACATCTGCGTCTATAAATCCACGGTTTCTGTCACCCTTCACAGGCTGTACTTCGTGTGAACCCATAAAGTGCTCGCGTGTTTCACTGCCATCGTTATCGCAATAGGCGAGCATAAAACCAATAACTTGTTTTTCTGTTAATTTAAGTGGTGTATTTTTTGCGTCTTGTTGATAATCATTCGGGTAGAGTTTTATCGCAACTTCCCAAGTAATGTTATAGGGTGCAGTGGTATTGCGTTTCCAGTTGCTAACTAAGTGGTCGGTATACAAGTGCGCTTTTTTATCAGGGCCGTAATCGGCAGCTTGGTTATCAAGGCCAATGTGGTACGCTAAAGCGGTGTGGTTAAATTGGTGAATCCCGCCCGATGCATCGCTATCTATAAATATTTCAAGGGCATCGTCATCCCAATATTTATAGGTTGGGTCTGGGTGTGTATCTATTAAAACATCATCTACAATATCGGCTTGTAGGTATAAGAATTTTTCATCCCACAATAAGCGATAGCGGCCTTTAAAATCGGCATCGTTTGAAGGCAGTGTACCATCCATTAAATGTGGCATATCGTGCCAAGCAGCCTTATCCCATGCGCTTTCAGATACGCCGTCAATATTAATAGGGGTTGATGTGTATTTTACGTCTGCCGCCATTATTTGGGTGCTGATTAATAAGCTTGTTGCTAAGAGTATTTTTTTCATTAATAGCCTTACTAATTGAAGATGACTTAGCTTGGCCTAAGTGACTATTAAAAACAAATATATATGTGTATTTTAACTAATAGCACCAGTAATGCTGTCTTTTAACGCGAGCATTAATAAGTGGGCACTTTCGCCAGACATTTTAAATGGATTAAAATCAACAGAGCCTGAAAATTTCAGATTCAGTGATTCGGTTACCCTAGATTGTGGAACATAACCCATAGACCATTTTTCAAATTCTCTTTCTGGAATTTGGGTATAGTTAAGCATAATTACATTGTGGTGACGCTTGTCATTTAATATTTGTTGATAGGTATTATTTACTGCAGTTCTGGAGCCATCAAGGCACTGTAAAAAGTACTTGTTACTAAAGCAAAGCATGCCGGTAACATGTGTTTTTACATTATAGGTACGAGCACTTTGTAAAATATTTTCTATATCTTTAGGCCCAAAGCCGTCTGTAATTTTGCTTGCGTAAATGAGTCGTACAAGAAACATATTATTCCCTCCTGCTTAGTTAATTAAAGATAGTTCAGCAAGGAGTTTATTACTAATTATGTTAGTGACTGATTAAAGTTTAATAGTCCCACCTTCGTTTAAAATATAAAGCGGCACTGATGATTTCATTGTTTTATGCATGTGTAATAAACGCAGTAAGGCTGAATGACTCGTCCGATCGCCCATTTTCCATGATGAGTTACCATATCCCCAAGGTATCATTACCTTGCAGTTAAGCTCTTGTGCGGCTGTAAGAGCATCTTCTGGTGTAGTATGAACATAACGATACCATTTAGGGTTATCTTCGCTGTAGTACGATGCTATGGGCATTAAACATATGTCTATGCCGCCATAGTTGTGTTGAATATCTTTAAAATGCTTTGAGTAGCCTGTGTCGCCTGCAAAAAATAAGGTTTTGCCATTTTGCTCAAGTAACCAGCCATTCCATAAGTCTTTATCGTTATCTTCATAAATAAAGGGCACTAATATTCGACTGCTGAAATGATGCGCAGGTAGTGCATGAATAGTTAAATCATCAATTTTAGTTTTTGCATACCACGCCATTTCGCTAATATTAAGCCCTGCATTTGGAAAGTTATCTGCCATGCCTAATGGTGCTAAGTAACGTGGTTTGCTGCCTATTTCTTCTATATCAGATTTATTAAAGTGATCGTAATGAATATGTGAATACATAACGGCGTCTACGTTTTCGAGTTCAGTTTTGCTTAGCCAGTCACCTGGTTTTCGATAAAAGCCAGAGGCAAGCTTAAATGCTAAATCAACCGGGGAATCAAACTGCTCTTTTACAGGGTCAAATACGACATGTTGGCCGCTAGGTGTTCGGATCAAAAAACCAGCATGCCCTAACCAACGTATATTAAAGCCAAGGCTTAGATGCGGGTTTAATTGCTCAGCGTTATATGTGCAATTCTCAGCAGTGGTTTCGCATATTACGTTGGGGTGCTTTGGGTAGCAGTCGGTTTCACACGTAACTGGGTAGGTTTTTTCGCCCATATAGAGATTGTGATAGCGATCTTTACGCTCACCTGATTCATGAATTGGCGTTACGCTGTCTTGCCCTGCAATAACATTGATATTGTTGTTTGTGCTACAGGCAGCTAAAAAACTTGAGGAAATAAGTAAGCACAGTGTGTGTAATTTCATTTCTATTATTTTTATTGCTTCAATTAGGTAAAAGTTTAACAAACGCTATTTATTAAACAATGTGTTAATCGTAACAAAAAATAATTATAAAAAAGCCTGTTAGAGTAACAGGCTTTTAGGGGAGCTATATTAAGTAGTATTATTAGGCTTTGTTCATTTGCTCAATAAATTTGTTTGAATCGGCAATTGACTTGTTCATGTCGTTCATCAGTATCTGAATATCGCGTTTAAGGTTAGTAAATTCACCTTTTATAGCAGCAACGGCCTGTGCATTTAAATTATGCTTTAAGTACAAAACGTTATCTTTTAGTGATGAGAGAACTGGTTCCATTTTACTTTCAGCACTTCGCATAGAGCGAAGAAGCTGATCAAACTGGCGCTTAGTGGCGTTAAGTTTTTTACTGCTTTCGCGTTTTAACGAAGCGCTTTTGTATTGTTCTAACTCATCGCTCCACTCATCAAACAATGCTTCAGCAACGTCTTCTACTTTATTAATATTGGTAGTAACGTCGTCTGCGGCTTTAAGGCTTGATTCGTAATCGTCATTGAGTTGGTTGTAAGCATCTTGTAGCTCACCGCCGTCGAAATTAATAAGTGTAGTTAAACGTTCAAGCGCTGACTGAAACTCTTCTTGAGACTCTTCTTGCGACTCTTTTGTTTCTTCTACGCGGTCAATAAGAATGTCACGTTTGTGAACGCCTACTTTTTCCATTGCAGAATAGTAAGCTGATTGACAGCCAGATAATGCTAACGTTAGGGCAAGTATTGATGCGCTTAACAGTGTTTGTTTTTTCATTTGATTCCCTATTTACGTGTAAGTGCTGTAAATTCCGGTGCTGATTGTTATGATAATCAAAACTCGATAAGCACAAGTCAATTGTATGAATGATAAGCTCTCCCATTACAAACAGCAAGTTAAGTCCTTTATACGCCAGCAACCCGGCTGGTGGATGCAATATATTAACCGTTGTATAGATGATCAAATTACAGTTAATGCTGGTTACCTTGCTTACGTAACGCTACTTTCATTAATACCACTTATTGCGGTGGGTGTTGCTATATTTTCAGCGTTTCCGGGGTTTGAATCGACACGCATGGAAATAGAAAGCTTTTTGTTTACTAACTTTGTACCGACTTCTACGGATGTGATCAGAGAGCATATTAGCTCCTTTGCAGGAAATGCCAATCAAATGACTGCAGTGGGTATAGGTTTTTTAGCCGCTGTTGCCTTACTTTTAATACGTAATGTAGATGCAACACTTAATCGTATTTGGCGTATTAAGAAAAAGCGCCCGATGATGATTTCATTTGCAGTGTATTGGATGGTACTGAGTTTAGGCCCCGTGTTACTGGGGGCAAGTATTGGTGTAACTTCGTACATTGTGTCGTTCGTCTCGTTTGCTGATCAAGGTATTCCAGGGTTTAGTGGTTTTTTATTAAAATTGCTCCCTTATGGAATTTCGATGATGGGGTTCATCATGCTTTATACCCTAGTGCCTAATACACGCGTATCGTTTAAAGCCGCAGTGCCAGGGGCATTATTTGCTGCGCTTTTATTTGAGCTAACAAAAAAAGGGTTTGCACTTTATATTAGCCACTTTCCTTCGTATGAAGTGATTTATGGTGCAGTAGCCACAATTCCAATTTTATTTGTGTGGGTGTATTTAGCGTGGGTAGTTGTACTTTTGGGCGCCGAATTTACGGCATGTATTAGCCCAAATGATATTGAGGATACCCCAGAAATAGAACTGGAAGAAGAACCAGAATTAAAGGATATACATTAAATGCAAGGGCTAATACAGCGCGTAAAACACGCAAAGGTAGAAGTTAACAACCAAGTAATTGGGCAAGTAGCGCAAGGTATTTTACTTTTGTTAGGTGTTGAAAAAGCAGACGATAAACACGCTGCCGATAAGCTTTTACATAAAGTCAGTAATTACCGAATTTTTACCGACGAAAACAACAAAATGAACTTAAGCCTAAAAGATATAGGCGGAGAGTTACTAGTGGTTTCGCAATTTACATTAGCGGCTGATACCAAAAAAGGAATGCGTCCGAGCTTTTCATCGGCGGCAACCCCAAGCCAAGCTAATGAGTTGTATGAGTATTTTGTTGACCAAGCCAAAGCGTTAGGAATTAAAGTAGCAACTGGGGAGTTCGGTGCCGATATGCAAGTGAGCTTATGTAACGATGGGCCGGTTACGTTTAACTTATCTGTTTAAGGTGTTTGCTTGTGAATCACAACAATATGGTTAACGTACCCCTTAATTTTTTGAGAGTGAATATCACAGCCAAATACATGGCGTAATTGTTGCTGAAGTTGCTTTAACTGTGAGCTGTGTTGCGATAAAAAATTAATAAAGAGTGTCCCGTTGTTGTTCAGCGCTGAGTAGATTTTTTCATAAAATGCGCGTTCAAATAAAAAACGGGGTGCATCTATGTGGCTAAACAAATCTAAAATAATCCAATCAATATTTCGGGCAGTATTTAATACCAGCTGCGCGTCAGCGCAAAGTAAATTCTCATCACTTTTGATTGCAAAAAACTGTGAATAACACGCCAATATTTCTGCGTTTTTTTCAACTGACGTTATATTTACTTGGGGGTATTGGTTAAGTAAATAGTTGCGAATAGCCCCACCACCTAGCCCAAGTTCAAGCACGTTATTAGGGGGTGAAAGTGTTTGCCATTGTTTAGCCAAATATTGTAAGTGAGGAAACAACAGAGCTTCAGGGTTTTTGACATCGATAATGGATTGCAACGTATTATTAATTAGCAGCCACCGCAAATTACCATGCTCGCGCACTTGAATGTGCTCGCCATTTACGTTGTGCCAATAAAGTAGGACTCCTTCATTTTGGCTGCCTTCAATAAAATGGCTATTAATTAGGCCTGTTGAGGCATCAATATATGTGGTCATGATCTTTAGCATAAACCAGCTTGGTTAAAGCGCAATGTGATTTGTCATTAATTTTTTACGCATTTATAAAGTCTCACCAAAGTCGTATTTGCAGTTTTTTTAAGATGGAGTATGGTATTTGCCATCAACAGGTTGAGGCCTTTTTAGATTTTTACATGCGGCTTTTACAACAACAGGAGTAAGTATGTTTCAAGTAAGTACCCCACAAAGTAGCGAAGATTGGCAAGCTTATTATCAATTACGTTGGGAAGTATTACGTGCTCCTTGGGGCGAGCCCAGGGGTTCTGAACAAGATGATTTAGAGCAGGACGCTGAACACCGGTTTATAAAAAATAAAGAGGGTGAAGTATTAGGGGTGGCTCGATTACATTTTAATAACCATGAGCAAGCTCAGGTTCGTTATATGGCGGTGGCTGAAGGTAACCGAAATCAGCATATTGGTAGTCGTCTGTTACACGATTTAGAAAAAATAGCATGGACACAAAATGCCGATGAACTGGTGTTATTTGCACGCGAACGCGCACTTGAATTTTATAAGCGCCACGGCTACGAATTAAAAGAAAAAGCGCACTTAGCTTACGGTGATGTTCAGCATTTTAAAATGGTTAAGCAAAAGCCGAGTGAGCCAGGTTGGTTTCGTCATCCTAATTGGACTCAAGTGCTACAAAATATCTGGCGGGAATCAATTCCTATTAGTGATGCAATGGGCATTAAAGTAGAAAGTTACACCGATTGGCAATTTACAACCAGCGCTGATTTAGACGCTAATTTAAATTTACATAACACCATGTTTGCTGGTTCTATTTATAGCTTAGCCACATTAACTGGCTGGGGAGCAACGTATTTGGCGCTCAAAGAAGCGGGGCTTGAAGGTAATATTGTACTGGCTGATGCCAATATTAAGTACTTAAAGCCACTCAATACAGATCCGCGCGGTTGTGTCGATTTACAAGCGTGTAAAGGTAAATTAAGCGATTTAGAAGCCGATGGTAAAACAAGTTATGTGGTACCGGTAACCATTTATGATGGTGACAATGTAGTTGCTGAGTTTGAAGGTGTGTTTGCCGTAAAAAAATAACGAGTAATTTTTAATTAAAAAAGCCAAGCACTTAATAATTAATGCTTGGCTTTTTTATGCGCTGATTTTATAACAAATCGGTTAATAAGATACCCACGCCAATCCGCTCAACATCGGCGTTGTAATCAATTAGGCTTTCACCGTAGCCGTTAAAGTATTGCGCGTAGCCACGAACGCGGCCCCACAAAGGAAATGACCAATCAAGCTGAAGTGCACCGCGATTGTCTGAGTTTAAATTGTTGCGAGTCATAAAGCTAAATTCATGATCGTGATAACGATACGCACCACTAAATTCAAAATACCCCATGTATTTGTAAATATCGGGGTTATCGTCACCTTTTGCGTCTAGCAGATCTTCTTTTTCGTCTTCAGCTATGCGGTACCAAGGTTTAAAACTAAAAACAAAGCCTCGGTTTTCCCAAATGAAATCGGCGTAAATACGGTTCCACGAGCGCGAGTTTGGTTGGCTACGGCCATTTGACTGGTGCGATATACCGAGCACAATAGCCATTTCATCGCCCCAGAGTACGTTTTCTGGATCAAGGTAATTCATCCAGAAAATTTCTGGCTCGTAGTTAGTTTCACGAAATGGCGATGAAATTTCCGAGTTATAAATTTGCCAATACGATTGCAGGGTAAAGCCAAAATACAATGCTTGGTCTTCGTCAGAGAATTCGTCAAACAAGGGGACCTTGATTGAAAGCTGATATTTAGCTTCTAAGTTATCGAGTGTATCACCATCTTGTTCGTCTGTGAGCTCGTCAAAACGATCGAACGGGCGATCGTTTGGATGCGATACATATGATAATGGCAATATGTAATTACGTTTATGGGGTGTGATTACATTACGATTTTTTTTGCCTACCTCTTCACGTGCTTGGCGTTTATCAAGTGCGGTCAGTTGTTTGTTTTCTTCCAGTGCAGAGCATTTTTTACGAAGCTCATCGAGTGTTTGCTTGCCATCGCCCCCAATCACTTCATTCAAAATACATTGCTTGACGAGTTCTATGCTGCTGTCTTGCTCGTTTGTTGGTACTTCGTCTTGCGCAAATGCTGCGGTACTTAGTAAAGCTGAAAGGGTGATCCAGTGGCGCCAGCTCATTGTAATTCCTTGTGAGTATTGGGTAGGTTGTGATTTATTTTATTATAACGCTTTTTACATTAGGTACAGTGAACTTTTACTGAACTGTTTACATTACGTTAAAAGCGGTACTGATAGATCAAAAGAAAAGCGGCCTAAGCCGCTTTGTCTAATGTACATTAACTTAGGAGATTAATGTACTCTCACGCAATGAGAAGGGTGAGTGATAGCGCAGTGCGCTATAACTCAAATATGTTGGTAAAAAATTTATACAACTCAGTGCCTTGGTTTACGCTTGCCGAGGCAAAGTGCAAAATAGCGATGGCATCGAAATCGAGGCTGAGCGTTTGTAGTGGCTGCTCACTCAAGTAGCGCTCCATGCGTAAAACATGTGCAATGGGCTCGCCTGCTTTAATATGCCCACCTAGTGGGGCTACATATTCAACCATGCCGCCAATAGGGGCGTAGTAAGCAAAGTAGTCATCTAAATGGCATGCGTAGCGGGTTATATTGCTCGGTTTGTGTGGTGCGTCTACCAATACGTTTTTATGATTTAGGTAACTTAAAATGCTATTTGAATCGTTGAGTGCTTCTTTTAGGTCTATTTTTTCTTGGCTACCTAGCTCAACCGTAAAGGCTTCTACCTGTACGTTGAATGATCGCCCTTGCGCGCTAAGTGCATCACTTAGGTGCCACCATGGGCAAAAGCTTGCTTCGTCCATGGCGCCATCAAAGTCGCTTGGGATGAGCAGTATATGTTCAATATTAAAATAACGAGCGCTGTCGGTTGCATACGCTGGGCAATATAAGTGCTTGCTTGAGATAGGCCCTGTGTGTAAATCGAGTACTATGTCGGCTTGGTGCGCAAGCTTTTGCAAATTAAGCGCAATGCGTTTACCTGTATTGAGTAAATAAGCGGGGCCGTTAAGTTTGGCATCTATTTCATCAAGCAGGGCTTTTTTAAAGTTACTTTTTAAAGCTGCATCGCCGTACTGGCTATGATCTTTGGCAAACTGGGTGACTAAATCACTATTGTAGTGATACATGCGGTTCCAGTTAGTGCCAGTAATCGGGTCGAATCGGCCAAGGGTAAATTCCCCTGATTTTTGGTTACACCCAATAGGGTTAGCATAAGGTACTAAGGTAATGTCGCCTTTTAAATTGAGCTGTTTTAATTGCTCTAACAGCTGAAAAATAACCGCGTTACCTTGTACTTCAGCGCCGTGCATATTTGCTTGAATATAAACACTTGGCCCGCTGCCATCGCCTTTTAAGCGATACACAGGAATAGTGAGAGGCAAGCCGTTTGCCACTTCCCCTACTACAATGTTTTCTTGGCTGATTGGTGTTGTTATGCTCATGTTTATTACCTTAAATAGTGGCTGGCATCTTCTGCTTGGCGTACACAGGTGAGCTCACCATTGTGTAACACATATTCTGCTGCCAGCTCATGGCATAAAAAATACGGCATGCTTTCGGTAAAACCATAGGCGCCACATTGGCTAAATACCAGCCAGTCTTGCTCGTTTAAATCGCTTGGTAAGTTATGCTCGCCTAAGCAATCAAGGGCCGTACATAACGGCCCATATAAGCTCATTGCTTGTTCTGGCGCTGTTGATTCGCGCAGTAACGCCGCAGGAAAATCTTGGCTTGTAACAGCAGGGCGCAATAAGTGGTTAATACCACCGGTTAAAATAACTTGCTGTTGGCCGTAGTTTTGTTTGCACTCAACGACGGGGTTAGCGTAATGACCGCATTCGCCTACAGCGTAACGGCCAAGCTCCATCCATAGCTCGTCTACACCCGCATCTTTTTTAATTTTTGCCAGCGCGGTGATTAATCCATCCCACTCAAGTGTTGCATCGTTTGGTGTGTAAGGAATACCTAAACCGCCGCCTAAGTCTAAAACTTTAAGGTTTATATTTAAGTTATTAGCCAAGGTGGTAAGCGGTGCAATCATTTGCGACCACAGCTCGCTTAGCTTTTGCGTGCTAAGCATGTTACCCCACTGAAATATATGTAGGCCATCAAAGCTAAGGGCTGGGTAATCGGCGGTATTTAGTGCTTGCCATTCATCGCAGCCAAGCCCAAACGGAGTTAGGCTGTCGCCGCCTAGAGGATTTTTTTCACCTTCAGGCCAGCGTAGTTGCACACGTAATAAAACTTGCAGCTGCGTATTTTGCAGCTGCGCTTGTTGGTTTAACCAACGCACTTGATTGAGGCTTTCGGCAACAAATATGCGCACACCGCGATCAATAAAGTGTTTAATTTGTTTAGGGCTCTTTGCAGGCCCTGTGTTGAGCACGCGCTGCGAACTAATACCTTGTGCAAGGACTTGTTCAAGTTCACCTTTACTTGCAACGTCAAAGTTAAAGCCTGCGCTATCTAAGCTTTGAATAATCTTAGAAAGCGGGTTCGCTTTTACTGCATACCAAAGTTTTACATCGGTTTGCGCAACTAAACGCGCAAGGTGTGCGTTTAGTTTATCTAAGTCGTAAACAAAAAAAGGGGTATCAAGTTGCTGTGTAAGCGTATTAACAGAGGTTTTGATTGGCGTGCTCAAAAAGCTCATTATCGTAAAACCTCTTCTAGCAATAATGATGCATCGCTTTGTTCGTCACGGTATTTAACAATTAACGCACACGACATGCTCAAGCCTTGCTCACGTGCCCATTCGTTTGACGCCGGGCGAGAGCCAGGTATTACAATTGCGTATTCTGGGATTGGTTCGCCTTTATCAAGCTGACGCTCATTAACGCAGTCGTATACCGGAATGGTTGCAGATAAGCGTACGCCTGGCGCTAGTACTGCCCCTTTTTTAACAACTACGCCTTCAACAATGACACAACCTGCGCCAATAAAGGCATCGTCTTCAACTACTACAGGGCTTGCACCAATTGGCTCAAGTACACCGCCAAGTTGCACAGCTGCGCTCAAATGTACGTTTTTACCTACTTGTGCACACGAGCCTACTAATGCGTGGCTATCAACCATAGTGCCTTCGTCGATGTATGCGCCAATGTTTACGTACGCTGGTGGCATAATAATAGTGCCTTTAGCTACGTATGCACCACGGCGAACGCTTGAACCACCAGGTACCATACGCACGCCGTTGTCAGTACTAAACTCTTGCGGTGCAAGGTTGTGTTTATCTACAAAACCACCTGCAAACTCAGTGTTAGTGCCATTTTTAAAGGCTTCTAAAATGCCTTGTTTTACTTCTACGTTAGCTTCCCATTGGCCGCTTTCGTTTTGTGATGCTGCGCGTACTGCGCCCGATTCTAAATTATTTAGTAGTTCTAACCAGCTCATTATAAAAACCTGTATTTAATGCCAAGATAAAATGGTGTCGTTTGCAGTAGTAATGCAATCGGTTTGCGTTAACTCAAGATGCGTTAAAGGTGGGCGTAGCAACGAGCTACTTAAGCGGCCTTGTTGGTGCATTAACACTTTAACGGGAATAGGGTTTGCTACAGCAAAAAGGCTATTAATAGCGCGAGTCCACTGAGCAAATAAATTGGGGTGTTGGCCACTTAGGCTGCGTTTTACAAACTCATGCGTTTGTGTTGGCCACGCGTTTGCTGCAACCGATACTAAGCCTTTTGCGCCAGCTTGCGCGAAATAGGGCATAAGTGCATCGTCGCCACTGTATAGCGCTAAATTAGGTGCGGCTTGTCGGTATGCTTCAAATTGGGTGATGTTGCCACTGGCTTCTTTTAACGCCCAGAGCTTTGGATGCGCCTGTAAATTTTCGATGGTTTGCACCGGAATACTTACACCGCTTCTACCTGGTACGTTGTACAACATACACGGGTGCGCGCTTTCGTTTAATAAGCTTTCGTACCAATGAGTTTGACCTACAGCCCCTGGTTTTGCATAAAGGGGCGAGCCTAGTAAGTAACTGTGAATAGGTAACTGATTGCAATAGTTAACCCACTCTTTCTGTTGGGCTAAATTGCTACCGCCTACAGCAACCATAAGCGGTACACTGGGCTTTAGTTGGCACACGTGCTCAACAATGGCTTGTTGCTCTTTAAGTGTCAGCGCTAAGCCTTCACCTGTACTACCAAGGAGTAAAATACCGTTGTGTGCCGCTTCTTGTTCACTAACGAGAGTTGAGAGTGTGTCGTAGTCAACATTACCTTGTTGATCAAACGGCGTTACAAGCGCTGTCCACAGTGCGTAGTCGTCTAAATTGAAGTTGTTGATCATCTCTTACGAACCTATAAGGTGTTCGAGATATTAAAGGGGCTTTATGATGTGAGCCGCATTAACGTCGTTCGAACAGTATTCGAAGAGCGAATGGGCTTAAAATAATAGGGCGCACGGCCTTATTATTTAAGACCAGAAGCTCTCCACCAAACTAATAAGCTGCTAAAAAACAGCTCTTGGTGACAGTCGCTAGGATTCAACCTAGTCGCCCGAAGTAATTGCTTCGCAAAAGCGTTTACCTCTCGGCGGTATTCCCCTGGCGTATGCTCACTGGAGTTTGCGCTCCTAACATACGCTACCTGAATAACGCACCTCTTCTAGCCCTTTGTATTTTGTTTAACCGCAAAAGAGTTAGCAAAATACAATTTAAATAGGGTAATTGCGGCGATTAAAACATTTTAGCCGTCTAGGTGTCAAGCTGCTAAATATAGATTAGCTCATCGAAAATAGCGGTGGTTACGTATTGGCTGCTTTTCTCGTACACTAACCCTATGAGCAGCGAGGTATTTAATAAGTATGGAAAAATTTAGTGATATTTATAAGCGAGCGTTGGAGCGAAAGGGCTCTGAAAAAATGCTTAAGTTATTACTCGCAAAACCTTTATCTAAAAAAGCGTTAAGTACGTTAAGTGACGACGATTGGCTTGAAGAATTTACCCGAAAAGTTTTTCAAAGTGGCTTTTATTGGTCGGTAATAAATAGTAAATGGCCGGGCTTTAGAGAGGTTTTTTGGGAGTTCAGCGTTGATAAGTTATTAATGATGCCGCCCGATATGCTAGAGCAAAAAGCAACGGATGAACGCATTATTCGTAATTATAAAAAAGTGAAAACGATTCCTGAAAATGCTTACATGATCCACGAAATAGCACAGGAGCATGGCAGCTTTAGTAAGTTTATTGCCCAGTGGCCAACAGATAATATTATTGGTTTATGGGCGCATTTAAAAAAACACGGTGCTCGGTTGGGCGGCAATACAGGCCCCTATGCTTTAAGAGCGCTTGGTAAAGATACATTTTTACTTTCGCGCGATGTAGAAAGTTACTTAAGAGCGCATAAAATAATTGATGGCGGGCTGCAAACTAAAAAATCACTCACTGCTGCGCAGGCATTTTTTAATGAAATGCAAAAGCAAAGTGGTTTAAGCATGCAAGAGCTAAGTTTAATTGTGGCCTACGGTGTGGGTGACAATCGCGTAGGTATAAGCCAACAAGCTGAGGATTAATTATGAAACTAGTGCCGAGATACACAGACATAGCAGATAACTTCGCGATAGAGGATCAACCCTCAAGCGTTGCTGCACCGCAATTGCTGCTGTGGAACGCATCGTTAGCTAAGCAGTTTAATATAGAAATTGAGCCGCAGCTGCGTGCAAGTACCTTTGCAGGCAATGAGCCACAGCAAATAAAGACGGTAGCGCTTGGCTATTCTGGGCATCAATTTGGACACTTTTCGCCTCGCTTAGGTGACGGGCGTGCGCATTTGCTTGGCGCTATTAATGACGATAAAAACCAGCTATGGGATATTCAATTAAAAGGCTCAGGCGCTACCCCGTATTCTAGAGGTGGCGATGGAAAATGTGCACTAGGCCCTGCTATTCGTGAATACGTAATGAGTGAAGCTATGCACGCATTAGGTATTCCAACCACTCGCTGTTTAGCTGTTGTAGGCACAGGCGAAAGCGTTTACCGCAACCCGCCTCAGCCTGGTGCTGTTGTTACTCGCTTAGCAAGTAGCCATATTCGGGTAGGCTCGTTTCAATATTTGGCAACACAAGGTGATATTGAAGGTTTAAAAAAGCTAGCGGATTTAGCTATTGGACGTCATTACCCTGAAATAAAGAGTGAAGGCCCAGAACGGTATCTAGCTTTTTTAGAATCAGTGACTAATAATCAGGTAAGCTTAATAATTAATTGGATGCGCGTAGGATTTATCCATGGTGTTATGAACACCGACAACACGCTAGTCAGCGGTGAAACCATAGATTATGGCCCGTGTGCGATGATGGATAATTTTGACTTTGACACCGTATTTAGCTCTATTGACAAACAAGGGCGCTACGCTTTTGGTAACCAGCCAAATATGGCGAGTTGGAATTGTGCTCGTTTAGCTGAAAGCCTTATCCCATTAATTAGCGATGATGAAGAAAAAGCAGTGTCATTACTGACTCCCGTCATACATCGCTTTTCAGAACAATTTAATACTCAATTTACAGTAATGTGGAGCAAAAAATTAGGCCTGGTTGATGCAAACGAGGGCGACAAAGAGCTTGTTTCTGAGCTTCTAACATTATTGCAAACACATCATCTTGATTACACCAATACTTTTGATGCATTGACGGAGTTTGTGAATGGCAACGCAACTTTTCCTGAAGAACTAACTGAGTGGGCGAATAAGTGGCAAAGCCGAATAAGTAACGATAGCTACAAAATCATGCGAGCAGCCAACCCACGTATCATTCCGCGAAATCATATAATTGAAACAATATTAGCTGAATATAATGAGCTTGGTTCAAGTAAGCTGATGAGTCGTTTTATCAAAGTGGCTAATAATCCGTACTTATTCAGCGATGATATGACCGAATTTCAAAAGGTGCCTTTAAATGATACTAACTACAAAACCTTTTGTGGTACTTAAGTGTTGTAAAAATAGATAAGTTAATGATTATAAATAACGATATTTTAGAACAGAGATGTTCATTGATTGAGCAAAGCAAATTCTGGTGTTACTATCTAAATGTATAAAGATAAGTTAGTTTCATTGTGAGCAAGAACAATTAATTGAGTTGTCTTTGTGTCTTCTGCAGATTATCGATTTATATAATCAACTAGTTGGTTTCTAGCTAGGTAAAGTTTTAAATTTCACCTAAACTGATTTGTTGGATATCGTTATATCGCATTGAAAAAAATTATAAACTTTATTTTTCGTTAAGTATTGATTAACAAAAGTTGAGTTAGTCTGTATAAAACTTAGTGAGCTAGTACTTAATTAGCCACAATTTATTAGTTGTTAAAATGGGAAGAAAACAATGAAATTAAAATCACTAACTATTGCAATTGCGTTAGCTGCAACTAGCGTATCTTCATTTGCTGCTGACAAGCAAGAAGGTTTCTATATTGGCGCATTTGGCGACTACTACGATGCGTCTTGGGAAAATATGAGCGCACAGGCTGGTCTTGACGTAAATGAGTCGACTGGTTTTGGTCTTGAAGCGGGTTACCGTTTCAGTGATTTTTGGAGTGCTCGTTTAGAGTATGCAGATCTTGATTTTAATGCATTCGACAAAGCTGCTGGTAACCGTAACAATATCGATGGAAGCCGTTTTGGTATTGATGCGCTTTACCATTTAGATGGCGGTCCTTTCTACGGTTTAGTTGGTATTAAATCAATGGACGTGGTTGAAGACAACATGTTCTTAAACGCAGGTGTTGGTTACAGACATTTCATTACAGATAACTTATTTGCTAACGTTGAAACTGCTGTATACCAAGGTATTGATAAAGGTTACACAGATGTTGGCGCTAAATTAGGTATTAACTATTTCTTTGGTCAAAACACTATGCCTGCTGAGCCAGTGCAGCCTGCGCCAGAAGTTGTTGAAGTGCAAGTAGCACCTGTTGATAGCGATAACGACAACATTCTAGATGTTGACGATAAGTGTGCTAATACACCAATGACAGACGCTGTTGATGGTACTGGTTGTACTTTATACGAAGATAAAGAAGTAACTGTAAGTTTATTAGTGACTTTCCCTAATAACAATTCAGCTGTATCACAACGTTACTTAGATGACATCGACCAAGTTGCATCTTTCTTAAAAGATTACCCAGATACAACAGTGCTTTTAGAAGGTCATACTTCAGCAGTAGGCAAAGCATCTTACAACAAGTGGTTATCAAAAAAACGCGCTGACGCTGTAGCTAAGCAGTTAATGGACGATGGTATTGCGTCTGACCGTATCACTACGGTAGGTTTAGGTGAAGAGCGTCTTAAAAATGAGGCTAACACAGCAGCTGCACACGCAGAAAACCGCCGTGTTGAAGCGCACATCAAAACAATCAAAACGGTAAAAGTTTTACGTTAATAGATTATTTGATGATAGAAACCCAGCTTATGCTGGGTTTTTTTATGGTTGCCATTTAAATCGTAATGATTATTACTTAATAAGTATTCATGGAAATAGAATTTACCGCAACCACTATTCATGTTATTTATAGCCGGTATAATCAGTTGTGTAACTGGATGGATTTTCATCTATCTATAAAAGCTTTATAATTACGCGTTAGAATACTATAAGTATTGGGTAACAAGTGCGCATGAAGCGCTACCGAATACTTTCACGTCACCAAGAGGGCAATATTGTGCTACAAGAATATCGTAAACACGTAGAAGAACGTGCCGCGTTAGGTATCGTACCAGCGCCATTAGATGCTCAGCAAACTGCTGATCTTATTGAATTAATAAAAAATCCACCGGCAGGTGAAGAAGAATTCATTTTAGATTTATTAATTAATCGTGTACCACCAGGTGTGGATGATGCTGCATATATCAAAGCAGGCTTTTTAGCCGCTGTTGCTAAAGGTGAAGCGAGTACTTCTCTTATTTCTAAAGAAAAAGCAGCTGAATTATTAGGAACAATGTTAGGCGGATACAACATCGCGCCAATGATTGACCTACTTGATGACGAGTCATTAGCGCCAATCGTAGTAAAAGGCCTTTCAAATACGCTACTTATGTTTGATGCTTTCTACGACGTAGAAGAAAAAGCTAAAGCGGGTAATGCGTTTGCTAAGCAAATTATCGAATCTTGGGCTGCAGCTGAATGGTTTACAAATAAGCCAGCAGTCGCTGAAAAAATCTCTGTTACTGTATTTAAAGTAACGGGTGAAACTAACACCGATGACTTATCACCAGCGCCAGATGCATGGTCACGCCCTGATATCCCACTTCATGCTTTGGCGATGCTAAAAAATGAGCGTGATGGAATAAACCCAGACAAAGCGGGTGAAGTAGGTCCGATCGTTCAGCTTGAAGAATTAAAAACTAAAGGTTTACCACTTGCTTACGTAGGTGATGTTGTAGGTACGGGTTCTTCTCGTAAGTCTGCGACTAACTCTGTGCTTTGGTTTATGGGTGATGATATCCCATTTGTACCAAACAAACGTGTTGGTGGTGTATGTTTAGGTAACAAAATTGCACCTATCTTCTTTAACACAATGGAAGATTCTGGCGCGTTACCAATCGAATTAAATGTTGACGGGTTCAACATGGGTGACCAAATCGACATCTACCCATACGAAGGTGTTGTTAAGCGCCACGGTACTGATGACGTTATCTCTACTTTTGAACTTAAATCAGACGTAATTCTTGATGAAGTTCGTGCTGGTGGTCGTATTCCACTTATCATTGGTCGTGGTTTAACAGACAAAGCACGTACATCTCTAGGTTTAGGTGCTACTGACGTATTTAAAGTACCAGCAGTGACAGAAGAGTCAGACAAAGGCTTTACACTAGCGCAAAAAATGGTTGGTAAAGCATGTAACGTTGCCGGTATTCGCCCAGGCCAATACTGTGAGCCTAAAATGACCACTGTAGGTTCGCAAGATACTACAGGTCCTATGACACGTGATGAACTTAAAGACTTAGCATGTTTAGGTTTCTCTGCAGATTTAACAATGCAGTCATTCTGTCATACTTCTGCTTACCCTAAACCAATTGACGTAAACACTCACCATACGCTTCCTGATTTCATCATGAACCGTGGCGGTGTTTCACTTCGCCCAGGTGATGGTGTAATTCACTCTTGGTTAAACCGTATGTTATTACCAGATACTGTAGGTACTGGTGGTGACTCACATACGCGTTTCCCACTAGGTATTTCGTTCCCAGCGGGTTCAGGTGCAGTTGCATTCGCAGCAGCAACTGGTGTTATGCCACTTGACATGCCTGAGTCTATTTTGGTTCGTTTTAAAGGTGAAATGCAGCCAGGTATCACGTTACGTGACCTTGTACATGCAATCCCTTACTACGGTATCAAAGAAGGCCTATTAACGGTTGAGAAGAAAGGTAAAATCAACGAATTCTCTGGTCGCGTACTAGAAATTGAAGGTGTTGAGCACTTAACTGTTGAGCAAGCATTTGAGTTATCAGATGCATCAGCAGAACGTTCAGCTGCAGGTTGCACTGTTAAGCTTTCTAAAGAGTCTATCAGCGAATACCTTGAGTCTAACATTGTTATGCTTAAGTGGATGATTTCTGAAGGTTACGGTGATGTTCGTACAATCGAGCGTCGTATTACTGCAATGCAAGATTGGTTGGCTAACCCAGAGCTTATGGAAGCTGATGCGGATGCTGAATACAAGCACGTACTTGAAATTGACCTAGCAGAGATTAAAGAGCCAGTACTTTGTGCGCCAAATGACCCAGATGATGCGCGTTTACTATCTGACGTTACAGGCGAGAAAATCGATGAAGTATTTATCGGTTCTTGTATGACTAATATTGGTCACTTCCGTGCCGCAGGTAAATTATTAGATGGCTTTACTGGTCGTATTCCAACACAGCTTTGGGTTGCTCCACCAACGAAGATGGATAAAGACCAACTAACTGACGAAGGTTACTACGGTATCTTTGGTCGTGTTGGTGCACGTATCGAAACGCCAGGTTGTTCGCTATGTATGGGTAACCAAGCACGCGTTGCAGATAAAGCAACGGTTGTTTCTACCTCAACACGTAACTTCCCTAACCGTTTAGGTACGGGCGCAAACGTATTCTTAGCATCAGCAGAGCTTGCTGCAGTGGCGGCAATTTTAGGTAAATTACCTACCCCAGCTGAGTACCAAGAATATGCAGCGAAAATCAATGCAACGGCAGCAGATACTTACCGTTACTTGAACTTCCACCGTATGCCTCAGTACACTAAAAAAGCAGACAACGTAATTATTCAGCAAGCTGTTTAATTTATAGAGTTTGAATAAAAAAACCCGCTTCGGCGGGTTTTTTATTGTTTAAATGTAATTTAGATTATTCATGCTTTAATAATAATATATTGAATTAAATTTAAGTATTATTCGCTTTTAAGTTAGATAATAAAGCAATAATTCCTCGCTACATGCATTAAAATCCCTCCTAATACTCTCATTATTTTAGGCGAGATTTCATGACTGCATTAAACAACCAGAATTTACTGCAACTTCGTTTTATTAACCAAGCAAATATTGATTTGGTTAAGCCTTCTTTTGACAACCTACCTGCAAATCCCTATGCAGATGGTGAATTTCGTAAGCGTCGTTATTCAGTAATTAAATTTCAAAATGGTGAGCTAAAATTACAAGCTGCCAAAGCATTTGTTCAAGACGATTCAATTAATACGTTTCAAGGTAACGTTGAGCGTACTTACGAAAATTTAGAGCAAAGCTTACTTGAATCAGATGGCATGAAAAGTATTGTTAGCGAATTTTGCGCTATTACAGGTATTGATGAAGAGCGTGATATTGAAATACATCAATTTAGAATGCTTGCCATTGATAGCGATACACCAGCAGCGCCAGAAGGCGTTCACCAAGATGGCTTTGACCACGTCTGCGTATGCGGTGTTTCGCACGAAAACCTCGAAGGTGGCGAGTTACTTGTATATGAAAACAAACAAGCTGAACCATGTTTTAAAATGGAAATTAAAGACGGTATGTTTGCACTAATAAACGATCGTCAAGTGTGGCACAACGCGACGCCAATGAATAAAGTCGATGCCAGCAAGCCAGGTTATCTGGATTGTTTTGTACTTACCTCTTAAGGAATGGGCATGAACATAGCGCAATTACGTGAGCAGTTTCCGGCATTAATACAAACCGTTGATGGTAAATCGCCGATATTTTTAGACGGACCAGGTGGATCTCAAGTGCCACAGCCTGTACTAAATGCAATGTCTGCTTATTTAGGGTACTACAACTCAAACCTAGGTGGTGCGTTTTTTTCAAGTGATAAAACCGTTGAGTTAATGGCAAATGCTCGCCAAGCTGCAGCAGATTTACTCAATGCGCCAAGTGCTCAAAATATAGTGTTTGGCCCTAACATGACCAGCCTGACCTTTAGTTTTAGCCGTGCTATTTCGCGAAATTGGCAGGCAAGTGATGAGATCATTGTTACTAACGCCGATCACTTTTCAAATGTATCGTCATGGCAGCAAGCCGCAGAAGATAAAGGCGTTAAGGTTAATACTGCCTTGATTAATGAAGCCGATTGCAGCCTAGATATGACGCAGTTTGAAAGCTTATTAAACAGCAAGACTAAGTTGGTGGCTGTTACCTATGCCTCAAATACCACAGGCTCAATTAACGATATTAAACGTATTATAGAGCTTGCTCATGCTGTAGGCGCTCTTGTGTATGTTGATGCTGTGCATTATGCGCCGCATGAGCTTATTGACGTACAGGCACTTGATTGTGACTTTTTAGCGTGCTCGGCATATAAGTTTTTTGGCCCGCACTTAGGTATGGTTTTTGGTAAAACTGAGTACTTAGAAGGTTTTACACCTTACAAAGTCGAACCCGCTAAAGATGTAGCGCCGGGACGCTGGGAAACCGGTACCCAAAGCTTTGAAGCAATGGCAGGGTTTGTTGCTGCTGTTGATTACATTGCTGCAATAAGCGAGCTTGATGATGGCCATACGCGCCGCGAAAAGCTAAGCGTGGCGTTTGCTAAAACCAAACAGCATGAGATGGCGCTTAGTGAGCATTTTTTAACGCGTTTGGTTAATTACCCTCGTATAAAATTGTACGGTATTGATGACTTTGATCGCTTAAACGAACGTACCCCTACGTTTGCTTTAACGTTTGAAGGGCTTGAGCCTCGCGCCGTTTCAGAGTTTTTAGGCAAACAGCATATATGTGTGTGGGATGGACATTTTTACGCGCAAGGTTTGTGTAAGCAATTAAACGTGCTTGATAAAGGCGGCGTAGTACGTATTGGTTGTATGCATTACAACACAGTCGAAGAGCTTGATAAGCTGTTTGATATGTTTGACGAGCTACTTGGTTAAAGAGTTCGTCTATTAAATATATAAAAAGCCATAAGTGTTACTTATGGCTTTTTTATTGGTTTAGCTTTTAGGTGCACCATATATTTGCTCTGCACGGTTAAATAGCACCCAAGAGGTTAAAATATACTTATCGTTTGATACTGGCTTATTGCCTCTATGTGTATGCGTAAAGTAACCAGGCGCTATCACCATGGTGCCTTTTTTAGGGGCTATTTTACGGTTTTGATAGTAAAACTCTGTTTCCCCGCCTTCTTCTACATCGTTTAAGTAAAACATAAATAAAAGTACACGATGCAGTGCTTCATTGTGTTGTAACTGCGGGTAAACCTCACTATGCCAATACGGGTACCCCCCTTTATTGACCTCGTATTTCTGCGCTTGAATGTTGCCTAATCTAAATATTTGCTGCACAAGGACAGGGAGCTGTGGTTTGCCTACTTCTTCAAAGTTCTCTTGAGTTAAATCAATGACCTCCCCCGTTTTTGGATGATAAACCTTTAAGCCAAAGGCGCCAATCATCATAAAAATATGTTCTTCAATATACTTAAAAACATGCTGTGCAGTCGTTTGTTGTATGTGTTTTAATTGCTCTGCATATTCGGGGTGACTATTTAGGTGCAGGTCGTGGCTGTCTTTTTTCTTTAAATCAACACCGCCTGATGTAACCCCTTGTTTTACATGCGGGCTTTGCGTGAACGTATTAATAAAATTTTCACAAAAATCATCGCTCAATGCGTTTTCATAAACGCGAATAAAGTCCGTCATGGTTTACCTTTGTATAATTATTTTTGGATTAATATGTTTACTGAAAAAGTGATACCGCGCTTTAGCGAAACAGATGCACTCGGACACATCAACAATACCGTACTACCCGTGTGGTTTGAAGCCGCACGCGTACCTATTTTTAAATTTTTTACGCCAGACTTAAACCCACATGATTGGAAGCTAGTTATTGCCAAAATAGAGGTGTCGTTTGTAGGGGAGTTATTTTATGGCCACGAGATCACGATTAAAACCTCTGTAGAACACATAGGCACTAGCTCTTTTGTACTTAAGCAAGAGGCATTTCAGCATGATAAATGTTGCGCGATTGGCAAGGTCGTTATGGTCAGGTATGACTTTGCTAAAAAAGCTAAGCACGCATTGAGCACTGAAGAAAAAGCAGCACTTGAGCAGCATATGGCTTAATTTACAAACCGATATTGCGGGGTTACGCACATTTCAACTTAGCTCATTATAAATAATTGAGTGCCAATGACTAAAAGGTAGTCAGTATTAACGTTAAATAAATAACGCAATTGTAAATTTTATTAAAAAATTTAACGTTTTTTAATTGAGTTACCGATTTGAGTTATATATTATTTATAGTATATATAGCTGCCTTATCTAACTAATATAGTTATTTAGGTAACTTTTGGGGAATGTGCGTGACGATGACAACCATTGATGAACCAATGCAGGTTATACAGCTTAGTGACGCTAAGCATTTAACTGCCGAAATATTGCCATTTGGCGCAATAATCAAAAGCATTAAATTTAAAAACCAAGAAATGACGCTCAGCGTCGACGATCCGCACTATTATCTTCAAAACCCGTTTTATTTAGGTGCAACAGTGGGCCGGTATGCAAACCGCATTGCAGAAGGGCGTTTTACTTTAGCCGGAACAGATTACCAACTCGATAAAAATAATGGTCCAAATAGTCTGCATGGTGGTGTGAAGGGCTTTAATAAAGTGCAGTGGCAAGTGATTCAGCAAACTGATAGTGAAGTTGAACTTTATTATTGCTCAGAGGATGGCGAGCAGGGATTTCCGGGCCAATTAAAAGTATGGCAAACCATCACTGCAGAAAATGGGCGACTTTCACTTAAGTTTAAAGCAACTTGTAACAAAGAAACTCTCGTTAACTTTACCAACCATTGTTATTTTAATCTTGAGGGCAGCGACACCATTGCCAATCATTTACTGCAGGTAAATGCAACCCACTACTTACCCATTAACGAGCACAGCATTCCATTAGGTGAACCTGCTCCCGTTGCAAATAGCTGCTTTGATTTTATTAAGCCAAAATTAGTAAAAGATGCATTGTCGCAAAGTGATACACAATTAGGTGCGGCCAATGGGTTAGATCACTGCTATGTATTCGAAAATGATAACCGTCTTCATATAATGGCTACATTAATGTCACAGCAAAGCGGCATTAGTTTAACGCTCTTAAGTACTCAGCCGGGTATGCAATTATACACAGCTAATTTTGTTAGTGACCCTTTCAAGCCACGCCAAGCACTGTGTCTTGAAGCGCAAAATTGGCCTGATGCGCCAAATCGCGAAAATTATCCAAAAGCTAATTTATTTCCTGATGAAGAATACAGTCAGGTTATTATTTATGCATTTTCGTAATTAAACTCAACACTTTAATGTTGGTTTTAATGTTAAAAAAAAGAAAACAGAAAGAAAATCCATAGTAACAAAATGATGCCTAATATTAAGGAAAAGGTTGCACTTTTTCTTGTTTTAAAGTATTTATAATATAAATAGTATTTGAGATAGTTTTGAAACTATTCAACCAACACAACGACAAAATAACTACACACAATCAGGAGTTTTTAAAAAATGATAATTAACAATAATTTATCGTTCAACAAGAAAACCGCGCTCAGTTTAGCCATCGCTGGTGTACTGGCAAGCGGGCATGTTGCAGCTCAAGGGCCTGAAGAGACTACAGCAGAAAAAGATATCGAAGTCATTGAAGTTCGTGGCTTAATAAGTAGCCTTAAGCGTTCTTTTTCTGATAAGAAAGAAGCGCTCATCGTTTCTGATGGTATTTCGGCGGAAGATCTTGGTAAATTTCCTGATCAAAACGTAGCAGAGTCACTACAACGTATTACGGGTGTTGCTATTGACCGTAGCGGTGGTGAAGGTCAGCTTATATCAGTGCGTGGTTTTGGCCCTCAGTTTAACTTGGTTACTGTTAATGGCCGTCAAATGGCGTCGGAAAGAGCTGGCCGTGAGTTTAGCTTCGACACACTTGCTTCAGAGCTAATTTCAGGTGCAGATATCTACAAAACATCAAATGCTGCTAATCAAGAAGGTGGTATTGGTTCATACATTAATTTAAATACAGCTAAACCTTTTGACTTGGACGGTTTCAAAGCTGTGGGTAATGTAAAAGCAACTTACGACAGCTTATCTGAAAGCACAACCCCTGCATTTTCAGGTCTCATAAGTGACACTTTTATGGAAGATAAATTAGGCGTACTAGCCTCTTTATCAGTACAAAAGCGTGATGCACAAATTAACCAAGCTGATACACGTGGCTTTTACCGTGTCGATCGTATCCAAACAAATGACTTTGATGCTGCTGCAGGTACAGGTAAAGAAGCATTTAATGTATGGGTACCACGTAATTTAGATTTAACTTCAAACGTTGAAGACCGCACGCGCACAAGTGGTACACTGGTATTTCAATACGCTGCTAGCGATGATCTAACTTTAACGTTTGACGGTATTTATTCAAAATTTGAAGTTGAGTCTCAAGTAAGTAACTATGCAAACTGGTTTACTCCAGGTAACTTCCGTGATTTTCAGGTAGATCCATCAACAGAAACAGTGACTTATTGGTCACACAATGCGTTTGACGATCCAAATGGTGGGGGCTCAGGTGCAACTGACTTTGTTCAACAAGGTTTAGACCGCAACGTTAAAATTCAATCTTTTGGCTTTAATGCTGATTGGAAACTAACAGATCAATTAAAAGTAGATATCGATATTTCTACGTCTAAAGCTGAAGATTTAAGTGGCGATCAAAGCCGAGTTTTCACCGTAATGGGTTACGCAAACGGTTATACATATGACTTCACTGGTGGTGGTGATTTACCGGGTTTATCTTCTGATGGAATTAACGGCCCATTCACTCAAGCAGACTCAAGTAAACTTCGTGCGCACTACGTAGAGCGTGGAGGTGATGAGCGTACTGATGAAATCACAGAAATGCGTGCAGATTTCACTTACACACCAAATAGCGAAACGTTTACTCAGTTACGCTACGGTGTATACACACAAGATAGAACAAAAGAAGCTAAAGTATTTCAATCGCCAAGTTTACCAAATTGTTTCTAC
Source organism: Pseudoalteromonas sp. H71 (assembly GCF_001468485.1). Taxonomy (GTDB): domain Bacteria; phylum Pseudomonadota; class Gammaproteobacteria; order Enterobacterales; family Alteromonadaceae; genus Pseudoalteromonas. The sequence goes on from NZ_LODI01000047.1 coordinate 79,746, forward strand.
TGTGGTTATGGTCTAGATGTTCCAGATGACTTAGCATATCTAGTTACACCAAATGGTTGGTTTAATGGTATTCCATCTTCATTCTTTGGTTACAATGTAGATGATTACTTATCGTACTTAGAATCTGATGCAGCTATTTCTGGTCAGTCAGCCAACCGCGGTGATGATGCAGATGCAAATATTGCAGCGTTTGCAGCGTTAAATGGTTATACCCCGGTTGAGTTAGGTACAAGTTTTGAAATAGAAGAAGAAATATTTTCGGCTTACGCTGACTTTGTATTCCAAGGTGATTTAGGTGATATACCATGGACTGTAAATGTTGGTGTTCGCTACAGTGAAACTACAACTACAGCATCGGGTAATCAGGCTACATTAGTTGATATTGCTCAAAATCCACTAGACGGTACAATCCTTGACCAGGTTTACATTGAAGATGCAAACGGTCAACGAGCTTCTGTTCCAATTACGCTTAAAAACTCTTACACAAATTTACTTCCTAGCTTAAACGCTAAGTTTGAAGTTGAAGATGACATGTTGTTACGTTTTGCTTACTCAGAAACGATTACTCGACCAACATTAGAAGCAATGCGTCCAGTGACAAATATAGGTACAACTCGCCCAGATATTTTACTAGCAAGCGGTGGTAACCCTAACTTGACTCCATTCCTATCAACAAACTGGGATATGTCATACGAGTGGTACTACGATGATGCAAGCGCCGTATCTTTTGGTATTTTCAGCAAAGACGTTGAAGGCTTTATTACAGTAACACCGGCTACAGAGTCTTTCTCTTTAGCAAGTGGAAGCTATGATTTTGAAGTAAGTCGTCCACGTAATGGTGCTACTGCACAAGTTGAAGGTCTAGAAATGGCTTGGACTCATACGTTTGAAAATGGTTTTGGTTTCCAAGCAAATGCAACTATTGTTAATAGTGACAGTGAAGATGGCTTTCAGTTAGAAGGATTAGGTGATTCACAAAACTTAATTGGTTTCTATGAAAAAGACGGCTTCCAAGCCCGTATTGCTTACAATAATCGTGAATCATTTTTACAAACTCTTCGTAACGGTGACACTGGTGAGCCTGAGTATGTAGATACTTATGGTCAGTGGGATATCAGCGCCAGCTATGACATAAACGACAATCTTACAGTTATACTTGAGGGTATTAATATTACTGATGAGTACACGTCTAAACACGGTAGCTTAGCAAGTCACTTTACTGAACAAGTTCGTTCAGGTTCTCGCTATGCACTAGGTATTCGAGGCTCGTTCTAGTCAGGTTATGATGAAAGTTTAAAGGGGGGTTACCCCCCTTTTTTCTTGATGTTTAACATGCAATGAAAAGGTAAACGTTTTGTCTGGTGTTATTAATCGAATTATTGTCTTGGGTGGTGGTACAGCAGGGTGGATAACTGCAGGCATTCTTGCAAAGAAACACGCTCGCAATCTTTCCAACCAAGGTATTAAAGTTACCCTAATTGAATCGCCTGAAATTTCAGTAGTTGGCGTTGGCGAGGGTACATGGCCAACAATGCGTAAAACATTAGCACAGTTGGGAGTTTCAGAAACGCAATTTATGCGTGAATGTGGGGCTACTTTCAAACAAGCTAGTAAATTTGTAAACTGGGTAAATGCAAAAGGTGATGTCTATTATCACCCGTTTACAGAGCCACAAGGGTTTAATAAAGTTGATCCAGCACCTTACTGGCAGTCTGTAGTTGAACCTACTTGTTCATTTTCTGAAGCCGTCAGCTTTCAGCAATATTTATGTGAACAGGGTTTAGCCCCGAAAACTATTGCGAACAAAGAGTACGAAGTGATAGCTAACTATGGCTACCATTTAGATGCGGCAAAGTTTATCACTTTATTACGAAAGCACTGTATTAGTGAACTTGGTGTTGAGCACATTAGCGATACCGTTGAGCGTATTGAGCAAGCTTCATGTGGTGATATCACTTGTTTACAGACCAAAGAACATGGCGCACAACTAGCTGATTTATTTGTAGATTGCTCAGGCATGCGAAGCTTGTTGCTTGGTGAAACTCTAAAAGTTCCGTTTGTTCCTTGCGATGATGTTTTTTTAGCTGATACGGCCATAGCCACCCAAGTTCCTTATATCAATGAACATGATCCTATTGCTTGTCATACTATTTCAACAGCTCAAGAGGCAGGTTGGATATGGGATATTGGCTTACAAGAACGCCGTGGTGTTGGTTATGTGTATTCGAGTAAACATTGTTCAGAAGAACAAGCTCGCAAAACACTTGCGAATTACGTTGGTTTGGAAGAGGTAAAAACAGCGAAAAAAATAAATTTCAAACCAGGGCACCGAAAAATTTTCTGGAAGAATAATTGTGTTGCTGTTGGCTTAGCTTCAGGGTTTTTAGAACCACTAGAGGCATCAGCGCTTATGCTTATTGAAGCGTCTGCAAATTATATCGCGGATCAACTGCCTGCAAATAAAGAGTTAATGCCTATTACTGCAAAACGTTTTAATGCGATCATGTTGAAAAAGTGGCGCGGTGTAATTGATTTTCTTAAGTTGCATTATGCTTTGAGTGAGCGTACTGAGCCGTTTTGGCTTGAGCATCGCGATACACAGAGTATTCCTAACTCTTTGCAAGAGTTATTGTCTATTTGGCGTTATAGCTCCCCAAGCGAGTATGACTTTACTGATAATGTAGAAGCATTTAGTGCTGCTAGCTATCAGTACATCTTATATGGTGTCGGGTTTAAGTCTGACTTTAGTCAAATGGAACATATTTATAATCAAGGTGAGTTAGCAAAAAAACAGCTACAGATGACAAAAATACGTATAGATCAGCTGAAATATAATTTGCCCACTCACAGAGATCTTATTAATAAAGTAAATTCATTGGGTTTTGCAAAACTGTAATTCCCTTTGATGAGAGATAAACATGTCTAACTATGTACTACTTGATCCTGTAAAACATCAGGATATAAAAATAAAACCACATAGCAATTTCGGCTTTTCAAAAAATCAGCACCACGCATCATTAGTTGTTCATGAGTTTGGCGCAGCTGCGAGTAGCTTTCCTGTTGTTTATATGAAAGAGCCAACTCAAGGGCAATTTCGCGCTGTCGGATTGCTTGGTTTAGTCGCTGGCCATAATGTGTTCTTCACAGAACAAGAGTGGCTAGCAGTTCATGTTCCTTCAGCGTTTTTAAGAGCCCCTTTTGAGTTAGGGCCAGATCCAGAAAAAGATAAAACACTCACTATTTACATAAATGAACAAAGCGATTATGTGAATAATTCACAGGGCGAAGCTTTATTTCAAAATGGCGAACCGAGCCAATTTTTGCATCAAGTGCAAGATAAAATGAGTGAGTACTATCAGCAGGAACAGGTTTCACATGAATTTACCCAAAAGTTACTCTCTTTGAGCTTACTTAAAGAAATAGAATTGGTTATTAATTTTAGTGATGGAAAGAAAACACGAGTAAAAGGCATCTACACAATCGACGAAGAAGCCCTAAGAAAACTGCCAGACACTGATATTGTTGAGCTTAATAAACAAAATTACTTATTACCTATCCATGCAATGTTATCGTCGCTAGTTCAAGTTAACCGCTTAATTAAACACCATAACCATTGCTCAGAAAATACGATATTAGGTGTGCAAATGCGCGCTAATGCAGGAGAGTAAAAATGTCTGATAGTATGATCCAAGTGTTAGTTTTTGCTATTGTAACGGGCCTAATTGGTTTATTTACATACTTAAAATGCCGCAATCAGGGGCGTAGTGAGCAAACTCAAAATAAAGAATATTTTTTAGCAGGAGGCGGTTTAACTTGGATATTTGTTGCAGGCTCAATCACGCTTACTAATTTAAGTACAGACCAGTTAGTTGGCATGAATGGGAACCAAATGGCTTTGTTAGTTTGGTGGGAGCTTGCGGCGATTATAGGTCTAATATTATTGGCTAAAGTGTTTATTCCTGTTTATTACAAATATAACTGTACAACAACGACTGAATTATTAGAAAAGCGCTATAATAACAAGCATATCCGTGCCGTTATTGGTAGTTTGTTTTTTACAGGAAATGCACTCATTTACATGCCTGCGGTTATTTACTCGGGTTCGCTATTTATGCAAACCATGTTTAAAGTTGATATTCCACTCATGTACATCGCGACCGCATTCGCTATTGTAGGTGCCATTTATGCCTTTTTTGGTGGTCTGCGCGCTGTTGCGGTGTCGGATACTTACAACGGGTTACTGGTGCTCGGTATGGCAATACTTGTAGTGTTCTTAGCGCTTAACGCCATCGATTATGACTTTAGCGGTATCCCACAAGAGCGCTTAACTTTAATTGGCGGGCCTGATTCGCCTATCCCTTGGCCAACGCTGCTGACTGGTATGATATTCATTCAGATGTTTTACTGGGGAACTAATCAAACGATTACCCAGCGCGCTATGGCAGCACCCAATGTCAAAGAAGCGCAAAAAGGGATATTTGCGGCAGCAGGCATTCGCCTTTTGATTGTTCCGGCAATTGTAGTATTACCTGGTATTATTTCCTACAAGTTGTATGGCGACATTGGTGATGCCGCATACGGCCGTATTGTAGGTGATGTTATGCCTACATGGTTAACGGGTGTGTTTGCGGCAGCAATGGCCGCCGCAGTGCTTTCAACTTATAACAGTTTACTAAACTCATCTACGGCATTATATGTGTGTGATATTCACGAAGCATATTTTAATAAAGAACCAAGTGTAGTAAAGCTAAGTGGTTATGTAACATTATTATTAACTAGTTTGACGCTGGTGCTTGTGCCTATTTACCAGCAAGCAGACAGTATTATTAACTTACTACAGCAGCTAAACGGCTTACTAAGTATGCCTATATTTTCAATTTTTGTGGTTGGCTTGTTGTTTAAAAATGTGGATGCGCGAGCAGGTATTGCCGCAGTAATTTTAGGTGTTGTGATGTACGGAATGCTGACATTTGAAAGCTCACCGCTTCACACTACTATTCACTACATTCACTTAATGCCGGTAACGTTGTTTGTGTGTGTCGCATTTGCATTAACTGTGAATAAAGTTGTGTTTGGATTAAACGCTCAATGGGCTGGTAAATCTTCAGCAATTGACAACACAGTAAAACAATAAACAACTCAGCAATAAGTAACTAACGTAGACATAATCGGCCAAAGTTAAGCTTTGGCCGGTTTTTATTTTAAAATATTTAATTACCGCATAGAAAACCTAAACTCTTGTCCAAAGGTTTATTATTTCAAATTCAGATAAGTGAATCAGTATGAGTTATAAATTTTATAGCTCGTGGTTTCATCTTTATTTTCGAGATTAAAACTGTTAAAACTTAATTTATATGATATATACTACTATATGAGACTACTGTCTGATAGCTTATGCCTAAAAACTCTGAGGCCTAGCTACGCATATCACAAACATTACCTCGGTATATTAATAACTCACACAATGAAGAAGAGGATAGGAAAATCATGGCCAACACTAAATCATTTTATCGATTAGACAGTGTAAACAGCACCGTTATTTTCAACTGCCAAAGCAAAACACCTGCGTTACTGTATTTTGGTAAACGTCTATCTGCGCAAACAACTGAGTTAATGCTTACTCAACTTGCTACCCGTCAAGAAGTAAAATGTGCCGTAGTTGAAGAAGCGCCTATTTCTCTTTCTCCTCTGTTAGGTGAGGGCTTTACTGGTGCACCGGGTCTTGAGCTTATAAACGATTCTATTGCTTGGTCTGTAGGGCCAAAGCTAAAAGAGGTTCGTCAGCCATCATCAGCAACGCTTGAGTTTGTAAGCGTAGATGAGCTTCGTGGTATTGAAGTCGTTCATAGTATTACGCTTGATAACAACACTAATGTTTTAAGTGCACATACCGTGTTAACTAATTTAGGTGACTCACCACTAAGCGTAAGTTTTTGTGCAGCGCCAACGTTTCAATTACCAGATAGCGTCAGCAAAATAGTCAGTTTTGAAGGGCGCTGGTCAAACGAATTTCAACGTCAATCTGTTGATTTAGTATTAGGCAGCTTTGTTCGTGAAAACCGCAAAGGCAAAACATCACATGATGTATTCCCAGGTTTGATAGTACATAACGAAAATGCCGGTGAGCAGCATGGCGAATGTTACGGTTTTCATTTAGGGTGGAGTGGTAACAATAAACTACGAGCAGAGCTCCTACCTGAAGGGCGACGTTATGTGCAAATGGGCGAGTTATTATTACCTGGCGAGCTTACCCTTGCTAAAGGTCAAACGTATCAAAGCCCGAGTATTTATGGATCGTTTTCAAGCGATGGCTTTAGTGCGCTTTCACGCAATTTCCACCGCTTTGTTAAAGCTAATTTACTTAGCCAAGCACAACGCGAAAAAACACGCCCAGTACACTACAACACATGGGAAGGCATTTACTTTGATCACGATGTAGACACACTTTGTCAGCTAGCCGACAAAGTAGCTCCTTTAGGTATCGAACGCTTTGTACTGGATGATGGTTGGTTTAAAGGCCGCCGTGGTGATTATGCCGGCTTAGGTGATTGGACGGTAGATTACGAAATTTATCCAGATGGCTTATCGCCAGTTATCGATCATGTAAACAGCTTAGGTATGGAGTTTGGTATTTGGTTTGAACCAGAAATGGTAAACCCAGATAGTGATTTATATCGTGCTCATCCTGATTGGGTATTAGGCTCAGAAAATAACGAGCAACTAAGCTTCAGAAACCAGCTTGTGCTTGATTTAACGCGCAAAGAGGTAGTTGAATACTTATACAAAGCTATTGACGATATTTTGGTTGAATACCCAACTATTAAATACATTAAGTGGGATATGAACCGCGATATTAACCATGCGGGTAACTTTGATGGAAAACCAGCAGTGCATCAACAAACACTGGCACTGTATCGTTTAATTGATCGTATTAAAGCAGCGCACCCAGGCCTTGAAATAGAAAGCTGTTCATCAGGTGGTGCACGTGTAGATTACGGTGTGCTAGCACATACAGACCGTGTATGGACGTCGGATTCTAACGATGCGCTTGACCGCCTTGAAATTCAACGTGGTTGTTCATTCTTCTTCCCATCGTCGGTTATGGGGGCACACGTAGGACCGCGTGATTGTCATATCACTGGTCGTAATGTAAGTATTGAAATGCGTGCTGCGGTATCCATGTTTGGCCACATGGGAATCGAAATGGATCCACGTGAACTCACCGATCACGAATACTGTGCACTTAAAGCGGCTATTGCACTGCACAAAGAGCACCGTGACTTTATTCATGGCGCCGATTTATACCGCCTAGATAGCGACGATTTATCAATTAACTTTGGTTTAATCGACGAGCAAAAATCAAAAGCGTTATTTGCGTATAACAGTGTTCGCGAAACACCACGTACCGCGCCTAATAAGCTTCGTTTTGTTGGTTTGGATGCAGATACACAGTACACACTTAATTTAGTGTGGCCTGTTCAATTTGAAGAATACCGTCCTTCGTCTATTGCAGCCGTGAACGGGCAAACCTTCACGGGTGAAGCGTTGATGGAATTTGGCCTACAAATGCCAATTTCATTCCCGCAAACATCACTTATTTTTGAGCTAACTAATACCAATTTGCAATAATACTTAATCATTTTTAGGGGCTAAAAGTGTTGCTATTTGCGTTAAAAAATTCTCATTTAGAACAACTAAACAGCGAATTTTTTGCCTAGCTATCAACACGTTTATCTATCCCCAAAATAGATCACTTAATTAAGCGGATTGGTATAAAAATATAATAAGCAGTAAAAAGGGAGCTCATTAGCTCCCTTTTTTAATGGTGTTTTCTGGTCATCAGTCGAGTTTAGATTCAATGAGTTCTAGCGCTTCTTCTAAAATTGTTTCGACCGCTTTTTTAGCGCGCTCGGGGTTACCCGATTTAATTGTGTCTAAAATATCAGCATGTTTATTTACGTCTGCACCCGGTACACCTTTAATATGATTAGTGTAACGAATACTTACTCTAAGAGCGGTGCTAATAAATTCAGTCAGCTGCACAAAAAAGCGGTTGTTACTTGCTACTAAAATACTGGTGTGGAAAGCTATGTCGGCTTCTAACGGATCGTCTAATCCTTCATCGGCATCGGCCATGCGCGCAAGTGCGTTATCAATTTCTGCAAGCTGCTCTGGTGTGGCACTTACCGCAGCTAATGCGGCTGCTTGTGGCTCCAGTGCAACACGTACTTGGGTAAATTCCTTTAATAACGACAGTGACGGCTTACTGCTTAAAATCCAACGTAGTACATCGGTATCAAACATATTCCAACTGCTTTCTGGTAAAACACGAATACCTTGTTTAGGGCGCGATGAGATAAGCCCCTTCGCCGACAACATTTTAACTGCTTCGCGCGTTGCACTGCGGCTTACGTTGTATTTAATACATAGGTCGGCTTCTGAAGGCAGTCCTTCGCTTACTGGGTAAACGCCCCGCACTATTGCAAACCCTAAATCATGGGTTAATTGGTGAGTTAAATTTTGGCGAGGTTGAGTTTTCATCGTGCGAATTTCCGAGTTCATTATTGCTTAATTATATATCATATATCATATTAATGTACGTAAGGATATGGTATAAACTTTTAAATCGCTAATTATTTTAACACAGCAATAACACCTTGGTTTGGCTCTTTCTCTCTAAGTAACCGTATTTTAAAAGGTTTAAGTTGAACTGAAAACATGCTGTAAGGAAATTTAATTTGAACACTCAAGCTCAATATCACAGCCTTTCTGGCAAGGTTATTTTTATCACTGGGGGTGCGTCAGGCATTGGCAGAGCAATGGTTGAGTCGTTTGTTAAACAGCAGGCCAAAGTGGCATTCATTGATATAGATGATGAAGCCGCGCAAGCGCTTATTAGCGATTTACCCGATGCTAATTTATGGTACAGACAAGTAGATGTCACTGATTCGAATGCTTTGCAACGATCATTGGTCGATGCATGTGCCGCCCTTGGTAGCGTAAATGTACTTATCAATAACGTTGCAAACGATCGTCGTCAAGCCAGTGAAGATGTGACCGTTAAAGATTGGGATCAATGCTTACAGATTAATTTAAATCCTGCTTTTTTTGCTTCTCAAGTTGCTATGTCGTTTATGCAACAAGAAGGTGCTGGCAGTATTATTAATTTTAGTTCTATTAATGCCATTATGGGTCAGCCGCAAATGGCAGGCTATGTAACCGCTAAAGCGGGTTTAATAGGTATGACCAAAGCACTTGCTCGCGATTATGGTGAGTTTGGTATTCGCGTTAATGCCATACTACCGGGCTGGGTTGCAACTGAACGTCAATTAGCAAGCTGGTTCACCGAGGAAGAGCAAGTCAAATGGATGGAAGCCATGGCGCTTAAAAAATTAGTAACGCCAGATGACGTGGCTAATTTAGCGTTATTTTTAGCCGCCGATGAAAGCAGTATGATCACCGGGCAAGGCATAAAAATTGACGGTGGGAGGCTTTAAAGTTTGACTACTTCATCTTTGTTTATAGCCGTTGACTGGGGCACAAGCCATTTACGCGCTTACTTATGTAAAGTAGGTGAGGGCGATGAATTAACTTTAATTGATCAATGTGATGGCCCTGGTGTTGTAAAAGTTAACCAAGACTTTCAACAAACACTCATTAACGCCATTACACCTTGGACAGTGCAACATGGTGTATTACCTATTTATATTGCAGGCCAAATTACATCAACGATTGGTTGGTATGAAACCCCTTATCTAGAGTGCCCAATTAACCCTGAGGGCTTGCTTGATGCTGCTGTCAGTTTTGATTGCGAAGGCCACACGATTAACGCCCTACCTGGTACAAAATGTACGTTGCAAAACTCGCTAATAGACGTAATGCGCGGTGAAGAACTACAAATACTGGGTTTTTTAAAACAAAATGAGCAGTATCAAACAGGTAAAATTTTACTGTGTTTGCCGGGCACACATACCAAGTGGGTGCTAATTAACAATGGTAAAATAATCTGTTTTAAAACCGCCATGACCGGCGAGTTATACGACTTACTGTGCCATCAAAGTGTATTAATTCCTGACGATTGCGCTGAGGGTGAATTTGATTGGCAAGCGTTTGAACAAGGTTGCGATTTAACATTGGGTAGTGATAGCGGAAATTTAGCCCATGGTATTTTTAGTGTGCGAACACGCCAACTGTCTAAAGAACTAACTCCAGTACAAGCAAAAGCGTACTTATCGGGTGTATTAATTGGCAGTGATGTAAGAGCAGCGCGTTATGCAAGTGAATGGCAGCTACTCAGTAATACGCAGGTTGTCGTTATTGGTACATCACAACTCAATAAATGTTTTACTATGGCACTGACAAAAATAGGCGTGCAATGCAGCGAGTTTGATATTAAATCGGCAACGCTTAGTGGGTTTAACTACCTATACCAATCGGCTGAATAGTTAAGAATAAAAGCCCCTTTATAACTTGTTAACTATAAAGGGGAAAACGGGAAATAGTGATAATGAAACGGCTTATTAATTGAGTGTTTCAATATAATTATTTAAAACTGTAATCTGCTCATCGCTAAAACGTAAACCCAGTTTACTGCGACGCCATAAAATGTTGTAAGCATTACCAGCCCACTCTTGCTTTAATAAGTAATCAACTTCAGCAGCAAATAAGCCATGGCCAAAGTCATGCCCTAAATCACTGAGTTGTGTCGCATTGCCTAAAATAATTTTTGTGCGTGTGCCATAAGTGCGTACAAAGCGTTTTAACGTCACTTCGGGTAGCCAATGGTACAAAGATTTAAGTTCTTGAGTCAGCGCTTCAACGTTATTAAAGTCGCCCCCAGGTAATGCGCTGTGTTTAGTCCATGCTTTACCCATTTGCGGATAAAAGTCTTCTAACTTATCAACAGCGGCTTCAGCCAGTTTACGATAAGTGGTAATTTTTCCACCAAATACGCTCAACAGTGGAGTATGTTTGCCTTCACTTGAAAGCTCTAGCTTGTAGTCACGCGTTACGGCTTGTGCATTTATAGACTCATCATCAAGCAGTGGGCGCACACCTGAAAAAGTATGGACTATGTCTTCGCGTTTAATGTGGTTTTTAAAGTAGCTGTTAGTGATATCAATTAAGTAGTCGATTTCTTCATCGCTAATTTTTACATCTTGCGCTGCGCCGTTATGCTCTACATCAGTTGTTCCAACTAACGAATAATCATCTTCAAATGGAATAACAAATACAATTCGTTGGTCTTTATTTTGTAAAATGTAGGCTTCTTTTTCATTGTGAATGCGTGGCACAACAATATGGCTGCCTTTTACAAGACGAATATTTTGCGGTGATTTTTCAATTAGTGCTTCATCAAATAACTTTGCAACCCAGGGACCTGCGGCATTAACAATACCTTTAGCTGATACGGTGTATTTATTCTTTGTGCTTTGTTGCTCTAGCGTAATTTGCCACTTATTTTGCTCGCGCTTAGCGTTTACACACTTAGTTTGTGTCGCAATGGTAGCGCCTTTTTCTTGTGCAGCAAGGGCATTTAAAATAACTAAACGAGAATCATCAACCCACCCATCTGAGTATTCAAAACCTTTTACAATAGACGGCTCTAGCACGCTATTTTCGCCAAACTTAATACCACGGGAACCAGCCAGTGTTTCGCGCTTAGCTAGGTTGTCGTACATAAATAGGCCAATGCGGATCATCCAAGCAGGGCGTAAATGCGATTGGTGCGGTAATCTAAAGGTAAGTGGCCACATAATATGAGGAGCATTTTTAAGTAGAACTTCTCGTTCAGCTAAGGCCTCTTTTACTAATCTAAATTCGTAATGCTCAAGGTAACGTAAACCACCGTGGATTAACTTAGAACTATTTGACGATGTTGCACAAGCAAGGTCCGATTGTTCACACAATAATACCTTTAAACCCCTGCCAGCTGCATCAGCTGCTATTCCAGTGCCGTTTACACCACCACCGACGACAAGTAAGTCATATTCGTTATCTGCTAATTCCACTGTGAGCTAACCTTTTTATTTGTAATATAAATAAGACATAAGCATCATAAAGCGACAGTTAGTGTTTGACAATAGCTAACCGCGCTTTTTGATTTTAAATTTTTTAGCCTGATCTTTTTAAAATCACACTTCGTAAAACGCGCCCTTTAATGAGCATAAAAGTGGCTTAATACGCCGTTAAATGTCATTAGCGGCGTGTAAAAATTACTATTGCTGGCAGTCGTCGCTAGATAGGCGAACTTGCGCGACACAATGCTGCCATTTTGCGTATAAATCGTTTCGTTCATCAGCACTCATAGTTGGCTCAAAACGACGGTCACAGGTCCACATTTTAGCGAGTTGCTCAGTTGACTCGTAAATGCCCGTTTGTAAGCCAGCTAAATAAGCAACGCCTAACGAGGTGGTTTCGGTGACTGTTGGGCGCTCTACGGTTGCACCTAAAATGTTAGATAAAAAGGTCAGTACCCAGTTATTTTTAACCATACCGCCATCGACACGTAAAACACTTGGGCGAAGACCATCACGTTCCATTGCTTTTTGTAAATCTTTGGTTTGATATCCCACCGATTGCAAAGCAGCTGCAACAATAGTGCTAATGCCAGAGTCGCGTGTTAAACCTAAAATGGCGCCTCGTGCGTTAGGGTCCCAGTACGGTGCGCCTAGGCCTGTAAATGAGGGCACTAAAAATACCCCATGATCAAGCGGTACATCTTTTACTAATGATTCACTTTCGCCGGCATGGCTCAATAGTTTTAAGCCTTCAACAATCCACTGCATAGTGGCGCCTGCCATAAAAATGCTGCCTTCAATGGCGTAAGTAGGTTTGCCATTTAGCCTATAAGCGACCGTAGTTAGTAAGCGGTTTTCAGATGTGAGTGCTTTTTCACCGGTATTAAGCATTAAAAAACACCCTGTACCGTAGGTGCTTTTGGCCATACCTTGTTCAAAACACGCATGGCCAACAAGGGCAGCTTGCTGATCTCCGGCAATCCCACAAACACGAATAGGCGCACCAAAAATATCGTCGCTGGTTGAGCCAAACTCGTCTGCTGAATCCATGACTTGTGGCAGCATAGATTTAGGAATGTCGAATAGGTCGAGTAATTCTTGATCCCATTGCTGGGTATGAATATTAAATAACATAGTGCGAGATGCATTAGTGGCATCGGTGCGGTGCTCTTTGCCACCCGTTAGGTGCCATAATAAGTAAGTATCAACAGTGCCAAAGGCTAGTTCGCCAGCGTCTGCTTGTGCGCGGGCGCCTTCTACGTTGTCTAAAATCCAGCGTACTTTAGTGGCTGAAAAGTAAGGGTCGAGTAGTAAGCCTGTTTTTTCGCTAATCGTTTGGCAAAGCTCCTCTGTACTTAGGCTTTCGCAGTAAGCACTGGTACGGCGATCTTGCCAAACAATGGCGTTATACACTGGCTTACCGGTTTTCTTGTTCCATACCAGCGTGGTTTCACGTTGGTTGGTGATACCAATAGCAATAATTTCTTCAGGCTTTACATTTTTTTTAGCCATCACTTCACGGCTGGTGCTGAGCACTGTTTGCCAAATATCGTTAGGGTCATGTTCTACCCAACCATTTTTTGGAAAATGTTGTGAAAATTCTTGCTGTGCTGACCCAAAAACGTTTGCATCTTTTGTAAACAAGATGGCCCTAGAGCTTGTGGTCCCTTGATCAATTGAGAGTATGTATTTTGACATGATATTTGTGTTATTTATCTTATCTTATATATGACTAGATTGCCTTTAACTAAGGTTAATGGCAATGGTTTTTTTCTTAAAATAGCCGATTAAAAAACAAACATTCTCATTTTTTAGTTAACTCATTTATGTAAAAGGTATTTTATTTGGCATTATTTTAAGGTGAAGGCGGCTATCAAGTTTTATAGCCGCTTAAATTAAGTATTACTTACTGCGCGGTTTACTTTGTTGCCAATCCATACCTGAAGAAAAGCGGTTATCAAAGCCGTACCACTGCGGTAACGGTTTACCATCAACAATGGCTTGATCGCCATTTTGAGGTAAATCTAGGTATTTACATTGGCTGCTTACGCCTTTTACGTGGCAATCCATCATCGCAAGTACAAAGTGCTTATTTATTTCGTTAATGGTGCGCAACGACCACGATGGCTCGTAGTAATGACCTAAGTCTAATTCACTGCTGCTTTGGGCAATAGCAGGGGCTGGGTGTGGCGCAATATTGTGGCGGGCGTTTTTATAAGTAAGCATGTATTTGTCGGCGCTACCAGTTTGGTTGTAAAGGTTTTTAATACCTTCAAAGCCAGAAATATCATCTAGGTCACCTGCAATATAAAGTGAAGGTACTTTGATATTTTTCATTGCTTTGGCATCAAATAAGTTATGTTGCCCACCCCAAGGTGCGATAGCCACCATTGTTTTTATACGAGGGTCTACTTGTGGGTTTTGATATTGTCCGCCTGCACAGCTATTAAGTAATTGCTGCACTTGTTTAATTTGGGCAGGGTCAGTCATCCCCGTAAACATTGCGGTTGTTTGTTCGTTGAAGGCATAGCAACCACCAATCGTATTAACTGCGCCAAATCCGCCCATAGAGTAGCCAATAACACCTGCGCTAGCTGTATCTACTTGCTCGCTTGCAAAGTTACTTTGTTCGTTAAAATAATTAATCACAAACTGCTGATCGCGTGAGCGATTAATCAAGGTGCTAAAAAAACCCGCATATGGCGCGTTTTTAAAATCTACATGGGCGTTTGTTGAGTCTGTATGATCAAGCGCAGCAACAATGTACCCATGCGAAGCTAAGTGCTCACCAAGGTAGTACATAATTGTACGGTAGCCGGTATAACCATGCGAAAGTACAATAACAGGGTAGTTTTCTGCGTTACTTACACCTACATCGCGCATAGCATCGGCTTGTAAAGTAAACTGTTTACCCGAGCGTGTTATGTCTGTGTAGCTGGTTAGTGCTTTGTTTGCTTTGCTATCTGCCGGATACCAAACCTCAACTTTTAAAGGGCGATCTTTTTGGCTTTGAGTTGCAGGATCAAATTGCGCTGGATTAACTAAATCGAGGGTTTTTACGCCTACTTTATAGGTGCCTTTAGTGGCTAATTCTGGAAGCACTTCGCTGGTTATTGGCGGGTAAAGTTGCTCAGGTTTATTCGATTCAGCAAGTACTGCACCGGTAGTTAAACTGGCCGTGGCTAACAGCATTGCTTTTGAAAGCGTTTTTAATCGGTGTGTTGTTGTCATTGTGGATCCTTGTTGCGTGTATTTTTATAAATTTATGTTATGAGATTCGACTGTCGCGCTATATTTAAGCTGCCATTGGGCTCTCAGGTTATCCATCATCGTCATAACCCGTAAGCTAGTGCTTAGTGGTAATACAGAGCTTTGTATTTGTTTATTTAGTATGCACTCAGTGACGTGATCAATTTCAAATTTAAAGTTTTCATCATCATTAAATGAGTAGTCAAAATGTTGGGTCGCTTGCCCATTAATATGAATCTCAATACTTTTCGCACCTACAAACCAAGGTATGCGTATAAAGCCATGATCACCTGTAATATAGGCTTCAGTTGGACCGTTTTGCTCAAGTGCACTACTAAGTTGTGCAAACTGCCCATTACCATAATCAAGCATGGCAATATTTCGAGCATCCACGCCTGTATCTGTTTTATGCACAAATGAGCTGATTTTTTCTGGGGCTTTATTAAAAACCACATCAGCAATAGATAAAGGGTAAACCCCTAAATCAAGTAATGCACCACCGGCTGTATTTGGGTTCATTAAGCGATGTGATGAATCAAATTCACCCGCTAAGCTAAAGTTGGCATTAACACTGTGTACTTTGCCAATAACCGCTTCGTTCAATAATTCTTCTAATTTTACAATGGCGGGTAAAAAGCGCATCCACACTCCTTCCATTAAAAAGCGATTTTGCTGCTGCGCTAGCTCTTTTAATGTAATGAGTTGCTGTGCATTAACGGTAATGGGTTTTTCGCTTAGTACGTGCTTATTATGCATTAAGCATTGGGCTATACTTTGAAAGTGTTGGTCGTGGGTGTTTGCAATATAAATGGCGTCAATGTTTGGGCATTGCATAAGGGCTTGGTAGCTCTCATAGCCTTTAATTGAATAGTGTGTGGCAAACTCGCTTGCGCGTTGCTTGCTAGTTGATGCTGCGCCAATAAGCTGAGCATCAGCGCAATGCGCAATGCTTTTAGCAAAGGTGTGAGCAATATTGCCACACCCAATAATACCCCAGTTAACCTTTGCCATATTGATACCTATTTTTAAAAAGACGTTATTTGTAACCCTGAACCCGCTGAGCACACATAAATATCTGCGTATAAGTTAAAGCGTTCAAAGTAATGTTTTTCAACGGCTGCTTTAATTAACGGTACTTCTGCATCGCGACATAAACATACAATTGCCCCCCCAAAACCACCACCAGTCATACGCACTGCGCCGCGCTCACCCATGGCTTCTTTACAAATTTCAACTAAGCCATCTGTTGCAGGTACGGTTACTTCAAAGTCGTGTTTAAGTGATTGGTGTGATGCAGCCATCAATTCGCGAAGTTGCTGCATATCATTGGCTTGCAATGCTTTAGTTGCTGCAATAACGCGGTCGTTTTCGCTAATTACATGGTGCGCACGTTTGTATTCGTTATCGCTAAGTTGTGCTTTAACAGCATCTAGTTTAGCCATTGTTGCTTGGCGAAGTGTTTTAACTCCCATTTTTTCAGCAGCTTGTTCGCAATCAATACGGCGTTGATTGTATTCGCTGTCTACTAATTTACGTGGGTAGTTAGAGTTCACTATAACAATATTTAAGTCATCAGGTACTTTCACTGACTTAGTTGCTAGGTTTTCACAGTCAATTAAAAGAGCGTGACCGTTTTCGCCTTTTGCCGAAATAAGCTGATCCATAATGCCACATTGACAATGCATAAAGTCGTTTTCAGCTTCTTGGCCCAGTAGTGCAATTTTTTCTTCGGTTAAACCAAGTTGCGCAATATGGTTAAACATTCCCCCTACGGCAACTTCCAATGCAGCCGACGATGACAAGCCACTGCCTTGCGGTAAGTTACTATCAATAAGTAAATCGGCACCACGTAAAGTGTGACCTGCGCGTTTTAATACAAATGCAACCGCGCGAATATAATTCCCCCATTGCGATTGACCTTCGCTAATCGGTTCGTCAACGTTAAAACGGTCTTGCTCGCCTGGGTAATTTAATGACTGCACGGTAATCGTGCTATCGTCGCGCTCTTTAAACATCACTTGAGTACGAAACTCTAATGAGCACGGAAATACAAAACCATCGTTGTAATCGGTAAACTCACCTATTAGGTTTACACGTCCTGGTGCAGCCGCAATACCTTGAGCAGGGGCACCGTACAGTGATAAAAAGTGGTGTTGAAATTCATTAAGCGTCATCTGTGTGTCCTGCTGTGTTTTTATAGTGTGTTGTGCTTGCTGCTTTTAAAATAGAAGCGGCTGTTTCTGCGCTTAAGTCACGCTGACTTTCGCCTAACATTTCGTAGCCTACCATATGTTTTTTCACGGTGGCAGAACGAAGAAGTGGCGGGTAAAAGTGTGCATGCAAGCGCCAATGTTGCTCTGAACCACGATTTGCGGGTGCATTGTGCCAACCCATAGAGTACGGGAAGCTACAGTTAAATACATTATCGTATTTAGTCGTTAATACTTTTAATGCCTGAGCGAGTGAATCGGTTTGTGCATCAGTTAACTGACTAAAGTTTTGAATGTTATCTTTAGTTACAAGCAGTGTTTCAAACGGCCATGCTGCCCAAAATGGCACCACAACAAGCCAGTGTTCACTCTCAAATACGACACGAGTTTGGTCGGCTTGTTCTTTTTGTACATAGTCGGCAAGCATGGCTGTGCCGTGTTTATCAAAATAAGCGCGTTGTTGTGTATCTTCGGCTTCTATTTCGGTAGATAGGTGCGAATGCGCCCATACTTGGCCATGCGGGTGGGGCTGCGAGCACCCCATGATCTCACCTTTATTCTCAAATACCTGAACACACTCATAGTGCTGTGCAAGATCTGTGTAGTTGTCTTTCCACGTTTTTACTACTTCGTGTAGGGCATCGTGCTCCAGCTCAGGCAGTGTTTTGTTATGCTCTGGCGAAAAACAAATGACACGGCATTCGCCGCTTGCTTCGTCAGCAATAAATAAATCGCTGTCTGACTCTAAGTTTTGTGGTTGCTCGCTGGCATTAGGCGTCAGCGCACCAAAATCATTTCTAAATACATGTGTGTATTTGTAATCTGGGTTGCTATCGCCATTTGCACGGGTGTTACCTGGGCAAAGTGGGCAGCTTTCGTCATGCTTTGGCAAAACCGTTTCGTTAACGGCTTCGGTTGCGCCTAACCATGGGCGGTTATTCCGATGCGGTGATACTAATACCCAACGCCCCGTTAGCGGGTTTTTACGTCTGTGAGTGCTTTCTAATAAAGCCATATTAACTCTCCAACCCACTTGGGTAATTAGTTTGCCAGCGCCATGTATCGTTGCTCATGTCGCTAAGTGTTAGTTCTGCGTGCCAGTTAAGGGTGGTTTGCGCTTTTGTGGCATCGGCGTAATTACACGCAATATCGCCTGCACGACGCGGTGCAATTTTATAGGGAATTGTTTTACCCGCTGATGCGCTAAACGCATTGATCATATCAAGCACTGAATAACCTTGGCCCGTGCCTAAGTTATATGCGTGAAAGGCGGTATCTGTTTTGTGTTGCATAAATGCGGCAACATGGCCTTTAGCTAAATCTAAAACGTGAATATAGTCGCGCACGCCTGTGCCATCTTCGGTGTCGTAGTCGTCACCAAAAATATTAACGACCTCACGTTTACCTACCGCAGTTTGGGCAATAAAGGGCATTAAATTATTTGGAATACCATTTGGGCTTTCGCCTAATAAGCCACTAGGGTGTGCGCCTACAGGGTTAAAGTAACGAAGTGCTATGCCCATAAAGTTGCTGTTGGCATTACATACGTCTTGCATGGCTTGTTCAACCATGACTTTAGTCCAACCATAAGGGTTGGTCGCGCGAATTGGGTGTTTTTCGTCTATTGGTAAGTAGTCGGGCTCACCATACACAGTGGCCGATGAGCTAAATATAATATGGTTAACACCTTCATCTTGCATATTTTCAAGCATGCTAAGCGTGCCCGATACATTATTTTGATAATAACGCAGCGGTTGCTCGGTTGATTCACCTACCGCTTTTAGTGCTGCAAAGTGAAATACAGCCTCAGCTTGGGTGTGTTTAAGCGCAAGTTTAAACTGCTGCTCGTCTTGAATGTCACCTAAAATAAACTCAAAACGGGTACCGGTAATTTTTTCGAGTTGATCAAGCACACGAGGGCTCGCATTAGACAAATTATCGTAAATAATAGGTGTAATACCCGCTTCATGTAATGCAATACATGTATGGCTACCTATGTAACCCATGCCGCCAGTCACTAAAACTTTCATGTGTTTTCTCGAAAATATATTTATATGATAAATACTACTATTAAGGAAGTTTAAAAACAATAGTTATGAATTGTTCAAAATTCAAATAAATGGCTAAAAAACACACATTCGCTTTGAATCGCTTTATTAATATTTTCTATATACAGATTTAATGACTGCCTAATTATCACTCACAAGTGGCAATGCTATTATAACCCCATCATTAAGCGTTGAATGTGTAGGCTATGTTCTACACAACATGGAGACAGGTATGAATAAAACAATTTTAGTAACAGGTGCAACAGATGGTATTGGGTTTGAAACAGCTAAAATACTGTTAGCGCAAGGCCATACTGTGCTTCTTCATGGGCGTAACGCGCAAAAGCTTAAAAACGTACAAACTTTGCTTGATAACGACTACCCGCAAGCGCGTACACAAACTTACGTAGCTGATTTAAGCGAAATGGCGCAAGTGCAAAACTTGGCTAAACAAATTACAGCTGATCATAAACGCTTAGATGTACTGATTAATAATGCCGGTGTGTTTAAAATCGAGAACCCAGAAACTGCAGACGGTCTTGATGCACGATTTGCAGTAAACACATTTGCCCCTTATTTATTAACAACTTTATTATTGCCGCTTTTTAATACCCAAGGGCGAATAGTGAATGTGTCGTCAGCGGCGCAAGCAACGGTCAACTTAGATGCACTGATTGGACAAAGCGCTTTGTCTGACAACGCAGCATACGCACAAAGCAAATTGGCAATTACAATGTGGTCGCGTCATATGGGCTTAAAGCTTAAGGGTAGCGGTCCATTAGTGGTATCGGTTAATCCTAAGTCATTACTGGGTAGTAAAATGGTTAAAGACGCATACGGCCTCAATGGCGGCGATTTAAAGTTAGGTGCCGATATATTTTGCCGTGCTGCGCTAAGCGATGAATTTAGCAATTCAACAGGGCTGTATTTTGATAATGACGCTGAGTGTTTTGCAGCCCCTCATGCTGATGCATTAAATGACACTAAAAATCAGCAATTAATTGATGCGCTCGATTTAAAGTTATTGCAACTTGCAATATAGCTAACGCAATATGAGCGTGAGTTAAAGGGTGTATCACTAAGCTATACACCCTATAAAGTTTCATAGAAGACAAACAAAGAGTTCACCACTTTAAAAGGGCGAACTCTTTTTTGTTTTGGAGTTTTATATTTACTATGCGCTTATTAATCGCTGATATAACCAATCTTTTAATTCAGAGCGGTCGTGTTTTAGCTGGTGCATTTGCTCGTCGCTAATAGGCGCACCGTCCAATTCTAATACTCTTATTTCTTTATCTAGCTTATTGTACTGTTTAGCTTTATCAGCAAAGTCAGCATCACTTTTATTTAACGTGTTAATCGTGCTTGTGTGCTCAGGAAAGTCGTTTGTTAATGAATGGTCTTCGCCTAACATAGTCGCTCCTTAATAAAAATAAAGACGCTTACAGAAAATAAGCCATTTCATAGTATAACCTTGGGTTAGGTCGATCGTAATTCAACCTTATAAATATAAAATTAATGGGACAAAAAAAGAGCCGTTACTTCATCCTAAAGAGGGAATTACGGTTTATATAGCCGAAATCACTGACACCTAACGCGGCTTAGGTTAGAATGCAAAGGCTTAAATACTCCCAATAACTCCTTTTTTGAGTACTCTATTACATGCTTTTAATGATCGATAACTACGATTCGTTTACTTATAACTTAGTGCAGTACTTTCAGCGATTAGATCAAGACGTATTAGTCAAGCGCAATGACGAGCTGAGCATTGCACAAATTAAGCAACTTAACCCAGAACATATAGTTATCTCGCCGGGTCCTTGCTCACCGAATGAAGCTGGTATATCGTTAAGTGTTGTTGAGCAGTTAAAAGGCCAATACCCTATTTTAGGAATTTGTTTGGGGCATCAAACTATTGCGCAAGCCCTAGGGGGGGATGTAGTGCGCGCCAAAAAAGTAATGCACGGAAAAACATCTGCCATAATGCATACCAACAAAGGTGTTTTTAAAGGGTTAGCTAATCCGTTAACGGTTTGTCGTTATCACTCGCTGGTGGTTAAAGCGCAGTCGTTACCCAACGAGCTTGAAATAACAGCGTGGACACAAACACCGCAAGGTGAGTTTGACGAAATAATGGGAATGCAACACAAAGAATTAGCAATTGAAGGGGTGCAGTTTCATCCTGAGGCTATTTTAACAGAGCAGGGATTAGAACTGCTTGATAACTTTTTAACTCGCTTCTAGTCTAATAATACTAAACGTATTCAATACTTACTATTTAATGAGCACTATGACCGAACTTGCATTACAACAGCGTACAGCAAAAATACTTGACCAACGAGCACACGATTTGCTGTTGGGTCATAGCTTTGCGCACCAGCAAATTGGGTTTATTCATACATTAGATATTGATTACGGCGAGCCTATGAAGCAGCGCACCTTGTTGCAGGTTGAAGTATCAGCGCAACAAAAGCGTAAGCAAACAAGCACCGCGCATCATAAGTATCGTGCACAAGCCAGCGAACAGCTTCATAAAGTAATAGAAACAGCCATATTTAAACAGCTCGAAGATATAGACGCAGTAATTCAAACCACGATAGGGATTGAAGACAGTGTCGCCACTATTTTAGATATATTAGCGGTAAAGTCTGCCTCAGTTGGCCGCTTGGAGCCGTTAGTAAACGATTTAAGTTGGCTTGGACGAGAGCTGGTTACGCTCGTTAACTTACCTTATTACCGAAACCAGCGTAGTAAAAAAAATACCGCAGTAAAAGTAGATAGCCCATCACTTGCTCTGCGTTACATAGGGCTTGATAACTTACAGTTAGTTATTCCCACGTTTGCAGTTCGCCACTGGATGCCACACAGCACCGAGCCTTTTTCGTTACTAAAACGTAGGCTACGTGACAGCGCTATGGCCAACGCTATTGCAGCCCAAAAAATTGCAGAGCTAAACGACGTCAACGACATTCATGCTTTTACTCTGGGTATGTTATTAGATGTAGGGCGTATTACGCTGGTACGTTTATATTTAAAAACCTTTGAGCAGGTATGGCAACGAAAAGTACAAATAGCGCGCCAAGAAAACCAAAAAGACCTACACACAGCGTTATTGGAGCTAAAGCCCGATCCTTTGTTTTTAACTACGTTGCTGTGTAATAAGTCAATTCAGGTCAGTGCGCGAGTCATCGACAAAATGGCCTTTAAATATTTGCCATTTAAAGGTGTGATGGAGCAGCTGCAAAATGGCGTAAATAAGGGCGATACTGCCTTACCGTTAACGCAGGTCATGTTAAAAGCGCGTTGTTACTCTCAGTACTTAATTTTAAAAGAACACCAACTCATCGAGCCTGACGAAACCGCATCGTGGTTTTCGTATTTTCAGTTCACTAAAACGGAACTAAAAACCCTCCAAACAAGCAATTTTACTAATCTTGCTATTCAAATTGACTAAAAAATTAAATTTTTTGTTAATTTTTTTACGACTATTCATTCATTTCTATTTTTTTATTCACCTTGTTATTTAGCCTTAAAAGCCTATACGTCTTAGTGCTCATGCGGTTAATTGTGAAAAAATTTGTGTAATTGGGTATGCAAATAGTTATTCACTATCTATGAAATAATATCTTAAGCCCTTTATTTTCAAGGGTTACATGAAAGTTTTTAACGAGACAGCTACCACTAATTCTGAAATAATGGGCGCCTGAAAATTGAACCACAAAGCAATTTTTTGTACCAAACAGACACCTGAACGTACCAAAAAGCTTGGTTAATATTACTAGCCAAACACCTATTTTATGCTTTGTGTCGATCACAATTAAGAGGAAATAAAATGACAGTCAATCGCGAATTATTTGATCACGTAATGGTTCCTAACTACGCACCTTCAAGCGTAATTCCTGTTCGAGGCGAAGGCTCTCGCGTATGGGATCAACAAGGTAAAGAGTTTATCGACTTTGCTGGTGGTATTGCTGTTAACTGTCTTGGCCACTGTCACCCTGCATTAGTAGGCGCATTAAAAGAACAGGGCGAAAAAATTTGGCACCTATCAAATGTAATGACCAATGAGCCGGCGCTTCGCCTAGCTAAAAAAATGGTTGATGCAACCTTTGGTGAAAAAGTTTACTTTGCCAACTCGGGTGCAGAAGCAAACGAAGCCGCACTTAAATTAGCGCGTCGTTTTGCACTTGATAAATTTGGCCCAGAAAAATCACAAATTATCGCATTTAATAAAGGCTTCCACGGCCGTACATTCTTTACTGTAACGGTTGGCGGCCAAGCAGCATACTCAGATGGTTTTGGTCCTAAGCCGGGCGATATCGTACATTGTGATTACAATGACCTAGCAGCATTTGAAGCGCTAATTAGCGACCAAACGTGTGCAGTAATGATGGAACCACTGCAAGGTGAAGGCGGTATTGTTTCGCCAACTGACGAGTTTGCTCAACAAGTTCGCGATTTATGTACTAAACACAACGCACTGCTTATTTTTGATGAAGTGCAAACCGGTGTTGGCCGTACAGGCGACTTATACGCATATCAAGGTTTAAACGTAGTACCTGATATTTTAACTTCAGCTAAAGCATTAGGTGGCGGTTTTCCAATTGGCGCAATGTTGACGACAACAGATATTGCACAGCACCTTAAAGTAGGTACTCATGGTTCTACTTACGGCGGAAACCCGCTTGCATGTGCTGTTGCAGAAGCCGCATTTGATACTGTTAACACACCCGAAGTACTTGCTGGTGTAAAAGAAAAAGCAGCCTTATTTAACGAGCTACTTGCAGCGGTAAACGAAAAATACAACGTATTTAGCGAAATTCGCGGTAAAGGTTTATTAATTGGCGCCGTAGTAAATGAGCAATACAAAGGCCGTGCTAAAGAGTTTTTAGTAGCCGGTACTGAACAAGGCCTCATGTCGTTAGTGGCAGGTGCTGATGTTGTTCGTTTTACACCCTCTCTTGTTATCCCAGAAGCGGATATTCGTGAAGGTATGGCACGTTTTGAAAAAGCAGTAGCAAGCGTAGTAAACGCATAAGCTGTTTTAGCCAATCTATCGAGGGCAAACAATGTTTGCCCTATGAATCCTATTTACCGTTATTGATAAGGGAGCAAGCGGACTCATGATGATCCTTCGCCCAATCCAGCAAAATGATTATTCAGCATTACTGACAATTGCCCATGAATCGGGCCATGGTTTTACATCTTTGCCTTTAAACGAAGAGCTATTACAAAAGAAGATTGACCATTCAGTAAGCTCATTTGCTAAACAAACGTCACAACCCGGTGACGAAGGCTACTTGTTTGTTCTTGAAGATAGCGAAACAGGTGAAGTAGTAGGTACTTCAGCAATAGAAGCTGCTGTAGGCCTAGATGATGCGTTCTATCATTACCATTTAAGTAAAGTGATTCATTCTTCGCGTACACTAGACGTTTACAAAGCAGTCGATATTTTAACGCTATGTAACGACTACACCGGTGCAACAGAATTATGTACGCTATTTTTAAAAGACGGCTATCGCAAAAACTGTAATGGCAAACTACTGTCTAAAGCACGCTTTATGTTTATTAAACAACACCAAGCGCGTTTTGCAGAAACCGTTATTGCAGAAATGCGCGGTGTGTCTGACGAAAACGGTAATAGCCCGTTTTGGAAATGGTTAGAAGAACATTTTTTCTCAATGGACTTTCCAACAGCTGACTACTTAACCGGTATAGGCCAAAAAGTGTTTATTGCTGAACTTATGCCTAAATACCCAATTTACGTCAATTTACTCAGTAAAGATGCGCAAGCGGTAATCGGTCAAGTTCACAACAATACACGCCCAGCGATTGAATTATTAAAAAGTGAAGGCTTCACGTTTAACGGCTACGTTGATATTTTTGACGCAGGCCCAACAGTTGAAGCAAAAGTAGATAATATTGCTACAGTACGTAACTCACACGATTTTATTGTTGAAATTGGTGAGCAAACGGGCGACACCATGGTGTTGTTAGCAAACGACAAGCTTGAAAACTTTAGAGCGACCGTTACACCAATGAGTTTCGACGAACGCGCTAAAACCGTTGTGTTATCGCAGCAAGTCGCCGACGCCCTGCAGCTACAAACAGGCGATACTGTTAGCGCAACCCCAGTTTAATTTAGGAGAAAGTATATGACTCATCCTGCACAATTTATTAATGGTCAATGGTCACAAGGCCAAGGCACAGAATTTAACTCAGTAAACCCAGCAAATAACGACGTTATTTGGAAAGCATCGTCAGCGACTGCTGAGCAAGTTGATGCCGCCGTTAGCGCTGCGCGTGAAGCGTTTTATGCATGGGCAGACAAAAGCTTTACTGAGCGCCTAGAAATAGTAAAAGCGTTCGCAGCACAATTAAAAGAAAACAGCGAAGAGCTTGCAATCACTATTGCTCAAGAAACTGGTAAGCCATTGTGGGAAACGCGCACTGAAGCGGGTGCGATGGTTGGTAAAATTGCCATTTCTGAGAAAGCATTTTTAGAGCGCACAGGCGACGTCGAAAACGCAATGCCACTAGGGCGCGCCATGATCCGTCATAAGCCGCACGGTGTTGTAGCGGTATTTGGCCCATATAATTTTCCGGGTCACTTACCAAACGGCCATATTGTGCCAGCGTTACTAGCGGGTAACACCGTGGTATTTAAGCCGTCTGAGCTAACACCAAAAGTGGCTGAGCTTACCCTTAAACTATGGGAAAAAGCGGGTTTACCAGCTGGTGTCATTAACCTTGTACAAGGTGAAGTTGAAACAGGTAAAGCACTGGCTGCTCATAAAGGTATTGATGGTTTATTCTTTACCGGTTCTTCGCGCACAGGTCATATTTTACATGAACAGTTTGCAGGTCAGCCGGGTAAAATTTTAGCGCTTGAAATGGGTGGCAATAACCCGCTTATTATTACTGACGTTGAAGACACTAAAGCAGTTGTACACGACATTGTTCAATCAGCGTTTATTTCAAGCGGCCAGCGTTGTACCTGTGCACGTAAATTGTTTTTACCTAAAGGTAGCAAAGGCGATGCAATATTAGAGCGCCTAATTACTGCAACTAAAGCCATTAAAGTAGGTAACTACGACGATGCAGAACAGCCATTTATGGGCTCTATGATCTCATCAGCGGCAGCAGCAGGCATGGTTAAAGCACAAAGCGAGCTGGTAGAACTTGGCGGTAAGGTACTTGTAGGGCTTGAGCACACAGCAAATACCGGTTTTGTAACGCCAGGTATTATTGAGTGTTCAGCAATTGGCGACTTCCCAGACGAAGAGCATTTTGGCCCACTTTTAAAAGTATTTCGCTTTGACGACTTTGACAGCGCAATTGATAAAGCAAACGACACAAGCTTTGGTTTATCAGCAGGCTTACTCAGTGACAGCCAAGCTGATTACGACCACTTTTTACGTCGTATTCGTGCTGGTATTGTTAACTGGAACCGCCCAATTACAGGTGCGTCTAGCGCTGCACCATTTGGTGGTATTGGCGCATCAGGCAATCACAGAGCAAGCGCGTACTACGCAGCCGACTACTGTGCATACCCTGTAGCTTCAGTAGAGCTTGAAAAAGTAGCCATGCCAGCAACATTAAGCCCAGGCTTAAAAATAGATTAAGCACTCCTTAATGAGTATAAAAGCAGCTTCGGCTGCTTTTTTTATATGCTTAAATCACAAAGCTAGCAATCAACAGCGCTTTCTGCTTAAATCAGCGTAAGTAATATTATTAGGTGGTGAATATCATGGTTTTAGATAGGCAAGGGTACGATGATTTAATCATGTATCTAACTCAAAATTTAGCATTGTTTGAGAAGCCAGGTGTAATAAAACCAGGCGCTCCAACGGTAATGGAACTCATAGAGGATGTTATTGCCGAAAACGTTATGCTAATTTGTGAACAGCACACAAACCTCAACACAGAACAGCGCAGCTTAATTGTACGCGAGGTTGATGGCATTGTTTACGACTTACAAGAAGTGCTTAGCAGCATTACGTCACAGCCTGTTACGGTTGAGCAACATGAGTTTATTGACGAATTTGCCAGCTTAATTAAAAATCTCTTCGACAGCGCTGTTTCGCAGCAGTATTAAGCCCCAATTTATAGTGCCGCGTATCGCATTTTCGTTTGCAACTGCGGCCAACTTGCTTACAATCAACAAAAATATTTTTGAGATAAAAACATGCAAGCAAATGTAAAGTGGGTCGAAGGCGACACGTTCGTAGGTCGTTCTAATTCTAATCACAACGTAGTATTTGATACCGGTAGCGATAGTGCGGCACCTAGCCCAATGGAAATGGTGTTGATGTCGGTTGGCTGTTGTTCATCGGTTGACGTTGTGGGTATTTTAAAAAAAGCTAAACAAGACTTTTCAGACGTTCAAGTACAATTGAGTGCTGAACGCGCTGAAACGGCTCCTCGGGTATTTACTAAAATCAATTTACATTTTGTTGTTACAGGCAAAAACGTATCTGAAAAGCACCTTGCACGCGCTGTTTCTTTGTCTGCTGAAAAGTATTGTTCTGTTGCATTAATGCTTGATAAAACAGTAGAAATTACTCACAGCCATGAAGTTGTGCAAGAACAGGTAAAATAACGCTTTTTCCACGAGGAAAATTCGTATAAAATCCGCGAACTTTTCATTCTGCAGGTGCAGATTTCACTAATTTATAGGTTGGTTTATTATGAACAAACCCTTCGATAAACTTAAACTTCATGGCTTTAACAATTTAACCAAAAGTTTAAGCTTTAGTATTTACGATATTTGCTACGCAAAAACCGAGCAACAACGTAAAGAATATATTGAATATATCGATGAGCAGTACAGTGCAGATAGACTAACCGACATTTTAGGTGAAGTTGTTGATATTATTGGTGCCAATATTTTAAATGTTGCACGCCAAGATTATGAACCGCAAGGCGCCAGTGTGACTATTTTGGTTTCGGAAGAGCCAGTAGAAGAGCAGCAAAATTACGATGCTGACGAAGCGCCAGGGCCACTCCCTGATTCAGTGGTTGCGCACCTAGATAAAAGCCACATTTGTGTACACACATACCCAGAAGCTCACCCTGATGATGGTATTTGTACATTCCGTGCTGATATTGAAGTATCTACGTGTGGCATTATTTCGCCGCTTAAAGCGCTAAACTTTTTAATTCATAGTTTAGAGTCTGACGTGGTAACAATTGACTACCGTGTTCGTGGTTTTACTCGCGACGTAAACGGCGTTAAGCACTACATTGACCACGCAATTAACTCTATCCAAAACTTCATGACAGACGATACCAAAGAAGCGTACCAAATGATGGACGTAAACGTGTATCAAGAAAATCTGTTTCACACCAAAATGATGTTAAAAGAAACCGATCTAAACACTTACTTGTTTGGTCTTTCTACAACTGATTTATCGGATGATGAAGAAGAAGAAATTCGCTCTAAGCTAAACCGTGAAATGCAAGAAATATTCTATGGTCGTAACCTACCAGAAACTGAATAACAGTTACGTTAGTTAAATAAAAACGGCGCTCATTGAGCGCCATTTTTATATGCGTTAATAAATATACCTATAAATTACTTACATCAGAGTTTAGGTTATTTAACAAGTAACAACTCGGTTTGTCGGCCGTTTAAGTACCACACGCCGGTTTTATCAAAAATAGCGTCTTCTTCTAGCATTATGCGTATTTCTTTATTCCATGGTTTTATAAACACTGCATTGTTAAGCTCAATAGAATAAGCGGTATTTAAATGCAATGGGTAGTCGCCATCGCCGGGCACACCTTGTTGTGAATCCCACATGCCAAGTGTAGTGCCCGCGGCATGACCATGATAGCCAAGCGGGTGCGTATAAATAGTGGGTTTTAAACCTTGAGCAATGGCTTTTTCGCGAGCGGCTTTTAATACCTGATTACCCGTTTTACCTTCGCTAAATTCAGAGGTAAAAATGTCTTGGAGTTTATTGCCTTTTTTAAGTGCATTAACAAGGTAAGCGGGTGCGTCTGTTTCGCCAGGTTTTAAAACATAGGCATGTTGTTGGGTGTCGGTGTTTAAGCGTAAGTATGTAATGCCAAAATCGACATGCAGTAAGTCACCCGCTTGAATAACGTTATCGGCGTAACCATTCGTAAAGCTGTCTTCGTGGTCGAACGATTGGCTGTCGGCGCGTTGTATTGCAATACTTGGGTGAAACCATGTTTGTAGTTTTAACTCTTTTACGCGCTCTCTAAACCACCACACTAAATCGTCGCTGGTTGTTTTTCCTACCGTAATTACTTTGCTTGAAAAACCCTCAGCAATAATAGCGTGCGCAATAGCAACAATGTGTTTATACATGTCTATTTCTTGAGGAATACGCTGCTCTAACCAGGCAACTGCCAAAGGCTCGGCCGAGATTATTTTATTTTTATAAGTACTGGGTAAGTTGGCCATTAAGGTATTGTAATCGCCCAGTACTAAACCGTCGGCATGCCCCCAATCGGTAGACGTATTAAGTGCAATATTACTTGGTTTGTAGCGTTCAATAATGTCGTTCAATGCTTGCCACTGGTTTGGCTGCGTCTTTTTATCCCACCCTTTTGTAAATACGTTACCTATTTTATAGGGCGCAATAGCGTAAGCATCCACATTGCCTTGTTCATTTAAGGCAAAGAGTAAAATGGTGGTACGCCTTGCCGATAACCAGGTTGCTGGCAGCATTGTTTTTAGTATGGGATCTTCGTTGTATTCGCGGCTAATAAGCAGCCACATATCGATGTTGTGTTGCTTCATTAGGCTGGGCATTAATGTGTTTACCCTAAGCTCGGTTATATTATCTATAAACGCAGCGCGTTCTTTCATTGATAAAATAGCAGGCACGCCATCGGCTTTAACAAAGGGGCTTAAAAAAAGCGTAGTAAGTAAGCTTACGCAAAGTAGGTGTTGTTTTGTAAGGTGCATAATTGTTTTATTTTTAGGCTAGTTAATTTATAACATGCCTCAATAGCAGCTATAAAAAAACAATTTGAGACAAACAGCACACAAAAAAGCCCAGCTAACTAGCTGGGCTTTGCTCGAATAGGTGTGCTATTTAATCATGCTGTAAATAAGTGCAAATACCGCAAGCGCACCCACCGCTAATACAAACAATGTGCTTAAACGGTTACGATATTTATGCAGAGCCGGTACTTTATAAACTGCAATCATAGGCATGATAAATAATATCATGGCAATAATAGGGCCCGACAGCTGATCCATCATATCGAGTATGCTTGGGTTTTTAACTGCACAAAACCAAATGGCAAAAAACATAATAACCACGCCAATTTTATCTACCGTTTTAGCACCAAGCTGTGTTTGTTTAGTTACCAAGCCTGTAAAGCTTTCGCGGGCCCCTAAAAAGTGACCTAAAAACGACGACGTAATGGCAATAAAGGCAACTAAAGGCCCAAGCGTTGCAATAAACGAGTTATGGGTAATATTAGCAAGGTAGGATAAAACCGATACATTATCAGCTTTTGCTTGTGCCATTTGCTCACCTGTTAACGACAGTACGCACGAAAATACAAACAGCAATACAAACACAATTAACAGTAAGCTTGTGCGTTTTAAAATGGCTTCTGATTTGCGTGTAGCAAGGTCGTCATAGTGTTCGCGTTGTACATGCACAAAGCTTGAAATAGCCGCTGCATGGCTAAACGAAAACACAATAATAGGAATAGATAACCACAACGTTTTACCAAAGCTGCCCACATCAGGTAGGCTCATGTCAGGCATTTGCCAGCTAGGAATTAAATACAACGATAGAAAAAACAAAATACCTACAAGCGGGTACACCAAAATAGAAAACGCGCGCAGCATTAAGCGCTCGCCACCCATCATAAGGCTTATCATACCGGCTACCAAAATACCCGAAAGTACCACGCGCGGCGGCGATTCCATACCCAGCTGGTTTACCATAAAGCTGTCTACTGTGTTGGTTAAGCCCACACCGTAAATAAGCAAAATGGGGAATATAGATAAAAAGTACAACAACGAAATTAATCGCCCAGCATTAACGCCAAAGTGTTCTTCAACTACATCGGTAAAATCGGCATGCTTATTTTTAGAGGATAATACAAAGCGGGCTAAACCACGGTGGGCTAAAAAGGTCATCGGAAACGCTAAACACGCCATAATAATTAGCGGCCAAAAACCGCCAATTCCAATGTTAATAGGTAAAAATAAAATACCCGCACCAACGGCGGTACCAAAAAGGCTTAAGGTCCACTGCGTATCGTGCAGGTTCCATTTAGATTTAGCGCTTGAATTTGCACTTGAATACGTGTGTGTTGATGCATTTGAATGCGTTGCATCTAAAGGTGTTGTCATGTGTGTGTGCCCGTCCATTATTTATAATAATAACCGCGCCGAAGGATATAGTTTTTAGCCCACTTTTTCATGTTTTTAGCGCCCTAGAGCCGCAATTAACTGCGTTAAAATAGCCCCCAAGTGTCATGAATACGAAACAGTGGTGTAAAATTAAACAAAGCCACCACAAGGTGTTAAAAGCGCATTAATGACACCCTTTACTTTTTTCTACACAGTAAAATAACTCGCTAAAATATAATATTTATAATTGGCAAACACTTACACGCTTTGTTATTAATAGATGTTCATAAAATAAGGATGTTTTCATACAAAAATGGTGAAAGTGTTCTTTTGTTAAAATGTTATCTACTCAATTTATGCTGTGGAGTGATATGAAACTTTTCATTTTTATAGCATTAGCTTTTTACTGCATCGGTTCCTATGCAGTGGTCATGAGACATGATGTTCCAATAGACAGTTATCGTGTTGAAAAAATACCAGAATATATTGTCGATATGCCGCAGGAAGGCCATGGAGTCCTTATTGCTGAAAAATGGGTAGTCACAGTAGCGCATACTATCTTTCACGACTATGCAGGGTCTAAGCTAAACGTCGGTTCGAAACAATATTAAATTGAAAAAGTATATATCCATCCGGAATATGTAAAACCTAGCAACAATATACTTAGTGGCGACTTAGCGCCGCTTATGCAAGTTTTGGAATCAAGCAGTGATATTGCTTTAATAAAACTATCCAGCCCTGTTTTAGACATTAAGCCAATTTCAATTTATTCAAAATCTGACGAAAAAGGCAAAGTCATAACTGTATTCGGTAAAGGTGCTATGGGAAATGGATTATCAGGTGAAAATTTAGATACTAAATATATATATCAGCCAAATAAATTTCAAAATGTTGTAGAAAGCGCAAATGGCAAATGGCTGACATTCAAATTTGACTCACCGCGCAACGCGCTCCCTCTAGAAGGGATGTATGGTTCTGGAGATAGCGGGGGCGCCTCTATCATTTATCAAAGCGGTGAGCCCTCCCTAGTGGGATTGTCTAGTTGGCAATTTGCAACTGGAGATATTTCGGCATTTAAAGGCGGTTTATATGGTACAACTGCTTATCAAACTAGAATATCTAGTTACTACAATTGGATTACAGGTGTTGTGGGTCGCTAACAAAATAATAAATAACAGGGTTGTGCCTCTCGCTATGACTTACATCTATAACCCATAACAAGAAACACCCCGACTAAGGAATAAACCGATGATAAAGTATTTATTAATTTTATTGTTTTTAACGCCTATTCAAGCATTTGCTGGAAAGTATGCAAATCAAGCTAATGAGAATCCATTTCATAATGGGGAGTTAAACGCAAAATATGAAGGAGAGGCAACAGCTTTAGGGGGAACAGTATTAGAACATATTACAGTAAACAACAATAACTTGTACTTGTTGGATTTAAAAACTCCATCTATCAACAATATTTGGGTAACGAGTTTTGTAAAAGCTCAAGGTAAAGAGGTAGTTGAGGTGGGTGATAATGTTATTTTTAAAGGTTATATTTCTACTGTCTCTAGTCTAGATGAAACTGAAGAGCTAGAAAATTCTATTCAATCTAAGACACTATTAATGGCGATATATGCTTTGAACAAAGGCAAGTAAATTAAAATTGATAGGCTTTCTTTGGCTTTAATATAAGTATCTTAAACCTTATTTAGCTTACATTTTACACCGGCATTTTAATGACTACGTATTAATAGGGAATATATGGCAGACCAAGAAATAAGACAATTTATTGAGGATATACAATCTAAGTTTCCAGACGTCATACCGCTAATGGATAAGCACGAAGAATGTGAGTTCGCTTTTCGTATGGAGGAGTTCGCAAATTTAACAACGTTTGCATTCAACGAACATAAAAACGCCGACGCCCTAAAGCATTTGTCATACATGAGTCTAAAACTAGACACTGCAAGTCCTACCGAGTTTGATTACATAGATACCTATTATGTTGAACACTTGTTTTGGAAAGCGACCCCTATTGGAATTGAAATGGGCTGGTCACTCGTTCCCGACAAACTAAAAAAGCTATACTTAAATTTTCATGGCCAAGCGCCTCAAATACGCTGTCAGTAAGAGTAGGGCGTTATTATTTGTTTTTCTTTAAAAACCAAAACCTGCCCCGAAAAGTTGTTAAGTAGGAGTGATTGTTCTGAACTTCATAAGCGATTTTTATTAAACTCCGTTATACTTCTAACAATTAAATATGCCAAATGAAGTAAATAGGCCGCTAACTGCAATGAGCACAGATATTCTTTTTCATACTATTTTTCCGCATGAAACCAGTAAAACATGGGTTGTATTTGTCCATGGAGCAGGGGGGAGTTCGGCAATTTGGTTCCGTCAGCTTAAAGCCTATAAAAAAGAATATAATGTATTGCTGCTCGATCTTCGTGGTCACGGTAAATCGAACAACTTAGTGCAAAACTTTGTAGATAATAATTATTCGTTTAATAAGGTCTCTAAAGACATTATCGATGTGTTAGATCACAACAATATCCCTAGCGCACATTTTGTTGGTATTTCACTGGGCACCATTCTTATTCGTAATATTGCTGAAATTGCGCCGCAATATGTCTCTAGCATGGTGCTAGGTGGCGCGGTGACTCGCTTTAATACCCGCAGCAACACTTTGGTTTATTTAGGTAATACGTTTAAACACTTCTTGCCGTATATGTGGCTGTATCGTTTATTTGCTTTTATTATGATGCCAAAAAAGCGCCATAAAGAATCTCGACTTTTATTTGTTCGTGAAGCAAAGCGCTTGTGCCAAAAAGAGTTTATAAAATGGTTTAAATTGGCCATGGACGTAAACCCCTTAATGCAGTACTTCAAAGAAAAAGACATTGATATCCCCATCCTTTACATTATGGGTAAAGAAGATCATATGTTCCTTGGCCCGGTTAAAGAAATGGTAAAGCGCCACAAAAATAGCGTACTGCAAACTATTCACCAATGTGGCCATGTTTGTAATGTAGAACGCCCTGACTTATTCAACCAGCACTCGCTTGCGTTTATCGCCCAGCAAAACCGATAAAGGTCGTAGCTCTTAAAAAGCGTTCAATTAATGGCAAGTCTTAAAAACGTATAACAGCCATCACTTGTTGATTGGAAACGGTCATTCTTTTGCCTTTATCCTTTAGCTAAAAACACTGTATTGCTTCATGCCGCACTCTTTTACACATAGTAAAATACCTCGATTAATATAATTTTATAATTGGCAATCACTTACACAGTTTGTTACTAATAGATGTACATAAAATAAGAACACGCTCATGTTAACTATAAGGGTGTAATTTGAGCAAGTTACTAGAATGCAGGGAAGTGTGTGAGAACATTTTTAGTTTTAATATCATTACTTCTTAGTGGGTGTTCTCCAATTTGGAAGGAGCAACCTTATAAAGTGTATTACATTGACGGTACCAAAAGGTTAGGTTACAGCCTTGGTCAGGGCGCATATATTGGGCGACTGGATGAACCAATAAATATTAAGTCAAACGCGCAATATATTTCGGTTTATGCTTGTCCGCATAAAACTTGTGCTTTTTACTATATTGATAAAATCAAAGATAACAAGTTTGCTGAACACAAGGAGTTTGTTTATGGGCCATACACAAAAGCTCAATTTGCAGCAATAGCCAAAAAATTAGGGTTACCGACTATAAATTCCAGCGTTAAAACCGCAATTTAATAAAGGTTAAAAACCTTACTTAGATTTTCACAGGCTTCAACACGTCCAAATATGTTAACTAAAACGCCTATTAAATTTTATAAATAAAGAACTTAAAGAAAAAATAAAGGCAGTCAGTATGGATAAAAAGAAAGCCATTGTTATATTGCTCGGCATAGTATGGTTTATGTTAGGAGCTGCTTTTTTCATAGGTTTTGAGTCAGTAGAAAAGTTGTTGTTTTGTGTGTTTGTATTTTTCTTTTGTTATAGATATATCTATGCATTTATATTAAATAGAAGTATTTATGCACCATACACCGGTGAGGAAATTCCTCCTACTGAAGGTAATTTAATAAAGCGGCTCTTTATGCTGATTATAGGTATTGGTGCGTGCACCTATTTTACTTTCTTTATCCCTTAAAAAGCATATTTGCCCAGTCGCTCTTTATATTATTAGGTGTCAGCAGGATGAAAAATAAAGATAACGGATATCCTTATCTCAATATAGACCGACTTACGTATATTTATAAATGTGTTAAGTGCAAAGCTCATATTAAAAAAGGCATGGCAACCTGTTATAGATGTGGCTATGAATTCACATCTAGCGATATTGATAAAATGCTCAGAGAGTATAAAGAAAACTATTCAAAAAACTGGCACGTTAAGATTTATTTTGTGCTGTTTGTTGGAGGGATAGTGCTTTTATTGCTGAATATAAATTAAGTGTATTCTATTAAAAAAGAGTTAGGATCAGTGTTTTACTTCCACTCAAAGCTATAAATTATAAGGTTATTATGAACAACGTATTGTTATTATTATTTATTTTTCTAGCCTGTGCTTGCACTTCAACTCATAAGATAGATTCAAACGTTGAATTTGAACGACTCTATGCAGCACTAAAAATGGAAGAGATCTTAAGTTTATTTGGGGGAGAAGTGAATATTAGTCCTGAAAAGATACTTTCAGAAATACTAAGGGATTTACCCGAAAGCCAAAAGCGGGCCTTCATTGAGTCAATGCCTTCAAAAGTTATGGCTGACCCAATTAATGTCAACGCAGCTAAAATTATTTTTAAAAGCAAACTTACTTCATTATTAACTGCACAAGAGTTAAAAATTGCTGCTGACTTTTATTCTAGTAATATTGGTTTAAAGGCGCATCGAGCGATTATAGATGCAGAGATAGCTGTTTCAGAATCGTTAAACTAATTTTTCTTTCGAGATGAAATAAAAGGAATTTAATAAATGGCACTTTTATCGATTTCAGTGGGCGTTGCGTTTTTTGCAGTTGCTATTATTTGGTTTGGGTTTAGCGCTATATTTGGCCAAATGGAAAATTCAGGTTTTGCATTTGGTTTTATATTAGGTGTGTTTCCTGCGTTTATTGGCTTGGTTTTAATAGTGCCTAGTACGCTTTACCGAACTGTTTTTGTATTTTCCCAAAAACCTGAGCAAACCCAAAAGGAAAAGGTTATTTTATCGCTTGGTTTGTTTATAACTTTGCTGTGCTTTAGTGCGCTTATTGAGTTAACTTTTACATAATAAATAACTTAAGCGTTACTAAGTATTTTACTTTATGCTCACTGAGCAACTTTCATAGTAAAAGCTATCACTTGCCTAGCTGACAACTGATAGCTAACCACTCAAAACTGCGCTTACTCTTCTATCGCACTCACCACAAAATACGGATTCAAGTATTCATCTTTGGTGTTGTAAATAAGTGGGCTGCCATCAAGCTTAGTCACTTTAGCACCGGCTATTTCAGCAACTGCATGGCCTGCACCTGTATCCCATTCACACGTTGGGCCTAGGCGCGGGTAAATATCGGCACTGCCTTCGGCCACTAAGCATAACTTTAGTGAGCTGCCTTTTGATACCATTTCAACGTCGTCAAAGCGTTTTACAAATTCAGCTAAATCGGGAGATGGGTGCGAGCGGCTACCTACAACGCGTATTAGCCCTTTATTAGGCTTAGTGGTTACTTTTAGCTCTATACGCTCATCGCCTTTGTCTTTAAAAGCGCCAATGGCGTCAGCAGCTAGGTACGATACGCCAAGTGCAGGGGCATCGACAACTGCGAGTACCGGTTTTCCGTTTTCGATTAGGGCTATGTTTACGGTAAATTCGCCGTTCTTTTTAATAAACTCTTTAGTGCCGTCGATTGGGTCTACTAGCCAGTAGCTTTTCCACGTTTGGCGAATAGCCCAGTTTATGTCGGCGTTTTCTTCACTAAGAATGGGTATGTCGGGCGTAAGCTGTAGTAGCCCCGCTACAATGATCTTATGAGCTGCTAAATCGGCGTCGGTTACTGGGCTTTCATCGGCTTTGTATTCAACGTTAAAGTCCTTTTCGTAAATCCCCATAATGGCTTTTCCTGCGGTGCGGGCAAGGATGAGGGTTTCTTCTAGCAGTTCGGTTTGGTTCATTGGGGTTAACCTATTATATGCGTTTGTTTTAGATACGTTATCAGTTGGGCAACCGATTGGTCTAGGGTGTTTTTACTTGTATCTAAAATTATTTCAGGTTGGGTGGGGACTTCGTAGTTTGAGTCGATCCCAGTAAAGTGTTTTATTTCACCTGCGCGTGCTTTTTTGTATAGCTCTTTTGGATCGCGGCTTTCACATACATCAAGTGGGGTATCTATAAATACTTCAATAAACTCACCGTCGTCTACTAAGTTACGCACCATGTCGCGTTCAGCTCTAAAAGGCGATATAAACGCAGTAAGCACTAATAAACCTGCATCGGTCATTAGTTTTGCGGTTTCGCCTACGCGGCGAATGTTTTCTATGCGGTCTTCGTCGCTAAAGCCTAGGTCTTTGCATAAACCGTGGCGTACGTTGTCGCCATCGAGCAGGTAAGTGTGTACACCTTGCTGATTAAGCGCCGCTTCGAGTGCGTTGGCTACGGTGCTTTTACCTGAGCCTGAAAAACCGGTAAACCATAAAATAGCCGGCTTATGTTTTTTTTGCTCGCTACGTTGTGCTTTAGTGGTTGCGTAGTTATGCCAAACTATATTTTCATCCATAGTGATGTGTCTCTTATGCTGTTTGCGCCAGTATTAAAACGGAAATACTAGCGGGATCAGGGTTAATACCGTGATTGAATAAATAATAGAAAGGGGCAAGCCCATAACAATGTAATCTTTTAAACGATAATTACCCGCGCTATACACCATTAAATTTGTTTGATACCCAAATGGTGATATAAAACTTGCCGACCAAAAGCAACCGCCATAATAGGGAGCGGGTCTACATTAAAGCCAACGGCAAGTGAATACGCAACCGGAAACGACAACGCAGCGGCGGCATTATTGGTAATCAGTTCGGTAAATAGTACGGTCATTAAAAATATGGCTATAAATGCGCCGTAAGGGCCAAAGTCGCCAAGCACCATAAATAGCGCACTCGATATTTGCCCAGCAAGCCCTGTGCCTATCATTAATTTTGCAAGGCCAATGGCGCTACCTACTACAACAAGTAACTCAAGCGGAAAGCGACGTTTTATTTCGTTAAGTTTTATGGTGCCGCTGAGCATTAAGCCAATAAGTAATACCAATAAGCCTTTGACTAACGGCACGACCCCAAAAATACTTAAACCCAGTACACCGGCAAAGCTGAGCAATACAATATTAGATTGTTTGGGCGCAAGGTGGGTTTGTAAATCAAGGCCTGAAATATACACAAACTCACGCTTTAAATTAGGCAGGCTGTAAAAGTTTTTACCGGGTGCCAAAATGAGTGAATCGCCGGCTTGTAATTGCACTTGGCCAAGGCCGCCTTGAAGGCGGTCGTGCCCACGGCGAATAGCAATAACAGCGGCGTGAAACTGCTCGCGAAAACGGATTTCTTTTACTGTTTTGCCTATAAATTTAGACGACTGGCTTACGACCACTTCAACTAAATGTTCGATGTCTTTTTCATGATTGTCGTGCACTACTTTTAAACCATCAAAACGGGTTAATAGCGGCACCGACTTTATATCCCCCACAAACAATAGTACGTCGTTTTGTTGGATAATTTGCTGAGGCGTTACTGCGCATATACGTTCGTTATTACGAATTATTTCAGCGAGGAACAAGTCTTTTAAATCGCGTAGGCCGTTTTCTTCTACTGTGCGGCCTATTAATTTAGAGCCTGTTTGTATTTTACCCTCAAGGTAAAAAGGAACGACTTCTTGATCGCTCTTGCCGTTGTCGGGTAAGTATTTAAGCATGACCAAAATAGTAATAAGGCCAACACTAAGCGCCCCCAAACCCACTAAGGTAAAGTCGAAAAAGCCCAAAGGCTGCATGCCGGCATCTACCGCAAAACCGTTAACTATTAGGTTTGTTGAAGTACCAATTAGGGTAATGGTGCCGCCTAAAATAGCCGTGTACGACAGCGGTAATAATAGCTTTGAGGGTGAATGATTGGGGTTATCTTTTATTGCACTAATAAGCGAGGCAACAACTGCCGTGTTATTAGTAAACGACGATAAAAATGCGCTGGAAAGCCCCAGCTTTGTTACCGACTTAACTAAGCTACCTTTAGATAACGACATGGATAGCTTTTGAATTAATGTGGTTTTTTCGATTGNGCAATCGACACTAATACCAATAGTACTAATGTAATAAGTGACGGATTTGCGTAATTAACGAGCATGCTTTCTAGGTCAATTAGCCCCGCTAAGTAGCTGGTGCCAATGGCGCTTACAAATAACCATGCAGGATTAATGCGGGTGCCAAAAAGGCACCCGACTAAGGTAAGCATTATGCCTGTTAAAACGAGCTGCTCTACCATGCTTTATTATTCCTAACAGACATTAATAAACTTACAGTTTTGAAATATCAAGCGCTTGCCAATGCGGGAAGTGCTTGCGTACTAAGCTATTAAACTCAACTTCAAAGTCACTAAACTCGCCTTTGCTTTGCTCGCTTTGCAGTACGTGTTCAATCATACCTGCTGCAACCGTTAGGTTAGACAAACGATCGATTAGAATGAATGAGCCTGTTTCGTGGTTATTGTGGTACTCGTCGGCCAAAATAGTTTCGGTTAGTTCAAGTGTTACAATTGCTATTTCGTTTAGCTGCAGTGAATCGGCTGTGCCGTGTTCAAGCGTGTTCACATCGATGGTGTGATCAATCTTTTTAACTACCGCTGACGTGTTTTTACTGCCTAGTTTTAGGTTGTAGTTTTTACCTAACACTAATGGCGACTCATGCATCCATACAATTTTAGCTTGAAGCTGATTAGTAACGGCGGCGGTTGAGCTTGCCGGTACGATTACGTCGCCGCGGCTAATATCTATTTCGCTATTTAGCGTGATAGTAATTGCTTGGCCTGCTTCTGCTGTGTCTAGGTTGCCATTAAAGGTGACAATTTCTTTAATGCTTGAAGTTTTACCTGACGGTAATACTTTTACAGCGTCGCCTACTTGTAGTTTGCCCGATGCTAATGTGCCCTGAAAACCACGAAAGTTTAGGTTAGGGCGTATTACATATTGCACAGGTAAACGTGCTTCAAAACCAGTATCGGTCTCGGCTGCTGGTGAGTCTTCTAAAAGCTCAAGCAGTGGCTTGTCGGTGTAGTAAGGTGTATGCGCAGAACGCGTTACTACGTTATCGCCTTTAAGCGCCGACATAGGTACAAACTTAATGTTTGATACGTTTAGCTGTTCGGCAAATTTAAGGTAATCGGCTTTAATGCGTTCATATACGGTTTCGTCAAAATCAACAATATCCATTTTGTTAATGGCTACAACAAACTGTTTAATACCTAGCGAGTCACAAATAAAGCTATGGCGCTTGGTTTGTACTTGCACGCCGTAACGCGCATCAACCAAAATAATGGCAACATCGCTTGTTGATGCACCCGTTACCATGTTGCGTGTGTATTGCTCATGGCCAGGGGTGTCGGCAATAATAAATTTACGTTTAGCCGTTGAAAAATAGCGGTACGCTACGTCAATGGTAATGCCTTGTTCGCGTTCAGCTTGAAGTCCATCTACGAGTAGCGCAAGGTCAAGATCTTCACCTGCATTACCTACTTTTTCGTTGTCTTTGTGAAGAGCAGCTAACTGATCTTCATAAATTTGGTGGCTGTCGTGTAACAGGCGGCCAATCAGTGTTGATTTACCGTCGTCTACGCTGCCACAGGTAAGCATACGTAATAAGCTTTTGTCTTGTTGGCGTGCTAGGTAGGCGTCTATGCCTATTTCTTTTACTTCGTTAAATGTATCGTTATTTTGGCTAGACATTAGAAATACCCCTCACGTTTTTTCTTCTCCATTGAGCCTGCTGAGTCATGGTCAATCACACGGCCTTCGCGTTCTGATGACGTAGATAGCAGCATTTCTTCAATAATTTCGGTTAATGTACTGGCTGTAGATTCAACGGCACCGGTTAGTGGGTAACAGCCTAAAGTACGAAAACGGACCGATTTCATTTGTGGTACTTCGCCTTCTTCAAGTGGCATACGTTCGTCATCAACCATAATGAGTGTGCCGTCACGTTCAACTACTGGGCGCTCTTTAGCTAAGTAAAGTGGTACCATTTCGATGTTTTCTTGATAAATGTATTGCCAAATATCAAGCTCAGTCCAGTTAGAAAGTGGGAATACACGAATGCTTTCGCCAGGGTTTACTTGGCTGTTGTAGGTGTTCCAAAGCTCTGGACGCTGGTTTTTTGGATCCCAACGGTGGTGTTTGTCGCGGAACGAGTACACACGTTCTTTTGCACGCGATTTTTCTTCATCACGGCGTGCGCCACCAAAGGCGGCATCAAAACCGTATTTATTAAGTGCTTGCTTTAACCCTTGGGTTTTCATTATGTCGGTATGTTTACCCGAGCCATGAGTAAAGGGGCCAACGCCCATTGCTAAGCCTTCTGGGTTTTTGTGTACCAGTAGATCAAAGTCGTACTCTTTTGCTATGCGGTCGCGAAATTCAATCATTTCACGAAACTTCCAGTCGGTGTCTACGTGTAATAACGGAAACGGAATTTTTGCAGGGTAAAACGCTTTACGCGCTAAATGCAAAAGTACCGACGAGTCTTTACCAATTGAGTAAAGCATTACTGGGTTCTCAAACTCAGCGGCGACTTCGCGCATGATTTTGATACTTTCAGCTTCAAGTTGCTGAAGATGAGTTAAAGCCATTGTTAGTCGTCCTACTAAAATGATTAAAAGTTATAAAGTTAAATTTGGTTACTAATTTGCTATATCGGTTAACGGTTGCGCATAGCTACTTGTTTGGTTGTTTTGCCCAAACCATGCAAGTTGCGAGTGCAAGGCGGCTACTTCACCA
Source organism: Pseudoalteromonas sp. H71 (assembly GCF_001468485.1). Taxonomy (GTDB): domain Bacteria; phylum Pseudomonadota; class Gammaproteobacteria; order Enterobacterales; family Alteromonadaceae; genus Pseudoalteromonas. The sequence goes on from NZ_LODI01000047.1 coordinate 122,623, forward strand.
ATAATAAGTAATGCTGGCGATACAATGCTGTTGCGTTCAATTAAATCGGCAAGGTCATCTAATTGGCCTGTTACTACACGTTGATTTTTGCGCGTACCATTTTCGATTACGGCAACTGGCGTGTCGGCTTTACGGCCATGTTGCAATAGCTCAGCTTGAATGTGCGGTGACTTAATAACGCCCATGTATATAGCAAGCGTTTGATTTGGCTTAGCGAGCGATTGCCAATCAAGTTCTTGGCCGTCTTTTTTACAATGCCCAGTTACAAATTGAATAGCCTGAGCATGATCGCGATGCGTAAGCGGAATACCTGCATACGCGCTACACCCTGCTGCAGCTGTAATTCCCGGTACTATTTGGTAATTTACGTTGTTGGCAGCCAATACTTGAACTTCTTCACCGCCGCGGCCATAAATAAAGGGATCGCCCCCTTTAATTCGGCACACTTTTTTACCTTGTTTAGCGAGGTCAACCAACATTTGGTTAGTATCTTCTTGAACAACACTGTGATCGCCTAAGCGTTTACCTACACAAATTAGGTCGGCATCACGGCGAACCAGCTCCATAATTTCGTCAGACACTAAAAAGTCATATACAACGACATCGGCCTGTTGCATAAGTTGAAGCGCTTTAAGGGTTAAAAGTTCTGGGTCGCCAGGGCCGGCACCTACCACATAAACTTCGCCTTCGGGCTCGGCTTTTGCATCTAGCATTTGTTCAAGTTGTTGCTCTGCGCCTTGGGTGTCGCCGGTTTGTACTTTACTTACAACCGATGAGTCGAACACGCCTTCCCAAAATTGGCGGCGGTCTGAAAAGTGCTTAAAGCGCTGTTTTACTTTATCTCTAAAGCCACCCACCAGTGTGGCAAGTGGGCCAATATGTTGTGGTATTAATGTTTCTAACTTTTCGCGTAAACGGCGTGCCAGTACAGGAGCTGTGCCTGCACTCGAAATCGCAATT
>NZ_LODI01000047.1:123602-142367 GCF_001468485.1 Pseudoalteromonas sp. H71
TACGGTCAACAATTGAAGGGAATATAAATGTGCATTTAGGTTGGTCATCAACCACGTTTACAAACACATTGCGTGCATTGGCAAGCTCAAACACTGTGTTGTTCACTTCGTCTCGGTCGGTTGCAGCAATAACCAGCATTTTTCCGTTTAGGTGCGACTCGTCAAAGTAAGCATCTATTAGGGTGACTTCGTTGTGTTGTGCATGTTCTTTTAACTCGTCACAAAACCAAGGTGCCACCAAGGTGACATCTGCACGGGCTTTTAAAAACGCGCGGCACTTGCGTAATGCGACCTCTCCACCGCCAACAACCAATACAGGTTTGTTGTCGAGTTTGGTAAAGATAGGTAAATATTGCACGTTTGTAACACCCCTAAACAATTTTATAAAAACGCTCTAATCTGTTGCGAAGAATATAGCGGCTATGTGTAAGTAAAAAATAATTAAAACCAAGTTGATATAACCAAAAGTTATATTGGGTGGCGGTTTTAAGCCTAAGGCTGAGTTAACAAGGGATTGCGACCAGTTACAAGTAAAATAATAAGCTTAGAGTGTTTGGTTATGAGCTATAGCGAGTTTTTTTTAATTTGTTAATATAAAGCATATTAATTTGACCCAAGTAGGGCAAGGGAGTTCGTATGACAAAACAACAAGACGCATTACTCGCGGCAAAGCTTATGGATTTAACTAGCTTAAACACCTGCGACACTACAAAAGACATTCAAACTTTGATCAATAGCATTAGGCCAACATTAGGCACACCGGCGGCAGTATGTGTATATAGCGATTTTGTTGACGATGCAAAAATAGCGCTTGCTGCACGAGAGCTTAGCCACGTTAAAGTCGCAACGGTGACTAACTTTCCGACAGGTGATGCCCCATTAAGCGATGTAATTAACGAAACTCTCATAGCCATTGAACGCGGTGCCGATGAAATCGACCTTGTTATCCCCTATAAAAAATTAACTGCAGGGGATACGCAAACCGCGCTTAACTACGTAATTGAAAGTAAAAAAGCATGCGGTACCAAAGCTCAGCTAAAAGTAATTATAGAAAGCGGTGAGCTAAAAACTGAGGCGTTGATTGCCCAAGCGACCGAACTGGCCATTAAAGGCGGTGCTGATTTTGTAAAAACCAGTACCGGCAAAGTCGCTATAAATGCGACGCTTGAGTCAACTAAGGTGATGTTAACCACCATTAAAAATTCAGGCAAGCGAGTGGGTTTTAAAGCGGCAGGTGGTGTTAAAACGGTGGCTGATGCCAGTGAATATTTAGCACTAGCCCGTTCAATAATGAGCGATGACTACCTACAAGCCAGCACATTTAGGTTTGGTGCTTCAAGCCTATTAAGCGATGTATATAAAAAATTAGAAAAATAATAAAGGATAAATAATGAGAACAAGAAATTCAGGGATGCAAAGTTTGGTTAATAATTTAATTAAAGGTGCCTTTGTTGTCGGTGTAATTGGATTTGGTTTAACCGCGTGTACTAACCCGAGTACTCCCGCAGGCGAAGAAGGTTATGTTTACGAAAAACCACGGGTATTTGGCGAAGGTGGTTACCAAGGTACCATGATAGGGCCTGCTAATTATGGTATGTCACTGTTGCGTAATGAAGTGGTGAACATAGATATGCGGCCTAATACGTACACCGAAACATTTAGAATATTAGCTAATGATGATTTGAACATTAAATTTGATTTTCACGCTGTTATTGCCATTCAAAGTGGCTCAGTGCAAACCGTTGTTGAACAATATGGTGCAGAAAATTGGTACAAACGTTTTGTGCGTGAAACGTTTAGAACTTACGTAAGAGATACCGTGCAAAAGTACGACAGTGGTGAACTTAAAACAAACCGCGAAAAAATAGCACAAGAGGTCACACTGCGTTTGCAAAATTATTTATCAACCACCCCCTTTAAGCTTGCCAATGTGGTTGTAGGTAATATTAACTATCCTGACATTGTTGCTAATGCGGTTGAGAAAAAGCTTGCTGCGCAACAATTGCTCGCCGAAAAAGAAACACAAAAAGAAATTGCGCGAAAAGATGCAGAAATACGCGTCGAAGAAGCGAAGGGGATTGCGCAGGCACAAAAAATTATTAACGCTACGCTTACGGCTAATTATTTACAACATGAAGCCATAAATGCGCAAATAAAAATGGCAGAGTCGCCAAACCATACAACGGTTTATATTCCTGTGGGTAATAATGGCGTGCCACTCGTTAAAGGGGCTAATTAAGCCTTTTTATTATTAAGGACTTAATTGTTTATCGAGATTTTGCATTGCGTGTATCTTTTAGGCTTGTGTAAATGATTTGCGTAAGTATAATAGGCATCCACTTTGCAGGGGCGTAGTTCCAATTGGTAGAACAGCGGTCTCCAAAACCGACGGTTGGGAGTTCGAATCTCTCCGCCCCTGCCACTTTACTCACTAATATGAGTAAGTCTGGGGTTAAAAATCGGTTTAAATAAGTCTGTTTTTAAGTTTAGATTTTAATGGATTAACCCTGCCGACGCGTAGGGTTGTTGTGTCTGTAGTTAAGGTAATAATATTATGAGCACGAATGTAGAAACACCATCAAGTGGGATGGAGTCAGTAAAGTGGTTAGTAGCAATCGCGCTACTTGCAGGCGCAGTTGTTGGTAACCATGTGTATGCAGATCAGTCTGTATTACTACGTGCTATCGGCGTTGTGGTTGCAATAGCGGCCGGATTAGCCATTGCCTCACAAACTTTTAAGGGACGTACCTTCCTTGCTTTTGCTAAAGAAGCTCGTATTGAAGTACGCAAAGTTATTTGGCCAACGCGTCAAGAAACTACCCACACGACATTAATTGTAATGGTTGCAACCGTGATTATGGCACTTATCCTTTGGGGATTAGATGGCATTTTATTCCGCGCTGTTGGCTTTTTAACTGGATTGGAGATCTGATCCCATGTCGGATGAGAACAAAGAAATTAAATTACGTTGGTACGTAGTACAAGCATTTTCTGGTTATGAAAAGCGTGTAGCTCAAACGTTAACTGAACACATTAAAATTGAAGGTCTTGAAGAGAGCTTTGGTGAAATATTAGTACCAACTGAAGAAGTTGTTGAGATGCGCGCTGGCCAAAAGCGTAAATCTGAGCGTAAATTCTTCCCAGGTTACGTATTAGTACAAATGGATATGAATGACGCTAGCTGGCACTTAGTGAACAGCACAGAGCGTGTAATGGGCTTCATTGGTGGTACATCTGACCGTCCAGCGCCAATTAGCTCTAAAGAAGCTGACCGTATTCTTAACCGTTTACAAGAAAATGCTGAAGCACCTAAACCTGCTACATTATTTGAACCAGGTGAAGTTGTTCGTGTTACTGATGGCCCATTTGCCGACTTTAGTGGTGTGGTTGAAGAAGTTGACTACGAAAAAAGCCGCGTAAAAGTATCTGTACTTATTTTTGGTCGTTCTACGCCAGTTGAACTTGAGTTTGGTCAAGTTGAACAAGATAAGTAATTGATTAAAAAAGCTTCGCTAGAGTTTTTATAAATTTTGGCACGAAGCTTGAAAAAGGCCGCTGATTAACTTATAATCAGCGGCCTTTTTGTATTAAGGTAAAAATTTATTTTTACTATACAAAAAGTACGAAACCAATTTTTAAACTGGGAAGCCGTTAGAGTACGCGTCCTCGCGCGCACAAGGCTAAGACCCACCAAATGAGGTATTTATAATGGCTAAAAAAGTTGAAGCTCTAATCAAGCTACAAGTTGCCGCTGGTATGGCTAACCCTAGTCCTCCAGTAGGTCCTGCACTAGGTCAACACGGTGTAAACATCATGGAATTCTGTAAAGCGTTCAACGCACGTACAGAATCTATCGAAAAAGGCGCTCCAGTTCCTGTAGTGATCTCTGTTTACGGTGACCGTTCATTTACGTTCGACATGAAAACGCCACCTGCTGCTTACTTACTTAAGAAAGCTGCTGGTATCAAGTCAGGCTCAGGCCGTCCTAACACTGATAAAGTAGGCACAGTAACTCGTGCTCAACTTGAAGAGATTGTTGAGACAAAACGAACTGACCTTACAGCTGCCGATATGGACGCAGCGGTTCGCACTATCGCAGGTTCTGCGCGTGCGATGGGCTTGAACGTAGAGGACTAAGAAATGGCTAAATTAACTAAACGTATGCGTACTATCCGCGAAAAAGTGGAAGTAACTAAAGATTACGAAATCAATGAAGCAGTTGCTCTTTTAAAAGAGTTAGCAACAGCTAAATTCGTAGAAAGTGTTGACGTTGCTGTTAACCTTGGTATCGATGCTCGTAAATCTGATCAAAACGTTCGTGGTGCAACTGTACTACCTAACGGTACTGGTCGTGACGTTCGCGTTGCAGTATTCACACAAGGCGCTAACGCAGAAGCTGCGAAAGAAGCCGGTGCTGAATTAGTTGGTATGGAAGATCTTGCTGAGCTAGTTAAAAAAGGCGAGATGGATTTTGACGTTGTTGTTGCATCTCCAGACGCTATGCGTGTTGTTGGTCAACTAGGTCAAATTTTAGGTCCACGTGGTCTAATGCCAAACCCTAAAACTGGTACTGTAACACCTAACGTTGCAGAAGCAGTTAAAAATGCGAAAGCTGGTCAAGTGCGTTACCGCAATGACAAAAATGGTATCATCCACACTACTATTGGTAAGGTTGATTTCACAGCTGAGCAACTTCAACAAAACCTTGAAGCTCTAATTGTTGCACTTAAGAAGGCTAAACCTTCTCAAGCTAAAGGTGTTTACTTGAAAAAAGTAACTATCTCTACAACAATGGGCGCAGGTGTTTCTGTTGACCAAGCTACTTTAAACACAGTAGTTGCTTAATTTAGTGTTTACATGGCACGAAATTTGTACTATAATTTCGCGCCATTTTGTTGATTAATTTATTAATTAGCAAAGTAAAGAATTCGGGTTGAAGTCCATAATTTCGGTGCGCCTTTGGCAAAGCGATAAATTGGGCTTCCGTCCAAGACCGTAGGCGGCTTAGGCCTTAATTTTACCTACGTAGACGGTGTAGACCCCAGATAGATTTTTCCTAATCCTTCTGGCTCTCGCCGTAAAAAGCATCTCTACCTTTGTTTGGTAGGGAAGAGTAGAACAGGGGAAACCGATTGTCGGTAACCCCATTAAACCAGGAGTAACACCCATGGCTTTAAATCTTCAAGGCAAAAAAGCAATAGTTGCTGAAGTCAACGAAGCAGCCAATGGTGCTCTATCTGCAGTTGTTGCAGATTCTCGTGGTGTAACAGTTGGCGCAATCACTGCCCTTCGTAAAGAAGCTCGTGAAGCTGGTGTATGGATGAAAGTTGTTCGTAACACTTTAGCAAAACGTGCTCTTGAAGGAACAGATTTTGAGTGTCTTTCTGATTCATTTGTTGGTCCAAGCTTAATCGCTTTCTCATCAGAGCACCCTGGTGCTGCTGCGCGTATCTTTTCAGATTTCGCGAAAAAGAATGAGAAATTTGAGCTTAAAACGGCCGCTTTTGAAGGTAACGTAGTAGATGCAGCTATGCTTGCAACTCTACCTACATACGACGAAGCTGTTGCACGCTTAATGAGTGCTATGAAAGAAGCGTCTGCTGGCAAATTGTGTAAAACAATTGAAGCAGTACGTGTACAGAAAGAAGAGCAAGCTGCTTAATTTTAAGTTGTTTAATCCTTTCGGTGTAAAATTTATTTGGACCTAGAGTCCGTTAATTATTAGGAAATTTGTAATGTCTGTATCTAAAGACCAAATCCTTGACGCAATTGCTGAAATGTCAGTAATGGACGTTGTTGCTCTTGTTGAAGCAATGGAAGAAAAATTCGGCGTAACTGCTGCAGCTGCTATGGTAGCAGGTCCTGCTGCTGAAGCTGCTGAAGAGAAAACAGAATTTGACGTAATCCTTACTGGCGCTGGCGCTAACAAGGTTGCTGCAATCAAAGCTGTTCGTAGCGCTACAGGCCTTGGCCTTAAAGAAGCTAAAGCACTTGTTGAAGCTGCTCCTACACCTGTTAAAGAAGGTGTATCTAAAGAAGAAGCTGAAGCACTTGCAAAAGACCTTACTGAAGCTGGTGCTGAAGTTGAGGTTAAGTAATTTAGCTTACGCTAAGTTCGCTGCCTGAGAAATCAGGCAAGGGCTGGTGATTATTTAATCACCGGCCTTTTTGCGCTATGGAGTGATGCACTCTTATAGCGCAAATAAAATCTAATTATTTCTTTACTTTCAACGCTTTATAGTTTGCTAGTGTTGAGAAGGGATTTAATTAGAACAACAATAAAATGTTGTAAATCTTGGCATAGCTGCCAGTTAAGTCTGTTCTTACAAGAACAGGTCGGGTCAAAGATCAGCAAGCTGAGGAACCCCATGGCTTACTCTTATTCTGAAAAGAAACGTATCCGTAAGGATTTTGGTAAACGTCCACAAGTTTTGGATATACCTTTTTTACTGTCTACACAGTTAGAATCGTTTAAAAAATTCTTAGTGCCGGACGCTGATGGCGATCATGGTTTGGAAGCTGCCTTCCGTTCTGTGTTCCCTATAAAAAGCTACTCGGGAAATTCTGAGCTTCAATACGTAAGTTACCGTATTGGTGAGCCAGTTTTCGATGTAAAAGAATGTCAAATTCGCGGTGTGACTTATTCTGCTCCACTTCGCGTGAAACTGCGTCTTGTTGTTATGGACAAAGAAGCTCCAGGCACAGTTAAAGACATTAAAGAGCAAGAAGTTTACATGGGCGAAATTCCGCTCATGACCGATACCGGTACCTTTGTAATCAATGGTACAGAGCGTGTTATCGTTTCTCAGCTACACCGTAGCCCTGGTGTATTCTTTGATAACGACCGCGGTAAAACTCATTCATCAGGTAAAGTATTATATAACGCACGCGTTATTCCTTACCGTGGTTCATGGTTAGACTTCGAATTTGATGCAAAAGATAACTTATATGTACGTATTGACCGTCGTCGTAAATTACCGGCGTCTATCATATTACGTGCACTTGAGTACTCTAGTGAAGAAATCCTAGATATCTTCTTCGATACAACTGCGTTTGAAGTAGCTGACGGTAAAGTTCTTATGGAACTTGTACCTTCGCGTTTACGTGGTGAAACTGCCGCTTTTGATATCAAAGGCGAAGACGGTGAAGTACTTGTTGAAAGTGGGCGTCGTGTTACGGCTCGTCACATCAAGAGTATCGAGAAAAAAGGCATTACTCAGTTAGAAGTACCTCACGAGTACATCATTGGCCGTATTATTTCTAAAAACTACGTTGATGAATCAACGGGTGAAGTTATTGCAAATGCGAATGATGAATTAACTCTTGAGCTTATGGCTGAATTAGTTAAAGCCGGTCACACTACCATTGATACATTGTATATCAATGAAGTGGACAGCGGTGCTTACATGTCAAATACATTGAACATTGACTCTTCAAGCAACCGTTTAGAAGCACTAGTAGAAATTTATCGCATGATGCGCCCAGGCGAGCCACCGACGAAAGACGCGGCTGAAGCCTTATTCCAAAACTTGTTCTTCTCTGAAGAACGTTACGACCTTTCAACTGTTGGTCGTATGAAGTTTAATAGCCGTGTTGGTTACGATTCTGACACAGGCCCAGGCACATTAAGCAAAGAAGACATCGTGTCTGTTATGAAGGTATTAATTGCTATTCGTAACGGTCAAGGCGATGTTGATGATATCGACCACTTAGGCAACCGTCGTATACGTAGTGTTGGCGAAATGGCTGAGAACCAATTCCGTGTTGGTCTAGTACGTGTAGAACGTGCTGTACGTGAGCGTTTAAGCTTAGGTGACCTTGACGCAATAATGCCACAAGATCTTATTAACGCTAAGCCTATTTCGGCAGCGGTTAAAGAGTTCTTCGGCTCGTCTCAGTTATCACAGTTTATGGACCAAAATAACCCGCTATCAGAAGTTACGCATAAGCGTCGTATTTCTGCATTAGGTCCGGGCGGTCTAACTCGTGAACGCGCTGGCTTTGAAGTACGTGACGTTCACGTAACTCACTACGGTCGCGTATGTCCAATCGAGACGCCAGAGGGTCCAAACATTGGTCTAATTAACTCATTGTCTACGTACGCACGTACAAATGACTATGGTTTCTTAGAAACACCTTACCGCAAAGTGGTAGACGGTGTAGTAACTGATGAAGTTGATTACTTATCAGCCATTGAAGAAGGTCAGTTTGTTATCGCACAGGCGAACTCAAACTTAACTGAAACCAATGAGTTTGTAGATGAACTTATTCCATGTCGTCACAAAGGTGAATCAACCTTTATGGGTCGCATGGACCAGCAATATATGGATGTATCACCACAACAGGTGATCTCTGTAGCAGCAGCACTTATCCCGTTCCTAGAACACGATGATGCTAACCGCGCATTGATGGGTTCAAACATGCAACGTCAAGCAGTACCAACATTGAAAGCGGATAAACCGTTAGTAGGTACAGGTATTGAGTTAACACTAGCGAAAGACTCTGGTGTAACGATTGTTGCAAAACGTGGTGGTGAAGTAATGTATGCCGACGCAAGTCGCATCGTTGTAAACGTACATGAAGAAGAACGCATCCCTGGTGAAGCGGGCATCGACATCTACAACTTAACCAAATACACACGTTCTAACCAAAATACATGTATTAACCAAAAACCAACGTGTATGGTTGGTGAACCGGTTACTCGTGGTGACGTGTTAGCAGATGGTCCTTCGACTGACTTAGGTGACTTAGCCCTTGGTCAAAACCTTCGCGTGGCATTTATGCCATGGAACGGTTACAACTTCGAGGATTCAATCTTACTATCAGAGCGCGTAGTTGAAGAAGATCGTCTTACGACTATCCACATTCAAGAACTACAGTGTGTTGCCCGTGATACTAAATTAGGTCCAGAAGAGATCACTGCAGATATCCCGAATGTGGGTGAATCTGCACTAGGCAAGCTTGATGAATCAGGCGTTGTTTATATTGGTGCTGAAGTTAAAGGCGGCGATATCCTAGTAGGTAAAGTGACTCCGAAAGGCGAAACACAGCTTACACCTGAAGAGAAGCTACTGCGTGCTATCTTCGGCGAAAAAGCATCTGACGTTAAAGACAGCTCTTTACGTGTACCAAACTCTGTAACTGGTACTGTAATTGACGTGCAAGTTTTCACCCGTGATGGTGTTGAAAAAGATAAGCGTGCGTTAGAAGTTGAAGACATGCAGCTTCGCGAAGCGAAGAAAGACTTCAACGAAGAGTTCCGTATTCTTGAAGCTGGCGTTTTAGAACGCGCTCGCAAGCTACTTGTAGCTGCTGGCTTTGATGAAAACAACTTAGTGTCATTAAATGCTGAAAAACTATTAACTCAAAGCCTTGCTGAAGAAGATAAGCAAGCTGAACTTGAGCAACTAGCTGCACAGTACGATGAACTTAAAGCTGAATACGATAAGAAGTTTGAAAACAAACGTCGTAAAATTACTCAAGGTGATGACTTAGCACCAGGCGTACTTAAAATTGTTAAAGTATACCTAGCTGTTAAACGTCGTATCCAACCGGGTGATAAGATGGCGGGTCGTCATGGTAACAAAGGTGTTATCTCGACTATCGTACCAGTAGAAGATATGCCATACGATGACAAAGGTCGTACGGTAGATATCGTACTAAATCCACTAGGTGTACCATCGCGTATGAACATCGGTCAGATCCTTGAAACACATATGGGTCTTGCTGCACGTGGTATCGGTGAGCGTTTAGAAGAAATGATGAAAGAGCAACGTGAGCTTCATGAGCTACGTGAATTCATCAAGCAAGCTTACGAAATTGGTGAATCTCGCCAAGTTGTAGACATTGCAAGTTTCTCTGATGACGAAATTCGTCGCCTAGCTGAAAACTTAAAAGGTGGTTTACCAATCGCTACTCCTGCATTTGATGGCGCTAAAGAAAGCGAAATCAAAGACATGCTAGAGCTTGGTGGATACCCTAGAAGTGGTCAGGTTACACTTTATGATGGCCGTACTGGCGATCAGTTTGAACGTCAAGTAACCGTTGGTTACATGTACATGCTTAAACTTAACCACTTGGTTGATGATAAGATGCACGCGCGTTCTACTGGTTCTTACAGCCTTGTTACTCAGCAGCCGCTGGGTGGTAAAGCACAGTTCGGTGGCCAGCGTTTTGGTGAGATGGAAGTATGGGCGCTTGAAGCTTACGGTGCTGCTTACACTCTACAAGAAATGCTAACAGTGAAGTCGGATGACGTGAATGGTCGTACTAAGATGTATAAAAACATCGTTGATGGTAACCACAAGATGGAACCAGGTATGCCAGAATCGTTCAACGTATTGTTGAAAGAAATCCGCTCACTGGGTATCAACATCGAGTTGGAAGAAAATTAAGCCAATTAGATGCTGCAGTTAACGCTGCAGCATCTGTTACGGCTGAATAGAATGTAGGGACGAGATTACCCGTCCTCAAGATTAACTCCGACAGGAGAGCTAAGGTGAAAGACTTACTTAAGTTTCTGAAGCAACAAAATAAGACCGAAGAATTCGATGCAATTCGCATTGGTCTTGCTTCACCAGACATGGTTCGTTCATGGTCATACGGTGAAGTAAAGAAACCTGAGACTATTAACTACCGTACTTTCAAGCCTGAGCGCGATGGCTTATTCTGTGCCCGTATTTTCGGCCCAGTGAAAGATTATGAGTGTTTATGTGGTAAATATAAACGCCTTAAACACCGTGGTGTGATCTGTGAGAAGTGTGGCGTTGAAGTTACACTGACCAAAGTGCGTCGTGATCGTATGGGTCATATTGACCTTGCGAGCCCAGTAGCACATATATGGTTTTTAAAATCATTACCGTCACGTATCGGCTTAATGCTAGATATGACGCTTCGTGATATTGAACGTGTTCTTTACTTCGAATCATTCGTAGTAACTGAGCCAGGTATGACAACGCTTGAGCGTGGTCAGTTACTAGGTGAAGAAGAATACCTAGATGCATTAGAAGAGCACGGTGATGAGTTTGAAGCGAAGATGGGTGCTGAAGCAGTTTTAGACTTGCTTCGTGAACTTGATCTTGGCCAATTAATTGCTGAGATGCGTGAAGAGTTACCAACAATTAACTCTGAAACTAAGCGTAAAAAAATCACTAAACGTCTTAAGTTAATGGAATCGTTCCACCAATCAGGTAATAACCCTGAGTGGATGATCATGACAGTACTTCCAGTATTGCCACCTGATCTACGCCCATTAGTACCACTAGACGGTGGTCGTTTTGCAACATCTGATCTAAATGACCTTTACCGTCGTGTTATTAACCGTAATAACCGTCTTAAGCGTCTATTAGATTTAGCTGCACCAGATATTATCGTACGCAACGAAAAACGTATGTTACAAGAAGCGGTAGATGCGCTACTTGATAACGGTCGTCGTGGTCGTGCAATTACAGGTTCTAACAAGCGTCCGCTTAAATCTCTTGCTGATATGATCAAGGGGAAGCAAGGTCGTTTCCGTCAGAACTTACTTGGTAAGCGTGTAGATTACTCTGGCCGTTCTGTAATCACAGTAGGTCCTACGCTTAAGCTTCACCAATGTGGTCTTCCTAAGAAGATGGCACTTGAGTTATTCAAACCGTTTATCTATGGCAAATTAGAGCGTCGCGGCATGGCTACGACAATTAAAGCTGCTAAGAAAATGGTAGAGCGTGAAGTTGCGGAAGTATGGGATGTATTAGACGAAGTAATTCGTGAACATCCAGTATTACTTAACCGTGCACCAACACTTCACCGTTTGGGTATCCAAGCGTTTGAGCCTGTGCTTATTGAAGGTAAAGCGATTCATTTGCATCCATTAGTATGTGCGGCGTACAACGCCGATTTCGATGGTGACCAAATGGCGGTACACGTACCGTTAACAATCGAAGCACAGCTTGAAGCACGTGCATTGATGATGTCTACAAACAACATTCTATCTCCTGCGAATGGTGAGCCAATCATCGTTCCTTCACAGGATGTTGTATTGGGTCTTTACTACATGACCCGTGATTGCATCAACGCAAAAGGCGAAGGCGCAATATTTAAAGATCCTAAAGAAGCAGAAAAGGCATACCGCAGTGGTAATGCAGACCTTCACGCTATTGTGAAAGTACGTATTAGCCAGTCAGTTGCTAACGAACACGGTGTAGTAGAAGATACTACAACGGTCATCGAAACAACCGTAGGTCGTGCAATTCTGTCTCTAATTTTACCAACTGGTATGCCGTTTGAGTCAATCAACCAGCCACTAGGTAAAAAGCAGATTTCTAGCTTGTTGAATGAATGTTACCGTCGCTTAGGCCTTAAAGACACCGTTGTGTTTGCTGACCAAGTTATGTACACCGGTTTCCATTACGCAATGAAGTCTGGTGTTTCTATCGGTATCGATGACTTAGTTATCCCACCGGTTAAAGCGCAGATCATTGAATCAGCAGAAGCTGAAGTAACTGAAATCAACCAACAATTCCAATCAGGTCTTGTAACGGCTGGTGAGAAGTACAACAAAGTTATCGATATCTGGTCACGTGTAAATGAAAACTTATCACGTGAGATGATGGCTAACTTGTCGAAAGACACAGTTACCAACGCGAAAGGTGAAGAAGTAGAGCAACCGTCATTTAACTCAGTGTTTATGATGGCAGACTCAGGTGCTCGTGGTAGTGCCGCTCAGATCCGTCAGCTAGCAGGTATGCGTGGTCTAATGGCACGTCCAGATGGTTCAATCATCGAGACACCAATCACGGCTAACTTCCGTGAAGGTCTAAACGTACTTCAGTACTTCATCTCAACTCACGGTGCGCGTAAAGGTCTAGCCGATACAGCACTGAAAACAGCGAACTCGGGTTACCTAACGCGTCGTCTAGTAGACGTTGCACAAGATTTGGTAATCAACGAAGACGACTGTGGCACAGAAGATGGCTTAACAATGAAACCGCTTATTGAAGGTGGTGATGTTGTAGAAGCACTTCGTGAACGTGTTCTTGGCCGTGTTGTTGCTGAAGATATCGTTATTCCAGGTACTAACACAGTTCTTGTAGAACGTAATATCATGCTTGACGAAAAACTGTGTGACCTTTTAGAAGAGCACTCAGTAGATGAAGTTCGCGTACGCTCAGTTATTACATGTGATAACGACTTTGGTGTATGTGCTAAGTGTTATGGTCGTGACCTTGCACGTGGTCATATCATCAACGCGGGTGAATCTGTAGGTGTTATCGCGGCGCAGTCAATCGGTGAGCCGGGTACACAGCTTACGATGCGTACCTTCCACATCGGTGGTGCAGCATCAAGAGCGTCAGCTGAAAATAATGTACAAGTTAAAACTAACGGTACATTAAAACTTCACAATGCTAAGTATGTGTTAAACACAGACGGTAAGATTGTTATTACTTCTCGTTCAACGGAAATCACTATCATCGATAGTCATGGCCGTGAGAAAGAGCGTTATAAAGTACCTTACGGTGCGGTATTAACAGTGCAAGACAATGCTGAAGTTCAAGGTAACGACATTGTTGCTACTTGGGACCCGCATAGTCACCCAATCGTTCTTGAGCACAATCGAAAGTATCGTTCAGCGATATCGATGACTCAAATACAGAGACACAAACCGATGAACTAACCGGTTTAACTCGTATTGTTGTTAAAGACCTTGCTAAAGCCAATGCTAAAGAACCTAAGCTTATCATCGAAAGTGAAGAGCGCGGTCTGCAAGAAACACGTTTACCTTCATTCACTACTATTGAAGTGACAGATGGTGCGACTGCAAACCCTGGTGACGTGTTAGCACGTATTCCACAAGAAGGTTCGAAAACTCGTGATATCACGGGTGGTCTACCACGCGTAGCCGACTTATTTGAAGCGCGTAAACCTAAAGAGCCAGCTATCTTAGCTGAGATCACAGGTACTATTAGCTTCGGTAAAGAAACTAAAGGTAAGAAGCGTTTAGTTATTACTCCACCAGAAGGCGATCATTACGAAGAAATGATTCCTAAGTGGCGTCAACTTAACGTGTTTGAAGGTGAGCAAGTGTCTAAAGGTGAAGTAATCGCCGATGGTCCTGAATCACCACATGACATCTTACGCTTACGTGGTGTGACTCATGTTGCTAACTACATCGTTAACGAAGTGCAAGAGGTTTACCGTTTGCAAGGCGTTAAGATCAATGACAAGCACATTGAAACAATTATCCGTCAGATGATTCGTAAATGTACAATTATACACGGTGGTGATACTGAGTTCTTAGCGGGTGAGCAAATTGAAGTAGCTCGCGTTAATATCGCTAATCGTGACCTTGAAAAACAAGGTAAAATCCCAGCGAAGTTTGAAATACAACTTATGGGTATCACGAAAGCATCACTAGCGACAGAATCTTTCATCTCTGCAGCGTCTTTCCAAGAAACAACACGTGTTCTTACAGATGCAGCAGTGAATGGTAAGAGCGATGAGCTTCGCGGTCTGAAAGAAAACGTAATTGTGGGTCGTTTGATCCCAGCCGGTACCGGTTTTGCGTATCATCAAGATCGTATGGCTCGCCGTAAACAAAGCAAAGAAGTAGTAGAAGAGCAAACAGTAAGCGCTGAAGAGGCAACTCAAGCACTAACTGATGCACTAAATGCTGATTTGTCTGGAAATCAATAAACTGTTCTTAATCAATGCATTAAGAGATCGTAAGGCAGTTAAGTGCTGTCTTACGATTAGTTTAGGTTGACAGGTTAAACTTTGCTCATTAAAATTCCGCCACCCATTTACTTGTGTGCTAATTGCAGGCAAGTAATAAAGGGCGGATTTTTTTATTTTTTTCAGTAGTAATTTTAATTTCAGGAGCTATTTAAATGGCAACTATTAACCAGCTAGTGCGTAAGCCACGCCGTAGCAAGGTTACGAAAAGTAACTCAGCTGCACTAAAAGCGTGTCCGCAAAAGCGCGGTGTATGTACTCGTGTATATACAACTACACCTAAGAAACCAAACTCAGCGTTACGTAAAGTAGCTCGTGTACGTTTAACTAACGGTTTCGAAGTAACATCTTACATCGGTGGTGAAGGTCATAACCTTCAAGAGCACAGTGTAATCCTAATCCGTGGTGGTCGTGTTAAAGATTTACCAGGTGTGCGTTTTCACACTGTACGTGGTGCACTTGACTGTGCAGGCGTTAGCGACCGTCGTCAAGCTCGTTCTAAATACGGTGCAAAACGCCCTAAAGGGTAATTGTATTCCGTTAGTAAGGCCAAGCACTAAATATCATTAATTATTGTTTTGGGTGATTGACTCGAAAGAGCAAACCTGAATAAACCGGAGATACAAAATGCCTAGAAGACGCGTAATAGGTCAACGTAAAATTCTTCCAGATCGGAACTTCTTGCTAAATTCGTTAACATCGTAATGTTAGACGGCAAGAAATCTACTGCTGAAAAAATTGTTTATGGTGCGCTAGACGTGGCTGCTGAGAAATCAGGCAAGTCGCACCTAGAAATCTTTGAATCTGCACTTGATAACATCCGTCCACAGGTTGAGGTTAAATCTCGCCGTGTTGGTGGTTCAACTTATCAAGTACCAGTTGAAGTACGTCCAGTTCGTCGCAACGCATTAGGTATGCGTTGGTTAGTAGACGCTGCACGTAAGCGTGGCGAAAAATCTATGGGCTTACGTTTAGCTCAAGAAATCGTTGACGCTGCTGATAATAAAGGCACTGCGGTTAAGAAACGTGAAGACGTTCACCGTATGGCTGAAGCGAATAAAGCATTCGCTCATTACCGTTGGTAATCTGTCCTTAACCTTTAAGAGGATCATATGGCACGTACAACTCCACTTGAGCGCTACCGTAATATCGGCATAGTAGCTCACGTAGATGCAGGCAAAACCACCACAACAGAACGTGTTCTGTTCTACACAGGTCTTTCTCATAAGATCGGTGAAGTACATGATGGCGCTGCAACTATGGACTGGATGGAGCAGGAACAAGAGCGTGGTATCACAATCACTTCTGCTGCAACAACGTGTTTTTGGAAAGGGATGGACGCTCAATTTGACGCCCATCGTATCAATATTATTGATACTCCAGGACACGTAGATTTCACTATCGAAGTAGAGCGTTCTTTACGTGTACTTGATGGTGCGGTAGTTGTGCTTTGTGCTTCTTCTGGTGTACAGCCGCAAACTGAAACAGTTTGGCGTCAAGCGAACAAATACGAAGTTCCGAGAATGATCTTCGTAAATAAAATGGATCGCACGGGCGCTGACTTTTTAGCTGTTGTTAGCCAGGTGAAATCTCGTCTTGGAGCAACGCCTGTTCCAATTCAGTTGCCAGTAGGCGCTGAGGACGACTTTAAAGGTGTTATTGACCTTATAAAAATGAAAGTGATTAACTGGAACGAAGCGGACCAGGGTATGACTTTCACATATGAGGCAATACCGGCAGATCTTCTTGAGTCAGCTGAAGAATGGCGCTCTCATTTAGTTGAAAGCGCTGCTGAAGCCTCAGAAGAACTAATGGACAAATACTTAGAAGGTGAAGAGTTAAGTGAAGCAGAAATTAAAAATGCTTTACGCCAACGCACATTAGCCAATGAGATTGTTCCAGTAACTTGTGGAAGCGCATTTAAAAACAAAGGTGTTCAAGCTGTGCTTGACGGCGTTGTTGAATACATGCCTTCACCAGAACAAGTTAAACAAATCCAAGGTATCTTAGAAGATGGTACCGAAGAGGAACGTCCAGCTGATGATAAAGCGCCGTTTGCTGCACTTGCATTTAAAATTGCAACAGACCCGTTTGTTGGTACTTTAACCTTTTTCCGCGTTTACTCTGGTACTGTTAAACAGGGTGACGCGGTATACAACCCAGTTAAAAGTAAGCGTGAGCGACTTGGCCGTATCGTACAGATGCATTCAAACTCTCGTGAAGAGATCAAAGAAGTCTACGCAGGCGACATCGCGGCGGCTATTGGTCTTAAAGACGTTACAACAGGTGAGACGCTGTGTGCTCCGAATTCAATTATTACGCTTGAGCGTATGGAATTCCCAGAACCAGTTATCTCTGTTGCGGTTGAGCCTCGCACAATCGCTGACCAGGATAAGATGGGTATCGCGCTAGGTAAACTAGCGGCTGAAGATCCGTCTTTCCGCGTACAAACCGACGAAGAATCAGGCCAGACAATTATTTCTGGTATGGGTGAACTTCACCTAGATATTATCGTCGACCGTATGAAACGTGAATTCAGTGTTGAATGTAACGTTGGTAAGCCGCAGGTTTCATACCGTGAAGCTATTCGTTCAACTGTTGAAGTTGAAGGAAAGTTCATTCGTCAATCAGGTGGTCGTGGTCAATATGGTCACGTTTGGTTGAAGCTTGAACCGATGGATATTTCGGATGATGATTCTCCAATTTACGAATTCGTTAACGAAACCGTAGGTGGATCAGTTCCTAAGGAATACATCCCAGCGGTAGACAAAGGTATCCAAGAGCAAATGTCTCAAGGTGTACTGGCAGGCTATCCTTTACTTGGCGTTAAAGCGACTTTATATGATGGTTCATTCCATGATGTAGATTCGAATGAAATGGCATTTAAAATTGCAGGTTCATTAGCTATGAGAGACGGTGCGCTTAAAGCAAATCCGGTTCTTTTAGAACCACTAATGAAGGTTGAGGTAATCACTCCTGACTCAAACATGGGTGATGTAGTTGGCGACTTAAACCGTCGTCGCGGCATGATCGAGGGCATGGAAGATGCACTTGGTGGACTTAAGCAAATAAATGCACAGGTTCCACTGTCTGAAATGTTCGGTTATGCGACTGCTTTACGATCTGCAACTCAAGGTCGTGCTTCTTACTCTATGGAGTTTTTGAAGTACGCTGAAGCCTCTAAGCAGGTTGCAGATACAATAATTTCAGCTCGCGCTGTAATATGATTTTAGCTTGTCTGGCTCAATAGTGAGTCAGGCTTTAATTTCTTAATTAGGAATTTTTTAAGATGGCAAAAGAAAAGTTTGAACGCGTAAAACCGCACGTAAACGTTGGTACAATCGGCCACGTTGACCACGGTAAAACTACACTAACTGCAGCAATCACTAACGTACTTGCAAAAGTATACGGCGGTGTTGCTAAAGATTTCGCATCAATCGATAACGCTCCAGAAGAGCGCGAGCGTGGTATCACTATCTCAACTTCACACGTTGAGTACGACACACCAACTCGTCACTACGCACACGTAGATTGTCCTGGTCACGCCGATTATGTTAAAAACATGATCACNGGTGCTGCACAAATGGACGGCGCTATCTTAGTAGTAGCTGCNACTGANGGCCCNATGCCACAAACNCGTGAGCACATCCTACTTTCTCGTCAGGTTGGCGTACCTTACATCATCGTATTCATGAACAAATGTGACATGGTTGATGACGAAGAGCTACTTGAGCTAGTAGAAATGGAAGTTCGTGAACTTCTTTCTGAGTACGATTTCCCAGGTGACGACTTACCACTAATTCAAGGTTCTGCACTTAAAGCACTTGAAGGCGAGAAGCAATGGGAAGACAAGATTGTAGAGCTTGCAGAAGCACTAGATTCTTACATTCCAGAGCCAGAGCGTGACATCGATAAGCCATTCATCATGCCTATCGAAGACGTTTTCTCAATCCAAGGTCGTGGTACTGTTGTAACTGGTCGTGTTGAAGCGGGTATCATCAACGTGAATGACGAAGTTGAAATCGTTGGTATCAAAGAGACTACTAAGTCAAC
>NZ_LODI01000048.1:0-4373 GCF_001468485.1 Pseudoalteromonas sp. H71
TTGATTTAGTTTCTCAATTAACGAGAATTGTTCAGGGAGTCGGACATCAAGAGAGCGGTAGCCTTTTTTAATATATCCTTTTCTAATTCAATGCGTTGGATTTGCTTTTTAAGTTCGCGGATTTCAATTTGTTCGGGCGTCATTGGCGAAGCAGATGGTGTCTGGCCACTCCGCTCTTGCTTTAATTGAGTAACCCACTTACTGACGGTTGATTTACCCACCCCCATCGCTTTGGCTGCTTCTTCTTGAGTATAACTTTGGTCAACTACAAGCTGAGCTGTTTCTAATTTGATTGCCGCAGAATACGTTGCGCGTTTTAATTTCGTCATTTTTTCACCCAAATTTGTATGCAAAGAGCATAACATTTCTTTCTTAATGGGTGGCCAAATTAACTATGCCACTACAGTCATAAGATAGAACTAACTCTATAGCTTGTGAGCAGGCGTTTTCTTGAAACTCTACACTTTGCTTTGTAGTTGCTTGTTGGTGCTTAAAAGAGTTGTGAATTTGTTGATACGTTGATTTATCAATCACCCCTTGTATATATAAACCAGCACCAACCATGCGTATTGCATATCCGTATGCCATCTTTATTAAATCGTCATTAATAGGCTTGTTTTTAGCAACAGCTACTAACTCATCGTGAGCGTTTAAAAAACATCCAAGTTTTGACACATCTTGTTTATTAACTAAATCAATTAGTCGCTTTGGCCTTTCAGCTTTTTTTACCCCATATCTCTCTTGCAGAATATCATCGAGAGAAAGCTTAGGTTGCTTACTATCTTCCTTCTTTTTTTCAAATAGTTCATCTAACGTTTCTGGTACCTTGGATACTAAAATACATGTTCCAGAAAAGTTTTTATTACGCAAAAAAATAATTGTATAGTTTATATTTTCATAATCCATATTAAACGAATGTGGTTCAGACATAGCGCTAACCCCGGATGCACTTGTAGTTACTCCGCCGCCCATAGCTTTGGAAAATGCCCTTGCGTCAGCAAATGTTATATTTGCTTCATTATATTTCTGCCCTGTAATTATCATTTTAACTATTTCTTCGATTATAATTTTATTTCGCCTTTTCTTTTTTGTAGCAAATAAATATATGGCATATAAAACTGCCACAACCCAAAAAGGCGGAAAAGCTAATGAAACTAAAGTTAAAATAATTAAGATGAACATAATCTTCCTTAATTTTATTCTGGTTTATTTAAACATCTACTTCTAAAGATGAGTAGAAAATGTATCGTAGTTGTCAGCTTTAACAAACTTAGCTGGGTTATCTAGCTCTTCACCATTAACGTCTTTACTTAAGGCTTTAAAGTGCTCGATGCCGCAGTTAATCTTAGCTTGCTCAGATGCTCTAATATCGTCAGAGAATATGCTTGATTTAGTTTCCACAACAAAATAAAGCTGTTCACCCTGACCATCATCTTTATCAATTAATACTGCCCAATCTGGGTTGTAACTACCAAGTGGCGTATCAATCTTAAACCAAGCGGGTAGCTTGGCATAAAGCTTAACGTCTTCAGCACCTTCAAGTTTTTCTGCGAATAGTTTTTCAGTATCAGAGTCACAAACAACATAGTCATAAACTGATTTTTCAGCTTCAACCATATCCTTTAGATAACCCGTTAACTCTTCTTCTTGGAAAAGCTCTTGAGCATAATATTCATCATCACCAATACGTTGATAGCTGATGCCATCAACAATCGCTAAACGCATTTGTTTTTTTATTACTTCACCAGCTAGTTCAATGAACTTTTGTGGGTTGTTTTTAAATGCTTCTAACTTATCTTCAATACCTAATAAAATATCGATTATTGTTTGGCGTGTTAAATTAGACTGCTCAGCTAAATAGGTAACAATATCAGGAAGTTTAAAGTTACGATTACGATAATATTGAATCTTCGTTTTTTCATCGTAAGCTTCTAGTTCTGCTTCAGTTACAGCTACTTTTACTTTTTTGTATTCAAATTTAGCGCTGGCAACTGCCACATTAGCTCTAATTTCTTTAATACAATTTTCAATAAGCACTGCTTGGCTAAATTTAACTCGATAAGTTGTTTTGTATTTTATTTTGTCCCACAAGGCTTTAAAGTCAGAACCTAAAACAATTTGCTTACCGTCATGATCTTCAGTCAACTTAGCTGTTTTCTTTTCTTCATGCTTTTTGATGCTTAAGCCTTTAGCAACTTTAGTCAATGTCGCTACAATGGCTTCAGAATAAGGCTTTGCTGATTCAGGTAGATTAACATTCCCTGTTTCAATATCTGCTTTTAATGCATCTTGAATCTTGCCCTTTTTATCAATATAGCCATGATCCAATAAGTGGTTATAGATCTCTTCAGACTTACTAGCACCTAAAAACTCTTTTTCACCATGCTCACCTGAGACAGGAATATTGGAAAACTGATGAGAAACTACTGNACCGAACTTTATCCCTTCTTCTTTTTCAATTTCATCTTGAAGTGTTTTAACCCATTGTTCATAAGACTCATTTGCCATAACGGTCAGGGTATTAACTTCAAAACCATAAGGTACACGTTCACCTGACTGATCTACTGCTAGGCGTAAACCACGACCAATTTCTTGTCGCTTTTTATTTTCAGAAATAGTTTCATTTAACGTACAGATTTGAAACACGTTAGGATTATCCCAGCCTTCTTTAAGCGCTGAATGACTGAAGATAAAGCGTAACTTTCTATCAAGTGAAAGTAACTTCTCTTTATCTCTCATTATTAGATTGTATGCAGATTCATCAGCAGCAGTTTTACCACCTTCACCTTTAGTTATTTTAGAATCAGCGAAAAGTGGATTACCTGAGGCATCTTTTTTCTTGTCTTGTGCAAAGTAACCATCATGTACTTCACTAGCAAGCTCTTTGAGTGCCTGGTCATTTACAACATAGCGTTGTCCATCCTGATCCCAAATATCTGGATATAAAATACGATATTTAGGTTTTTTAACTAACTTAGTGAACTCTTCTTCAAACCAAACTGCAAACTTACCCGCTACTGGCACGCCGCCTTCGGCATAACCACGATAGTTAGCGACTTTATCAATGAAGAATAAGCTTAATACCTTAATGCCTTTTTCACTGAGTAGTTGTGCATGCTCTTTTTGCTCAGCTCCAGTTGTTATTTTATGATAAAACTTAAGTTCTTTTTCTAGGTGCTCTTCAATGGTTTTAGCTACTTGAATACGCTTAAACGCATCTTGGTCAACTTCGCCAATAGCTTGTCCAACATAAATAATATGCTCGCCATTGTTGATATCAATATATGAATTACCTTCCTCACAATAGATTTCATCAATCACTAAACCTTCATAAACACTGCGACCACCTGATAACTGAAATAAATCATTCACATTGCCATCTTTAATAGTGATTTGTTTACCCGCTTGCAGCTTACCTTGCTTAGTTTGAGCATCTATTTCTATCTTTGCTGAGATGGGTGATTTCTTATTATCAACACTAATAAGTTTAATATAAGCTTGGTTGTTACCATCTTTAACATCTAATGAAGCAACTTCAATTTGTTTAACTAATTTGCGCTCATAAGCATCGATAGAATCAAGCTTATAAAGCATATTATGGGTTTCAGTTAAGGTTGCAGAATAGCGGAAAGTACATAACGGATTTAAGCTCGCTATTGCTTTTTTACGATTCGCAGTAGACGCCACTGATTGCGGTTCATCAATTAATACAACGGGATTAGTTGCTTTAATAAACTCAATCGGCTTCATACCGTTTAAACGGTCATCTGTACGGTGTATTAAGTTAGCTTTTGTTTCTTTGCTAGGATCTGTGAATGATTTACTAAAGGCATCAATGTTTATCACCATGATTTGAATATAATCATTGGTCGCAAAATTACGTACTTGTTCACGCTTTGATGAATCATAAACAAAGTAGTCATACTGAACATTTTTGTAGTCTTTTCTGAAATGTTCTTCGGTGATTTGTAGTGACTTATAAACACCTTCTTTAATGGCGACTGAAGGCACAACAATAATGAATTTTGTTAACCCGTAGCGCTGATTTAGCTCAAAAGCACTTTTTAAGTAAACGTAGGTTTTACCTGTACCCGTTTCCATTTCAATAGAAAAATCTAAACTTGGTAATGCCTGCTTCGCATTTTCAGTTTGCTCTAAACCACTAAGCAGTTGAACATTTCGGGTATTTTCATATATTTCTTCTGGCAACAAACTTAACGCATTAGCATGGCCAATATCGTTATTTTGAGCAAAGAAGTCCATTTGTTCATTGGTAAAAGCATTATCAGCAACGGTGAAGTTTGACTGAAATGACTCTTGCCCTTCAAATACACCAACAACTGCATTGATTGCTTCTTGCTGATGGGAGAGAT
>NZ_LODI01000048.1:4393-24275 GCF_001468485.1 Pseudoalteromonas sp. H71
TCTAAATTGAATCTTCATAACTTACCTCCCCTTAAATACTTTTAACGTCTTCAACGCCATGTTGTTTAAGTATTTGCACTGCATTGGTTTTTACATTGTCATCATTAGCAAAGCCTTCATCTTTAAACACTACTTGTGTACTTTCTGGCTCTAGCTCATCAATTAAGGTCGCAATACCTTCAACAACCGCTTCTGTAATGTCATCGTCTAAACATACGATTAAGGCACCAGCACCAACAACAAAAACTTGTTTACCTTCAATATCTTCTTCTTCAATAAGTGTTGTTAGCTCAATACCGTATTTGAGTAGAATTTCATATAATACATCTTCAGATTCACGACCCGTTTTAATTGATTTAGCTGCAAGTTGCAGTGCTGGTGCTAAATCATCAAAATCAGCATCCCAACGGCGAATATTGGTTTCATCTAGACTTAAAACTTTAAACCCTAGATCAGTTTCTTTACTGCTTTCGTTATTTATTAATTTAATAGCATTCTTTAATCGATCTTTGGTAACTTGATTTATTGTTAAGTATCCCATTTTTTTAGCTTCTGACTTTAAATTAGTAGCTTCTGGCAACTGAACTAAAATAAATTTTCTAGACTTTTTATCCTCGGCGTTCAATTCAAATACTGATTGAGCTGTTGTTCCAGAACCAGCAAAGAAATCCAGTACAATATCATTTTCACCTAACCCCATTTTCATCAACGTTGATAATAAATTCACAGGCTTAGGCGTATCGAAAGCAGCATGTCCATCAAATAACTTCTTCAAACTATTTTTTGCCGACTCATTGGTTCCTACCTCTGTAGAAAAAAGAATTGTTTCTGGTGTAAGTCCTCTCTCTTTAGCATGCAAATACGTCTTGACCCTAGGAACACCATTACCGTCTTTACCAAGCCATATGCGACCATCTTTAATTGCCTCTTCCATAACTGGTTGAGTATATAACCAACAACGACCACTTTCTAAGTTATGAGCTTTTCCATTTGGAGCTGTTAAAGTATAAAACTGGGACTTGGTTCCGTGCCCACTCTGAGCTGTTGCAGGATCAGATTTCCACTCACCACGAGGATCATTATCAGGGTTTTTGTAATTAGCCAATGCCTTTTCATTCATAGGTAGTTGCTTTAAAGCTCTTTCTGTTGCATTTATGTTCTTGGCAAAACAGAGGATGTAATCATGCCTTGAAGATACAACCTTCCTATTTTCCCTATTAGTTCTTTTTTCCCAAATAAAATTTGCTATAAAATTATCTTCGCCAAATATTTCATTACAAAGAGCTCTTAAATTAGATTGCTCTTTATCATCAATAGAAATAAAAATTAAGCCTTCATCATTTAATAGGTTCCTAGCTAATTTAAGTCGTGGGTACATCATTGATAACCAAGCAGAATGATATCGTCCTGAAGTGTCGGCATTAGTACTCATAACACGTCCGTCACTATCTAATTGCTTAGTTGTCTCCAAGTAATTCTTAATATTGTCTTGAAAATTATCTTGATAAACAAAGTCGTTCCCTGTGTTATAAGGTGGGTCGATATAGATCATTTTCACTTTTTTGTGATATGACTTTTGCAATAGCTTCAACACTTCAAGGTTGTCACCTTCGATAAATAGATTTTCGGTGCTATCCCAATTCATGCTGTCTTCTTTGCAGGGGCGTAACGTACCTGTTGATGGTGTTTGTGCTATTTGTCGAGCTCTATTCTTACCATTCCAAGTAAAGTTGTATCGCTCATCTGAACCATCAACTGCTTCACCTAAAGCGGATTTTAAGGCATCAAAATCAACCTTGCCTTCGCTAAATACATCAGGGAAAATTTGCTTTAATTGCTCGATGTTAGCATCGGTAATATCAAGGCTTTTAGACTCAGCTGATTGATTGCTTATCTGTTCCATTGTTGGTTTCATGTTTACTGCCTTATTCGGTATCTGATAATTGTTTGATTTCTGCATACAGTTGGTAAAGCCTATGAGCAGACATATCTAAAATGGGTTCGTACATAAATGAGTTAAGATGAATATTCTCAGGCGTCATCAGGTTTACCTGATCAAGCAATGCTTTAGTTGTTAGTTCACCTGGAAATAACTCACAGAATTTATTGAATAGCTTTCTGGTTTGATCTTTGGTGATAGCCAAAACGAACACACTGTCGTTAATTTTGCTGATCATAAATTCTTCAGCTTTTAGACGAATGGCGATGGCTAATATCACCTTATTTTCTAACTCTATTGCATCGGTGTTACCTTGCAGTAACTCTTCGCTTTTAGCATAAATCATGTCTTTTAATACATTATTTTGATTTGGTAAGTCTAAGCCTTGTTGGTCTGCAAAAATGTCTTTATAGATGCTTTCAAGATGAGATACCTTAATATCACTAGTATCTGGTTTTATGTGGAGTAACGAAGTTAACGTTATATAGTGTGCCTCATGGCCGCAGTAATCAGCTATATTTCGTGCAAATGGAATACTTGCTAATAAATAGCCAACATTACCTGCTAGCTCTTGTTTCCACGCGGAAAAAACATCGTTTTGATATCTTTCTTGGGAAATATCAGTTGTATCAACACAACGTGTTGCCATTAATCTATTGTTGCGTTTAACACCTACTCTACTACTGATTATTCGGTGAAAATCAAAGTTATGAGTCAGTGAAAATAGGTGGAAGATATCTATTCCAGCAATGTCTTGTAAATATTCGACAATAGCGTATTTGTTTTTGTAATCGAAAGAATCCGCAATATCGTCAATGACGATAATCGTTGCTACCGCTTGCTGCTTTTTAACCTCGACCTCAAATAACACATTAAGAATGTACAATGCTCGTTTTTCACCTTGGCTAAGCGCTTCAATTAAGCTTTCTTGGTTTACTATTTCAGGAGCGCCACGTCCGTCATTAAATTCAAACTGAATTGTTGGAGCTTGGTTATTTAAAATAACGTCATCTTGATTGTTTACGCTTAGTTTAAATGGCACGGTAAAACGTTCATTAAACGTATCAACTACAGCTGCCCAGGTTGTTTGTTCGGCTTTTGCCTGTTGAATAATACCTTCAACCACAGCTTGGTTATTTTGGTAGGTTGTTACTAAGTCATCCCATAAACTTTGATGCGCTTGAAGGTAGCTTTTAATAACCGTTTTTTTGAATTGCGGGATATCTTGATAATCAGCAAGTAACGTCTGGTTTTCGGTAATAAAATCTCTAAACGCTGCGGTATCTTTTGTTTTAAGCTTGTCGTCTATTTTTGCAAATTTCTGTTTTAGGTCATCGCTATTAAGTACTTTTTCTTGCTCAGCTTGTAATATTGCATTTAGCTGGTCTAAATCTTCAGCCAATTGGGGCTTACCATCTACTGATATATTGACACTGTGTTTCGCCTTAAAAAAGTCAGCATCGCCAAGGCTTTTAGATATTGTACCGGCTTTTTGATGGTTGAAACTTTTTGTTAAAACCGTTGATTGGTCAATTAGTTTATCGTAAGTATCAACGTAATCGGATAACTCTTTTGCAAAGTCTCCTTTGGCAATTACCGCTAATACTTTATCGTTAAATAAGTCAGCAAACTTATAAGCGGTATAGCTACTGTAGTCAGGTAATGTTTCTTGATGTAGCTCTGCTAGTAACTCTAAGAGTGCTTTTTCAGGCCTCCCAAAAATTTCACAAATTAATTTAGGAAAAGCATTGATAGCAACGCCTTTTTTACCTGCTGGTTTTGCTATTGCTTTAACTAGAGTGGTGCGCTTTTCATCAACTTCTTTTAACGCCGTATCGTATTGTTGCTTTAATGCATCGTTTACTAACAGTGTTGAGAGTTGCTTAGAGCTATAACTTTCATTATATGACTCTATCACCATTATTTGTTCAGGAGTGATAGCAATATTATCAATGGTGATATCTCTTTTAGTCTCACGTTCAGGAAAGATTAAATCTTTGGTCTCATCTTCATTAACTACGTCAATAAAGGTTTTAGCAAGTGATGTTTTTAGTGTGCCGTTTGGCGCATATAGTGAATTAACACCATCGTTATTTGCTGATTTTGTGAAATCAAACTCTTTATTTAACTGGTTTATGCCATAGCAATTTTCTAGGGCTAATTTAAGTTTCATAGGGTTCCTTGTTATCAGCTATTAAAGCTGTTCCTTGAGTTGTTTAATTTGTTTTTTTATTGCTCTTGCTTGAACATTTAACTTAACTTTATTATTCATTAAGTTTTCAGTTTTTAGTTTGTTGCGCAAGCCATTTAGCTCGGTTTCTAAGCTTTTTAATTTTTCAAGAATTGCTGTTACTTGTTGGCTATCACTGGTTTGTTGATGACCACCGTAAACACCGGTAAATTTAGCTGATTCTAAGCGGTTAAATTTATTAATAAAGTCGCTATATAAATCATATAAACTAACTGTTGAACAGTTACTTAATGAAAAGTCATTAATAAAGCTTTGTTGAACAGATTCAAGTGGCTGGTTTAACCAAGGAGAATCGAATTGTTTTTCTATGGTTAGCTTGTGACTATCGGCCTGATTAATACGTTTATCAGCAACACTTAATGCTAGTGATTGCTCATGTTCAATTAAAAGCAATGTTGGGTATGGAATGTTACTGTGCAGTAATCTACAGAGCTGTTTTGTTTTATTTAAGCTTTTAACTTTTACCTGCAAAATAGCTATTTCAAGATATTCTCTAACACCATCTTCAAAGGTTGGAATATTGATTGTTTCAGGTTTAAGCGTATATGCCCAATCGATTGATTTGAGTACGTCTTTGATAATATTTTTGTCATTACTACTGAGCTCAGTGTTATCACTCAAGGTTTTTTTTGGGATCTTAACGCCCAGCTTAGTTTCATTAGGTAACTTAAGGTTAGCGATTAGCTCTGTTAATAACGAGTTATGATTCATAAAAAATTACTACCTATAGAACAACTACATAGCTAACAACTTCAAAGTCATTAACTTGTTGTGTTGAACTTGATGTTAAGGTAGTTCCACCGCGACTAAACAAGCTAGCGGCACCTTTTTCTTCACTCTTACCGGCAATATCTTCTACTGCTACTTTTAATAGCGTTTGGTAATGTGCCATATCGGTATTGTTTTCGGTATTTTGATTGAATAAATCGTTTGCCTCATCTAATGAATTTTCATTTTGTAGTGCCGAGAATTTTTTAAGCAGGTCAAGCATATGTTTAGCCTGAGTAAATGAATAAACAACTTGCTCTTCATCTGATACATAAACCAAATAATACGGGGATAGTGCATAGCTATCATCTACTTGCACATTGCCAGTTTTATCTTTTAAGCAAAAAACAACACCTGGTATTAAGTCATCAGCAATGTCTTTTAATTCATTTTGAGTGCTGTCAATTTTGATCGGTGAGTATAAGCCTGTTGGTGACTGCTCTAAAAGATCCAAATGATTTTTCATGAAATCTGACAAATCCATTCTAAAGTCATTTAGTGTTAAATCGGTTATGGATACACCACCTGATATTTCTTCTAGATCAACAACTTGGTTTTGAAGTTGCTCAAGCTGTTTTCGGCGGTAATCAAGGTCATTCATTTCGCTAGCGGTTTGATCAATTACGTTTTCTTCACCTGTTGCTGATATATCAAGTAATACCATTCTACCGCTCACGCGAGCTTCTAAGTTTATGTATTCATCAAGTTCCATGTTTGGCCAGAAGTTAACAAGCTGAATTTTGTCATTAACTGAGCCTAAGCGGTCAATTCGTCCAAAGCGCTGAATAATGCGAACTGGATTCCAGTGAATATCGTAGTTCACTAAAAAATCACAATCTTGCAGGTTTTGGCCTTCAGAAATACAATCGGTAGCAATTAATATATCTATTTCTTGTTGGAACTCTGGAAATACTTTATCTCGTTCTTTAGAGCGTGGTGAAAAGTGAGTTAGCATTGAGTTTAGATCTGCTGTAACACGTTTGCCTTGAGGGTCTTTCAACGTAGTATCTGTTTTTTGCCCTGTAATAATGGCTGATTTTATTGAGAACTCGTTATCAGCCCAGTTTGCAATATCTTTATATAAATACTCTGCGGTATCAGCAAACGCAGTAAAAATAATAACTTTTTTATTTTGACCGTTTATAGGGCTGTTAACTTTTTCAATGATTGTGTCTTTAAGTGCTTTTAGCTTTGCGTCTTTGACTGCCGTAATACGATTAGCTTCATCAACTAACATTTCTAAAAAAGCTTTGTCAGCATCAAGGTCTTGTGCGTAGCGAATTAAATCCATGTCTTGTAGACGCACTTTGGTTTTTTTGCCGACCATATATGGCGCTAATTCTGGGTTTTCTAGCTCAAAATCGTAAATTTCTTCAATAGGAGGAGCAACAAACTCTTCTGTTAATTCAGAAGTGATTTTAGGTGCTAAATTTTCGTTAAAGTGCTCAATTTGATTCAAAATACTTGTTACTTGCCCAAGCAGTTTACCTGAGGTTAAGTGAAAGGCATGAATAGAACTTTCCATACGCTTGAGTAAGTTAATTCGCATTAAGTGAATTAAACTTTCTTCACGATCTACTTGTTTAAAAGTAGAAGAACCTCCCTTTACTTTTTGGTCGTATCTTCTCGCATATTCGGCTTGTTTTTCGACTCGAACATACTTCATAGGTGAATAACAGGCTAAGCTCAAACGTCTTATCGTGTCGTTCACTTCTTTTAGTGGCGGGAATTCGCCATTAAGGTCGATATCTGATTTAACATTCTTTGGTAATAACCTTGTTGGGAATTTACCGATATCAGCAGTGCCGTAATACTTTTCAATGTGCTTTCGAGATCGTGCAATTGTATAAATATCTAATAATTTAAAATAATCAAAGTTAATGGTGTCTAGCAAATCTTGTGCTGTACGATCTTCAGGCGGCTGCTTTGCCCAAGCATTAAAGTGAGTTTGCGCCTTTCGAAGTGTAGCCTCTATGCTGTTGATTCCATATTCATTCAGCGCACTATCATTAGCTTCTGTAATGAAAGCCACCTGATTTTTCATGTCATTTAATCGGTTGTTAACTGGGGTTGCAGATAACATTAATACTTTAGTTTTGGCGCCACCTTTAATAATGTCGTCTAAAAGCCTTTGGTAGCGGTTTTTACCTTCTTTTTTAGGGTTGTTATTACGAAAGTTATGACTTTCATCAATAACAACTAAGTCATAGTTTCCCCAGTTCAAAGTTTCTAAATTTATTGTTCCTGAATAGCCTTTATGTCGGCTCATATCTGTATGATTGAGTACATCATAGTTAAACCGATCATCAGCTAATAAATTTCGTTTATCGTTTTGGGTATAGACCAACCAGTTGTCTCTGAGTTTTTTGGGGCACAGAACTAATACTTTGTCGTTTCGCAGTTCAAAGTATTTTATTACAGCAAGTGCTTCAAAAGTTTTACCTAAACCAACGCTATCAGCAATAATACAGCCATTGTATTTGTTTAACTTATCTATGGCACCAAGAACACCATCTCGCTGAAATTTATATAATTTATTCCATACAACCTTATCTTTAAAACCTGTTCTGGTGTTAATTATACTTTCTTCTTGTAACTCACCAATGAAGTCTTTGAAAAGGTTATAAAGCGTGATGAAGTATACAAAATTAGGGCTTTGATCTTTGGTTAATTGGTTAAGCTGAGTAAGAAACTCATCTTTTGCGTTTACCACTTGGCCTTTGGCATTCCAAACCATGTTGAAATACGATAATAAATCTTCAGATTGCGGGGCTGGAATTTTAGTGATCATGTCAAAGCCCGTTGATTCAACTAAGCCCATACCAGAACCGTTAAATTGAGCACCATCGATTGCGGTTAATTCAGTACCTTCATTTGCAATGATGTGTTTACCTACTGCCCCTGGTTGACTCACCAGTTTAATTTTTGCTTTTTGGTCAAGCCATTGAGCAAATTCTTTCGCTATTGATTTTTGGTTAAGCTGATTTCTAAATTTAGTTTCATATTCTCCCCCTAAAAGAGAACCAAAAGGTGTAGAGGCATTATCTATATTGCCAAAACCTTTAAACTGAGAGAAAAGTAACCTTGCACTTTTAAGTTTATTTAATTCGTCCTTGAGATCATCAAAAGCATATATTGAAAAGAGACCAGTCATTACAGAAAGTTTGTCACTTGGTGATAAAGTAACGGCTAAGAGGTCTTTTACTTTTGATGTTGTGTTATCAATTAACATAATTAGTTTCCATACTTAATGCTATCTCAATATCTTTAAGATTAAGTTGTGATTTATTGCTTAAGTGCAGCTGGTAAGTGTTACAGTTTAATGTGCCTTGTTCGGTACAGTCTACGCTCCACTGCCTAAGCAAATAACCGAGTAGAGCGGCTCTTACTTCTAGTTGTAACTTCCCGTTTTCCATTGCGTAATCAAGCTCTATTGCTTTTGGGTATTTTAGCTTAGGGTGCGGGGTTAAAATTATATCGCAAATGGTGTGCCATTGGGTGTCTTTATCTGCAGACTCTTCAGGTTTAATGAGTGATTGCAGTATTTTTGGGCATTCGATACGCGTGGTCACAAAGTCTCTGAATTCTTGATTTGATCTATCAAATGCACGCACATGCCAGCGAGTACCATTATTTACAATAGAGTGGGGTACCAATAGCTTTGAAGTAGTGCCTGAAGTTAGTGATGTATATTGGCACTCAATAGCGAGCTTAGACGTAATAGCACGCATAAGAGTCGCGATTACTTCACTATTTGGGTGTATCAAGCGCGTTGCATCTTGGCAGTAACTACTAGGCTGAATATTACTTGATAAGCCATCACCAAAACCACGGCATAAAGCGCTGAGAATACTCTCAGCGTTATGTTCGAACAAAGGTTTAAAGCTGTCTAACCGGTGGTAGCTTTTGGTTGTATGACTTAATACTAGGTTTTGAGGTGCAAGTTCTTTATATGATGAAAAATCACGGGTACACGCGGCTAAGCCAGTTTTAAAACGCTGAATTAAATCAGCTCTTGCAACTTGGCCAAAGTACTGCAGATTAAAATCTATGAACGCTAAGCGTTCCCTCTGCGCATGTGTGAGTGCATCCAATGCGGTATTAGTCATAAATATACTAAATCATTATTTTGTAGTAACTATATCAGGCAAAGTTAAAGATGCAATCAAAATGAGTTAATCTTATTTTGTATTTTGCCACGTTCGTGCGGAGGTTTTACCCAGTAGACCTGTCATAACTCCTGGCGCGCGAGTTGCGTCTTTTTTACGATTGTGTTTTTTAACGTGTTTCCAGTTTGATTTACGGTTTTTGTTAGCTAATTTTTTTAATAGATAGCTTTTGATAAATGGGTATTTGTTAAGCATTTTTAAAAGTTCTTCTTTAGAATTAATACAACCTTTATTTGCTTCACTAGCTAATATATTTGCTTGTTCTAAGAGTTGCTTTTCTGTTAGTTTTGCCATTTTTAATGCTATTTATTTATCAATGGATAATGGGCGTCGCCCCATAGCTCATTAGGGTGATCCATCATTATATCGATTATGTATGGAATGAGTTGCGATAAAAACTGTACAGCATCTTTGAGTTGCTCTCTGTTGGCACTACTGTTCCAAGTAGCTCCCCCATGTATCAATTGATTTCTTAGGGTATAGAGTCGTTGTAACACGATGGAGGTTAACTTTGCCGTTTCCTTATTTGCCAAAGCTACGTTAGCCACGCGTTTTGCATCGTTGAAACGTTGTTTGTATTCTTGCTCTTCGATTTGGCCGTTATGAAACTGCCAAAACGGTTGAAATACAAATTGATTGCTTAAAAGGATGCGAATACTTTTTGGAAATTCATGCCATAGCAAATTATAGATTCGATTTTGTGAGTCGAGAGTATCAAGCTTTTCTAGAAAGTGGCTAAACGACTGTGTTTCATTGAAGTTTAAGCATTCAGTGTCTTGGGCATAAGCAGCATTAAAAGAAACCCACAGAAAAATAAACTGGCAATCAAAATCATCATGGCATTGCTCAGATTTGTTTAACCAGCTAAGGGCTCGATGCACTCTTAATGCTAAGCCCTCAGGGAAGTTATCTCGTAGTTTTCTTTGTTTATCTTTTAATTGTTCATGAAGCATATTTTTAGCCTTGTAAATCCTTTTAATAAGGCTAACTTACTGCTTAATCATGATTAAATCTACATTTGTTAGTTAAATTTCATCTCTTTTCCCAATTTTTTCACTTATCCATTCTTCAACTTCACTTTCTACCCAGGCTACAGAGTTACCACCTAGCTCTACCTTCATTGGAAATCCACCAGCGCTCATAAAGCGATAAACAGTTGAACGGCTTAAGCCTGTGATATGTAAAACTTCTTTTAATTTGATTAAACGCATGGGATTTCTCCGGTTAGGTTATTAGTACATATCCTTTCCGGGGGTAGTAATTTTTTACTGAGGCGAAACAAAAACGTTAAACATATACATCACTATTTTGCATAAACCATTAAGAGGGCATAACAATGCAAAATAACAAGTCACTATACGAATTTGATCACCCTGTAAGTGATGAACAAATACTTGAAGCAGCAGCTTACATAATCGCTCAAAAGCAATTTAGGCATGGGGCTTTAACATGTCCGAAAGACAGTGAAGAATATTTAAGGCATAAGCTGGCGTTAATCGAGCATGAGGTGTTTGCTGTACTATTTTTGGATAGCCAAAACCGCATACTTGAATACAAAGAGTTATTTAGGGGGACTATTAACGCAGCAAGCGTATACCCACGAGAGGTGGTTAAAGAAGTATTAGCGCTAAATGCAGCATCTGTAATACTTGCGCATAATCATCCTTCAGGCGTCAGTACGCCTTCACAGGCCGACAAGCTTATTACTACCAAATTACAACAAGCACTTAACCTAATTGATGTTTCGATAGTCGATCACATCATCATTGGTGAAACCAGTTATTCATTTGCTGAACATGGCTTAATTTAAAGGGGTTAGGGTATGGCGATTAAAATAGAGCAAGTGCCAGGACTAAGCGTGCCAGAGTCACTGTTTGATGTGATTGTAAATGCCATCACTAAACAAGGTGAATCGATAGGGAATGCGAGTGAGTTAACTTTGAATTTCCGTGATAAAGATTATAGCGCAGCAGCTGGGGGCTTTCACCCAGTCGAGGTTAGGCTAGAAAAACGAGGCATTGGTTGGGAGCTTATATACATTACTGATTTTTCATACCAGGGCCGGTTAGATTCTGAATTAGTAAAGGAGATTGATGTTTGCTTTGTGATTAAACGCGTGTATCACATGCTGGTGGGCTGGTTAAGTGAACGAGAGGGCAAAGAGCTTTTAACTTTATTTGTGACTAACTTTGTTGAGTATTACAACACAGGCTGCTACCAGGTCACTATTTCAACAGAATAAGGAGATGGCTATGGCTGAAGTACAGGCGATTAAGGACCTTGATACAGTAAAGTTAATTAGTTACTTGCTTGAAAAGCGGTGTTCTAAACAGATGAGCCATATTTGGAATATAGGTTTGAACTTGGCATTGCGCATATCTGATTTGTTGTCTGTTAAATTTACGGATATTCAAAACGACAGGTTACTTATATTTGAAAGTAAAACAGGCAAGCTTGCAGAGATTAAGTTAAATCAAAAAGCATTAGCATTTATCCACGAAGTACGTATCACTCACCCCAACCATGTGTACTTATTTCAATCGTATCGCAATCAACAAGCTAAAGGTTCACCACCACGGCCTTTATCACGAAGGGCTGTAACAAGAGCATTTGCGTTAGTGGGTGAAGAGCTTAATTTAAAACTAGGCACTCACTCGATGCGTAAAACCCGAGGTTACCACCTCTATCATAAAACCCAAGACATCGCGCGTGTAATGAAAATGCTTCGCCATAGTTCTGAGGCAACAACACTGCGTTACATTGGCATAACCCAGGAGGAAATTGATAAAGACTTTGAGGAGTTAGAGCTATAAATTTATTACATATGATAGGAGTAAGTTTGTTATGTCGTTAGAAAAAGCCGTTGCATGCGGTGTAGTAGGAAATGAAGTATCTAAACAAATAACCGGTAGTTCTGAGCCGTCACTCAGTAGAACAGCCATTGCTGTGAGCTCTGGTGCTGTAGCAGGCGCTACAGTATCCGGTGCAGTTGTCGTTGGCCTAGGCGTGGCGTCTGCTCCAGTTACCGTGCCTTTAGCTGTTGCTGGTGGCTTATTAGCAGGAGTCGCGAGTTTATTTGATTAGAAGTAAACAAAGAACGCATTTTTGCAGTGCGTTCTTTTTTTGCTTTTGCAGTGTAAATAGTGCTTCTCGTAATGCTATTTTGGGAACTTGCCAGCCCTTATATACTAAGGGTTTAAGCTTATTTGGCTAGTTGAAAGTCTCAAAAGCGCGTTAGAACAAGTTACGAGAAGCAAAGGTCTTAGTTAGAATATTACCTTTGACTATAACCAAAACAACGGTGCCCTAAGCCATATTGTTTCGTATTAAGTTTTGCTAAATAACTAGCTCGTTTATAAAGACTACTGTAATCCGCTTTAAAATTTGTATTGTTAGCGTCAAGGTAGTA
Source organism: Pseudoalteromonas sp. H71 (assembly GCF_001468485.1). Classification (GTDB taxonomy): domain Bacteria; phylum Pseudomonadota; class Gammaproteobacteria; order Enterobacterales; family Alteromonadaceae; genus Pseudoalteromonas. Next base: position 16,930 of record NZ_LODI01000048.1, read on the forward strand.
ATGAGCATTTTTTGGTAAATGCACAAACTGTAGTACTTCATGAAAAGGTAAATTTAAAGCACTAGCCCATGCAACTGTAATTCTAGTAAATAAATTTTCATTACCGATGTCAATCTTACCTGTGCAGTGATATCTATCCTTATTGAAAAGTAGTACCCAATGATAATGCTGTCTATGAGCTGTGTTTTTCTCCCTTGCCCAAAGATAACGAACACTACAAGGATGTGGGTTTTTACCTTCGCGCTTTTTACGTATCGCATCTGCTTTAACCTGTGCTGTAAGTGATGCAATAAAACGAGTACAAACATCATTGCAATTTAAATCAACAGTATTTGAATAATCAGGTAACCTTAAGTCAATTCTTACTGCAAACGTTCTTTTATGTTCTGTGATAGCGTTATTCATTACTTTTTGAATGGCATCTAAGTAGGGAATAACTAACGGTTGATTTTCTCTTGCTAGTACGCCGTACTCATTATACAAAGGACCTCTAATTATTTGGTACTGTGTTGGGTTGTTCATACTTTTTCTCCTGGTATGTATTAGTTCATATCAGGTGTATGAGTTGTAGTTTTTTAATATTTAGTAATTGAATAATATCTAAGGAATAAAGAACACAATAAATACTACCAAACCGAAATTAGTTTTGGAAAAAGTAAGCAAGTATCAATGGGCTATTTATTCGAGCACTCCACATACGAACTATGTGTTTAATTATTTCTGCTCTGAAGTTACTACTCGTTTAATCTAAATTGAGAGCTATGATATCTATATTTTTGAACTAAATGCTATTCTTACTTTAGGAGTAAGATCGTTTATATCCAGATACAAAAAAAGGCGCCTTTTCAAGACAAAAACATCAGCTTTCATATCATCGATTTCAGATATGTAGTTTCTGTAGGCTTTAACTCGAAAGGGAGTTGATTTTTTAAAATAAGCATATGTAATAAACAATAAGCAATTTACATAAACATTTATAAAAGAAGTGATAAAACTACTTAGATGATATAAATTTGAGTTCATGTGAAAGATATCGGTTGTTCCAAATAATGAATTGCTAATATCAAATATAGATAGGTGCTGTTTTTGGTTTTTATAACTAATAATTTTTTTTATGCACTTTACAGTAAGTAGAGCCAAGGAGCTCTGAAAGTTATCAATAGAATTCTTGGGTTGATCAGCTAAATATGATTTAACTAACTTAAATGAATGATCTGAAAAAAGGCTATTAAGGTAAACACCAAGAAGCACTTTGTACCGATTGTCTAGGTTGCTTGGTAACGTATTGTAAATACTATTTACATAGTCCCCAAATATAACCTCTTTTGAGCTTAATAATAAGTTAAAGTTTAATCCTGTTGCTTTTAATTCATCTACCCTATCGTAATTAGGTATTGATAAACCGTATGCGGATGGCCTCTTTGTGATAAGTCGATTTTCCTCATAAGTAAATACCTCATTTTTCCTGAAAGTACACCCTCTTGTTAATTGCGTAATTAGATTGTGTATTATCAGCTTAGTAACAGCTGTTTTCACTTCTATTTGTTTTATCCCGCAAGCATTAGCTATGGTAGGCAATGAAAAGTTTTCAACGTGCCCAAACTCATCCTGGTTAAGTACGAAGAAGCACCATACTATTTTCACAGGCACTCTAAAACTTTTACCCTCTACTTTTAGAAGCTTTTCGAACGGTAATAACTTATTCATTTCTGTATATTTATCGTAGGCAAAAATGTACGAGTCAGCAGGTCGTCCAGGCTTAAAGTGCTCAGCCTCGAGTTTTGAAATTGCATTAATTTCTTGTAGCTCCTCTATTACTTTTTTAAATTTATTGTGTGGGCATCCTAATTCTATCAGATTTAGATAGTTCGTCTCCAATAGCTTTCTCTGCAATTAAACGAATTAGAACCCATTTTGAATATACTGATAGACCTATGGTTAAGTTGAAAAACTCATTCATTTGATTATTTCTATGCCGTGTATTGTTATTCCATAGTAAAACAGAATGTTATATTTTACACAATAACAGGGTGTTATTTTGTAATTAAATGATAAGATAATATTTAATCTCAATTAGACTTTATTTAGACTTTTTATTTATCAAAAGTAATATAATTAAGCAGCTAATTTAGCAGCTAATTTAGCAGCTAATTTAGCAGCTAATTAAGCAGCTAATTTAGATTTTAATTCAGTGTCTAAAGGCATTGACTGAAATTTTGATGTGAGCATTAAAAACATCTAACTTAGATTTTAGATAGTGTTTAATTGCACATCTAATAAGAAGAGATTTAGTCTCTGACTGCAAAGTAGTTGCTTATAGATTAGTGTTGGATTATTGTTTTGATAACAGTGACAAATGCTAAAGCACAGGGATGAATTAATGACAGATTGGATTGATAGCAAGAATATTTTGAAGTGGGTTAAGGAAGATAATGAAGATTTGCGCAATTGGCTAGCTTATCGATATTCAAGCTATGTTGAATACTTTAAATCTGAAAATCCTACATTAAATAGTTTTATTAGACTTGTGATTAAAAAAAATAGCTCTAATGAAGATACGCAAAAAATTCAACTTCAGAAGCTGCATAAAGCCTGGAAAAGCTATGAAAGAGGCTTAAAAAATACATCTAATGAAGTGTGTAAACTTCAGCTGGAGGTGTCTAAAACCGCGCGTGGTAAACTAAAGGAGCTTAGTGATGCGGATGAAATATCTCAATCTAAATATATTGAAAAACTAATAAATTACGCTAAGAAAAATCCTAAGTTAATTTCTAAAGATACAAAAGTGCAAGAGCACTACGAACTTAAAAAGAGATCTTTTGATGATATCAGTGAGATTAAAGCTATGAAGGAAGACTTATCATCTATAGATGCTAAGGTTACTAGATTATTAGATACTTGGGAGGGGTAGTGCAAGCTCAGCGAGGGTGTTCATAATTTTGTGGCAGTCATGGTTATTTTTAAAGATAAATAGCTTTTAGTATACCTATTAGTATTCTTTTATTTTATTTTTAAAGGCATTGTTTTTTATAAACAATGGTTTATTGGTTTTCTATGAATCCCTCTTCCCCACCATCATTCTATATTAGGGCGCCTTATGGCGTCCTTTTTTGTGCACTAAGTTTGCTGTGTGGCTTGTTGGCTATTCGATGTGCTATTTTTTCGGGCATATTTTACTGCATACATTCGTTCATCAGCTAAGGTAAAGCACGCTTTGTAATCAGTGCATTCATTACTGCTGGCAATACCAAAACTTAATCCTGATTCTGGCCACTTTTGCTGTAGCTGAATATGTACTTTATTGAGTGCTTTAGCCGTGTTGCTTTCGATTACAGCAAGGTTTTCTAGTGAGTCGGCATTACATAAACAGATAAATTCATCCCCACCGGTTCTATAAACATCCCCTAAGTTAGCCAATCCTTTTTTAATCAACTTAGTAACGTTAATAAGTAACTCATCGCCACTGGCATGACCTAATTGGTCGTTTATTGATTTCATACCATCACAATCAATAAATACAATTAAATAAAACGTGCCAATAGTATTTAGCTTTTCTTGTAGTAGTAATCGGTTACCTACTTTTGTGAGCGGGTCAATGCGGGATTGTTCGAGGGCATCAATATAATCGTTTTGCTTTATTTTTAACCATTCAGAAAGTGAAAGTAATATACAAATACAATCTATCGCGAGTGCAATTAAAACCCATAACTCAGCCGAGGCGGTTACGATTAAATTAAGGTGAGCTAAAATAAACACGACAAGAGAAAGGCTGTAAATAATATTACCGGTTAAAAAATACTTTGCTCTAAAATCGTTTAGGCTCAACATTTTAAAGCCAAGTACTAGCGTTAGCACCACCCATATTGCTGCTAAGGTGTGTGCTAAATAAAATACCCAATGAAAAGGTAACACAAGGTTTATAAAGCCACTAATAAACGCGGCATACGAAAAATACTTTAAAAATTGGCTTATTCGTGTTTTTTCAACCGAGTGAAAATTAAATAAGTAATAAGCAAATGCGCTGGCTGAAGATATTGCAAACGAAAAAATATACATACCAAGATAGTGCGAGTTTATGCTTTTAAAGCTATAAAACACGCCAAAAACGCCGGCGGCAAACGCCCAACCAATACCGTGCAAGCCAATATAACCTGCGCAATATAACGCAACATTTTGACCTGTTTTTAAATAAAGAATGAGTGCCATGCAGGCGAGGGTAAGCATAATGGTGATGGACATTATGCTCAGTGAATTTACAAAGAATTGTTGATAAATAAAGGTTGGCTCATCAATAATTGCTACGCTTACTGGTTTAGCATAATGGTTGGCATTTAAATAAAGCCATAGTACGCCTTGGGAGTTTGCTTTTAGGTTTAGTTGAAACGCTTGGCCATGCATTATGATTGCAGACTGAGATAAATTACCTTGTGAAAAGTCTGAAATTAAACGAATTCCTTCTGAATCCTGCCAATAAGCATATCCTTCATCGAGGTAATTTGCGTTGGGCAAAATAAACCAACGAGTAGACGTATTCGTTGAAAGTGGTATTTTTGCAATTGCGGGCCCTCGCTTTTCCGATAAAGAAACAAGCGAATTTTGGGTGCCAAGATAAGCATTAATTACTTGCTCACCGGTTTTAGGCGTTTTTAAGTTAACCTGTCGCCATATAGGCGAGTTCACTTCAGTGCTTTGTTGTAAATTAAGCATTTGTGCATTAGCGTGCAAAGGTAAGTATGCTAACAAGCACAAATAAACATATAAAAACCGTAGCATGTTACCCCTCATAAAAGCTTACTGTTTATAACTGTCGTTTGTATATTGCCAATATAACAGTGTTTCATCGGCTATTTTTAATATGCAATGCGCTTATTAATTTTTGTTTTTCAATAGGCTTAGATACATATCCGTCAAAAAGCGCTTCGTATAAGCGTTTTTGTTCAGAAAGCACATTAGCAGTCAGTGCAATTATAATTTGTGATTCATCTATTTTTTTAATAATTTTACATGCTTCAAAGCCATCCATTTTAGGCATCTGAATATCCATTAAAATTATACTAGGCAATCGTTCTTTATAAAGATCTACGGCTTCTTGGCCATTATTAGCAATGACAATGTGCGCGCCGGTAGGCTCAAGCATGGCGCTTACAACTAATTGATTAATTTTATTATCTTCAGCAACTAAAATAACTTTATTGGTTAGATCGGGAAGCGCTAAATCATTTAGGGTTTCATTTCCCAACGCTTTTTGCGCTTTTTCTAATGGTAAATAAACATAAAACTGGCTACCAATCCCTTCTTTACTGGTTACTTTAATGTCGCCGCCCATAAGGTTAATGAGTGACTTAGTGATTGGCAAGCCAAGCCCGGTTCCACCATATTCACGCGTTGTTGAAGACTCGGCTTGTTCAAAGCGCTCAAATAACCTGTTCACTACATTTTGCGGTATGCCAATACCTGTGTCTGAAACAATAACGCAAACTTGCTCATTCTCAGTAAGTTTAAACTCAACGGTGACGCCTCCTTTATGCGTAAACTTAATTGCGTTATATATTAAATTTAAAAAAACCTGCCTTATTCTAACAGCATCACCACACCAGTACTTATGTTCGATCGTTGATTTAAATTGCAAATAAATATTTTTTTCTTGAGCGGGTACTAACAAATCAGATTCTAAATGATGTATTAATTCATCTAATTCAAAGCTTTTGTTCTCAAGAGTGAGTTTACCAGCTTCGATTTTTGAAAAATCCAATATATCGTTAATAATGGTGGTTAGAGAGCGGGTAGAGTAGAGTGCTTTTTTTAAAAACTCTGTTGATTTTTCATTCATTGGTTGCTCTTGCAGCAGCTGCAGAGTACCTAAAATACCGTTCATGGGAGTTCGTATTTCATGGCTCATATTCGCCAAAAACTCCGATTTAGTTTTAGCGCTTTGCTCTGCGAGTTCTTTTGCGTGGGCAAGTGCTTGTTCGTGTTTTATTTGCTGCGTTAAATCAAACGCTATACCTAAAAACCCAACAACTTGAGCTCTGTTATTAAGCAATGATGTAACACTTAAGCTGACTTGAATATGCCTACCTTTAGAGTCTACATAGGTCCATTGGTTAACATCGGGCTCTGTGGGAGTTGCCTTTACAATCAATGTTTCAAACCCTGGGCTAACTATTTTGTTGAGCTCATAACTAAGTTGTTTTGCTTTGCTTACCAGCTCTGTTTCTAAATGAAATATGCTACAGGTTTTTTTGCCGACGACATCATTTGCTTTGTAGCCCAGTAACTTCTCTGCAGCGGGGTTAAACTCGGTAATTAAACCGTTTATGTCGGTAGCTATAATGGAGTAGCTAGCGCTGTCTAAAATGCTGCGCTGTAACATACTAATATCGGCTATTTGCTGGGTTCGTAGCTTTACATCAGTCTCTAGTTTCAAATTGGCTTGTTCAAGAATATTTTTATGTGCCTGCTCGGCTTCACGTCTTAAATTTTCTTTTTGGGCTTTTCTAAAAAATTGTAACTGTATTGCAAGCACAATTAACATAGCAATTAGCGTTAAAAAAATACCATTTACGAGTGCTTGATATTGATAAGGCAAATGCAGGTTTTCAATAAACGCATGAGAGCCATGTAAAGTTATTTGCCACTGACGGCCGATCACATTAGTAACAGTGGATACTTTAAACTCAGTGTTACTTGTTTTATCGCCGTATGTAAAAAAGGCCACATTAGTTGCATCGTTTAGATCGCTAATGGCTAAGTAGTTTTCATTAATATCAAATAATGAGTTTAAAATATTGTCTATGAGCAAAGGGGAGTATGCCCAGCCATGGAGCGCTTCTAGCCGTTCACCTTTAGATGAAGACGTGATCTTACTATTATAAATAGGTAATAGAATCAAAAAACCATGATGAGTTTTTTTATCTGCTTGTACTAACGTAATAGGTGCAGATAATTGAGCAGCATTTGCAAAAACTGCGTTTAATGCTGCACGTTTACGAATAGTTTCTGAGCCAATATCTAATCCTATTGCTTGTTTATTGTTACTTTCAGGAAAAATATATTGGATTACAAAATGATCACTTTTGTTTTCAGACAATGTTTTAAAGTTAAATAGGGTATCGGGGCGTTCGCTTTTTGCTTTAGTTATAAAAGAGGGAAGTTCGCTCTGGGTTACTTTTTTTATGTACCCAACGCCGTTAGCTCCCGGAAATTCTTGTGCGTAATCTCTTGCGTTTGAGTAACGTTTAATTGCGTTGTAGTTTAAGTTTTCAATACCAATACCCTGTATAAACCCTTTTAGGCCAAATAGCCCGTATTGATATAGCTCCATTCTGTTGTTTATGCCCACCGAT
>NZ_LODI01000048.1:24280-36645 GCF_001468485.1 Pseudoalteromonas sp. H71
GGTTTGTTAGCTCGTTGTTTAAAGCCGCTAATACTTTTGTATCTAATGTTTGCTGATGTTGTATTTGTTGGAAGTAGGTGAAAACAACACCCATAGTGAGGATTAAAACCTGAAGCGAAGTACCCAGTATCACTCCTTTATTAGCTCTACTTTGCAAAGCCATTTATTAATCCTTTTGCATGATATTAGTTGAAGTTATGGTACCTCGTTGTACATTTCAATATAGCATTTAATAGTTAAGTTACAAGTTAAAAACAAACTAAACGCCTTGTTAAATAGTAAGTTGTTCAGCAGTATAATTGAGTTTTTTAGTGGCAGTAAATATAAGTAAGCTGACGTTTTTTAATGATAAAGCATTAAATTTATAGGTTGTATTGTTTTTAGACTATTTTTCGGACTTTATCTGTAATTGTGTTAAAACATTTAAAACCACCTATTTGGGCTAACAACGTGTATACACTTACACAATGGCAAATAAACGGTCAGTTTTTAAATATCAACGGCCAGCAAATTTTTACTAAAATAGCAGGGAGTGCAAATAAACCCGTGCTGCTTTTAATTCATGGGTTTCCAAGTGCTAGCTGGGACTGGGAAGGTATGTGGGATGAACTTACTAAACACTACTTTTTAGTAACACTTGATATGCTGGGTTTTGGGCTTTCGGATAAACCAATAAACGCGACTTATAAAATTACGGAGCAGGCTGATTTATACACGCAATTTTTAAAGCGTTTAAATATTACCGATGTACACATACTCGCCCACGATTATGGTGATACCGTAGCGCAAGAGCTATTAGCAAGACAAGTTGCTACTAAAAGTGAAATACGTATACACAGCGTGTGCTTTTTAAATGGTGGGCTATTTCCATACGTACATAAACCGTTATTTATTCAAAAGCTGCTACTTTCAAAACTTGGTTGGATAGTCCCTAAGCTAATGAGCAAACAAAAATTTGCTAAAAACTTAACGACTATATTTGGCAAACATACGCCACCAGCTCCTTTGGTAATTGATACGCTTTGGGCGTTGTTAATATATAACAATGGTTTGCGTGTTATGCCCAAACTTATTAATTATATTACACAGCGGAAGAAAAACGAGCAGCGCTGGGTTGGGGCCATTATTAATAGCAATATACCGGTTACATTTATTGCAGGAGAGCAAGACCCAATTTCAGGTAAACACATGCTTGAGCACTATAAAAAGAAAGTACCTAATGCGCGGGTACAAGGGTTTGCTGATCTGGGGCATTATCCGCAAGTTGAAGATGCTAAGGCAATCACTCAGGCTTATTTAAATTTTAGAAAGCAGATATAAAAAACGCGGCTACTTTAAAACCGCGTTTATACATCAAACAAGGATGTTATTTAGTATTTTTTCTTTGGTGCTTTTAGCTGTTTTTCAAATTCATCAGGGAATAAAATAGTGCCGTCGTCTTCCTCGGTTGGGAATACTGCAATAAGTAGGTCGTCTTCTTCAAGGCCCGGTGTCCAGCGGCTAAACCAATCAGCGGTCGGAATTGCTTTAGGTGTACAGCCTTCCCACTCACCGGTTGCCCATGCTTGGGCAAATTCCCGCGTTGGCCACACAGGTACACAGTCGTCATCTTCATTGGTAAGCATTACACAGCCGTCGTCGTCATTTAAAATCCATACTTGCTTGTATTGCTGAACGGTTTCAAACATAAACGCGAGACGCTTTTTGGCGCCTAGGCCTAAAATTACGTCGTGCTTGTCGGTTGCATTTTCGCTTGTCATGATGGGCTCACTTTGTTGCTGTCAATTTATATTTATAGGCTACAAGTATATCGAGTTATGTGACACAGTGTTGAAAACTTCACAATTATTTTTGTTATGTAGATCCGTTTTAGAGGTTAGTCAGTATATTTTGAGCAAACATTCAAAATTGATCTTGAATGTTGCCAAAAAGGCCACACTTAGTATGCATACACTTAATCAAGGATTTATAAAATGAACACAGATTTACTTACACCATATCGATTAAACGACACGATTGAACTTAAAAATCGTGTTTTAATGGCACCGCTTACACGTTGTATGGCTGACGAAAATTTAGTGCCAACGCAAGATATGGTTGAGTATTATGCACGCCGCGCAGACACAGGATTAATTATTAGCGAGGCAACAATTATTCGCCCAGATGGGCAAGGCTACCCAACAACGCCAGGCTTGTTTACACGCGAGCAAATTCAAGGTTGGAAAAAAGTGACTGACGCTGTTCATGCAAATGGCGGTAAAATGTTTGCTCAACTGTGGCATGTTGGCCGTGTTGCACATCCACACTTTTTTGATGGTGAAGTACTTGCCCCTTCAGCAATAGGTGTAGAGGGTTCGGTACCCCGTATGCGTGAGCTTACTTACATCACGCCAAAAGCCGCGACAACTGACGATATTAAATCGTTGATAGCAGATTTTGCGAAAGCCGCCGAAAATGCAATAGAAGCTGGGTTCGATGGTGTAGAAATTCATGGGGCAAACGGCTATCTGATTGATCAATTTTTACATTACGAAGCCAATGTACGTGAAGATGAGTATGGCCAAACACCGCAAAACATGGCTAGGTTTGCCCTTGAAGTCACCGATGCAGTTATTGCCGCAGTAGGTAACGAGCGTACAGCATTGCGTGTAACACCTGGCGCTTACTTTAATATGAGCGAAGATAACCGTGACAAAGCGGTTTTTGATTACCTATTACCTGAACTCGAAAAAAGAGAGCTTGCTTACTTGCACGGTGGTATTTTTGATGACAGCACAACATTCGAATCGCTTGAAGGCAAAACAACTTCAGCGTTTTTACGTGCGGGATACAAAGGAACACTGGTAGGCGTGGGTAGCTACAGCTTTGAGTCAGCCAAAGACGCAATTAATGAAGGTAAGTTTGATTTGATTGCTATTGGACGCCCACTAATTGCAAACCCAGATTATATTAGCAAAGTAACTAACGGCGAAGAGTTAGTGCCTTACAGCGACGAGATGCTGGCTGAGCTTAAGTAATTTGTAGTAATTAAATGAAAAAGACACTTAATAGCTTTATTAAGTGTCTTTTTTTTTACATATTTTCGCCATCGTTCTCTCATATTTGTTTAATCTTTATGTCAATAAAACAAAGCGTTATTGTCATATTTTAAAATCATACTGTGCCCGTTTTCATAATAAACCATTAGTAAAATCAAACGGGACAACAATGTACGCTTTAAAGAGTAAATCGATTTTGAGCATGGCCATTGCCATGGCGGTATCAACATCTGCTTATGCTAACGACGACACCACTATTGAAGAAGTTACTGTTGTGGCAAAGCCAACCAGTTACGCTAATAATGTGATTGAACCTGCCATGTTAGAGCAGCAAAGCACGGTTTCAAGTGTTTTGTCGGTTATTGATAATTTGCCAGGCATTAGCATAAACGAAGGTGATGCATTTGGCGGTGACGATTGGTCTACCACCATTACCATGCGTGGTTTTAGTATTGACTCAAACCAGCAACAGTTAGGTATGACAGTCGATGGTATTCCAAATGGCGGCTCTAATTATGGCGGCGGGGCAAAAGCAAATCGCTACCTAGACTCTGAAAACCTTGCAACCGTTGAGGTCGGTCAAGGCACCTCTGATATTAAGTCGGCATCACTTGAAGCGCTAGGCGGTACATTTAACTTTGTAAGTAAAGCGCCAAGCCTTGAAAAAAGTACTACTTTTGCGTACACATCAGGTAGTCACGATGCAACACGATACTATTTAAAACACGAAACGGGTACGCTGTTTAATAACACCCAAGCTTACGTTAGTTACTCACAAACCGATACCAGCCGTTGGATTGGCTCGGGTAGTAATGGTGGTAAAGACAACCAACACGCCGAAGCTAAATTTGTTACCACGTTAAGTGATTTAACCATTACTGGGCGCTTATCATACGATGACGTTAGCGAAACAAATTACAACAGTGTAAGTTTGGCCCAATTTGAGCAAACGCCTGACTGGGATCAACTGACGTGGAATTGGACGGGCGTTCCGCATTTTGACCAAATGTTTGCAGAAGGTTGGGGCACACTTCGCGAAAATACGCTAGCGTATGTAAAGTTTGAATACGCTATTTCGCCAACATCTTTACTTACTGTTAGCCCTTATTATCATAAAAACTCAGGGCGTGGTGATTGGATCCCACCTTATTTAACAACCCCAGTAGATGAAAACGGTGATCCAACAATTGAGGGCGGCACTAACGCGGGCTCGTATGGTTTTGTAGATAGCGATGGCAATCCACTTGCGCCTAACGAAGGCTGTACCGCTAGTTTAAGTTGGCCGTGGGAGTCGGGACCTGGCCTAAACCCGGCGTGTTATGATGCTGGTGCAACACCGGTTATGTCGTATCGTCATACCCATTACAAAAAAGATCGCCTAGGTGTAACAGCCAATTACCAAGCTACATTTGGTATGCACGACATAGAAGCTGGCTTTTGGTATGAGCAAAGTGACCGCGACGAGTCGCGTGATTGGCATAAGGTCATTGACGCGCGCATTTACCATCACTACGACAGCACACCTTACTGGACTCAATACAAAAATACGTTTGAGGCAGATACGCTAAAATGGTACGCACAAGATTCAATGGTATTTGGCGATTTAACACTCAACGTGGGTGTAAAAAAATACCTTGTTGATATTGAAAAGTTTGACCATTACCAAAATGCCACAACCGCTAAAGTTAATAGCGACTCTGACGTGCTATTTAGTGGCGGTATTGTGTATCAATTAAATAATTCAACCGAGTTATTTGCCAGTTACAGTGAAAACTTTGCAGCCATAAAAGACGGTGTACTTGAGCGCGACAGCTCCGATTTATCAGCGATTGAACCCGAAACGGCTGAAAATATTGACCTAGGCGTTCGTTACCAAAACGACGCACTTAAACTGACCGCTACAGCCTATTCAATAGAGTTTGATAACCGCATTACCTTTATAGCACCAGGCAGTGACACAGGCGGTATTGACTACACCATTGGTACAAATGGCTCTTACTTAAATGTAGGCGGTATTGAATCACAAGGGTTAGAGCTTTCAGCAAGTTACATGTTAAGCCCTGATTGGAGTTTTTATAGCTCGTATACAAATAATAATTCTGAATACAAAGGGGATGCACCTGGTTTTGAAGCCGGTGAAAAGGTTATTGACTCTGTAGATGACTTATTTGTGCTTTCAACCGATTACTACAGTGGCGATTTCCGCTTTGGTTTGTCGGCTAAGTACACAGGTGAGCGTGGCGACGTAGATAGCTACACCGTGCTTGATTTAAATGCAGGTTACGCAGCCGATGTTAATGCGGGTCCATTTAAAGCCATTGATATTGCTTTTGTTGTTTATAACGTGACCGACGAAAGCTATTTAGCTGGCGGTACAGGCAACGGCACTACTTACTTTATTGGTGCACCACGCACGGCGGCGGTTACCTTTACCGCAACATTTTAAATAATCAATAACGTTAATATTAGCCCATCACATTGATGGGCTTTTTATTAAACGCAAGGTGAGAAAAACATGCAAACAATATTGAAAGTAATTGCAGCGAGCTTTATTTTACTTGCCAACGCTGTGTGCGCGAGTGACACAAACGTTGTTCTTGTGACCCTTGATGGCGTGCGCTGGCAAGAGGTATTTAGTGGTGCTGATAAAAACCTTATTACCAATAAAGACTTTGTTAAGCAGCCGAGCCAACTACACGATGAATTTTGGGATGAAAACCCTCAAAAACGTCAGCAATTATTAATGCCTTTTTTAACGCAAACGATTGCAAAAGACGGTGTTATTATTGGCGATAGAAAAAAGGGTTCTACAATGTCGGTAAGCAATCCGTGGTATTTTTCGTACCCCGGTTATAACGAAATTTTAAGCGGCGAAGTAGATGTAAACATAAACAGCAACGATAAAGTTTATAACCCTAATAAAACCATTTTAGAGCGTTTAAACACACACCCTGAATTTAAAAACAGCACCGCGTTGTTTGGTAGTTGGGATGTGTTTCCATACATTGTAAATACCCAGCGCAGTAACGTTTATGTAAACGCAGGCTTTATGCCGATTGAAAACAATTTATTTGATAACGCCCCACTTTTAAATGCACTGCAAAAAGAGATCCCCAGCCCGTGGGTCAATGTACGATTAGACAGTTTTACCTACCGCTTTGCTAAAGCCTACATGTTGGCCAAACAACCCAAGTTGCTGGTAATAAGCTTAGGTGAAACAGATGATTTTGCCCACGATGGTCACTACGACGCCTACTTAAAATCAGCCAAACAAAGCGATGCATTTTTAAAAGACTTATGGCAAACCATTCAAAGTACCCCAGGTTATAAAAATAAAACTACGCTTATTATCACAACCGATCACGGCCGCGGTAGTAATGCAAACGATTGGCAACATCATAGTTCTAAACAGGCATTAGCTAAATCAGCGCAGGGTAATAAAGCATTTCCAGAAGGGATTATTGGTTCAGAGCATATTTGGCTTGGCGCTATTGGCCCTGCAATTAATGGAAATGGCTTAATAAAAATTAACAATGTTAAACAGTCGCAAATAGCTGCTACGGTGCTTGAGGCACTTGGGCTACAACCTTACAAAATAAACCCGAATATGGCACCCGCTATTAAAGAGATCTTAAAATGAAAATGCGATTAAAACCTGTTTTATATTCAACACTTGCGTTAGTTATAAGCTCAAGTACGATGGCTGCGCCATCAAAAATATTGTTTGGCTCGTGCGGGCATCAAGATAAAGACATTCCAATATTCGACACTATAAATAAAGAGCAGGGCGATTTATTTATATTTTTAGGCGACAATATCTACGGCGACACCAACGACATGTCTGTACTTGCCAATAAATATCAAAAATTAGGCGCAAAATCCGGCTTTAAAACCCTAAAAGAAAATACACCCATCATTGCAATGTGGGACGATCACGACTTTGGTCAAAACGATGCCGGAAAAGAATACCCGCATAAAGAGCAATCGCGCCAAATTATGCTCGATTTTTGGGAAGAGCCCGCCAGCTCTGAGCGAAGAACACGTTCAGACGGTATTTACACCTCGTATACGTATGGGGAAGGCGATCAAACTGTACAGGTGATCATGCCTGATTTACGCTGGAACCGTGACACACTTAATCACGTAAGCGAGCTTGAGTATTACACCAAGCGTAAGTTAAATAACCAAGGCCCTTATAGCCCAACCGAGGTTAAAGGGGCATCTATGCTAGGTGAGGCGCAGTGGCAATGGCTCGAGACTGAGCTTAAAAAGCCAGCCGCAATTAAGCTTATTGCATCAAGCCTCCAATTATTGCCTGACTTTACTGGCTGGGAATCATGGGCTAATTTTCCAGAGGATCGCAATAGGTTATTTGCGCTAATAAAAAAACATAAGGTCAATGGGGTGGTGATCATTAGTGGCGACACGCATTGGGGCGAAATATCTAAATACGATCAAAACCTAGATTACCCGCTTATTGAAATGACCAGCTCAGGCTTAACAGAAAAATGGAAAGACGTTAGCCCAAATAAACACCGTGTAGGCGACTTCACTCATAACGTAAACTATGGCGATTTAAGCATAGACTGGGAGCAAGCCGACCCGGCTATTTCACTAAAACTTAAAGGCATAGACGGCAAAGTCATTATGCAAAGTAACTTTGGCCTCTCAAGTATTAGCCCTTATAAATAACAGCGCTATAAAATAACAAACGCACAGTGATTAAAAAGTGATTAAAGTAAGTTCTGTGCGTTTATTTTTTGTTTAACTACACGCTAACTTGCTGTTTTATTGACGCCATTTCTCCCTTATTGCTACCCCTATAATTGAAAATATCTTACACTGGTTTTACTTCAAGTAAGGACCGTGTCGTATGCTCAATATTATTCAATCAAACCGTATGGAAGCCCTGCAAGCACAGTTTCATCAACTGTTAAAAGTAAGCCCATTGCAAAGCCCGTTCGACAAAGAAGTGGTGCTGGTGCAATCGCCGGGTATGTCGCAGTGGTTAAAAATTGGCTTGAGCGAACATTTAGGGATAGCAGCGCAGGTTGATTTTCCATTGCCATCTAGTTTTATTTGGCAACTTTACCAGCAACTACTGCCTAATGTGCCTAAAGAGTCGGCTTTTAATAAGCCAAACCTTGCTTGGAAATTGTTTTCAATTTTGCCTACTTGTATTGACGAGCCGTTGTATTTACCTCTAAAAACCTATTTAGAGGGCGATATTGATGGCCAAAAAACCTTTGCTCTATGCGAAAAAATAGCCGATGTGTACGACCAATACTTAATGTACCGCCCACACTGGATAGCCACGTGGGATAGTGGCCGTGATGAACTTGATGATGTAGATGTAACCATTGCCCCATGGCAACCTGATTTATGGCGCCGAATTGTAAAATTAAGCAAAGAGCTAGGCCAAAGCCAATTTCATCGCGCTAACATGCAAGGGCAGCTACTCGGTGCACTTGACGACATGGACAACAGCTTATTACCTAAACGCATTAGTTTATTTGGTATATCGGCCATTGCTAATTCTCAGCTTGATGTGTTTGAAGCATTGAGCAAAAAAACAGAGGTGTTTTTATTCTTTTTTAACCCGAGTGAACATTACTGGGGCGACATAATCGACGAAAAAACAGCGGCAAAAATAAATGCTAAATATGCCAAAATGCCGCTTATAGAAGCTCAGCAAAAAAAGCAAACTAACCCAGATGAAGACTATTACTTTATAGGTAACCCACTTTTATCGTCGTGGGGGAAATTAGGTCGCGATTACTTTGAGCAATTAGTACAACTTGATGCCCGCTGGATTGATGGTTTTATCGATGCGTTTGATAATACATTGCTTGGGCAAGTGCAAAGCGAAATTTATCAACTTGCGTTTAAAGGGGAATCGCTTACCGATAACAAAGAGTGGTTTATAAACGATGAAGGTAAATTACCAGTAAGTGCGAACGATACCAGTATTACCCTTAGTGATTGCCATACCCCGCTTCGAGAAGTTGAGCGATTACACGACTATCTACTTAATTTATTTAACCAAGACCCGGCGCTTACTCCCAAAGACATTATTGTAATGATGCCTGATGTAGGCACATACAGTCCTTATATCGAGGCGGTATTTGGTGGCGCACAGGGCAGCCGATACATTCCCTTCGCATTAGCGGATTTAGCAATAGAACAAGAAAAACCCGTGCTAAGCTCATTTGCAAGCTTAGCTAACTTACCGTTCTCGCGCTTTGGCGTATCAGATATTTTAGATTTACTGCAGGTCACCCAAATAGCCGAAAAGTTTGGCTTAGAAGCCCATGAGTACGAGCAAATACAATATTGGCTTGAGCGCGTAGGTGTTAAATGGGGTATAAACGGCGAACATAAACACAGTTTTGATTTACCCGCCATTGAGCTAAATACGTGGCAGCATGGTTTAAACCGTTTATTACTGGGTATTGCAATGCGAGACGAACAGTGCCCATTTAATGGTATATACAGCGCCGATGAAGTAGAGGGAATGGCACTTGATACGCTCAATAAACTGGTCGATTTTATTGATGTACTACAAAACTTTAAAGCCAAGCTTACCCCTGACGATACCCTTACTAATAAAGCGCACATTTTAAGCGAGCTGCTAGGTGCTGTATATGAAAGTGAAAGCGACGATAGTTGGGATTTACTCGTACTGCAAAAAGTGCTTGAAGATATTCAAAAGCATCACGATAACGGCGACTACAATCAAGCGGTGTCGCAGCGTATAGTTAGCTATTTAATAAAACAAGGTATACAAGAAAAAGGCGTAGGCCAGCGATTTTTGGTCGGGCAAGTCAACTTTTGTACCCTAATGCCTATGCGCGCTGTACCGTTTAAAGTGGTGTGTATGCTAGGTTTAAACGACGCTGATTACCCACGTAACGTGCAACCTATTGGTTTTGATTTAGTGCCGCATTCAAAAAAGCAAAAAGGTGACCGATCACGAAAATTAGATGACCGCTACCTGTTTTTAGAAGCGCTACTCAGTGCCCGCGATAATCTTTATATGAGCTATATTGGTCGCTCGTGCTTTGATAACCAACCCCGAATGCCATCAACCTTGGTGAGCGAATTATTAGAATACATAGGGCGTAGCTTTACGCTAAGTGATGATTCAACTAAAACCTTGCCTGCATGTTTAATTAGCCAGCAACACTTGCAGCCGTTTAACAGTCACTACTACCAAGCTGACGAAAGTAAAAATAAACTGCTCAGTAATCATAGTTATAACCCAATTTGGCTGCCAAATGAGCCTGTTTTACCAGAGCCCGTTACCGCACTTGATGTAAACGCCCCTGAGCAGCTAGAGCTTGATGTGTTTATACGCAGTATTTGCAACGCACAAGAGAGCTTTTACAGTCAAACCTTGGGTTTACGCTTGCCGCAATTTAACGAAGTGGCAAAAGATGAAGAGCCATTTAGCCTAGATGCATTAAGCCGATACTTTTACTTAGATGAAATTTTAGAAGCCAACATAAATAATACCCCAATTAGTACTGAACAAATTTTACAGCGTGGGGCTTTACCGCAAGCAAATGTGGGCAGCTTAATTTTACAAAGTATGGAACATCGTATTGACGCACTTGCCGGGCAAGTAAAAGAGCAAATAAAAGCGGGTAAAAGTGAACCTGTTGAAGTGTCGTTTAATATTGAGGGTACACAAATTCAAGGCTGGCTTAACCATATTTTTATGCAAAAGCAGGTGTTTTATCGTAGCGCGAGTATTAAAGCCAAAGATATGATTAAAGGCTTTATTTATCACCTTGTGGCACAAAGTTTGGGGTATGAGCTGGAAACATTATTACTGGGGCTTGATAAACAAATTAGTTTTGCGCCAATGAGCAAAGCCGATGCAGATTTAATTTTGGCTGATTGGTTTGAATTATACAAAGCTTTGCGAAAAGAGCCGGTGGCGTTTTATCCGGTAAGTGGTTACGAATACATAAAAAGTGGCGGCGACATGGCAAAAGCCATGAACAAATTTAGCCCGCAATACATAGGCCGAGGTGAAGGTGAAAACCCCTATATTCGCTTAACGGTGCAATCGCTTAACGACTGCCAAGACGAATTTATTAGCTGGAGCGAAAAACTACTCGCGCCGTTATTTGAGCATGCTAAGGAGAGCGACCATGCAAGCGCTTAATCCACTCACTATGCCACTTAAAGGGCAAAGTTTAATAGAAGCCAGTGCCGGCACGGGTAAAACGTATACCATTACCGGGTTATATTTACGCTATTTACTTGGTATGCAAATACAGGGTGAGCTTAATGCTCCTCTGAGCGTAGAACAAATTTTGGTGGTGACATTTACCGACGCCGCCACTCAAGAAATTAAAGACCGCGTGCGAAGCCGAATTATTGCTGCGCGCGATGCATTGCTTGGCCAAGACCCAAACGATGAGTTAATAGAAGGCGTAATAGCCGCAGTAGATGACAAACACCGTGCGTTTGATTTACTCGATGCCGCTGCAAAATCGATGGACGAAGCGGCCATATTTACCATTCATGGCTTTTGTCAGCGAATGTTAAAACAACATGCTTTTGAGTCAGGTGTTGCATTTAATTTAGAATTTATTTTAGATGAGCGCGACATACTGCTCGAAACGATTAAAGATTTTTGGCGCGCATTTGTATACCCACTTAGCAAAGATAAAACTAACGCCATATTAGAGGTATTTGCAGCACCAGAGTCTTTATTTTCGCAGGTGGCAAGTATTTTAAATAAAGCCAATGCGACCGTTACACCGCAAATTAAGCTAGTCGATGTATGGCAAGCTCGTGATGAATACCTCGACCTTGTTCCACAGTTTAAAAAAGATTGCCAAGAATGTGCATTTACCGATGCCATTAAAAGCTCTGGCTTAAGTGGCGCTAAAACGCCAGCTCGCAAAGCAAGCCTTGCAGCGCTTGATGCATTTTGTGCAAACGATGAGGTGTTTTTTGAATTTGGCATCAATAAGTATTCGTTTGAAATTTGGAGTAATGAAAACTTAAGTGATGCGGGTAATTACAAAAAAAATCAGCCCTTGTTCACGCATCCTCTATTGAGTCAGTTTGATAAATTATCAGCGCTTAACAACACGATGAACCAAGGTTTAAAAATAGCTTTAGTACAAGAAGCCGCACGCTGGGTAAAAGCTGCCATTGTTAAGCGCAAGCAAGAGCAAAGTGTAATCACGCCTGACGACTTGCTCACTAATTTATACACTGCGCTCAATAATGAACAAGGTGATGTACTTGCGCAAAAAATTGCGCAGTTGTTTCCGGTTGCAATGATAGATGAGTTTCAAGATACCG
>NZ_LODI01000048.1:36672-70252 GCF_001468485.1 Pseudoalteromonas sp. H71
AAGCCAATACCACACTTGCCATGATAGGCGACCCTAAACAAGCTATTTATGGTTTTAGGGGCGCAGATATATTCACCTATATAGGTGCAAAAGAGGCGGTAGACGAGCCACAACAATTTACATTGGGCACTAACTTTCGCTCAAGCAGCGATATAGTAAACAGCGTAAATAGCCTTTTTAGTAAACACGACAACAGCTTTATTTATAACGACGCCATACCGTTTAATAAAGTAAACGCTAAAGGTAAAAAAGCGGAAGACTCTTTTTTAATTGATGGTAAACCAGCCACTGCCTTTGAATTTAACGTGTTTGTAGATGAAGCCGCAGATGAAAAAAATAAGCCCACCAGCAAAGGGGTCGGCCAAGCACACTTAGCCACCTATTTTGCCAATAAAATAGTGACCCTACTTGAACACGCTAAGCAAGGCAAAGCGTGCATTGGCAACACACCAATCAGTGCGGCAGACATCTGTATTTTGGTACGAGATCGCGTTGAAGCGCAAATAATGAAAAAGGCACTGAGCGAGGCTAAAATTGCTAGTGTTTACTTATCGCGAGACAGCGTATTTAGCCAAGAGTTAAGTCATCATTTACTTAATTTTTTAACGGCATTACATGGTCAATATGACGAGTCATTGCTTCGTGGTGTGCTTGCAGGACCGTTATTTTGTTTAAGCTATAACGATATATATTTGCTCGCCGATAACGAGAACGCTTGGCAAGAACACCTAAACTTTTTTGCTCAACTTAGTCATATTTGGCATAAACAAGGGGCAATGGCTATGCTTGAGCGATTGCTAAGCCATAATCAGCTTAGTGCTAAATGGCAAGGCTTAGGCTATAACGTGGAGCGATGGCTTACCGACTTTAGGCACCTTGGTGAAATATTGCAGCAAAAACAAATTGAGCTTGAAGGTACATTGCGTTTACTGCGCTGGTTTGCGCAAAAGGTAAGCCAACAAGATGGCGAAACCGTGCAAGTACGTTTAGAAAGTGATGCCAACTTAGTCAAAATTGTGACGATGCACGCCTCAAAAGGGCTCGAATATCCATTGGTATTTATGCCCTTTGCCAGTGGCTATCGAGAAACTAAAGAAGCGCTGTATCATAAAAATGGCAAACTCATTTATGATTTGAGCAAGGATGAAGACGCACTCCAACAGGCTGAAAAAGAGCGCCTTGCAGAAGACTTACGTTTATTGTATGTGGCGCTTACCAGGGCTGTGCACTTTTGTGCTTTGGGTGTTTATAACATAGGGCAGGGGCAGAGTAGCCGCTTAGCGATTCAAAGTAGTGCATTAGGGCACGTATTATTTTCGGGGATAGAGGTGACCAGTAGTCAGATATGGCGCACCCATTTAATTGATTTTTGTAAAGCGCATTCAGCCATGGCTTACCATCAATTTACCTCTGAAGATTTACAATCTCAGGGGGCTTTGCAATTTATTAATACCAAGGCAGCCCAGCAAACATTGAGTGTAAATAACAGTACGGCTCATATTGAACGCGATTGGCGTGCAACCAGTTTCAGTGCTTTGAGTTTTAAAAAGCACAGCGACCAATTAGCGCCAGGGCGAAGCGATGAAGATCACGAAAAAGACGAATTTGCCGTGCAACAAGACGAACTCCCATCACCTTTCAGTTTTCCAAAAGGGGCAAAGCCAGGTAGTTGTTTGCACGAGATTTTAGAGCAAATAGATTTCACAAGCCCCGTTGTGCACCCAACTAACAGCGAACAAAACTTATCCCAAGTGATAAAACGTGCCTTTGAAAAATACCATATTAGCGACACATGGCAGCCGATTGCCCAGCAGTGGATATTAGATGTACTCAATTGCCCATTAAATACTCAAAATAACTTGAGTTTAAGTACACTAGCGCCGAGTGATTGCTTGGTCGAAATGGAGTTTAATTTACCGCTGACGGGCTTAAGTGCCCCCAAACTTAACGAAGTGCTCATTAAGCACTTTGGTTTTGTGCAAAGTAAGCTGGATTTTTCTCATGTTAAAGGGCTTTTAAAAGGCTTTGTGGATTTAATATTTTGCCACCAAGGTAAATATTATATTTTAGATTATAAATCTAATTACTTAGGTAACACGCCTAAAGATTATGAACCCGAGCAGCTAGAGCAAGCCATGAGCAGCCATCAATACCATTTACAGTATTTAATATATACCGTAGCGCTGCATAGACTATTAAAACAACGCATTAGTGACTACTCAATTGAACGCCACTTAGGAGGCGTGTACTACACCTTTTTGCGAGGCATGCCAGCTGGGCAAGGTGTCTTCTTTAATAAATTGACGTTAGAGCAAGTAACTATTTTAGATGGCTTATTTAGCCAAGGAGCCATGCTATGAGCGAGTTAAATCAGCAGCCGGGTTTATTTGACGCGTTAGATGATGAAGTTGAACAAACGTCTTCATCTTATGAGCAAAATACAGTGTCTAATAGTGTGGTTACTGAACTGCCATTGCTGGATTTTTTACTGGCTGAAAATCGAATACGAGTCGTTGACGTAAAACTTGCGCAACTACTCTCAAATACTCATGAAACAACCCATAATGAGCTGTTTTATATTGTTTTATTGTTATGTATAGCCCAGCAAAGCCAACATAGTTGCTTAACATTAAACACCATAGATTGGGCTAATCCGTTTAATTTGCGCCAAAGCGACTTTAATAAAATTGAAGGGAATATTCCCGATACATTTAGCCCATTTGCACAAGGGTTTGACCAACAAGCCGCCTTTACCTACTTGCAAAACCATCAAAGCGTCGGGGATGCCAAACCACTACAATTATTTGACCAACGCCTTTATTTTTCGCGTCTTGCTGCCTATGAGCAAATACTTGCAGGGCGTTTGTTAGCAATGAGTGAGCGACCACTTAATGTTGATAACCAAACTCTTGCAACCCTATTGCAGCATTATTTTGAAGCGCAATCAGAGGCAGGCATTGACTGGCAAAAAGTGGCGTGTGCCATTGCAGCAACTAAAGGGTTTAGTGTAATAACCGGTGGGCCAGGCACAGGAAAAACAACCACGGTAACTAAGTTGCTGGCTATATTGCAATCGCTTTATAAGTCGGCGCCATTAAGCATAAAGCTGGTGGCACCAACAGGTAAAGCCGCGGCAAGGCTAAGTGAGTCCATTTTAGGGGCTAAAAACCAGTTAACGAGTATACCTGATGATATTAAAGCGCTAATTCCTGATACCGCGCAAACTATTCATCGTTTATTGGGGGTAAAACCGTTTACGAATAAATTTAGACACAGCCAAGGCAACCCACTGCATTTAGATGTGTTGATTATTGATGAAGCAAGCATGGTGGATTTATCACTAATGGCGAAATTAATAGAGGCCTTGCCTGCGCATGCTCGATTAATATTGTTGGGTGACAAAGACCAACTTGCTTCAGTTGATACTGGCAGCGTAATGAGTGATATATGCCAAGGGCTGACCCTTGGGAGCACACCAAGCTACTCAAACCAACGATGTAATGAATTAAATGCGCTTTGTTTTAATAACCAGCCCACATTAACACCGCAGGGAAATAGCCCATTTAAACTAGCCGATTGCATTGCATTTTTACAACGCAGTTACCGCTTTGACGCTAAAAGTGGCATAGGCCAATTGGCATTAGCGGTAAACACGAACAATAGTGGTTTATTAAATTATGTAGAGCAAGAGAGTGTTGAAGGGCGCTTTAATGATGTTATTTTGGATTACGACTTTATAGGTAAACCAATAGAGAACCTAGTAAATCGAGCGGCCAAACATTATGCACATTATTTAAATTTAATTGCTCAAGGTGAGAGTGTAGCTAAAGTGCATGCTGCGTTTGCTGGGTATCAATTACTGGCCGCAGTAAAAGAGGGCGACTACGGCGTTAATAGTTTGAATCAACGCATTGAACGTACCCTGCAGCAACAAGGGTTGATAAACGTTAACCCAAATCAGCGCCATTATAATGGTATGCCCATAATGGTGAGCCAAAACGATTATCAATTAAAGCTTTTTAATGGCGATATTGGTATTTTAATGAATGATGAAGCTGGGCAGCTTAAGGCTATATTTATTGACGAGCAGGGCGGCACACGTGCATTTTCACCGGCGCGTTTACCCGCCCACGATAAAGTATTTGCAATGACCATACATAAATCACAAGGGTCAGAATTTAGCTATACCGCGATGGTTTTACCACCACTGCAGCAAGCAAGTGTTGGAGTTAATCGCCAGCTTGTTTATACCGGTATTACCCGTGCTAAGCACACGTTTGAGCTAGTTGCCGACAAAAAAGTGTTGCAATTGGCAATGAACAAAACCGTATCGCGCTCATCCGGTTTATATGAGCGATTACAAGTGAAATAACATTATGAAAACCCCTTTTACAATAAACCGTATAACCACTAATTTTGGTATATTTAAAGTCAAAGGGGTGTGGTGTTCTAAATACAAAACCATAGGTAGCGAAGATATAACTTCGCTGCAAGTAATGGGAACAGATGGTTGGGTGTGCTTAAATCATAAATCTAAAGACTGCGCCCAGTGCATTGATAAATTATTGCCGGAGTTATTGCTGCAATTAAAAATATGAAAAATAAGAGTAAACAACCATTTTTATAAAAATAGTCGAGTTCAAAGTTTGACTTATAATTAGGCTATATTAAAGTAATATATATTCAAAAATTTATGTTTAACATGTATTTTTGCCATTCTAAAGTGTTGGTTTTGATGACATATAAAACATACTCTTAAGCTTTAAAGTGACAGTTAACTGTTATTTTGTACTAAATTAGCTCCTAAATTTATAAATTTTATATCACGCATATTGGTAAGGATATTAATGTTTTTTTCTAATAGTAAACAAAACGAAATAGCATCATTAAAAGCGGAGCTTTATCCCCTGCAACAAGTATGGGAAGGCCTTAATCGTGAAATGCTGGTGATTAATATCCTTTATGATGGGCGAATTTCCCACGCTAATGAACAGCTATTAAAAATGTTGGGTTATCGAGAAAATCATATTATTAATACACCAATTGTAGATATTATTTCTGAGCACTCTCAACACTCTGAAGAATATAAAAGCCTACAAAAAGCAATTAAAAAAGAGGGCCATTGGGGCGGTGCATTACAATTTATTCGCCAAGATGGCCAAGTTGAATGGTTGCGCTTAATTGTTCACCCTGTAAAAGGTGAGCAAGATCAGCTTTTGTATTTTTCTATTTTTTGTACCGTATTAACCAAAACAATTACTGCATCTCGTGAGCAAAGTGACACAATTAAAGCAATTTATCGTTCTATGGCGGTTATTGAATTTGATTTAGAGGGGCATGCTTTAAAAGCTAATCAGCAATTTTTAGACGCTATGAGCTATAAAGAAAAAGAAATTTTGGGTCAGCATCACCGAATTTTTTGTGAGCGCGAAGAGGCTGAATCTCCAGAGTACCAAACGTTTTGGCAAAAACTTAGGCAGGGTCAGTTTATTGCGTCTCGATTTAAGCGAGTAGATAAGCACGGCAATGTTGTATGGTTAGAGGCATCTTACAATCCTATTTCTAACGATGCTGGAAAACTGTATAAAGTAATGAAATTTGCCACGGTAATAACAGAGCAAGTAAATCGAGAAATTGCAATTTCGCAAGCAGCAGAAATTGCCTACAGCACGTCAACCCAAACAGATAAAAAAGCAGAGCAAGGCGCTGAAGTAGTTAAAGACACTGTGGCAGTAATGACAGAGCTTGCAATTAATATGGAACAAGCGGCAAGTGAAATTTCGGCATTAGATCAACAATCTCAGCAAATAGCGAGCATAGTTCAAAGCATTAGCAGCATTGCAGAGCAAACTAATTTGCTCGCATTAAATGCAGCCATTGAAGCGGCTCGTGCTGGTGAGCAAGGTCGGGGGTTTGCCGTTGTAGCAGACGAAGTTCGTTTACTCGCATCACGCACGTCTAAAGCAACAGAAGAAATTGTAGAAGTTGTACAGCGTAACCAATCTCAAACTCAAAACACAGTAGATGTGATTGAAAAAGGTAAAGAAAAAGCAGAGCAAGGCTTAGCTTTATCTAAAGAGTCTGGACATGTAATGACTGAAATTCAAAATGGTGCTCAAGAAGTTGTAAATGCTATAGGGCAATTTACAAGCGAGCTTAAAGGTCAATAATTGTTATAACATCAATCTATGTGTACCAAACTTAAAATCTTTTAGGTTTGGTACCGTATATTTTTAGCGCCTCATCAATATTTAATATTACAAACCTCCCATAATAATCCTAAATATAACAATTCTTACTATATTGATTTAATTGGATTAAATTTATATTTATTACAAATGATAATAATTTGTTGCATTTTTGTACTTTGTTCCTAATACTGGTCATTGTCTGGACTGATGAGTTACACACATTGCTTAGCTAAGCACTTTATACCAATTCGCTTAATTAAGTGATCTAGTTTGAGGGTGAAAAAACATGTTGATAGCCAGCAAAAAATTCGCTATTTGGTTGCTCTAATTAAGAATTTTTTAACGTCGTTAACGTGAGATATAAGCCTTACATATGCGTAATTATTTCTGTTCAGCACAAAAAAATAATGACAATGAATACCTTAACTAAAAATATTAAACACACACATTAAGGAATTTTATGAACAACACACACACACACAAATGGCTGAAGCCACAACATATACTAGGCGCATGCCTTGCTATGGTAATAAGCTTTTCAGCTGCGAGTAAAGATCACAAAATAATATTAATCCATGGCTTGCAGGTTTCTCAAATAACCAATAAATCAGGTAGCGACGTTGTAAACGATGGCGAAACATATTGGCAGTCCTATTGGAATAACCGAGCAGATGAGCGAATTGATTGGCCTGCCTACGAGCGTGTTGAAGGTAAAATAGCAACAGATTGGGTTTGGCCTAAATTAAAGCAATTATCGCGCTCAAACTTATGTGCTGATGGTTGTGTATTAGTGACACACTCAACGGGGGATTTAATTGCACGCCATATTATTGATAACCAAGCAAACTGGTTAGAAAACGCAGGGCTTACTCCACTTAATATTGTTGCTACATTTGATTTAGCTGGTGCTGGTGGCGGTAGTGAACTTGCTGATGTTGCTGTAAGCGCACTAACCGGTGCCTCATGGAATTTTGCTATAGATGCAGCACTTAGATGGTGGCTAGGAAGCGATGTTACTGAAGCGGTTGGCGTGTTACATGATTTAAAAGTAAATAATGCGCGTAAAATTTCTCCATTTCCAGATGCGCGTACACCTCGTTTACGTTTTGTTGCTGACGGTAATGAATTCTTAGGTATCACAGGCGCATTTTTAAAAGGTAATGACGATTCGGTTGTTGCGTCGCACTCATCATGCGGTGCAAGCTCAGCGCGTTCATTTGGTAGCTGTAGTAGCAGTATTGATACTGATGGTCGATTAAAATCACAAAGCGATGCTGTAAATAGTTTTATGCCTAATCATTATCCTATGATGATGAGCGACAGCTACAGCCATAACGAAATTCATAATGCTCAGCGTAAAGGTAATGTAACCATTGCTATGAATAATATAAATGTTGATGGGCAAAATGTTGGTTTTAATACATTTGATCAGACAACGGGTACGTGGTTTTGGAAAAAGAACTATCGCTATATTAAAAACTCAAATACAACGAGTGCTTCTGCATTAATTTATAATGTGATCCCATAAACGTTGAATGTGCAGCTTTTTTAAGCTGCACTTTTTATAAGGATTGAAGTATAAATGATAAAAAAAATCTTCGTTGTCATTTCAATAATGGCTGTATTTGCTTTACTAGTATGGCCCTCTCAAGAAGAGGTAGAGGCTGAGGTTTCTGTTGTTAAGGTAAAACAGCCTGCCACCGTTGAGCATAAATCAAACTTACAAAAAAGCACTGCAAATTTGCCCGGTAAATCACCACAGAAGCATAAAGTAACAACCGATTATAATAGCAACTTAGCAAAAGCCGCTGAGCAGATTGCAATTCAATATGAAAGTGCACTTAAATACCCACCGTATTCACAACCCTTATCTGAATTTGATGAAGACCGTTTAAAACCTAATCAATTTTATCCTGTTGAAAGCCCAATAGATGACAAAGGAAATGCAGTTACAATCAGCCTGAGTAAATATAGGTTTGTTTACCCAGAAGAAATTACATTAAAAGTCAGCGCAGGGGGCCTTAAAAATGTGATTGTAGAGCTTGCCAATACAGATACAAAAGAGATAGTAACAACTTATAAAAGTAACGCGCGAGAGGGCGAAGCCAATGTTATTTTTAAAGCAGAGGAAGACTACCCGCGAAATTTACAAATATTTGTTGAAGCTAATGTTGATGGGAAACAAATCCCCGTGGTGGCGCAAATCCAATATATGCCTCCAAGTGCTACACTTCTTGGCTTTGAATCGGCATATCCACAAAATGAAAACATGCTTATACCCGCCAATTTAAAAGTAGCTAAAAAAGGCTTGTATCGTCTTCGGGCAAATCTGTTTAGTGGCGACACACCACTTGCGCATTTGGTGAGTAAACAACGTTTAAGTAAAGGAAGCCAAACTATTGATTTAAAAGCGCACTGGTCAATTTTGCCACAAGGTATGGCTGATATGCGATTGAGTGGATTTGTAATTGAAAGAATGTCCCCCAGTCCTGGTGAGCGAAACAGTTTTGGTAACAGTGAAGTTAGTCATTTTGATATAAATGACTTTCCTTATGACAGTTTACAACAGCTGCCGTACCAACCTAATGAACAAGAAAAATTAAGCTTGGAGTTTTTACAAGGATTAGCCGAGGGTTAAACTGGTTTTGGGTTTGCTATAAAGCAAACCCAAAAATACAACGTAGTTAACTTAAGTTGATTGTAACAACACCCGAATTTTCGTCGTCTGCATCGCTGTTGACCGGTACTTTAGGAATATCTGGCTTGTCGAGTGCAATATCACCGCCGTCAATAACTTCACCCGTTTTTAGGTTTTCAAAGTCAAATAATTGAGCATCGGCTAAGTGAGATGGCACTACATTTTGCATTGCAGTAAAAATACTTTCTATGCGACCCGGATGATCTTTATTCCATTGCGCCAACATATTTTTTGTATGTTTACGTTGCAGGTTCTCCTGAGAACCACACAAGTTACAAGGAATAATTGGGTAGCCTTGAGTAAATGCATATTTACTAATATCAGCTTCTTTACAGTAAGCAAGGGGGCGAATAACCATATGCTCGCCGTTGTCGCTCATTAATTTAGCTGGCATACTTTTTAGTTTTCCACCATAAAACATGTTTAAAAACAGTGTTTCAATCATGTCGTCTCGGTGATGGCCAAGGGCTATTTTAGTTGCGCCAAGTTCTTTAGCTGTGCGGTATAAAATACCACGACGTAAGCGAGAACACAGCGAACAGGTGGTTTTACCTTCAGGAATTATATCGGTGACAATGCTGTAGGTATCTTCTTCTACAATTTTGTACTCTACATCGAGTTTGTCTAGGTACTCGGGTAAAACATGTTCAGGGAAGCCGGGCTGTTTTTGGTCGAGGTTAACAACCACAAGATCAAATTTAATCGGTGCAACACGTTTAAGGTGCTGCAGCATTTCAAGCATTGTATAGCTATCTTTACCACCCGAGAGGCAAACCATAATGCGGTCACCTTCTTCAATCATGTTAAAGTCCATAACGGCTTGACCCGTTAAACGGCGTAAACGCTTTTGTAACTTATTAAAGTTATATTGAGCTTTGGCTTGAGCTGAGTTAGACACTACGCCCCCTTAGTAAACAATGCGGCAAAATACTTGCTAGAAATAAAGGGGCGTATTATATGTTATTAGCATATTGGGAGCTACAGCAAAATTTATTAATCTTTTGCTAATGGGCTTACATAGCCATCTGGTTTTAGTGCTAATACATCGCAGTCTAGGCTATCTATTACATGCTCTGCAGTATTGCCTACCAATGCGGCGCTTAATCCTGTACGGCCTACGGTTCCAATAACAACCAGCTCGCTGTTAAGGCGTTTAGCAATGTCGGGGATCACGTCTTCTGGTAAACCTTCTTCGATAAAGCAGTGCTCACTAGTTAAAGCAAACTCAGTAGCCAGTGCATTGGTTGATTCTATATGGTGTTTTTTTACTGACTCGTTGTAAAGACTAGGATTAAACTCTGGTATTTCAATGGCTATATTAATAGGGGTTGCGGGGAATGCATTGACTAAATTCAGCTTTGCGTTAGCAAGCTCACATAAAAATTGCGCGTCTTTAATTATACGTTTGTTTAACGCAATATGCTGATCATTCTCACTCACTGCGTTAACTGCAGCTAAAATATTGCCATTTTCAGGCCATGCCATTTCTTTTACAAAT
Organism: Pseudoalteromonas sp. H71; assembly: GCF_001468485.1. Taxonomy (GTDB): domain Bacteria; phylum Pseudomonadota; class Gammaproteobacteria; order Enterobacterales; family Alteromonadaceae; genus Pseudoalteromonas. The sequence continues at coordinate 47,060 of NZ_LODI01000048.1, forward strand.
AACACCGGAGTAGGGCATTTACGCACTAAATGCCAGTCTGTTGGGGTAAATATTACCGATTTTAGTGCACCATGTTGATGGGTACTTTTAATAACTAAATCGTAGTTTTTATCAATAACTGTTTCAATAATGGCTTCGTAAGGGCGGTTATGCCAAACAACTAACGTTTCAATATTTAGCGTGTTATGAGGTGAAACTAAATCGTTTAGCCATAGTTCGCGGTCTTTTAAAACGGCTTCTCGCATGGCTTCGCGCTCATCGCCTGAGAGCATGGTTGTCATTTCATACGAAAAATCATATACCGTCATAAAGGCAGTAATGGTTGCGCCAGATTTTTTTGCCAGCTCGACTGAGCGCGCTAAACCGTGTTGGTCGTCTTTGGTAGGGTCAATAACCGCAAGAATGCGTTTAATTGTGTTCATGTGCTACTCCATTTACCTAACTGGTGTACTTTTAGTGTAACTCAAATACAAAACAGTTAAAGGCCTAGCACATAAATTGTTGTTCTATATCAATGTATATCTATCTAACAATGGCTGCCGTTTTAGCCAGTGCGTCATTATCTAAAATAGTAATAAACTTGCCTTCTACTTTAATCAAATCAGCCTTTTGAAAGCGGCTTAATAAACGGCTAATAGTTTCTACTGTTAGGCCTAAGTAATTACCTATTTCACCACGGGTCATGGTAAACCTAAATTCTTTACGCGAAAAACCACGTTCACCAAATCGTTCCGATAAGTTATAAACAAAACTAGCTAAACGTTCTTCTGCCGATTTTTTGTTAAGTAGTAACAACATTTCTTGATCGTAGGTAATTTCACTGCTCATTAAACGCATTATTTGCTGGCGTAGTTTAGGTAATTTACCTGCAAGTTCATCAAGGGTGTCAAAGGGAATTTCGCAAATCATTGAGGTTTCTAAGGCTTGAGAAAAGCTCTGATGTGTCATTTTACTAATTGCATCAAATCCTACTAAATCGCCTGCTAAATGAAAGCCAGTAATTTGCTCATCGCCTTGCTCAGACAAGGTGTATGATTTAAATGAGCCAGATCGTACTGCATAAATCGCTTTTAATGGAGCACCCGATTCAAACAAGTAATCTCCCTTGTGTAATGGCTTTTTTCGCTCAATAATTTCGTCAAGTTTATCCATTTCTTGGCCATTTAACGAAAATGGCAAACACAATTGGCTTATGCTGCAGTTATTACAGCTAATAGCACAATTACCTTTAGCGCGACTTTGAGTGAAATCCATAATTTTATCCGTTTTAGTTTTTATATACTGGGGCAAATAAACCTCGAAAGGTTAATACATCTTAAACATTAATGTACTAACTTATCGGTTGCAATAATCAATAAGTAGATACCATACCAAATTATAACACTCCCTAATACAATGCGGGTCCAGGGATGATTTATTATGCTATTAAGTTTTTGCGCCGCAATGCCTACGGTGATCATGGCTGGAAATGTACCTAGTGCAAAACATAACATCACTATTGCGCCATCAAATGCTGTTGGGCTTGTCATTGCCCATGTTAGCGCAGAGTAAACCAAACCGCATGGCAACCACCCCCATAATGCACCATAACCTAATGCTTTAACCGTTGAGTCAACGGGCATTAAATATTTATTAAGCTTAACAATATGCTGCCAAATAAGCGTTTTGCCTATTTTTTCGAGCCATTGCAATGTTGGACCTAAACGCATTATGTAAACGCCAACCAAAAGCATAAAAATGGCAGCAATAAATGAAAGCGTTATAGCGAATGATGTGTTTTGTTTAGCAAATTGGCTGCTTATACCCGCAACGAGTGAGCCTGCAACCATGTAACTTAATGCTCGGCCAATATTATAAGCAAATGAGTAGGAGAGTGTTTTTCGCTTGTCGCTGGCTAATTGTAAAGAGCTTGCAATCCCTCCACACATTGCTATGCAGTGACCGCTACCAATTAAGCCCATTAAAAATGCGCTTATGTATAAAGGGTCAATCATTGCTTTTATTATGCTGCTCTTTGTCATCTTCAAACAAAATACTGTGGCCTTGTTTGTTTAAATCAGAAAACTGCTCGCTTCTTACTGCCCAAAAAAATACGCCAATAGCAATAAGTACAAACAAAATGGCAATGGGGATCAAAATGTAAATTATGCTCATAACTTTAATAGCCTCAGTGAATTACATATCACAATAATCGAACTGGCAGACATGCCAATGACCGCCATCCAAGGAGCAACTAATCCAAGCGCTGCAAGCGGTAAGATTGAGCCATTATACAACAATGACAATGTTAGGTTTTGTTTAATAATACGCCGAGTTTGTTTAGCTATATTCAGTAAGTGATCAATAGACGCTAAATCGCTATTTAGCAGTACAACATCGGCGCTGTTTTTTGATATATCAGCGCCGGTTTCCATTGCAATAGACAAGTGAGCACTTGCAAATACAGGGCTATCGTTTATACCATCACCCACCATAGCGACTACTTCATTTTGAGATGAAAATGCCTCTACGGCGGTTTGTTTATCTTTTGGTGAGCAACCAGATTGCACGCTGTCTAATTTTAATTGCTTAGCTACTTTGTTGCCCGCATCTGACGCATCACCAGTTAACATGTGGCAAGTTAATTGCTGTGCGTGTAACGATTTAATTAAACTTTCGGCATCGTGCTTTACTTTATCCACAAAATAAAAGCGTGCCACAACACGTTTGTTTATGTACAAACTGGCCTGTGCGTTTGTTTTTTTACTATCAAACCAACCACTTTTACCTATAGCATAATGAAAGGTTTCATCTTGTGCACTGATCCCTAAACCTGCGTGCACTTCAATGTTATGCAGCGTATGCTTTGCTGGAGTGAAACCATCAAAAGCAGTTGCAATCGGGTGCTCAGAAAAACGCTCCAACATTGCTGCAATGGCCATTACATCATCTTTTGAATAGTGGCTGTCGATAATATCGACCTCATCAAGGCTAAATTTACCTTGGGTGAGTGTGCCTGTTTTATCGAACGCAAATAACGTTAATTTGGAGAGTGTTTCAAGTACATGAGCTTGCTTAATTAAAATTCCCTTTTTGGTGAGGCTGGCAATTGCACACGTTAAAGCAGTCGGTATTGCTAAACTTAAGGCACAAGGGCAGGTTGCAACTAACACTGAAATAGTGATCCAAAAAGCGTGCTCGGGATCAATTTGATACCACCCAATAGCGGTTAATGAGGCAAATACTAACAAGCAAGCTACAAACCCTTGAGCGACTTTATCAGTTATTTCGACCAGTTTGGGGCGTTTTGTGAGTGCATTGTGCTGCAGGCGAATAATCTGATTTAAAAGTGTATTTTGACCTATTTTGTTTATTTTAATTTCAATAACACCATCGTGGTTTACACAGCCGGCATACACATTATGGCCTATAAACTTGTTAACGGGTTGGTGCTCGCCGGTCATCATTGATTCATCAACCGTCGTTTTACCTTTAATGAGTTCGCCGTCGGCGGGAATGGTTTCACCTGCTTTAATAAGCACAACATCATTAAGTTTAAGCTTTTTAGCCGCAATAATGAGTTCTTCACCACTATCTGTAAGCGTGCGAGCCGTTAATGGTAGTAACTTTTGAAGGTTTGCTGTGTATTCACTTGCTTTTAAGCGTGCTCTAAATTCTAAATATTTACCTAGTAATAATAAAAAGGTAAACATGCAAATAGATTCAAAATATACCTCACCAACTTGCATAACAGTGGCATAACAACTGGCTCCGTAGGCGCCAAAAATGGCTAAGGATACAGGTAAATCCATATTAAGCTGCTTAGCTTTTAAGCCGTTAATTGCATTGGTTAAAAAGGGCAGGGCACTATACAAAATAACGGGAGAAGCAAGTACTAAGCTTATCCATCTAAAGTACTGTTCAAAATTACTATCCATACCTGAAAACATGCCAAAATACATGGCAAATGCAAACATCATTACTTGCATTGTCATTAAGCCTGCCACGCCTAAGCGGCGAATATATGCTTTGGCAGTTTGTTGCTTTTGTTGTGCTTCGGTATCGGCTTGAAATGGGTACGCCTTGTAACCAATTTTGGCCAAGGCAGTAATCACTTCGCTCAGTGGTGTTGCTGTTTTGTCCCACTGGATCATTGCACGGTTAGTTGAGGTATTTACATCCACTCGCTTTACGGTGTTTAAACTCAATAATTGCTTTTCTATAAGCCACGCACATGCAGCGCACGTAATGCCTTCAACACTCAATAATACTTCTGAAATATTGTTACTCGTGGCTATAAATTCATCTTGAATATCTTCGTTGTCATAACTTTTAATAAATGCCAATTGCTCAGGAACAAGTTGGTCCACTTTACCCGCACTGACTGTGCGGTACTTGTAGTAATCAGTCATTCCTTGCTCAACAATATTTTGCGCTACGGCCTGGCAACCAATGCAACACATTGGCTGGGGGGTATCGTCTATTGTAACTGTGGCGCTAAATCCTTTTGGCACACTCTCAAGGCAATGAAAGCAAGAGTTAGACATAGTAATAACTACTTATAGTTTGGCGTAACTAAAACGGTTTCAACCGTGGGTAGGGTAATGTTTTCTTTTAATTTCCATGTTTTATCGATAGGTTCAATAAAAATGGAGTAAGCACCCTCAGTGTAATTTTCAAGTAGTGCGGTGAATTCTTTGTTTGCATTAGCTGTAAGTGTCGCTTCAAAGTCGTGAGCTTTAATTGTACGGTGATAAAACGATACTTTTAAAGCCGGTACATTACTGCTATCGCCTTTGGTAAATTTAAAACTCACTCGGTCATTAGTTACTGCTAATTCACCATGTAAATAGAGCGCTTTAGCTTTCTCGAATTTACTGAGCTCTAAATTAATTGCTTTACCTTTTTTATAGTAATCATCAACAACCATATCTGGGCCGTTGCCAATTGCTGTTATCAGTAAAGTAATACAGCCAACAATGGCTGCTAGCGGGAAAAAAATTAAAAACCAAGGCCAAAAGTTTTTATACCACGGAGTAGGTTGCATAGTGACTCTAATGTTAGTTTCGAAGAAGGTATTTTATAGTAATTGTACGTAAAAGACTAAAAAAAAGCCTCCAAGTGGAGGCTTTTTTGATCTGGATTAATCTATTGAATTTAATAAATTAATTTATAAACATTCTATTAACAGTGTGCTTATTTATCTTGCGATAAATTGTAAACGTACGCTGTTAAAAGGTGGATTTTATCTTCACCTAAAATGTCTTTCCATGCAGGCATTACACCAGCACGACCGTTAAGCAGAGTTTCTTCAACGGCACGTTGAGAACCACCGTATAACCAAATGTTATCTGTTAGGTTAGGCGCGCCAAACGGTAGGTTGTGAGCAACCGACCCTTTACCGTCTGCACCGTGACATGCTGCACACATTGCAAACTTAGCTGCACCGGCGGCTGCATCTTTTTGGTTAACGGTACGACCAGAAAGGCTTAGCACGTGTGCTGTCATTTCTTTTATACCTTGTTCACCTAATGCTGCACCCCAAGGAGGCATAGCTGCAACACGACCAATAAGAAGTGTTTCTCTAATTTTGTCTGGTGTGCCACCGTATAACCAATCTTTATCAGTTAGGTTAGGGAAGCCAATGCCGCCACGTGCATCAGAGCCATGACACTGCGCACAGTTTTGTGAGAACAAACGTTGACCAATTTCTAACGCTAATTGACCATCTGTTTGTTCATGCTCAGTACCATTTTCAAGGGCTAGCTGCTGTGCTGCATCACCATCGATTTTAGATTGAACCAAATCTAAAACAGGTACTTTTGCAAGTCGATTAAAAATAGGACCAAAACGCTCCTCTGCTGCTTCATACTCTTTATCAAGCTTTACAAAACGGCCTTCTTCAGCTGCTAACTTAACGGCTTCTTTCGATTCCGCTAAAGATGTAATACCCTGATTAGAGCTTGTCCATTTACCTAACCCTTCCCAGTTACCTAAACCTGGATAAGCCGCTAAATAGTAAACCGCCCATATAAATGTTGCGAAGAACATGTAAGTCCACCACTTAGGTAGCGGATTGTTCAGTTCGGTAATACCGTCATACTCATGCCCACAATCTTCACCTTCTTCAACACCAGCGTAGTTTTTTAAGTTCCACACTAATAGGCCAAAGATAATAAGTAAGCATGCTAGGGTTAAAACAATAACCCAAATACTCCAAAAGCTAGTCATTTTTCAGACTCCTTTTCCTCGTTAGAGAGTGTGTTGTTATGTTTTTTTTCATCTTCAAAAATGGCATTAGCAGCGTCGTCAAAACGATTTTTGGTACGCTTGCTGTATGCCCATACAACAATCACAATAAACAATACTAAAATTACCAGAGTTAAAATGCCTCTGTATGTTCCGTAATCCATAATAATTACTTCAAGTGCGTGCCAAGCTGTTGCAAATAAGCGATAAGGGCTTGCATTTCTGTTGCGCCTTTACCGTCATTCATTGCATCAACTTTGGCAACGTCAGCTATTAGTTCTTCATCGCTACCGTATCCTAAACCCGGATGTTTTGGGTTTTCTGGATTAATAGCGAATGTATCACGGAAAATTTGTAGTTTTTTCAGAGTTAAGCTGGTATCAACTGTGTTCTCTGCTAACCAAGGAAAACCTGGCATATTAGACTCAGGAACCACATCACGCGGGTTCACTAAGTGAGCATAATGCCAATCGTCCGAGTAACGTTTACCAACACGAGCAAGGTCAGGACCAGTACGTTTAGAACCCCATTGGAAAGGGTGATCCCATACTGACTCGCCTGCTACAGAGTAGTGGCCGTAACGTTCAACTTCGTCACGAAAAGGACGAATCATTTGTGAGTGACAGTTATAACAACCTTCACGCACGTAAATATCGCGACCTTCCATTTCTAATGCATTTAGAGGACGTAAGCCATCTACTGGTTTTGTTGTGTCGTCTTGGAACATAAGTGGAGTAATTTCAACTAATGCACCAAAGCTAATAGCAAAAACAGTCAGTATGGCCATAAGACCAACGTTTTTTTCTACTATTTCGTGTTTGTTTTGTGAATTTTTATTGCTCATCATCTCACTCCGTTATGCTAATTGTGCTTGCGCGTCTAACTTCAGTGATTCTTTTTCAGCTGAAATTGTACGGAAAACGTTATAAGCCATAACTAACATACCTGTTACGATGAATACACCGCCAACAAAACGCATTATGTAGAAAGGATGTGATGCTTCTAAAGACTGAACAAAGCTATACATTAATGTACCGTCAGCATTAACTGCACGCCACATTAGACCTTGCATTACACCTGAAATCCACATTGCAACAATGTATAAAACAACACCAACAGTGTGTAACCAGAAGTGGGTGTTAACAAGCTTAATGCTGTACATACGACCTTGTGCAAACAGTGCAGGGATAAGGTGGTAAATAGCACCAATCGAAATCATTGCTACCCAACCAAGTGCACCTGAGTGAACATGGCCTACAGTCCAATCTGTGTAATGAGATAATGCGTTCACAGATTTAATTGCCATCATTGGGCCTTCAAACGTAGACATACCATAGAAAGACAACGATACAACTAAGAAACGAAGTACTGGGTCAGTACGTAGTTTGTGCCACGCACCCGATAAGGTCATTATACCGTTTATCATACCACCCCAAGATGGAACGAATAGGATAATAGACATAACCATACCTAAACTTTGCGTCCAATCTGGAAGCGCAGTGTAGTGAAGGTGGTGAGGACCGGCCCAAATATATAAAGATACAAGTGCCCAAAAATGAACGACCGATAAACGGTAAGAGTAAACAGGGCGACCCGCTTGTTTAGGTACAAAGTAGTACATCATGCCTAAGAAACCAGCGGTTAATAAGAAACCTACAGCGTTATGACCATACCACCATTGCACCATTGCATCTACTGCACCAGCGTAAATAGAGTACGATTTAGTTAACGATACAGGCACAGCCATGCTGTTTACAATGTGCAACACCGCAACAGTAATGATAAAGCCAGCGTAGAACCAGTTAGCAACATAAATATGCGACACTTTACGTTTAATTAAAGTACCAAAAAATACAACTGCATAAATAATCCAAACAACTGCGATTAGAATATCGATTGGCCATTCTAGTTCAGCGTATTCTTTAGAGCTTGTAATACCAAGTGGTAAAGTAATTACTGCTAATACGATAACTAGCTGCCAGCCCCAAAATGAAATTGCGGCAAGTTTGTCTGAGAAAAGGCGCGTTTGACAAGTACGTTGAACGACGTAATAAGACGTCGCAAAAAGTGCACTTGTACCAAATGCGAAAATTACTGCGTTCGTGTGTAACGGACGTAGTCGAGAGTAAGTTAACCATGGTGTATCAAAGTTAAGTGCTGGCCAAGCTAATTGGGCAGCAATCAGAACCCCAATACTCATGCCAACGATGCCCCAAATCACTGTCATAATAGCGAATTGGCGTACAACTTTATAGTTATACTCAGTTTGTGATGCTACTGTTTGGCTCATTTTCTGGCTTCCGCTGCAATAAATGCGTTTAGAAATGAATTACCCACTTGAAAAGTGGGGCCTACTATTACTTCACAAGCATGTTACCTAAAACGTTCAAAGCATGAATGCTTCAGAAAACAAACTCGAGAAACCCTAATTTTTGCGAGGGAAATAATAAATTTTTTGGCCTAAAAAAGATAGGTCAATTACGTAATATTATGACATCAATCAAACTTTGTGACTTTGTTGTCTATTTTTTGATTAGCTTAGTGTCTAATTTTGGTTATTTAGTGCACCATGCTTGTCATTTATAAGCTTGATTATTAGTATCTGCTTTTATTCGAAGGACATGTTTTATGAAAGCAACCCAATTTTGTTTTGTGTTTTTGTTACTTTTACTGTTAACCGCCTGTGATTCTGGTGAGCATAAAAACGCAACGGTCCTTAAAAACTCAAACTGCAAACCTAACTTAGAATGTATTTATCCAAATAATGTGAAAGTGTGGCTTAGTCATCAATCTCTTTCACCTGAAACACCTTTTACAATTTTCAGTAAACTGCCTGATGATATAAAAATAACTCAAGCAAAGTTGAAGGGCATCACTATGTATATGGGGTTTATTCCGCAGCAGTTTGTAAAGCAAGGCGACTTATGGAAAAGCGAAACCATGGTTGGCATTTGCTCAGAAAATAATATGCTTTGGAACTTACAGTTAACCGTTATAAATACAACTACTTCAAAAGAAGATACCCTCAACTATAACTTCTACGTTACCTACTGATAAACTCTTATTTTAGTACGAATTAGCCAGCCAACCGATCACGTTTTATCCCAAAATTGTTGATTTGTACAAGCACACATACTCCATACAATGTAGTCCACATTTAAAAATCATACCTAACAAAGCAAGAGTGTTTGTTATTGACTATGAGCAATAGGCTTTTCTCATGAGTTAGCAACTATCAGGTGGTTTTACCTTTTTAATAATGCCGTGTGATTAAGTTGTTAATACCTGAATTATTACTAATCAGCAGGAGTAATTACATTTGATTACAAAGTAGCGGTGTTTGATTTCATCTGTACTTTAATTGTGTATAAGTTTTTTTAAATCATTAATTTTAAATTGTATTTTTATATTAACAATGAAACAAAGAGTAACCTTTGTACCTTTTATAGGGTGGTCTTTTTTGCCTTTATTAAAAAGCAATCAAGCGTTAAGTTTTCGTTCAGTTAAGTGCGCTTAAGTTGCCTGCCGACTCATTCTTCTTATAACAAATGAGCATTACCAATCTTGGTAAATTCCAACAAGTAGGATTCTTTCATGACTAAATCGACTCTTGGTCTAGCTGTAGTTGCAGCCATCCCAATGTTTTCAAGTGTACATGTACTAGCAGCAGACGAAGCTGCAAATTCAATCGAAAAAATTCAAGTTACGGGTTCACGCATCAACCGTACTGATATGGAAACAGCCAGCCCAATTACTGTTATTGGCGATGACTTTATTGCAAAAAGTGGTTTCACGTCTGTTGCCGATATTCTCTCAACTCAACCCTCTGCTGCGGGTATAAGCCTTGGTGCTTCAAGTAATAATGGTTCGGGTGGTTCTGCAACTGTTAACTTACGTGGCATGGGATCACAACGTACCCTAGTGTTACTAAATGGTCGTCGTATGGTTTCTTCTGGAACCGGTGCAGACTCTTCAGTTGATTTAAATACCATTCCTGTTGCAATGATCAAATCAATTGAAATCTTAAAAGATGGTGCATCAGCGGTGTATGGATCTGATGCAATCGCCGGTGTTGTTAACATTATTACCAAAAAAGATTTTGAAGGTACTGAGCTTAATGTTGAAGGAAGCCGCACAACGAAAGGTGATGGTAATAACTACGGTACTAGCTTATTACATGGCATGCAGATTGCCGATGGTAACTTAGTAGTTGGTGCCCAGTTTTCAAGCCGTGGAGAAGTGATTCAATCAGATCGTAGCTTTGTGTCTGCTGGACAGTCGTCGTTTATTCCACAAGGTACTTTAGGCGGTAAAACATACGAAGGTAATGGTGTATTTGCCGATAGAACAACGTCGTACGACTTTACTACATCGAGTTATGCGCAAACACCAAACGATTTGTACAGCCTTTTTACAAGCTTTGATAAAGAGCTAGACGCTGATACCACATTTAATGTTGATCTAATGTATACACGCCGTGATTCATCACAGCAATTGGCACCTCAACCAGCCAGTGTAGATTTACTTACAGCAAACCTTGATAGTGAATACACTAATGCGTTTATCGCCGACGGTGAGCTTGCCGATTCGCTAGAGTACCGCAGAAGAATGGTTGATGCTGGCCCGCGTATATACGAGCAAACAACAGACACATACCGTGCATCTGTGGCATTACAAGGCATTTTAGATAACGATGCAAGCTGGGATGTGAGTGCTACATACGGCAGAAACGACTCTAAAGATAAAGTACAAAACTCGATTAATGCAAGCCAAGTAGAGCAAAGCATTTACGCAAACCAAGCACTTTGGTTTAGTGGTGATGCACTTAGCCGTGACTTTTTAACTGCTAACGATTCTATTTACACCGAAAATAACGAAGGTGGAAATGAGCAATTTATCTTATCAGCAGGTTACAGCGCACTAACCGATAGCGATATTGGTTACGCTATAGGTATTGAGAACCGTTTTGAAAGTGGTTTTTACACACCTGATTTAATTACACAATTGGGCCAAAGTACAGCTGCTCAGCAAGATCCTACTGAAGGTGATTATTCGGTACAGTCGATTTACTTTGAAACATCGATGCCTGTCTTAGAAGTGGTAACACTTGAAGGGGCTGCACGTTACGACAATTATTCTACGTTTGGTGGTGAGACAACGTGGAAGCTTGGCGCTACTTGGGATGTAACAGATTCATTTATGGTTCGTTCTGTACTTGCAACTGGCTTTAGAGCACCAAACGTTGCTGAACTATTTGGTGGTAACTCGGGCTCATACGATTACCTAGCCGATCCGTGGGGTAACGAGCAAGATGCGCAAATTTTAGTGAACTACACAAGTGATGCTGACTTACAAGCAGAAGAAAGCCGTTCGTTTACATTTGGCATGGTGTGGGAAGTAGTTGATGGTTTATCTACAACGCTTGATTACTGGAAGTTTGACATCACTAACGCCATTACGCGTTTAGATGTTCAAAACGAAATGAACAACTGTTTTGCGGGCGACACGCAATCGTGTGATTCGGTAAATATTACCCCAGCGGGTGATTTATCAAACTTAAGCTCTGCATTAACCAATGTTGGCTCTCAAAAAACATCAGGTATTGACTGGAACATTGGTTACACTGCCGATAACTACCGCATCAATCTAGATACCACTTACTTGGTTGAATTTGAACAAGATGATATTGATTACACAGGGACTATTGACGGTAACATTGGCGGCTACTCTAAAATCAAATCTAACTTGTCTGTAAATTACGATTTGTCTGATGCGTTGAGTGTGCTTTATAACGCACGCTTTATTCGTGGTATGAGTGGTGATTATTACGGTGAGTCGTTCAGCACTGATAATGTTATTTACCACGATATTTCAATGACGTACAGCCTAAATGAATCACTGAAAGTAACAGGTGGTATGAATAATATTTTTGATAAAGAGCCTGAAGAAGTCCTTGGCGGTAATGACATGGGCACCGTACCAGAGATTTACGACGTTATTGGTTCACGAGTATTCGCAAGTATTAATTACAAGTTTTAACTGTAAGTAACTTGAACGCTATTTAACCATTCTATTTATAGCCGAATTCAAGTTAAGTATAAAACTTTCAAGGCTCCGTGTTTACGGGGCCTTTTTTATTGAACAAAGTAAACGAGGGAAGTAAACTAAAAACAACAAAAAAAGGAGAGTTGATTGCTAAAACAAGACGAAAATTTATCTTTTGTCATTGAGCCCGAGTTAAATGCGCGTTCAGAGCAGCGTATTGATCTGTATTTTTCTATTCCTAATGAAATGGGAATAAATCCAAAAACGTTAAGTGAAGAATCTTACTTCAATAACCAGTTTAAATCTCACTTAGCTTACAACGCCAATAATATTCATTTGCCACTAGTACGAAGCCGTTTTGTGAGTAAAAACAAAGGTGAACAGCAAGATTACAGGCAAAATCTAAATTTATTTTGTTACCAAGTGCGTTTAGCGCTCGATGCTGATATTAAGGATGCACTTAAATTAAATGAGGCAGAAGAGTTTTATAATCGCGCAAATGAATTATTTGAGCAAAGCGAAGGGTTATTAAAAAAGCTACGCCGTTATACCCCCGATGACGAAAAATTACTGCCATTTTATACAAATGCAGATAACTACCTTAGCTGGCACGTAGAACAATCATTTTTAAAATTGTTAGATGAAGGGCCGCGTAGTAGTGATTTTGCTAAAGAGCGGAACGACCTCTTACAGTTTTGTAAAAGCGAAAACGTTTACCGAGCAGATAAAAATTACAACTCTGAAACCACACTACAAGATGCCAACCGCATCACAAACAAAATGCGTTTGCTACAACGTTTAATTGAGCATGGAGTAATACTGCAGCGTAATACTCGCTTTTTAAACAGTTACTTAAAGCGATTAGTAAAAGGCACGGTGACTGCAGTTATAATGGCGTTTGTTATGTTAGTTATCCTTAATGCACGCTCAAGTTTTACCGAGGTCACAGCCACGCTTATTTTGATACTGGGTGTTATTTATGGCCTGCGTGAAATATTTAAAGAAGACATAACCCGTGTGATTTGGCGTGCTATTGTTCAAGGGCGGCCAAAATGGCGGTTTACATTTAAAAACAGTATTACCAAAGATAAAATAGCAAGTCAGTTTATTTGGCTTGAGTACACGCGGTTTAAAAAAATCCCCAAAGAAGTACAAACTATTTTTTCAAAACGTCGTCAGCAAAATAAACAGGCCGCGCAATGGCTGCATTTTGCAAGTGAAACCCGCGTGTCGGCAAAAGAGTTTTTACCAGGGTACGATACGTTACAGCAAACATTGCAATTTAACTTAGCGCCATTTGCCCGGTATTTAAAGCGCGGTGAAGGTAAGCTCTATCATTTAGACAGTAACAAAATATCTAAACAAGCCGTAGAACGACGTTATCAATTAAATATGGTACTGGTACATACAGAGGGCGATAAAACACTTTATCAGCGTTATAAAATTACGTTAAATCGCAGTAAAATTGTCAATATTGAGCTTATTTACTCTAAAAAATAGGTTTTATAGTCATATATTAAAAAAGGGGAATAGATACAATCTATCCCCCTTTTTTAATTATTTAAGCGTTACTTAGTTAGCTAAACCATGTTTGCTATATAAAGTTACTTTGTCTGAAACAAGTGTAATCTCTATATTTTTAGACTCGTCGCCCCAAACACAGTTAGTGTGAAGCGTTTTTTCTACACAATTATCTGCACTACCTAGTACGGCTTCAACTTCAGCTTTATCCATACCAATTTTAATCTTTTCGTAGTTTTCTACTGTTACTTTAGAGCATGCTGCAAGGCTTAGTGTAGCTGCAATAATTAGGAGTTTTTTCATTGTTGTATCCTACTTAGTATTAATGTTTAAATTTTCTAATTTGGACAATCATGCCCATACGAGGGTGATCAAAGTAATGAATTTCACCACTTATTACACGTTTAAACTGAGCAAAACGTGACGACTCTACATCACCACTTTGAAGTTTTTGGCTAATATCAAAATCTGCAGTGATAAATAAATAATGGCGTAAATGAATTTTAAATAATCCATCTAATTCCCATTTACTTGTTGATTCATCGGGCTCATTAAATAGGCTAGGTTGTGGGTCCAATAAGCTGACAAAGTCTGGGTTTGAATAGCGTGGCACATCAAAAACGCGTGTTTTAATCTGCTCACCGGCAAATAAGTGCATGCTTGGCGCACGTGATTTACTTTTTGCTTCAAAACGCCAACCAGTATGTAAAATAGGGGTTAAGCCTTTACGGTCTAGTTGCTCATACTGCGTTTTAAATTGTAATTGCTCAGGGGCAAGTAAGTAGGTTTGCTCCATGGTATCGAGTGCGGGTGCCATAGGCGTTACGGGCAGTTTATCGTAGCTTTGTACATAGTCGGTACTTGCGTCGCAAACACCCGAGCGAGGGTTATCGTTTACTAGCGAATCGGTAAATGAACGCGTCTGAAACCGTGTGTCGCCGTCAATACAGGCTTGCATGGCTTGCTCGGTATAAAGTGGCGTTAACAAATCAAGCGTGTTTTTATCTTCAATAGCCTCGTGTTTTAAACTAAAGTCTTCTTGTAAATAGGGGGCTGGACGCTGTTTAAATATCAGCACCTCAGCTTCAAACCAACGCTCTGCAACTGCAGTGCTGCTAAATAAGCAACATAAAACTACCAGCGATTTTTTTAGCAACATTAATGGCTAACCTTTTTTTCGAAATCTGCGATCATAGCAGTGACCATTTTTAAGCGTTCGCGGGCATTTGCCTCACTAATCGCAAAGCGCAATTTATTTGCGCCTTCCATTTTATAAATATGCGGTGCACTTTGTATCAGCCCAATAATGAAGCTAGGATTAACCTTAGTATTTTGACTAAATTCAAAGTAACCACCTTTAGGGTTTGCTTCTATTTTTGTTATCCCTAAATTACTTGCCTGCATTTTAAGTTGTTGCAAACTAAATAAGTTTTTAGCTGCATCAGGAAGTAAACCAAAGCGGTCTATTAATTCTACCTGTAACTCATCTATGTCGCCTAGGTTAGCACAACTAGCTACACGCTTGTACATACCCAATCGTGCATTTACGTCATGAATATAATCATCAGGCAGTAATGCAGGCAGTTTTAAGTCAACTTCGGTTTGTTTTTGTAATAGGTTTTCAAGGGTGGGTTCTTTACCCTCACGTAATGCATTAACTGCTTGTTCAAGCATTTCCATATACAAGCTAAAGCCAATGGTTTGCATTTGTCCAGATTGATCGTCGCCCAATAATTCACCTGCACCACGAATTTCTAGATCGTGCGTAGCAAGCGCAAAACCAGCACCTAAATCCTCTAACGACTCTATGGCTTGTAAACGTTTACTTGCATCTTTTGACAACGCTTTAGGGTCGCCTGTGAGTAAGTAGGCATATGCCTGATGATGGCTTCGACCAACACGACCACGCAATTGATGTAATTGTGCTAAACCTAGCTTGTCGGCTCTATCCATAATAATGGTATTTGCCGTAGGCACGTCAATACCGGTTTCTATAATGGTTGTACACACAATTACATTGTATTTTTGGTGATAAAATTGGGTCATTATTTGCTCAAGCTCTTGCTCGCGCATTTGCCCGTGAGCGGTAATCACATTCGCTTCAGGTACCCATTCACTTAGCTCTTGCGCCACGCGCTCTATTGTTTCAACGTTATTATGCAAAAAGTACACTTGGCCGCCACGTTTGATTTCACGCAGAATGGCTTCGCGAATAAGTTCTACATCACGTTGGCGAACAAAGGTTTTAACCGCCAAGCGTTTAGCCGGTGGAGTCGCAATAATAGATAAGTCGCGCATACCACTCATTGCCATATTAAGCGTTCGAGGGATAGGTGTTGCAGTAAGCGTTAAAATATCGACATCTGCACGTAGTGCTTTAATTTTTTCTTTTTGGCGCACACCAAAGCGATGCTCTTCATCTACGATGAGAAGTCCTAAATCGTTAAATTTAATGTCTTGTTGAATAAGTTTATGTGTGCCAATAACAATGTCTAATTTGCCATTAGCCATATTTTCTAGGGTGTCTTTTTGCTCTTTTGTTGAATTAAAACGAGAAAGCACACCCACTTCAATAGGAAAGTCAGCAAAACGGTCTTTAAAGTTTTCATAGTGTTGCTGCGCAAGTAGGGTAGTGGGCACTAAAATGGCAACTTGTTTACCATCGTTAACAGCAACAAAAGCTGCACGCATAGCAACCTCGGTTTTACCAAAGCCTACATCACCACACACTAAACGATCCATCGCTTGTTTTGATTGCATGTCGCCTAATACAGCTTCAATTGCATTACGCTGGTCGTCGGTTTCTTCAAACGGAAAACTTTCACTAAACTGGCGATAGGCTTGGCCGTCTAAGGTAAATTTATTACCTGGTTTAGCTTGGCGCTGTGCGTATATATCAAGTAACTCAGCGGCTACATCACGTACTTTTTCAGCAGCACGTTTTTTTGCTTTTTCCCAGGCGTCTGAGCCGAGCTTATGCAGTGGTGCACTGCTTTCTTCGCCGCCTGAGTAACGGCTGAGCATATGCAGAGCCGACACCGGCACATACAATTTAGACTCACCGGCGTATATTATGGTAACAAATTCCGTAATTACACCTGCCGCATCAATAGTTTGTAAACCTTGATAGCGGCCAACACCGTGATCAAGATGCACAACGGGCTGACCTTCTTTGAGTTCAGCTAAGTTACGGATCAGTGCATCTTGGCTTGCTTCGTATTTGTGTTTACGACGTCTGCGCTGCGATACTTTAATGCCTAGCAGCTCTTGTTCGGTAATAATCGATAAAGTAGGTTTAGAGCCAAGTACAACACTTTGCTCAAGCGGGCTTACAATTAAGCCTACATCACTATCGCTTTGGGTAAATTGTTCAAAGGTATCAAACTCTTTAAATTTTAAACCGCTGGGTTTTAATATGTTGAGTAACGATTCACGACGGCCATCCGATTCAACGCTCAGTAATATGCGGCTTTTTTTCTTCTTTTGCGCTGCGACGTAGTTTATAAATGCAGCATACGGTTCGTGCTGTTTATGATCTATTCTTATTGCGGGTAGTTCACTAACCAATAAATTTTTATTACCTGCTTTCGTGCCTAGCTTGGCAAGCGATAAACGAATACGCGCAAATTGCCCTAAGTTAGAAAACAGCTCGTCAATTGGCTGATATAGTGCATTGGGTTCAAGTAGTGGGCGCAGTGGGTCTACTTTACGGTTTTCATAGCGAACATTAACATCGTGCCAAAAATTGTCGGCGGCGTGTTCTAAATCGCCTAACTGCATAACGGTTGTGTTATCAGGCAGGTAGTCAAAAATCGTGGCTAGGCTTTCAAAAAATAACGGCATGTAGTATTCAATACCAGCAGGCCAATTTCCTTTACTAACTTGCATGTAAACAGAGTCTTGCTCTGAACTTGCACCAAACTTTTCACGGTAACCAATTCTGAAACGCTCAATATCTGCCTCATTAGTTGGAAATTCGTGTGCGGGCAGTAATTCAATTTTCTCTACTTTTTCGTCAGAGCGCTGCGTTTCCACATCAAACAAGCGAATCGTATCAAGTTCGTCATCAAAAAAGTCGAGCCTAAATGGATGCGGGCTACCCATAGGGTATAAATCGACGATTGAGCCTCGAATGGCGTACTCACCATGTTCCATCACTTGTTGTACGTTTAGGTAACCTGCTTGCTCTAGATTTTGTCTAAAATTATGAGTGTCGAGCTTATCGCCTACTTTAAAGTTTATTGTTGAACCATAAATAAACGAGGCAGGCGCGGTGCGCAGCATCAGCGTAGACACAGGCACGATCAATACGCTTTGTTGTTCTTTTTTTAGGGTATTTAATGTGGCTAAGCGCGCAGAAATAATATCTTGATGAGGAGAAAAATGATCGTAAGGCAAGGTTTCCCAATCAGGAAATACCATCACCGGGTTATCAGGTAATAAGTAGTCTAGCTCTGTTTCAAGGCGCAGCGCGCTGGGTGTGTCGGGTGTAACAATTAATACTAAGTTTTCTTGTTGTTTAACACCTTCGGCAATGGCAATACTTAAACCACTTCCGCTTAGCTGCCCCCACTGAATTTTATCTTTTTGAGATTTTACCCAAGGCAAGGCTGCCCATTGCTCAAACGCCATTTATTACTCCATTTGATTGGCTCTTATAAGCTAAGAGCCATTCTTTTAGTTAGTCGCGGTATATTTTTGTAAGGTCGCTGTAGTGATCAATTCGGCGATCACGCAAAAACGGCCAGATACGTCTTACGTTTTCTGAGCGTTTTTGATCAACTTCTACCACTAATATTTGTTCATCGATGTTGTTAGCTTGCGCTAAAAACTCACCCTGAGGCCCAGCAATAAACGAGTTACCCCAAAATTGAATGCCGCTGCTATGTCCGCTTGGGTCCCTCTCGTGGCCAACACGATTACAGCTAATCACCGGTACTCCGTTTGCAACCGCATGAGCACGTTGACTAATAACCCAGGCATCTTTTTGACGTGTTTGTTCATCTTTGTCGTCATTCGGATCCCAGCCAATAGCGGTTGGGTAAATTAATAGCTCGGCACCGGCCATTGCCATCAAACGCGCCGCTTCTGGAAACCACTGATCCCAACACACCAACACACCTAATTTTCCTACCGATGTTTGAATCGGCTCAAAGCCTAAATCGCCAGGGGTAAAGTAAAATTTCTCGTAAAAACCAGGATCATCAGGTATGTGCATTTTGCGATATTCACCTGCAATGCTGCCGTCTTTTTCAAGCACCACAGCGGTATTGTGGTACAAGCCTGTAGCGCGCTTCTCGAATAATGACGCCACAATAACAATATTGAGCTCTTTAGCGAGTTCACCTAAGGTGTTGCTGCTTGGCCCAGGTATGGTTTCTGCAAGGTCAAATACATCAACGTCTTCGGTTTGGCAAAAATAAAGACTGCGATGAAGCTCTTGCAAAACAACAAGCTGAGCCCCATTTTTTGCGGCTTCCCGAATGGCTTTAATTGATTTAGCCATATTTTCATCAGCGTTATCGCTGTTGCTTTGTTGCACTAAAGCAACGGTTAATTTTGCAGGGCTTGTCATTGTGCTGCTCCAGCTAAAAATCCACGTGGTAATTGCATTGTAATACAGTGTAGGCTGCCAAATTGCTCAATAATGGGTTGGCAATTTACGCCGATTATAGTGTGCTGTGGGTATGCTTTTTGAACCTGTGCTAAAGCACGGTTGTCGTTCACATCGTTGTATATAGGAACAAGCACAGCATTATTAATAATTAAGTAGTTAGCATAGGTTGCAGGTAAGCGCGATTTTTCATCGTCATACACGGCTTTTGGCCATGGTAACTCAACCAAATTATATGGGGTGTTATTAGCCGTTTTAAAGCCTTTTAATTGTTTTTCCATCGCATTAAGCGCGCTGAAATGCTCGTCATTTTCATCATCACATTGTACATATACTAGCGTATTGTTTGGTGCAAATCGGACTAGCGTGTCTATATGGCTGTCGGTATCGTCACCGGCTAAATAACCGTGATCGACCCATAAAAAATCGGTGGCCCCTAAATGCGTTTTTAATAAGGTTTCTATGTCTTGGCTCGATAAGTCAGGGTTACGGTTTTTGTTAAGCAAACATTCGCTGGTTGTTAGCAATACGCCGTGCTCGTTTATTTCAATACCGCCACCTTCAAGCACCATATCTAGTGCTTGATAATCATTGTTAGCATGGCTTAGCTGCTCAACTACTGCCTTATTGATTTGATTATCAAGTGCGCTTTCAAATTTATTGCCCCAGCCGTTAAACGTAAAATCATAGATTTTTAGTTTAGTCTCATCGCTTATATTTGCACACGTTAGTGGGCCGTGATCGCGTGCCCATGTATCATTAGTAGGTGTTACAACAAAATAAACACGTTCGAGTTTAATACTGGCATGAGTAAGTAATGCAGTAATATGTGTTTTTAAGGCTTCGTTGTGAGCAACAACAACTAACGATTGGTAGTGTGTTATATGTTTTGCAAGCTCAACATAGACAGGCTCAACACGGGCTAAATTATCAGCCCAATCGGTATGTTCATGCGGCCAAGTAAGCATAACAGCGTCTTGCTCGGCCCATTCAGGTAAAAGTCTAAAGTTCATGGAATTTTTATACAAATAGAGATACTGCTAGTTTAGCAGTTGTGTTACTTCCAAGTCACTTGAAAAATCGGTTTGCTTTAGCAAGTTAAATTTACTGCAAATACAATTATTCAGTGATTGAATCGTCTGATGTTTGTTCTAGTTCTTGGCGCTTTTTTAGTTGGCGCGTTTGCGCGTGCAAACTTGCTCTGACTACTAATTCTTGATCAGTGTTTCTGATAGCGGTGAACAGCACGGTGTATTGGTAATGATCGTTGTCTTGCTTTTCTATAGCTACAACCTCGGTGTAACAATACACAGCTGATGCTTCATGATGCAAAAAAAGTTTTGTCCTAAATGATTGCCCAATTGAATATACATCAGACGATGTAAATCTAATACCGCCGCCGCCATAACTATCGCAGTGTATAGCATTCTCCTGCGCTTGCTCAGAGGCTAAAATGTGGCTCATAATTAAATCTATTTTTCGCGATTGCGCTTGTAAAAACGCGGCAAGCTCTTGCGCTACATCGCCTAAGTTTCGAAGTGGACGTAATGAGCTTTGTTCAAGTTCACTCACTTCATTAGCTAATCTAAAAAGAGGCGGAATATCATCATCAAGTGCTAGCTGAGATTTAGGTACTTGCTCATTGGGTACAGCAAATAAATTAACCCTAATGCTCTCGTTTATTTGAAAATACTCTTCAAACTCGCTTAATCTTTGACTATTCATAATTATCTCCACGACGTGATATTTAAATAGTAGCGTTGTGAGGGGTAAATTGCTAGCAGTTAAAATCGCTAAATACTTTGTTTATACGCGGTTTTTAGTGATAAAAAAGCGGTCAAACTCTTCCTGAGATTGGCCGCTTGGGTATTGATTTTGTAAGTAGCGCTCGTTATTTAAGTAGAGCGGCTAATTCATGTAAATCTTTCACAACGTGATCAGGTTTTTTCGCAAGCGGATATAACGCTTTACCTGGGCGTGTAATAAAGGTTGTTTGTAAGCCCGCTTGTTTAGCACCAGCAACATCCCAACCATGTGCAGCAATCATCATGGCCTCGTTGGGTGCTACGTTTAACTTTTTAAGTACCCAGTCGTAGGCACGTAAATCAGGTTTATATATTTTAATATCTTCAATGCTGTAACGCGCGTCAAAATATGACAACAAACCTGCATTTTCAAATTGAGTTTTAACCCCTTTATTTGACGAATTAGTTAAGCTTACTAACTTATAGCCCTGCGCTTTGAGTTTTGCCAGTCCATCTTTCACATCGCTGTGCGGCGGTAGTGATAACAGCGGCGTAACAATGGCTGTTTTAGCTTCCTCGTTGGTAATATTAATATTGTTATTCTTTGCCACCATAGCTAGTGAAGCTACACCAATTTGGCCAAAGTCATGGTAATCACCGGTTACTGTCTCTACCAGCGAGTTGTGTAACATGGTTGAAAACCACAAAGGCAGTAAATCTTCTCTGCCACCTAATGCTTTTCCTATTGAGGTGCGCATACTGGTTAGGTCGAGCAAGGTTTCGTTTACATCAAAAATAAGTACTTTTGGTTTGTCTTTACTTTCTTCTGCATTTACTGAACTTACTAATAAGCTAGCAGCTAAAGTAAGGGGTAGTGTGAGTAATTTTAATGATTTTAGTAAAGGCATTATTTTTTTTCTCCATCGAGTGCGGTCATCACATCACTCGGCTCTGCACGCAATGTGTAATCTTCGTTTAAGAACGCGTATGTAATGATGCCATTTTGGTTAATTACATAGGTTGCAGGAAGGGGTAGCTGGTAAGTTTTGTCGCCGTAGGTTTGTTCAAAATCAATCCCAAAGCCGGTATATAACTCTTGAATACGTTTATCGAGTGTGAACAACAAGCCAAATTGCTGTGCAACCTTATTACCAACATCTGAGAGCACATCAAACTCGAGCTCATTTTTTTGGGCAGTCGTTAAGGTTTGATCTGGCAGCTGGGGAGATATGGCGATTAACTGAGCGCTCTTAGTTTTAAATTGAGGTAAATAATCATTCAATGCTTTTAATTCTAAATTACAATACGGGCACCAGGCACCACGGTAAAAACTAATCACTACGGGGCCTTTTTTTAATAAATCTACCAGTTCTACATTTTTGCCTAGATGGTTTGCCAAGGTAAAATTTTCTACCTTATCGCCTACCTGTAGGGCATTGTTTTTTATGTGCTGAGCAATTAATTCTTCGTTCGTTGTATTCATTAATGCTAAAACGTCTGCGGGTAAATTAGCTTCTTTTTGAACATTAAATGCATCTATTTGTGCTTTTAAACTCATGGCTTAGTCTCATCAATTATTAAATTGCATAAAAGTATATGGTTTTAAATATTTAAATAAACATTGCAAAACTGAAAGCTTCATTCGAAAATATTAAACATTGAAAAGACACTGTGGTTTTTTATGTACAGTTTAAGTGACCTAGAAACGTTTATTGCCGTGGTTGAAAATAAAGGGGTGTTGGCAGCTGCTCGTGAACAGCGTTTATCACCTGCAACAGTGAGTCACCGCTTAAGTAAATTAGAGCGAGAGCTAGCTACTGTGCTTGTGTTTAGAGACAGCAGACGCGTTCGCTTATCCCCAGCGGGAGAAATATTCTATACCCGTATTGGTGCCATAATTGAAGCATTACGCGATGCAGAGCACAGTATTGGCGCACGAAGTTCATCAGTAAGTGGATTATTGAGAGTCACCATGCCACCTTGGGTTTTCTCTAAATATGTAATGCCTAGGCTTAATGAATTTGAGCACGCTTTTCCAGA
>NZ_LODI01000048.1:70272-113115 GCF_001468485.1 Pseudoalteromonas sp. H71
TAAAGCTAGACTTTTTAATAACCGATCAGTTTGTAAACGTGGTTGATGATGCGCAAGATGTGGCTATTCGTGTAGGGCAATTAAATGATTCAGGATTACTTTCGCGTAAAATAGTCAATAACAGTCGTATATTATGCGCCGCACCCAGCTATATAAAAAAGCATTCAATGCCAACAACCATTACTGAGTTAGAAAAACATTTTTGGGTCTGCCTGCCATGGCAACGCCAGTTAAAGCTTTATGATGACCAACAAAAAGTTCACACATTTAATGCACAAACACGTTTTACTATTTCAAATTCCGACAACATGACACAAGCTGCCATTGCGGGTCATGGCATTGCTATAAAATCAAGACTTGCCATAAATGACGAACTTAAAAATGGCGCATTAGTAGAAGTGATGCCAAACGCATTGTCACAAAGCGATGCCCCTGTATGGTTTTTACGGCCACAAAATAGTTTAACAACCCGAAAAACAGAGGTGTTTTTTGATTTTATGAAATCGTTATTCGCATGCACCGTCTAATCGGTGGTATGTGCGCTTAATTACAGTCATCAACAAAAAGCCTGTAAGTTCTGCAATAAATGCAATGATTATTGCAAAGATAATTGCTGCTGTAATAGAGTCTGTTTTTAAAATTATTTGCCCTTCAAAACGTTGCCATACTTGCTGTTTTATAGTGTGTAGCTCGCTGGTAAGTGTAAACAGATAAGGCGAGCTTGAAAACGCATCAACAGCCTTTGCCAACGTTTGCTGACGCTGGCTGAGAGTTTGAATATGATTGGCACCTTTACCGACAATTTCATCGCCTAAATTTTCATAGTGTTTTATTAATTTGGTTAGGTCGTTGTTAAAGTATTTTTTGGCGTCTTTTTGAAAAGGTGCAATCGCATTATTTGCCTCAACTAATTGAGCGTTTAATGCTTGGCCAAAATCACTAACAAAAGCAGGTATTTGCACGCCTAAAAGCAGCCCGCAAGCAAAAAAACTCAGTCGGATGTAGTCTAAAATTTTACCCATTAATACCCCTAATAAAAAAATATGACATTTATACAACTAAAAATTTACATTTAACTAGTTTTTTATATTCAAAACTCGTAATCTTACGGTAACAATAATAACAACAGGTGTTTACTAAACATGACCAAAAAGAATAAATTTGCGTCAACATTTGTTGATATTTCAAGCCAACTTAAACGCTTTGTTTCTCGAATTGTACAGCCCGATGACGTAGACGACATTGTGCAAGAAACATTTATAAAAAGCTACGAGGCTGATTTAAAACAAGATATTCAATATACCCGTAGTTACATGTTAAAAACCGCTAAACATTTAGCATTAAACCATGTTGCTAAGTGGGACAACAAATTTAATGATTCGCTTGATGATGACAGCGAATTACCTGTGCTGCTAAAGTCAATGCAGCTTGAAGACGAATACACGTCCAAAGAGCGTTTTTTACTTTTTTGTAGAGCAACAGAGCAATTAAGTCCATCAACCCGTAAATGTTTTATACTAAAAAAAGTATATGGCATGAGCCAAAAAGAGATCGCAAGCGAGATGCAGCTTAGTCAGAGTACTGTTGAAAAACACATTGCTAAAGGGTTATTAAAAACCATGCTTTACATGCGCGAACACGATCAAAGCCAAGTGGCAAAAACTAATCACGACAATTCTCTTCATCCGTTAACAGTAAAGAGGGTTGCAAAATGAGCAATGTTCATCAATTTACATCAAAAGATTTAATATTAGAAACAGCTTGTAACTGGATCAGCGCCATTGACCGCGGCTTATCAAAAGATGAAAAAGAGCAGTTTACACTGTGGATGATGCAAAGCAACGCTCACCAAGATGCACTTTACGAACTAGCTCACCTATGGGATGAAATATCTGTTTTAAACGAGCTCAGTAATTTATTCCCTCATCGTAATAGTAAGCAACCCAAAAAAAGATGGCTGGTTTCAACGTCTATTGCAGCCAGTTTATTTGCAGCACTTATGGTGTGTAGTTATCTATTAATCAACTTAGAAAATGGTTACAGCCAACAGTTAGCAAAAGTTAACTACACTAAAATTTATAAAACTAAAGTTGGCGAGCAAGCAACTTACGCATTACCCGACGGCACCATTGTGCAATTAAATACAAATAGTTTATTAGAAGTCGCTTATAGTAAAGGCCGCAGACAACTATTGCTCAATAGAGGGGAAGGTCGATTTAACGTTGCTAAAGATGCATCTCGCCCATTTAGTGTAATGGCTGGCAATAAAAGTTTTACAGCATTGGGTACTGTATTTAATGTTCAGCGCAATACATCTTCCGACTTAGAGCTGGTGGTAACCGAAGGCAAAGTAATGATCACCGATCNGAGTGTAGCAGTGGATGCCAGCGACTTTAAAGCCTATCAGTTAGCTGATAAAAATGCAGAAAAAATACGCCAAATAAATGCCAATATAGTTACCTCTGGCGAAAAGGCTGTTATAGAACAAAGCATCACTAAGCCAATCACTCAGCTTTCTATTGATGATGTTGAACGTGATTTAGCATGGCAAAATGGCATGCTTGTTTTTAATGGTGAACCGCTCAGCGACGCTTTAAATGAAGTGAGCCGTTATACCTCTACACGCTTTAAATTATCGTCAGAAGAACTTGCGTCGATAAAAGTAGCCGGTGTGTTTAAAGCAGGCGACGTGCCTGGTCTGTTAGAAAGTTTACACACTAACTTTTCTATTAGCCATGAACGCCAAGGTAAACACACAGTAACGCTTACGCAAAATACAAAATCATAAGAAGCAGCTATGCAAATCAGACATATGTTAGATAAAGTTGCATCTTTAAATCCTGCACGTAAAAAAAAGATTAAAAAAAAGAAACAAAACCATAGAGGATTTTTGTTTGCCAGCTGTTTATATACAGTGCGCAGTAACCAATTGCATTTATTGAGTGGTTTATGTGTGCTTGCACCCGCTATGTTTAGCCTAAGTGTGCAAGCCGCAAGTCAAACTACCGGGCAAATGGTGCAATTTGATATAAAAGCGCAGCGAGCAGACAAAGCCTTAATTGAATTTGCTAAACAAACCAAGCAAACCGTGGTGTTTTCATACGAGTTAGCTAAAGAATATGAAGCAAATTCAGTCTATGGATTTTATACCCAACTAGATGCGCTGGAGGCATTATTGGTAGGGACTGAGCTCGATGCGGTTGTTGATCAAAATGGATTACTGAGTATAAAACTCAAACAAATCAACAGGAATGATAACAACATGATGAAGCTTTCAGCAGTCAGTGCAG
Organism: Pseudoalteromonas sp. H71; assembly: GCF_001468485.1. GTDB lineage: Bacteria > Pseudomonadota > Gammaproteobacteria > Enterobacterales > Alteromonadaceae > Pseudoalteromonas. The sequence goes on from NZ_LODI01000048.1 coordinate 73,563, forward strand.
CGGTATTACCGGCATTAATGGCGGTAAATTCTCAAGGTGTAAATGCGGCAGAAGACGTTGCCCAAGAAAAAATCGAAAAAATTGCAATTGTTGGTAGCCGTGTAGCAGGGCGTTCGGTTGAAGATTTACCCGTTCCAGTCGATATTTTAAGTGCTGAAGCACTTGAAAATACAGGCCAGACTGAAGTGGGCCGTATGCTACAAGCAATTGCGCCTTCATTTAACTTTTCAAGTTCATCTATCAGCGACGGTACCGATGCATTAAGACCTGCAACATTACGTGGTTTAGGTCCCGATCAAACATTGGTATTGATCAACGGTAAACGTCGTCATCAAGCTAGTATTATCCATATTAATACATCGGTTGGTCGTGGTACTGCGGGTACCGATATGAATGCTATTCCGGCTTCTGCAATCAAGCGTATTGAAGTTCTTCGTGACGGTGCAGCTGCTCAATATGGGTCTGATGCAATTGCAGGTGTTATCAACATTGTATTAAAAGATGGCAGTGAAGGTGGTAAAGCTGCAATTAACTACGGTGAATACTCTGAAGGTGACGGCGAAACAGTTAACGTTGACTTCAACAAAGGGTTTGCACTGGGTGACAATGGCTACTTAAATACAACTATTAATTATCGTGACCGTGCGCCAACTAATCGTGCAGGTTTGCATGGTTCGTGTCAGTTTTACGGCTGTGAAGAACTCAGCGATGGCACATTGCTGGCAGGTGACCCACGTGAATTAACAGCTGATCGTAACACATTTAGAATTGGTGACGCTGATTCACAACAGTTTGGCTTAACGGTAAATACGGGCTATGAACTAGGCGATGGCGAATTATATGGATTTATCACGTACTCAACACGCGATAACGAATCTGCCGCGTTTTTCCGTCACAATGCTAATGCGGGTGGCAACCCGGTATTACAAGATGGCGACGCAACAATCCCACTTGGCTTTTTACCAAAAATAAATACCACCATTGATGATATTTCTTATAACTTTGGTTACAAAACAGAGTTTGATAACGATTCAAGCCTTGATTTATCGTACACGTACGGTGAAAACAGTATCGACTACACAACAAGCGATACAATTAACGCTTCATACGCTAACTTTTTACGTTACGAACAGGGTCTAAGTGCGGCTGACATTCGTTCGACCATCCCGCGTGAAGCGTATGCTTATGGCATGGAATTGTCTCTGCAAACAATTAATTTAGATTTTACTCAAAACTTTGACGATTACTCGCTAGCAATGGGCGCAGAAATGCGTACCGACGAGTACCGTATTTTAGCTGGTAATGAGTATGCTTATCGTGATTACGATACAAATAACGGCGTAAGCATTTACAGTGGATTAAGTGGCGGTGTTGGCAGCGAAAACGCGTCTGGCGGCACGCAAGGTTTTGGTGGTTCGTCACCTGCATCATCAGTAGATGAATCTCGAGATGTGATTTCGTTTTATTTAGACGCTGAAGCATATGTTATTGAAGACGTAATTTTATCGGGCGCACTTCGTTACGATAACTACAAAGGATTTGGTGACACGGTTAACTTTAAGTTAGCGGGTAACTGGGCAATTACAGACGATATTTCATTACGTGGTGCGTTAAGCTCAGGCTTTAGAGCGCCGTCTATGCAACAACTTTACTTTAACAACATCAGTACACAGTTTGTTGTAGGGCCAAATGGCACATTAGTAGCCGAAGAAGTGGGAACGTTCAGAAACGACTCTACACTGGCACAAAGTTTAGGTATTCCAAAACTTAAAGAAGAAAAATCTCAAAACCGTAGCTTAGGTATTGTATATAACGTAACAGACAGCATTAACGTAACGGTAGACTACTACTCAATCGATATTGACGACCGAATTGTTATCAGTAACCGTTTAGGTAAAGGACTTTCTACTAGTTTAGACGCAGCGCTTGTTAGCTCTGGTGCCGGTGCAGGCCAGTTTTTCTTAAACGGTGCAGACACAGAAACAAGCGGTATAGATTTTGTTGCAACCTACAATACCGAAGGGTTTGGCGGCTCACTTGATTTTACCCTTGCTGCTAACTTTACAGAAACTGAAGTTGTTTCGTTATTTACACCATCAGGTTCTGGTCTTGAAACTGTGCCAGTTGAAAGCGTGTTTTCAGATCAAGAAATTTCGATTATTGAAGAATGGCAACCAGAAGATCGTATTAACCTAAGTGCGCTTTACCAAAACGAAGATTGGACCGTTAATCTGTCGCTTAATCGCTTTGGTGAATACACAGTTGAAGACGGTGGTCGTCAAACTTACGGTGCCGAAATATTAACAGACGTAAAAGTTAATTACTTCATTAACGAAAACCTATCTGTGAATGTAGGCGCTAATAATTTGTTTGATGTATACCCAGACAAAAATGAAATTGGCAACTCTCGTACAGGCACAATTGTAGATGCTAACGGCAATACCGTTGTAAGTAGTAACGGTGTGTTTGAATACTCTCGTCGTTCAGCACCTTTTGGCTTTAACGGCGCGTACTACTATGTAGGCGCAGAGTACCGTTTTTAATAAATAACTCTCCCTTTCGTTATTTAACTCAAAGGGCCGCAAGGCCCTTTTTTTGGGTTTATATTTAAGGCTAATTAGCTAACAGGTTTTAGTCAGAAACCAAGCTAATAGCGTAGTTGTCGTACTCTTTAATGCTGTTCATCACAGTCATCAGTGTGTTGTGCTTGCTGTTTTCATCTGCTTTTATAAGCACAGAGCTTATTTTATATTTAGCTGCAAACATGGCTAAGTTGTTCGACACTTGCTCCAAGTCAATTAACCTCCCTGAAAAGTAAACGCCGTTATTTGCATCAATACTGAAAACCGCATTTTTACTTTGTTTTTCTATACTTGGTTTGTCTGATGGGCGATTTAATTCAATGGCGACGGGTTTAACAAATGAGGTAGTAACAATAAAAAATATGAGCAGTATGAACACAATATCAAGCATTGGGGTCATGTCTACGTCGGCGTTATTTTGCAGTTTAGCTGTTTTATTTTTCATATTGGACCTTACTATTTTAATTAAAGCTGCGGCGCCACAGCGAGGTTTTTAGGATCCTATTAACAAAACTAGCACAGCTGAAAAATAATACAGTTAAATAAATATTCTAATAACATTAAATATTTGTATAAACTATGTTCTGACATGTTACTCAAACAGGTTAAATGATTTTAAAGCAATAAAAAACCCAGCCTATCGCTGGGTTTGTATGGGGAATAATTTACTGAATAGCTAAAATACAATTCAGGTTATTTAGCTTTTTTGCATACGGCTCATTTCAGCATGACAGCTTTGCATTGTAAGAAGTGTTGCAGCAAGCGCGGCTTCACAATCTGCAGGTTGTGGCTTATCCATCGCTTCTTTAATTTCTGCTAGTGTTTTGTCTTCAACTTCTTCAAGCTCGTTTACATAGGTGCTGTCGTTGTTTGAGCCAAATGTAGTAAGAAGTGCGGTGTATGCTCTGCGCGCTTCTACAGCAAATGAAGAGCCTTCCTCTCGCTCACCTTGCTCGTTAATAGCATAGGGTTGCAGGCGTTCAACGCTGACTCTGCGTGCGTCAATCATGCGCTGGAATAATGCTCCAATGGCAGGGTCTTTAATATTTTCTTGTGCTTTTTGGTAAAAATCGATACCGCTGTTCATTACTTGAATGATGTCTGAAATATGATTAGCGTCTGTTCCTTGAAGGGTGTTCATAATGACCTCTTTAATGTTATGAATGAAACTTATCATAACTAAAGCAAGGGCCATTCCATTTTAAAAAGGTAATTTAAGTTGCTGATATTTATATGTATATTTTTCTTATTAAAAATGGCTAGGCGAAAATACAATATTACGCCTAGCAAATCTTACAAATAACCGTGTAATAAGTTTATTTTAGCTCATCAGCCACTTCAGCGACTTTTTGACGAAGCCAAATATGGCTTGCATCCCTGTGTAGCAGTGGGCTCCAGATCATATCTAACTCAAAAGGAGGAATAGGAAATGGTGGCTCTAAAATTTTAAGGCCGGCATCGTCTAAATAAATATTTGCGGCTTTTGATGGCAAAGTGGCCACTAAATTTTGCTCTTTTGCCAAGTGAATGGCTACATGGTAATTACGTGTAAATGTGGCGATATTTCGGTGTTTCCCAAAGTGAGCAAGTGCTTCATCAACCCAACCTAGCTTTTGCACATCTTTAGGGTCCATTCCAACGCCCACACCAAACCCCGTTTTACTCACCCATATATGGCGCGCTTTAAGATAGCTATCAAGGCTGAAATTTTCAATAATTGGGTTGTCTGCTTTTACAAGGCAGCAAAAGCTGTCTTTCCATATGCGTTTGTGGTGAAACGATTGTGGCAGATTTTCAAAGCGGTTGATTGCCATATCTACTTTGCCATTTTCAACATCATGAAAGGTCACGTCACTTGGCGTAAGTATATCTAAAGTTGTATCTGGGGCTTCTTCGTGCAGTTTGCTCAGTAGTTTTGGTGCAAGTGTGCTTGCTGCATAGTCACTGGCCATTATCCTAAATACACGTTTACTTTGGCTGGCTTCAAACTCTCTATTTGGTGCGAGTGTTTCTTCAAGTGTCATAAGTATGCCACGAATAACTGGCTGTAACTCTATGGCACGCTCTGTTGGTACCATACCATCGCTAGTACGAACTAAAATAGGGTCATTAAAAAGGTTTCGAAGGCGCTTTAGGCCGTTACTCATGGCAGGTTGAGTAATGCTAAGTTGATTTGCTGCGCGTGTAACGTTGCACTCTCGAAGTAGCGTATCGAGGTATACAAGTAAATTTAAATCTATTTTGCTTATATTCATGTGTGTGTCCTTGCGTTTACCAGTGATGGATAAAACGCTGTGCTGTCGGGTACGGGTAAATATGATTTATTAGGCCATTTTTTATATTTTGTTGGGCCTGCTTCCAAAAGTTAACATCAATCAGTTCAGGGTGTGTGCTTATTAAAAACTGTTTGTATGTTGGATTGGGTGTTACAAATGTGCAAAGTTGCTCCGGAAAAACGTCTTGCGGGGCAACAGAGTAAGTTTGTTCATCCATTAAGTAATCATCGTAACTTTTCGCTTTAGGTAAAGCTCTAAAGTTCATGTCTGTTAAATATTGTACTTCGTCGTAATCATAAAAAATAATGCGCTTATGTTTACTTACGCCAAAGTTTTTCAATAGCATATCACCAGGAAAAATATTAACCGCTATCATTTCTTTTAAGGCTTGGCCGTATTCCTCTATTGCATCTGCAGCGCTTTCGTCGTCAGCATTTTCTAAAAATAAGTTCAGTGGCGTCATACGGCGCTCAATATACAAATGTTTTATGATCAGCCAGTCACCTTCAATGACCATCGACGAGCCAATTGTTTTGTGCAGTTGCTCAAGTAAATTACTATCAAAGCGCGCCAAAGGAAATACGACGTTTGAATATTCTATTGTATCGGCCATTCTGCCAACCCGGTCATGGCTTTTTACGAGTTGATACCTTTTCAAAACTGTATCGCGGCCAAATGGTTTACTCTCACCAAATTTGTCTTTAATGACTTTAAATACATAACCAAAAGAAGGCAGGGTAAACACCATCATCACCATACCTGGAGTACCTGGTGCAATGGTAAATTCGTCATTCGAATGTGCTAAATGATTTAAAAATTCACGATAAAACTCGGTTTTTCCCTGCTTATGAAAGCCTATGGCGTTATAGAGTTCTGCCATAGTTTTATTGGGCATAAGTTCATTTAAAAAGCGTACCAGCGCAGAAGGTGCATGGGTTTCAACCATAAAGTAAGCGCGGGCAAAACCAAAAATAACACGCATCTGTGATGACTTAGTGAGTAGGGCATCTAAATATAAGCCTTTACCTTCGTGATGAAGAACAGCAATTATAAACGGCTGAACACCACTTTCAGATACAACCCGTCCCACTATGTAAGCTGCTTTATTGCGATAAAACGCGGTATGTAAAATATCAAAGCGCATTTTCCAGGGTTGATGATGAGTGTCGGGGGCTTGCTTATAAAATGCTTTTACTAGCAGACGAATATCGCGTTCTAAATCAACAAAAGGTGCTTTAAAGTCAAAGTGGTTAATAATGCGTTTAATTGTGGGTTTAAGACCATCAACAACCGGAAAGTAACTTCGGTATTCTGACTCAACAGGAACCGATGGCGCATCTTTTAGGGTTGCTTGTACAAATATAAAATCGTTATGAAAATAGCGTCTGTGGTAAAGCCTGCAAAACACCGAATTATAAAATGTTTCAGCAAGTTCAGCCTGAGGGTGAAAGCATAAGAATTCTTGGTATAGCTTTTTAACTTCAAGCCAAAGGGTTTCGTCAAGTTCGTACGAGGGGTGGTCTTGCTTTAAGGTATGTATTGTTTCGTTAACACGCTCATCGTAATAACTAATACGTAAACGGCTAATATCATTAATTGCTTGCCAGTCTTGTTTGGCAAAGGCAAGGGGCGCTTGAGCGGTTATTTTTTGAAAAAGCTGATAGTGCTTTTTAAAGCCAGTTAAAATTAATTCAGCAATACTATGTGGCTGCATTAGCACTCCTTAATTGACACTAGAGTTTATACTCTATTTTGTTAAGGGTATGTTATTTTAAGTTTAAAACCAAGCTAAATTAATTAGGGCTAAATTAATCGATAAACTAAAAGTGTAAATTGTAAGTTAAGTAATATGTTTGCTAATTACTTTTTTTGTAACGTGCGATTTTTTTCTCAAGTTTTTTAATTCGTTTGGTGACTGTAGATACTTCTTTTTTATATTCTTTATTTATTAGCTTCAGTTTTTTGGTAATGTCTTTTGCAATTCGCTTTTTATCGTCGTCAGCCAGAATATGATTTAGGCGTTCCTTTTGCTTGTATTCATTACGTTGTTTGTTTCTGTCGAGAATAGCAAGCTTATGGTTGTTACTGCGTAGCTCTGCCTCTAAGCCTTTTAAAAGCTGTTCTCGTTCAAGTGCATTTAATTGTTTTGAATAATCAACATCAGGCCCTGACTCTGTGACATTAGCGGTAGTCACTTTATAAGCTGTCGCTTGGTTATCGCAAGGGAACTGAGAAAAGGTTGTGCCTTTTTCGGTCACGCATTTGTAGTAGGTAGTTGCGTTGCTGTGTGTACTCAATAAAAGAGTACCAAGCACAATAAAAAGGTAAGTAGGTTTAATCATAATAGCCATCCATGAACGTATTTTTTTGCTAAGCAATTAACGTGTTATAAAACTATAACCTAGCTTGGCATTATCGCAAGCTAGGTTAACATCATGACTATTCAGAGAAGGTTTTTAGCTTTTTAATACTTTGTACTAAAAATGGGATATCTAAGCGTTGTTCAATAGAAAACCCCTCAGCGGCAGAAATATTTTTAAAGTTACCATCTGAGTCTATTAAAGTGATTCGATCTTTTTTATATGCAATTACAACACCTTGGCTGTAGTTAACACCCATGTCATCTTTTTTCGTGTATAAGTTTACACCGAGCATTGTTTGCTTAGCAATGGCGCTACAATTTAAGTATTTGCCAACGCTTGTTGTAATTAAATCGCTAGGTTGGATAAGCCCATTTACTTCAGCAATGTTTTTATCAGAAGTATATAAGGTAGATGTAGTGATTACTTCAGCGTTCTCGCTTGCTAAACTAAAGGCAAAAACATGCGAGTTGTTTCGTGGCGCTTGCTCAGCAGCACCATTAATAACTCTAATGGCATTATTTGTATGAGCTTGATCATTAATAAAGCTAAGGCTATCAATACCCATAACTTCAATACTACGGCGCTGGCTTTGCCATGCAGGCAGTATTTGTTCTTGTAAAATAGCGGCTTTGTAAAATGAAGGTAAACCATACACTAAACCAAACAGCGTATCGTCATGGTTAGTAGGCTGTAAAAACAGTTCTGTTTTACGAAGCTCTTTGTGGTTATTTGCAAACTCAACTAGTTGTGCATCAGTTTCAAATACAAATATGTCTACATTAGCCTGAGTAAAGTCATCACACTTTACCAGTGGAGCCGGTGGCTGATAATTAATATTTTGGTTATTAATTTTTACGCTATGAGCTTGGTTATAAGTTTCTATATCTAGTAAATCGTTTTTAGCCAATAAGCTTTTAGCAGTTGTTGGGTATGAAAGCGGCAACACATTGTCTTGCTTGGTAATATCAAATTTTAAGTTAGCGTCTGCCCAAATATGAATGCTGTGGCTAAAAGCAAAACAGACCACTAAAAACGAAATTGCATAGCGTGCAAATTTAAACTGTTTTAAGCGTGCCAAATGGTGCCAAGTATAATTGCTTACCACTAATTGAAAACCTAAAATCAATAGTACAATACCGCCCGCAAGAAACGTAGTAAGCGCTGGAGAAGTGGTTAAGCGGTTCCAAAGTAAGGAAATAATTTCAGGCAGGGCTGAAGGGTTTAAATGATAACCCAAGTTAACATATACATAGGCGTCTAACGTTAATAAAGACGCGCCACAGGTTGCAATAACAGCGGCCATGCCACGAATATGGCGTGGGTAAGGAAACACTAAACTTAAAGGAAATACCGTCAGCACAAACGCCAAAAAGGCAATAAAGCTAGTATGGCTAAGCCATGTTACTAGCATGTATGTAATGCCCATGAAGCTTGTTGGTGGCGAGTCAGCAAATAAATAGCTTAAGCTAATTAGTAGCGCTAAACCTATGTTGGCAAAGGTAAACCAATGCCCCCAACTTAGCAACTGACTTGCTTTTGATGAAAACTGATTGTGCTGCGATAAATTCATGCGTTTATTTAACCGACTGTGAAAGTGCTTTTGCAAAGTTCTCAGTTACAGCTTGTCTTTTCCCTGTTGGTACATGCTCTTTTAGGATATGCGTGATAGAATTTCCTAAACACATAAGACTTAAATCAACCGGTGCTTTGTGTTGAGTTAGCACATCAATAAGCTGGTCGACGATTTGTTCTACTTCTTCATTAGAGTATTTTGATAAGATTGGCATCAGTTGGTTCAATAAAATAGTTATATTCCCGTATTTTAACACTTGAGGCGTGAAAAACAAAGATGACAACAGACGTTAAAAAATTAGTCGTTCATTATGTAGACAAAAAAGATGACGATACGCAAATTCACCTTCGCAACGACGAAATGATCATTAATGATAAAGTCGCTGTTTTTATCGAACAATTACACCATGCATTCACGGGCAAGCCAGGTAAAGGTTACTGTGCCTTTAGTGGCGAGAAAAACAGTATTGTTGCGTCATCAATGCAAAGTTACCGCAATAACGAGCTGGGCTTTTGGCATTTAACTGAGCAAGCATCTACCGTATTAAAAGAAGAGCTAGATAAATACGCATTTAACGAAACAGGCTACTTGGTATTTTGTCATTATCAGTACGTGGCTACGGACTACATGTTAATTGCTATGATTAATATTAAAGAGCATTACTCAATGACCTCTGAGCTTGATTTAGCAGCATCGCGTCATCTTGATATTTCTCGTATGCAATTAGCAGCACGTATAGATTTAACGGCTTGGGATACACAACCTGAGGATAATCGTTATATTTCGTTTATTAAAGGCAGAGCTGGGCGAAAAGTTGCTGATTTTTTCTTAGACTTTTTAGGCTGTGAAGAAGGTGTTGATCCTAAACAACAAAGCCAAGTTATGCTAAATGCAGTAGAAGATTACCTATCTGAGCAGCAGTTTGATAAATCAGAAAAAGACGATTTGCGTAAGCAGGTTTTTGATTACTGTAACGATTGTGTAACGACCGGTGAAGAAGCAAGCGTAACCGAACTATCAGCGGCTATTTCAAAAGGTGATGACAGCCCGTTTGACAGCTTTTGCAAGGACCAAAGTTACGATTTAGAAGAAACGTTCCCAGTCGATAAAAAAACCGTAACCAGTATGGTTAAATTTTCAGGTTTAGGCGGCGGTGTGAGTGTAAGCTTTGAGCGCAAGCATTTAGGTGAGCGTGTAACCTACAACGAAGCAACAGATACGTTAGTGATTAAAGGTATTCCACCAAACCTTAAAGATCAACTGCAACGCTTTATGGAAAGTGAAGGCGAATAAGCCAAGCATTCCCACAATAAAGAGATTTAAAGCGTGATATTTATATCGCGCTTTTTTTTGCCTGTTACGCCAATAGTTAATTTAACGCTAGCTGCTAATTTTTCGCATCTTTTATTAAATTAAAGATTCAAATTGCACAAAGAGAAGAGAAAGAGGAGCAAATGAGCAGACAAGTAAAATTCAGCCTTTTTTCATTTTTCTTAAGCGCAGTTTCTTATAAATATAATATTACCACCGAGAACACCGAGGCGCTGCGCGCTTCACAGAGAAGACAATAGCCCTTAAATCACTAGTCCTTTACTTCTCCGTGGTGACAAAATCACTTAGCAATGTACGGAGTAAAGTTTGAGTTGGCTTTGTAGACGTAGAGCTTGCTCACGTTAGAAGCGAAGCTTCTTATTATTTATAAATATGACCACCGAGAACACCGAGGCGCTTCGCGCTACACAGATAAGACAATAGCCCTTAAATCACTTCTTCTTGTTTTCCCCTTCACTTCTCGGTGGTGACAATATCACTTTTTTTAAACAATTTTGCGTGAGCAAGTTTAACGCCTGTAGGTAATTCGCATTAGTGTTGTAGACGTTGAGCTTGCTCACGATAGAAGCGCAGCTTCTCGTTATTGTATTCTGTAGACTTAGGGAAAGCTTCACTAAAAACAAAAAAGCCCCGCTATTTTAAATAGCGGGGCTTTTAAATTAAGTGCTGTTTACTAATCAGCGCTTAATGTTTTTGTCATTGCAGAACTTGCACGACCAGCAGGTTTAATTGAGCCTGCGCGTAAACCACTATCAGGGATAAGTTCACGTTTATCGTGAGCCATAGCCGCTGGTACATGTTTTACTTCACTGTCTGCTGCTGGAGCAGGTTGTGCCATTGGTGCACTTGCGTGTCCTTTAGTGATCACTGTTTTAGAATTTAAAGTTGCTTCAGTCGCTTTTTCAACCACTGGTGCTTCTTTGGCTTCTACAGGTGTTTCAGCAGCTGTAACAGGCACAGCCTCAGCTTCTAAAGACGGCTTTTCAACTTTAACTGGCTCTTCAGCTTTAACTGGTTCTTCAGTTTGCACTGGCTCTTCAGCTTGCACTGGTTCTTCAGCTTGCACTGGTTCTTCAGCTTTAACTGGTTCTTCAGCTTGCACTGGCTCTTCAGCTTTAACTGGTTCTTCAGTTTGCACTGGCTCTTCAGCTTTAACTGGTTCTTCAGTTTTAACTGGTTCTTCAGCTTTTACTTGCTCTTGAGCAACTTCAACTTTAGCTAAATCTTCAACAGCAACTGCTTGTTCAACCTGTTCAGAAGCGTCAACAGCCGTTTCTTCAGATTTTGCCTTAAGTTCTGCTTCGTACTCTGCAGCAGCTTGGTCAGCAACCGGTACAAAAGCAGGGGCTTCATCAGATTTAGCTTCAGCACTTTCACCTTCAGGGCGGCGACGACGCTGACCTGATGCACGAAGATGGCGAGGAGAACGACGCGAACGTGTACGCGTTTGCTCTTCTTCAGTTGCTACAGTTTCATCTTTCGACTCAACAGTCTCTACTTTTTCTTCTTTTACAGGTGCTGGCTTTTCAGCGGCTACTGGCTTTTCTTGAGCTTCAGGCTTTGCTTGAACTTGCGGCTTTTCTTCTACTGCAGCTGTTTCAACAGAAGTTTGTTCAGTTGCTTGTAGTTGCTCAGCATTTTCGTCCTGAATACGTACTTTCTTACGAACGTTACGACGTTGACGACGAACCTTAGGCTTGTGCTCTTTAGGTGCTTCTGCAGCATTCGTGTCAGTATTTGCTTTTGCAGGCGCATCTGCCGCTTTAGTTTGATCTTTATCTGCTTTGTGCTCAGGGCGCTTACGAGAGTTAGAATTACGACGACGCTTGTTGCGGTTTTCGTTTTTCTCTTGGTTCTCGTTTGCTACCGGTGAATTAGTTTTTGTTTCTACTTCATCAGTATTGCGTTCTGTGCGCTGTTTAGAGCGAGGGTTATTACGACGACGTTGATTGTTATTACGACGGCGGTTATCGTTTCCACGACGTTTATTATTACGTGCTTCTTCTTGCTGCTTTTCAACGGCTTCTTTTTTCTGCTCAGGTGTTTCGCTAGCAAAAATAGATTTAAACCAGTTAGCAAGTGCAGTAAATAAACCCGCTTCTTCTTTAGCGGCTACCGCTGCAGGCTTAGCCGCTGGAGCCGGCGCTGCTTGTGGAGCGGGGCTTGAAGGCATAACAACACCTTTTAGCATAGGCTCTTCACGAACAGGTGCTGCAGGCGATTTTGACATTTCAAACGCTTCTGGTTCAGGCGCAACAACTTGCTCGTAACTTACTGTTTCAAGTGTTTCGTCTTTACGTAAGCGCATTACTTCGTAGTGTGGTGTTTCCATGTGTTGATTAGGAATAATCACTACGTCACACTTGTGATGCTTTTCAATACGGTGAACACTACGACGTTGTTCGTTTAACAAGTAGGCGGCAACAGCAACAGGTACTTGTGCATTTACTTGAGAAGTGTTGTCTTTAATCGCTTCTTCTTCAATTAAACGAAGGATAGACAGAGCAATAGACTCGTTAGAACGAACCGTACCTTGGCCACTACAACGAGGACACACACCTTGGCTTGCTTCACCTAATGAAGGGCGTAGGCGCTGACGCGACATTTCAAGTAAACCAAAGCGAGAAATTTTACCAATTTGTACACGAGCACGATCTGGGCGCGCAGCGTCTTTTAAGCGGTTTTCTACTTCACGCTGGTGACGTGGCGGTGTCATATCGATGAAATCTATAACAATCAAACCACCTAAGTCGCGTAAACGTAATTGGCGTGCAATTTCGTCAGCTGCTTCAAGGTTAGTATTAAGTGCTGTTTCTTCAATATCGCCGCCTTTTGTAGCTTTAGACGAGTTGATATCGATAGACGTAAGTGCTTCAGTAGGATCAATAACAATTGAGCCGCCTGATGGTAAACGCACTTCACGTTGGAACGCAGACTCAATTTGGCTTTCAATTTGGTAATGCGTAAATAACGGTGTGTCGCCTTGGTAAAGTTTAACGCGGCTCATAAAGTCAGGACGAAAACGCTCAATGTGCGCTTTAGCTTCTTCAAAAACACGTGGCTTATCAATTAAAATTTCGCCAATATCACGACGTAAGTAATCACGAATCGCACGGAAAATTACGTTGCTTTCTTGGTGAATTAAAAACGGCGCTTTAGCACTGTCGGCAGCTTGTCTAATAGCTTCCCAGTGAACTAATAACGCTTTTAAATCGTAATTTAATTCTTCAAACGATTTACCAACACCCGCAGTACGCACAATTAAGCCCATACCTTTAGGTAGTTCTAAACGGCTGAGTGCTTCTTTAAGTTCGGTACGCTCATCACCTTCAATACGGCGAGAAATACCGCCAGCACGAGGGTTGTTAGGCATAAGTACCAAGTAACTACCAGCAACACTAATAAAAGTTGTTAACGCTGCGCCTTTTTGGCCACGTTCTTCTTTATCAACCTGAATTATTACTTCTTGGCCTTCTTTGATCACGTCACGAATATTCGGACGACCATTAAAGGTGTAACCAGCAGGGAAGTAAGTGCGGGCAATTTCTTTTAAAGGAAGGAAACCATGACGATCAGCACCGTAATCAACAAATGCTGCTTCTAAAGATGGTTCAATGCGTGTGATTTTGCCTTTATAAATATTGGCTTTTTTCTGTTCGTGACCTGGGCTTTCTATATCTAAATCATATAGGCGCTGGCCATCAACCAGTGCTACGCGCATTTCTTCTTGCTGCGTTGCATTGATTAGCATACGTTTCATATTGTTACTCTATTAAATTATGTCGCTGACATGACGATGTTTTCTCGCCTGTTCAGTTGTTCCTATTTTTAGAATGTGCAGCCTCACGACTGGGTCTTTAACGGAACGGCTCTGTATTTTCGTAAGCAGTATTTTTTAAATGCTGGCAAACAATAGCGTACTAAACGCTATTAAATTCTTAATGGTGTTAAAACTGTCGGCTTTTCAGCTACGTCTACAAGTTTTACCCAGAAGTCGGCCTGTCATATCAATCTTATTAAATGTCATTCATATTAGGCGCGTAGGGCTCATTAAGTGGGTGAGCAATACAGTGTGATGTATCGCTAAACCCTGGTTTAAGAGCAAAATTCGCTGCCGATGTTAATGAATACTTATTTATTAGATTTTTTTAGTTCTAAATAAGCTGCTTTACGGTACTACAATAATTGAGCAGTTGCTGAACGGCGCTTTTTACGCCGTCACTATCAGACAAATTATCTGTTCATTGCTTTTTCAATCGCATTAAAAACCACTTCATGTTCAAACTTAACCTGCAATATATTACGCGCATTGCTGTTAGTTGACCGCACGTGTTTACTAGGTATGTATAAAAGCTTTGGAAAACTTAACTCGGATCTGTATGATCGGCTACCCAGAATGTGCATCACGAATGTTTTAATGTGTTAAGTTAAAAAGCACCGTTGTTATTTGCAAATACTAAATATTTGCGCTGCTGATTATCCCACTATTATAACTGTGTTAGCAACTAAATTATTTTACTTAAATCAGTGATTAGGCAATGTCAGAAAAAACCGGCTTACAAGTATCTTTTGTCACAATCAACGAAGACCATTTAGGTCAGCGAATTGATAACTTTCTTATTACCCATTTAAAAGGGGTGCCTAAAAGCGCAATCTACAAAATTCTTCGTAAAGGCGAGGTGCGTGTAAATAAAAAACGTATTAAGCCAGTATATAAATTACAGTTAGACGACGTTATTCGTATCCCACCTATAAAAGTGGCAGAGCGCGAAGAGTTTGTGCCTTCAAAACTAGATAAAGTAACGCGCCTTGAAGACGATATTTTATTTGAAGACAAATACCTCATTGTTATAAATAAACCATCAGGCATGGCTGTTCATGGCGGCAGTGGTTTAAGTTATGGCTTAATAGAAGCGCTGCGCGTACTTCGCCCAGAAGAGCGTAACCTTGAGCTAGTACACAGGCTTGACCGCGATACATCGGGGTGTCTACTAATTTCAAAACGCCGCTCAGTTTTAACATCGTTACACGAGCAACTTCGTGAAAAAACCATGGAAAAAAACTATTGGGCGTTAGTTGACGGCCAGTGGGATGGTAAAACTAAAAACGTAACCGAAGGCCTGCGCAAAAACACGCTTAAATCGGGCGAGCGCGTTGTACGTGTAGATAATGTTGAAGGCAAACCGTCGCATACTCGTTTTAAAGTACTAGAGCGTTTTAACGAATGTTCACTTGTACAAGCGTCGCCAGTGACAGGGCGAACACACCAAATTCGTGTACACACCCAATGCAAAGGGCATCCAATTGCATGCGACGACAAATACGGTGACCAAGCGTTTGACGCAGGAATGCGCAAAGTAGGTTTAAATCGCTTATTTTTACACGCGCACGATTTAAGTTTTTATCACCCTAAAAACGAAACCACTATGCGTGTAGAAGCACCCCTTGATAAAGCCCTAAGCAATTGCCTATTAAAGTTACGCGCAGCTAAAGAGTCTTAATGTATGGCTAATAATCAATACAAATTAGTTATTTTTGATTGGGACGGCACTATCATAGACTCAATTGGCAAAATAGTTAACTGTATTAAATGCAGTGCACAATCTTTAAATATTGCACCGCCAAGCGACACCGCAATAAAAAATATTATTGGGCTGTCGCTTGAAAAGGCAATGGCGGTGTTATTCCCCAGTCACCCAACAAAGCAAACCGCACTAATTAATGCATACAAGGCACATTATAAAGTTGACCCAACACCTACACCTGTATTTGATGATGTAGCAAACGTACTCAATGCCCTTAAACAAAACGGGGCAGTACTTGCTATTGCAACAGGTAAAGGAAGAGACGGCTTAGAACGCTTATTAGATCAAAGCCAGCTGAGGCATTTTTTTAGTGCAACCCGCACAAGTGACGACGCACAGTCTAAACCCTCACCCGATATGCTTTATCAATTATTAGCGGAGCTTGGCGTAACTGCCAACGAAGCTGTAATGATAGGTGATACACAAATTGATATGGCAATGGGTAGGGCAGCAAATATGGACCGAATAGGCGTTACTATGGGTGTACACAATGCACAGCAATTAAGTGAGTATGACCCAATTGCAACAGTCGATAGCTACCAACAGTTGCAACAGGTTTTAATAGGCTAACACTTAAAGCAAGCGTTATTTGGTTTGAAGGCTCAACACATCAACATTAAACTCAGCTAATAATTGGCTGAGTTTAATGAGTGGCAATCCAATTAAACTATTGGGATCGTCACCGCTTAGTTTTTCAAATAAACAAATGCCGAGTCCTTCACTTTTAAAGCTACCAGCACAATTATAAGGCTGTTCTGCATCGCAGTAAGCGCTAATTTGTGCTGTAGTGAGTGTTTTAAAAGTCACATTAAATGGTTCAACAAGGCTTTTACTTTGCCCACTTTGAATATCAAAAACACATAATCCGGTTAAAAAAGTAACTGTTTGCCCACTAAACAGGCTCAATTGTTTTACGGCGTTTTCTTTAGTGTGCGGTTTACCTAAAATTTGGTCATTAAACACAGCTACTTGATCAGAGCCAATAACTAAACCTTCGTTAAAATGTTTAATAGATTCAGCAGCTTTAAGTTCACTTAAACGCTCAACTAACTCATTGGGTGTTTCGTTTTCAAGTGCTGATTCGTCAACATCGGGTGAAAAGGCTTTAAACGGTAAATTAAATTTTTGTAATAAAGACTGCCTAAAAGGCGAGCTTGAGGCTAAAATAAGCGAGTGCTTCATGAATGGTTTTCCTAAGATAAATCAGATTGAGTTAGGATAAATCAGATCCGTGAGTAAAACACGTGAAAAACCTAGTAAAAATGGTTTTTTACTTTGACTAACAAACTAACTATCTATATGATGCAGCCCCTATGCAAAAGGTAAAAATTCCCTTCACTCTTCATCCTGGGAAAGCAGCGCAACACCGTTTATCATACGATGGTATTGTACCGCTTGAAAAACTGACTCGTTTACGAGGTGTTGTACAGGAAGAAGTAGGTGAAATAGCGGTAAAAATTCAGTGCAAAAACGATGAGCAAGGTTTAGTTGTGATTAGCGGCAATTTGTCCACACACGTTACTGTAACTTGTCAACGTTGTAATGATGATTTAGGGTTGGATTTGGATCAAGACTTTATGTATTCGCCTGTTGGTTTGGATGCTGAGTCGGATGATCTTCCAGAAGACTACGATGAAGTAGCGCTTGATGAAAACGGTGAAATTAACGTGTTTGAGTTAATCGAAGACGAATTAATTTTAGCGGTGCCATTAGTGCCTACACACAACGAAGCTTCGTGCAATTACTCGTCAAAGCCTGCCAGCTTTGGTGTATTAAAAGCGGAAGATGATAAACCAAATCCATTTGATATTTTGAAACAACTTAAGAAAGATTCTTAGGAGAAGACTAATGGCTGTACAAAAAAGCAAAAAGTCTCGTGCAAGACGCGGCATGCGCCGTTCACACGATGCGATCAACGGTCCAACTTTAACAGTTGACCAAACTTCAGGTGAGACTCATCGTCGTCACCATGTAACTGCTGACGGTTACTACAAAGGCGTTCAAGTAATTTCTAACTAAGAGATTGCTTTGATGCTGAATAATCTAACCATAGCGTTAGATATGATGGGGGGCGATTACGGCCCCCGTTCATCTATTCCTGCTGCTGTTAGTGCAGTAAACGCTCACGCCAACCTTACACTTATTCTGTGTGGTAACGAGCAAGTTATATCTAAAGAACTCGAATCCCTCGATTCTTTATCTCACCCAAGACTCATAATTCGTCATTGTAGTGAAATAGTCACTAATGCCTGCGAACCTGCTGTTGCCGTGCGTTCAAAAAAAGATTCTTCAATGCGTGTTGCCCTTGATTTAGTTAAATCAGGCGAGGCTCAAGCATGTGTAAGTTCAGGTAATACTGGCGCATTATTTTTTATGGCGCATTACGTATTAAAAATGTTGCCCGGTGTAAAACGTCCCGCACTTATTTCATCTGTACCTACAGAGCGTAAAAATCCAGTTTATTTGCTCGACCTAGGCGCCAACGTACATTGCGATAGCGAAATACTCTACCAATTTGGTTTAATGGGCTCAGTGGTTGCTGGCCAAGCGCTTGGCTGTGATAACCCTCGGGTAAGTTTGTTAAACATTGGTGCCGAAGACATAAAAGGCCACGACGACATAAAACACGCTGCACAATTAATGCAGCAAAGTCCGCATATAAATTATATTGGCTATAGTGAAGGCAGCGATATTTTTACAGGCAAGGCCGACGTTATTGTATGTGAAGGGTTTGTTGGCAACGTTGCCCTTAAAACCTGTGAAGGCATTGCCAAACTTATCATGAATAAGTTCTCAAAAGCCCTCGAAAAACACCTTTTATATAAATGTATGGCGTTTATGCTTAGCCCAATCATAAAAAAACTCTATAAAAGGGTGAACCCCGACCAGTATAACGGTGCTTCTCTGGTAGGATTGCGCGGTATTGTCGTTAAAAGCCATGGAAATGCCTCAGCTAAAGCATTTCAAGCAGCAATCGATGAAGCGGTAAAAGAAGTTGAACGCCAACTTCCTACTAAAATAGCCGCTATTTTCGAAAAAACACATTCTAAAGACACGGTGGCCAATCAGTAAATTGATGTGCCGTGTATTTCATTATTTATTTGTTTAATTAAAAAGAGCAAAGTATGGCACAAAAAATTGCACTTCTATTCCCAGGTCAAGGTTCGCAAAGCGTAGGTATGTTACAAGCGCTCCTAGAAACCTCCGACATTGTAAAATCAACGTTTGCAGAAGCGTCAACCGCATTGGGATACGACTTAGCAGCGTTAGTTCTTAACGGTCCAGAAGAAAAACTAAACGAAACCCACCGAACTCAACCTGCATTATTAACCGCAAGCGTTGCGATTTATCGCGACTGGTTAGCTAAAAACCCAGACGCCGATGTCGTAATGGCAGGGCACAGCTTAGGTGAATATTCAGCACTGGTATGTAGTAACGTAATTAGCTTAAGCGAAGCCGTTAAATTGGTTGAAAACCGTGGCTTGTACATGCAAGAAGCCGTACCAGCAGGTGTAGGTTCTATGGCCGCTATTATTGGCTTGGGCGACGACGAAATTAAAGCAGCGTGTGCAGCATCTGCGCAAGGCGAGGTTGTATCGCCAGTTAACTACAATTCACCCGGTCAAGTTGTAATAGCGGGGCATAAAGCGGCTGTAGATCGAGCATCAGTAGCCTGTAAAGAAGCCGGCGCAAAACGCGCATTACCGCTATCGGTAAGTGTGCCTTCGCATTGTGAACTAATGAAGCCTGCGGCAGATAAATTGGCAGCAGATTTAGCCGCATTAACATTTAATGAACCTAAGTGTGATGTAATTAATAATGTAGATGTAAAAGCAGAAAGTGCAGCAGACGCAATTAAAGATGCACTCGTTCGCCAATTATACAGCCCAGTACGCTGGACAGAAACAGTGCAAGCGCTAGTCGCCCAAGGTATAACGCAAAGCTACGAATTTGGCCCAGGTAAAGTTTTAACAGGCCTGGCAAAACGAATTGATAAAGCAATGGTATGTGGCTCAGTAAACGACGCCGCTTCAATTGATACAGCTAAATAAGAGTATATAACAATGTCTAACTTATTTTCTTTAGAGGGCAAAGTTGTCCTAATTACAGGCGCAAGCCGTGGTATTGGTAAAGCAATTGCAACTATGCTGGTTGCACAAGGCGCAAAAGTAGCCGGTACAGCAACAAGCGAGTCGGGTGCGGCTAACATTAGTGAGTATTTAGGTGATAACGGTAAAGGTTATGCATTAAACGTCACCGATCCTGCTTCAATTGAGGCAACTTTGGCGGCAATAAAAGCTGACTTAGGCGATATTGACGTACTTGTAAATAACGCAGGTATCACGCGCGACAACTTACTTATGCGTATGAAAGAAGCCGAGTGGGACGATATTATCGATACCAACCTAAGCTCTATTTTCCGTTTATCAAAGGCTGTTTTACGCCCAATGATGAAGAAAAAGAACGGCCGTATTATTAATATTGGCTCGGTTGTGGGCACTATGGGTAACGCAGGTCAAGCCAACTACGCTGCGGCTAAAGCGGGTGTAATTGGTTTTTCTAAGTCGCTTGCACGTGAAGTGGCCTCGCGTGGTATTACAGTAAACGTAATTGCACCGGGTTTTATTCAAACAGATATGACCAACGAGCTAACCGATGACCAAAAAGCAGCCACATTAGCAAATGTACCGGCGGGTCGTTTAGGTCAACCTGACGAAATTGCAGCGGCAGTGTGTTATTTAGCATCTGACGCGGCTGCGTATGTATCAGGCGAAACTTTGCATGTAAATGGCGCGATGTATATGGTTTAATAACCATATAGCCTTTATAAGATTAAAATTAAGTTGGCTTAATTCACTAAAAAACATTGAATTATTTGTGAACTTGCTTTAAACATACTTGAAATTGCTATTAAAATAAGCGATAACAGGGAAAACACACACTCAGAGGTTTGACCAGACAATTATTTACGGTCAAATCATTGAATCAGAGAATTATGCGGCGTAAACTACCCCGCAATCTGAAAATAACGCATTGGCGTTTTTAATAAAGGAAAGAAGAATGAGCGATATCCAAGAACGCGTAAAAAAAATTATCATTGAACAACTAGGTGTTAAAGAAGAAGAAGTTAAAAACGAATCTTCTTTCGTAGATGACCTAGGTGCAGATTCTCTTGATACTGTAGAACTAGTAATGGCTCTAGAAGAAGAGTTTGACACTGAGATCCCAGATGAAGAAGCTGAAAAGATCACTACAGTTCAAAGCGCAATCGATTACGTAACAGCTCACGCTGAGTAATCATTGTATATTAAAGGCAGCATTCGCTGCCTTTAATCTATGTATTCAAACCACCTCAAAGTTCATGATTCAAATAGCAAACCTTAACTCCCCAAATTTAACTAACATTAATTTTGTTTATGTTATGTGTTGTCAAACAAGTTTGAGACTCGCACTTTGAGGTTGCTTGGGTATTACCCCCTTGTGAATCTAATTGGATTAAAAAACCATTTAAAAACTAAAATGGTATAAATTTTAATAAAATTATAAATATCCCTTATTGGAGGCAAACCGTGGCTAAACGTCGTGTCGTCGTAACTGGCTTAGGAATGTTGACGCCGCTAGGCAATGATGTTCAATCAACCTGGCAAGGCTTATTAGATGCTAAAAGTGGAATACAAACAATAACACACTTTGACACATCAAAATTTGGAACAAAGTTCGCTGGTTTAATCAACGACTTTGACGCATCGGCTTATATGCCACCCAAAGATGCAAAAAAAATGGATTTATTTATCCAATACGGTTTAGCAGCAGGTGTTCAAGCCTTTAAAGATTCGGGCCTAGAAATCACAGAAGAAAACGCAACGCGCATTGGTGTTGCTGTTGGTTCTGGTATTGGCGGCCTAACGCTAATTGAAGAAAACCACGTTAAGTTACTTAACAGTGGCCCACGTAAGTTATCTCCATTTTATGTGCCTTCTACCATTATTAATATGATCTCGGGTCATTTATCAATAATGTACGGACTGCGTGGCCCTAACATTTCAATTGTAACTGCGTGTACTACAGGTTTACATAACATTGGCCATGCAGCGCGTATGATTGCCTACGGCGATGCCGACGCAATGGTAGCCGGTGGAGCAGAAAAAGCCTGTACACCTATTGGCATGGGTGGCTTTAACGCAGCCAGAGCATTATCAACTCGTAACGACGACCCACAAGCCGCATCACGCCCGTGGGATAAAGACCGTGACGGTTTTGTACTTTCTGACGGTGCAGGTGTTGTTGTGGTTGAAGAATACGAACACGCAAAAGCACGTGGCGCAAACATTTATGCCGAGCTAGTTGGTTTTGGTATGAGTGGCGATGCATTTCACATGACATCCCCTCCAGAAGACGGTGCCGGTGCAGCCCTTGCAATGGAAAACGCATTAAAAGATGCGCAAGTAAATGCAGAGCAAGTAGGTTACATAAACGCCCACGGTACATCGACCAACGCAGGCGACAAAGCCGAAACAGCCGCCGTTAAGTCTATTTTTGGTAATGCAGCAAAAGACGTAATGGTGGGCTCGTCTAAATCGATGATGGGTCATTTACTAGGTGCAGCCGGCTCGGTTGAATCAATTGTGTCGATATTGTCGTTAAAAGATCAAAAAGTGTCGCCTACTATTAACCTTGATAACCCAGATGAAGGCTGTGACCTAGATTACATTGCACATACAGCACGCGATGCAAAACTAGATTACTCACTGTGTAACTCATTTGGCTTTGGTGGTACTAATGGCTCGTTGCTATTTAAAAAGGTATAATCTTCTTTAACAACGAACCACTTTATAAGAGCTCAGTTGTTTAACTGGGCTTTTTTTATATGCAAAAAATAATAAATAATACGCAAACAATCATCAACGCCAGTAAATCAAACGCCGTTAGCACAAGCGACAGAGGCTTAAACTATGGTGATGGCTTTTTTACAACGGCAAAAATAGCTAATGGCCAAGTTGAATATTGGCACCACCATAAAGCACGCTTAGCTGAATGCGCAAAGCGCTTAGCCTTTCCTGAGCTCGACTTTATTTCACTAGAACAACACCTACATAACCAAGTAAACCAAAAACAAACAGGTGTATTAAAAATACTCGTAACACGCGGTGAAGGCGGGCGAGGGTATGGCCTACCAAGTGAGTGTAATTTAACCATTATAGTAAGCGTACTTGAATACCCTGCACATTATCACTCGCTTGCAGAGCACGGCATTAGCCTTGAAATAAGCCCAATAAAATTAGCAGCGCAGCCATTGCTCGCAGGGCTAAAAACCCTAAACAGGCTAGAACAAGTACTCATTAAAAACGCCATGCAAACGCAAAATTGCGACGACGTACTGGTGCTCGACTACAACAACCATGTTATTGAAGCGTCAGCAGCCAATATAGTTGCCATTAAAAACGGTAAATTATTTACGCCAAAGCTGAATGAATGCGGTATAAAGGGCGTTTATCTGCAAGCGTTATGTGATAAATTAACGGTTGAGTTTAAACACATTACCGTAAACGATTTAACAGAAGCCAATGCGGTATTTATATGTAATAGTTTAATGCATGCCGTACCTGTTAAACGTATACAACAGCAAAGTTTTAATGTAGCGCATAGCAATACATTATTAACCCAATTAATAGCCAAGGAGGCTGAGTGTTAAAAGTTATTTTATCAGTTGTACTTTTAGCGATTATTAGCACCGCTATTGGCTATCAGCAATTGCAGGCAACTTTGCAAAGCCCACTAAAAGTAAGCGAAAACACCCAATTTGAGGTTAAAAAAGGCACGGGCTTTAATAAACTATGCCAACAGTGGCAAGCAAATAACTGGCTTGAAAGCTGCTGGCGTTACCAAGTTATTGCAAAGCTTGATCCCACGCTAACCGATTTAAAAGCAGGGCTTTACGCGCTTTCAAATACCAGTGTTATTAACAACATAAAAAAAATAAACCAAGGCCAACAAATCAGCTTTAGCTTTACCATTATTGAAGGCCAAGCGCTACGCGATGTTATTGCTAATATTAAAAATGCACCTAACTTAAAAAACGATTTAAAATTAGATGAGTTAAGCCAACAAATTTTGGGCAACAACACATTTTTAGAAGGGTGGTTGTTTCCAGATACCTACCACTACCAGCATAACGATACCGCAAGCAGTGTATTAAAACGTGCAGCACACACTATGCAACAAACATTAAACGAAGCATGGCAGCAACGCGCTGACGATTTACCGTACAATACCGCGTACGAGGCACTCATAATGGCTTCAATTATTGAAAAAGAAACCGCCTTAGCCAGCGAGCGCCCGTTAATAGCGTCTGCTTTTGTGAATAGATTAAACACAAAAATGCGCCTACAAACCGATCCAACCGTAATATACGGCCTAGGAGAAAGCTTTGACGGCGATATTAAATACAAAGATTTACGAAATCACACGCCATACAATACCTACCGTATTGATGGATTACCGCCAACACCCATAGCCATGCCATCTAAAGACGCTATTTTAGCAGCGGTAAACCCGCCACAAAGTGACTATGTTTACTTTGTAGCAAAAGGCGATGGCAGCCACCAATTTTCAACCACGTTAAAACAACATAACGCGGCAGTTAAAACCTATATTTTAAATAAAAAGAATTAACTTGTTTATGAAACCAAAATTTATAGTAGTAGAAGGCCTAGAAGGCGCAGGTAAATCAACCGCTATTTCGCTTTGCCAAGACTTTTTAAACAAAAAGCAAATTGAGTACATTAACGTACGCGAACCTGGCGGCACGCCATTGGCCGAGTCGTTACGCATCTTGGTAAAAGCCGAGCACAAAGAAGAAATAGCGTTCGAAACTGAACTGCTAATTATGTACGCCGCACGCTCGCAGTTAATGCATAACGTAATAAACCCAGCGCTTGAGCAAGGTAAATGGATTTTAGCCGATCGCCACGATTTATCGTCTCAGGCATACCAAGGAGGCGGGCGCGGCATTAGCTCAAATACACTGGCGTCGTTATCGTCTATGGTATTAAAAGGCTTAAAGCCCGATTTAACCATTTACCTCGACATAGACCCAGTAATAGGCCTAGAGCGCGCTAAAGGGCGTGGCGAGCTTGACCGAATTGAGCAAGAAGCCATTGAGTTTTTTCAGCGCACACGCATGCGTTACCTAGAGCTTGCAAGCGACGACAACTCAATTAAAACCGTAGATGCCAATCAAGAAATTGATAAAGTACATCGCGATATCACAAACGTATTACGCACTTTTTTTGAAGAGCTAAAATAACATGTCTTTGCCATGGCTATATGAAACACAGCAACACTTAGCACAAAGCTTTCGTGGTCAGCGTTTTCATCATGCCCAATTGTTTTGTGGGCCTGTGGGGGTAGGTAAGTTTGCCTTAAGTGACGAGCTAGCCAATGCCTTGTTATGCCAAAATATTACACAGCAAACAGCCGCACCAAACAGTATTTTAGCGCCATGTGGGCAATGTAAAAGTTGCTCACTTAACCTTGCTGGCACACACCCCGACAAGCGCATAACTCAGGTAGAAGGCCAAAGTATTGGCGTAGACGACATACGCGCCATAAGCGACTTTATGAACCACTCTGCGGCGCAAAATGGCAACAAAGTAGTGGTAATAGAAAACTGCGAAAAAATGACCATGGCAGCAGCTAACGCCTTATTAAAAACACTAGAAGAACCAAGCAATAGCCGGTTTTTAATATTAACCACAAGCCAACCTGCACAATTGCCAGCCACAATTTTGAGCCGATGTGCTAAAACCGACGTAAAAGTAACCAGTACGCAATTAGCGCAGCAATGGCTTGAGTCGTTACAAATACAAAATTACACGTGGCTACCGCTTTTTTACAGCCAGCCATTGCAAGTAAAACAATGGCAAGAGCAAAACCAGCTACAAAATATAGATACCCTCTATAAGTTTGCAACTGAGTTTAAACAAAGCCATAATTTCAAAGCGTTAGTAGATATAATAAATAAACAACCGGAGCTGGTTCGTATATTTACCTTATTTTTAAGCGAGCAATTAAAACAGCAATTATTACAAGGTATGAGCTTTGAAGCGTATCAAGAAGCGCAGCAAGCACTCAGCGAATTTTTGCAAAATAACACAAAAATTCTTGGCCTTAATTTACCGCTCGCCGTATCGCGATTAGCGTACATTTTACGTAATAAATAAAAGGATTAACCATGCAAGAGCTATTAGTAGATATAGACGACCTAGACGAATTATATCGCTGTTACATGCCTTACTTAAAAAAAGGCGGCTTATTTGTACGCACTAACATGCGTTACGAAGTAGGGCACTCGCTGGCGTTACGTGTAACCCTTCCCGACGCACTCGAAGACGACATAGTAACCGGCAAAGTGGCGTGGATCACTCCACAAGGTGCGCAAAGCTCAAATCCACCAGGTATAGGTATTAGCTTTTTAGACGACAAAACAAACCTAAACGCCAAGATCGAAAAACTACTGGGGACTATGTTAAACTCCGGTAATCCAACTTACACCATGTAGTAAAAAACAGGCCCAATTTTGATTGTAGATTCGCATTGCCATTTAGACCGTCTTGATTTTGATAAACTCGATTTAAACCTAGACCAAGTGCTAGACCAAGCACGCGCCAAACAGGTTGAACATTTTTTGTGTGTAAGCGTAACGCTTGACCAGTTTCCAAGTATGCTTGATAAAATTAAGCATTACGACGATGTATCGGCCTCGTGTGGCGTACATCCGCTCGATCAAAAAGACGCGCTTAACAAACAGCAATTAATTGATTTAGCATCGCACAAAAAAGTAGTCGCCATAGGCGAAACGGGGCTTGATTACTACTACGCAAAAGACACCCATGCCGTGCAGCAAGCCAGTTTTGTAGGCCATATTGACGTGGCTAACGAGCTACAAAAGCCGCTAATTATTCATACTCGCGATGCCCGCGCCGACACCATAAACCTAATGCGCGAGCACAAAGCCGAAAACTGCGGCGGCGTACTGCACTGTTTTACAGAAGACTGGGACATGGCTAAAAAAGCCATCGATATGGGCTTTTATATTTCTATTTCAGGCATTGTAACGTTTAAAAATGCGGTAGAGCTTAAAGACGTGGTAAAACAAATTCCACTCGACCGACTACTAATAGAAACCGATTCGCCGTATTTAGCACCGGTGCCACACCGTGGGCAAACTAACCAACCCGCTTACGTGCAAGACGTAGCCTATTACATTAGCGAACTCAAAGGCATTAGTTTTAACGAGCTGGCAAAAGCCACCACCGATAACTTTTACTCGCTATTTAAATTAGCAGCTAAAGGCTAACCTTATGAGCACTCACGCAGCGCAACTTCCTATTTTACTTATGGGGCCAATGGTGCGCCGTGCTGATCAAACAGGCGTGTGCATAGTGTTTGCAACGTCAAAACCCGCACAGTGCCAAATAAACATACTTAACACCCAAAGTGTTAGCGAACAACAAACTATTGCATTGGGTGAGCGCTTGTTTTTGCAGTATGTGGTAATTAAGCCTACCAACGCGCCTTTTGTGCTCGACACCTTACTAGCGTATCAATTACTAATTGATGGCAATGAGATTGATTTATCAGCATGGGCTTACAACAATCAATCAACCCCTGCATTTGTAATACCTAATACGCTAAACAGCATACTACATGGCTCGTGCCGTAACGCGCATCACCCCGCAAAAGACAGCCTAGTCACCGCAAGCCAATGGCAAAACACTCAGCGCCGCCAAAATACGCCCGGTGCCCAATTACTGCTTTTAAGCGGCGACCAAGTTTACGCCGACGATGTAGCAGGGCCCATGTTATTGGTGATTCATCAGCTTATTGAAAAGTTAGGTATTTATAAAGAACAACCCATGGCGCTGCCGCTACCAGAACAATTAAACGAACAACTTTATAATCGGCATCATTTTTTACCTAAAACGCCGTGGCAAAAACGTTCAAAGCTCGGTGTGGGTTATTGGCTTAAAAAAGATGAGCCGCATTTTTCAAGCGTTAAAGCCTTTAATCACCTTATTCATTTTGAAGAATACGTTGCTTTATACCTGCTTAATTTAAGTGCCGCTGCGTGGCAGTGTGTTGACTTACAAAACGCACAATACACAGGGCAAAACCAAGAGCACCAACGTATTTTTAATACCGAAAAGTCAGCACTGCTTGGTTATTCAAAAGGGCTGAATGAAGTAGAAAAATTATTTGCTAATGTGTCGACGTTAATGATTTTTGACGATCACGACGTCACCGACGATTGGAATCTCACCGCAGGGTGGGAGCAAGCCATAAACCAAAACCCAAGCAGTAAACGCATTGTTAATAACGGCCTTATAAGTTATTGGCTGTTTCAAGGCATGGGTAACGACGCGCTGGCTAAAACAGGGGCGCTAATACCGCCATTTAAACAAAGCTTAAGCGCTAATAACGTATGGCAATTTAAAGCGTTTGATAAACCCTTAAACGAATTTAACCATTGGCATTACGAGCTAACCACAATACCAAAAGTTGTGGTGCTCGACACCCGCACACATCGCTGGCGTAACGAAAGCAATTTTAACGAGCCATCAGGCCTGCTTGATTGGGAGCGCCTTACCGAGCTGGAAGAAAGCCTACTAAGCCACGATAAAGTAATTATTGTGTCGCCAGCGCCGGTATTTGGAGTTAAATCAATAGAAGCCATTCAAGCGGCTTTTAATATATGCGGCCAACCACTTATGGTTGACGTAGAAAACTGGATGGCCCACGAAGGCTCGGCTAAAAAACTACTCGACACATTTAGGCGCACCGACACACCAAACGAAACCCTTATTTTATCGGGCGATGTACATTACTCGTTTTGTTTTTCGGTGCAAAAGCGTTTTGGCGATCACCCAAACCGTATATGGCAACTCACCGCAAGCGGGATTAAAAACGAATTCCCTCGTAAGTTAATAAATGTATTAGATAAACTCGACTCTATTTTATACGGCCCTAAAAGCCCGCTTAACTTTTTCACCAAACGCTGGCACATGGAAGTAGATAAACACCAAACCGTAGGCGAAGGCCAAAAGTATTTAGTAAGCGACTCCGCAATAAGTTTAATCACCTTACAGCAAGGCGATTTATCACAATACCAACTCATCCACGGCGACGGCCACACCACCGAATTCGACCTTGAACATAAATAAAGCCCGTCATTGCCCTAATTGTAGACGTAGAGCTTGCTCACGTTAGAAGCGCAGCTTCTTGATTTTTAGTAATAAATATCACCACAGAGCACACCGAAGCGCTTCGCGCTACACAGAGATAAACAAAGTTAAATCCAAATTATTTATCAGCCCTTAAATCATTTTTCCTTGTCTTCTCCTTCACTTCTCGGTGGTGAAAAAATTACTTAGCAATGTACGGTATAAATTTACTGTAGGCGCCTTGCTTGCTGGCGCTTTAATTATGAATATGTAAAAGCGTTGCTTTTATACGCCAGCAAGCTGCACGTCTACGGTGTAAAGTTTGACTTTATTTTGTAGACGTAGAGCTTGCTCACGTTAGAAGCGCAGCTTCTTGTTACTTATAAAAAATATGACCACCGAGAACACAGAGTCGCTGGCGCTACACAGAGATAAACAAAGTTAAACCCAAAAAATATTTACCAGCATTAAATCACTTAGCAATGTACGGTGTAAAGTTTGAGTTGGTTTTGTAGACGTTGAGCTTGCTCACGTTAGAAGCGTAGCTTCTTGTTATTTATAAATATCACCACAGAGCACACCGAGGCGCTTCGCGCTACACAGAGTTAAAAAGATTGGTTTTGTTGCTTCTCCTGGTCTTCTTCTTCACTGCTCGGTGGTGACATAATCACTTAGCAATGCAGGGTGTTTATTTAATTGCGTAGATATGGCTACTTACCAGAACAAAATATTTTTAAAAACTAAAAACTAAAAACTAAAAACTAAAAACTACCTATTTAAAACTACGTACACGTTTAACAACTATTTTATTACTCAAAATCGCCAAACATAAAATAACCATAAACAGCAAAGAGTTTGCACCAGCTTGGAGCGAATAATCGACCGAAGAATGCAACAACATATCAATAATCGCAATAGCACAACCAAAAGCCACACCCTGAAACAACGCCGTTTTGCGCTTACGCATAGTAGCCACACACAACCACAAACAATACAAAATAAGCGCACCCAAAGTAGCTGTAGCAGGTATACCCAGCTCTACAGCAAATTGAATATAATCGTTATGGGCATTATCGTAATAACCCGAATACGGCTCCGACTGATACGCAGGAAACGCCGTATAAAACGTACCGCCGCCCGAGCCCAATAAAGGCTTATCTAAAATAAGCGGAATAGAATCGCGTACCACCTCATCGCGCGTTTCAGACGCAATACTGGTTTCGCTAATACGCTGCTTAACTTTTTCAACATCAAAAATAGCGCCAATAATGATTAAATCAATAATAAAAAAGCTCACTATTAATAGCTTAAACGCCTTAGGCTTATTGTTATAAACAAACAGCGCCAAAAAGCTCACCACCATTAATGCAATAAAAAAGGCCGAGTTACCCATACGGCTGCGCGTTAAAATAAGCGCCACAATAATTATAATAAGCGAAATACGTAACACAATTTTAGAGCTTAAAAGTATTTCGGCCCAAGCACGCAAAGTTTGCTTAAGCGTTTGTTTATGCCTACCGCTAGTGCGCTTTAGCTCGCTTACCAACACACCAATACCTAAACATAAACACAGCGCTAAAAAGTTAGCCAAAAAGTTAGAATACGTAAATGTACCAATAGCGCGGTCGGTGTGTTTATAACCAAAAATAGGGCTTATTACATCGGGCGATAAATTTAAGTAACTTGCATACAACGCCTGAAAAACCCCAGCACAAATAATGGCATAAATAAGCTGTTTAATACGCTGTGCAGTATTACAGTAAATAAAAATAAGCCAGCAAAATATAATTATAAAAATGGTTTTTAACAGCATGTGTTTTGTTTGAAAAGGGTCAACGCTTACCGTAAACATTTGCACAGCACATACAGCCGCAACAACGCCTAAAGTAGCAAACACAGGCCAAGAATATAAAGGAGGGTACAACGGGTGTTTAGTATTTACAGCGCTATAAACTAAATGCGTTAAAAACGTAGCGCTAATTAACACCCCCATTGCTAATATAGCCCAAGGGCGGTAACTGCCTAACGGCAAAGGGAGCAAAAATAAAATGCCGCACAACAAAGCAAAAATAAAACGATTCACTTATATCCCTATAAATAGTTAATACTAAATTTTAAACTGATTTTTAACGTCTGTTTTCTTAAATCTGTTTTTAAACTGACTTCTGACTTCTAAAATCTATTTCTTTAAACTGACTTCTGAAAACTAATATCTAATCACTTTTACTTAAACATTATTACACAATGCCCAAACACTTACACATAAAAAAACGCAGCCAATTGGCTGCGTTTTTAAACTAAATAGATGGTATTAGTTACCAACTTCAGAAATGCCGTCGTCGCCGCCATTACCGCCAGCACCCGGAGGTGTTGGTAAGCTAACAAATGCTGGTACGCGTGAACGTGCATTAGGGTTAGCATTGCTGTTTGGAGCAGCGTTATTACCTGGGTTTTGGCCTGGTGCATTTGGATTACCAGCAGCCGTTGCTTCAGACGCTGTAGTTGCATCTACACCAGCAGTAACAGCAGCAAGTGTTAGCGTATCGCTATCAATACCAGCAGCACTCATTGCACTTAGTACATCAGCAACTAACGGGCTGTCTGCACCTACTGCAGCAATAGCATCGTTAATTAGTGCGTCTACGTCTTCAGCAGAACAATCGCTACATGCAGCTTGAATAGCAGCAAGTAAATCAGCTTGAAGTTGCTCCGGCGAAGCATCTGCCGACGCGTTATTTAATACGCTTACAAGTCCTGAGCTATCTGCTTGAGCATTTGCAGGTAATGTTACCACCGCACTTGCACTCGCAATTAAGCCAGCTAAAAGTAGTTTTTTCATATCTCGTCCCATGGTTGAGTGTCTAATTACAAAATTTTAGCGTATTAGGGCAAAAAGTAAACTCTTTATTTACGCCATTATTATTAGTTTTTACTATTTGCGAGGGTGCCATTATTAAATTACCTTGCACACCATCGCACCCTAGTTTTTCAAGTACCTTTAAAGTCTCAGGTTTTTCTATTAAACAGGCTAATACTTTAATACCAAAACCGTGGCAAATATTATTAACGGTTTGAATAAAAAATTGGCTTTGGGTGTTATCTAGCAGGTCTTGTATGTAGCTACCATCAATTTTTACAAATTCAATGTCCAACCCTTGTAAGTACCTAAACGATGTTAAACTCGTACCAAAGTGTTCTACACATACATTAATACCAATATCTTTAATGGCATCTATATGCAAACTGGCAACATGCACATTATAAAGCAAGCTTATTTCGTGCAGTTCAAAAAGTAAGTTATTTTTTAAAATAGGTTTGGTAGTGGCGTAAAGCGTAAGCCACTCTATAAAATCGGTAGAATATAACGACGCTTTACTTAAATTTAGCGCAAACACATCTTTTGGGTATTGCTCTTTAACATTTACAAAGTTGCGTATTATTTTTTTGTCGAGCTCTTCGGTTAGGTTTAGTTTTTCGGCCATTGCAAATAAATGGCCGTTATTTACTTTTTCACCTTCGTGAATAAAGTGCGCAAACACCTCAAAGTAACACTGTGTATTTTCAGAGCGAGCCTGCTTAACTGCCTGCACCGAAAAGCTCACCTCGCCAGCATCAATAATCGACTTAATAAGCGTACGCCACTGCTTAACACTAAACAGGGTGTCTTTGTCTACTTTATTGTTTGCGGCGGTTTCGCCAATGGTGCAACCGGTATCGAGCGCCGAAAGCACACTCCCTAAGCTAGAGCCTTTTTCTACATTAACTAACGACAAGTTAGCAAAGCCGTTTACATGCAGGCTGTTTTTCTTTTGGCTAAAGGCATCGTTAATATCTAACCGCGTTTTATTTAAAAAAGGCACGTCAAACGGGGCAAGCGCTATAAAAGTACTGCCATTTAATTTAAATAACTTGGTATTAGTTAGCTCACTTAAAATGTGCTGCAGCGTAGTGCTTACATCGTAAACGTGTTGGTCGCCATCTTGGTAGCTTACAGTTTGGTTAATGTTAGCAAGCGAAGGCAGGGTGATCATCATTGCGGTTATTGGCGCATCGGGGGTTATTGTGTCTACCACCGAGCTAAAATGGTTTTCAAACGAACGACGGTTCCCAAGCCCAGTAAGGGGATCTATGTATACTTCTTCGGTAAGGGATTGTGTTTGTTTAGTTAACGAGTCAAACGTGCTTTGTAAGTTAACAACCATATTATTTATCGCTTTAGTTACCGTACGCAGCTCGCGGGCTACCGGTATTTGTTGGTTTAACGTAAAGCGTTTACGGGTAACTAATTGTGCTTGGTGTTCTACCGCTTTTAGTGGCTTAAACACCGTGCCTAAAATTAAAAACGCCACCGCAAGCGAGCCTGCTAATAATAAAAACGATCCGTAAAAGCTGCGTTTAGTATGCTCCCAAAGCGTTAAGTACGACTGCCCCGCATGGCTGGTTACTTCAAGCGTGCCGGCCATTACCCAGCCATTATTAAGTTCGCTGCTCATGGTAGGGGCACTAAGCTGTACTGCGTTTATAAACCAATTAGGCACCGACTCAACCCGTTTAGGGTTAGTAAGCTCAAACACCACATTTTGTTGTGTATCGGTATATTTTATTTGCTTGTAGTAGCCACTATCAAAAATAGCGGTAGCCATAGTTTGGGCAATCATTAAGCTTTCGTCGTCAAGGTAGGGCGAAATAGAAAGCCCCAAGCTTGTTGCGGTGTCTTGCGCGTGGCTACCCATTTGGGTTTGTAAGTATTGGCGGGTTGTTTGCACGTCGGTTGCTACGCGTACAAAAAACGAAATAACCGATATTAAAATAATAAGGCCATAAACTTGTGTTTTTAAGCTTAAACCGTGTTTAAAAATTGGCGACATAACTAGTAGTTCCTTTATTGTTACGTGCGATGGGCGCAAGCTCACCGTGTTCTATTCGTTGTAGCATGGTGTTCCAGGCCGACACACCACGGCTATTTTTTACTTTATTACCTAACCCTTTTGCTTTAGCAAGCCATAAACCTTGGCCGTTAAAGCTATAAATAGGTTTTAAATCGGGGCGCTTATTAGCCGGTAAAAGTTTAGTATTAAAATTACCTAACACAAGGGGTATTTGGTTGGGCTCTTCAATATAAATTAATACCATGTGTGGCTGGTTTACTGTTTTTTGGCGCACGTACATAAAGCGTATTTTATGCTCGGGTATGCCCAGTGCAATTAGTGTAAAGTATTTGGCTATTACGTAGTCTTCGCAGTCGCCCATACCTACGCCTAAGCTTTCAAGCGGGGTTGCCCAGTAATCTGTTTGTTGCCACAACTCATCGTCGTTTTTGTATTGTATGTGTTTATTAAAAAAGTCGTTAACAAGGTGTATTTTTTGCCACTCGCTTTTACTTTGGCTGCTATCAATAAAGCTAAGCCAGTTTTTTATGCGTGTGTAGCCAGCAGCGCCGTATTGCTGTTGTGCACGGGCAAGTATATCGCTGTTACGCAAATGCATAAGTGCATCTTGCGCATACACAAAAAACGACATAACAATTAAAATGCAAACACCTAAGCGCACATACGTTCCTTTAGTTAAAAATCCCTAATAAACAGCACGGCTAAGTATAGTATTATTACAACAAAAAAGGTAGATAAGTAAAAAGTGCTACAAAGCACTAAAATAGGGCGCTTGCTTGTTATTTTGGTGCAACAAAAAATTAACAAAAAAACAGTATTAAAGGATGTTTTTATAGTTGAGTACATTATTGTGTTGTGTATAATAATAAGCTCACACGGTATGTGATGTACGTTAAAAGGATTTAAGCTTTTGCTTGGCCTTTTTGTGATTTTAAAAACAAAATAAAAAAAGGAATTAAAGTGAAAGTATTAAAAGCCGTACTCCCAGTTGCAGGTTTAGGCACGCGCATGTTGCCAGCCACCAAAGCAATACCAAAAGAAATGCTCCCCCTGGTCGACAAACCTTTAATTCAATACGTAGTTAACGAAGCCGTAGCCGCAGGCATAAAAGAAATAGTACTGGTTACGCACGCGTCTAAAAATTCGATCGAAAACCATTTTGACACCAGCTTTGAGCTAGAAGCCACACTAGAGGCACGCGTAAAACGCAGCCTACTAGACGAGGTTCGCTCAATAGTACCAAAAGACGTAACGGTAATTTCGGTTCGCCAATCGGCCCCATTAGGCCTTGGCCACGCAGTACTGGCTGCTAAACCTATAGTAGGCAACAACCCCTTTGCCGTAATGCTACCCGACGTAATAATCGACAAGTACAAGTCAAACCCAAAAACCGACAACCTAAGCCAAATGATCGACCGGTTTGACCAAACAGGCCACAACCAAGTAATGGTAGAGCCCGTACCGCAAGCGCAAGTACACCAATACGGCGTGGTAGACCTAGCCGGTAAAAACATAAGCGCGGGCCAAAACGCAACTATTAAAAATATGGTCGAAAAACCAAATAACGACGAAGCCCCAAGCAACCTAGCCATAACAGGCCGCTATGTTGTATCGCCCACCATTTGGGATTTGCTTGAATACACACCACCGGGTGCCGGCGGCGAAATACAACTTACCGATGCCTTACTACAATTACGCCACCTCGAAACGCTTGAAGCCTACCACCTAACAGGTAAATCGCACGACTGTGGTTCAAAGCTCGGTTATATGCTGGCAAATGTAGAATACGCAATGCAATCAAGCCATATGGGTGAAGAGTTTACTAAGCAAATAAAACAGTTGTTTTAATAACTAGCGTTTAAACTTCAAACGTTGGTAAATCATATAAATATAAAATTTATAGTAGGTCACAATAAACTGTAATACCTACTTAAATACGTTAACGCATCGCGAGAGATAAAATGGAAATATCACAAGCAAGAATGACTCATTTAAAGCAGCTAGAGGCTGAGTCTATTCATATAATGAGAGAAGTAGCAGCAGAGTTTGATAACCCAGTAATGATGTATTCTGTGGGTAAAGACTCAGCGGTAATGCTGCACTTATGCATGAAGGCTTTTTACCCTGCAAAGCCACCATTCCCATTAATGCATGTAGATACCACCTTTAAATTTAAAGAAATGATTGCGTTTCGTGACCGTATGGCAAAAAAATACGATATGGATTTAATCGTCCACAAAAACGAAGAAGCCATTGCCGCAAATATAAACCCATTTGATCATGGCAGTGCTAAATACACTGACATAATGAAAACACAAGGCCTAAAGCAAGCCTTAAATAAGCATAAGTTCGACGCCGCATTTGGTGGTGCACGCCGCGATGAAGAAAAATCAAGAGCCAAAGAGCGAGTTTATTCATTTCGCGATAAAAACCATCGTTGGGATCCAAAAAGTCAACGTCCAGAACTATGGAATACCTACAACGGCAAAGTTAATAAAGGAGAGAGCATTCGTGTTTTCCCATTATCAAACTGGACCGAACTTGATATTTGGCAATATATTTACCTAGAAAACATTGAAATTGTTCCACTGTACCTGGCAGATACACGCCCAGTAGTAGAACGTGATGGGTCTTTAATAATGGTAGACGACGAACGCTTACCATTAAAAGAAGGTGAAGTCCCTATGATGAAAAAAGTACGTTTTCGTACATTAGGGTGTTACCCGCTAACGGGAGCGGTAGAGTCTGAAGCCACCACCTTACCAGAAATTATTCAAGAAATGTTGCTAACTAAAACATCTGAACGCCAAGGACGAGTAATCGATCACGACTCATCAGGCTCAATGGAAAAGAAAAAAATGGAAGGTTACTTTTAAGCCAATTTCAAGCATCATTAATTTTAAAGAATATAGTTAAAGGAATACCCGTGAACGAACAAACACTACTAGAAACAGACATAGAAACCTACCTTCAAAAACACGAAGACAAAGACATGCTGCGCTTTTTAACGTGTGGCAATGTAGACGATGGCAAATCAACATTAATAGGCCGACTACTGCACGATTCAAAATTAATTTTTGAAGATCACATGTCAGCTATAAAAAACGACTCTAAAAAGTTTAACACAACCGATGGTGAGTTTGACCTAGCGCTACTGGTCGACGGCCTTCAGTCAGAGCGCGAACAAGGTATTACTATCGATGTAGCGTATCGTTATTTTGCAACCGAAAGCCGAAAATTTATTATTGCCGACTGCCCAGGTCACGAACAATACACCCGAAACATGGCAACAGGCGCTTCAAATTGCGACCTAGCTATTGTAATGGTTGACGCGCGTTACGGTGTGCAAACGCAAACTAAGCGCCATTCATACATTGCCTCATTGCTCGGGTTAAAACACATTATTGTTGCTGTTAACAAAATGGATTTAATCGACTTTAGCCAAGAACAATATCGTAAAATAAAAGCCGATTATAAAGCCTTCGCTGCCGACCTAAACATACCCGATATTCGCTTTGTACCAATATCGGCATTGCGTGGCGACAATGTGGTTAATAAATCTGAGTCGATGAATTGGTACCCAGGCGCAACCTTAATGGAATTACTTAACTCAGTAACCGTTAATGAAGACAAAAACCTGCAAGATTTTCGTTTTCCTGTGCAATTTGTAACG
This sequence comes from Pseudoalteromonas sp. H71, assembly GCF_001468485.1. Lineage (GTDB taxonomy): Bacteria > Pseudomonadota > Gammaproteobacteria > Enterobacterales > Alteromonadaceae > Pseudoalteromonas. The sequence continues at coordinate 111,059 of NZ_LODI01000048.1, forward strand.
CGCCCAAACTTAAACTTTAGAGGCTTTTGTGGCACCGTTGCTAGTGGTGTAATTAACGTAGGCGACTTAATTACCGTTATGCCCTCTGGTAAGTCTTCAACAGTAAAAAGTATAGTAACAGCCGACGGCGACTTACCAAGCGCATTTGCAGGCCAAGCGGTTACATTAACAACCACTGACGAAATTGATATTTCTCGTGGAGATCTAATCGTTAAATCAAATAACCTAGCTACCACGTCAGAACAGTTTGAAGCAACACTTGTGTGGATGGACGAAACAGCATTACAGCCAGGAAAAGAGTACGAATTTAAAGTAGGTACAAAAAACACCTTCGGCCGAATAGAAAACATCAACCATAAAATCGATGTAAACACCTTACAAAATGTAGACGTAAACGAGCTACAACTTAACGAAATTGGTTCATGTAACATAAGCACATCAAGCCCTGTGGTTATCGACGAATACAACACAGTGAATGGCACAGGGTCATTTATTGTAATCGATAGGCTCACTAATGTAACGGTTGGTGCGGGGATGATTACTAATACAAAATCAGATTTGATACCAAATATTAACCTAAATGATAGAAAATACACAAAAGCAGAGGTTGAGTTAAATCACTATATATGTAAAAACTATCCAGATTGGGGTTGTAAACTAATATGATTGAAACCCATATAATACTAAGCTAAAGATCTTCAATTTCAACCCCATGTTATAGGCTGGTTAACATGAAGTATATTGGTTTTATCTCTGTTTTTAGCTTATCGATAGCCTTTTTTTTTATGGCTTTTGAGAGTGAGTATAGAGTTTACGCATATTTATTTTTATTCTTATTTGTACTTGCATCATTTTTAGGTGTTTTATCCTTTAAAAAGAACTTTAGGCTTGTTGATTTTAATTACGATATTAAATTGTTGTTGTCGGTAGTTTCTTTCCTTTGTGCTATTAATATTTACAGTAGCTATCAAATAAATGACTATATGGAATGGTTTGATATTTTTCGAGTTATTTATGTCATATTAGTCATTGTTGGTTTGGTAATATCCATAAACATTTGGGGTGTAAAGTGGTACACAGATAGATTAGTTATAATCATTAGTTTACTAAGTGTTTTATCTTTATTCTTTTATTACCTTGGCTTCTATTTAGATAGCACCAACTTTTATGCTTCTATGCTCTTATTACCTGCAATGTACTTATTAACGGAAAAAAAATATAAATATTTTAGTTTTATATTATTACTAACATTATTTTTGGGTATTGCGCTTGAAGCCAGAGGTGCTTACATGGGTGTTATTTTATTTTTAATGGTATATTACTGTAACCGTCTTATTAAAATACCGCCACCAGTTATGGTGTTAGGTATAGTTCTTATTCTCACAGGCCAAGTTTTATTACTATTAAAACCAAGTGTAATCGCTGATGAAATATTAAGTTATAGACCAACTATATGGAATTATTATATCTACGAAGGTTTTGAAAACCTTTGGATTGGTGGTGGGCCCATACTGACATATATTGCCGAGGGTGCTGCTGCACATTATCAATCAATGATTGGGCGAGGAGTTGGCACAGCATACGGAACACAGTCAATGTATGTATTGTACTTTTATGAATCGGGTATAGTTGGCTTGTGTTTATTACTATTTATGATGTTCACTGTTTTTTATACCAAATCAAGATATATTATCCCATTTTTTTCAATTTCAGTTTTAGCATTTATGGAAACGATAAAAATAGGTGCAGTTTCAATCTATGGTTTACCATTTACTTATTTTTTAGTTTTATCCCTAGTTACAAAGAGAAGAAAATGAATAAGAAGATATACCTACACGTTGGTTATCCCAAGACAGCAACTAGTGCATTGCAAAAACATGTTTTTCCTGAGCTTCAAGGTTTAAATTACATCGGTAAAAATGAAAGTGAAAAATTTAAATTTGACAATAAAGCATTAGAAAGCGTTTTGTATAACGCTTCAACTATGGAACAATCTTTATTTAAAAAACAGTCAATCACAGCTGACTTATTTACAAACTTTGATGGTGATATATTAC
>NZ_LODI01000048.1:113145-131745 GCF_001468485.1 Pseudoalteromonas sp. H71
TGAAGAAGTTTTACTTTTTAATATATTTAGACCAACACTTTGGCAGAGTGAAAGTATATGTATTCAAGACGTCGTTAATAATCTTAAGTATTTAGAAAGACTATGTGGTGTAGAGTTTCACATAGTAATTACAATTAGAAAGCAAGTTGAAATGTTAACGTCAATTTATGCACAATGTTTTAATAGTTGTTATTCGAGACTTAAAGAAACAAAAAACTTTGAAAGTTTTTTGGATTATTTTTTTGAAGGTTCTGAACTTTATAAAGCTCTAAATTACGATTACGTTTTTTTTGAATTCAAAGAATCATTTGAACAGGTAAAGTTAATGGTATATGAAGAGCTTAAAAATAACGAAGAAGGGTTTTTAAGCGAACTTGGAAGTTATATCGGAGTGAAAATAGCTGCAGATAAACTTAAAGAAGATAATGTAAGAAAAGCTAAGGGTTATAAAAAAGTTGACGACTTTTCTCTTTCTGACTTACTAGGTAAAATAAGACAAAAAATTTACTTTTTAAGAAATATTAAGTTTCCATTACTAAGAAGAGCTTTTCATAAAGTTAAATTGAAAAAAATGACTGATGTTTCAAAAACAATAGTAATTAATGATGAGAGAAGTGCATTTATTAAAGATTTTTATAAAGGTTCTAATAAAAAGTTAGAAAAAAATACTGGAGTTGATTTGACTAGGAATGGTTATTTTTAATGCAAATATTTTCTTACTATTCTTTATAAAATAAGTATATAAATGGAAATTATATGAAGATTTTATTTTTACAACAAAAGGAATACTTTTCCGAGTTAGGTGTAGAGTTTAAAGGCTATGATGCAACATTTGGTTGTATTATTTCATTTAATATTTATAAAAATATAGCTAAGTACGATCTTGTTGTTTCCTGTATTGATCATGATAAAGATGCAAGAAAAATTATTGAAGCGGCAAATAGGATAGCAATTCCGACTGTTTTTTTAATGGATGGCGTTTACGATATTACAAATGCAAAAGAAAACCCTTTATTAAGAAAGCTGGGAGTTAAATTGCTAGAGCCTTTTATCTATGCAAATATATTTGTTCTTGGAGAAAGTTTTGTAAGTTATTTACAAGGGAAACATGATGTAAATGCGATCGATTATCTGCCCCTTAGAGCTAGCTTAAATATTGAAAATACTAAAAATATTTCTGATAGTGCTTTGATTACGACAGCTATAACACCGTACTTTAACCAAGAAGAAAGAAAAACTCTTATTATATGGTTGAAAAAAGTGATCGCTGTACTAACAAAACATTCTATTAGTTATGAAACAAGAATCTTTGATAGAAATATATTAAATGAGTTATCTATCGATGAATCATTAAATAGAGTTAGTTGTAGCTTAAGTGATGCCATTGGAATGCATAAAAATATCATATGCACACCTTCTACAGTTATTCATTCATTATCAAAATATAATGTGAATAACTTATGTTTAAACTTTAGAAAAGAGGCTTTACTTTATAATACAAATATTTCAGTTAATGATTTGGCTAACATCGAAAGTTCTATACTGAAATTAATTGATGATGATTATGATAGTGTATTAGATGGAAGGGTAAATATAGGTGTTAACCTTCTTGAGCACACTTACAAAACTTTTAAGTGCGACAATAGTGGTATAAAAAATAATAAATTCTACTTCTCGGTTAATTTTTTTCTAAGAACTATTTATAAAAAAATGCCTAATAAGTTAGCAAAAAAAATTAAAAAAATAATAACTAGATAACAGGTTTAGTGGATTTTAGATAATGAGAATTTTACATATTGCAGAAACATTAAAAGGTGGGGTTGCTTCAGTTATAAATGTTATCACTTCGGATAATTTATCTGAAAATATTATTTGTGGGCCAGCAGAGCACAAAAGTTACATTGAATCAGATAATTTTATTGGGTTTAAAGGGAGTTCTAGAGGGATGTTTAGAACAATGGTCTTTATTATTACAGTAATCAAAGCTGTTTTTAAAGTTAAGCCTGATATTGTTCATTTACATAGTTCAATCTCTATTTTAGTGATTCCATTTATTCTCCCTTTAAAATTAACAAGAAATTTTAAGATTGTTTATCAGCCACATGGGGTTTTTTACGATCCTCAAAAAAGTGGTAAAAATGTTATAAAAAATACAATAAAGCTAATTGAACTTTTATTAGGTAAGTTTGTAGATAAAGTTATTGCTATATCTTTCTATGAATCAAACTTTCTTAATAAAGTATTTAATAATAAAACGACAGTTTTATACAACCCTTGTACTAATATGCCTACTAAATTATGTAAAAATAGTCATTTGATAAACGATCGGTACTATCTTTTTATAGGTCGCTTAGATGAACAAAAGGGCTATGATTTACTAATAGAAAATTGGTCTAAAGTTTCAGATACTATTTTAAATATAGTTGGTGACACTGTTATCGGTAGTTTCGATAAATCAAAAATTACAAATGAGAAGATAAAGTTTTTAGGTTGGCAGAATAAGAAGGAAATTTCTGAATTACTTCTTGATGCCGAGGCATTAATTATGCCTAGCCGCTGGGAGGGGTTTGGTCTAGTCGCAATTGAAGCAATGGCGCATGGTGTGCCTGTTATTGCATCAAATAGAGGTGCTTTACCAGAGATTGTTACCAGTACTACAGGTGCTATTTTTGATTTAGATAATTTTAGCGCTTCACTTAAGGGGGCACTGTCAATCATTGAGAAAAAAGATAATACAGATTTGAGATCTAGCTGTATCAACTACTCCAAAAAATTTAATAGTGCAAACTATATTAATGAGTTACATAATCTATACTCGAAATTATTAAAGGATAAATAATGAAATATTCTAACCAAAACCCATTCACGCTCTTTGGTGGTATAAATGTTTTAGAGGATTTAGATTCTACTCTATTCGCATGTGAAAAATATGTTGAAGTGACTGACAAGCTTGGTATCCCCTACGTATTTAAAGCTTCTTTTGATAAAGCAAATCGCTCGTCGGTTGACTCATTTCGTGGTGTTGGTCTAGACAAAGGATTAGAGATTTTTAGCAAGCTAAAAGCAGAATTTGGTGTACCAATTATTACTGATGTACATGAAATACCCCAAATAGCACCCGTTGCTGACGTTGTTGATATATTACAAATCCCCGCATTTTTAGCACGCCAAACCGATTTTGTAGTCGCCGTTGCGAAGGCAGGTAAAGCTATAAATATAAAAAAACCACAATTTATGAGTCCAACACAAGTAAAGCATATTGTGACTAAGTGTCGCCAAGCAGGTAACGACGACATCATACTTTGTGAACGAGGCAGCTGTTTTGGTTACGACAATTTAGTCGTGGATATGCTGGGTTTTTCACAAATGAAAAAAGTATCAGATAACAGTCCTATTATTTTTGATGTAACACATAGCCTGCAACAACGCGATCCATTAGGTGATGCGTCTGGTGGACGAAGAGAGCAAGTACTAGAGCTTGCTAAAGCTGGGATTGCATTGGGTATAGCAGGCTTATTTTTAGAAGCCCATCCAGATCCTGATAATGCAAAATGTGACGGACCTAGTGCACTACCTTTAGACTTACTAGAGCCTTTTTTAAAACAAATTAAAGAGTTAGATGATTTGATTAAATCGCAGCCAAAGTTAGCTATTAAATAAGTTGATAAAAAGGTAATTAAAATTGAATTTTAACGATGACTTAAAAAATATTAAACTTGTTTTACTCGATGTAGACGGTGTTATGACTGATGGCTCTATTTATATTTCTGAAAACGGAGAAAGTATAAAAAAGTTTAACGTTAAAGATGGCTTAGCTATTGAGTTATTGCGCTGTCATGGAATTAACACGGGTGTTGTTTCTGGTAAAGCGAGTGCAGCGCTTACCTCTCGTTGTGAGGCGTTAGGTTTTGATTTTGTTATTACGGGTTGTAAAAATAAGTTGCCTAAAGTTACTGAGATTTGTAAGTCACTTAGTATTTCTATAGATGAAATTGCCTTTTGCGGTGATGATATACTCGACTTACCTGTAATGGAACCTTGTGGGGTAAGTTTTGCACCTGCTGATGCGCATGAACTCGTGTTAAAAAAAGCCGATATTGTATTAAATAGTACTGGTGGCAGTGGTGCGGTACGTGAGCTTGCCGACATGATACTACTTAGCCGATTACCCTNATTGGAAGATGTTTATCGTCCTTTATTAACTAAAATTGCAGCAGATGATGTTGTTTCATTAGAACAGTAAATTGAGTGATATAAGATGATTAAAGTAGTGATCCCTGCAAGGTATGGTTCGTCACGTTTACCGGGTAAGCCTTTACTTGAACTTAAGGGTAAACCTTTATTTTGGCATGTTGTGCAACGTGTTTTAGAGTCAGGTGTTTGCTTAGACGATATTATTATTGCAACAGACGATGATAGAATTTTTGAAGTGGCTAAACAGTTGAGCCTTCCTGTTTTAATGACCAGCAACCAGCACGAAAGTGGAACAGATAGGGTTAATGAAGTTGCAAAACACTTTGGTTGGGAAAGCGATACTATAGTTGTTAATGTACAAGGAGATGAGCCATTAATTCCACCTTCTGCAATTGTGAGTGTAATTGAGTTTGCTGTTAAAAATAAAAATTATGAAATTACGACTGCAGTGTCATCAATCGAGTCAACAATTGATTTAAATAACCCAAATATTGTTAAGGCAATTATTGCAGAAAACGGGCGTGCTCTTTATTTTACACGATGTGCTGCGCCGTTTAATCGTGATGAACCTCATACAATTTACAATTGTTTTAGGCATATTGGTATTTACACTTATAGGTGCGATGTTTTAAACAAGCTGTGCTTATTAGCTCCAGCACAATTAGAAAAAATTGAAAAGTTGGAACAGCTAAGAGCGTTGAGCCATGGTTACTCAATTGGTGCAACAGTACTTAGTAGCGCTCCTCCTCATGGTATTGACACTGTTGAGGATTACAAAGATTTACTCAAATTAATGGAAGATGAAGATGGACTTAAAAAGTATTGCTAGGGAAGTGATAAACACGGAGATTAAAGGTTTAGAACATGTTGCGGAAAATGTTGATGATAATTTTGTTGACGCTGTAAACGAAATTTTATCTACGAATGGCCGAGTTATAATATGTGGAATGGGTAAATCAGGTATTATTGGAAAAAAAATAGCTGCGTCTTTTGCTAGTACAGGCACCCCCAGCTTTTTTATGCATCCTGGCGAGGCTTTCCATGGCGATTTAGGTATGGTTACACCTGATGATGTTTTTGTTGCTATTTCATATAGTGGAGAAACTGATGAGGTTTTAAAGCTTCTACCTTTTTTACGTAACAATGGCAATAAAATAATCTCTATTACGGGTAAGCCACACTCTACCTTATCGCAAAGTTCAAATTTTAATTTAAATGTAGCAGTGCCAAAAGAAGCTTGTCCATTGCAATTGGCTCCTACAAGTTCAACTACAGCTACTTTAGTTCTAGGTGATGCATTAACTGTCGCGTTAATGGAGTCAAGAGAATTTAAAGAAGAAGGCTTTGCCAAGTTTCATCCTGGTGGGAGTTTAGGTAGAAAGTTATTAAGTAAAGTAAGTGATGAGATGATCACTGAGAATTTACCTGTAGTAAGCAAAGCAACAACGGCATCAGATTTAATTCAAATTATGACATCAAGTATGCAAGGGTTGGCAATTGTATGTGAATCAAATCAGCTATTTGGTGTTGTAACAGATGGTGATTTACGTCGTGCAATGAAAAACTTTGGTTCAGCAGTGTTTAATAAAACAACGGCGGACATATGCTCAATTGGGGCTAAAACAATTTCACCAGAGTCTTCTATGGAATTTGCTTTTGATCTAATGACTGAGCTGTCAGTTAACTCTCTTATAGTGACTGACAATAACGCTGTTGTCGGAATATTGAAGAAATAAATGTGAAAAAAGAACTTTTATTAAAATCATTACAAGTATTCTTTGTTAGAGGATTTGGTGCTGCAGCGGGATTTTTTTTGACGCTTACGGTAACTAATATAGGCAGCACCCACGACGCAGGTTTATTTTTATTTTGCTTTGCTCTTATTAGTGTTTTTGCTACGTTATTAACATTCGGATCACCACAAGCGCTCATACGTATTGTTGGTGCAAATCATGGTAACTGGAGCATAATTAACCATCAATTTTCTGTTATTATAAAAATTGTGTTTATTTCATGTTGTTTGCTATGGTTACTTTTTTACACATTTAAAAGAGAAATAGCTCTTTTTCTACTAAATAAACCCCTATTAGCAGATTTGCTACCTTTAACAGGGCTTGCTGTTTTACTTTTTGCATTTGTTCAGATTTTCTCTTCAGCACTACAAGGTAAACAATTCTCTGTTTTAGCCAGCATGGTTCAAAATGTAATTATGCCCGCATGCTTTATTACACTACTTATTTCTATTTTTTTATTTGGGTATGAGGTTAAAGCAATTCACTTTTTAATCATGTACGTAGTTAGTTTATTGGTAGCTGCAAGTATAGGTGCATTATTTTGGCTTAAGGATTCAAATAGCTGTATTAGCTATCGAGTTGGTTTTCCTGCGGAGTTGCGTTCGAGTTTATACCCACTGTTTATAGTTAGCGTAATGACTCTGAGTGTTCAATGGGCAGGACAGTTTGCTACAGCACGTTATTTAAATACTGATGAAATTGCTTTTTTTGCATCAGCACAGCGTACAGCACTGTTAGCTAGTTTTGTTTTAATTGCAGTCAATTTAGTTGTAGCTCCTAAATTTGCGCGAGCTTTTGCTAAAGGTGAACATTGTGATGTCGATAGTTTATCTCGTTTATCAAGCCGTTTGATGGTGGCTATGGCTTCACCCGTTTTATTGTTCATGTTTATCTTTCCCGAATTTTTAATGGGGTTATTTGGTGAAGAATATATTGTTGCAGCACCTTTATTACAAATTATGGCTGTTGGTCAATTTATTAATGTAATAACTGGTTCTGTAGGGTATTTATTAACTATGACAAATCATGAAAAGGACTTCAGAAATGTTGTTTTATTTTCTGGCCCATTAGCAATAATATTAGCTTTTGTTTTAACAAAAGAGTTTGGTTTAATTGGCGCGGCATATGCTACTGCTATCGCACTCGCTACACAAAATTTGCTTGCAGTATGGATGGTAAAAAAGCGCCTAGGATTTAACACGCTTAATATATTTAGAAAAATAGCATAAAGCTCACTTTGTTTAATTATTTGTAAGGATACATTTGTGTTTTTTAATAGCCCTTTATGGGTTGGTTTAGTTTTAGTTGCATTACTAGTAGGCTTAATTATATTTAAAATTAAGCCTATGGTCGTGTTTTCGCTCACAAGTGGAGTGCTATTTTTAACAGGTAGTGTGACACAAAATGTATTTTTAAGTGGCTTTATTAATAGTGCACTAGTTACTTTACTACTTCTTATAATTTGCAGCTTTGCAATTGAAAAAACGACATTTATAAAAAGCTTTGGCCAAAAGTTTTTTGGCGAAAACAAAATAATAAATTTAATTAAGTTATGCGTAAGTTGCAGTGTTGCATCAGGTTTTACCAATAATACCGCGGTGGTTTCTACTGTTATGGCGAGCATAAACCAAAATAAAAAGTTAATACCCAGCCATTTATTATTGCCTTTATCGTATGCGTGTATTGTTGGTGGTACCCTTACATTAGTGGGTACTTCTACAAACTTAATAGTGGCTGGTTTTGTTGAAACTGCGGGTTTAAACCCGCTTAGTATGTTTTCTACTACGCCAATAGCTGTATTTGTACTTTTTGCTAGCTTAGCTGTAATGATTCCTACTGCATACTACTTATTACCGACAAATAAGCCCGATATACTAGAAAATACTGAATATTTTATAGAAGCGAAAGTAGGTGCTAATTCATCGTTAATCAATAAAACGGTGTTAGAAAATGGTTTTAGAAATTTAGATGCGTTGTTTTTAGCAGAAGTAATACGAAACGATAAGTTAATAAGCCCCGTTGACCCAAACTTTCAAATACAAGCAAACGATAAGTTAATGTTTGCTGGCGATGTAAAAAACTTAACAACACTCAATAAATTTGATGGTTTAAAAGTATTAAATGACGACCTTGCGAGTATAAATAACAACCTTGTTCAAGTTGTTATTACGGCTGACGCTCGCATTAGCGGTAAAACTATTAAGCAAAGTAATTTTAGGTCTTTGTTTAACGCTACGGTTATTGGCGTTAGAAGAGGAGGCCAAAAAGTAACGGGTGGCCTTGGTAAAGTAAAGTTAAAACCGGGTGATGCTTTGTTATTGGCCGTAGGTAAAGACTTTAAAAATAGAAACAACTTAAAAAAGAATTTTATTGTTTTAAATGAAGAGCTAGGCAGTGGTCAGCTTTCTTCTGGGTTATCTAAATTGGTTATTGCCGGCTTTGTTTTAGCTTTGGGCGTGGCTGCTGTTGGTGCAATAAGCTTATTAAAGTCTTTATTAGTTTTATTGGGGTTTTATTTAGCGGTTGGTGCGCTATCAATTGCAGAAGTAAGGCGACGACTCCCATTTGAAATTGTAATTATTGTTGGCAGTGCCATAACTGTTGCACATGCAATGCAAAGTTCTGGGGTAGCTGAATATATTAGCGAAATAATACTGGTAATAAGTAGTGATTATGATGTGTTTGGCGCGTTTGTTGTGTTGTTTATTACTACGGTACTTTTAACCGAATTAATTACCAATAACGCAGCCGCGGCTTTAGTTTTTCCTATTGGGCTGACCCTAGCTAACCATTTTAATGCCGATCCAATGCCGTTTATTATGGCTGTAGCATTTGGTGCAAGTGCTAGTTTTTTATCGCCATTTGGTTACCAAACAAATTTAATGGTTTATTCGGCTGGGCAATATCAAATAAAGGATTATTTTAAATTTGGATTGCCTGTTTCACTCGTTTATTGCACTACTGCTATTTATGTAATACCCATTGTGTACGGGTTTTAATAGTGCCTCATAACATGATTATAAATTTAACTATAAGAGACATTGAATGACACAAAGTCCATATAAAACAGTAGACTCAGACACTGAAAAATCATCAGATGTTGTTTGGCACCAAGCTAGCGTTAGCCACGAAGATAGAGTTGAAAGTAACAAACATAGACCTGCTGTACTTTGGTTTACTGGTTTAAGCGGCTCAGGTAAGTCGACCATTGCTAATGCTGTCGATAAAATGTTACATGACGGTGGATGCAAAACTTATGTGCTCGATGGAGATAATATTCGCCATGGATTAAATGGCGATTTAACGTTTTCTGATGCCGATAGAATAGAAAATATAAGGCGAATTGGTGAGGTTGCAAAGCTTTTTGTAGATGCAGGTTTATTGGTGTGTTCTGCTTTTATTTCACCATTTAGATCTGATAGGCAAATGATTGCTAAAAAGCTCAACCAAGGTGAGTTTATAGAAGTTTTTATAGATACACCGCTTGGTATATGCGCTCAGCGTGACCCTAAAGGGCTTTATGCAAAAGTTAAAACGGGTGAAATAAAAAATTTTACAGGAATAGACTCTACCTATGAAGCTCCACAAAATGCAGACATAGTTATTAAAACGGCTGAGTTTTCTGTTGAAGATTGTGCGTTGCAAATTATAAATTATTTAAAGCAAAACGGATATTTTCAATAATTATAAGTTAGGATTTAATAAATGATTTACGATGTATTTAATGGCGATGCCGATGGCATTATTGCTTTAATTCAATTGCGTTTAAGTAACCCCGTAGAAAGTAAATTAATAACAGGTGTTAAGCGTGATAATAGTTTACTGAAACACGTTGATTTAAAAGATGCGACTCATGTAAACGCACTTGATATTTCAATGGAAAAAAATACAGAGGCCTTAACAAGCATTTTAAACAAAGGCGTTACTGTTTTTTATTGCGATCATCACAGAGCGGGGGTTGTTCCTAAATCAGATTATTTAACCACGTTAGTAGACACGTCTTCTGAAGTATGTACCAGCTTGTTAATTAGTGAAATGCTTGGCAACACATACATAAACTGGGCTATCGCTGCTGCTTATGGTGATAACTTAATAGCAACAGCCAATAAGCTTGCAGACAAATATAACCTTGATGAGCAGCAAAAATCGTTTTTAAACGAACTCGGTACCTTAATTAATTACAATGGGTATGGGGCATCGCTCAACGATTTGCATATAGAACCAGCTACTTTATTTTGTGTATTACGTGATACAAGTGACCCTTTTAGTTTACTGATAAATAAAAATTCGGTTTTTTATAAATTACAATCTGCGTACCAAGCAGATTATGCAAACGTTGCGGCTATTTCGCCTTATATTTGTAATGATATTTGTGAAGTATATATTTTACCTTGTACGGCATGGGCTAGGCGAATAAGTGGCGTTTACGGCAACGAGCTTGCGAACAAAAACCCAGCCAAAGCACATGCCGTTTTAACATTAAACGAAGATGGTAGTTATTTGGTTAGTGTGCGTGCACCTCTAAATAATAGAACGGGTGCCGATGAGGTTTGTTGTAAGTTTGCCACGGGTGGCGGGCGTAAGGCTGCTGCAGGAATTAATAAGTTAGCCAAAGCAGATGTAGATGTATTTATAGAAGTGCTTAACTATTTTTATGATAAATAAGAATAAAAATTCACATATTATAAATATAAATTTATTTTTTACTTTTGCTAATTAATTTAATAAGTTAAAAGCACCTTTGTTTTTTAATACTAATTAGCTAGGTGTTTTGGCTTATTTTTATTGAATATAACTGACTAATGCTTTATATTAACGATAGCTTAATGTTTACAAATTTATACAAAACTAGAGGGATTTTAGTGTGGTTACTTCAAGGACGTTTAAGCCTTCGGGCTCTTCTGATGCCAATTTTTATCGATTGTTTGACTTACTTTGCCTTTTTTTAGCGTTTCAGCTTTCATCCCTTATTTATTCATTTACCTTTAATACTGCTTACTTAGTTGCGGTACTTTTTGTTGCTGTGGCTTACATGTATTGCGCCGAATTGTTTTCGGCTTATCGTTCGTGGCGAGCAGGTAAGTTTAGAAGCATGGTGTTGTGTGCCTGGGGCTCGTTAACTATTGCGTTTTTATGCCTGTTTGTAATTTCGTTTATGTTTAAATTTACCGAAACCTATTCTCGCATTGGTTTAGGTGTTTGGTTTTTATGTAGCACGCTGTTTTTATATGCATGGCGCTTAACGGTGTTTTTATACAAGCGTAACCGCCGTAAGCTAGGTATGAACTTACGTAATGTTGCCATTGTAGGGGCTACCGAAAGCGGTGCGTACTTATTTACCGAAATAGATAATAACGACGAACTCGGCTTTAAATTTAAAGGCTTTTTTGACGACCGTAAGCCAGAACGTTTAAGCGATAAGCTTGCCATTAGCAGTGTTGAAGGCAGTATACAAACGGCTGTTGATGCCGCTAAAGCCGGCGAGATAGACATACTATATATTGCACTGCCATTAAAGGCCGAAAAGCGCATTGCCGATATTTTAAAGCAGTTGGGCGACACCACGGTAGATGTACATATAATACCCGACTTTTTACTCTCGAACCTTATACATGCACGCATAGAGCATGTTGGCGAGGTTGACACGTTAAGCGTGTTTGAGTCGCCTTTTATTGGCGCGCACGAATTTATTAAACGCACCGAAGACATAATAGTAGCCAGCCTTATTTTATTACTTATTTCGCCATTGTTAGTGGTTATTGCTGCCGCTGTAAAAATAACGTCAAAAGGGCCTGTTATATTTAAGCAAGACCGCTACGGGCTTGATGGCAAAAAAATTAAAGTGTGGAAGTTCCGCTCTATGAGTGTGACCGAAAATAGCCATATTGTTACGCAAGCCACTAAAAACGATGCACGTGTAACACCTTTAGGTGGTTTTTTACGCCGCACTAGCTTAGACGAGCTTCCCCAGTTTATAAATGTATTAAAAGGCGATATGTCGATTGTTGGGCCACGGCCGCACGCAGTAGCCCATAACGAGGAATACCGTAAAAAGGTCGACTTTTATATGTTTAGGCATAAAGCAAAGCCGGGAATTACGGGTTGGGCACAAATTAATGGGTGGCGGGGCGAAACCGACACCTTAAACAAAATGACCAAACGTGTAGAGTACGATTTACATTACATTAAGCATTGGTCTTTATGGTTTGACATAAAAATTATTTTTTTAACAATATTTAAGGGATTTAAAAATGCAAACGCTTACTAACCCCGTTAAAGGTTTACTATTAGTTGCAGGTATGGGTATAGCAACGCCTGCCATGGCAGAGCTAAACCCGGGCAGTGTTATAACAAAAGATGGCGCACAAATTACGCCTACGTTAACCACGGGTATTAGCAGTAACGATAACTTTTTTAGCACCCCAACCGACGAAGAGTCGCGTTTAATTTGGACTATAGCGCCAAACGTTGATGCACTAATAGAAGACGGTGTTAACTACTATAACTTTAACGTTGCAACCAGCACTAGCATACACAATAAAGACAGCGCCGATAATTTTACCCAAGTTAATTTAAGTGCTGCAACCCATAATGAATTTACCAGTAAGCACAGGCTTGACTTTAACGCCACAGCCGATTGGTTGTTTGAGCCACGTGGTAGCGGTTTAACCGAAGGCTTAGGCGATGCAGTAAACGAACTGGTTGAATACCAACAACAAAGCTTAAATGGCCGCTACGAATTTGGCGCCGAAAGCTCAAAAGCGCAAGTTGCTTTAATGGGTGGGGTTTTTAATAAAAAATACCAAAACTTTAGGGCTATTTCGCAGTTTCGTGACTACGACAGAACTACCCTAGGTATTGTTGGTTACTATAATACTCAAGCCGCTACACGTACCTTTTTAGAGCTAAAACAAGAAGACTACCGTTACGACGTAATAGACGCTAACGGTATAAGCCGTGACTCAGACGACGTAAGAGTGTTGTTTGGTATGGAGTGGGATGCAACTGCGCTTACATCGGGCTCGGTTAAATTAGGTTACCAAAAAAAGGATTTTGCTGCCGAGCAGCGTGAAAACTTTAGCGGACTGAGCTGGGAGGCAGGCGTTACTTGGCAACCACTTAGTTACTCGTTTGTTGACTTTAGTACTAGCCGCGCCGCAAAAGACCCACTAGTTGAAGGCGATTACATTCGTGAAAGTGTATACCGTGCAACATGGACACACGATTGGAACGACCAGCTTAGTACCAGTGCTGGGCTGTCGTACACCGACGAAAAATACGTAGGTGAAATTGGCCGTAAAGACAAAACCAGCAATGCTAACTTTGCAGTAAGCTATACCACAAACAGCTTTGGTATGGTTTCGACTTATGTTGACTTTATTGATAAAGACTCTACGCAAGACGCACTAAAGTTTGACCGCATGGTTGTAGGCATTAACTTTACATTTGCACTAAAGGCTAATTAATGAAATTTGGTATTTTTATTACTGGTTTATTTATAAATTTAGTAATGGGTAATCTTGCGCATGCTGCGCAAGATTACGTTTTAGGCGCGGGCGACAAGGTTGAAATAAAAGTATTTGGCCAGCCCGACCTAGAAGTAACCGCGTTATTGGGTAACAGCGGCGAAGTAAGTTACCCGTTTTTAGGTAAAATTAAATTGGCCGGTTTAAGTACAACGCAAGTTGAAAACTTAATTACCCAAGGTTTAAAGCCCGACTACCTTGTAAACCCAAACGTATATGTACAAGTTACTGAATACCGCCCATTTTATATACATGGCGAAGTTAAAAGCCCTGGCGCATACCCATACCAACCCGCGATGACAGTAAACCAAGCCGTCGCACTAGCCGGAGGTTTAACCGAGCGCGCATCGCTTGATAAAATATACATATTTAAAGAGCAAACTAAGCAGCAGCAACAAAAAGGTAATTTAAATAGCCAAATTGCAGCGGGCGATACAATAAAAATAGAACAGCGCTTGTTTTAAGCAATTGTTAGGGCAGTAATAAATGAACCAAATAAACGAAAACCTACAAAACGAAGAAGTAATAGATTTAAGCGCTTACTTAACTGTTATAAAGCGCAACAAATGGCGTATTTTAAGTTTTGCATTAGTAGTTACACTATTAATTACTATGATAACGTTAACGCTAATACCACGTTATACCGCAACCGCTACATTATTAATTGAGGCCGAACAAAGCAAAGCAGTAAGCTTTGACGAAGTTTACGGGCTCGACTCATCTAAAAAAGAATACTACCTTACCCAGTTTGAAGTTATTAAGTCGGACAGTATTGCCCGCGAGGTAATTACTAAACTTGATTTAAAAGCCCATACCGATTTTATCCCTAAGCCTTCTTTTATTGGTGAAGCCACTGGTTTTGTAAAAGGGTTATTTCCTTTTTTAAATAAAGCAGAACAGCTACAGCTTACTGATCAAGAAATACAAGACTTACAAATGCTTGGCTTGCTTGAAGCGTTTAAAAGTAGGTTAACGGTTTCGCCTATTCGTAAAACCCAACTAGTAAATGTTAGTTTTGAGTCGAGCGACCCAAAGCTTGCTGCTTTAGTGGCTAATACCGTGGGCGAAGTGTACATAGAAAGCCAAATGCGCGCTAAAATGGGCATTACTCAGCAAGCGTCTAGCTGGTTAAATACGCGTTTATTTCAGTTACGTGTGCAACTTGACGACTCTGAAGAAAAACTGCAAGCCTACCGTGAAGCACAAAAACTAGTAGATATTGAAGGTATTGCGGGTTTAGTAACCCAAGAGCTTGAGCAAACGTCTGAGCAGTTAGTGACTGCCCGCACCGAAAAAAATAACCTACAAAGCATTAACCGTGTAATAAGTGAATACGGTAATAACAATTTAGATTTACTGGGTAGTATGCCTGAAATTACATCGCACAAAGTGGTGCAAGATGTAAAACGCGAAGTTATTTTAGTAGAACGTAAAGTAAGTGAACTTAGCGAAGTTTACGGCCCTAAGCACCCTAAAATAATATCGGCAAAGGCGGAGCTGGCTACGGTTAAAAGTAACTTAAATAAGCAAATTAAAGGCCTGATTACCGGCATAGAAAAAGAGCTAAACCGTATTACGCGCACCGTTAGCGCCCTTGAGGCCGATTTAGTTAAAATACGCGCTGAATACCAAGAAATAACGCGTAAAGAAACCGCCTACAACCAGCTTAAACGCGAAGTTGAAACTAACCGTAATATATTTAATACGTTTTTATCGCGTTCACGCGAAACCGAAGTAACAAGCGACTTTAGCTCGGCAGCGGCACGCTTTACTGATCGCGCATACGCACCAAAAGATCCAAGCAAACCAAATAAAAAACTGATTGTGGTTTTAGCGTTTGTGGCAAGTTTTGGTTTTGCTGTGGTAATGAGCTTTGTGTTTGATGCTTTAAACGACACGATTAAAAACAAAAACGACGTTGAAAACAAACTAGCGCAACGTATGTTGGGTATTTTACCGTTTGTTAAAGTGCCTAAAAATAGTGTATTTGGTATTCATGCCTATTTTGACGAGCATTACAGGCGTTTTGCCGAGTCGGTACGTACGTTTCGTACCAGTTTATTGTTAACCCAGCTTGACCGCGAGCACAAAGTTATTGCGGTTACGTCTAGCTCGCCGGGTGAAGGTAAAACAACTACGTCGACCAATTTAGCGATGTCGCTTGCGCAAATGGGTAAAGTATTATTAATTGATGGCGATTTACGTAAACCCAGTATTGCTAAACGCTTTGATATACCCGTATTTCATCCAGGTTTAAGTAACCTAATTGTGGGTACTGAACAATTAAGCGAATGTATACACATTGACGAGCAGTCGGGCGTGACTATTATGCCAAGTGGGCAAATACCGGGTAACCCGTTAGAGCTGCTTTCGAGCAACCAATTTAATGAGTTGTTGGTAAGATTAAAACAAACCTACGACCATATAATTATTGATACACCACCTACCCAAGCGGTGAGTGACGCATTAGTAATAGCGCAAAATACCGATTCGGTTATTTATGTTGTTAAAGCCGATTTAACACGCATTAAACCTATTAAAGCGGGTATTGAGCGTTTGTTTGAATCTAAAGCGCATATTGCTGGGGTTGTTGTTAACCAAGTAGATATAACTAAGTCGAAAGAAGAACATAATTATGGCTACTACGACTATTACGATTACACTCAGCAATCTGAAAAGTCGTAATTAACGGTATTATGATAGATATACATTCCCACATATTACCTGGGCTTGATGATGGCGCTAAAGACTTGAATGAGTCTTTAGCGCTTTTAACCATGGCGCAAGCCGATGGTATAACCCATATGGTAGCTACCCCGCATATTCATTTAGGCCGCTTTAATAATGCGGCCTCGCACATTTACGACGACCTAGCTAAATTAAAACACGCCGCCAGTGATGCAAATATTAATGTAGAGCTAGCAGTAGCCGCAGAGGTTAGGCTAGATGTAGAGCTAATGACCTTGGTAATGAGCAAAAAGCTGCCCTTTATTGGTAATGTAAATGGCGCTAATTACGTGTTGCTTGAGTTACCGCATTCGCATGTACCGCAAGGGTTTGACAAGTTTATTAGTTGGCTGGCTAAGCAAAATATTAAAACTATTATTCCGCACCCAGAGCGTAACCGCGATATACAAGCTAAGCCTTTTTACATAGAGCGCTTAAAGCAATTGGGCTGTGAATTTCAGTTAACGGCTTCAAGTATTGAAGGCGAGTGGGGCGAACAGGCGCAAACTATTAGCCTTGATATGCTTAAAAATGGGTTAGTGACTTACGTTGCAAGTGATGCTCATTCGGTTAAACGTAGGCCGCCTATTTTAAGTAAGGCAAAAAGTATTGTTAGCGATTTAATAGGGGCTGAACAAGCAGAGGCGTTGTTTTATAAAAACCCACTGCGTTTAACCCAAAGTTTGTTTAACGATGCGCTTAACGGTGCGGTTAATGAGTAATAGCGTGGCCAAGCCAAATAAAGCGATTAAAATGGTGCAGGTAGTTTTACTTGCGCTAATTACTGTGGGTGTATGTGTAAGCAGTATTAATAGTATGCGCGCGAATGCGTGGTTTTTTAATGCTAAAAATACGCTGCAGGGGCTAAATAGCCAAGCTGATAACACGTTAAATATTGAGCTTGCACAAAGCGCTATTAGCCTTGCGAGTGAGCTTGACCCTTCACACCCTCATTACCATGAAGTTTTTGCGCATGTTAAGTTGCTGCAATTAAACCCAGCAAATACAGATGAGGCAATAGCGCATAATTTACGTGTGTTAAAACAGGCTGAGGCTAGGCTGCTTGAGTCGGTTAAATACAGGCAAACTTGGTCCGAAACCTGGATTGCGTTGGCTAAGGTAGTAAGTTACCAAGAAGGGCCAACCGATCGTGTGTTTGAGTATATTGAGCAGGCTAAACGCGTGGGTCCGTATAAAATTGATGTTCATTTAGGTGCTATAGAAATAGCACTAATGAACTGGCAACAACTCCCTCCAAAATATAAAGCGTTATATGTTAACGAGCTTAAGTTAGCAGCTAAGCACGGCCATAAGTTTTCACGCGCTTTTGATATTGCTAAGCAGGTAGATGCTTTACCTATTTTATGTTTGTCGCTTAAATTTGGCGCTCATTTTGATCCAGTCAGAACCAGTTGGATGTTTATAAAACAGTGTAAATAGGTTTTGTAAGGGAAAGATGTTAGATGGCAGATTTCAGATTACAGTTAGTAGATCTAAAACCATACCCACGAGATTAGAGCGAAATTGCTTGTATTTACTTGTAAACGCTGAGCTTGCTCACTTTAGAAGCGCAGCTTCTTTTTAAAAGATTATTTGCACAAAGAGAAGCGAATGAGAAGTAAATGAGAAAACATTAAGACAGTAATGCTGTTTTTTATTTAATCACTAAATCACTGCTCTAAAGCGGAGCGTCTCTTAACCTCTCTGTGAATATTTAATTATTTTTTAATAACTTGCGCCAGCAAGCTGCGCGTCTACGCTGTAAAGTTTAAGTTAGTTTTGTAGACGTTGAGCTTGCTCACGTTAGAAGCGCAGCTTCTTTTTGAAAGATCATTTGCACTAAGAGAAGCGAATGAGAAGTAAATGAGAAGACATTAAGACAGTAATGCTGTTTTTTTATTTAATCACGAAATCACTTCTCTAAAGCGCAGCGTCTCATGACCTCTTTGTGAATATTTAATTATTTTTTAATAACTTGCGCCAGCAAGCTGCGCGTCTATGGTGTGAAATTGACTTTGCTTTGTAGACGTAGAGCTTGCTCACGTTAGAAGCGAAGCTTCTTGTTACTTATAAATAAAATATAACCACCGAGAACACTAAGGCGCTGGGCGGTGTTTTTCAAGTTAGTTGTCGCATCAAGTTAAATTTTATGCCGCCCGCACTTCTTCTTTTTTCTCTGGATTCAAATTTACTTCCTTGATCATCGTCCAATCTCTAGACTTTCCTGACCAACGACTTGGATTCTGTAATTTCGCCATTTCATTAACCCGATGGCGCTTCGCTAGGATCGCTTTATCTAAGCCTAAATGGCGCTGATTTGGCGTGACAAACTTAATACCGCTATGTAAATGTTCATCGTT